>JAFXLL010000010.1 GCA_017531225.1 Bacteroidales bacterium | reverse complement strand
TGCGGTCCATCTTGTTGACGAAGGCAATGCGGGGCACGCGGTATTTGTCGGCTTGGTTCCACACCGTCTCCGACTGCGGCTCCACGCCACCCACGGCGCAAAACACCGCCACCATGCCGTCGATGACGCGCAGCGAGCGTTCCACCTCGACAGTGAAGTCGACGTGGCCGGGAGTATCGATAAGGTTGATCTGATAGCCGTTCCAATGGGCAGTGATGGCTGCCGAAGCGATGGTGATGCCGCGCTCCTGCTCTTGTTTCATAAAGTCCATGGTGGCTTGTCCATCATGCGTTTCACCCACTTTACGGTTGACGCCCGTGAAGAACAGGATGCGTTCCGAAACCGTAGTCTTACCAGCATCGATATGCGCAGCAATACCGATGTTTCTCAATTTTGAAATGTTTAAACTCATTATTTATTTGATTTTCAATTATTTCAAATAAAAATTAGGTTCCTGATTCGGGCTGCAAAGGTACGGAAAAACTTTGAAACTGCAATTCAATTCGTCATTTGACCAACCTGCCGCTTTTTTTCATGCCGTTAGTATCCATAACCTCAACCAAATACACACCAGCAGCCCACTCTGAAACATCCAAGCAGACTTCCGAAGTCCCATCAGCAGAAACCGACTTGACAAGCTGTCCCAAAGCATTGTAAACATTGATGGTCTTCATCCCTTCCGCTTCAATCGTGACAAAGAAGGAGGCGGGCACAGGATAAACATTCAACGACTCCGTTTGTATTTGGTTTTCAGACACTCCCGTCGGGTCAAAAGTGTCGTTACCATCAGTGAGCCATTCGAGGCTGAAGTTGTAGAACACCGTCGAATAGCCAGAAGCACCAGCGTAGGCTTCTTCGACATAGAGTCCAATGGTACCATCGGGCAAGACGCAGAGCGAGGAATAGGCAGAACTGTAGGGCACAATGCATTTCTTCACCGGCCAAGTTTCACCCTCATCGTAACTCACATAGACCGTTACATCGGTACGTGAGTTACCGTAAGGCACTGAATGCAGCAGGCGGTTCTTGTCGTGACCTTGGTTCACAGAAGTATAACGGATCATGTCGCCATTGCAAGCTGGCGCGGTGATGTCGTACCAAGTGGAGGTGGTGGGCTGCCAAGTCTCGCCGCCGTCCTCAGAGATGTTGTACCAGCGGTTGCCACCATGTCGGATGCTCATCAGGATACGGCCATCAACCAACTCGGTGACCTTGGCCTCGTCGCCCGATGAAGATGCACGACCTGACACATGCCATGTCTGACCGTTGTCGTCGGAATAGACGGCATGGTTGTAAAGCACTTGCGCCGTAGTCTCACGGATAGCAGCCACGAACATAATGCGGCCCGTAGAGGTGCGTAAGCCATTGCCTGAACCGAAGAACGAGGCGCGCCATGTGCGCTGCTCAGGCACGATGCAGTTGTCTCCAAAGATGAAGTTGGTGATGTCTTCAGGTTCGGTCCAGGTCTGACCGTTGTCATAACTCTTACAGATATAGGTGCGGATTGGATTTGACGGGGTGGAATACCACAAGCCGGGGCCGCCCACGAAGCCTGCGATGAGGCCGTTGTCGTCGTTGCTCCATGCCAAGGCGCAATCACCGAAGCCATGGTTGACGCCCGTGCCTAAGGCAATGGTGTAAGGCTCGCTCCAGGTGTTACCGCCATCGGTGCTTCGGTTGCACACGATGTCGATGTCCTCGGGCAGGTCGCCTTCGTTGTATTTGCGCTTGTCGGTGACCGCCACGATGCTTCCGTCCTTTGCTGTGATGACGGCAGGGATACGGTAATTGGTTGAGTTATAGTCTCCAGGCTGCAAAAGCAAGGTATGTGCAAGAATGATTTCACGGCTACCATCGGGCGAAGGATTAGCCAACTCATAAGTCTCTTCCAATGTCGTAATCGACTTCAGTGAAGCATCGATTGTGTTGCCCTCAGTAGCATGGCCAGCCACATGCGCCACGACCCACAGGTAATTGGTGCCCGAGACGAGGTTGCCTTGTAAGTTGCAAATCAAGTCGCCTGCAGCAGGTTCTATGCTACCAAGCAAAGTGGCATTATCAGGATGGCGTTCGTCAAAAGCGTTGACAGAACCAGTTGAATACACTTTAACCTCTTTAATATCACTCAGATCTGTAGTTCCTCCAAGGTTCAACACCATGGATTGCAGTCCGACCACGGCATTGTCACCGCCAAAACTGACCGCTGCTTTTAGCAGTACGTCATTCGTGTTGCCACGACCCGTCATACGGGTGTCTTGGGTCAAGGTAACATTTAGAATCTCAGCGTCACCAAAGTTGAAATTGACCATCTGTGCGTTGTGACCGTGGCCTGAGAGGTCGGCCAACATGTTGTCGGCAATCCATACTGTTGAGAAATCGTAGGCGGCTTTCAAATGATTCGCCATACCAGGATGCAGATCATATAAATCATCTGCACTCATGTCAACATTAATCTCATCGGCATCCAATGCCATATGGTAGAATCTCACATTGCCGAACGAGCCGTTGCAGAAATTAGTTGGCTGTCCACCGCTGTTACCTGCCCCTATAAACAAGTCGTGCGTATTGGTCACGGCCCAGTCATTCACTGGTGCCACCCAACTACTGTTGGTCTGACCGTTATGGTAAATACGAATCTCGTTATTCTGACGATCCACCACAAGTGCAAAGTGCATCCACTCCCCTATCGGCACCGTGACACCCGTATAGATCGACAAGGCATGACCCGAGGTCGAAGTGGGCGTATTAAGTCCCAGCGACTGGCCCACACTGCCCGTGCCAAAGAACTCATATCCCGTACGTTCGCTACCCGCACTTTGCACCGACATATCGCGCTTGCACACATAGCGTGGATAGCTGGTATAAGTCTCGTTGCGCACCCATCCCGTGACCGTGAAGCTTTGGTCGGCAGCAATATTGAAGTCTTCGTTATGCGGTATGACCATGAATTGGTCTGTTCCATTGAATGTGATGTGATGGGCAGGTTGGGCAAAAGCCGTCGTTAAGGCCGTCAGCAGAACAGCGAGAACAAGGAGCTTCTTCATGGCGATAGGTGTTATGCGGTTAAACGTCAGTGTATTGCGGGACAAAAATAATGATTATTCTACACAATCACAATTTTTTCATTTCAACTCCCCCAGTTATCACGATCCAGACTTCGATAGTTAATAGCCTCTGCCAAGTGTCCCGTCTGGATGTTCTCACTACCATCAAGGTCAGCAATGGTGCGGGAGACTTTAAGAATTCTGTCGTATGCACGTGCAGAAAGTCCAAGACGGTTCATGGCATTTTTGAGCATCTTACGGCAGTCATCATCCAGGTCACAATACTTCTGGATAAGTTGCGAGGTCATCTGTGCGTTGGCATGGATGGTCGGATATGCTGCATAACGTTCTTCCTGGATCTTTCTCGCCTTGATGACGCGTTCGCGCACCTTCGCACTTGGCTCACCATTACTTTTTGAAGACAAATCTTTATAGGCAACAGGAACAACTTCAACATGCAAATCTATTCGGTCCATTAACGGACCACTGATACGGTTGAGATACTGCTGAACCACACCTGGCTTGCAAGTGCACTCCTTGTCGGGATGGTTATAATAGCCGCAAGGACACGGATTCATCGCCGCAACCATCATAAAGTTGGCGGGGAAGTCGACCGTCATCTTAGCGCGAGAGATAGTCACGACTCTGTCTTCCATTGGCTGTCGCATCACCTCTAAGACCGTGCGTTTGAACTCGGGTAGTTCGTCAAGAAAGAGCACACCATTGTGAGCAAGCGAGATCTCACCAGGCTGCGGATAGGTGCCACCGCCAACTAAACCCGCATCGCTGATGGTGTGGTGCGGACTGCGGAAAGGGCGTGTCCTTACCAGCGAGGCATTACGCCCTACCAAACCCGCCACAGAATGGATCTTAGTGGTCTCCAAGGCTTCAGCCATGGTCAACGGTGGCAAGATGGTCGGCATCCGTTTGGCCAACATGGTCTTGCCACTGCCGGGCGGGCCAATGAGAATGACATTGTGGCCACCTGCAGCAGCAATTTCCAATGCGCGTTTGATGTTCTCTTGCCCCTTGACGTCGCTGAAGTCGAGCTCAGATTCGACATCTCGCCACGAGTCAATGGCATCAATACTTATAGGCTTAATTTCTTTTTCGCCATTTAAAATGGAAATGACATCATGGATGTTATCTACGCCATACACCTCCAAACCTTCCACCACTGCAGCTTCGCGCGCGTTTGCCTTAGGAATAATAAGCCCCTTAAAACCATCCTGTTTTGCCTTGATGGCAATTGGCAAGGTGCCTTTGATAGGTTTAAGCGTTCCGTCCAACGACAACTCACCCATGATGATAAATTGCTCCAACAAATCCGCATTAACCTGTTCTGAAGCCGCCAAAATACCCATGGCAATTGGCAGGTCATATGCCGAACCTTCCTTGCGAATGTCAGCAGGCGCCATGTTAATGACAATTTTCTTGTGAGGATAGTAATACCCTAAATTAATAATTGCAGCTTGAATACGCTGTTGGCTCTCCTTGACCGCATTGTCGGGCAGTCCTACCAAATAGAAATTAATGCCTCTGTCAATGTTTACTTCAATGGTGACCTGAATCGCTTCTATGCCGAAAAGGGCACATCCAAATGTCTTTACTAGCATAATTCTTCTTTTTAAAGTTTCATGCTGCAAAGATGCACACCTTGTCAAGAAAAAGCCGCTGAACAAACGTTTGTAGTCGACTGCAATCGTTTGTTGTCGTTTGTTGTCGGATATATTATTGATTGTTACTTCTTTGGCTTATAACCAGAATCCTGGAATATATCCTGCAAATCTTTCCGTTTCATCAGCGTTTGAAGGTCAAAGTCGTGATTGGAGGCATATGAACGCATGATGTTTAGTCCGAAAAACTCGCCTAAACGCGATGGAGCATCATTGCTATAGGCCTGTGTGAAAGGACCGTCGCCAAAAAACATCATGTAGCTATCTAGACCAGCATCGTAAAGACGGCGGTTGCCAACGATATCGGCCCAAACTTGCCCTTCGTTCTCCTTAGCCCAACGCCATTGTTTGTCAGAATAGCCAAGCAAAATGCTGTCGGGCATGGCGGGGCACATCGCCTCGACAAAGAAGTTACGTCGACCGTAAAACACCATTTCGCCAACTACTTGGCCCTGCTTACGCCACTCGTATAAATACTGCATATATAACTGTTCAGCTACATTCTTGGCCAAAGTGACTTTATCTGTCCTCACCTGCATATATTTCGGCATCCCTATCTGGTCGTATACTTCATCACCATCAAGGTACCAATCCAATGAAATCACCAACTGATTGTCGATAATCTGAACAGGAGGTTCATCAGGACGAATGCCAGTAATACATGTAAAGGCTTTCTTGGGGATTTCGATATCGGGATAATAATAGTGAAAATGAGCAAACACGTCTTCCACCATCGGTTCCACTTCTTTCAAACTGGGGAAAGCTTCTTTCACCTTTTGATAAAGGTTAGTGCTAAACGGATCAGTGGCAAAGTCTTTGAGATATTGTATGGCATCGGGATTGCTGAGGTCGCCACCGAGGAACACCCCATAATGGTCTTGTATTCTCTTAAGTTCGTTTTGGAAGTCGGCGGTGTCAAGATTAAATAGCACATCTTCATATCTATTGAATTCCAAATCAAAGGGTTTGGCATCGATATTCAATTTTGATTTATAAGCGGCCTCTTGTGGCTGGCAAGAAGCCAACGCAATGAAGAGGTAAGTTAAAACAAAGGCCTGAATTGTTATTCTCATATTCACATTAATTGTTGTCTTAGCATTTCATAAGCCGCAATGGTAGCGCGATTAATGACATTTTCACGGTCCTTGCCGAAATTGAAGCGTTTCGAAACCACGCCCGAAGGCGATGCCACGCCAATCCATACTGTGCCTACCGGCGTCTCCTCTGTACCTCCACTCGGGCCAGCGACACCTGTAGTGGCAACACCAAAATCAGCCTCCATCAAGCCACGAACTCCCTCTGCCATGCGTTCTACCACTTCCTGACTCACCACCCCATGTTCCTCAATCATCGCAGCTGGAACTCCCAACACCTTGGATTTCATCGGTGTTGCATAGGTAACCGCTGTTCCTTTAAACACATCGGAACTGCCGGGAATCAAGGTAATAACATGGGCAATATTGCCGCCAGTGCAGCTCTCCGCCGAAGCGAAAGTCTTCCTTTTATTAATTAATAGGTCGAAAACCGTTCGTTCTATGGGCTGATCTTGCATGGCAAAGATATACTCGGGAATAAGGTCAGTAAGCTTAGCGATTTCCCTATCCAGGGTCTTATGAAGGAACACTCCATCATCATGCCTGCCACTCAGCCTCAGTCGTACCATTCCATATTGGGGCAAATAGGCCAAGGAAAGGAACTCGGGCAAATTTTCTTCCCAGTTCTTGATACGGTCGGCCAAAAACGATTCTCCGATACCTGTAGTCATAATGACACGCTTTTCGTATGGCTTCGATTGAAAACGTTGCTTGATTCGCGGCAGCAGTTCGTCGGTAAAGATTCCTTTCATCTCAAACGGTACACCTGGCATGAAAGCAAACACCACGCCTTTTTTCTCCAGCCACATACAAGGAGCGGTGCCATAGGTGTTCGGAATGTATTCACAAGATTTCGGCAACATAGCTTGGCTGCGGTTGCGTTCACTCATCTGAAAGCCGCGACGTTTGAATAATGAAACCACATTATCATAAGCGGCTTGAAAGAATTCAAGTTCCGTACCAAAAAACTTGCATACCGTAGGTTTTGTGATATCATCGGAAGTAGGCCCCAATCCGCCAGTGACCAGAACCAAATCAGAATCCATGCAAGCATTAAAGGCATCGAGAATGGCCTTTTCTGAATCACCAATGGTCAAAGTGGAATCCAACTGATATCCTGCTTCCGACAACTGAGCTCCAAGCCATGCCGCATTCGTATTAATAACCTGACCTATAAGCAACTCGTCACCAATTGATATGCTTTTAATGACTACATCTTTCATACTCATACATTTTTTGCAAAGATAGCCCATTTTCTTTACCGCTATGAAAAAAACGACATTTCAAATTATTTCGTATCTTTGCACACACAAACTGAAAAAGTTATGAATCAACCTATACCAGAATCACAGCTCGTCCTTAATAGTGAAGGTGCGGTCTATCATTTGAACCTGCATCCAGACCAACTCGCAGATGATGTCCTTTTGGTGGGCGACCCAGGACGAGTTGAACTGATTGCTTCTTTTTTCGACAAGATAGAGGTGAAACGACAAAACCGCGAACTAGTCACCCGAACGGGTTATTACAACGGCAAACGCATCACAGTTATGTCGACAGGCATGGGCACCGACAATTTGGACATCGTGATGAACGAGCTCGACGCCCTAGCCAATATCGATTTGAAGACAAGAATACCCAAGGAAGGACATCGTTCGCTTAATCTCATCCGCATTGGAACATGCGGAGCCCTTCAACCTGAAATTGAGGTTGAAGACAGTTATGTGGCCACTCGTTATGCCATCGGCTTGGACGGCTTGCTTTACTTCTATGCAAAAAACAAGGAAGTGAACGACATCGCCATGCGAGATGCCTTTATCAAACAAATGGATTACCCGAAAGACCTTCCTCTGCCCTATGTAGTGGAATGTTCCAAGGATTTGTTTGATCGTTTGGCGCAAGGCTACTATCAAGGCCTGACAGCAACGGCTCCGGGTTTTTATGGTCCCCAAGGCCGCACTCTTCGAATGGACCTTGCTTACCCAGAGCACAACCGCAAAATCGAATCCTTCAACTATCAGGGTTGGCGTGTGTGCAATTTCGAGATGGAGTCTTCTGCTCTCTATGGCCTTGGCAAAATGATGGGCCATAATTGCTTGACCATCTGTGTCGCCATCGCCAACCGGGTGACAGAAAAATTTGCATCCGATTATCATCCTTATGTTAAAAAACTAGTCATTAATACATTGGAAAGGCTCTCATCCAAGCCATAGTTTTGCCTGTTTTTCAAAAAAATACATTAATTTTTCGATTTATTTGTTGTATTTGGGAAAAAATGCCTACTTTTGCCGCTCAAATCTCTAGGATTAAAAACAACAAACAGTAATAAAATTAAAAATGAAAAAAGTATTTATCGCAATCGTTGCTTTTTTAACATTGTCCTCTTCCGTGATGGCTGCCGGACAAGTTGATTCCGTTCGTTACTTGACCACCAAGTTCGGTCAGAACTGGTTCATCGGAGCTAACGCCTCTGCTAACTGGTGGCAAGGCAGTATGAGAACTCCTGAGAATTTGAACTATGCCAATAGTTACACTGCAGTGGAATGGGGAAAACCTACTTTCGGTTTCTCGGCCAATGTCGGTAAGTGGATCAATCACAAAACTGCTGTCAGACTGAGATACAGCAACAACAAGATTAACAGCTACATCCGCGGCAGACATATCGGTTTGGAAAGCCTCCAATTCCTTTATGGTGACAACCCGCAACCTGTTGAAGGCATTGGCAATAATGAGATTTATGCCACTTCCATGCGTTACCACAACTTGATGGCTGACTTCATGGTGAGTCCCATTGACTTCTTCCAAGGTTACTACAATCCCAAGAGAGTTTGGACTCCCGTCTTGTACGTTGGTGCTGGCACTGGTTTCACTTCTGAAGACATCCTTGCTCTGAAGTCGATCATCAACAACCTGTCAAAAGACAAATCTCAAGTAGCTGCTAATTTCGAGTTGGCCGTTACCACTGGTTTGAACAACTGCTTCAGATTGGGTGAACATCTCGACCTCAACCTCGACCTCAACTGGACCTTCCAAAGATGGACCATCGACTCCTGGACCTATGAATTCGAAGAAGGCGGCGTGAGACCTAAGAGATTTGACAACCTTTACCAGGCACAACTCGGTCTTACCTATTACTTCAGCAGACAGTATGACCTGCCTTACAACTGCTGTGAAGAAATGGAAGCCCTCAAGAAGAGACTTGATGAATTTGTCAACATGCCCGCTCCAGAACCGGAACCCTGCGACACTATCGTTAAGTTCGTCAATGTTCAGACCGAAGATATCATCAGCTATCCTTTCTCCATCTTCTTCAATCGCGATTCTTATCAGCTGATGTCGAGAAGAGATCTCGTTAACCTGAGAGAAATTGCTCAAGTGGCCAAGGATAACAACTTCAAGATTCGCCTGAGAGGTTCTGCCGACAGCGCTACCGCTACCCCGGCTTACAACCAAACCCTTTCAGAGAACCGTTGCCGCAAGATCATGATGGAACTCATGGAAATGGGTATTCCGGAGAGCCAAATCATCCTCGCTCCCGTGGGTGGTGTTAAGGAACTCGACCCGACCGAATTCGACCGCCGCGTGTTGGTTGAACTCGTCAAGGAAGCTCAGAACTAATCAGCCATCATTAACTATAATAAAAAAGCCAGGCAAAAGCCTGGCTTTTTTTGTTTACACAATTAAAACGTCTCCTAGAATTTAGCGACAATAGGGATTTGGCGTTCAGCGCCAAAAGCACGTGGGGAAACACGCAAGATGGGAGCTACCTGTTGACGCTTGAATTCGTTGCGGTTAACCATCTTGATTGTCCGCTCAACAACTGCACTATCAAAACCCATCGCTGTAATCTCTGCAGCCGATTTTGAGCATTCATTATACTGGAAAAGGATGGCGTCAAGAAGACCATAATCAGGCAGACTGTCACTATCCTTCTGATCAGGGCGCAACTCGGCAGAAGGGGCTTTCTCTATGGTGTGCCATGGGATGATTTCCTCCTCCTTATTAATAAAGCGCGCCAATTCATATGCTTCTGACTTATAGACGTCACCAATCACCGATAGGCCACCACACATATCACCATACAAGGTTCCATAGCCTACGGAAGCCTCAGATTTATTGCTGGTATTCAACAAAATATTACCAAACTTATTGCTGAAAGCCATAAGGATGACTCCCCTAATTCGCGCCTGAAGGTTTTCTTCCGTCACGTCAAAGGGGCGACCCTCAAAGAAAGGCTGAAGCTCCTTCTCAAACACATCATAAATTGGCTTTATTGCAACGGTATCATAATGGATTTGCAACTTTTTGGCAAGCGCCTCGGCATCCGACACAGAATGATCAGTAGAAAACTGCGAAGGGAGCAACACTACCCGTACATTCTCAGCACCAATTGCTTTAGCAGCAAAATAGGTCACCAAAGCGGAATCCAAACCACCAGAAAGGCCTACGATGGCATTCTTGAAGCCCATCTTGTGGAAATAGTCACGAACACCTAATACCAAGGCATCGTGTATCAGCGACATCTTTTCGGGTATGGCTATGTTGTCTTCAGCTGTACGATAAAAATACATGTTATCTGTATCAACGACAACAACCGCCTCCTTAAAGAAAGGCAAGGCCGTGTCGACGTGTCCGTTGTTGGCAAAAGCCATAGAACCTCCGTCAAAGATAAGATGCGTTTGTGCCCCTATTTGATTGACCATAATGAGAGGCAATTCATGTTTCAGCACGGTCTGACGTAAGGTATCGCAACGATAACGCGACATGGTATAGTCAAAAGCCGATGCCGCAAGGGCAATAACCATATCTGGAGATAGTCTCTTTAAGTCGTCAATGCGATTTTCCATGAAGATGGGGTCCGAACTCCTGTTCGACAGATCGTCGCCAATGGCAATGGCAATTCGATGGCCCCCGAAATCCAACAATTGCTCCTCATCATGAGATGGTTCAAAATACTTTCGCTCGTCAAATAAAGGATTGGAGCCAATTTGTTTTTTCTTAAAAACATGTCGGTGCCCTTGATACATAAATACAGCTGCATTGAAAAGCGGCTTCTGGCCTTCTTCTCCATTCGCTATAGGGGCACCTACGATAACAGCGATGTCATGACAGTGTTTTGCAATATTATCCAAGGCTTTTTGGCAATTGCAGATAAAGTCGGAAAACTCCAAACAATCGTATGGGAAATACCCACAAATCGAAAGTTCCGAAAAAACAACAAGATCGGCACCTTTAGTCTTGGCTTCTGATGCAGCATCGATTATTTTTTTTGTGTTTTGCTCAAAATTGCCTACACAATAATTGAGTTGTGCTATTGCTATTTTCATCTGTTTATAAATTTGTTTTAAGCCACAAAGGTAATTTATTTTATCGAGAAACACATAGATTGAAAAATGATTCTTAATTTTGTAGTCAAATAACTTAGTATTCATTAAAACATCATTCAAATGAAAAAAACATCTCTTCTTCTCGCTGCATTACTCATGATGGGTAGCGCTGCTTTTGCCGGTGGCGGTTTTGATCTTTCCATCGGCCCTAAGGTCGGTTACCAAACCACGAAGCTTTCCTACCAGAAAGAAGATATCAAAACTGGCTTCATGAACAGCTTTACCATTGGAGTGTTTGGCCGTGTGGAAATTGGCCACTTCTATGTACAGCCTGAAGTGCTTTGGTTCAAAACCTCCAACGCCTTCGACATGACGATCGACACTTCCAATGCCTCTGTCCAGAACATCGAAATCCCTAATGGCTTACAGTTTACCATGACGAGAAAGGCCATGAACATCCAAGTTCCTTTGTTGTTTGGCTACAAACTAGAACTTACTGACAACATCGCCCTTCGTGCCCAGATTGGTCCCACTGCCAACTTCATCATCCCCGAGAAAACCGTGGTGCAAAAGTCGGCTTCAGTCGGAGAAGCTGATTTCCCAGAACAACTTCAAAATGCCGAATTCGATACCAAGGATATTGCATGGGGCCTTCAGATGGGCGTTGGCGTCGACATCCTTCGCTTCACACTCGACATCAACTACAATAAAGGTATCACCAAAGTCTTTGGTGCCGATGTGATCAACAACACTGAATGGGGCCAATACATCAACACCAACAACATTGACAACACGAAACAAAACATGTTCATGGTTACGGTTGGTTACAAACTGTTGTGATCTTCAAACATGTCCATAAAAAAAAGAGCAGCTCGACATGAGCCGCTCTTTTTTTGTTTTAGATAAACGAATCGGATCAGAAGAGAACACCCACTTCAATACCAATGCGATTTTGAAGGACGTTCAACTTCAGATCGCGGGCTGCAATCTTATTACCCTCAACATCAATATAATTACCACAATAATCAGGTTTGATGTAATTGATCATATTGATGAAGTCGTGTGAGAAATAGACGCCAGCAAAGAGACGGGTTGATTCATCAAGAGCATACTGTGCGCCAGCGCCAATCTTCAAAGCAGCGCGAAGGTTGCTGAATTCTTTATTGGTAGTAACCCAATTGTCAGCATGAGGAGCGCCATCAATAGCATCCTTAACCTTGACTTTCTTAGCAGCTAAGCCAATACCTCCACCAACTTCTGCATAAACGCGAAGAGGCAAATTGCCAAGTTCGTTGGTCACCATCTTAAGCATCAACGGGATTTCGTAAATCGTCGTCTTGTAATACCTGTCAACAGGGAAGGTCTCAAGACCTGTAATGGTATCCATTCTGCCATTGGTGAAGCTATAGTGACCACCGAGGAAGCCAACATTGACACCGGTGACAATAGCATAGTTTTCGGCAAAATAATACTCTGCCACAACACCCATATCGAAACCAGTGCGTGCACCTTCACTAACAGCAGCACCCGTAGTCGAGCCAGTCCAGCCAAAGTTGGGGCCCAATTTAAAACCAAAGGCAAAACCATTGTTCTGTGCTGAAACAGTCAGCGACATGGCCATCAGAAGGCCAATGATAAGTAAATTTTTCTTCATTTGATTATAAATTTAGGTTAGTATCTGGGGACAAAAGTAGACTTTTTTTTCCGATTAGGAAGAGTTTTTCGGCAAAAAAGTCAACATGTATCATATATATGTCAACTTTTTCAATTCATCATCTCACATTCTCTTTCAAACGGTCGGCAATCTTTTTCTTCAACTCAAAACACATCTGTTCCCGGTCATTGCGCTTGTTCGGCTTATAGAGATTCGGGTACTTGCATTCTTCAAGTTTGTACTCCAACTTGTTGAGTGGTCCTGAGATTTTCAAGCCCATACGCACCGGCAACGGAGACTTCGTTACCGAAAGATGGTATTCGCCGGTCTTGTCGAGTTGCATTCGGCCATCAACGGTGACCTTGTATTTCCCTATGGCAATCTGCGAAGGCCACAAATCGATTTCGTCTTTGAAGGCTGTGAGTTGCACGTCAAGGCTATCAACACGATATTCACCATTTGTGCTGACATTCAACATATCTGTGATTTTCGTAAAGGTGAATTTATCTTTCACTGTCAGGTTTTTGCCTTCGATGTCGGCAGCAGCACGCAAGGTGGAAATCTTAGGCTGATAATTTGACTTAAGATAGGTTTCAGCACCAATATGGAACTCGCCTTGTCCGTCAAAGGTTCTCAGCATAGGTACTAATGTATCGATGTATGGCACCATGTGCAACAAATCATTGATTTGAACATCTAGGAGGTGGAAATCCATGGCAAGGAAAAGATTGTTCTTCCTTGGCGATTGATAGAGGGCGGTAAGCTGCATTTCGGCGGCTTTATTAGTGAAGCCAATTTCCTGCAAAATCAGGGTGCCATCTTTAACCGTCATGGTGCCACTAAGGTTGTTTAAGTCGAAGTTATCGTACAAAGCTTTTTTCGTGTTAAGAATAAAGCTGAAATCAATACCTTCAGGAACCATGAAAGGATCGCCTTCCTGGCTTTCACCCTTACTCTCTTCTCCAGAACGACCCAAGCCGCTAGTCAAGTCCAAGATTTCATTGATATCAACAAAATTGGAAGTAAGCTGCATCTCGCCTTTCATCAAATTCTTATGGTCTTCGATCCATTCCTTGATGCCGATGACACTACCTTGCAGGCTCATATCAGATTTGCCAATACGGAAAGTGCTTTTCTTGAAATCCAATTCACTGGAGTTGAACAAGAAGTCGATGTTATTGATTCGGATATCCTCCCCTAAGCCTGCAATTTGCACCGTAGCATCATTGAGCATAAAATCAGCTGTCGGATTCCATCGGTTCAAGAAATCAGATTTGTTCTTGTTTTGGTTTACCGATGCATTGATTTTCAATGTATTGCTATTCACTGCATAAGCACGGCCCATCTTTGCATCAATTCTTTTGCCATCGAGAGTAACACGAGCGTTCAGACGCTTTGAGTTTTTGTCAGGCGTGGTCACAAAAGTGATGGCGGGCGTGTTGATGTGGGCATCAATGGTATCATAAACAATGTCCAATTTGCTGCAATTGATGGCGGCATCCATCAGCATCTTTTCTATTCCACCCTTAAAACTATCGGCAGATAGTTTGATATCGGGGCTCCTCAAATCCGCAGTAATACCTTTCCCGACCTTGGCGTTCAATGCATTGGTAGCAAGTGAAACAAACACGCCTTTGCGGCCTTTTTCCTTCGCCCCAGCAGGCAGGGTAAGCCCCACATTCAATAATGGAGAAACGGCATGGATAGTGTCCATGTCAAAAGCGAAATCTTTGATTCTCATGTTGGCCTTTGCCACCAAACGATTGAAGTCATAGTCCTTGAGCGACTTCAGCAGCTGCTTCAAGGTAAAGTTAGCATCCAGATTAAGGTCTGTACGGCCGGCTAATTTCATGTTTTTCGGCAAGAAACCTTTCAGATCTGCCATAGGCACATCGCCTTTAACATTCAACTTGAAGCCCAAATTGCCCATAAGGTCGTCGACAAGACCTTTGACTTTTAAATCGCAACGATTGAATCTTGCATCGAGGCTGTTGACCTCTACCTTACCCATTTTGTTGGTCAAATCGAGGCTAAGCAAACCATCAAGATCCAGCACCTGGAATGGATAGGGCAAGTCGTGCACGTCAACAAGCAAATCGTTGCTAATGACCTTAGCCGTAATCTCTGGGACAAGGCTGTCGTTGATGACACCTTTAACTGTAGCATCAGAGATGGTCAACCTTCCGGAATATGCCACATCGCTGAGAGTCTGCTGCAAATCGTGGGGTAAAAACGAAATCACATCCTCCACAACTAACGGGTTAGTATTCACATCCAAATCCAAATTAATGTCACCATTATCAGCCACAGCCATGTCGCCATCGATATTGAACAGGAAGTCGTTCAAACCTATTTGAGCATGGTCAAGATGGCCTGACAGGTCTTTTATGCCAAAATTGACTGGCAGCGTCAGATTCAAGGTGTCATTTTTAAGATAAGGTTCTCCTATATTCAAGCAAACATCGGGGGTCTTTAGTTGGAGCCTCCCGTCAATCCGATCAAGTTGAAAGATATTGCCTTCAAAGTCAAGGTCTAACGGCTGAAGCGACAAATCCACGTTTTTGATTCGCAAACCAACGTTATCGGCCAACAAGGCCAAATCAGCATCGATGTCGTTGCCTCGCATCTTGCCTTTCATGTCTAGATCAAGGCCTCTGGTACTCCCAGTCATTTGTGTACGGGCATCTGTATATAGCAAGTCTGTATTAACCAGTTTCACCTCCTCAATGTCCACTAAATAGTCAAAAGTAGCGGTTGTATCACTCTTTTCTTTTGTGTTAAACACATCAAGGTTGCTATGACCTTCATGATCCGTATAAAGGTTGACTAAAGCGTCTTCAAGGATGCACTTCCTGATGACGATTTCCTTTTCCCTCAATAGTTTCTTGACATCCAAAACCACAATTAGGTTGTCGATATTGGCTAAAGTGTCGGAAGGCGATCCTTCCATCGGGTTGAGAAGTGCAACATTCTCGATATTGACACCCACGTTGGGAAAAGTCTTGAAAAGTGTAAGGTCTGCTTTACCCAGTTGCATTTCACAATTGATGTAACGCGGAGCATATTTCTTGACCATCTTGGTCAACCGACCAGAAGAAGTGAACATGGCCATGGCAATACCTGCAACGACCAACACCAACCCGACAAGGGAAGCCAAGGTAATGCCTGTTATCTTTAATGCCTTTTTCATGGGTTATTCCACTTTCGTATAATGATGAGTTTTTCCATAGTCGTCGCTATAAGAAAGATCCGACTGGGTAAGCGTCGTGATGGTATACACCTTGGGGACGGTCACGAAAGTTCCTATATGTTCGTGAATCAACGTACTACCTTCCAACGTCCATTTGAAAAGTTGGGCTTCTTCCTCGCCAATATCGTCGTCCACATCCCATGTGGCGCCCAATCCCGTTTCGTCGTACCGTTCATAAACGGAGCCTTCCTGCCACTTGCCATAAAGCAAGTTCACGTCAGGGTCCTTGGAACTCATCGGATCGCCACATGAACTCATGAGAAGCGTCACGACTAACAAAAATACTATATAAAAGACTTTTTTCATATATTATTATTCACTCCAATAATCATACCAATACTCATAACTTAATTACGCCTCTTTTTATTTTGTCGTTGACAATCCACTTGGCTTCTAAAAGCGTTTGTTTTTCGACAGTTTGTCCTCTCTCTTCGGCTTTCTTTCGTATTTTTTCCATGAGATCCGGTTTATTGCGTATCTCATCCTCCACTTCTCGCACAAGTTTCTCCACCCGATCGCGTTTAGCCACAACCTCTGGCATATCGCGCATTAATGGCTTGCCCTCCATGCTATTGTGTGCTTCCATCAGCAAAACCTGCTCCAGTGAGGCATTCTGAATAATGGTCTGGCAGTTCGCCAAATTCCACATCCACACAGAGTCCTTCTTGATTTCTTTAATAGCCAACACTTCTTTTATTCGAGGATTCCTCGCTCGGGGAAGACTATCGGATGCCAAGTCAGGGAAGTATCGCTCAGCATGGCTATAAACCTCTTGTTCTGCCTTGCTCCACAAAAGCCGCCTGTAATTGCTGTCAGCAAGAGGTTCGTCCATAGTCAACAACGTAAGGCTGTCATATCTCAGGCTATCAATTACGACGTTTTTATGTCGATCCATCTCCTTTTTGCTGTAACATAAATTGGTTATGACTTTTTCAGCAAAGCCTGACGTTCCTTTGTTCATTTGATTGCCAGTCGTAAACCATACCACATAATCAAAATCCAACAGTTTTTCTACTAAGTCCATTCGGTTCACACTAGACGTTTCCGTCAGGCTATCGCCATAATAGGCAGTCGAAAAATAATACCAGTATTCTGTTGTTTCGAACATTTGTGTTAGAGGAACAAACAAATTCATGGCCCAAAAATAGGAATTCCCGATAAACAGAACCTTGGGGTTCACTGTTGTTGAGTCTTGTTCGACGCTAACCCTGTGCCTCGGGCAATAACCAAATTGGTGCCTCAGCGGGAAAGCCAAATTAAGATGAAGCTCAAGATCGTTGTCATAATCGTGGTCTTTATTAGATACAGGGTAGGCTTCTCCGATTCTGATTTTTGGCAACGAGAAACCTTTCAGCTCCTCCATAAGTCGTGAAAGAGAATCGGCTGCATAAACGGAAGGGAAAATCCAATGCGCTCCCGCCTGTGGAATCAACGGATAGTCAACCGTATCTTTCATTTTCTGGAACCAACGAGTCATCTCGATATAAGGAAAACCTGTTTCTTCAAGGCGTTGTGCAAAATAATCACAGGCGTTAAAACTTAAAGTAGTTGTGTCAATTTCATCATCGGGAAGATATTCCGGATACAGAAAACTCTTTTCAGGTGCCATGAAAACCAAAAACTCAACACCATTTTCATGTAAAATGCTACGTATCCAATTCAAATACTTGACTTCTCGGTCAAATTTTTCGCGCGCCGCTTCGACAGAAGGGTGCCATCGCAGCAACTCTTGTCCATAATAATCACTTACGCTTTGTGGGTAATACAGCCACCCCTTTTTCCCTGCTACCACATCGTTTGCGTATGTCTTATGATAGAAACTCCAAAGATATTGATTATAGAAACGAATGAAAGGCTCTCGAAAACCGACATGTTGACTGGCATAAGCCTCGGCTTGTTTGGCATAATCACCCGACACATATGAATCCAGTTTGATGCCAGGTTTCTCCACCTCTTCAACAACTCCCTTAAGCGGATTAAATGGAATTATTTGAAGCCAACCCTGCAGCATGGGTAAAAATCCTAGTACCATCAATAGGATGAACAAAACTTGGTCATATTTGAGCTTTCGCCTCATACGTCAGAATCGGAAATAAATGAACGGGCTAAAACCACTTGCATTCAAAGCACCAAGGCAGAAGACGAAAGCAATGATGCTTACTACAAAAGCGATGATATGTTGACGACGGTTATAATCCGTAAAGTAAACCTTATCCTGCACTTTCAGTCCGAACTTCGACAATGTGAAGAAGGAGAAGAAAGCGGCCACAAGCATGGTTACATAGAGATGAGGGTTATCGCTGAAATGGAATGGGGTAAAGTCAAAGGCGAACAAGCGTTTGATAAACATCCACGACAAGTCGATGCGCTCGATACGGAAGAAGCAGCGAGTCAAAACAATGATAAGGAAAGTGAAGAATACCGATGGGATGCGTCCCAGTCTCTCATTGAATCTTTTCAAAAAGAGTTTGTCGGCACAGATGAAAATACCCTGCAAGGCGCCATAGACCACGAAGTTCCAAGCAGCACCATGCCATAAGCCGCTGATGAGGAAGCAGAACCACAAGTTGAAATACTTTCTTGCTTCGGTCTTTACGCGGCTACCGCCCAAAGGGAAATAGAGGTAGTTCTTAATGAACACACTGAAAGTCTGATGCCAACGGCGCCAAAACTCAGAGATGGTTGTGGAAACATAAGGATTATCGAAGTTCTCCGGAAACTTAAAGCCCATCATACGGCCCAAGCCAATGGCCATGTCGCTGTAACCCGCAAAGTCGAAGTAGATTTGGAAAGTGAAGGCAAAGATGGCAATCCAAGCGCTAGTGGAGTCGATGGTGGCTATCTTGTTGGCAATGTCGGCAAGTTGTTCAGTGGTTAAAACATCATAATTAGACGGACCCAAAACCTGGTCGACTTGGAATCCTATGACATCGGCAATAAGAACCTTTTTGCATAAACCTATGACGAAACGGTAAAAGCCCTGTAACCTGTCAGTATAAAGCGACTCACGATTGCGAATTTGATCAGCAATGTCGCAGTAGCGCACAATGGGACCAGCAATGAGCTGTGGGAACATGACAATATAGAGCATGTAGTCGCTCAACTTGTCCATTGGCTCGTTCACCTTGCGGTAGGTATCCAAGGTGTAGGTCACGCTTTGGAACGAGAAGAACGAAATGCCGATAGGAAGCAGTATTTTGGTCCACTTCAACGGCTCGGCATGGAACCAGCCCAACACGGAGTTGATATTGTTCATCGTGAAATTGCCATACTTAAAATAGAACAACAACCCAATGCTGATGGCAATGGAAATGCCGCATAGCAGTTTCTTCAGACCCGGTTTTTCCGTCTTGTTCATCCATCGTACCAGATAAAAGTTGGCGATGACCGACACAATCAGGTGGATGATGAACTCTGGTGCACCCCAAGCATAGAACACAAGTGAAGCGAGTAGTAGGAAATAGTTGCGGACCTTCCTCGGTAATATAAAATAAACCAGGAAGAACACCGGCATGAAGTATAGGAGAAATATGTTGCTACTGAATACCATGGTTTTCTGTTTTTGTGTTTATATCTTTTGTTGTTCCAGGCCATATTAAGGTGCCCTGTTGGATTTTGTAGTTGACCACCCAATGGGCATCGTCGCGAAGGGCTTTTTCGACAGTCTTGCTGTATTTAGCTGCCTTCTCACGTATCGACTCCATGGCTTCAGGTTTCGCCGATAGGGCTTTTATGGTGCGTTGGATTTCAAGCTCGATGAAAGTGGTCGAGTCCATAGAGGTGTGGTTATCTTCACTAGGCCATTTCAGGATGCCCTCCTGAATTTGGTAGTTGACAATCCATTTTGCGTCGTCGCGCACGGCTTTCTCTACGGTCTTGTGATTTAGAGCCGCCTTCTCGCGTATGTTTTCCATCGAGCTGGGCGTGGCCAATATTTTTCCGATGTTACGTTGTATTTCGCGCTCGACAAAATCAGTCGAGTCCATGACCGCGACACTGTCCTTAACGCATAGAGCTTTCAATGCCTTTTGGGTGAAGCCGTCATTCATGCGGTATTGTTGCGTGGCACAGTAAAACAAGACGACGAAATCTGAAGAGACCAGTTCCTCCGCAAGGTTCAACTCATCCACGGAATGATAGCGGTTGTCATAATAGACGGTGCTGTTGTAATACCAGTAGGGCACTCTTGAAAAGACTTCTTTCAATGGGATTTGGGCGGCTATGACCCACCAGAATGAATCGCCGATGACAATCATTTTCGGTTGAGAGGCTGTGGGGTCGCCGTCTGTTGTGCCTTCGGCGTAATAGTATTTGGGTTTTGAAATGGGGCGTAGCAAATTGAGCAGGCTTTCGAGGTTATCGTCAGGGTTGCGGGCATTGTCGAGTTCCTTGGGGCCGATGACGAGGTTTTTCATGTTGATGTCGCCTAAGTTTTCCATATAGCGGACAAGCGTGTCGGCGGCCTGAAGGGCGGCATATCTCGACCAGTGCATGCCTGTTTTTGGGAACAATGCGAAGTTGGCAGTGTCTTTGATTCGCAGAAACCATTGCTCCAAATTCAAGTGGTTGACACCGAGTCGTGTGAATTCTTCTTCGTTGAAGAATCGCGCCGAAATCTTAGGCTCTCCTTCGTAGATTGTATCTTTGTCATCAGGGAGAAACTCGGGATAAATCAGGTCCTTGGCGGGCACAAGGCAAACAAAAAGGTGCGTGCCGTAGCTTTCAAGGACTTGTTGGAGCAGCAATAAGCGGTGCGCCTCTTTTGATAACATCGAGGCCATCTGCGCAGAGTCGGCGGCATAATACCGGAATTGCTTCTGGTAATAGTCAGATATCGCTCCAGGCTGGTAAAGCCAACCGTCTTTGCCATACACGATTTGTTCTTTGCTGACGTGCGTTTTGTGGAAGAAGTCCCAAAGATACTGGTTGTAGAGCTTGATGACGGTTTCTCTCAGACCGAAGTTCTCACTGGTGTATTTGTCAATTTGAGTTTGATATGCATTTGTCTTGTATGTCTCGAAGGAAAACTCGGGTTTCGGGGTAGGCACAAAAACGCCTTTCATGGGCTTCACGGGAAAGATGCCTGTCCACTCTTGAATGATAGGTACAAAGAGAAAGACCATCAACAAGGCAAATAGTATCCAGTCATATTTTATCTTGAATTTTCTCATGATGTCATTCTTCCAATACAATAGTCCCTTTCTTAATCTGTTCATTTATCAACCAACGCGCATCGCCACGAAGTTGATCTTCAAATGACTTACCGTTTTCCAAAGCTTTTTTATTAATTTTTTCCAACAGCTCTGGTTTACCACTAATTTCCTCTATCATTTCACGCACAAGGTATTCTATATATACTTCACGCGAAATAGATTCTTTCATGTCACGCATCAAAAGACCATTACACAAAATGTTTTTTGCCTCGATTTTTAAAATATCGTCTAATGGGAGATCCTGTATGATTGACTGACAGCATAATGCCATCATCCATTTTGGGTCTTTTTTGATTCTCTTTATCACAAGAGCCTCAGTGACTCTGGAGTTTCTGACAACAGGAATGCTGTTGCCCGCAAGATCTGGGAAGTAATACTCTAAGTTCTTTTTAAGAAGCTTGTCAGCTTGACTCCATAACAAACTGCCTCGTTCTTTCTCATTCATATTGGCGGTATTCAACAAGGTCAGACTATCTCTGTCCAGGCTATCCAAGATGTAATCTCGAGTTTCTTGTACTAGGTCGTCGTCAATACAGAGATTGAGTAAAGCGGTTTCAACAAACATATAGCTTGTCTTATACATCTGGTTACCATCGGTAAACCAAACCACATAATCCGCGTCCAATATTTTTTGTAGAATGTCCAAACTAAACACATTGGCATTTTTACTGTATTTTTTGCCATAGTACGCCGTTGAATTGTAGTACCAATACTCGGAATAGGAAAACACATCGTCGAAAGGCACGTAGTAATGCATTCGTCGCAGAAAGGAGTTCCCGACGAACAACACATTAGGCTTTATTGTGGTGGGGTCGGTCACAACAGTCACCTCAGCATCATAGAGCCTGTCATAATCGTGGGGCACCGGCCGCATCAAATTGACAGTGTTTTCCAAGTCGTGATCACCTTTAAGGGTTGCTTCCGAGCTTTCACGCAAAGGTCCGAAATGCAGTCTGGGCAACTGCTCGCCTTTCAGGTTTTCCATGAAACGGAGCAAGGAGTCGGTTGCCAAGGCTGCTGAAAAACCCCAATGGGCGCCTGATTGTGAAAACAGGGAATATGGCAGTGTGTCGGCTTTTTTCAATTCAATAAACCATTTCGTCATCTCAATGTAGGGGAAGCCATAATCATCGAACTTGGCGGAGTAGTATTCGCGAGCATTGACGGTGGTGGTATCGTGTTTACGGTAGGGCATGTGTTCGGGATAAAGGAAGCCTTTATCAGGCGCCATAAACATGAGAAACTCGATGCCGTACTCTTTCAACACGCCACGAAGTTTCCACATCAGTCTGGCCTCGCGATCGAAATCGGCGCAAGCTTCCTCGCTAGAACCATACCAACGGTACATTTCTGTACCATAGTATTCGTTGACATGCTGTTTGAAATAGAACCAATGGTCTTTGCCGACGACGACTTCTTCGTTATAGGTGGTGTGGAAGAAATCATACAAAAACTGGTCGAAGAATCTGATGAGAGGCTCTCGAAATCCAAAGCTTTCTCGGATATGGCTTTCGGTTTGTGATTGATATTCTGTAGAACGATACGATTCATAGGTTAGCTGGGGTTGTGGGGTTGGCACAAACACCCCGTTCAACGGAGCAAAGGAAAAAAAACGAAAATGCTGTTGAATGGTGAAAGAGACCAACAAAAGCATTGTCAACCCAAACAATAATGTTTTCGTTATGTTGTTCTTTTTCATAGCTCAAAACCTAAAATAAATGAAGGGGCTGAAGTTGGAGGCGTTCAGGGCTGCTACACAAAACACGAAAGCAAATGCAGCGATAATCCATACTGCAATGTGCTGGCCATTGGTGAAATCTGTGAAAAAGACCTTTTTCTGGACCTTTTGCCCAAACTTCGACAATGTGAAGAAGGAGAAGAAGGCGGCTATAATCATGGTGACGTAGAGTTGTGCATTGCCGCTGAAAGGCAGCAGGGTAAAATCGAAGGCGAACATGCGCTTGATAAGCATCCAGGCCAAGCCAAAGTCCTCGACACGGAAGAACACCCAGATGATGTTGACCGTGAGGAAAGTGAGGATAACACTCGGCACCATGCCGATTTTCTTCATCACTTTTCCGAGGAAGAGTTTGTCGGCACATATGAGGAGACCGTGAAGAGCACCCCAAACGACGAAGTTCCATGAGGCGCCGTGCCACAATCCCGAAAGCAGAAAACAAATCCATAGATTAAGATACATGCGAGCCTTACCCTTACGATTACCACCTAATGGGATGTAGAGATAGTTCATGATGAACGCTCCTAACGTCATGTGCCAACGACGCCAGAACTCAGTAATGGAGCGTGAGGTATATGGATTGTCGAAGTTCTCGGGAAATCTGAAACCCATGATGCGACCCAAGCCGATGGCCATGTCGCTGTAACCCGCAAAGTCGAAATAAATCTGGAAGGTATATGCCAACGACACAATCCAAGCCGTGGTGCTGTCAAGGTTGGCCACACGTGAGAAGATGTCCGAGATTTGTCCCGCGTCCAGAAGGGAGTAATTGGCAGGACCCAGTATAGCATCCACTTGGGCACCTATCACGTCGGCGATAAGGATTTTCTTGCACAAGCCGATGACGAAGCGGTAGAAGCCCTGTAAGCGGTCGTCCATGGTCGACTCGCGGCTGCGGATTTGGTCGGCCACGTCGCAATAACGGATGATCGGACCGGCAATCAGCTGTGGGAACATGATGATGTACAACACAAAATCGGTAAGTTTTTCCATCGGCTTATTGACGCCACGGTAAGTGTCCAAGGTGTATGTGACGCTTTGGAACGAGAAGAAAGAAATGCCGATGGGTAGCATGATACGTTTCCATGTGAGCGGGGCATGTCCCGTAAGGCCTATAATGGCGTTAAGGTTTTCCATCGTGAAGTTGCCGTACTTGTAAAACAGAAGCAACCCGATAGGGATGATAATGGAAATGCCGCAAAGCAGCTTTTTCAGTCCTTTTTTCTCGGTCTTACACATCCATTGGACCAGGTAGAAGTTGGCCACGGTTGAGGCGACGAGCTGGATGATAAACTCCGGCGCGCCCCAGGCGTAGAAGACGAGCGATGCCAGCAAGAGCACATAGTTTCTGGCTTTCCTCGGTGTGAGGAAATAGACCAAGAAGAAGGCTGGCATGAAGTATAGGAGGAAGACGTTACTACTGAATACCATGGTTGTTTGTTTCTTTGATTAATGTTTTGTTGTTCCATGCCATTTCAAGACACCCCGCTGGATTTTGTTGTTGACGACCCAATGTGCGTCATCGCGAAGCGCCTTATCAATGGTTTTGTTATGTTTAGTCGCCTTTTCGCGTATGGAGACCATCTTTTGCTCGCTGGCTTTGAGTTCAAGGATGACTTTTTCAATCTCTTGCTCGATGAAAGACAAGGAGTCTAGTGTATAATAAGCTTCTACGCGCTTAGCACGTTTGGTGGGAATGCTGTCTTTCAGTGCGGGGAAATACTTTTCCGGGAACTTGTTGACAAGCCATTTCCTCTCGTTGCTGACGACTTCGTCGATGGTTTTTCCCTGCGTTGAGGCCCTTTCCTCCAGTCTTTCCATCCATTTCGAGTCGCAACGGATGCTCTGCTCAATGTCATCGTTGATGGATTCGATTTCTTCAGGATCGTAGCAAAGGGCTATCAAGGCCTTCTTCGTGAAGTCGTTGTTCATTCTGTAGAGCTGCGTCGAGCTGTAGAACAGATTGAAGAAATCCGTGGACAGTATTTCGTCTACAAGGTCGACCTCATCCACCGAATGGTGGTTTTTATCGTAATAGATGGTGCTATTGTAGTACCAATAGGGGAAAGCCGAAAAGATTTCCTTCATCGGCAGTTGCTGGACAATGTTCCACCAGAACGAGTCGCCGATGGTGATCATTTTGGGCTTCACGGCTGTGCTATCATTGTCGGTAGTCGCCGTTGCATAGTAATATTGTGGTCGAGGGAGTGCCCTGATCAAGTTGAGGAGATTCTCAAGGTCTTTATCCTGATCTTCGGCATCTGCTAAAGTCCGAGGTCCAATAACCAGATTCCTCATATTGATGTCACCCAAATATTCCATGTAACGGATAAGAGTGTCGGCGGCAAACAGTGAGGCGTATCTCGACCAGTGTGTTCCGGTTGTCGGGAACAACATAAAGTCGGCAGTGTCCTTCATCAACAGGAAATCTTGCCCCAAATCCAGAAAGTTTACACCCAATCGGGCATATTCATCCTTGACAAAAAAGCGAGCAGACATTTTTTCTTCTCCTTCATGCCTTGTGTCATGGTTTTCAGGAAGGTATTCCGGATAGATCATATCCTTTGAAGGGGGCATGCACACAAAGAGATATTTACCATAAGGCTCTAAGATATGTTGCAACTGGTACAAGCGTTTGGCTTCTCCTTTCAACAGCCGGGTCATTTCCTCGGCATTATCGGCATGGGTGAAAAAGAGGGTTTGATAATAGTCTCTCACCACCCATGGCTCATAGATCCAGCCGTCTTTCCCAAATACGATTTGTCCCTCAGAAACAGGCGTTTTACCATAAAAATCCCAAAGATATTGATTATGGAGTCGAATCAGTGGCTCGCGGTAACCAAAATGCTGCTTGAGATACTGCTCGGTCTGGGTTTGGAAACTGCCATTACTGTAACTCTTAAAGTTGAGTTGAGGCTTGGCCTGTTCCACAACCACTCCTTTCAACCCCCTGAATCTAGGCAAGTTGAAACAGTTTCGAAGCATAGAAGCAAAAAGCAGTACCCCCGTCAGTGCAAACAATATTGTTTTTATTTGTGTTTTCATAAATACAAAACGCGCAAAATTATGAAAAAAATCCTATTTCGAACTGAAAAACGTATTTTTGCGCCATGAAAACAACAAGAATCGAGCTTCTCTCTCCCGCCAAGGATTGCGAAGTAGGCATGGCTGCCATCAACCATGGGGCGGATGCCGTCTATATCGGTGGCCCCGACTTTGGCGCTCGCGAAAAGGCGTCCAACAATATGGAGGATATCGAACGCCTGTGCCGCCATGCGGCCTTGTTTGACGCCAAAGTCTACGTGACGTTGAATACCTTGCTGTATGATAATGAATTGGAACGTGCCCGCAAGATGGCGTATGATTGCTGGAATGTTGGCGTCGATGCGTTGATTGTCCAGGACATGCAACTGCTCCAGCTTGATTTACCTCCCATTCCACTTCATGCCAGCACACAATGCGACAACCTGACAGTGGAGAAAGTGCAAATGCTGGAACAATTAGGCTTCAGTCAAGTGGTCCTAGGTCGTGAGCTCAGCATAAAACAAATACAAGAAATCCGAGAGAAAACTTCTGTGCCTTTGGAGTTCTTCATTCATGGCGCACTTTGCGTTAGTCATAGTGGGCAATGCTATCTAAGCCAGTACATTGGCAACCGTAGCGCCAATCGCGGTGCCTGCGCTCAGCCCTGCCGCTTGCCTTGGGATTTGCTAGATGCCAACGGCAAGGAACTCTTCAAGAACCGTCATCTGCTCTGTTTGAAGGACCTCAACAACAGTGCTCATCTGGAGGAACTCATTGATGCTGGCATCACAAGCTTCAAGATTGAAGGCCGCATGAAAGATGCTGACTATGTGAAGAACGTGACGGCATACTATCGGCAGAAACTTGATGCTATCTTCAGTCGTCGCCACGATCTCCGACAGGCTTCGCTAGGGCATTGCAGTTATAGCTTCGAGGTCAACCCCGAGAAATCCTTCAACCGTGGTTTCACCGATTTCTTCATCCATGGCAGGCAAGAAGGTATCGACGCCCCTTTTACCCCGAAATCGATGGGCGAATACATCGGAGTAGTACGTTGGTGCAATCCTCTCCGCATGGAAATCGAAACCGGCAAGACTTTGCACAACGGTGACGGCCTTTGTTTCTTGAATGAAAACAACGAACTGCAAGGTTTGCGGGCCGATGTGGTGAATGGCCAAACAGTATCGTGCAACCGCCCCCATGGCGCCCAACGTGGCACAAAGATCTATCGCAATTACGACATTGAATGGCAAAAACAGGTGGATGCCTCCAATGGCAACCGAAAAATCGACATTAATCTAACCTTGGCCGAGACAGAAACCGGCTATGAACTATCCGCCCAACACATCTCCCAACCCGAATTATCAATTCTCAATTCTCAATTCTCAATTGACAAAATCACTGCCAACAACCCTGAGAAAGCCACCGAAAACATCCGCAAAAAGGCCCTACAATGGGGCGACACGGTGTTCAACCCGATCAATCTGGAATTGCAATTCGCTGAACCTCGTTTGATCCCTGCCTCCGTCATTGGCGAGATGAAACGGAATCTGGTGGAAAAAATGATGTCTGAATTGATAGAAAACCATCGGAATAACCGCATGCATAGAGTCGTTTCAGGGAAAGTCTCAACAACAACCATCGACCCTGACGCCATTCCTGAACGCCTCATGACCTGCCACCATTGCATACGTTTTGCCAATGGCATGTGCAGCAAGGAAACGGGACAAAAGGCAACACCTTTATGGATCCGTAATGGTTCCAATGTCTTCCGACTCGAGTTCGACTGTCGCAATTGCTTGATGTACGTTCTCTCCGAAAACAATTAAACAATAAAAATACTATGAATCTCTTCCAACTCTTCAAGAACATCCGACCCTTTGTAAAGCCATACAAATGGCTGGTATTCATCACTTTAATACTAACCCTTGTCGGCTCTCTGATGGCCCAGGTCAACGCCATCGTCTTGGACAGGACCGTCGACGCCATCAATTCGCTCATCGGCACTGACTTCAACTGGAGCCAGGCCGCCCGCATCATGACCATCATCACCATCGTGCTGTTGGGCAAGGAAATCCTTTCGGCCCTCATCACCTTTGCCCAAAACTACTACGGCGAGCGGATGCGCATCTTCGTCAGCCGCGACCTAGCCCAAAGCGTCATCGAGAAGGTGCTGACCTTCAAGATGGCCTTTTTCAACTCGGGCGACAATGCCACGGGCAAACTCCAGGCCCGTATCGACCAAGGTGTGAGCAGCCTGTCGCGCACAGTGCAGAACTTCTTCATCGACCTTTTGCCTTTGTTCACGAGCGCATTGCTGGCTTTGATACTGATGTTTGCTGCCAATGTGTATGTCGGCCTAGTGGCTTTGGGCATCGTTCCCATCTATTTTTGGATCACCTACCGCCAGGCCAAGCGCCTCAAAGGCTGGCGCCGTGAGATGCGTACCCACCTCGAGACCAAGAGTCAGGGCATCAAGAACATCATCGACTCCATCAATGTCATCAAGAGTTTCAACCGAGAGCAGATTGAGGCTCAGAAGCAGCTCGATATTCAGAATCAAGTGACTGAAAACCAAATGAAAACCCGTCGTGTGGCCTTCTATTACAACGGTGTGAAGAGCTTTGTGAGACAGGTTGGTACTGTGTTAGTCATCATCCTCACTGCCTACCTCGTGTTGAAAGGCTATCCCGGAATGACCATCGGTAAGATCATGTACCATGTGATGCTGTTCAGCAATGTCATAGCCCCCATCACGCAGTTGCAGCGCATCTTCGATGACGTGAACGACGCCTTAATCTATGCTGAGGGCTTTTTCGGCATCCTCAACTCCGAGAAAGAAATCGAGCCTTCGGGCAGCTACCGTCCCGAGAAGATTCACGGCAAGTTCGAAATCAAGCATGTCGACTTCACCTATCCCAATGGCAACCAAGCCCTTTTCGATGTGAATATGACCATCGACCCGGGCAAGATTACCGCCTTGGTCGGACTCTCCGGTGCGGGTAAGAGTACCATCGTCAACCTATTGGACAAGTTCTATGAGCCTCAAGTGGGCCAGATTTTCTTGGATGGTGTGGATTTGCGCGAATACGACACGCAATACCTTCGTGAGAACATCGGTCTCGTGCTGCAAAAGAACCACATCTTCGATGGCACCATCGAGGAGAATATCCTTTACGGCAATCCCAAGGCTACGCACGAAGACGTGGTGGAGGCCGCCAAGAAGTCGCATCTCTACGACCAGGTCATGGAGTTGCCGAAGCAATTCAACAACAATGCCGCCGACCTTTCAGGTGGTCAACAGCAACGTGTTGCCATCGCACGCATGTTCCTCAAGAACCCGCCCATCATCTTCCTTGACGAGCCAACGGCTAGCCTTGATGCTATCGCGACTGAGCAAATCAAGAACAGCATCGATGCCATCAAGAAAGACCGCACCGTCATCATCATCTCGCATAGCATCTCGCAGATCATTGATGCCGACTATATCTATGCCTTACAGCAAGGTCGCGTTGAAGAAGACGGTGACCCCGACACCATATACAAGAAAGGTGGCATCTATAAAGACATCATCGATGCTTCGGCAAGAAGTTTGAATATCGAAAAGATTGCGAGGACTGTTACATCCTGAACACGCCAAACTGTTGCTGTGGGAAGGGCTGGTTCAACGAGGCAGCGATGCCTAAAGCCAAAATCTTCCTTGTGTCTATCGGATCGATGATGCCATCGTCCCATAGCCGTGCGGTACTATAAAACGCTGAGCCTTCATAGTCATATTTGGCCAGAATCTCTTTCTTCAGCTGGGCGATTTCGTCTTTAGGCACTTCAAGGCCTTTGTATTTGTATTGGTCTTCCTTGACAGTGGCCAACACGCTGGCAGCCTGCTCGCCACCCATAACGGAAATCTTGGCGTTGGGCCACATGAAGAGCAACCTCGGGCTGTAGGCACGTCCTGCCATACCGTAGTTACCGGCACCGAACGAGCCACCAAAGATAACCGTAAACTTAGGCACATTGGCATTAGAGACAGCATGCACCATTTTGGCGCCGTCTTTGGCGATACCCCCCTGCTCGTATTGCTTGCCCACCATGAAGCCTGTTATGTTTTGCAAGAACACCAAGGGAATGTTACGTTGGCAGCATAACTCGATGAAATGGGTAGCTTTTAAGGCTGATTCTGAGAATAACACACCGTAGTTGGCGATGATTCCAACAGGAAATCCCATCAAGTGGGCAAAGCCGCAAACGATGGTAGTTGCATAGCGTGACTTGAACTCCTGGAAACGGCTGCCATCGACAAGGCGAGCGATGATTTCCCTCGGGTCGACGAGCTTGTGGAAGTCGATAGGCGCGAGACCGTACAGGTCGTGCGGGTCATACAAAGGAGCTTCCACGGGTAATATATCCAGTTTCTGGCGGTGGGACTTCTCCAAGGTCTTGAATATGTTGCGGCAAATCTGCAAGGCATGCTGGTCGTTTTCGGCCAAGTGATCGGCCACACCCGACACGGAGGTGTGCATCTCGCCACCACCTAGTTCTTCAGCAGTAACCACCTCGCCCGTAGCAGCCTTTACCAAGGGCGGTCCACCAAGGTAAATCGTGCCTTGGTTGCGCACGATAATGGTCTCATCACTCATGGCAGGAACGTAAGCGCCACCAGCGGTACACATACCCATCACGATGGCAATCTGCGGGATGCCCATGGCCGACATGCGTGCTTGATTATAGAAGAAACGGCCAAAGTGGTCACGATCGGGGAAGACTGTATCCTGTTCTGGCAGGAAAGCGCCACCACTGTCGACCATATAGACGCACGGCAGATGGTTTTCCATGGCAATTTCCTGAGCACGAAGGTGTTTCTTCACCGTGTACTGCATGTAAGTGCCTCCTTTTACAGTGGCATCATTGGCCACGATGACCGCCTCACGACCTTGGATGACACCAATGCCAGTGATAATGCCAGCCGAAGGAAAGTCATTGTTATAGGTGTCGTAGGCAGCCATTGGCGACAGTTCCAAAAACGGGGTGTTCGGGTCAATGAGCAAGTCGATGCGTTCACGGGCGAGCAGCTTGTTGCGCTTCTTGTGTTTGGCCACAGCAGCTTCGCCCCCACCCTGCATGGAAGCCGACATTGCCTCACGATATTGCGCCATCAAGGCGAGGAAGTTCTTCTCGTTCTGCTTGAACTCCTCGGAATCAGTGCGTATGTTGGATTTCAGTACTTGCATTTCCCATAGGTTTGAAAGTACAAAAATAGAAATTTTTCCACTACGCCGCATAAATTGTTTATCTTTGCCGTTTCATAATACGATGAAATCGTAAGATTCGACGAAGTCAATATGTCAGAAAAAAGTTCAAGCAAACGCCGCGTGGCAGGATCCTACTTTATGTCGCTGATGAGTATCGCTTTGGTACTCTTCCTATTAGGTGTATTCGCCCTTCTCATCATGCATGCCAAAAAGCTCTCCAACCACCTTAAGGAAAACATCGGTTTTGAGATTGTGATGAACAGCAATGTAAAGGAAGCCAATATCTTACGCTTGCAAAAAGAACTCGATGCCATGCCTGCCGTCAAGTCGACGGAATACATCACCAAAGAAGAAGCCATACGCCGCCTTAGCGACGACCTTGGCGAAGACTTCCTCCAATGGCTCGGCAACGAGGAAAACCCTCTCCTCCCTTCCATCGACGTTCGTTTCAACGCCGCTTGGGCCAATAACGACAGCCTCAACGTGATTGAATCGCAACTGCTTGGCAATGCCGACATCAAGGAGGTTTACTATCAGAAGTCACTCGTCGACCTCATCAACCAAAACGTACGCCGCATCGGATTTGCGCTGATGATTGCCAGCGTCATCCTTCTTATCATCGCTGTCACCTTGATTCGAAATACCATACGCCTTAGCATATATTCCAAGCGTTTCCTTGTTCGCAGCATGCAACTTGTAGGTGCCACAGCCTCTTATATCCGTAGGCCTTTTATCAAAAGTGGTATTTCTCAAGGCTTTTTCGGAGCGTTGTTGGCGGATGCTTTCCTTGCCTTATTACTCTACGGCCTTAACAAACGAATTCCTGAGATGTCAGCAATTCAGGACTACAAGATAATCATCGGCATTTTCATTGGGATCATCATCCTAGGCATTCTGCTCGGAGGTCTTTCCACCCACTCAGCCCTTAGGAAATACCTCAACGCTGATGTCGATCGACTGTATGCATAAAGACATCGAACCCATCGAAGGGCACGTATAAAAATCGAAAAACAAACAACATTATACCATGGCAAAAGAAAAAAACAAAAAAGAAACCAACGAAATCTCTGACGAACAGAAGGTAATGCCTTTCGGAAAACAGAATTACATCATCGTCCTCATTGGCCTTGCCCTCATCGCAATTGGCTTCATCCTGATGATTGGTGGTGGCTCAAGCGACCCCGATGTCTTCAACGAAAAGATGTTTGACTTTCAACACCTGACCTTAGCTCCCATCTTGGTCTTGGCTGGCTTTGTGGTAGAGATCATTGCAATCTTCTGGAGGAGCAAGAAATGAGTTGGTTACAAGCATTAATACTCGGCCTGCTTCAGGGCCTGACGGAATATCTTCCCGTCAGCAGCAGTGGACATCTGGCCATCGGCCAAGCCCTTTTTGGCCTTGACGACGGCTCTTCAAACCTCACGTTTACCGTATTGCTTCATGTGGCCACAGTGCTCAGCACCTTAGTCATCCTCTGGAAGGAAATCGTGTGGATCTTCAAGGATTTGTTCACCCGTCAGTCGTGGCGAACCTACCAAGGCCTCAACGACGGCACCAAATATGCCATCAACATTCTCATCTCGATGATTCCAGTGGCTATCGTGGGCTTCTTCTTCAAGGACAAAGTGGAGGAAGTGTTTGGCTCGGGTCTCCTCATCGTGGGCATCATGCTCTTAGTGACAGCTACATTGCTTGCCTTTTCCTACTTTGCCAAACCGCGTCAGAAGGAAAACATCAGTGGTCTGCATGCCTTCATCATCGGTATTGCCCAGGCCTGCGCCGTTATGCCAGGTCTCTCTCGTTCTGGCTCAACCATCGCGACAGGTTTGTTGCTTGGCAACAAAAAGGAAAAGCTAGCCCAGTTTTCCTTCCTAATGGTCATTCCTCCCATCCTTGGCGAGGCATTGCTTGACATCAAGGACATCTTTGATGTCGGCTTCAGTCAAGCCATGGACGGCATCTCGCCTTTGGCTGCCATCGTAGGCTTCCTAGCCGCCTTCATCGCAGGCTGTTTCGCCTGCAAGTGGATGATCAACATCGTGAAGAAGGGCAAACTGATTTGGTTTGCCGTCTATTGCGCCATCATCGGCCTCGTTGCCATAATCTTCGCCTGATGTTCAACTTCGAAGAAGGCGAGGTCATCCTCATCGACAAACCCCTGGACTGGACGTCGTTCGACACGGTCAACTTCATCCGTTCCTTGCTCAACCGTTGCTATGGCATCCGCAAGCTCAAGGTGGGCCATGCTGGGACTTTGGACCCCTTGGCAACGGGTCTGCTCATATTGTGTACGGGCAAGATGACCAAACAAATCGATACATTTCAAGCGCAGGTGAAGACCTACACCGGGACGATTCTACTGGGACAAACCACACCAACCTTTGACTTGGAAAGCGAGCCCAACGCCTTCTTCCCCACGGATGGCATCACTCCAGAACAGATTGAAGCTGCCCGGCAACAATTCCTCGGCGACCTCAAGCAATACCCACCTAAGTACTCCGCCATTAAAATCAAAGGAAAACGCGCCTTCGACTATGCCCGCTCCGACGAAGAAATCGAGCTGAAAGCCCGTGATGTCCGCATCGATGATTTCAAACTCAATCTCGACCGTTTCCCCAAACTCGACTTCGAGGTGACATGCAGCAAGGGCACTTACATACGCAGCCTCGCCAACGATTTCGGCAAGGCTTTGGGCAACGGCGCTTGCCTCACATCACTGCGCCGCACCCGCATCGGCGACTTCAACGTAGAAGACGCCTGGCCATTGGAGAAACTGAGACAGCACATTGTTGACACAGGCGAGGCATTCAAGGAATGGAAGAGGCAACAAGAGGAAAATAAGCAGAAATAGTACTGGCAATCAATGTATTAAGAAAAAAACTTGACAAAACTTTTGTCCTGCACTATCTTTGTGCCCTTTATAAAGAAAAATCAAAACTTAACATAGCATGAAATTATCGCAGTTCAAATTCAACCTGCCCAGCGAATTGATCGCGCTCCATCCGATGCAAAACCGTGACGAAGCCCGTTTGATGGTTGTCGACAGAAAAACCGAGAAGATTGAGCATTGCATCTTCAAGGACCTCATCAATTACGTCAAAGACGGCGACGTGTTTGTCATCAACAACACAAAAGTGTTTCCCGCCAAACTCTATGGTGAAAAGGAAAAGACAGGTGCCAAGATCGAAGTACTATTGCTTCGCGAACTTGACCCCGAAAGCCGTTTGTGGGACGTGCTTGTCGACCCAGCGCGCAAAATCCGTATCGGCAATAAATTGTATTTCGGAGAAGGCGACGAGCTGGTGGCCGAAGTCATCGACAACACCACATCAAGAGGAAGAACGCTGCGTTTCCTGTATGACGGCACCTATGACGAATTCAAGAAAACACTGTCTTCATTAGGCCATACACCCATCCCAAAAGAGCTCAATCGTGACGAAACGCCTGAAGATGCCGAAGACTTCCAGACCATCTACGCCAAAGTGGAGGGGGCTGTTTCGGCTCCTACTGCTGGCATGCATTTCAGCAAGATCCTGATGAAACGCCTTGAAATCGTTGGCGCCTCCTTCGCCGAGCTGACTCTGCACCCTGGCATGGGCAACTTCCGCGACATCGAAGTGGAAGACCTCACCAAGCACAAGCCCGATTCGGAAGAGATGTATATCGACGAGGAATGCTGTACTCTGGTCAACGAAGCCAACCAACGCCACAACAACGTGTTTGCCGTTGGCACCACTTCATTGAAGGCACTCGAAACCGCCATGACCATCAGCGGCAAGATCAAACCCTTTAAAGGCTGGACCAACAAATTCATCTTCCCGCCTTACACCTTCTCGGTTGCCAACTGCATGATCACCAACTTCCACCTTCCCAAATCACCGATGATGATGGAAGTGGCAGCTTTCGCTGGTTACGATTTGCTGATGAAAGCCTACAAGGAAGCCATTGCCGAAAAGTATCGTTTCTTTACCTATGGTGACGCGATGCTGATTATCTAATTTTTAAGTATTAAAGTCTGAATTTTAAATAGTTACCAATAATGAATCAAGAAGATTTTTTCAAGAAGATAACCGCTCATGCGAAGGAATATGGCTTCATCTTCCCTTCGAGCGAGATTTATGACGGATTGTCGGCTGTCTACGACTACGGCCAAAACGGCGTGGAACTGAAGAAGAACATCCGTGAATACTGGTGGAAGGCTATGGTGCAGATGCACGAAAACATCGTCGGTATCGATGCTGCCATCTTCATGCACCCCACCACTTGGAAGGCTTCAGGCCACGTCGACGCTTTCAACGACCCGCTCATCGACAACCGCGACTCGAAAAAACGCTATCGCGCCGATGTGCTCGTCGAAGACTATATGGCCAAAATTGAAGATAAGATTAATAAGGAGGTGGAGAAAGCCCGCAAGCGCTTCGGTGACGCCTTCAACGAGGAACAGTTTGTGACCACCAACCCACGCGTGTTGGAACACAAGGCCAAGATCGAGGAAATCAGCCACCGCCTCTATGGCGCCATGGAGCGTAACGACCTCGATGCCATCAAGCAACTCATCCTCGACCTGGAGATTGTCTGCCCCATCAGTGGCACCCGCAACTGGACCGACGTGCGTCAGTTCAACCTGATGTTTGCCACCAAGATGGGCAGCGTGGCCGACGGCTCCGACACCATCTACCTGCGTCCCGAGACAGCACAGGGTATTTTCGTCAACTACCTCAATGTGCAGAAGACCGGCCGCATGAAGATTCCGTTCGGCATCGCCCAAACCGGCAAGGCCTTCCGCAACGAGATTGTGGCCCGTCAGTTCATCTTCCGTATGAGAGAATTTGAACAGATGGAGATGCAGTTCTTCGTGCGTCCCGGCACGGAGCTCGAATGGTTCCAGCATTGGAAGCAGGAACGCCTCGCATGGCACCTCTCATTAGGTCTGCCCGCCGAGAAATACCGCTTCCACGACCACGAGAAGCTGGCCCACTACGCCAACGCCGCCACCGACATCGAGTTCGACTTCCCCTTCGGCTTCAAGGAGCTGGAAGGCATCCACAGCCGCACCGACTTCGACCTCTCGGCCCACGCCAAATACTCGGGCAAGAAGCTCCAGTACTTCGATCCCGACACCAACGAGAGCTACACGCCATACGTCATCGAGACTTCCATCGGCCTCGACCGCATGTTCCTTGCCATGTTCAGCAATGCTTACACCGAGGAGAAGCTCGAAGATGGTTCTGAGCGCGTGGTGCTGAAGCTGCCGGCTATCCTGGCTCCTTACAAGGTCGCCGTGTTGCCACTGGTCAAGAAAGACGGTCTGCCGGAGAAAGCCCGCGAGATCATCGACAGCCTGAAGGTCGACTTCATGTGCCAGTACGAAGAAAAAGACTCCATCGGCAAGCGTTACCGTCGCCAGGATGCCATCGGCACCCCGATGTGCGTTACCGTCGACAACGACACTTTGGTTGACAACACCGTCACTGTCCGCGACCGCGACACGATGCAACAGGTTAGGGTTCCGATCGACAACCTGCGCAACATGATTTTCGATGAGTTGAAGCCTAAACATTGATAGACATGACCATAGATAACAAGTCTATCACATGTTTTTAATCGTTTGAAAATCAAAATTTTGTAAGAATTCAACTTTTTGCAACCATAGACAAGCCCTTGTCCCCCCTTGACAAGGGCTTGTTTTGTGTGTACCTTTGCTACAAACAAAAAACACCTCGTGCTATGAAAAAGTTGATTCTACTTTCAATGTTTTTGATTATGACTTGTTGTACCATCGCACAAGACAGTTATTCTATTGGTTACTATGGTAGCAGGAAAATAGCTGCAGTTTATAAGAATGGTACAAAAATCTATAAGGTTACCAAGATGGGGCACGATGTTGTGCCGAAAACGTTAACTTTAGATTCTAATGAAAACGTCTATTGGTTGGTCAACTATTATTATAATAACTCTTTACAATATACTGATATTCGTAAAAACGATCAGCTATATGTCACAACAAAAGGTCTTTCACAGACAAGAATTATTGATATCTATTGTTTAAATGACACTCTTTATTACATTGGTTATCAAAATAATGAAGATAGTGTTGATGTGGCTATGGTTTGGAAAGGGACAGATTTTACGTCTCATTGGATATTGGGCGATGGCATTCATAATAGTTATTTGTATGATGTCGATGTTGATAAGAGTACGGGTATTCCCTATTTCTGTGGCTGTGTCCAAGAAGACATAACCAAGGCTGCTGTTTGGAGAAATCATGAGTTGTTGTACTTAAATGACGGAGGAAATCCTAATCCGTATGTTTCTGTTGTGTACTCGAAGGCTTCTGAAATCTCTATTGATGGCGGAGATGTCTATACTCTTGGCCGCCATGGAAAGATTATTAATACTGGTGATACTATTAATGAGACTATCTATTGTCCTGTAATTTGGAAAAACAATGAGGTAATAAAAGAAGCCTCCGGATTAGATTTTATGAACAATTTTTTTGCATACGCTGAAAAGTATTACTATTGTTTGTGGTATCCTCATGGCGCATTTTATGCCTTATATAGAAATGATTCAAGTCAACCCTTACTTGAGTTTGATTATATTCATGGCTCTTCGGGCTCAAATAAAATTAAAGCTTTTTCTGATGATATTTATGTGATGGGATGGTATGAAAACAAGGGTTGCATCTGGAAAAACTTCTCTGTTTACCAACAATTTGATAATTGTTTGAATGTCGCTGATTTGGAATGGTTTAATGCGTTGATTGCAGGTGATTCCGAATGGTATTACAAAATTATTGATGACAATGGTAATGTCACATACCAACATTTGGCATACACTTCAGATACTGTTATTAACGGTAACAAAGCAAAAATAATCGTGCGCACCAACCATGTTTACGATAAAGACGGTCAGATTGAAATCACACATGAATATGTTAAGGAAAGAGACGATAAGGTTTATTGGTGGAACAAAGACTTGCATGAGTTCACCACGCTTTATGATTTTGCGGCCAATGAAGGCGACGAATGGGTGATAAACGTGGGAATGGATAGCGTCACGGTACATGTCGATAGCGTGGGCGTTTTCGAATACGAAGGGATTGCTCATAAGATGCTTCATGTCAGCGATTTTGATGGAGTGTTTAGCGGTGATATTGTGTGCGGCTTTGGCCACATGACCAGTTTCTTTCCCGAAAAGCTGATGCGCCATGTTGATGATTTTGAGGTGAAGGGTTTGCGTTGTTATTGGGTGGGTGATTCATTGCTCTATCATCAAGGTGAAGAGGATTGCGATGAGATTTACAATGCGATACACATGGGTTTGAATGAGTGTGTGTCAGATAGATTCAATATCTATCCCAATCCCACGAACGGAATTATTACGGTTTCAACACCTTCCAGAGATCTTTCCTCATACGAATACCATATCACTAGTGTGATGGGCCAAACCATGATGACGGGCGTTCTCAATGGTCAGACCATTGATGCCTCCTCTCTGCCTTCTGGCATGTATTTCATTACCATTGACGGTACAACAGTTAAGTTTATCAAACAGTGAGGCCTCGTTTTCTCATAGTAGCAATCATGTTGCTGGCCACCTGTCAAGCTTGCCATCACGAAGCCCGTTACCTGAAAGAAGCCAATGCCTCTTTCCAAGCAGGTTTGGAACTACGTGCTGCTGCTAACAACGAAGCTGCCACAGAAGCTTTTAGTGACGCCTTGCTCGCTATCAATCGTTGTACCGCCCAAAGTAACGAGGTGAATCGACTGAAAGCCCAAATCGAGGACAATCTTGGTGCGATGTATTGGAAACACGATCTTAACAAGGAGTCGCTGGAGTTGCATCTTGATGCGGTGGCTTTACTACGTGAGCTTGACGAGCCAACGCTGCTGATGACTGCATTGAGGAACTGTGGCCGCGTAAAAGCATCGCTGCAATGCGTCAACGAGGCTCAAGTTTATTACGATGAAGCATGGCAAATTGCGAAAAACCTCAACGACACTGCTTTCTGTAACGAATTGCTCATGGAAACCAGTCACGATCTCTATCTGGAAAGCGGTGACTACCAAAAAGCGATTGAAAATGCTCAAATAGCGCTAAAAGGAGGTGCGGATCCGGGATTTTGCCATTTAATCATTGGCTTGGCGCATTATTACCTTGGCGAGGATAACGAAGCTTTGGCTTTTCTTAGCGAAGCTGCGCAAAGCGAAAAAGCCAGCGTACGCATGTCAGCCTATCAAGGCATGTATGTGATTTATCAGTCGGCCGGCGATTATGTGCGATCGCTTGAGTGTCATGAACTTTTCGTTGAAAACATGATGCAGGATGAGCAAGTGTTCAAACGGGAGGAAGTGGAGCGCATCAAGGCTGAATACGACTTAAAGATGCAGGAAAACCAACTTCAATCGGAGCAAAAGTTGAGAAATCTCTATCTCTATAGTGTTCTCGTTGCACTTGTTGTGGCGTTGGCCGTCACGCTGTTGCTGCTGCGTCAGAAGTCGCTGAGGGAGAAACTGAAAGCCATGGAATCCAAAAACCAATTGGAACTGGCGCTGAAGAAAAACAAGGTTTATCTGACGGCTTTGTCATTGTCCGAACAAATTACCGCCTCGTCGCTCGACTTCAACCTGAAAGAGGAGGATTGGGCCGATTTCATGAAATTGATCGACATGGTGTATGACGGCTTTACCACTAAGCTGTTGGCCAAATATCCTTCTTTGACCCAGGGCGACTTGCAGATCTGCTGCCTCACCAAACAAGGCTTCAGCAACCAGGTGCTGGCCATCATCATGAACATGCAATCCGCCTCGTATGCCCGTCGCAAGTCACGTATCAAGCAGGAAAAGATGAACGGCTTGCAAGATGAGCGAAGTTTTGAGGAAATTATCAGTGAAATTTAAATAACTATTTGAATATGAAACGATTATTATTTGTAATGGCATTTATGTCTTGCCTAACAACCAGAGCCTTAGCCTATGATTTTGAGGCTGGAAACCTTTTGTATTCCATTGTCAGCTCCAATCCTCCTGAAGTTTGTCTTGAAGGATCTGTTGACGGGGAGGAGTTTCAGGGTGATTTGAACATTCCCGCCACAGTCATTTATGACGGTGTTGAATATGCGGTCACTACGGTTGCTTCTTATGCTTTTTGGCATTGTGGACAACTTACTGGGCTATATGTGCCGGCCTCTTTGACAAATATCGGCGACGGCATCAATCCTTTTGCGGGTACGACATTAGATACGATCGTTGTTGACGATAACAATCCAGTGTATCATGCCCAAGGCAAATGCATTGTGGACGAAAGGACGGCTACATTGGCGGTGGGGTGTAACAATTCAGTTATTCCTGACGATGTGGTAATTATTGGTAAATGGGCTTTTGGGGAATGTTTATCCCATATGCCTTCCATTCCGGCGAATGTGAAAACCATTGGTTATGGGGCGTTTTTCGGTTGTCTTGACACTTCTTCGTTGGTGCTTCCGAATTCAGTGGAGGTAATAGGGGACTATGCTTTTTCGCATTGCTGTTTTAAGAAAATTGTCATCCCAAACTCTATTGATACGATTTGGTTTGAGGCTTTTGGCTTTAATCCATACCTTCGAGAGTTAGTGCTATCCGAAACGGTGTCCTACATTGTGAGTAATGCGTTTTGCTATACTGACAATTTAGATAAGATTTATTCTTTCAATCCTATTCCTCCGTTGATCGATCTGGGTGCGTTTCCAGATTTCAGTAATTTCATTAACCTCACGATTTATGTTCCACAAGGATCTGTTGAGGCCTATCAAAACGCTAGGGGTTGGCGTGATTGCACCAACATTCAGCCACTTCCTTGCTGGGAGGAATGGTACTATGAAATCGTCAACGAAAACGGCAGTATTACTTATCAACATCTTGAGTATCTTGCCGATACCACTATCGGAAACGAGCGGCCAAAAATTATTGTTCGCACTAACCAAATTTATGATAAGAAATCTCAAAAAGAAGTGACTCATGAATACATCTACGAAAGGGATAATAAGGTATATTGGTGGAACAAGGAGCTGCTGTTGTTCACCATACTGTATGATTTTGCCGCACAAGCGGGTGATTCATGGGAGATCAAGGTGGGTACACAAAGCCTGACGATGCATGTGGATGAGGTGGAAATCTTTGAATATGAAGGCAAGTACTATCGAATGCTTCAAGTGAGCGATGTGAATGGCCTGTTTAGCGGGAGTATCGTTTGCGGTGTCGGTCACCTAACCAGTTTCTTCCCCGAAAGGCTGATGTCGCATGGCAAGGATTACCGTGTTGAAGGCATTCGTTGCTATTGGCAGGAGGGAAATCTTGTTTTCAAATATGGTGAAATGGACTGTGATGAGATCTATGAACAATATCATCATGGCGTGGACGAATCCTTGTCGGAGTCGGGTCTAGTGGTCTATCCGAATCCTACTAACGGCATTCTGTTTGTTGAGCACGGACAAGGCGAATACCAGATTGTTAACTTGATGGGTCAGACGGTGATGTCGGGTACACTCAACGGTCAACCCATTGACATATCGAGATTATCCAACGGTTTTTATCTCTTGAAATGCAATTATTTATCAATTAAATTTGTTGTAAATCAATAAAATATATTAGGGGATCCGGTTCTTCGATTGTGGTTGAAGAGAATACTTTTCTAATAGCTATCACATAGCTATGCGTTTTTAGATATTATTGATTAACAATAATTTATTTTAAATTTTTATAACTTTCTGATAGCTATTCCATCCAAAACCCTTGACAAACCGTTTTTTCGGACTAACTTTGCAACATGGTTAGAACGAAACAACATATCATCCCTATAATCCTTCTGGCGGCATCCTTTTTTTGCGCCTGCCAATCCAATACCAACAAGCTTGAAAAAGCCAACGCCTTGTATCAGGAGGGCCTTGAGCTATCCCCCGAAAACTCAATAGCCGCGGCCGAGACTTTCAACCAAGCCCTTCTTGTTCTTGACCGCTGCAACCAAGAGGCTTTCGACGTGAAACGCCTTAAAGGGCAGATCAAGGATCAATTGGGAACCCGCTATTGGAAACACGGTATGAAAGAGGATGCCCTTGAGCTGCATAAGGAAGCCATTGAACTATTCCGCCAATTGCCCGGTAACGTGCTGCTAATGAGCGCCTTGCAAAACGCTGGTCGGGTGGCGGCTTCATTGCACCGTGTGGACGAGGCCGAACAGTATTACAAAGAGGCTTTTGAGATCGCTAAAACCCAGAGTAGCAAGAAGTTGTCGATAGACATCCTGCTTGAACTCTGTCGCGACGTGTATATGGAACGAGGCGAATACAACAAGGTGGTCGAGTTGGTGAGCGAGGCCTTGGAGCATGGAGCACGTGCCGACCTTTGCCATTTGACTTTAGGTATGGCTTATTATTATATCGAGAATGACAAACTTGCCATCGAGCACCTGAACTTGGCTACAGAGAGCGAGAAAGCAGGCGTCAGGATGCCGGCCTATCAGGGTCTTTACCAGATCTATGAGCTGCAAAACGACTATCACAAGGCCTTGCAATGTTGCGAACAGTACAACGAGAACCTGATGCAGGCCCATGCTGAGCAGCACATCGAGGAGATGCAACACATCAAGAGGGATTACGACCTTCAGCTTCAGAGGAACACACTTCTGTCGGAACACAAACTGCAATCACTTTACCTTTATTTAGCATTGGTGCTGTTGGCCGTGGCCTTGGTGGTGACACTGTTGCTCCTTCGGCAGAAAACGTTGAAAGACAAGCTAAAAGGGGAGGAGAGCCAACGTCAATTCGATGTGGCCATGAAGAAAAACAAGGTATTTGTGACGGCGTTGGCCCTCTCGGAGAAAGTCACCGGGAATACCGTGGACTTCAATCTCGTGGAGACGGAATGGAATGATTATCTTGAGCTTATCGACTTGGTTTATAGCGATTTCACCCAAAAACTATTGGAGCGTTATCCCACTTTGACCAAGACCGATTTGCAGATCTGCAGCCTGACCCGCCAAGGCTTCAGCAACCAGGTGATCTCCATCATGATGAATTTGCAGACCAACTCCTACGCCCGCCGCAAATACCGCATCAAGCAGGAGAAGATGGATGGCGCCCAGGACGATCGCAGTTTTGAAGAAATTATCAATGAAATAGAATAAAAGAAGACAGAAGACAGAAGTCAGAAGTAAGAAGAAAGAATTTAAAATTTAATAATATGAAAAAACTAATTTTTATCATGATTCTCTGCCTAGGCTTCCTCAGCGGCCTGACGGCACAAAACGTCTGGAAACCCATTGAAATGGAAGGCCAATTCCTTGGCGTCTCTGCCGACGGCAGTATTTTCAGCAACTGGGGCTATAGCGGCGTCCATCGCTCCCAGGACGAAGGTGCGACATGGCAACTAAACTACGATTTGAGCTATGTCAATTCAAAACATTTTACAATCAACGACAATAACCGCATCTTCATTTTCAATGATAACAGCCACAAACTCTGCTATTCCGACAACAACGGCAACACTTGGCAGGAGCAGGCATCGGGTATCTCTACCAACTGGGTAGAAGGAATGTATTCGCTATCCAACGATACTATCGTCATGGTCAATAATGAAAAGTTCTTCTGGACCTTGAACGGCGGCGAATCGTGGAATGAGACTAGCATCAGTTTCCTGCAGGACATGGTTTTCGGCAGCATCCTCGCCGACCATGCTGGAAATGTTTATATCAGCATAACCAATGCGGTTCCAATTTATGAATTAGGCATCTATACCGCTAATTTTAATGACATTGACAACTGGACTTGGCTGATTGAAGGCGCTTTGATTTACCACATGGAGTTGGATCCCGAAGGCAATGTGGTGGCTGGCGGTTACGGACAATTCCAGCAACAACCAGGCTTGTATCTCGTTCCCGACAGGCGGTTCACCGTGGCCGACAACGGCATCATCTACGACCTTCACAATGTAGGCGAATACACAGTGTTGCGTTATTCTGCCGACCATGGTGAGACATTCTATGAATACGGCGAGGCACTGCCACTCTATTCTCCTGCACCTGGCGGCATGGGCGACGGCTCCATTTATAAAGGTCGCGACGGACATTTGTACTTTGGCGGTCATGGCGCTCGCATGAAAAGCGTCTTTAATACCAACGATATCCATTACATCGAAGGCGAAGTCGTTGTTTTACAAGAGGCTTTTGCCTTTGGTAATTATCCCCACGGTGCTGGACAGGCCATTAGGGTGGATGACGATCATATCTATCCTGTCACAGTGGATGGCTTCCGCCCCGATCCTACCGATTTGAGCCGACTCATCGTGCGTTACGACACCATCCCCATGGGAGCCACTATCGGTGCGTTTGGAACCATCAGAGAGATGCATGACTATGCGGGAGATTCGCAAAATGTGCTTGATATCCAGCAGACTACTGCACACTATTACGATGCCATCAACGCAACGCTTGAAGCGCACAGTGACAATAATAAAGTGATTATCACAACTAAAAATCCTCCTTATCAGACTTATTACATTACCATCAATGGCGAACAGCAAGAATTCCCGCTTACCTTCAATGGCGTGACATTAAATGCGGGATGTCTGCCGCATACTTTCATCGGACATTGCGGTATCCAAACCGATCAATATGCAAACCAGTTTTATGGGATGGAATTGGTTGACATACGACCATTTATGGACTACACCTTCCAATTGGAGGGCGGTACGTTGACCACGAATTATTGGGATCCACCCTGCCTTTCCTGCCCTTGTGAAGAGGATGAGAACCAACATTTCCTGACTTATCTATGGGGTGATTTCACGTTTCCCACTCCTTTTTATCTGATGCGCAACGGCCAACTTTACAAAGACACGTTCATCAACAACGATCTTTTCAGGGAAGGCATGCACGTGGATATCAAAGGGATACGTCACCTTCGTTATGATATGCCTGGCGAAGAGGTGAATGTCGTCGAGTTGGTGGAGATGGACACGGATGAGGAAACCACCTTGACGGGAACCATTGTTGATGCTCCAATGCCACACACCGGATACATTCCTCTGCCAGGGATGGAGCTTGCCTTTATGGCGAATGGCAGGAGATATTATCTCGAAAACGAACAAGACTATGATGGCGGTCAATGGATTCTCGTGGGCAACGACACCATTTATACAGGTCAGGAAATCACGGCAACGTTCACAACTAAAATGATGTTGGACTTCAACCAGAATTTCTATTACCGTATCAATATCACCGCAGCGGAACCGTATGTTGAAATCTTCCCCCGAGGCACTGAATGGTATTATGAGATCAAACATGTCACGGGTGACGTTACCTACCAGCATTTGGAATATGCGGCGGATACTGCCATCAACAGCAGGCGCGCCAAGATTATTGTGGAAACCAACACCATGTATGACAAGACGGAATGGATCAATCACGAGTACATCTACGAGGATGGCGATAAGATCTATTGGTGGAACAAGGAGACGGAGGAGTTCACGCTGCTCTATGACTTCGGTGCCGATGTGGGCGACGAATGGGTGATTGATGGGGGATGGTACACCATTACGGTGCATGTGGATGCAGCGCATACGGTTACCTACAAGAGCGAGACCTATAGGGTGCTCAGCGTGAGTGATCCCAGCCACCTCTTTACGGGCGATATCATCTGTGGCATCGGCCACACGAAGAGTTTCTTCCCCGAAACGCCCATGGCCAAGGACTATGAGGTGGATGGCTTGCGCTGCTATTGGCAGGACGGAGAATTGGTTCTCAATACCGGCGAGGAGGATTGCGATGCCATTTACAACACGATTCACATGGAGGTAGATGAAAACGCCGAGGCATCGTTTGCTGTTTATCCCAATCCGACCAAGGGCATATTGTACGTAGAGACGGTGCATGCACCGTCTCTACAGGGGCAAACAGAATACCGTATCACCAACCTCTTGGGACAAACGGTAAAATCGGGTAATATTTCATCTGATAATCAGCAAATAGATATGCGTGACTTAAACCAAGGCTTTTACTTTATTACCATTGGTGAAACAACCCAAAAAATCATCATCAATCCATGAAACGGCTGGCTTTCCTTTTGATAGGGATACTTGTTTATGGTTCGTCTGGAACGTCATTGCGAGCGCAGCGAAGCAATCCACTGACGTCAACGGTGGATTGCTTCGTCGCTGACGCTCCTCGCAATGACGCGCCCGAAATGACGCCACGTCGGGCAGTGACGGTGAAGCCCGAGGTGCGGCAAGCCATATAACCTATACCAGTTGTGGTTATTTCTCCCAGACTCATACCATCAAGGTGGTTGATGGTGAGGCTGTGGTAAAAGATGTTCGGTTGGTACCCACCACCGTGGGCTTGGAGGAGGTTCCAGATCAAAAGGATGGCGAATATCACATCATCAATATGATAGGCCAAACCGTTAGAACGGGCCGTATCCCGGTGGATGTTTCCACGTTACCTAACGGGTTATATATCCTAAAAACCGGAAATACGGCAAGTAAAATCGTTGTAAGGCATTGATTAAGCCCAAGGGTCCTGGGAGGTCGGAATCGTAAAACACTTTACCGGGGTTTCCAAATAATTTTTATTTTTGTCTCGCCAAAGAAAAAAAGAAATGAAAATCAAATGTGAATACTGCGGCGCGATGATCGAGGAGACCTCGGAGCGCTGTCCGAATTGCGGTGCGCCGCTCTCGGGAGCCAACAGGACTTCTAACGAGCAGCCCAAGACGATCGAAGAGTTACAGGCCTGGTATGTGGCTCATCATCTGCCACCTGAGGAGGTCACCAGGTTTTTCATTGGCAAGAACATCACCGAGCCAAAGGCCTTTGGTATCTACAAGGACAGCAATGGCGATTGTGTGGTGTATAAGAATAAGTCGACGGGAGAGCGAGCCATTCGCTACCAAGGCTCCGACGAGGCCTATGCCGTCAACGAGCTTTATCAGCGCCTGAGAGCCGAGATTGTCGACCAAAAGGCCAACCGTCCGTCGAATCAACCGCCGGCTTCAGATGGGAATAAAAAGAAAAGGAAAGGCTGCGGCTGCATGATGGCCATCCTCGTCCTCTTCCTTATCGGTGCCATCCTGTCTGTTTTCGACAACACCCCGCCTAACGGTTATTACAACTACCATGGCACCCAATATTATCATCAAGGTTCCTCTTGGTATTATTATGACTCAAACACGGATGACTGGTACGAGTCGCAGGATATTGACATCGACAAGGATAACGCCAGCGACTATCGTGTTTACGATCACTCGGGAAAGGATTTTGAGTCCACCTCGTGGTACGATGCCGGCAGCAATAGCGATGACTACGACTGGGATGACGACGATGACTGGGGCGGCTCCAGCAGCGACTGGGATAGCGGCAGCACCGACTGGGATTCAGATTGGTGATGCCGTGAAATGAGTATGGTTTTAGCTGGCCCTCAGCCGCTCACAGCGGTCGATAATGTCGTTGGTGACATGGAATCCTGTGTCACAGGAATCTTTGAGGAGGATTCCATCATATCCCATATGGAGATGAAGGATTTGATAACTAGTGTTCAGCAAAGCGAGAAGCTTGCGGTCCCGCTTTCTAACGGCTTCACGATAAGCATCTACATCGATGCGGGTGCGGCGATCCTCCCTCACGTGGAAGACTGAATCCAAAGCGAGCATTACAGCATGCCACAGGTAATGACCGGCTGAACGGACATATTTTTTGTCGTCGTAGCAACGAGTGTCAGGGTCGTAGTTTTCATTGTCTTTCAGTGTTTTGTGGGCGTTGTCCACATAACGTCGTGCTTCTCCGATAAGATCTTTTTTTTCCATTTTTTCTATAGTTTTTCTCATTGCATCGCGGCGCAGCGATCAATGATTTCATTGGCAATATTGATGCCTCCATCGCAGGCCTCTTTGCTTTGGCCACCATCATAGCCCATGTAGATATGCATGATCTCATAACCGGAAACAAACAAGCTTAAGAGTTTTTTGTCTCGGTTGGATATGGCGTTCTTATAGTCCATCACATCTGGATGGGGGCGTTTTTTGGTCTTTAGATGAAACAAAGCCTCTATAATGACAAGCACTCCGTTCCAAAGGGTGTTGCCTGCCATTCGCACATACTTTCGATCTTGATATAAACGGGTTTCCTTGTCCAACATGCCTTTGTCTCTCAAAAGGTCTTTAGCGTTTTCCACATAACGGCGAGCTTCTTTTGCTGGATCTGCTACGATTTCAATCACACTGTTTTTCATAATAATGCTTATTTGTTTAAATTTCGCCGCAAAAATAATACAATTATTCAAAATTCAGTATTAATTTATGATAGATTTTTCAATTCTATCATATTAATAAATCAACTTTATTATATCAAATAGAATATAAATCCGTGATTATCAGAACAACATAGTGTTTTTTAAATAAAAAAATAAATATAATGACAAACCATTAAAATTAGTATCTTTGCATTTCTAACAATACACATGATATGAACAAACAGACTTTAACCAATAACAAACCCTTGCGATTCCTAATGCGCTGTGCGGTGCTGATAACCGTGCTGATAACCTTTCCTATGTCAATGAAGGCACAGCCCCAAACAATTTCTTCGTTGGCTGACATTACCGATGTGACAGGCAGTTACATTCTCAGCAGCAGCTTTTCTACAGATGGTACTGCTCGAGTGGGTGGAAATGGTGACGTGATAGGCACCAGTACCAACCCTTTCAAAGGAACTATTGACGGACAACTTGTTACTATCACTGGTACCTGGGACAAACCTTTGTTTGACTATGTTGAGGATGCTACGATTAAGAATGTTATCATTCAAAGTGTTGGTATAGACATCACCACCGAAAACACCAATGTCGGTGCCATTGCTGGAAATGCTAAAGGTGAAACACGCATCTATAACTGTGGTATTCTTGGCGGATCTGTCAGCGGAACTAAATATGTGGGAGGTCTCGTTGGCTACCTTTACGACAAGGAATCAAATAAAGGCTCCCGCGTTATCAACTGCTATAGTTATGCCAATGTGGGGGGCGGTACTGATGCGTCCGGTATAGTGGGATACAACAAATATGCATCCAAGGCCAGCGACATCAGGACTATGGTGATGAACTGCATGTTTTACGGCGACATCACTGGCGGTAGCACTAAATCGCCTGTATATGGTGGGAACAATATCAATAATTTGAACAGCGGAGGTCTGAATACCTTCAACTACTACGCCTACGAGCAACTGCCTACCAGCCATATCACTCCAGGTAAATACAACTGCGCTTTGGCAGTGGAAGAGAAATTCCTGAACCGATTCGAGTTTTATCGCCTGCTGCTCAACAGTAACAAGAAGCTGGCAGCTTTATATATCACAGGCAATCCTGATGATGCTAATCTTTTGGCCAAGTGGGTACTCGAAACGGCCGACAGAACCATCGACAATCCTAAGCCCTATCCGGTACTGAAAGGACAAGGGTATTACCCCTCCATTATTAACCCCGACATTACCCATGCTCCTGACAGCACAATCGTTGGGCCGAACAAGGGTGGCAAACTTGGCAAAACGCTTGCTGTGACCATTAGCAATACAAAAACCGATGGCGGCCAGACATGGCCTACGGATGCTAGTATCACAACGACCAGTCTTACCTTGACACGCACCGACAAGGATTTCGACCGTTTCAATTTCAACTACGACAAGGTGCAACTGCCCTACTACAATGATGTAGGAGAGGGAAACTATACAGGCAACCGAGTGGTGACAGGATGGAAGATTACGGCCATCACCCCTATCGACGGCGACCCCTACACCTCGTCCAACTACCCCACCACGGGCATCAGGGACTTCCCCGACCACAACTACGCCGACCGCAAGAGTTCCAACAAAGACCTCTACAGCGTCAGCAAGCGCGTCTTTTCACAGGGAGCCTACTTTGACGTTCCCTACGGCGTGACCTCCATCACCATTGAGCCTTATTGGGCCAAGGCAGTATACATTGCCGACCCGAACTACGATGTGGTGTACAAGACCGACTATAAAAACGAAAACAAGCAGAATGTGACCCAGACCGGCACACAGTTGAATCCGAGTGGCTCTACGCCTACGACGTTTAATGGACAAAAAGCTGAAACTAGTATTGAGAGAGCTTTAAACTACATCGCCAACACGACACCTGGTTCTGGTTTGGGCGGTTTAGGTCCGACAGTCTACGACAATGCTCTCGTGCTAATGGGCAATCTTCATTTGGCTACTGTGCCGCAAAACGGAACCAACCATTTCACCATGATGTCGGTGGACATGGACAATGACCATGAGCCAGACTACAGCCTCATCTATCACCATATTGGCAGATCGAGCATCACCCCTATACGCTTCGACTTCCTGAACATCCCCGGCACAGCGCAGGCGCAGAAACCCAATGGTGCCAGCCTTATCTGTAACTTCACCATCTTCAAGACAAGAGGTTGGTTTGAGACTACTAACACAGCTCTTGTGTATTCCAGCCAAGTGGAATATGAGAACTTGGATAATTCTTCAAAATCAGATGCCCCGCTCATCCTTCTGGGAGGTGTCTTTGATCAGTTTGTGTCGACTCAGAGAAGTTCCGTGAATGGCAAGACTATATACATTCACGTCGGTGGTAACGTGTGGATCAACGAGTTCGGCATGGGCACCCACAGCGATGGCAGCCAGTCCACACCCCACGTGCCGGTGTCGGTGACGGGCGGTGAGTACCCGGGCTTCTACCTCACTGGAACCTACAAGGCAGATGCTATTGTACGTTCAGACAACGCCGAGTGTTACATCAGTGGAGGCTATTTTAATGAGGTGGCAGGAGCGTCGCTGGAACAAATCGACGGCAATGTGCGGTGGCAGATCTACAACGCCGACATCGACAACTTCTACGGTGGCGGCATTAACGACGCCAAACCCATCAAAGGCGATGTCACAGTCGAGATTTACAACAGCCATGTTACCACTTACTGCGGCGGCCCCAAGTTCGGCAACATGCAGGATGGCAAGAAGGTCACCACCAATGCTGAGGGCTGTGTCTTCGGAAAGTTTTTCGGCGCAGGATTTGGCGGCACCTCCCTTGCTAAGAAGAAATACTACGATGAAAGTGGAAATCAAAACTGGGCAACGCTTCAAGGGTACTATACCACCGATCGAGGCAAATACTTTGACGGAAGCTCCACACAGTCCTCACAGACAGGCAAAGACTACGGCAGGAAAGGGCCTGGCGTAGCTACAGACTTTGACTATGAGTTCTTCGTGTGGAGTACCGGTGCGACGGGTGCCCGATTATATGTAAAATTTGCCGCCTTCTCGCTGGCGCAGTGCAACAAGGTGTCGTCAAGCCTCAAGAAGTGCACCATCGACAACAACTTCTATGGCGGCGGCAGCCTTGGCAAGGTTGTCGACTCGGTGATCTCGGTGCTCGACAGCTGCATTGTCAAGGGCAATGTCTTCGGCGCTGGCTACTCGGCCTCGTTGCCTACCCTTGAGGTAAGAGATGACGGTTTCACCCAAAATCCAAATTACAACAGCGCTTCGGGTATGTTTGAGCCTGGTGTATTCTCTGGAACCACCACATTTGAATGGAAAAACGCAACGGAAGCGGGTGTCACTTTGACCAACGGGGGATCTGGCAGCGACTTGACAAAACATTATATCTACACCAACCAAGACCTGAGAAAGAGCAATCTCGGCACCGTCGATGGCCATGTTGTCCTCACCCTCAAGGGTAATACAACAGTGGGCACCACGGGCAATGCCAACACGGGCAATGTCTTTGGCGGCGGAGAAGAAAGTGCCGTCACGGGCAATACCACCGTCATCCTGAAAGAAGATGCTCAGGTATTGGGCAATGTTTATGGCGGCGGCAATGAAGGCCCCGTCAGTGGCAACTCCGAAGTGATTATTAAGGATAATTGATTGTTGTGCCGATTATGCGGCTGGAGTAGCAGGTAGCATTACGGCACAGCGGTCGATGATCTCGTTGGCGATCTGGAATCCTCTGTCGCAGGTTTTTTTATCAATAATGCCGTCATAACCCATGGAAAGGTGCATGATGTCATAGCCGATATTCACCAAAGCCAACAGTTTCTTGTCGCGAGCGCCGACAACCCGTTGGTAGTCGCTGATGTCAGGGCGGTGCTTTTTATTCTTCTTCACCTGGAATACGGTGTCGAGAATGAACAACATCCCGTTCCACAGTGTGTTGCCGGCCATTTTCACGTATTTGCGGTCGGTGTAGGAATGGGTTTCGGGGTCTAACTCTCCTTTTTCTTTCAAAAGAGTATTGGCGTTATCCACATAACGCAGGGCTTCTTCGATTGGATTTTTCTTTTCCATGTTTGTTTTCTTTTTTTATCGCTGCAAAGATAGTGACAATTTTTAATAATCAGTATTAATTCATCAAAATAAATTTCAGTGATGCAATATCTTTATTAATACTCTTTTGAATTTTAAATTCCATAAAACCATATTACAAATACCAATCAATTAAGATATTTTTTTCACAGGAATAAAAAATTTAACATAATTTACGGGTAAAAACTCTAAAGTAATGGCTTTACTTTATAGAAAAATGTGTATCTTTGCGGGATTTTTACGCGCACGTATTTATATATATAAATAAAGATATCCACAAAATGAGCCGAACAAAACAACGCAACTCCCATATTTTCACCCTCATAACGCTGGCCTTCATGCTGGTGTTCCCAACGATTGCAAAAGCACAAACACAAACAGAAATCACTTCGTTGGATGCAATCGTCGACCCAAGCGGCAATTATATCATAACGCAGGATATCACTGGAGGCTCACCGAGTGTTGCCACTTTCTCGGGCACACTGGAAGCCGCCATCGATCCCGCTACTAAAATGCCTTATCGTATAAAAAACCTCAATACTCCTCTTTTTGCCAAGCTCACTGGCACAGTGAAGAATTTGGTGATTGAGAACGTGAATATCAGCCAAGCGGGTATTACGGGTGCTATTGCTGACACAGCTACAGGCTCTGCCCGCATATACAATGTAGGCATCCTTGGAGGCACAGTGGAAAGCACTGGCACCTCGACAGCCAATAATGCTACCGATTGTTGCGGCGGTCTCGTGGGTCTTCTTGACGGTAATTCCAATGCCTCGAATGCGCCTCGTGTGGTCAATTGCTATTCATACGCCGACATCACTGGTGGTAACTTCGTGGGTGGCATTGTGGGCTACAACAACTATGGTACCACTTCTGCCGACAACAAGCGCCGTTCAATGGTCTTTGCATGTATGTTTTATGGCGACATTACCGGTGGCAATAGTATAGCACCTATTTACAACGGCACCAACATCGTGAATAGAGATGCTAACGGCGTGAGCAACTTCAACTATTTCCGCCTCGAAGCCCCCTATGTGCAGCCGACGGGTGTCACCTACAACTGTGCTCTTGGCGCCGAGGACCGTTTCCTTACGCGTTTCGAGTTCTTCCGCCACCTCCTCAACGGTCAACGCAAACTGGCAGGCTGGTGGGCCACTGGCACCTATAGTGGCGACGCGATGATGAAATGGGTGCTGTTGCCCGACAGTATTGGCAGCAATCATCCCTATCCTGTGCTGATGCAGCAAGGCAAATACCCCTCGGTGGTGAATATCGACGCCGAGCACGCCACCACTGGCAAGCCCCGCAACCAAGGTGGCAAGCTGGGGACCCTTGCGGTGCACATCCAGATGGGCTCAGGAGGCGCCGTCTATGGCGCACCGGATGGAGCTACCATCACCACCTCCGACACTACCCTTGTCATCACTGACAAAGACCCCGACCATTTCAATTTCAACTACTACAAGGTGCAGCTGCCTTACTATAACAATGTAGGCACAAAGAATTATAATGGCAACCGCGTGGTGACGGGCTGGAAGATTGTAAATATCACCGGCGGCACCCCCGGCACCTTCACCGCCTCCGACTCCTGGGGCGGATACAATTTCGCCGACCGCAACTGCACCAACAAGGATCTCTATGGCACCGGCGGCAGCAACCGCATCTTCAACCAGGGCGCCTATTGGGATGTGCCTGAAGGCGTTACCGCCATCACCATCGAGCCCTATTGGGCCAAATGCGTCTACTTGGCCGACCAAAACGCCGACAAGGTGTATAATACGGCAATGGGGACAGGATACGACGTATCCAATGTAGGCGGCGGAAAGATATTCACCAATGGTAACAGCTATTCCATTGCCGGAGAAAACCAAGTGGTTCTCACCACGATGGGCAATGCTATATCAAGTTCGAATAGTACAGGACTTTTTGTTGGCATTGTAGGGGATCCAAATAATCAATCCGTTAATGATTATGCCGTGGTACTTGTGGGCAATTATCATCATTATGGTGCCTTGGAAGCAAGTAACAGCAAGCCCTATACGGTTACCTCTATCGACCTTGATGGCGACAACGAGCCCGACTACTCGTATATGCTGCGTTTCGACGGTCGTACCGCTGCCCACCCTGTAAAAGTCGACTTTATCAATGTTCCCGGTCTCGGTATGGCACAGAAGTCTACTGGCGGAACAGGCTCGTACAACTTCGGTATTATGCAGCCCAAAGGCTGGTTTGAGTCTACCAACACCTCGCTCTTCCGCGTCACACAGTTTGAGTACGACCGTAGCGATCGTGTTGCAGCTCCCTATATTGTGCAGGGCGGCGTAATGGAACAATGGGTGAGCGGTCAGAACAACGGAGCTGCTAACAAAACAACTTACTTCCTCGTGGGCGGCAACGTGTGGTTCAAGGAATTCCATCGCGGCACTCACCAAGACAAGACCTTGCAGTCCAAACACCCGCCCGTGTCGGTTACCGGCGGCGACTACGACGAATTCTACCTTACTGGCCTATATACTGCAAATGTCACCAGTTATGCCGACAATGCTGAGTGCTATATCAACGGTGGCCGCTTCGGCACCGTAGCCGGTGCCGCCATGGAGGGCATCGGAAAAGCCAATGGTGCCGACAACACCGGTAATATCACCTGGCAAGTACAGAATGCCGACATCCGTGAGTTTTTTGCTGGTGGCATCAATGCAGCCAAGCCGGTAACAGGCAACCTCAGCACCACAATTACGGGCGGCTATATTGAATTGTACTGCGGCGGACCCAAGTTCGGCGATATGAGCAATAACAAAACCGTGGTCACCAACGCCACCAGTTGCACCTTCGGCACCTTTTTCGGTGCTGGCTACGGCGGCAACTCCTACGGTCGCCAAGCACCAAGAAACCATAACAGCATTACAAACTTCCCCCATAACGATGGTGAGGCTGGCAACGACGCCTCTTGGAACGCGTGGTTGGCGAGATTCTACAAGCAAGAATACAATAGTACCTACGGTGGCGTATCCACCAGGTTCAGCTACCAGTTCCTGCCCATGTCGAACAACGCCAACAACTGTGCCCGTATTTTTGTAGACTTTGTAAAATTCTCGTTGGCAACCACACACAGCGTAACATCAACATTGACAGAATGCACTATCCTGAATAACTTCTACGGCGGTGGCAGCCTTGGCAAGGTATCAGGCAATGTGACGTCCACGCTCGACAGTTGTACTGTTTACGGCAACGTCTACGGCGCAGGCTTCTCGGCTTCGCTGCCTACGGTCCAAGTCGATGCCATCGGCTTTGAAACCGAGCCTTACTATTATGACCAATTGGGCACCTATCGTACAGGTGTGAAATATAAAACCAACCCTGACTTTGCGCCCACGACCTATACATGGGAACACGACGATGCCATCAGTATTGACAAGACCGACCACATCCTCTATACCACAGAGAACCTGGACAAGACCAATCTCGGCTCAGTTAATACAGCCACCATTACACTCAAGGGCAACACCACGGTGGGCACTCAAGGAGATGACGACACAGGTAATGTCTATGGCGGTGGCGACGAAAGCGCCGTTAGCGGCAACACCAAAGTCATCCTCGAAGATGGCACCCACGTGCTTGGTAATGTTTATGGCGGCGGTAACGAAGGCCCCGTAAGTGGTAACTCCGAAGTGATAATCCAAACTCAATCGAAATAAAAAAAAGTTACGATATATGAACAAAAAACTTACCTGCATAATAACCTTGGCTCTGTTGATGATCAATGGAATGGCGCTGGCACAAGACCCACCAGCTCATGTTAAAGTACACGGCAACGTGTACGGCGGTGGCAACAAGGCCGTCGTCATGGGGAGCAGCTCCGTGTTGATGAACAAGTCAAACAGCGATACCATTCTCGGTGACGTGTACGGCGGTGGTGCCCTGGCTCACGTGAATGCTACCATGACCGTGAGTGGGAGCGATACTACCTACACCTACAATGAAGGCACGGCCACGCATGTCACCATCCTGCAAGGTGTCATCAATGGCAACGTGTATGGTGGAGGTCTCGGTGACTCAATAAGCTATGGCGGATTAGCTGATATCGCCGCTCTGGTGTATGGCAAAGTGTTTGTCAATATCGGTAACAATTCTGGCGGTCCCACCCTTAAAAGCAGCGTGTTCGGTTGTAACAATATCAACGGTACCCCCCTCGACAGCGTGTTCGTCAATATTTACAAAACAGCGCATACCGAGGGTGAACACAACAACCAATATCCTGCTGGAATTGACACTTATGATGAGTTGGAAAGCTCCTTCCCAGCCGACCTTAACGATCCGAATTATGCCAAGGAGTTCGCTATCAAAGCCGTTTATGGTGGTGGCAACAAGGCTTCCTATAAGCCAAACCTTAATGGAAATGGTGATCCTAAGTGCACTACTGTGCATGTGTTTGAATGTGATGAAAACACCATTCAAACCATCTACGGCGGCGGTAACGCTGCCAATGTGGGCGACACCACCGCAACAGGCGACACAATTGCCGCCAATACAAGGCTTATTATTGAAGGTGGACGCTACGACCAAGTGTTTGGCGGCGGTAACGGCTATAGCGCCACCCATAACCATGACCACTCCGATCAACCCAACTACAACCCTGGCGCCAATATTTTCGGCACTGCCCTCACCGATGTCCAAGGCGGCTTGTATCGCCAAGTCTTTGGTGGCAGCAACCAATACGGCAATATCGCGACTGTGTCGCTCGGTATTGATAACCAATGCGACGTCCTGCTGATCTATGAGTCCTTTGGCGGCGCCAACGAAGCCAATATCTCTGGAAACATAAACACTACTCTTTATTGTAATAATAAGGACTACGAGATTGGCAATTTCTACGGCGGCTCCAACCTGGCCGATATCGACGGCAGTGTCACCCTTAACATCCTTGGCGGCCAATATCACAATATATTCGGCGGTTCAAAAGGTACCCTCCCCGCTCCAGGTGCAACCCAGGAACAAATTGCTGCGGCTTCGGCTGACATCTCAGGTGCGGTCACCCTCAACCTTCACGGAGGCACCATGGAAAACGCTTTCGGCGGCAGCGATGTCTTTGGAAGCATTTTGGGTGCGATCAACGTAAACGTTTGGGATACTGTGGCCTACTGTCAACTTCAAGTGGATACCGTCTACGGCGGTGGTCGTGACGCAGCTTATACACCTAGTCTCGTAAATGGCGAGAAGATAGTCTCTCCAATAGTTAACCTCTGGAACGGCACGGTGGGACATGGTAGCGTCAACGGCTGCGTCTTCGGCGGCGGCAAGGGATCGGGAGCTGTGGTCACAGCCCATCCGAAAGTCATGATCGGCGACACCCTCTCAGGACTAGAACACGAAAACAACCGAATCACAATCTATTATAACGACAGCCATTATGGCAACATCTTCGGCGGCGGCAACGCAGCGCAAGTCGACGGCATCGACTCGGTGCTGATGCTGAAAGGTAATAGCCGTGTCGGCAATTTGTTTGGCGGCGGCAACGCAGCTGAGGCTGACTCCGCAGTGGTCATCATGAACGTGGTTACCACGGTCGACACCATCTTCGGTGGCGGCAACCTGGCCGGTCTTACCGGTTCGGCCTTGGTGACTGTCACCAACGGCACGGTCAGAGGCGGCATCTACGGCGGAAGCAACAAGAGCGGTACTGTTGATGGTGACATCACAGTGAACGTCACAGGTAGCTCCGACAACCATACTACCATCGGTGCTAACGATGCTCATGCCAACCTCCATGGCGGCGGCTATGGACAAGACACCCAAACGAAGGGCCATGTCACCGTCAATTACGGAGACACCCCCGCTACCTTCAGTGAGTATCCGAAAGTATATGGAGACATCTATGGCGGCTCTGCACTGGGTTGGGTCAACGATGCCACAGATGGTGGTATTGATACCACCACAGTTAACATACTCAACGGCAACGTCTACGGCAACGTCTATGGCGGTGGCCTTGGAAAGAAACAAGGAGACATCAAAGCCGGAGTGAACGGAAAGGTATTCGTCAATATCGGGACGATAGATAATAACTCCCCCGTGGGTAACGTTGTCTTCTCCGATACCAGTGCGGTCTTCGGCTGCAACAACCTGAACGGTTCGCCTCAGGACAGCGTTTTTGTGAACATCTATCAAACTGCACATGGCGATGATATTGCACACAATCTATATCCTACCTTGACCTCTGGAACATGGACACCTGAACTTTTAGCAACAAATGCTGCAACCCAAACCTACGCCATCCAGTCGGTCTTCGGCGGCGGCAACCAGGCTTCATATACTCCTGTGGCCAACAGGAGCACTCAAGTATATGTCTACGGCTGCGAAAACACTATTAAGGATGTCTTCGGTGGTGGTAATGCGGCTAATGTAGGTACCACAGGCGAAGGCGCTGTCAGTGCCAACACCTTCATCCTCATCGACGGTGGCCGTATCAACCGAGTGTTCGGCGGCGGTAACGGTAGCCCTGTAGCAGCCAATATCTACGGCACTGCTACCACTACCATCAACGCTGGCTTGATTGACACGATCTTCGGCGGCAGCAATATGTTGGGCTCCATTATGGCTACCAGCCTTAATCTTGACAAGGCTGGCGACTGCGGAGACGAAGTGTTCCGTGTTATCTATGGCGGTGCCAACTTGGCTCCCATCTCAAGTAACCTTAACACTACTATTAATTGCGGCGTGGGTGCCATTGGCGAGATTTACGGCGGTTCCAACAAAGCTACCATCACTGGTAACGTGGAACTCAACATCAACGGCGGAACCATCAACTATGCTTATGGCGGTTCGAAAGGTGATAATACCAATAGCACAGACGCTTGGATTGATGGAAATGTCCAATTGAACCTTTATGGCGGCACCGTCCATCACGCCTTTGGCGGATCAAACCTCTTGGGTAATGTCAAACGCCAGATCACCGTCAATGTGTTGGACACGGTTTCCGCTCCATGTAATTTGGTGCTCGACACCGTTTATGGCGGTGGTAACTTGGCACCTTATACTCCTGACAACTCTAACCTCTCTTCACCTTTGGTCAATATCATCAACGGTACCGTGAACAAATTTGTTTATGGTGGTGGCTTGGGTTCCTCGGCAGTCGTTACATCCAACCCAGTGGTGAATGTAGGCTATGATGCTGCCACCATGGCAACGCTCTTGACACCAGGTGCTACGGGAAGCATCGTCGCCACAGGCTTCTCTATCCCCGACACTGTTGCTATCATTATGGGTGAAGTTTATGGCGGTGGTGATGCGGCATCGGTGAATGGATCGACCTCGGTGACACTCCAAAAGGCTGGTTCATCGGCAATCAAGCTCTTTGGCGGCGGCAATCAGGCAGGCGTTACTGGTACTGCTACAGTGACCATGAACAATGGTTCCGTTAACAACGGTGTTTACGGCGGCTGCAACACCAGCGGCACCGTCACTGGCAACATCGTGGTCGGCATCACAGGCGGTACAATAGGCGCTGACGGCAGCAGAGCCAACGTCCACGGTGGTGGCTATGGTCACCAAACCGAGACCGAAGGCAACGTCACCGTCACCATCAATGGAGCTACGGCAGTTATCTGGGGCGATGTGTATGGTGGCTCGGCGTTGGGCAACGTGAACAATGCCAGTACTGATCAGACGAACGTCACCTTGACCAGCGGCACCATCCACGGCGATCTCTACGGCGGCGGCTTGGGCGATAACAATCATGCGGCAGCTGTGAACGGTGCTGTCCAAGTCACCGTTAATGGCGGTACGGTCACAGGCTCCGTCTATGGCTGTAACAACGTCAACGGTGCCCCACAAAGTTCCGTCAATGTGGATATCTACGGCACGGATCCAGCCTCAGGCTCGTCATTCGCCCTTGGTAATGTGTTCGGCGGAGGCAACCGAGCGGCCTATACTTACGGCAATGGCTATCCTAAAGTTACCGTACATAATTGCAATAATAGCATCGAATACGTTTATGGCGGCGGCAACGCAGCAAAAGTGGCCTCTACCGACGTGAAAATCTACGGTGGCAACAAAATCGGCTACGTCTTCGGCGGTGGTAACGGCGAGGGCGTGGCAGCCAACTTTGAAATGGTGTCAGGCAACGCTGTTACCAATATATATGGTGGCACCATCGATCATGTGTTCGCCGGCAACAACACCAGCGGACTGATCACCGGCAACATCACAGTGAATGTCGACAAGAGCACCGCTGCAGGTGCTTGCGACATGAAAGTCCAAGAGGTTTATGGCGGTGGCAACCGTGCTACTGGAAAGGCGGGCACCATCAATATTGGATGCACTGGCAGCCTAACCGCTGATCATTATGCTCATCCCGAAAGAATCGGCACCACCCTCGAAGGCATCGGCACCGTGTATGGCGGCTCCAATGCAGCTAATGTGTCGAACAGTGTTTTACTCAATATCAACGACGGCATTATTAACAAGGTGTTTGGCGGCAACAACGATAAAGATACCATCCAGGGCACCATCACGGTGAATATTGAAAAGACTGGCTCTTGTGACTGGTACGTCGGCGAAGTCTATGGCGGCGGTAACCACGCTCCTTATGGAGGTACCCCAGCAGTGAATATCATTGCAGGCACCATCTACCGTAACGTCTATGGCGGCGGTAATGACATCACTGCCGACACTCTCGTCAACACCCCAAGAGGCGTCAATGGAAGCAATGTCGTCATGACGGGTGGTACTGTCCTCGGTGGCATCTATGGCGGCTGCAACGAAAAAGGCTCAGTGGCCACCGACGCTTTGGTGACCATCCAAAGCGGCACAATCGGCTCACAAACACAACTCTCACACGACACTGTCGCTAACGTCTTCGGCGGCGGTCTGGGTGCAAATACCAAGGTGGCAGGTAACGTCACCGTCAACTTTGGCAACAAACCTACTACCCCTGGTGCTCCTAATGCCAACCTGAAACTCTATGGCGACATTTATGGTGGCTCGGCCCTCGGCAGCGTGAATACTACGGTTGTCAATGTTTTGGATGGCACACTCTTCTCCAAGACGGATACATTGGATATTTTGGTCAATCATATGCCTACTGGAAGAAAATATGTCTTATATACCGGTGGCAATGTGTTTGGCGGTGGACTCGGCGAAGAAGGTGTCAGCACCAAAGGACTAGTTTACGGTAAGATCGAGGTCAACATCGGTGCTCCCAACAACACTAGAGGCCTTGATCCTGTGAACGACACCTGTGTGGGCAATGCCACCATTGGAGGTAACGTCTATGGCTGCAACAACACCAGCGGTTCACCTCAAGATGATGTAGAAGTTAATATCTATAGAACTTATCGCGAGGCAAAAGACCAAGTCACTTATACCGATGAAGATGCCACCTACGCCATTGCCAATGTGTTTGGCGGCGGCAACAAGGCCGACTTTACAGCAACAGATAAAACGGCTATGGTGAATATTGCAAGCTGTTACAACACCATTCGCCGTGTGTTCGGCGGTAGCAACGCGGCAAAGGCTCCCCATGTCTCTACCAAGATCCAAGGCGGCCGTTTTGCTGAGGTGTTCGGCGGCGGTAACGGAGAAGTCCAAGCCGCTAATATTACTGGCAACGTCAACCTCGAAATCCATGGCGGCATCGTCGGAGAGTTCTTTGTTGGCAGCAACCAAAACGGTACCATTTCTGGTACCTCCAACGTCACGGTCGACCAGACTTCAGGCTGCGAGGAAGTGTCCATCACCGAGTTTTACTGCGGCGGCAAGTACGCCGACTTCGAGGGCAATATTGAGGCCACCATCACCTGTAGCGAGGGAATGCATGTCACCAATCTCTACGGCGGCTGCAAAGAGGCTCATGTGAAGGCGGGCAATGGAGGTAGCGGCAATATTCACCTTATTGTAAAAGGTGGTACTTTCGAAAACGTGTACGGCGGTTCTAAAGGAACTACAACCAAAGGAGCCGATATCCAAGGTAACGTCCTTCTCGAGATCTTCGGCGGCACCGTCACCAACGCCATCTTCGGCGGCAGCAACGTGAAAGGCGCCATCGGTGGCAGTATCACGGTGAACGTGGAACAAAAATCCGGTGCCGACTACTGTCCGCTGGATGTGTCGCTGGCCGATGTGTATGGCGGAGGCAATCAAGCGGACTATCCTGGGGTGCCTGCCTCAGACAGTCCTATTACAGGATCCAATACCCATACCCCACCGTATAACTATCCGCAGGTGAACATTAAGAACGCCACCGTCAAGAACGTGTTCGGCGGCGGTCTGGAAGCTAAAGTCACAGGCAATCCACAGATCCTGATCAAGAAAGGATCCAAGATCAGTGGCAACGTCTATGGCGGCGGTAACATGGGTGAAGTAATCGGCGACCCGAAAGTGATCATCAATGGCAAATTAGAATAAGAGAATAATGGCAATGAACAATATACGACCTATGAATAGGACACCAAGACATATCATCCTTACCGCACTGCTGTTTCTGATAGGCAGTGCTGTGTTGGCACAAAACGACCCGCAGTATGTCATTAAAAAAGACGGCAACTATTTGGCTCATGTTTCGAGCGGTAGCACTTATACATTGGCGAATGCTGATACTTTTAATCCCAGTACCTGTCTTTGGTATTCAGGTCCTAATGTCGAATACAACTACTATTTCATCGACAATAACGGGATTCGCCGTTATCTCTCGGCACCATTGGCTCTTTCTGGAACACTGGAGATCTCCGAGACAACGCCCCCAACGGTGGTTCTTAACAAGCCGCATGAAGACTATTTCTTCTATGATTGGGATGACGGTCTGGCCCGTGGTGTCCAGCTTGACATGGAGGAATGTGAAGCTCATACGGAATACCATGGCATTCATGGTAGTGAATGTTGGAAAGTTGTTTGGGTGTCGTATGAAGGCGGATCATGGCAGATGTCATCTGTATATGGTTATGACCCAACACCTAATGCTGCGCGATTCAAGCGAGTGACGATCCATAGCTATGCCGCTCAAGTGATTCCTGCCGAAAATCCAGGTGGTGCTCCTACCATAGCCGATTTCGCCATAGCTTACGGCGACACACCTCATCAAGTGAACGGCACGGCAAGCGACTTCTCTTATACCTACACCCCCGCCTATACCTCATACACGTTCGACGGGAATACCTACTATTTTGATGCCAATGGCAATACTCTTGCAAGCGCACCCACCGCAACCACAATAACCAACGACCATGCTACGGGATATGCTTGGGAACTTACCGGACCTGGTGTTGATTACCTCTCTCTCTCTAATACTACAGGTGCAACTACTTCAGTAACCTATCATACTCAAAACACCACATCAAGTCACAAGATGGCCACATTGAAGCTGACTGTCACCTATGAACATGGTGGTACTGAAGTGCGCACGGCTACCGTCACGGTGAAAACCACCTGTCAGAATCCACATCAAGATGCGGCACCGGTGGTTTCCTACGAGGATGTCACCCTGTCGTGGCTCCCCACCGCCGACAAATACAAGATGGAATACAAAAAAACCACTGAGAATTGGAGTCAGGCTGTCTCGATTTCCGACATCACCGCTACTACCTATACCATAGGTATCAACGACTTGGAATACAAACAAAACTATGATTACCGGGTGGCTGCCTACTGCAATGGAGCTTACCTTCCTGTCGATGATGACGAGTTCATTTACCATTTTACCACGCATGCCGAACCCGATGTCATCATTCTCGGTGCCGTCTATGGCGGTGGTCGTATGGCCGACGTGACGGGCAATACCGAAGTATTAATGATCAACTGTGACAGTGTTAACGGTGTCTTTGGCGGTAATGATATTGCCGGTACCGTCAGCGGCGGATCTACCATTACCATGGGCGTCAATGAGGACGATGCTAATGCTACGGCTTACAATGGGGGCAAAGCTTCCTCCAAAGTCAGAGTTTTCGATGTGTATGGCGGAGGCAACGGCTACTATGCCTACAACGGCACTTCGATTGTTCAGGCTTCCTATGATACTGAATACGATGTGGACGATGGATCCAGCATTATGGCGATAACACCCTCACATCCTGAAGGTGAGATTGTTTGGACCAACAACACTGGTTCTACACAAAACCTTGTGTGTCCCACCATTTCTACGGCCAACATCATCATAACCAACGATAGCGTTAAGATCGACACCCTGTTTGGCGGCGCCAAGAACGCCATTTTGAACAACACGGTGAACGACGTGAACATCACCATCAATGGCGGCACCATCTACACCGTCTTTGGCGGCAACAACTACGGCGGATCGCTGGGCTATAAATCCAAAGAAATCATTACAGTAAACAACACCACACTTAGAACAGATGAAAGCGGCTATTATAACGGTCAATTGGGCCGTGACTTCGGCATTGGTTACCTTTACGGTGGCGGCAACAAAGTGCAGGGCCAACATGTTCTAATCAACATCCACGGCGGCCAGATGGATACCATCTTCGGAGGTGGCAACTCGGCCGATGTGCGTTCGGACACATTGAACGTCAACTGCAATCTTGCAAATACCTATTCCACTGCCATCAATAGTCATTCGGGAAGCACCATTGATATCAATGCCGCCTATCCTTGGAACGGTTATGGTGTTTATAATGTACGAACCCTTTTTGGCGGCAACAACAAGGCTACGATGAGCGGTTTGCCCGTCATCAACCTGACTTCAGGCAGTCTCGGCACTGTGTACGGTGGCGGCAACGCAGGTGATATGATGGCACACGATAGTCTTGTCGGTCCTGAAATCTCTTTCGATGCCAGCCATCATCTTGAGAACTTCAACTTTGAATATGGCACCAAAGTGGTTGTAAACAGCCCCACGATACTGATAGACTACCTCTATGGTGGATGCCAGATGAGCAATGTGGGTTATAGCACCTGGGTACGAATACTGAACGGACACGTAGGTACCGTTTATGGTGGCTGCAACATCAGTGGCGATGTGGGCAGCACCCGTTGGAACATGTCACTCGGCATCACCGACCCTCATTACCAAGATGTTCATGGAGCCACGTATGTTGAGGCTTTGGGTGGCACAATCCATACTGATATCTTTGCAGGCGGCAACGGCTACTATCATTGTGTGGACGGATCGGGCGTGTATATCGACGGAATCAATTATGATCCAGGTCACTCTTATGTGGGTATGACTGTCCCCACACACAATGAGACTCATGTGGTTCTCAATGGAACTGTCATCGTCAATAGAAACGTTTATGCGGGAGGCAACATGGCTCCCGTTGGCTTCACACACACGTTAGCCGGTGGCAAACCCTATCCTTCAGACGTTGGGTTGGCTTCAGTTCGTATGATTGGCGGCGAAGTGAAAGGCGATGTGTATGGCGGCGGCAATATGGCCTCCATTAACGGCAGCAACGAGGTGAGGGTGGCTGGTGGCAGCATCGGCACTGGCCCCAATGGCGGCGCACTCTATGGAGGCAATGACCGTTTGGGCAAGGCTGGCGGCATCTCCAACCGTGTATTGCCTGATACCTACAACACGGCTTCCGACAATAACACTCCGTTGATATCGGCAGAACCAAGTCAGAAAGTCAATACTTACATCGAAATCACAGGCACACCTTATATCCACACTGTTTACGGCGGTGGTAACGGCGCTTATGACTATGAACATGGCGCCTATTGCGATCCCGGAAACCTGCCCATCCAATCCAACATCTTTGTTGACATCGCCATTGATGGTGGCGACAATGGTGGATATATTGAGAATGTGTACGGCGGAGGTAATGGCGTTTATGCCAATGGCTTTATGAAGGTGTTCCTCAATGTTCAGAATTGTACTGGCGACACGCGTGACCATGTGGGAACCATATTTGGTGGCAACAATATTGGTGACATGGATTTGATCCCCGACATCATTTTGCTCCATGGAAATGTCCATACGGTGTACGGTGGCTGCAACAAGGGCGCTTTGGTGGGCGACTCCACCTTGACGGTTAACGGCGTTTCATACGAACACATGAGTGGCTGTGTGCATCTGCGCAAGGAGTATACGGTGACCAACACCACTGCTTCAGGATCGCCTACTATCACAACTCCAACCACTGCCAGTGTCACAGGTGCTGTGTATGGCGGCTGCCGCATGAATGGCGTTACCAACAACACCCTTGTACTCGTTGATGGCGGTACCCACCCTGCCAGCATGTTTGGCGGCAGCGATATCAGCGGAAACGTGAACCGTACCTCACGAGTCATCGTCAACGGTGGTACTACAGGAAGCATCTATGGAGGCGGCAATGGCAACTATTATTACGATGGCAATCGTGTTTATGACATCAACCACACGATACTGATCGACACTATAGAATCAGGCACCGTCACCGCCCCCATCAGCGCCGTATCGCTCGTCGAGATCATGAAAGGCAATGTGGGCGACACTGCTGCCAACCAAAAAGCCGACATCTATGGTGGAGGCCTTGGAGCAGGTACCCTCACCACAGGCAACGTCGATGTCATTATCGGTACCGACACAGCTACAGCAGTGGCTTACACGCCTTTGATCTATGGCGACATCTACGGTGGCTCAGCATTTGGTACCGTCAATACCAATAACACCAACACCACTCTTGTCAATGTTTTGAATGGCACCGTCATAGGCAATATCTATGGCGGTGGCTTAGGAAGAAAAGGCTCCACCGAACCAGCCGTTGATCCCGTCGAAGCCAAAAACTTCGGCAAGGTGTATGTCAATATCGGCAAATCCGATTCCTACAACTGCTTCCTCGACCTGCGCGAAACCAACGTCTTTGGCTGTAACAACGCCAACGGCTCTCCACAAGACAGTGTAACGGTGAATGTGTATAAAACCGCTCATAGCTACACCACTTATACTGGTGGTGTTGGCCCTGATAATTATTCGGCTAACTATACTGGCAACAATCCTCAATACTCCATCCGCCAAGTGTTCGGCGGCGGTAACGAGGCGGACTATGCTCCAGAAGCCGGTTCGACTTCTTCAACAAGACTTACCATGGTGAATGTGTTCACTTGCGACAATACCATCGGCCGTGTATTTGGCGGTGGCAATGCGGCAGCAGCACACAAGGTAGCCTCCTATATCTATGGCGGTCGTTTCCACCAGGTGTTTGGCGGCGGCAATGGTACAACAAGCACTCCAGCCAACATCGGCAATGGAGGCGCCAGCCTTAATGTTTACAACGGCAACATCCTGCAACTCTTTGGAGGAAACAATATTAAAGGCGAAATTGAAGGCCCCTGGGAAGTCAATGTCACCAACGACGGCTCTTGCAATGAGAACATCGCTGAGTTCTTTGGCGGAAGTAACCAGGCTGTGTTGGGTAGCAGTACACCTGTCAACCTTATCACAACCATCGACTGCGGTGCTAAACCCGTTAATATTCATACGGTGTATGGCGGTTCCAACATGGCTGCCATCACTGGCAATGTCACCCTGAATATCAAAGGTGGCGAATACACGAATGTGTTTGGCGGATCGAAGGGAGAGGGTGGAACGCCTGCCAACATTAACGGCAATGTTACCTTGAACCTTTTGGGCGGTTCCATCCAGCAAGCTTTCGGTGGCTCTAACATTAATGGCAACATCACAGGCAAAATCACCGTCAATGTGCTTGATACCGTTGCAAGTTGCGGCTTGCAGCTCGATACCGTGTATGGCAGCGGCAACCTGACGGCTTATACCCCCACTGACCCGGCCATTGCCTCTCCTGAAGTAAACATTCTGAAGGGAATCGTCAACAAGGTGGTGTTCGGTGGTGGTAAAGGTACTACCGCTGTTGTTACCGCCAACCCTAAAGTCACTATCGGCGACGATATTCACCCTGCCTATATCACGAAGGTTTACGGCGAAGTGTTTGGCGGCGGCAATGCTGCTCCCGTGAATGGCAACACTACGGTGATTTGCCAGGCCAACCACGCCACGGATACGATCTATTACCTCTTTGGTGGTGGCAACGAAGCTGGCGTGAACAACAATGCTACGGTCACCATGAACAGCGGTGTAATCACCAAAGGCATCTACGGCGGCTGCAACACTCAAGGCACTGTCGGCGGCAACATCAATGTGGATATTTACAATGGCACTTTGGGTACGGATAGTCATCCGATGACGGAAGGCATCTATGGCGGCGGTAAAGGTAGCGACACCCATACTTCTGGCACTATCACTGTAACCATTGGCGACGGAACTACACCTGCCATCTATGCCGACGTGTACGGCGGCTCAGCCTTCGGTCAAGTTGGCGCCGCAGGTAGAACCGCCAAAGTTGACCTCAAGGCAGGAACCATCCATGGCTCTCTTTACGGTGGTGGCAAAGGTGACAACACTAATACTGCAGAGGTTACAGGCGATGCCGAGTTGGCCATTGCCGGCAACGTGACTAACGGCGTGTACGGAGGCTGTAATGTCCGTGGTATCGTGAAAGAGGATGTCACCGTAGGTGTCACTGGCGCGGCTGTCATCGGCGACCAAAGCAACACTAACCGCGGTATCATCTATGGTGGTGGCTTGGGTTTGAACACTAAGGTGAAAGGTAGTGTGGCCGTAACCATTAACAATGCTTCAGGCCATAACTACGGCGATGTTTATGGCGGCTCGGCTATGGGTCTGGTCAACTGCAATGAGGCAGGCGACGGAGCCAATCCGGGATCGACTACTAACGTCACTTTGACCTCAGGCACCATACACGGCAACCTCTATGGCGGCGGCCACGGTTTGGAAAGCCACCCAGCCGATGTATATGGTAATGTAACCGTAACAGTGAATGGCGGTACGGTCGCCAATGTGTTCGGCTGTAACAACCTTTTGGGTCAGCCTAAGAACGATGTAACGGTAATCATCAGCGAAACCACACCAAGCACCATGAGTGTCGATTCCGTCTTCGGCGGCGGTAACCAGGCCTACTATGAAGGCACACCACAAGTGAGAATCAGTAAGGGTACTGTCAATCATAAGGTCTTTGGCGGCGGCAACAATATTGCTAACGACAACAAGGGCGTGGGTGGTAGTGATATTTTAATGTCTGGCGGCACTGTCCTTGTCGGTATTTATGGTGGTTGTAACACTGATGGCGATGTCACAGGTGATGTCTTAGTCAGACTTACCGGCGGTACCGTCGGTGCTACTAATGCTAGAGCCAACATCCATGGTGGCGGCTACGGACAAAACACTACGGTCAAAGGCGATGTCACGGTTACTTTCGGCGATATCAATGCTGCCGATGCCGTGTATCCTATGTTATATGGTGACCTCTACGGCGGCTCGGCTCTGGGCACAGTGAACGACGAAGCCTCTGATATGACGACCGTCAATATCTATAGCGGTACCATCTTAGGTATTGGTGACAGCCCCGACAATTACGGTAACGTATTTGGCGGTGGTTTGGGTAATTCTACCACACCAGCTAGAGTCAATGGCATCATCCATGTCAATATCGGTTCAGAGAATGGTGGCCAGGCTACACTCTCTCGTTGCAGTGTGTATGGCTGTAACAACGTGAAAGGATCGCCTCAATCTGATGTATATGTTGACATATATCAAACGGCACATACCGAAAAGGACGAGGTCGGCTATTATGAGATAGATAAAAAATATGCGCTCTATCAAGTGTTTGGTGGAGGTAACCGTGCCCACTATGCTCCTGAAAACGGCATTCAAGGCTCCAGCAAGAAGACCCATGTAACTATCCACGATTGTGAAAACACCGTGAACTATGTGTATGGCGGTGGTAATGCTGCCGATGCAGTAGGTGTGGTTACCATTATCCAAGGTGGACGTTTCAACGAGGTCTATGGTGGTGGTAACGGTCGTGTGACGGCAGCTAACATAGGCTTGGGTGGCATTGGTCTTAACGTAGTTGCTGGAAACGTTAGCTTCCTCTTCAGAGGCAGTAACAAAAACGGTGAAAACCATGGACCTGATTACTATCCAGCAGCAGTCTCTACCTGTCTTGGAGGCTTGTTCGTCGACTCCTACTTCTTCGGTACTAACGAAGCAGAGCTCTATTATGATTTGAACCACACAATCACTTGTGCCGAGGCAGGTAACTTCGAATACCGATACGTCTACGCAGGCAGCCGTTGGGGCATCGTGTATGGCGACGTCTCACTCACGGTGTGTGGTGGTACTATTGAGAATTTGTTTGGCGGTTGCAGAGGCTATAGCGATTACAGCGCTGATGTCAGAAGATTCCCCACTTACAATGAGATTGCTGCTGATATAGCTGCACATTCAGATCCAAAAGACAGGAAGTATTCCCAAGAGTTATTAGCTTACATGAGGTATCCCACTGGTCCAGAACCTTCTTATGTCGGTCATGGTGGTAACATCAATTTGGTTGTCAATGGCGGCACCATCGGTAGGGTGTTTGGCGGTTGCGATATTAGAGGTAATGTTGAGGGCAAGATTACAATTACGGTAAACGATGCCGAAAGCACCACCTGCCCGCTCTTTATCGGTGAGGTTTATGGCGGCAGTAACGAATGGTATTATCGACCTTTAAATGCCAGTATCAACTCGCCAGAGGTAGAAATCATCAGAGGTACCATCGGCGGTATCCACACCGACCTTCCCGTGAACAATATCAGTGGTTTCGCTCCTACGGAATACGAAGGCAATGTGTTCGGCGGCGGTAACTTTGGTAATGTCACTTCTAACCCGGTAGTCATTGTTGGTGATGGTCCTTCAGCCAAGGTCACCATCAAGGGTAATGTGTTTGGTGGAGGTAATGAAGGTGATGTAACTGGAGGCCCACGTGTGATCGTTGTTCCTATCACACACACTTTAAGCATTACACCAGCAACAGCTGACAATATTGTTAGAGTGACCAACACCGTTGGAGAAGAGATAAGCAGCGGCACTTCAGTGGGTGAAGGCATCAACCTCAACCTATTGGCCATACCGTCTACCAATTATACTTTCGATCATTGGTCAGTGACGGGTAATGGAACCATAACCAATCCGAATTCGGCATCCACTTCCTTTACCATGGGAACGGGGAATTGTACCATTGAAGCTGTTTTCATTACGGCCACTACCTATGTGTTGAACTTTAGTGTTGACCCAGCAGCAGGTGGTACCATAGAAGTCAAGGACGCCCAAAACCATATCTTGAGCACTGGCGCTTCCATCGGTGCAGGCTCGGTACTTACCCTTTCGGCTACGCCCAATATCAGTTATAAGTTTAAGGAATGGCAAGTCAATGATAATCCAATTCTATATCAAGCCAATACCACTTATACCATGGCTGCGGCTACTACCACCTTAAAGGCGGTGTTTGAGGCTGTGCCTACTCATCCGTTTACCTTCTCTTCTTCTGCACATGGCACAGTGGCTGTCGAAGACATCCATGGCAATACCGTGGCCAGCGGCGATTATATTGGCGAAGATGCGGTACTCAGCGTTACAGCTACACCTAATGCCAATTATGCTTTAGACAAATGGACGGTGTCTGGCGGTGAGATTGATAATATTGTTGCCACCGAAATTTCCTTTATCATGGGAAAGGAAGATGCTGCTACCTTATCGGCCAGTTTCGTACCCACACATAGTATCAGTATCACCGATCCTGAGAACGGCACTATCAAAATCACCAATGCTTTAGGCTATATCGTGAACAGCGGCGCTTCCATTGGTGAAGGTGCGGTGCTTAACTTGAGGGCTAAACCCGTAGCTGGATATGCATTCAAGGAATGGCAACTCACCAGCGAAAATGGTGTGATCGCAAATCCAAATGCACCGATCACCTCCTTAATCATGGGAACGAACGACGCTGTGATCAAAGCAATTTTTGTTCGAGCCCATACCTTGACCATTACGCCACCTGAAAATGGCACCATTAAGGTCACCAACATCCTTGACCAAAGTGTAAGCAGTCCAGCTTCCATTGGCGAAGGCGCTGTGCTCAACCTTGAAGCCTCACATTCTGAAGGCCATACCTTCGACCATTGGGAGGTTACCAGTGGAGATGGAACCATAACAGATACAACAAATGCTTCCACCACCTTTACCATGGGTGATGGAGACACCACTATAAGAGCAATTTTTAATTAACCCGAATCATAACGATATGATCATGAGCATATTTAACATAAGTCGGTACAAAAAACGAGTTAAGGCCTTTCTTGTTACAACCCTGCTGTTAGGTGCAGGCGTTGCCCAGGCACAGATAGTCATCGAAGGCAACGTGTATGGCGGCGGTAAGCTTGGCATTATTACGGACAACACCTCCGTGACCATCAACCAAGGTACCACCAAAGGCAATGTGTTTGGCGGCGGTATGGGCGCTGATACCAGCAAAGTAGCAGGTTTGGTGCAAGGCAATGCCACCATCGATATGAACAATGGTAACGTGGAAGGAAACCTCTACGGCGGTGGTGAGCTGGCTTGTGTGGGTGAGGTTCAGAGCAACGGCTCATTCTCGCATGGCAAAACCACCATCAACATGAATAACGGCACCGTAGGCAAGGCTGAAGACTTTCCAGACCCATCTGTTACTGAGCTTGATGAAGACCCCGATCGTGGGCACATCTATGGTGGTGGTAAAGGTGATGGCGACAGCGAAAGCCTTAAGACTTTTTGTAACGTCAATTATGCAACGGTCAACCTTATCGGTGGTACAGTTCAGGGCTCTGTGTATGGAGGTAGCGCTTTTGGTCATGTGTTAGGCAACGACTCCGTATTCATTACGGGTACCACTGTCGGTACCAATGGTCTCACTGGCTACGACGGCAGCGTGTTTGGTGGAGGAAAGGGTAGTGGATATTTTATTGTCGAGGGTAATGATACCACTGCTTTCGCCATGTACAAGACCTGTGGCCGTGTGGCTGGTAACAACTACGTCAAGATGAATAGCGGCATCGTCAAGGCTTGCCTCTATGGCGGCGGCCGTTTGGCCCTCACTGGCGTCGATGAAGACGGCAATCCCTCTTTCAGAGACCCAGCAGATGCAACGAAATACGACTCTATCAACCACGGCTTGGCCCTTGTTGATGTGAGAGGCACATCCAAAATTGGTATTACTGATACTTATGCATTGTTGAATTGTGACTATAGCGTCGGCGATATATTCGGAGGCGGTCAAGGGGACCTTGATTATTACGATGTCCCGGAAGCAGGTTGCGTGGCTAATGCCATCGTCAACGTGGCGGGCAACGCTACTGTTTATTGCACCGTGTTTGGCGGCGGCGAGATCGCCGGCGTAGGCTATATGGATAGTAATCGCAAGTTCCTTAAAGGCACAGGTGCCACTCGCGACACCATCGCCGGCACGGCTACCATCGGATCGGAATACGAGCTTAACCATGATTATCAGTTAAATCCAACGGATTGGACTATGTTTGATACGGTTAACAACGTGAGAAGGCTCATGCACACCTGTTCAGGCAACGTGTTTGGCGCCAGCCAAGGCGACGCGGCGCCAAATTACCCCAATTGGATCTATTTAGGCCATTCGCGTACAGCTGAAGTCGTGGTGAAAGACAACCCTACCATCAGAAGCAATGTGTTCGGTGGCGCCGAGCAGGGAACGGTGACAGAAAACACCTATGTGAAGATCATGGGTGGCACTATTGGAACAACGGGCATAACGTCAGATAGCTTGGTACTTGTGGGAAACAATTGGCAAATTAAGCCTAACCATTCGTTATACAACTACGGCAGCGTGTATGGCGGCGGCTTCGGTGTCGATTCCTTACAGTCTGGTGCCAATGCAAATGACTCCCTGATGTTCCCCAACTTCTTGGCAGGTCGTGTGTATGGCAATACCTTTGTCAACGTATCGGCTGGTACCATCCGTGGTAACGTGTATGGCGGCGGTAACATGGCCAGCGTGGGTGTCCAAAAGTCTGATGGCACCAGGTCGAAAGGCAAATGCTTTGTCACCGTTACCGGCGGTACTATCGGTGAACTCGACGGCACGGGTGTAAACGCCAACGTCTTCGGTGGTGGTAAGGGTTTCCCTGTTGACTCCATCGCAACTCGTAATCCATACGCCAACGTTAACAGTACCGAAGTCACCATTAGGGGCGGCTCTATCAAAGGCTCGGTGTACGGCGGCGGTGCCTACAGCCATGTGTTGGACAGCACCGATGTCATCATCACCCAAGACGCTCTCATCGGCACCGACGGTTTTGGTCGATACGATGGCAGTGTGTTCGGCGGTGGTAGGGGCAATTTGTTCAACCGCGCCGCTGGTCGTGTGGCAGGCAACACCCATGTGGTGATGAATAGCGGTACCGTGTTGGGTAACCTCTATGGTGGTGGTTTGGTCGGTCTTGTCGGAGTGAACGAAAATGCCAGTTTCGAATCGTTTATTAATACAGTCACCAATGAATATGACTCTTTGAATCATGGCTTAACCAAGGTTGAACTCAGTGGGGGCACCATAGGCAATAACAGAAACGGTGGCCTTGACTTGTTGAAAAGCAACTATAAAGTAGGTAATGTCTATGGTGGTGGCCGTGGTAACATTGACGAATACAGAGAGGATGACTTGGGTCGTGCGGCCAATGCCATTGTCAACATCACAGGCAGTCCAACCATTTATGGTTCTGTCTTCGGTGGAGGACAAATGGCAAATATAAGTTATTGGAACGATTACGACAGTTGGTATACGAAAAAAACTAGCACCACCCGTGTAAACATCCAAGGCAGTCCAACCATTGGAACGGAGGCTGAGTTCAAGAATTCCGGTTATTTGCATGATCCAGGCAAATTCACGTATTTTGATACCATTCGTTATGTGAATTACGAAACGGGAGACACTACCGGTTTGAGGATATTGTCTCACACCCGTACAGGCAACGTGTATGGCGGCGGTCAGGGAGATGTTGTGATCGATAATGTCGGTGCCGCTGGACTTGAGCAGGGTCACTGCGGAATGACTTATGTCTACATTACCGAAACTCCCAACATTATGGGCTCTGTCTTTGGCGGCTCTGAGGAAGGTGCTGTTTGGGGTGAAACCGAGGTCCATATTGCTGGAGGTATCATCGGAAGGGATGATCTCGAGGCTGACAGTTTGAAGTTTACAAACGGTTCTTGGTCATCAAGCAGTAATGTTGCCACTTATAGTTTTGGTAATGTGTTCGGTGGTAGCTATGGTAAGGACTACTACACCCAAATGAATGGAGGCGCTCAACGCCCCACGGTCATTGACTCCGTTAACTGTCTTGCTGGTCGTGTTTATGGCAATACGTTGGTCGAGATCACCAATGGCACCGTCCGAGGTAATGTGTATGGTGGAGGCGATATGGCCAGCGTGGGATCATGGGATGACGACCTAATACCCGTTATTGACCCGAATAAGCCCACTTTCAGGGGTAATGCCACGGTCAACGTTAGTGGCGGAATCATTGGCCCCTTGGATGGCACGGGTTTGAATGCATACGTGTTTGGTGGCGGCAAGGGATTCGCAGAAGATCCTAACGAATTGCGTAAGGCTTATGCCAATCTCGACAGTACTTTTGTCACCATCAGTGGAGGTAAGATTCATGGCTCCATCTTTGGCGGAGGCAACGATAGTCACTTACTGGGAAGCGTCACCATCGAAGTCCACGATGGCGCTGACATTGGCACCAAAGGCCTTACCACTTGGGATGGCAACATCTTCGGCGGCGGACGTAACTTCCTCAATACCAACCATACCAATGGTCGTGTGGATGGCAATATTGACATCATCATGGACGGCGGCACCATCCAAGGTTCCATCTTTGGCGGTGGACGTATGGCGCTTTCAGGCATCAATGTTGATGGTGAATTCCCTGAATCTAACTGGGATCCCACCAAACATGGCAATGTGAATATCGAAGTCAGCGGTACCGCTTCAGGTAGTAACCCTGTGACTTACTCCACCGTCATTGGTAATAGCAATGGTCTTGACCTGCTGAAAGGCAGTGATGAGAGTGTCGGCGATATCTTTGGTAGTGGTAAGGGCGATACAAAGGCTTATGAAGATGTTCTGGCCGGTTGCGTCTCCAACACCAACATTACCATCACAGGCAGTCCCCGTATCTATGGTGGTGTGTTCGGCGGCGGCGAGATGGCCAGTATCGGCTACCTCAACAGTAGCAATGGTTTCGTTAGCGGCACTGGTGAATCGACCGTTGTCGTGGGTTCCACCAATGCTTCTGAATCAAAAGACCTCATCATCGGTACTTATCTTGAATATGATACGATATACATGAAGCATGATCCTGGTGATTGGACTATTTATGATAGTATTGGCGATGCCATACGTGTGGTACACACCTGTGCCGGCAACGTCTACGGCGGTTGCCAAGGTGATGTGGATCCTGAGTCACCTAACTGGATTCTCATGGCACATTCTAGAACAGCTTCGGTCACCATCAACAGTGGTAACATCTTGAGTTCTGTGTTCGGTGGTCCTGAGCAGGGCACCATGACGGGCAATGCCTCGGTCACTATCAACGGCGGTGTCATTGGCCAGACGGATTTGGTGGCTTCCGATAGCACGCACTATAGCTTTGGTAGCGTATATGGCGGTGGCTACGGTAGTGATAAATTGAATAAGCATTGGAATGCTATGTGTACCGTTGCAGGTTCGGATACCACTTTCGTGATAGCTGCCGATATCGCCGGCCGTGTGTATGGCAACACTACTGTTGAAATCAACGGTGGTACCATCCGAGAGCACGTGTTCGGTGGCGGCGAGATGGCCAGCGTTACAGACAGCTGCAAAGTTATTGTCAACAACGTGACGATGGTGGGCCCGCTCGACAGGCTCGACACGGATAGCCTCAACATGGTGGGTGATGTTTATGGGGCAGGCAAGGGTATTCCTTCCGATCTCTATAAGAAATATTGTAACGTCAACAACACCAAGGTCATCATTGGCGACGCGGTTTCAGGTCATATCGCCAAGATCGCAGGCGATGTGTATGGTGGCGGTGCCGACTGCCATGTGTTGGGCAACACCAACGTTTATATCCATGAGGGTGCATTTATCGGTACCAGGGGTGTTACCAATTACGATGGCAACGTGTTCGGTGGCGGTCGTGGTAGTGGCGAAGGCGAAGACGAAACATTCGCCATCAACAAGACCTGCGGACGAGTGTATGGCAATACTAACGTCACCATGGATGGCGGCACCCTCAAGAGCTCCATCTTCGGCGGCGGCCGTCTGGCACTCACTGGTGTGGACGAAGATGGCGAATACAACAACTACACCAGCAAGGGCAAGGCTACTATCAACGTCAGCGGCGGCACCATTGGTACTACTCAAGTGGACTCATTGTTGAGATGCGACAATAGCGTAGGCGATATCTTCGGCAGTGGCAAGGGCGATATCACGTATTACAACGACATTATTGCAGGTTGCGTTACCAACACTGAAATCAATATCACAGGTAGCCCGGTGATCAAAGGCTCCGTTTTCGGCGGCGGCAAGATGGCTGGTATAGGCTACCGCAATAATACAGGTGTTTTCATTGATGGTACAGGTGAAGCTAAAATTAAGATCGGTGAAAGCGCTACTGACAATCCTACTATTGGCACTGAGGCTGAGTTCATGTTTACCAAGACAGAAAACCCGGGCGAATGGACCATTTATGATGATGTCACTGGAAAAATCCTTCACACTTGCACGGGCAATGTTTTCGGTGGTAGCCAGGGCGATGTGGACACCCTCGCGCCCCACTGGGTTTCCATGGCCAGTTCTAGAACAGCTACCGTCACCATCAACAAAGGCACCATCATGGGTAAGGTGTTTGGCGGCAGCGAACAGGGTACCGTGGTGGGCAACACCCTTGTCACCGTCAACGGCGGCACGATCGGCACCCTTATCAACCAAGGATCAGGTGCTACAACTCCCTATTACTTAGGCGAAGTTTACGGCGCAGGCTACGGCAGTGATGATCCTAACGAAAATAACAAACTAACATCAAACGATTCCACTACAGTCAGACAGGCTTTAGGTTTGTCTTGGACACCGGCTGTGTTGGCTGGTCGTGTTTATGGCAAGTCGCAAGTAGACTTCAAAGGCGGCTATGTTAAAGGCAGCGTGTATGGCGGCGGTGAGCGAGCCTACATCGGTTACGAGTCCACCAGCAAATCTGCCGCTACCGGTAAGTCAGAGGCCAACGTCGACTTCACCTACACTGCCAACACCAATGAAATCCTCGGTAACGTGTATGGTGCCAATAACGTCATCGGATCACCTTTCGAGAACGCCAAGGCCACTGTTACCAACGGCACCGTTCATAACGTGTTCGGCGGAGGCAATGTAGCCGAAAGCCTCGGTACTACCGATGTCATTATTGAAGGCGGCGTCACAGATACCGTCTTTGGAGGCGGTAACTTGGCGGCCACCCATGGCTCAACGGTGACCATGAATGACGGCCTTGTGCTCAAGGGTGTGTATGGCGGTTGCAATGCAAACGATTCCGTTAAAGGTAACATCAACGTCATTATTTTGGGCGGCACCATCGGCACCAGCAGCGATCTCGCCAATGTCCATGGCGGCGGCTACGGTCAAAACACCGGCTCCAAAGGCAATGTCACCGTTACCTTTGGCGATGATAGCGGCACCAACCCAACCGCAAGCACTAATCCAACCCTTTATGGTAATGTGTATGGAGGCTCTGCTTTCGGTACTGTCAACGATGAAGGTACAGATAAGACCACTGTCAACATTCGCAACGGCGCCCTCCGTTATCTGGTTTCCGGCACCGATACCATTGGTGGTAGCGTGTATGGCGGCGGCTTGGGTCTATCAGGTCCAGCAAACATCAACAAAGGTAAGGTTTACGGCGCCGTCACCGTCAACGTCGGTGATTCCATCCACCAAGCAGGTGTTGAAGTCGCTGACACCACGATATGCTTTGGTTACGCCACCATCGGCAGAAACGTTTACGGTTGTAACGACTCCGGCGGTTCGCCCCAGGAGGACGTCACGGTGAACATTTTCGGAACGGCACATACTACTGGTGAAAATGGCAACAGCGTTGATGGCACTAAATTTGCTATATCTAACGTGTTTGGCGGTGGTAACTTTGCCAACTACGATCCGAAAGACGGTGGTGGAAACTCTGTAATGAAAACGGCTACAGTGAATATCTTCGGTTGCGACAATACTGTTTGGCGTGTGTTTGGCGGCGGTGACGCTTCGGCATCGCCTCATGTGAGAACGAATATCCAAGGTGGTCGTTTCGCCCAGGTATTCGGCGGTGGTAACGGTGAGCGTGGCCCACAATACGCTGCTAACATCACAGGTGATGTCTATCTCGGTATCCACGGCGGTCAAGTCGGCATGTCCTTCGGAGGAAGTAACCAAAATGGTTTGATCTCAGGAACCACGACCATCGTCCTTGACAATGATGGTCCTTGCGGTGAGACTGATATTGATGAGTACTTCTGCGGCGGCAACTATGTGGATGTGGTTGGTGATGTGGATGCTACCATTACCTGTTCTCAAGGTATGCATGTGAAGCGTCTATACGGTGGCTGCAACCAAGCGCATATCAAGAAGAAACTGGATGGAACAGGAGGCAATGTCAACCTGACCGTGTTGGGTGGTGAATATGAATGTGTGTTCGGAGGCTCGAAGGGACGTCCCGTTGGCCACCCTGAAGGCGCGTTTGATGCCTATATTGAAGGCGATGTCAACCTTACCATTAAAGGCGGAACCATCGATACCGTGTTTGGCGGTAGCAATATCAAGGGTAATGTTTATGGTAAGATCATCGTCAATATCGACGATGCTAGAAGCACAGATTGTCCTCTTGAAATCCACAATGTGTATGGTGGAGGCCACGACGCTCCTTATACACCTACTACCTCGGGTTGCTATCCAGAAGTGAATGTGCTGAACGGCACCATTTCGAAATCAAACGGCATGGGAGGCAACGTGTTCGGCGGTGGTTTTGGTAGCGGCGCTACCGTCACCACCACCTCAACCTACGGCCCGAAGGTCACCATCGGCGGTAGAAATAGCGATGATGAAGCTACCGTTGAAGGTAACGTTTACGGTGGCGGTCATGGCGCCGATGTGGTTGGAAATCCGCATGTTATCCTCGACGGAGCTTCGAAAGTGAATGTCGAAGGCGATGTGTTCGGAGGCGGAAAAGAAGCTTCAGTGAGAGGAAACGCAAAAGTTGAAGTGAAATAAAGAAAATAGTTGTAATTTTGCAGGTTTAATATGGAACCCAGACATATGAAACTAAAAACCCAAAAAGTGAAGTGGAAAGGACTCTTGTTAGCCACAGCGCTGCTACTGATAGGCAGTGGTGTGGTACAAGCCCAAGTAAAGGTTCACGGTAATATTTTCGGCGGTGGCGAGAAAGCCAACGTCGTTGGTAACGATACCGTTCGTATCCATGGCGTTCATAACGATACCATCTTAGGCAATGTCTATGGTGGTGGTTTGGAGGGACAGGTATCGGTCAATGCCATCGTGGAGATGAGCAGCGGTGTCGTTGGTACTCTGGGCCAGCCAACTGGAACAATGAACAATGGCGTTGCGGTTTGTCCAGTAGCCAAGGGTGGCAATGTGTTCGGCGGCGGTCAAGGTACGACCACCGATCGTGAACATGGTTTGGTGGAAGGCAATACCTTTGTAACCATCTCGGGTAGTGCCAAGGTACTCAAGAACGTATTTGGCGGTGGTGAGATGGCTTCGGTAGGTAGAGGCAACCTTAACGACAAGACCACAGGCGTGGCCACGGTGACCATCAGCGGCGGAGAAATCGGTCCTTTGGACGGTACCGGAACCAACGCCTATGTGTATGGCGGTGGACAAGGTTATGAAGATGATGGTGCTAATGCATATAAGGAATTTGCCAATGTAGACAGCACCTCGGTCATCGTTTGCGACAGCGCCCTTATTTATGGTTCCATTTTAGGTGGTGGTGCGGATGGCCATGTGATTGGCGATGCAAGAATCCTCGTGGCACAAGGCACCAATACCAAAAACAAGAAACCGCTCATCGGTACGAATGGCAAGACTGGCTGGGATGGCAACATCTTCGGCGGTGGCCAAAACTACCTGCACACAAATTTGACCGCTGGTCGCGTGGGTGGTAATACTCTCGTGGAAATGACCGACGGACAACTCTACGGCAATATCTACGGCGGCGGTCGTCTCGGTTTGACTGGCGTTAACGTGAACGGCATCATGCAAGATGGCACCGACCACGGCCATACCAAAGTCCTGGTGAAGGGCGGTATAGTGGGCAACAATACCAAGACTGGCAATCCTGATGATCCAAATGAGACGGTCATCGAAATCTTCTCAGATCATAGTATGGGTAGCGTGTATGGTGGTGGAATGGGTACCTTCGACCCAATTCCCGGTCATCCCGCAGCCTCGAACTTGCTCTTGGGCTTGACCAAGAATACGGAAGTCGAAATCTCAGACAATTTAGGCAAGGGTACCCATGTATACGGCATTGTATTTGGCGGTGGTGAGTTGGCCAACGTGGGCCAATACTCTTGGGATCAAAGTGGGAATACCGTCAGTAACATCCAGATATCTGAAGGCTTGGCTAAGGTGAAGGTCAGCGGAGGCATCATCGGCGGTGACAGAAGCCAGATGAGAGCACGCACTTATGAGGAAGGTAGCCCCCGGCTCTATTACAATGACGACCTTGGCTATGTGTATGGCGGCGGTGAAGGCTGGTCGGATGACCCAACCTCAACCTCTTACCCACAAGTTCAAGTAGGCACCAGCTCTAGCGATTTAATCAGCCTCTTGGACCTCATGTCAACGGTCAACCATACCGAGGTGGAGATTAGTGGCGGTTGGGTGAAAGCCTCCGTGTTTGGTGGTGCCGAAAGCGGCCACGTGAGGGGCAATGCCAAGGTGACCATCAGCGGCGGACAAATCGGTGCGGGTTATTATGTAATTAATGGCGCTGTAAGGGATTCACTGTTTGCGAACAGACAGTTCTTCAACCCGCTTGATTCGTTGGTTACCGACCGGAACTGTTTGAGTGGAACAGCCCACTGGAATTTTGAATCACCATACACCCCCTTCGATCCGGCATATTTGAGTAACGGCAATGTTCCTAAAGACGGCAAGTCGTGGTTCGGCAATGTATTTGGTGGCGGCTCGGGCTGGTTCCCCTATGTTACAGGAGATGATCCGAGCAACTATGAATCACATTGGAACCCGCTTTCGGGCAAGGTGTGGGGCAACACTGAGGTGAATATCACCGGAGGCCACATCCTCAACAATGTGTATGGTGCCAACGAGTCCACCAATGTGGACGGTAAAGCCACCGTCAGGATAAGCGGCGGTACCGTTGGTGTGCCACGCACCGATTCGGACATCGCAGCGCGTCCGCTCTCCGGCTATGTCTTTGGTGGCGGTGCTGGTGACCCGAGAGACGTTTTCGATGGTCTTACCAATGTGGGAAGCACTGATGTGCAAATCACGGGCGGTATCATCTACGGTTCAGTGATAGGTGGTGCCGAGGACGGCCATATCTTGGGCAATGCCAATGTGGCCGTTGGCCAAGATGCAGGCAAAACCACTGTTATCGGTAGTTCGGGTAAATCTGGCTACGATGGCAACATCTTTGGTGGAGGACGTAACTACTTTGGTGAAAACAAGGAAGCAGGTCTGGTAAATGGCCATACCACAATCAATATGAGCAATGGCTTGGCCATGGGCAACGTCTATGGCGGTGGTAGGTCAGGCTCCGTATTGAAGAGTGCGCATGTCAACATCAGCGGCGGTAAAGTCGGTACCGAGCAAATCGGAGTCGATCAGGCAACCATCTTTAACGGTAGCGTGTATGGCGGTGGCTTGGGATTTGCTGGCGGTAAAAACGACGGCAACGCCCATGAATTTGCCAATGTGGACAGCACTTACGTTAACATCAGCGGCGACGCTATGATTTATAACTCGGTGTTTGGCGGCGGCGACAACGGCCACGTCCTGAAGAGCACCGTCGTCACGATGACCGGCGGCACCGTGGGCCAGAAAATCACCCTTAAGGAATACCTTACTGACAATTACGAACAATACAACAGCTTTATTTACACGGGTAACGTGTTGGGTGGCGGTAAAGGCATCGCAGCAGTTTATCCTGGCGTGTATAACGACACCACGGGCATCGTGTTCGGCAACACCAACATCACCATCGAGGGTGGTACGGTGCGCCACGGCGTGTATGGTGGCGGCGGCTTGTCGCATGTGGGCACCATCACTGGAAAAGACGCTAATGGACTTCCTGTCTTCGCTTCAGGAACCGGTATCACCAAGGTCATCGTCAAGGGCGATGCTCACATCGGTCCCACGAAGGAAGACCTCACACAACCTTCTGCAGACGATTTGAAACCGGCTAGGACAGGTTATGCTGATGATATTAACACACAGCAGTATATCGACACGGTCTTCAAGTATCTCGGCGGCAATTCCGGCATGGTGTTCGGTGCAGGCTGTGGTCTTTCAGGCATGGTCGACTTGACCTTCAACGACAGCACCTTTGTCAGCATTACCGAAAATGCCCAGGTGATAGGCTCAGTGTTTGGTGGCGGCGACAACGGCCACGTGGCACGCCACACCAAAGTCGATGTCAATGGTGGCACTGTCGGTGCTTTACCGTTGCATGGCACTTCGTTCGCTCTTAGCGATTTGCCTTCCACAAATCCCTACCACGATGCCAGCCTCACGGTGAATCTTAAACCGGCTGACAGTGAAATCGCCGAAGACAAGTTTGGTTTTGGTCGCCATGTGATCCGTGGCGAAGTGTATGGCGGCGGTAAGGGTACCGATAAACTTGCCAACGGGGAATACAGTTATACCACAGGTCGTGTGTACGGCAACACTAACGTGACGATTAGCAATGGCACCATTTACAACAAGGTGTATGGCGGCGGTTCATTAGCTTCGGTTGGTACATTCACTTATCATAAGGACGACATTCCTTCAGATATACCACTCGGTGAGCAGATTCAGAGAATTTCATACGTTGCCAACACGGGTGTCACCCATGTCACCATCAACGGCGGCCAAATCGGTACCGACGGAAAGAACAACGGTGACGTGGTAGGTGGCGGTCGTGGCTTGGCGGGCAACCCCCACGGCTATGATACCATCAAGAATGGTACCGACGGCGCCGACCAAGTGGTGCGTTTGGCATACGTGAACAGCACCAACGTCACTATTGAAAACAATGCCAATGTGAAGAGCAACGTGTATGGCGGCTCCGTCAACGGCCACGTGTATAGCGATACCCATGTCAATATAGACGGCGGCACGGTCGGCTATGCCTACATGGATGAAGATACCCTCAAGGTGCATGGTGCATGGCACAGCAATGTGTATGGTGGCGGCGGTGGTACGAGCCATTACAAGGTGGCAGGTATGCCCGATCATTTGAGCATCACTTCGGGTCGTGTTTTTGGCAACACCAACGTCACTATCACGGGCGGCCATGTGTACCACAACGTGTATGGCGGCGGTCCCATCGCTTCGGTGGGTACCTACGACCTGCGCTCGGGTAAAAATCCTGAAGTGTCAGGCACGGGCACGGCTACTGTGACCATCGAAGGCGGTACCATCGGCCTCGACTCATACGAACAAAACAAATTTGGCTTTGACGGCCACGAAAACGGTTTGGTGTTCGGTTCGGGACGCGGTGAAATCGACTCCATCGGCGCCTATTCCGACAGCTTGTCGTTTGCCATCCGCACCAACGTAACCATCGGTAACGATGATGGCTCTGGCCCTATGATTAAAGGTTCGGTGTATGGCTCTGGTGAGAACGGTCATGTTTATCTGAAATCCGTTGTCAACGTGAAGGGCGGCACCATCGGTTGCCTGTCTGCCGAGTATGACAAATATGCTGCGGCTCCTGAGACTTATGCTAAGCAGTTGAAGTATTTCGGCTTCCGTGGCAACGTGTACGGCGGTGGTTGCGGTACCGACATGTTCGACTCCGACAACGACGGGAAGGAGGATTCCTATAATCCACAGTCGGGTATCGTTTGGGGCGATGCCGAGGTCAATATCTCCGGCGGTTACATCAGCCGTAACGTATATGGCGCTGGTGCTATGGCTTCGGTGGGTCTCCATACCGTCACTGAGAATCACACGGGTGACACCATCAGTTGGCCTGCTACACTGGCCTTCGCCATGGGTGGCGAGACTACGGTCACCGTCACGGGAGGTCATATCGGCACCGTGGCAGCCAACAACAGCGGCGACGTTTATGGCGCTGCACGAGGCAAGGCTGGCAACCGTTACAAGTTCAGCTATTTCGCCAACACGCGTAGATCAACGGTTAAGGTGGATTACACCAATCCTGGAACCAGCATTACCAACGATGCCGCATGCATCGTCGGTTCCGTGTATGGATCAGGCGAAAACGGCCACGTGTATGAGAACGCTTACGACACTATCAACAGCGGCCTCATCGGCGGCTCTGTGTTCGGCGCCGGTAAGGGTACCGACCTGTACAGCGACTCACTTTGGATTGTCAATACAAGTGTTCCGAGCGGACACGTCACCGATAACGACACTATGGTACACAGCGTCACTGCTGGTAAGGTCTATGGTAACACCTACGTTGTCGTCAATGGCGGCCACATCCTGAAGAACGTCTACGGCGGAGGTAACATGGCTTCCGTGGGTAAGGGTAACTATTGGGGTTATGGCGAAGGCAATGTCGAAGGCAGCGCATGTACTCCCTCAAATCAAGACGGTATTACATACGTCAAGATCAATGGCGGTACCATCGGCACCGAGGTCTGGGGTGATAGCGACGATAACGGTCATGTGTTCGGTTCATCCAAGGGTATTACCTTCCCGAGCAACAACAAGTCACCACGCTACAACTACAGCCGCGACTTCTTCTTGGGTTACATCAACTACTCCGAAGTCACCATCGGCGACGGCACCCATGAGCCTGTGGTTTACGGTTCAGTGTTTGGCGGTGGTGAGGACGGACACGTCCGTATGAATACCGAGGTTGTCGTCAACCCGAAGGCTGAGATTGGTAAAGCCTATTCAGGCGACGGCACCGACATCACTGCCAACAAATGGAAACTCAGAGGCAATGTTTATGGTGCAGGTCGAGGCATTGAAAAGATCGCAGGTACCGACAACTATTGCAACTCTGCAGGTTCCGTCACACGTGAATCTCACGTTATTATCAACGGCGGTTTGATCCACCGTGACGTATATGGTGGCGGTTCATTGGCTATCGTCGGTCCACCGCAAGTTTCATACTATCCGACACAAGACCCAACCAATACTACGGTTGACATCCTCGGCGGCACCATCGGCGACGCTTCAGGTATCGCCAACATGTACGGCGGTAACGTGTATGGCTCCTCACGTGGTGAGATCGCCGCTCCTGGTCATGAGTTTGACGCTATGGCTACCGTACAGGTCGCCACTGTAAACATCGGTAGGAAAGAAGGCTCTACTTTGTCGGGCGACGCCTTGGTGAACGCTTCCGTGTATGGCTCTGGCGAGAACGGCCACGTCAACACTAACGCAACGGTCAACATCTATAGCGGCCGCATCGGTGACGCTTCAAGCGTCAACGCCGTGAAGAACTCCTATTGTGGTAACGTTTATGGCGCCGGTAGCGGTACCGATATGTATGACAGCGATGACGATGACACTCCAGATGCCTATAACCCATTGGCAGGTGTTGTCAAAGGTAACACCACCGTCAATATTGAAGGCGGCTGGGTGATGCGTAGCGTGTATGGCGGCGGTGAGATCGCTTCGGTAGGTACTATTGCCAGTTCCGAAGAGCACGTCTCCCCACACCCCTTCCTCTACAGCTGGCCTTACAAATTCACCTACGCTCCTCAGACCGGTAAGGCTACCGTCAACGTAACAGGCGGTCGTATCGGTATCACCGGCAAGGATGAGAAAGTGGACAATGGTGACATCTATGGTGGTAGTAAGGGTACTGTGGGCGACCGTTACGCGATGGCCCTGCTGTCCAATGTTGACACCGCAGTGATCAACATCAACTATGCGGACCTGAACAGCGTCACCCCTGTAAACTATAAAGATACTTTGGCTGCCAACCGAAAAGGCTGCATCACCGGTGCTGTGTATGGCGGTGGTGAAAACGGCCACGTCAACCACAACACTTACGTCACCCTTACCAAGGGTCTCGTTGGCCATGCAATTTACGGCGGCGGTAAAGGTAAGGACACTTATAAGGACGCTTCCGACAACGACAAGTACGACATCACTGCTGGTAAGGTCTATGGCAATACCAACGTCAACATCAACGCTGCCAACAACACCGATGCATACGTGGTGCGCAGCGTGTTCGGTGGTGGTAACCTCGCTTCTGTTGGCGTGGGTAACTATGCTGCTGGCGTGGGCGACTACAATACAGTAGGTTACGGCGAGCTGGTCACTGCTATGGATCAATGGGCCGATACCACCAACTCAGGTCACACCTATATCACCATCACTGGAGGTACCCTCGGTATGCTTAACCCAGAGAAACCTCAGAGCGTTTTCAAAGATACTATTCCATACGGCTCAGTGTTCGGTGGTTGCCGTGGTATGGCAGTTCCCGATGTGCGTCCGGAACAAGTCGATGACCTCTTTGGCAAACGTCCTGACGTGTTCCTTGGTTTCACCAATCACACCCATGTGCAAATCGGTACTCCAGGTTCTTCCGTCGGTCCTCGTCTCTACGGCTCCGTGTACGGTGGTGCCCAAGACGGTCACGTGCGTTGGAATACCAACACCGTTGTCAACAGCGGTACCATCGGTGTGCAGTTTGGAACCGACGTGGTTTCCAACAACGCTACTATCAACAACGATCCTAACAACGCGAACTGGACTGAGCGTGGTAATGTGTACGGTGCAGGATCCGGCGTAGGCTTGGTTGACGAAGACGATCCTACATCCTATAGCGCTCTTTCTGGCTCAGTAACCCAGAAGACCAACGTCACCATCAACGGTGGTACGATTTACAACAACGTGTATGGTGGTGGTAATCTGGCCACGGTGGGTCCTCCTCGCTTTGGCGATCATGACTGCCAAAGCGACCTCACTGGTGCCACGGTCAACGTTAATACGTCTATCGGAACAACAGGTTCAACCTATGGAGGTAGCGTGTATGGCGGCTCAAAAGGTATGCCGAACCCCGATACTAATCCTGTTCAACAGTTCAAGAACTTTGCACTTGTCTCTTATACCACCGTCAATATCAACGATGGTGCTGACATTGCCAACGCTGTGTATGGCGGCGGCAAGAATGGACAGATCGGTCTCGACAGCGATGATGTGGAGTTGATCCACAACACTCAAGTCAACATCAACGGTGGTACGGTTCGACACTCTGTATATGGCGCTGGCGAAGGTGTGTTTGGCGAGACTGGTTACACTAATGATACCATCGCAGGTCTCATCATGGGTAAGAGTGAGGTCAACCTGCTGGCCGGCACAGTCAACAACGTGTTTGGTGGTGGTCGTAACTCTATTAACTTAGGCCGTGCTATAGTGAATGTCGGTAAATCCGACCTCTCCAACACGGGTGTTACTATCACTGGCAATGTGTATGGTGCCAACGACCACAACGGCACGCCGTTGGGTGATGTCTTCGTGAATGTGTATAAGACCGCACATACCCCAGCCAACACTGTTCCTACGGCTCCATTAGGAGGATGGACGGCGGAAGCACTTCAAGAAAATGCTCAAACCCAACAGTATGCCATTAATGCCGTGTTCGGCGGTGGCAACGAGTCAAGTTTCACGCCAGGTGCTCATCTGAGAGCTGCCAATAGCACCACGGTTCATGTTTATACCTGCGACAACACCATCAAGGATCTTTATGGTGGTGCCAACGCAGCTGATATCGGTACTGTCAATGTCAACGCTGACGCCAATTTGATCGTCGACGGCGGTCGTATCCACAGGGTGTTCGGTGGCGGTAACGGTCAAGTCCATGTTGCTAATATTTGGGGAGCGGCTAATACTACCATCAATGCCGGTCTTATCGACACTGTGTTCGGTGGCGGTAACCAAGACGGTAGTATCCTTAAAACCAATCTTCAGTTCACGCACAACAGTCCATCGAATTGCGAAGAATTCATTCTTGACATCTTCGGCGGCAGTAACGAGGCACCTATCATCGGCGATGTGATCACCACCCTCGCTTGCGGTGAAGGCTACTACCATGAATTCTATGGTGGAGCCCATAATGCAAATATCTATGGTAATGTCACCCTTAACGTGGAAGGTGGTGAAGTAGAAAACCTGTTTGGCGGATCATGCGGTACCATTACCAATCCGGCTAACATTAGCAAAGTGACACAAGCGCTCCATGACCAATATCCTGTTTTCCCAGTAGGTTACGGCGGTAATGTCACTCTTAACCTTTATGGTGGTAAGCATACCAATGTGTTTGGTGGTAGCGATGTCAATGGTAACATCGAAGGTGTGATCACGGTGAACGTGATAGATAAAGAGACTACAAATTGTGAGTTGGACATTACCAACCTTTATGGTGGCAGCAAACAAACGGCCATTACTTCCACAACCGTTGACACTGTTAGCCCCGTAGTCAACGTGATTCACATCGCACAAGAACCAGGTATCAGGGGTAATGTGTTCGGTGGCTCCTTGGGTGACACAGCAACCGTTGTTTCCAACCCACGGGTCAACATCGGATACGAATCCGCTACCATGGCAGCATTCATTCCTAAAGATGGAAACAATGATCCGCTTTATACCGTACCTGAACACCCACACGCCTATGTAAGCGGCAATGTGTATGGCGGTGGTTCACTGGCTATTGTGAACGGCAACACTGAAGTGAATATGTTGCATGACGAGGCCGTGGTTGCAGGCGACATCTTCGGCGCCGGCTTGGGTATCGAAAAGGATGTTGATACCGCCAAAGTGACCGGCAATACCAGAGTGAACATGGTTACCGGTTGGGCAAAAGGCAATATCTTCGGTGGTGGAAATAAGGCAGCTGTTGATGGCAATACATTCGTTGTTGTTAGCGGTGGTACCGTTGGTAGAAGGCTGAACTTCAGGGAACGTTATGTGACAGACCGCAGTCTTCACGATGAAGTCAACACCGGTGACGTGTATGGCGGCGGCGAAGGTACTGCTACCACTGCAGGTGACCATGAATTGTTGGGTCGCGTATATGGCAACACCAATGTGACCGTGAATGGCAATGCCGTGGTGCGTCACAATGTGTACGGCGGCGGTCGTATGGCTTCGGTGGGTAACTTCACCTTCAAATCCGACGGCACCATTAATGAATGGCTCGGAGGAGGTACTGCTTCGGTTACAGTAGGCGGCAATGCGCTTATCGGTCCTAAGAAAGCCGACCTTACCGAAGACATCACTGCTGAAGAATTGGCTGATGCAGCTGATGTTTTAGGAGTGTCATCGTTGACGGATTCAGCGTATATCAGTCAGGCTTTCAAGTACCTCGGCGGTAACGAGGGTAGCATCTACGGCGCCAGCCGTGGTGAGGCACATCCACAATACAACAAGATGGCCTATGTCAAAGAGACTTCGGTGAGCGTCGAGGGCAGCGCCCAGGTAGTTAGCTGTGTGTTCGGTGGTGGCGAGAACGGTCGTGTGTATGAGAATACGGATGTCGCCATCGGCACTTCCGAAGGACCCAACAACTTTGTCATAGGTGGTATACCTTTACATGGTACAGAATACGCCCTTTCACAAGAACAAACAACATGCGAGTACTATGATGCAAGCCGCGTCCTCCACCTATCGGAGGCTGACAGCGAGATTGCGGAAGACGAAATGGGTGTTGGCCGTCGTGTTGTGCGTGGCCAAGTGTACGGCGGCGGTCGTGGTACCGACGTTTATTCCAATCCTCCTGCCCCTGTCGCATTGTACAATCCTATTGGCGGCCGTGTGTTTGGCAACACTTTGGTAACCGTCAACGGAGGTAAGATTTACAACCATGTGTTAGGCGGTGGCACCATCGCTTCGGTGGGTACTTTCAACACTGTATCCTTACCCTCACATAATGACACTATCATTGGTTATGTTGCAGGTACTGGTAAGTCCGAGGTTGTCATCAATGGTGGCCAGATTGGTACGGACGGCAACAACAACGGCGATGTGTATGGCGGTGGTTTAGGTTCGGCGGTTCCTCCCGGAACACAGCTCTCCTATCTATCCTATGTTGGCGAGTCACATGTCACCGTCAATGCAGGTGCCAACATCAAGAGCAACGTGTACGGCGGCGCAACCAGTGGTCACGTGCAGGGCGATGCCCGTGTCACCGTCAATGGTGGTACCATCGGCATCGAAGGCCACGGTGGTTGGCATAGCAACGTGTACGGTGGTGGTGGTGGTAACAACCGCTATTCCGTGACGGGCAAGCCGAAGCGTCTGAGTATCACAGCAGGCCGTGTGTTCGGCGACACTTATGTCACCATCAACAATGGTACCATCTATCATAATGTTTATGGTGGTGGTGCTGTTGCTTCCATTGGTACTTATGACCTTACTCCAGGACACACCCCATACGCTGGTTACGAATTAGGTCATGGCAAGGCCACAGTCAACGTCAAGGGTGGCACCATCGGTTACGATGGCGATGAAAACGGCATGGTGTTCGGCTCAGGCCGTGGTAGCATCGATAGCATTGGAGCTTTCGTTGATAGCTTGTCGTTTGCAGCCTATACTGAGGTCAATATCGGTGAAGTTGGTACGACAGGTCCTACCATTAAGGGCTCCGTGTATGGCGCTGGTGAAAACGGCCACGTCTATATGCAAGCTAAAGTCAACGTCAACAGCGGTACCATCGGTTGCACAGCTTCCGAGTACGCTGCCATGAGCGCTGAGGACAAAGAAAAGAAGTTCCCATTCCGTGGTAATGTTTACGGCGGTGGTTGCGGTACCGACATGTTCGACACTGACGGCGACCACAAGGGCGACACTTATAACCCCATAGCCGGTATCGTGTATGGCGAAACCCAAGTAAACATCCGTGGAGGTTACATCAGCCGTAATGTGTATGGTGGTGGTGCTATGTCTTCGGTAGGTTATGTCGGTTATGATGCAGCAACAGAGCACCACCTAGGTGACACGCTGAGTTGGCCTGTAGAACTGGATATCAGCATGGGTGGCAAGACTGAGGTCAATATCTATGGTGGTCACATTGGCACTGCAGCCTTGGCTGATGTGGCTTTGGCTTCGGGCAACGTGTTCGGTGCAGCTCGCGGTGACGTGGGTGAGCGTTACAAGATGGCTAAACTGGCCAACGTCAAGGAGGCTTATGTCACAGTAAACTTCGATACTCCAGATAATAACACCTTTGACAATAACACTGCCAATGTGATCATCGGCTCAGTATTCGGTGGCGGCGAGAGTGGCCACGTTTATGACACCGCCAGTGTCACTGTCTCAGGTGGCCTTGTCGTAGGTTCGGTGTTCGGTGCTGGTGATGGTTCTGCCAAATACGAGGATGTACTTTTGGATCCCATTACGGATCAGCCCTATTCCACCATGGTTCGTGACATTATTGCTGGTAAGGTGTTAGGTAACACGAGCGTTACCGTCAACAACGGCAAGATTTTGCGCAATGTGTACGGCGGTGGTAACATGGCCTCAGTGGGTAAAGGCAACTATGTTCTCTATGGCGAAGACGGCCCCAACGGTACTAATACCGATGTCACCAATACGCTGAATAGCGGTCGTACCCATGTCAGGATCAACGGCGGCGTCATCGGTACCGACGGTATCGAGAACGGCCACGTATTTGGTTCTTCGAAAGGTGTGGCTCACGCTAGCATCAGAAAAGAAAAACGTTACCTCTACAACCGTGACTATTTCTTGGGCTATGTCAACCAAGCCTACGTCACCATCGGTAATAATGTAGTGGCTACGCCTAACGGCGATAGCCCACGTATCTATGGTTCTGTGTTTGGTAGCGGACAAGACGGTCATGTGCGTCTGAGTACCGAAGTGGTTGTCAACGACGCAGAGATCGGCGTACAGTACTCAGGCGACGGCAGCGACATCGCTTCCGACACTTGGAAGTACCGTGGTAACGTGTACGGCGCCGGTAGGGGTATCGATATGTACGATTCCAACGGCGACAATATCCCCGACAGCTACTGCAGCTCGGCCGGTTCAGTTACTCGCAACACCCATGTCATCGTCAACGGCGGTCTCATCCACCGCGACGTATACGGTGGTGGCTCCTTGGGTACCGTCGGCCCGCCTCCGACAAATCCGCTCTATCTGGATAACGACCCGTCACTCACGACGGTCGACATCATCGGCGGCACCATCGGCGACGCAGCTGGCATCGCCAAGGGATACGGCGGTAACGTATACGGCTCCTCACGCGGTGAAGCCATCACGGCTCTCGACAACTTCGCTAACGTTAGGGAAGCGCGGGTGAATATCGGCGCCAAGAGCAGCGGCGGCGTACTTTCGGGTACCGCCAAAATTAACGGTTCGGTTTACGGTTCCGGCGAGAACGGCCATGTGAACACCAACGCCACCGTCAACATTTACGGCGGTGCTGTCGGTGACAATACCAATGCCTCGGCCATCATCAACGAATATTGTGGTAACGTGTACGGTGCTGGTAACGGTACCGACACCATCATGGGCGGTCAATACAACCCCAAGGCGGGTATCGTCTATGGTAACACCACCATCAATATTGAAGGCGGTGGAGTGATGCGTAACGTGTACGGCGGCGGTGAGATGGCCTCTGTAGGTACCATCAAGACCACTACCAAGCACGAAGAATCTGGCACGTATGCACACCCCTTCTACCTTAGCTGGCCTTACGAGTTGGTCTATGACTCCATCACCATCTATCCCGCAGGCACCCGCATCCTCACTGGTAAGACCACGGTCAACGTTACCGGCGGCCGTATCGGTATCACCGGTAAGGACGGTCCTACTGAGGAAACGGAAAAGGACAATGGCGACATCTATGGTGGCAGTAAGGGTATGGCTTTCGAGCCTTATACGGAGAACCTCCTTTCCAACGTTAGGGAGACTGAGATCAACATCAACATTGCCAACAGTACGGCTCTACCGGCTACCTATAAAGATGATTGGTCGTTGGCTTGCATAGCTGGTGCCGTCTACGGTGGTGGTGAAAACGGTCACGTCAACGACAGCACCCACATTACCATCGAGAACGGCCTCGTCGGTCATGCCGTGTACGGTGCCGGAAAGGGTAAGGGAAAGTACACGCCTAACGGAGAAAGCCAAGCGGTTTACAGCCTCACGGCCGGTAAGGTGTATGGTGACACCCATATCGATGTCAAGGGCGGCTATGTGGTACGCAACGTCTTCGGCGGCGGCAACTTAGGCTCTGTAGGTAAGGGTAACTATATCGGACACGGTGAGACTTGTACCAGCACTGCTGATACCACCCTCGCTTTGAATAGTGGACGCACCTTTATTCATATTACTGGCGGTACGCTCGGCATGCTCAATGCCGCGAAACCTGACAAGGTGTTCAAGGACGACGTGCCTTACGGCTCGGTGTTTGGCGGTTGCCGTGGTATGGTAGACGCCACCTCTGATACGGAAAACAGTATTGCGATACGTCTGAGTCATGTCAACAACTCATACGTCACCATCGGTGCAAACAACTCCATTTCCTACACTGAACCTCACCTCTATGGCTCGGTGTTTGGTGGAGGTCAGGACGGTCATGTACGCTGGAACACTGAAGTCACGGTGAATGGCGGTGAAATCGGTGTGCCTTATGTGAGCGTTACCAATGCCAACAATACAGTGGGTGTTACTGATCTTGAATCGAAGCACTGGGTCGCTCGAGGCAATGTGTTTGGCGGCGGTTCGGGTATCAGTCAGTATGAGACCTACCAGCCGAGTGCCAGCGATCCTGAAAAGAACGACACCATCTATCACTTCAGCCAGAAGGCCGGTATCGTTAGAGGTACCACTACGGTTGAAATCAAGGGCGGTCTTGTCCACCGTAACGTGTACGGAGGCGGCAACTTAGCCTCGGTTGAGAACAAGCCTACCGTCATTGTCAGCAATAAAGGTAAGGTGGGTGTGGATACCGATGTCAAGTGCCTCACTAACAATGATACCCTCGTCTATGGCGGTGATGTTTTCGGTGCAGGTAAGGGCTTTGCTACCGACACCATGCAGAATTATTGTAATGTGGACAGTACCTTGGTCAGAATCATCGGCGGTCGTGTCTATGGCGATGTCTATGGCGGTGGCGAAAACGGCCACGTCCTTGGCAACACCAATGTTAGGATCACCACTGGCGCCGAGATCGGTGTCGATGCCACCACCACCTTCGACGGCAACGTGTTCGGCGGCGGCTGGGGTAGCGGCCACATTGACACTACTGCAAATGAGTTCAGAATCTATAAAGATTGCGGTCGTGTGGGTGGCAATACCAACGTCACCATGGACGGCGGCACCATCCAAGGCACCATCTTCGGCGGTGGCCGTATGGCTCTCGTCGGCGTGGATGAAAACGGCGAACCTGATTCGTTCCTGACCAGCAACGTCTACGACTCCATCAATCACGGCCTCGCCACCATCACCGTCACTGGAGGAACCATCGGTAATGCCAATCCTTATGAGTTGCTGAATGGCAGCGACGAGAGCGTAGGCGACATCTTCGGCTCCGGCAAAGGTGACGTTAAGAACTATGAATCCGTCTTAGCTGGCCGAGTGGCTAACACCAGTATTAATATCAGCGGCGATCCCACCATCTACGGCTCTGTGTTCGGCGGCGGCGAGATGGCCAGTATTGGTTATTGGGATAACACGGCTAAGTTCTATGCTAACTCCGGTGCTTCCAAGGTGACCATCCAAGGCACCCCTGAAATTGGTACCGATATGGAGTTCCGTTATGACTACGCTCAGGATGACCCCTCCAATCCATATGACGGACCGAGTTACTGGACCGTGTATGGCGCTGATGGTAAGCTCATTCACACCTACACTGGTAACGTTTATGGCGGTAGCCAAGGCGATGTGGATACCCTCTCACCACACTGGGTCTCCATGGCTCGTTCAAGAACAGCCAAGGTTCTCATCGAAGGCAACCCGATCATCAAGAGCCGTGTATTCGGTGGTGCTGAACAAGGTTCAGTAGCAGGAAATACATGGGTGAAGGTCAACGGTGGTACCATCGGTTCTATGGCCAACTCTGATCAACCTGGCGAAGAATATCTCTTTGGTGGTGTGTATGGCGGTGGCTTCGGTAGCCAAAATCCTGCCTTCAACGGTACTACGATGATCGTAAACGGAGTGGTTACACCTGTAGTTAACGACTCCACCGCTGCACATTCAGACGGTTTATGGACCGCTAACTATCTGGCTGGCCGTACCTATGGCGACGTCCGTGTAGACCTGCTCGGCGGCACCATTAACGGCGATGTGTATGGCGGTTCTGAATTTGCTTATATTGGAGGTTATGGAGACAACCCCGGAGGTAAGGCCAAGCTTTACATCGGCAATCAATCTCAGGTAGGCAACCCCGATGAAGGTGTCACCATTATCGGAAACGTGTATGGTGCCAACAACTACGGTGGCACACCGATGGACAGCGTCCAAGTGCACGTCTACCACACCAAACATACCGCTGACGACCAAGTTGCTTCTCCAGCGAAACAATTTGCAATTCATAACGTGTTTGGCGGCGGCAATGAGTCTAACTATACTCCGAACCAAGGAGTCAGGACAACTTACCCAAGAAGCGCCTTGGTGCATGTCTACAACTGCGAAAATACCATTGAAGAACTCTATGGCGGTGGTAACGCAGCTGACATCGGTACCAGCGGTGCCAACACTGATGCCAACATCATCGTCGAAGGCGGTCGCCTCCGTCGTGTGTTCGGTGGTGGTAAAGGTGATAACACCCACAATGTTTCGGCAAACATCTATGGCACTGCCCATACCCAAGTCCAAGGTGGTTATATCGAAGCAGTGTATGGCGGCGGTAACCAGATGGGTAGTATCCTTGCCACTGACTTGATCGTCGACCATATCGGAAGTTGCGATATGCAAGTTGACTCCATCTTCGGCGGCAGTAACGAAGCACCTGTCATTGGTGACATCACCACCACTATTGCTTGTAGTGATGGTGTATATGAGAACATCTATGGCGGTGCCAACAACGCCAACATCACTGGTAACGTCACCCTGAACATCTTGGGTAGTACGATCACCAACGCCTTCGGCGGATCAAAGGGTAGTGAAAACATTGCATCCAACATCTACGGTAATGTCACCTTGAATATCTTTGGTGGTTCCATTACCAATGCCTTCGGTGGCAGTGATATGAACGGCAACATCACTGGTGTGGTCACGGTGAACGTGATAGATACCTTGACTGGCTGTCCTCTGGATCTTTACAATGTGTATGGTGGTAGTAAGGCAACGGCTCTTACTGCCAATGGAGGAGTGACTGCTTCGCCTGTGGTGAACATCATCAATGGTACAGTCAAGGGTAACGTATTCGGTGGCAGCTTCGGTGAAACCGCTACCACAACCTCCAACCCAGAGGTCAACATCGGCTACAATGCAGCTACCATGTCGAGCCTCTTGCCTGCATGTATCAGCACTCCTGTGGACACTGTCAAGGGTAATGTGTATGGCGGCGGTGAGACGGCCAGCGTTATTGGTAATACTACGGTAAACATCTACCAAGGCGTGGTGGGCGACATCACCTATGGCAAGACATCTGGCTCGGCCGTTTACGACACCATCATCCATACCGCTAACAGCGGTAGAGTGTTCGGTGGTGGTAAGGGTAGAGACACCAACATTGATACTGACCACAACATCGCTATGGTTACTGGCGACACCCGAGTCAACATCAAGGGTGGCAAGGTGCTTTACAGCGTGTATGGCGGCGGTGAGTTGTCAAGCGTGAGCGACTCAGCCATCGTGACGGTCACTGGCGGTCAGGTTGGTCCTGCACCGAAAGTGGAGTCTGGCTACAACATCCCCATCGGCTTAAGCGGCGTCGACGGTTACGTGTTCGGCGGCGGTAAGGGTATTGGAGACGACGCTATCACCACTGAACATCCTTATGGTGCTTATTACCGTTATGCCAATGTCCGCAATACTTTGGTGACGGTGAATATCCCAGCTGATGCCGACACTACTACCAACCGTTTGTGGGGTAGCGTGTTCGGTGGTGCTGAGGACGGCCACGTGTTGGGCAACGCCAACGTACGCTATGTAAGTGGCTTCATGGGTACCTTGGGTACCACCAGCTACGATGGTAACATCTTTGGCGGCGGCCGTAACTACAGCAAGATGAACTATACCGCTGGTCGTGTGGGTGGCGACATCCTTGTTGAAGTGAGCGGCGGACAACTCTTCGGCAATATCTACGGTGGTGGTCGTTTAGCCTTGACCGGTATCGACGAAAAGGGTGAACAAGCTCCTGGCGACGGTCACGGTAACACCAAGATCATCGTGAAAGGTGGTAAGATTGGTAATGAGAAACTCATGGAGACCTTTACCAAGTACTCCATGGGTGACGTTTATGGCGGTGGCAAGGGCTCCATGGAAGGTCTCAAGGGACATCCAGCAGCCTCTGCTTTGCTCCTCTCCCTCACCAGAAACACCGAGGTAATCATCAAGGATTCCATCGATGGTAGCATTCTCGTGTCGAGACCTGTCATCTACGGTAGTGTGTATGGCGGCGGTGAGATGGCCAATGTGGGCTACTTCGACTGGGATACCATCGTTAATCCGAAGACGGGTAAGCTCGATATTGCCAATATTGAATTTATACCAGGCGGTGGTCATGCCAAGATCGTCGTGAGCGGCGGTCAAATCGGTGCTGACCGTATGCAGATGAGAAGTGAACTTGCCGAAGGCACAAACAACCTCAAGTATAACGACGATGTCGGCCATGTGTACGGCGGTGGTGAAGGTATCGTTGACAATCCTGCCAAGTACGACACCATCAATCCTAAAGCCACAGTCGCACCTCTGCCTTCTCCTTCAACGCTTATTCCTGCAGGACCTGATGACGTTCACAACTACAAACCTTTGATCGACCTGATGGCTTTGGTGGTTAACACAGAAGTCATCATCAGCGACAGCGCTTGGGTGAAAGGCTCTGTGTACGGTGGTGGTGGCAACGGTCACGTGATGGATGGCACCATGGTGAAGATCCAAGGTGGTCAGATCGGTTCAGGCGACATGGCAGTGGAGAGAAGGTACACTGAAGACGAGTTCGCCACAGCCGACTCCTTGACAGAATGTCCTCACTGGCCATACGGTACTAACGGCAACTACTATCCTTACGATCCAGTGGATGTGAAAGCAGGCAAGCTCCCGTCGGATGGTAAGAGCTGGTTTGGCAATGTGTTTGGCGGTGGTTCAGGTTTCTATCCTTACATCGTCAAGACTGCCTCTAACGCAGACTCCACCGTGTGGAATCCTGAGTCAGGTAAGGTTTATGGTAAGACTCAAGTGGAGATCACCGGAGGTCACATCCTCACCAATGTTTATGGCGGTTGCGAGACCACCGATGTGACGGATTCCGCTGTCGTCGTCATGCGTGGCGGTACCTTGGGTGTGCCTCGTAGACTGGAACAGATCGGCCGTCACCCGGTAACTTGCTACCTCTTCGGCGCAGGTAAGGGTGATCCTCGTATCAATTTCAACACTTGGACCAACGTTGAGAACGTCCGTGTGGATGTGAGCGGCGGCTGGATCTACGGTTCGGTGTTCGGCGGCGGTGAAGAAGGCCACGTCATCAAGGATGTGGTGGTCAACATCAAAGGCGACGCCAAGATCGGTACGTTAGGTTACTCCTACGTGGACGGTAACATCTTCGGCGCAGGTCGTGGTTTCTCGGGCGAGGCTTTCACCGCAGGTACGGTGGGCGGCAACGTCAACGTCAACATCAGTGGCGGCGAGATGCTCGGTTCCATCTACGGTGGTGGCCGTTTGGCTTCTGTCGGTACTGAGTTTACCAGCCCGACACTTCCTAATGGCGATCCTAACCCACACTATGGCCACATGCAAGACGGCAACGAGCACGGTATCGTCAACGTCGACATCAGTGGCGGTGTCATCGGCAACGACTACGAAGCCGTCCATCATACCGACTTCAGCAAACGTTTCATTGGCGGTAACGTGTTTACCGGAAGTATGGGACGTATCACCTTGCTCAACGGTGATGTCAACCCCATCTGGCCTAACTTGGCCAAGGTGAAGAAGACCAACCTGACCGTCAGAGGCGACGCAGTCATCAAAGGTAGTGTGTATGGCGGTGGTGAGTTTGGTACTGTTGACGAGACTGCCACTGTCCTCGTTGAAGGTGGTACCATCTGGCGCGATGTGTTCGGCGGCGGCTACGGTAGTAGTGACACTACCAACATCGGTAAACTCAGAGTCATTGAAGATGTTGGAGGCAACCTTGTGGAAACCTTCGTTGACGTAACCCCAATGGAATGGGCAGGCCGTGTGAAAGGCAATACCAAGATCGACATCAGCGGTGGCTGGATCCAGAAGAGCGTGTACGGCGGCGGCGAATTGGCCTCCGTGGGTACCATTGACAGTATCGCCAAGCACCCTGAACACCCAGAAGGTTCTGTAACCGACACCACCTTCAACATCAGCTGGCCTTACTTCTTCAGTTACGCTACCCATACCGGTGCTGACACCATCAATGTCACCGGAGGCCGTATCGGTATCACCGGTAAGGACTACATGGGTCCGTGGAACGACGCTGGCAACCCGTATTCATTGGCTGACAACCATGAGTTGACCGAAAAGGAAATCAAGGATGCCAGAGCGGACAACGGAGACATCTACGGCGGCGGTAAGGGTCTTGCTGGCGACCGTTTCGAGATGGCTCAGTGCGCTAACACCAACAATACGGTGATCAACATCGACTTCGGTGCTGCCAATGCTGCCACTCCAGACAACTATAAAGACACAACAGCTGCAAACAGGAAAGAGTGTGTCACCGGTGCTGTGTACGGCGGTGGTGAAAACGGCCATGTCAACAACGATACCCGTGTCACCCTCACCAACGGCCTCGTCGGTCATGCTGTGTATGGCGGTGGTAAGGGTAAGGATACCTATGAGACGATGATCTGGAAGATTAACACTCCTCATACAGATCCTGCAGACTCACTTGCTACGATTTACAGCATCACCGCCGGTAAGGTGTATGGCAATACCTACGTCAACATCAATGGCGGCTATGTGGTGCGCAGTGTATTCGGCGGCGGTAACTTAGCTTCTATTGGTAAAGGTAACTACGCTGGCGGCGTGGGCGACTACAGCCAGACTGGCTACGGCGAGTGTATTGCCAATGCTGATGACTGGGATTACATGCGTAACAGCGGTCATGCCTACGTCACTATTACCAAGGGTACGATAGGTTACCTCAACGGTAGTAAGCCTGGGGATGTGTTCAAGGACAACGTGCCTTACGGCTCGGTGTTCGGTGGTTGCCGAGGCATTGCTGTGCCCGACGTGCCACGCACGCTCACCCCACGCTTACAATACTGCCCTGAGGACTTCTTAGGCTACACCAACCATACGCATGTTACCATCGGTACCAAGGGCGGCAATAACGACGACATTCACCTCTACGGCTCAGTGTATGGCGGTGCCCAGGATGGTCACGTCCGCTGGGATGCCAACACCGTGGTCAACAGTGGTGAGATCGGCGTGGACTACGGCGGTACTGAAGCCAGTGCTGTTGGTAGCATGAACCCCGATACGATCTACTGGACTTCACGTGGTAACGTGTTTGGCGCTGGATCAGGTATCGGCCAGTATGAGACCTACGAACTGAATCCATCCACCAGCGAGATTGACACCATTCTGCACTACTGCAGCATAGCAGGTTCGGTGACCCACTTCGCCAATATCGACATCAACGGCGGTATCATCCACCGCAATGTGTATGGCGGCGGTAACTTGGCCACGGTTGGTCCTCCGCGTATCTTCCAAAACTATGACTGCCCCATCGACTCAACTTGTGTCACCGTCAACATCAACAAGGATGCTGTCATCGGAGAAAACACTGATGGAAGCTTCGGCGGCTGTGTCTACGGTGGATCGAGAGGTTTGCCCAACTGTGATACCATTACGGATTACGACTTCAAGAAGTTCGCTTTCTGTTCCTACACCAAGGTTAACATTGACAGCGCACAGATTAAGAAGGATGTGTTCGGCGGTGGTGAGCACGGCCAGGTGGGTACTGACCATAAGAACGCTCAGTTGATCCATAGCACTGAGGTGAACATTACTGGTACTACTATCATCAGAGGTAGTGTGTTTGGCGGTGGTGAAGGTATCTGGGGTGAGCCTTATTACACCAACGACACCATCTCTGGACGTGTAATGGGTACCTGTACGGTGAACCTTAATGGTGGTACCGTTGAAAAGAGCGTGTACGGCGGTGGTGAGTTGGGTATCAACTACGCTGAGTCGTACGTCAACGTCAGCGGCGGTACGGTCAATGAGAACGTGTTTGGCGGTGCTTACGGCCAGCGTGATCATATTCACGGCTACGGCAGACGTATGGTGAACATGCGTAGTGGTTCTGTGTTGGGTAGCGTTTACGGCGGTAGCTTCAATGCCGATGACGCACTGGAGCCTCATCCTGCTGACTTCATCAACAACAACACCATGGAAACGGTCAGTGTGGTGAACTACAGCGGCGGTTATGACGACAACCACGTGTTTGGTGCAGGCGACCATGGCAAGACCTATGGCTCCACCTACGTGTTCATCGGCCTCAACGCCATCATGAACGCTCCACATCACACCGCTACCACAGGTGCTACCGACCCATACAACTATGACTTCTACAACAACCACGAGAACCTGATCATCCAACGTGATGTGTGGGCAGGCGCTGACTTCAGTACTTATGAAATTATCGGCGGTGTGTTCAGCGATTCAACCACCATCACCGGACGTTCAGATATCTATCTTGATGGTTTCGGTTACGACACAGAGCATACCACAGCGCCGACTGACTCCAAGAACTACATGAACCTCACCAGTTCCTCACTGTTTGGCTGCGGAACCATGAACAACGGTGGTAAGAACGGCAAGCAGATTGTGGTTCGTAACTATGGTAGCGACATTGCCCATACGCCGACTGAGGATGATCCTGAACCGTACACGGGTGCCACACGTATACTGCAGTCCATCCAGTATGCGGACAGCTTGATTCTCGAATCAGCACACATCCGCTTTGAAGGACGCGGCATCGTGAGCGTCAGCGGCATCACCGAGAAGTACTCTGTCTACAACATCTTCAACGACTTGCGTGTGGTGAACGGTAGCTCGCTGTTTGTTGACAAACCTATCGACAACATCGGTAACCCGAAACATGGACAGGTTGGTGCTCTCCGCAGTAATTTCAGTGAAAATCTGTGCAACGGCCAGTATCCTGACGTTCCTAGATATCAGGTGGTTCAATACGGAGACCTTATCCCGGTTGCTAGCACGCAGGTTGCCAACAAAGAGAATAAGATTCGTATTAACAAGGGTGGTTACGTCACTGTTTCGTACACCACTAAGAACACTTATGATACTTCTACTGAGTACGGTGAATTAGAGGGATTCTTCCACTTGATGACCGATGGTGTGTACAACGCCTTCGCTTACGCTCGACCCAAGCAAAGTGAGGATGAAGGAAACATCATCAGCCCCACCTATGCCCAGTACGATCACCAGGAAGACGGCGGTTTCGTATGCTACCGTAACACGCTTAACACCTACAATGTTAATGGCGGTAGTGCAGCTTTCGGACATACCGGACCGTTTATCCAGATGCCTTACGAAAACCACACACCTGAACAGCGTGGTGGTGACCCGTTCTTCAGAGTGTGGCGTTTCAGAGACCAGGGAGGCCAGAGTATGTTGGACCTTGTACTTCATGCCATTGCTGTTCCTGATCAATTGAACGGTTTCTCATACTACGTTGGTACCGTGAAGTTACCTCCTAAGGCTGGCTCAGGCGCATACTACCAGATCAAGAATAAAGAAAACAGTGGCATTGCTGACATCAACTATGGTACAGAGATCTTTACTGTGAATGCAGGTATGCAAGACACAATAGGGGCCACACCTAAATGGATGAACTATAACGCTGGATTTGTTTATGACCTTGCTGCTAACGACCATGCTCTTGCAAGTCAACAAACCTTCATGACTGGCTACCCGAACAACGTCTTCGGTCTGACAGCTATCCCGGCTGGTGGTTTGGCAGGAGTCGGTAACAAGCAATTGTTGCTCTGCAACGATGCCAATGCTGGATTGTTAGCCAACCACTGGAATACCAACGATGGCAGTGATGTTCCGCAGATTGACTTCCTGCTGACCCACTCCAACAATGTCAATAGCAACCACTCATGGGATCCTATTTCCATCACATTGCAACAGGTGGTTGGTGGAACTGTGACGGATGAGGTAACCCTCAACATTGAGATTGTAACCTCTACCTTGATCACGCAGGACAATGACGTGAAGACCTACGCCATGATGACCCATGCCCCAGGTTCGGGCAACAAGCACGATATCTACAAGACAAAGGTGTTGCTGCCTAACTACACGTTGGCGGGCACTGCTGGGAAGTCCACCTGGACTTTGAAGAAAGTGGAGTGGTTCCCCAATGATACTACTGGACAACATCTTGAAGGACATACAGCGTTTAATGCCAATACCTTGGTTTCGGGTGAGCCATATCCGAACCATACCCCCACCAGTGACTTTGTGGGTATGACCTTCTATCGTTCACGTAACGTTGACAACGTAAACGGCTGGATAGAATCCGTTGATAACGTCGACACGATTGACATCGGTCTGTACAAGAACTCAGACGTCGATATTACCTTAGGTTCCACCAAGGCTGTTGACCCCATCTCGTTCGACTTCGACCTGCATTATGACAGTGACCAGAATGTGGGTATTGATGGTAATGGCGAAATGGGTACGGTGAAGCTCACCATGGTCTTCGACAACTATAGCAATACGTCGAAGCCTGATACTACGCATTTCTACATTCATGTGCTGCGCCGCGGTAAGGGTAAAGGCTTCTATATTGACGGTGTCAACGGCAACGTGATGTATAGCGGTAAGTATCCTGACGCTGCACAACCTAGCTTGGCAGGTATCCTGTATTTCGCTGAGGACTATGAACCTGTTGACTCGATCTACATCGTCAACAAAGTCACAGCCAATACCCCATCAGGTACCCTTGACTGGGGCACTCCTTACACCCAGCTGAAGATTTTCCGTTATCCTGGTGGACACTTGGCTTACAACACTGTGGCTCAGTCTCTCACCAACCCCGATCCTTACTTCACGACCTACACCACCGATGACTTCTATAAGGAAAATCCAGCTTATAAAGGTACTTTGGTGGATGTGGAGACAAACATGAACATCTCCTCAGCCTACATCGATGGAGCTTATCAGTTGAAGGAAATGAAGGGATATCCTGGCACTTCCGGTGCAGTCGGTTCAGTAGTTGAGGTGGCACCACACGTCATCTCTAACGCCCCAATGTTCAACGTTGAGCCGGGAGCCACCTTGACTGTTGATGGTAAGTATCATCAGACGACTCTGAGAAACAACTTCAACCGTAACGGCCACGGCGGTGCTTTCAACATCGAGACAGAAGGTACAGTCAAGATCAGCCAGCATGCTTACATTGAGTACAACTACGTCAGAGATAGCATGTATGGAGATTCGCTCGGCGTTCACAACGGCGGCGCTGCCTATATCGCCGGAAACGGTACCATGGTCGTGTCGGACGATGTGATGGTCAACACCAACAAGCACGTGAGAGTGAACAACAGCAAGGCTGTGGTTGTGGATACCATTCCTGAAAACGTGTATCTGAGAGATTATCTCACAATGATCAAGTTGGGTTCAACCGAGGGTACCTACGTTGCCTTGGCCGACACAGCACGTGTGGGTGTCACCAAGACCGCATGGGAAGATCAAGACTACATGCCTGTGGTCCTGACCGAGAACATCTCCTATGGAAACAACTTGCGAACCTTCGGTAGCTACGCTCCAGGCCAGATCGTCTATGATGAGTTGCAACATTATGGTTTGATTGAGTATCCGCTGAGGGAATACAACGGCGACGTCAACTATCTGCGTAAGCTCTACTTCGCGAAGACTTGGGTGAACCAGGTGACATCAGCTCCTGCAAGTTACAATGCAAGTGAAATTGACACACCTGAAGAGTTGGCTTGGGCTATCTCTGTGGTCAATGGCTACAACGGACAAACCGCGGCTCCGGCCACCAACTTCACTCTTACCAAGGATGTCGACATGAGCCGTTACATCTGGGTGCCGATTGGCGACACTGCCAATAACTATAGAGGTACCTTCAATGGTGATGGCTACATGGTCTCCGGTGTTCACAGCGCCCTCTCCTTCCCTGACAAGGGTATGTTTGGCAGCACCAATGGCGCTACCATCAAGAACTTGCAGGCTAATGTTGAGTTCTTTAGAGGTAAGGCTATCAACTTGGGCGGCCTCGTGGGTAACATGAACAGTGGCGCGCTGAGCAATTGCGAGAGCGCCGGTTACTTGGAAGGTGCCGAAGTTACCAAGACGATGGGCGGCTTGGTTGGTAAGTCTGAGGATGCCGTCACCATCCACTCCAGCTTCGCCCTCGACACGCTCCATACGCTTTCCAACGCTACTGTGGTTGGCGGTCTTGTTGGCGACAACGCCCGTAACCTCTACAACTCCTACAGCAACTTCATCGTGGACAACGAAGGCGCTGCCGACACCATAGGTGGTTTGGTGGGTATCAACCGTGCCGAAGGCCATGTGGAGAACTGCTACTCCGTTGTTGAAGCCAGTGTGCCTTCCATCGCTTATAAGAACGAAGCCGTAGCAGGAAATATCAAGGAATGCTATAGCAACAGCAATAACTACTATTCTTATGGTACAGCACCTCAGGGTCATGGTACTTACAGCGATGTGTTGGATCGTAAGGACTTCGGTTATATGTATAAGGACAATTTGGTGACCTTGGAAACTGGAGAATCAGTGAACAATGCTCATTTCTCCGCCGACACCGTCTATGTCAATAAGCATGCATTTAGATGGCCTGGTTTGTTGAGTACCCTTAACCAATGGGTGGCTACCAACCCAGCAGGTTTGACTGATCCGGCACCTTGGTTCCGTCCGACCACCGAAAAGATCAACAACGACTTGCCGGTGTTGGCCTTCAAGACGGACAGCGCCATCGCTGTGGTTGACGACATTGCCTTCCTGCGTTACAGCAAGGACTTCGACTTCCTGTTGGATACCACCAACAAGCTGGACGCCCAGTCGAGCATGTTCCTCTATGGCACTGCCGTCGAGGTTGAAAATGTGCCTGACGACGAGGTGAATGTGTTCCTCAACGAAGATGCCGTGCTGATGCAGAAAGCCGGAAGCACCGACTTCAACAATACCACGACGGGTGTCACCTTCGACAACTCATGCCGTCATGCTACCAGCTACAGCCATGAGACCGAAGTGTCAACCCTCTTGGAATACGACTGGCACCTGTTGTCATCGCCGTTGAGCAACGCTCCGTTGGGCATCTACTACAACGACACGACGCAGAACTATTGGTGGACCTTTGACGAAGGTCAGGTGGTGGATGTGTTGAACAGCTACATGCCAAACAGCATTGATACCATCTCGGATACCGTAGTCAAGTGGGACTTCTACAGCTACTTTGAGCCTCAGTACCACTGGATCAACTTCAAGCGTAACAGCAATAGCCATGCTCATTACGACTATCCGCATGCTCCGATTGCGTATGACAACGAACTCAACCTCGTTCCGGCTAAGGGTTACATGATGGCCATCTCTGAGAATAGCTACCTCTCCAACACCGGTACACTCAATAGAGATAAGGTTTCCATCCCTGTGACGGCGTTAGCTCCTGAGGATCAACCTGGTCAGATTGCTTCCTACAACAAGGGTAGCAACTTGGTGGGTAACCCGTATCAGGCTTACCTCGACTTGGATAAGGTAGCCGCCCACAACATCCGTCCTGGAAACACCACAGCGGAGAATGATACCTTGAAGTACTTCTACATCTATGATGCCGATATGGGTGTCTATGCACCTTACACGCCTACGGCATCAACGAACCCAGAGATACCTTCACGGTACTTGCACCCGCACCAAGGCTTCTTCGTGCTGTACAGACCGCATGTGGCTGATTCCATCACCATGGATATGGAGATTACCCCGTCAATGGCAGGTACAACCAAGGAAGAAGGATCTTATCTTCGTGGCGTAGTTGCTAACAAGATAGATTACCCAGTGGTTGACATCACAGCCAGAGACGAAAAGGGCAACCGCGACTTGGCTATTGTTGAGTTGGCTCGTCCAGAGTTGGGCGGTGTGGAAAAGGTGGATAACCTACAGAACTCCGACTTCAAACTCTATACCCACATGGGCGACAAGAACTACAGCTTGCTCTTCACACCTGTCGGTACGAAGAAGGTCCCGCTGTTCTTCAAGACACCTGAAGATGGTAACTTTACTTTGACTTGGAATACCTATAATGGCACCTGCAAGAAGATGCTGCTCATCGATAACATTACCGGTACTGAATACAACATGCTCACTGGCAACAGTTACAGCTTCACCGGTCATGTCGCCGACTACGCCGCGCGCTTCTACATCGTGTTTGAACTGGATAACCCAATCAATATTGATGCTGACGATGAAGACTTCGCATTCTTCGACGGTACCCAGTGGGTCATCAAGGGTAATGGCCAGTTAGAGCTCATCGATGTGACTGGACGCGTCCTCCACTCCTATAGCATGAACAGCCGACACAACCACGTGTCATTCGATCATGTTGCGGCAGGCACTTACCTGTTGCGCTTGGTGAAAGACCGCAATAACGTGAAAACTCAAAAGATAGTGATTTATTAAACTTAAGCCCCATGAAGAAGCTTTGTTCCATATTAGTGATAATCTTGAGTTTGATCATCACCCCCGCATTTGGTCAAATGATCCTCACCGAGGAAGACGTGGGGATCAATCCCCGCGCCGGATCAGCAACTCCTGGATTCGGAGTGATGGTGCCTGTTCAGAATGTGACATACGACCAATGGGAATACGCACCCATTGGAAATGGCCTATGGTTATTGGTTGGGCTTGGGGGAGCTTATCTCTTGAAGAAGAAAAGCAGTCAGAAGAAGGAAGACAGAAGTTAATCTTCTGTCTTCTGAATTCTGTCTTCTGAATTCATCATCAAACTATTATAGCAGGACCGGCAAAGGGGCTCGTAGCTTTCGGTTTCACCGAGAACGACAAGTTTGTCGCCAGCAATGGTGCGGTGCGAGAATTGCGCTGGTGCACCACAACGTACGCAGATGGCATGAACCTTGGTGACATCTTCAGCGATGGCCATCAGTTTAGGCATGGGTCCAAAAGGATTGCCCATGAAGTCCATGTCCAATCCCGCAATGATAACACGAACGCCGTTGTTGGCCAGTTGCTGGCAGACCGCGGGCAACTCGTCGTCGAGAAACTGAGCCTCGTCGATGCCAATGACGTCCACATCGTTGGCGTAAAGCAAGATTTGCGTGGCGTTTTCAACAGGGATGGAGTGCAACGCGGTAGCGTTGTGTGATACCACATCCTCTTCGCTATAACGAGTATCAACGCCCGGCTTGAAAATCTCCACCTTCAGTTTGGCGATCTTTGCCCGTTTCAAACGCCTGATCAATTCCTCGGTCTTGCCCGAAAACATCGATCCACAGATGACTTCTATCCAGCCTTGTGACTTATTGCGATAATCTTTTTCAAGAAACATGCCTGCAGTATTTTAATTCTTCGTATTTTAGCAAAATTAAATATTATTCGGATATGAATGACAATTTCAATGAGCAAAAAGACATGTTGCTTTCTATAAAACACGAAATCAGTTTGTTACATAAGCAAGTGGATTTTCTTCTCCGAAATGAGAAAGCTGTGGGCCTCCTTGACTTGGATGTGATGATGAATCGTACCCATACAATTTATGACAAGATGTGTTCGATCGACCTTGGAGGTAGTCCAGAGGCAATTGATGAGGAATCCTTAATCAACAGCTTCGTCATGGCTACGGAGGAACCAATGGCTGAAGAAGAGCCAGAGCCGATGGTAGAGGAACCCGAACCCGAGGAAGAGAAGCCAACATTCGTTGAAGAAGAACCAGAACCAGAGGAGGAGCTAAGGTTCGTTGAAGAAGAGGAAGATACCTTGGTGGAAGAAAATGAAGATGCATACTTTGAAGAAGAGGTGGAAGATGTGGAGGAGGAGAAACCCATAGAGGAGAAACCCGCTGAAGTTCCTCACAATAACGTTGATGACCTTGGCTTTATCCTGAACTTTGAGCCTTCGGACGAAGATGAAGCCCCTGTTGAAGAGGAGAATCCTTCAGTGTACACCACGGGCGATGAGATTGAAATGACCATCCCACAGAGCTTGGCCGACAAATACCAACACGACAGCCTCAACGACCTGCGTTCCGCTATAGGCATCAACGACAAGTTCCTGCTGGTGAACGAGCTGTTTGGAGGCAGCATGGAAAAATACAACAAATCGATAGACAACCTCAACGACCTGAAGACCTTGAACGGCGCATTGGTCTACATGAACGAGCTCCGTGTAGAGCTGCAATGGAACAGCAACAACGAGGCCTACAAGAGGTTGCTCGAATTGGTTCACCGTAAGTTTGAATGATGCCATGGCTCAGCTCTATTTAGTCCCTACGCCTATCGGCAACCTTGAAGACATCACCCTGCGGGCCATCCGTGTGCTCAAAGAGGTGGATGCTATCTTGGCTGAGGATACCCGCACCTCGGGCAACCTGTTGCGTCATCTGGGCATCAGCAAGCCTATGACGGCGTTTCATCTCAACAACGAACACCAACAGGTGGAGCATATCGCCGATCGTATCGAGGCAGGCGAGACCATGGCCTTGGTCACCGACGCCGGTACCCCTGGCATCTCCGACCCAGGTTTCATGCTGGTGAGGGAATGTGTCAAACGGGAGATCAAGGTGGAGTGCCTACCCGGTGCCACCGCCTTCGTTCCCGCCCTGGTCAACTCGGGACTTCCAGCTGAGCGCTTTATCTTCGAAGGCTTCCTTCCCCATAAGAAAGGCCGCCAAACCAAGATTCAGCAGATTGCCGACTATCCTTACACCACCATCCTCTACGAGTCGCCTTTCCGTTTGGTAAAGACCCTGCAGCAACTCATGGAGGTGATGGGCCCCGACCGTCAGGTGTCGGTGGCTCGCGAGCTCACCAAGATTCACGAAGAGAACGTCCGCGGCACTTTGGCGGAAGTCACCCAATATTTTGAGCAAAAAGACGTTAAAGGAGAGATCGTGATTGTGATTGAGGGAGGTGGAAATTGAAAATTGAAAGTTGAAAATTGAAAGGTGAGAGGTAGAATTAACATATTATTATTCATATTATTATCTGTGGGGGGATGGGCCCAGGAGCGTACGCATGTCCATATTGAACATGCCAACCAGCTCCATAAGACGGCGGGATCGGATGCCGTGCGCCTGTTGGGCGACGTGCACATCCGTCACGACTCCACCCATTTCTACTGCGACAGTGCCTATTACTACGAGGATAAGAATAGCTTTGATGCCTTTCAAAACGTCCACATCAACGTGAACGACAGCATCGACATGTACAGCCGCACCATGGTCTATGACGGTGACCGACGCTTTGCCGAGTTCTTCGACAACGTACGCATGATGGACGACTCGACGCTGCTCGAGACCGAGTACATGACCTACGACCGCAACTTGCATCTGGCCAGCTATCCCCGTCACGGCGTGACTACCCGAGGCGACAAGCAACTCATCAGCGAAATCGGCTTCTACCGTGACGATATCAAGGAATTCCGCTTCTTCAAGGACGTGGAGGTGTATAGCCCCAAATACCAGCTGTGCAGCGACACCCTGTACTACAACACCAACATCGAGAAGATGTGGTTCCAAGGCCCTACCACCATTATCAACGACGATAACTACATGGAGGGCAATCACGGCTATTACCTCACCCAACGCGACTTAGCATACGTTGACGACCAGCCGGTGATGTACAACCAAACCCAGGTGATGAAGGCCGATTCCATGCTCTATGACCGGCAACGCGGCTTCGCCAAAGCCATGAACACCATCCAGATGATCGACACGTCATACAGGGTCATTCTTCGCGGCGAATATGCCGAGGTATGGGAAAACATCGGGTTTTCGTTTGCCACCGACAGCGCCTACGTGGTGTATTACGATGGCGGCGACTCGCTCTACATCGCCTCCGACACCATGTTCTATCACTTCAAGACCAAGCTGAACCAAGAGGAAAAGATTGTCGGACGACGCAACGTGCGTTTCTACCGATCAGACATGCAGGGCAAATGTGATACCATGACCTACGACATGAGCGATTCCATCATCAGGATGCGCGTGGAGCCGGTGCTTTGGAACAACGACTCGCAGATGACCGCCACTTTGATTGACATCAAGACGGCCAATCATGCCATCGACAGCCTTTTCCAAAAGGGGCAGGCCTTTATGATCTCGAAGGACTCCATCGAAGGCTACAATCAGATTTACGGCTTGGAGATGGTCTCTTGCTTTAAGGACGGCCACGTCGACCATGTGAATGTAACCGACTCGGCCAAGGCGCTCTCTTGGCTGCGCGAAGACGACGGCTCGCTTATCGGCATCAACGTGTCGACCTCCAAAGACATGAAGATCATTATTAAGAATAATAGCATCTCCCGAATCAAGTATTTTGAGGGGATTGACGAAACCCTTTATCCTGAAAAAGACATTAAAGAATCAGAACGGTATCTTGAGGGATTTCTGTGGCTTGAGAATCTTCGTCCGACGGGTCCTCAGGACATATTTCGTCATCATTCTGTATCGCTTCCTTAACAAGGTCGAAGCCTTGGTAGACGTAAGGGACCGCTCTCTCAATCCAAGGATATAGCAACGATTCCTGTTTGGTCTTTTCCTTGATGATTCCGTTCATCCTGAAGACGTTGACCAACATGACCAACAGGCTACAGATCAAGATGCCTTTGGCGATTCCGAACACAAAACCGCCAATCTTGTCGATAAAGCCCAAGTTGAGCGATTTCACTATTTTAGTGACGATCCTGCCGAGGAGGTTCACCAAGATGGCCACCACGATGAAGGTGACGATAAACGAAATCAGGTTTAAGTATTTCGGGTTGATCTCGACCCACTGCAGCAGTCTGTCGGCGGTATAGTCGGAAAAATGGAAGGCGCCGTACAGGCCCAAGCCTAAGCCTAACAGGGTAGCGGCTTCGGTGATGATGCCTTTCCTTAAGCCGCCTATGCCGAAGGCGACCAAGACCACAGCGATAATGATGTCAACGTAATTCATTTCATTCAGTATAATAAAGGATCATGCGTTCGATGGCACGTTGGCATACGGGGCAGAACTTGTGTCCCTTGAAGGTCTTCATCAGGCAATCCATGTGGGGACTGTAGATGCCTTCGGCCTCGTAGCCGCCGCCTTCGAAAACGCCTATGGTGTGTTCGTATTTCTTTTCACGTGGCGTGGGGATGGGTGTGTCTTGATCCATCATGTCTTTCCACTTGGTGTCGAAGTTGACCAAGGTGGTGAGGTTGGGTTCCCACGGTTCGATGTCGTTGTTGTAGAAGTCGCCGTAGCCGGTTTCATCCTGATAATACTCGTCGGCAAGGCCTGCGAAGCCATGACCGAACTCATGGATGATGATGTCGCCGCTGAAAGCGTTGCTCACGGCGCTGGAGCAATAGAAGTTATAGATGCCGCCTCCACCATATTTCTTGCTGTTGACGAGGATGTAGATTTGATCATAAGGCACTTGTCCGGCCAGATCACGGATGTCGCGGTTGTCAGTACTCATGCAATAGCGCTCAGAGTCGAAGGTCCAGTAGCTGAAGCGCATCACGGTGTTTTTATAGATGTGATCGCCCGGCTCGGTGCATCCCGATTCTTGTGACGGTGCCATCACACCACGGACGTTGAAGCTTGTCTTGTAGCGGTCATACGGAGCATAGTCGAAAAGGCTCTTTACGAAGAAATCGCAGTCCTTGACGAACTTGCCCATCTCAGCTTGGGTGTAGCCCTCAGGCAGGATGACGATGTCGACGGCATGGGTGACGTCCTTGTTGCCGATCCAAGCGTCGTAGACAGGCAGGTTGAGGTTGTCGGCGGTACGGATGAAATAGTCGTCAGGCTTCACCGTCAGGCGCAAGCCCTCAATGAGGTTGCCATCCCAATCCTTATGGAAAAGTGCCACTTCGATGGTCTGTTTTGGGAAAGGCACGATGACTGACTCGTCGAAGGTCTTGGTGACTTTGGTGGCTTCCTCGGTGGTTTGCCACTCGCCGTAGAGGTTTTGGTAGCCTTTGGAGAACAGCAGATGGTCGGTGCCCGGCTCATAGACCTTCACGATGTAGTTGCCGAACTCAAGGTTGTCGATTAAGTTAGTCTTGGAACCGCTCCAATAGGGCTCACGAATCAGCTCCTTGAGTGCGAAGGTGGTGTTTTTGGCGTTGCCTGTGAGGGTGTAATCCACACGAAGCGAGGCTTCGGTAAACCATTGGTCGAACTGGGCGAAGGCCATGCAGGGTAGGAGGGCCAGCAAGAAAAGCAACTGTTTTTTCATTTCTTTAAGATTATGAGGCAAAAATAATGAAAAATTCCTAATTTAGCGTGTTGAACAAAGACTATGACTATGACATACTCCATTGGCATTGACATCGGTGGCACAAACACCGATATTGGCTTGGTAAGCAGCGAAGGCCGTTGCGTGGCCCGCAAGAACCTGCCTACCGCAAAATACTATGACGCCGACCTTTATGTGGCCGACATTTGCAAGAAGATCAAGGAGATGATGGCTGAGCAGCATGTGGATGCCATTGATGGCATCGGCATTGCGGCACCGATGGGCAACTATTACACGGGTTGTATTGAGAACGCCACCAACTTGAACTTTAAAGGCGTGACGGACTTGAACGCCTTGGTGCATAAATACATGGATGTTCCCGTAACGGTGTCGAACGATGCCAACGCCGCCGCATACGGCGAGCTGGTATACGGCGGCGCCAAGGGGATGAAGAACTTCATCACCTTTACGCTGGGTACCGGCGTGGGCAGCGGCATTGTCATCGACGGCAAACTGTTGCACGGCAAGACTGGCAACGCCGGTGAGTTGGGCCATGTCATCATGATTCCAGGTGGTCGCCAATGCGGCTGTGGACGTAAAGGCTGTTTGGAGACTTACGTTTCGGCTACAGGCATCCGCCGCACAGCGATAGAGATACTGGAGCAGAACCCGGATTACGATGGGCCTTTGTCGAAGATCCCCAAGGAGGAACTCACCAGCAAGGATGTGGGTGACGCCGCCAATGCTGGCGATCCCTTAGCCATAAAGATCTTTGAACTGGTTGGCGAAGGATTGGGTGTGGCGATGGCCAACGCCGTTGCCTTCAGCAGTCCCGAGGCCATCTTCTTGATGGGCGGTCCTGTGAAGGCTGGCGAAGTGCTCATGCGTCCCGTTAGGGAATCGTTCAAGAAACACCTTTGCTTTGTTTACGACAACAGCGTAGAGGTACGGGTGTCCGAACTCTCAGGCAACGACGTGGCTATCCTCGGCGCTGCCGCTTTGACAAAGGCGAAATAAGTCTTTACTTTACTTGAAATCTTACGCCTAAGTAGCCTCTGATACCACTCAGCGGACCCCAAACCATGGAGGCGTCGAAGTCGTTGCTGAAAGGATCGTAAGCGGCTACGATAGGACGTTGTTGCTTGAAATTGGTGAGGTTTTCGCCACCGGCGTAAATCTCCCAATGCTTACCTAACTTCTTGGTGACCTGTGCGTTCATGATCACATAGAACGGCGAGCGTTCCAGCACCTGTCCGTCCTTTACGGCCGTGGCATTGCCACTCATGTCGGGGATGCGGCTGTCGCCGTTGAATTGGGTGATGAGGTCGAACTGCCAGGTGCCAGGGGCATACGACAGGGTAACCAAGCCCTTGTAACGGTTGACGAAAGGCTTCTCACGCAAGGTGTCGTTGATGGTCATCTTCACATCGGTGTAACGGAAAGCCAACGAGATGTCGAAATCACGGAACAGCTCATAATCCACTTGGATCTGGGCACAGTTGGAGTACGACTTGCCATCAAGGTTATAGATGAGGATTTGATGGGCGTCGGCATCACGGTCGATGACGATCTGGTTGAGGAAGTCAGTGCGATAGGCGTCCACCAACAGCTGGATCTCCTTTTCTCCTACATCAAAATGCTTCGAAAGGTTGATGCCAAAGTTCCAAGCCTCTTCCATCTTTGGGGCGTTCACGAATACAATCTGACGTGATGAAGCCAAGATGGTGGAATTCTCAGCCAACACGTTGGGTGAGCGATAGCCTTTACCTGCTGAGAGACGCAGCGCCAGTTCGTTATCCGTACGGAAACGCACATGGAGGCGTGGGGTGTAGAGCATACGCTGGTAATAGCTGTTGTAATCGGCACGGAAGCCGCCGATGACGGTCCAGTGATGGTCGTCGCTGAAGACATATTCCGCAAACGCGCCGCCGACGCGCTCCACACGGTTCATGGTGCTGTCAATGAACTTCTCGTTGAATCTGTCGTAGGAGAAGCTCGCTCCTACCGAGAATTTGTGGTTGGTGGTGACGATATAGGAGTCGAACAGCAAGTTGGCATAGTAAGAGAGCTGATTGGCGTTGTAATCCTTCAGTCCGAAATAGGAATTCATCTTGTGGTAGGTGAGCTGCTGCTGGATGCCGAGGCTGGTCTCGGGACGGTCGAAGATGAATCCTGTCTTGGCAAAGGCCTCATAACGCTCTGTGTTGATGCCGATGCCATAAAGGTCGTAGCCTTCCTCGAGTCGGCGCTTGGGGTCGAAGTCCATCTGACCGCTGAGGCGTTCCTCTTTCAGCGCCTTCACACCAAGCTTACAACCGAAATGGCCGGTGTTAGGATGGTTGTAACGCAGGAAAGCGCTGTATTGTTTGGTGACAGGGTCGTCGAGGAAGCTGTCGCCGTTGCCATCCATCTTCATGGGGTTGAAGCCAACGTGCCCCAACAGCATCAAGCCGTCGTTCTTGCCCACTTTGACTCGGGTGTTGAAGTTCAGTTCTGACATGAGCATAGTGTTGGTAAACAGGTTCACAAACACTTTCTCGCTGTGTTCCTCGTCTGGCTCTTTGAACTCCACGTTGATCTGTCCGCTGATGGACTCATAGCCGTTGCGAACTGACGAAGTGCCTTTGGAAACAGAGATGCCGTGCATCCAGGTGCCAGGCACATAGCCAAGGCCGAAGGCTGAAGCCAAACCGCGGAAGTTGGGCATGTTCTCGGTCATCATCTGAGTATAGAGACCGCTGAGGCCGAGCAACTCGATCTGTTTGGCGCCTGTGACGGCGTCGGCGTATGCCACGTCGACCGAAGCGTTGGTCTCAAAGCTTTCGGCGAGGCTGCAGCAGGCACAGCGGCGCAAGGCCTCGCTGGTGATATGCTCGATGTGTCGGGGATCCAAGGCTGAGACATACTGTGCCTTCTGGCGGGCGGCGATCTCCACCTCGCTCAAAGTCACAGGCGTGCTCATCACATGGTCGTAATGCTGTGGCTTAGCCATGTGGTGAACGGTGTCGTTCAGATATCCCACAAAACTGAACACCAGGCATTTATAGGTTGGATGTATCTCAAGGCTATAATGACCTTGCTCATCGGTGACGGTGCCTACATTGGCGATTTTCCAATAGACATTGACACCGGGGAGGGGCTGACGTTTTCCGTCAACCTCTTCGTAAACGGTTCCTTCGATGACGTTCTGAGCAAAAGCCGAGGTCATCAAAGCTAATAAGGATATGATTAATAAGGATTTGATGGTTTTCATGATTTGTAATTGTTTTGGTGTTGTAGCGTGTCTTCAACACGCTTGATTTACACGAGGGTTTTATTCCCCCACACTGCGCTTCGCTTGTGTGGGGTTAATAAAATAACGTGCCTTCGGCACGGAAATCAGAAAACCAAAGGATTGAGTTTCAAGCTTGAAAAGAAGATCGTTTTCAAACGACCCGTGAGGAGATAGGGTATTTTCTCTTGGGTGAAAAAGTGCAACGTTGAGTCAAGCTCATCGTTCAAAACACTGAGAAACGCCTCGCTCAATAATGTGAAAGGAAGAAATACCGTCAGGTCCTTTTCTGGTGAAAAAGTGTAATGATCCGTTAAAACGATCTCACTTTCAAAATCTTCACAGCAGCATTTGGTGCCGAAGTGAACCACTTTCTGATACTCTTCGAATTCGCTCGCCTCCAAATGGGTGTGGTGATGATGATGAAGACAATGCTCGCACAGCTCCGAAGCCTCGCCAAAACTGCTCATCAGGTGATGGTCTTCCAAACAATAGTGGAAGTTCACGCTGATGCCCAGCGATACAAACAAGATTTGCAGCGCCATCAGAACCGTTCCTATTTGAAGCATTTTCCGTTTCACGGGACAAAATTACGGTTTTTTCCAAAAATTGTTATAATTTTGCCGCAATCTTCAATTAGAAACACAACAATTCAATTAAAATGAAAAGATTTTCCCTTATCCTTGCAGCTGTTGTGATGGGTTTCATCATGACCTCCTGCGGCGGTTCCGTTAAGGATTCCGTCATGAAAGACGTTGAGAATTACTTCACCCAAGCCGAGCAAACGCTTGCTTCCATTGACAATGCCGATGACTTTATCGCTTTCGCCAAGTCCATGAACGACAGATCAGAATTCATGAATCAGCTCGATGAGCAATATGGCGACAAGGAAATCAGCGCAGAAGATGAAGAGGCCCTTCAGACCTTCATTTACGATAGAGCCACTGCTTACAACCAGGCTGAAGCCATGAAATGCGGCGAGTTCCTGGCTCCTATCATGGAGAGATTCGTAAATGCCGTTGAGGCTTTGTACAACAACAGAGAAGAGCTGGATGAAGAGTCTTTCACCGCTATGTTCAAAGAGATGGATGAAGCTGAAGACGAAGTGCTGAAGTTCGCTGAATGTGAAAACATTCCTGAGGAGCTGATCAACATGTTCTCTGACGCTGAAGCCAAGCGCGCCGAGATGTTCGACAACGACGCTGAAGAAGTTGAAGAATAATCAAGTTTTTGGATGCATAAAAAAACGGGACTTTTAAGCCCCGTTTTTTTTGTTGTTCGAATCAAGGCTTATTTATAAACCTTGACGTCGGTTTCGTGGTTGAGTACTCTCAGACCGTTGAGAGCCAAAGCTTTCATTTCGTCTTCGCCAGGATAGACGTACACAGGAGCAATCTTCTCCACATGGCTCTTCACCAAAGCGCAGAAACCCTTGTCGTAGGCCATGCCGCCCGTGAGGAAGATAGCGTCGACGTCCATGCTCATGGCTGAAGCTGCGAGACCGCCGACTTCCTTGGCTACTTGGTAAGCCATGGCTTTATAGACTTTTTCCCATTCCTTGTTGCCAGCCTTCACGGCGTTTTCCACCTCAAGGGCATCGTTGGTGCCGAGGTAGGCCACAAAGCCGCCTTTACCTTTCAGCATCTGGCCGATTTCCTTCTTGGTGTACTTGCCGCTGAAGCAGGCGTCAACGAGGAAGCCGGCAGGCAACGAGCCAGCGCGTTCGGGGGTGAAGGGACCGTCACCATTCAAGGCATTGTTGGTGTCGACCACGCGGCCTTTCTTGTGGGCACTGACCGAGATACCACCACCGAGGTGGATGGCGATGATGTTCATGTCCTCATACTTGCGACCGAGGTCTTTGGCCAGCTGACGGGCGATGATCTTCTGGTTCAGGGCATGGAAGATGGAGATACGCGGGAACAGCGGGTGGCCCGAATAGCGTGCCACTTCGTCCATCTCGTCGACCACGACGGGGTCGGCGATGTAGGCCTTCACGCCGATTTCCTTAGCGATGTCGTTGGCAATCAAGCCACCGAGGTTGGAGGCATGTTCGCCATTGTAGCCTTCCATGAGGTCCTTGATCATGAGGTCGTTCACTTCGTAGACACCCGAGACGAGCGGACGGAGCAAACCGCCACGACCCACGACGCAAGTCATTTCGCTCAAGTCGATGCCAGCCTCTTTCAGCTCACGCTTGATGGCTTCAGTACGGAAAGGCTTCTGGTCGGAAATGTGCTCGTATTTCGAAACCTCTTCTGTTGAGTGTTTCAGGTTCTTCTTGAAGACTTGGTTTTCGTCCTCAAAGACGGCGATTTTCGTCGAGGTTGAACCAGGATTTATCGTTAAGATTTTGTATGCCATAATGTTGTGTTTCTTGTTGATTTTACGCCAGCATAGCTGCAAGTGCGATGGAATAAAGCTTCGTCTTCGATGTGTCGCCGCGCGAGCTAAGCACGCAAGGCACCTTGGCGCCCATGAGCATGGCACCCACTTCGCTCTTGTCGAACTTGGTGCAGCACTTGTAGAACACGTTGGAGGCTTCGAGGTTGGGGAACACGAGGCAGTCGGCATCGCCGGCCACGGGGTTCTTCATGCCCTTGATGGCAGCGGTCTCGGCGTCCAAAGCAAGGTCGAGGCTGATAGGACCTTCCACCATGCAGCCTTTGATCTGGCCACGTTCAGCCATCTTGGCGATGATGGCGGCGTCAACGCAAGCAGGAATGCCAGCGCTCATCTGCTCGGTAGCGGTCACCATGGCAACCTTCGGGCAGCTGACGCCCAAGGCCTTCGACACGGTGGTGACATACTTCAGCAGTGTCTGCTTCTGTTTCAGGTCAGGCAGCGGGATGATGGCGCAGTCAGAAGCCACCAACAGTTTGTGGTAATTGGGGTTCTCGATGACGGCGACATGAGCCAGAGTGACATTGGGTGGGCAGAGGCCACGTTCCTTGTTGAGGATGGCGCGCATGTACTTGTCGGTAGGCAGCAGGCCCTTCATGAGGATGTCAGCTTCGCCTGAGTTGATGAGGTCGCAAGCCATGGTGGCAGCCTTCACGTCGACGGGCTCATGGATGATGGTGAAGTTGGCGGGGTCGATGTTCTCGGCTTTGCACACTTCTTTGATGGTGTATTCGTCGCCGATGAGGGTGGCATCGATCAGGCCTTCTTTCACTGCTGCATTGACGGCACAGATGGTGTGGTCGTCGTTAGCATAAGCGGCCACGAGACGTTTCTTGGGTTTGCTGCGCAAAACCTCGAACATTTCTTCTAATTTACGGATTTCCATAGGGTTATATTTTTATTTTAAGAATTCCAAGATTTTGCAAAAATAGGGAAAAAAACGATTACCCCAAAGGAATACGTTTCAAAGTTTTATAAAAAGCGCCCGTCGGTTGCAGGAAACTTTGGAAATAGACGATTTCATTGACATCGGCGTGTAGGTAAGTTTTCTGCTCGATGCTTCGATAAATCTGCTGGAAGAAAGACTTGTCGACGAGTTGCTTGATGCGGCACACGGTGAGGTGGGGCACGAAGTTCTGTCGATCACGTAGGTAGCCCAGACCGTCGAAAGCATCGAGGATGTCCTCCTCAAGGTCATAGAGCGCCTGAGGCTCGTCTTTCATGCCGAGCCACAGTACCCGTGGCGAGTGGTTGCTGCCGAAAATGCCTGTGCGGTTGAAGTCCATCTCGAACGGCTGGTGGTTTTTAGCCACTTGCTGACAGGCCTCAATGATCTTCGGGATGTCTTGATCGGGCGTATCGCCAATGAACTTCAAGGTCAGGTGGATCTGATCGGTTTTGCACCAATTGATGTTTCTGCGTTCGTGCTCCAGGTTATGCTGGAGACGCTGCACCAAAGCGGGATATTCGCTCCCGACGGTAATGGGGATGGCTAAAAATGTCCTTTTCATCTCTTTTCTGTTTTCCTTTCTCAGTTTTCCACGGTTACTCTCATCCCAGCCGAATAAGCTGTGAACTCAGGCGCATACTGGCATTGGATCAAGGCATAGCCGTTGCTGAGGTTGCCTTCCTTGGTGACGTACATGGTATACTCCAGCTGGTGGACGCCCTTCGGCAGGAAGTCGATGAAGAACTCCATGTCGGTATCGGTGGTGCTCTGGTAGTAGCACATCTCGTCGCCGTAATGATATCTCGAGATCACGTTGGTGGGTTCGAAGCCTGCCGCGCGTAAATCCTTCACAAATACGAAACTCATGTCCTGGCTGCTCTCGAACGTAAGCTTCACGGTGAGCTTGTCGCCAACCTTCAACGTGCGTTTTTCAACGGGGACGAGCAGCTTACCATTGTCGGTGACAGTCTCCACGAAGACCTCACGTTTGATCTTGAAGCCTGAGTTGTCGGCCTTGACCTCGTCGATCGGGACGAAGTACTGCCTGAACAGGCCGCCCCAAACCAGATGTTGGGTGGGGTTGTTGACGGTGAGGTGACGCATGTCGTCGGTGACTTCGTTGGCGTTCCAGTGGCGCTGGATGAAACCGGTGCCAGCCTCGCCTCCCTCAGTGCTGATAGGAGTGCCGCTGAAGTTCAGGGTGACGTTCTTGCCTTCCTCAAACCAGTCGCTGCCACGGAGCAACAGGGCATAGATGGCTTCGGCAGTGGAGGCGGAGTTTTCCCACATATTGGTGCGTTTCTGTGTGAGCAGCCACACCCTCAGCTGGTCAATCAGGGCTTGATCTTGGTCGATCTCAGCAAAGGCACTCATGATCTCGGCGTGGGTGGCGATGTGCGAGATGAAGCTGAAATACTTCTTAGCCCAGTACATGCCGATCTCTTCGTTCTTTTGGGCGCAGTCCTTGAACGCCTTGATGATGAGCTGTGCGGTCTTGGTATCGCCAGTGCGGTAGAGCACCAACGCGGCTTTGGCTCTGTAGTTGAAGTTGAACTCGGTCCATTCCTTTTTCTTAGTCAGGCGGTCGAGGTAATATTTCTTGGCTGTGGCGAAGTCCTTGTCAGACTTTTGCTCCTTGAAGAAGCTCAAGGCGTAGAGTTCGCTCAACGTGGTGCCGCCGATGCCCCATTCCTCCTTGTGTTTCTTCATCTCACGATAGGATTGGGCAACGCTGTACTCAAGGAAGCGGACGGCTTTCTCACAGATCTGTTCGGCCTTTCGCTGGTCAGACTTGCTCATCGATTCCCAGACGCCCATCTTCTGGAGCTTACCGAAACCAGTAAGAATGTAGGTGGTGATGTATGGGCTTTCGGGCATGCCGTCAAACCAAGGCCAGCCACCGTTGTATTGCTGTTTTTGATCTAGCAGACGGAGGGTCTCGGTCTGCTGTTGACGCAAGGTGTTAAGGTCGAAGAGGTTGGCGATGCGGGCGCGTTGCTCACTCTCGCTCTTGGCTTCGAGCACCCATGGGGTTTCCTGCAGCATGATGGCCTTCAGGTCTTGGTCTTTCTCGAGTTGCGACAGTAGGGCGTCGGGGGTCTCGATCTGCCATTTCTTGATGTAGGCGAGGAGGTTCGGCACATGGTCGGCGATGTATGCTGAGAGGCTGTTGGCGTAGAACACGTAGAAGGCGCTCTCGGCGCGGTTAGTGTTGATGTTGGCCAGGTAAGGCAGGCTCTGCACGGCGTACCAAACGGGGTTGGTGCTGAAGTTGAGCGTGAGGCTGTAGTCGCGTTCGTGGCTCTCGGGGTTGGCGATGGCATCGAAGTCGAAGGTCTTCTCGGTCTCGGCCTTCACCGTAATAGGCAGGGTCTGGGTCATGAAGATCTCGCTGCTGAGCACGGGCATGAGATGCTGCTCGGCATCGCTGAACTGTCCGGCGTAAGCCGTGAAGCGGAAGGCGAGGAGGCTGAGGTCGTACTGGGCGGCCACCTTCCAGCGCACTTGTTGGCTGCGGCCTGGCACCAGTTGCTCCATGTTGATGATGGCATCGGAGAGGAGTAGGTTGACTGGCTGCATGGTGGCAGCGTCAAAGATCTCAAGCTTGGCCTTAGGCGTGACGGCCTCGTCGCCAGTGTTGATGACGTTGGCCACAAACCAAAGGGTGTCGGTGTCGTACATGTAGCGTGGCATATCGGCCATGATCATGACGGGTTTCGACGACTTGAAGGTGTATTCCTTGCTGCCGGTTTTGTTGTCCTTGCTATAGGCGATCATCATCAGCTTCCAACGGGTGATGGCGTCGGGCATCGTAAAGGTGAAGGTGCTGTTGCCATCAACGTCGGTGCGTAGGTTGGGGAAGAAGAAAGCGGTCTCGTTGAAGTTCTCGCGGAGCGAGGGCTCGGCGTTCACCTCTGTCTTTTGGATCTCACCGCCTGTTTCCATGGCTTCGGTCTCCACAGCGTCATCTTCAACAACCTGGACAGCCTCATCTTTCGCTAATGAGGCATTCATTGGCATGGCGGCATCTTCATAGAGCACTTCCTCTACACCGCTGCCTTTCCGATAGACACGGCTTCCGAAGACCCTTGTGGGACCGAAAGCGTAAATAGGAATAAAAGGATAGTCGGAAGGCAGTGAGAAGTCGAATAAGGCTATGAAGGCATAGTATTCGACTTGGGTGGACGATGAGATGAAGCGATGCTCGTCGGCAGTGAAGCCGTAGCTACGGAAGTAGGAGGGCTTCATGCTGAAACTCCAGTTGTGGTAAGCGAATTCGTCGAGCGAGGCATCGTACATGCCAGCCAGCAGTGCGGTTTCGAGGGGCTTGCCTTGATAGTCCTTGACGTTGACGGTCCAGGTCTCTTCGCCCCCAGGATTAAGCTTGTCACGCAGGGTGGCCAGGCTGACGTCGAGGTTGTAGTTGTCGTAAGGCACGCTGAGGTATTGGCTGGAGAGGTTATAGGTGTTCTCCTTCACGAAGGCGGTTTTAAAGTAAAGGTCGCCGCGGTCGGCTTCGGTGACGGTGTAGCTGATGCTTTGGATGTCGTTGTTGAGGGTGATCCATTTCTCGAGACGCACTTCTTCGCCGTGCATGAGCTGCACCCACACTTTGACGTCCTTAGCCGAGCTGCCCATCTGGAAGCTGACCTTGTCGCCAGGGTGTGCGGTGTTCTTGTCAGTGCGTTGCCAGTTCATGGTGACGTAAGGAAGCTGTTGCGACTTCTCGTTGAACACGTTGAACTCCTTGGCGGTGACGGCGAGCGGATCGTCTAGGCTCTTCAGCTCGATGTAGTATTTGCCTGGGGTCAGCGGGGTCTTGCCAGGGAAGAGTGAGGCTTTGCCGTCAACCATGATCTCGTCTTCGTAAACCAAGGTCTTGTGCTGCATCTTATAGCGCATGCTGTTGAAGGTGAAGCCGGGGAACAGGCTTTGTAGCTCCTCGTCGCTGAGCACTTGACGGTCGAGGTTGACGCGTTGGTTCATGGCCTCGAAGTAGTCGATGCGGTTTTGGTTAGTGAAGCGGTAGATCTTGCGTGCCACGCGGCTCTTGGCGGGTTGGCCGTTCGTGTTGAGCACTTCCATGGTCTGGTCTTTAAGCTCGGCTTGTTCGAGTAGACCTGATAGGGAGGTGGCTATAGCGATTTCGTTGTAGCCGGCGCGGATGCTATGGATATCGCTGTGAGTCTCACCTTGGGTGCTGGTGGCCGTCACCTCGATCTCATAGGTGAACACGGGCTGTTGCTCGGGTTTGGTCTTGAGCGAGGGTTTCAGGTTGAAGGTGATGGCGAACTTACCGTTTTCGTCAGTACGGGCGGTGCCGTAGGTGATCTGTTCGTCTTCCACCTCGGGGTACCAGCACCACCAGCAGCGCCATGGGAAGTAGGTTTTGCGCACCACACGATAGCTGAACTGAACGTCGTCGAGGCCAAAGCCGGCGAGGGCGTCGACGCTGCCTCGGACAGTGACATCTTGGTTGAGTTTGTATTGCTCAGTAATGCTTTCAAAGTTGATTTCGAAGGTAGGCCGCTTGTATTCTTCCACACGGATGGTGGTGCTGCCGTGGACGCCATTGAGGCGGAAGGTTCCGTTGAGCAGGTTGGTGGGGATGACGAAGGAGCCGTTGAAGGCGCCATAATCGTCAGTGGTGAAGTTGGCCTTGGCGACCTCTTGCCAATTGGCATCCTTGAATACGATGGTCTCTTTGCAGTTGGTGGCCAACGCCTTGTCGTCGCCTTCATGATGCACCACGATACCTTTAAAATAGACCGTCTGGCCAGGACGATAGATGGCACGATCCGTATAGAGATGGGTGGTGTTGAAGGAACGGGTGTTTTCGCTTTTTGAAGGGATGTAGGTGTTGCTTTGTGGCAACAGCACGTCGTCGCCCTTCCTCAGGGTAATCATGAATGAGTCGCTGCCAATGCTCTTGTCGAGGATGGCTTTGCCATTGCGGTCGGACTTGACCGTGGCCAAGGTAGTGACGACGTATTTACGGGTCTTGTAGTCCCAGGTGCGGCGCTGGGCGATGACGCTGACGCCTTCCACGGGGTGACCGGTCTTGCGGTCGAGGGTGACCACTTCGAGACGGTTGGTCATGCGGTTGGTGACGTAGCTGAGGCGAGAGACCTGAAACCGCAGGTGGAACATGTTGTCGAAATTGCTTTTGTTGCCTTTGCTGTCCTTGAAGAACACGTAGTAGATGCCTTCGCCGAGGGGTGGCAGGGCGATGAGGGTGGAGTGCTCTCGGTAATCGGTCTCGGCAGGAAGGTTCAGCGTGTTTTCCATAAGGAAAGGCTTCTTGTCAAGAGCCTTGGTGAACTCTTCGCCATAGAGGTTTTCCATCTCTTCCAGCTCCTTCTCGGTGAGCTTGATGATCTTGTAATAAGGATGTTCGATGTTTTTATAACGAAGAATGGCTGGGATGTTTTCGTTGGGAAGCTGTATCTGGTTGAGCGTCAAGTTGATGCTGAGTGCTTTGATGTGATCGACGGTGTTGCGGCAGGAGCGGGAGTCTTTGGGGAAGGCAGCGATGGCTTCTTCGCAGAGCGTCAAGGCTTGGCGGTAATTGTCGAAGTAAGTGCTATCGTCAGGATTTTCGTTCTGCTGCTCTAACAATTTGGTCGCCAGTTCGTTGACGATGTCGGGATACTGCTTGTTGGTTGGATATTCCTGCATCAGGGTGCGCAACGTGTTCATGTAAAGCTTCTTCTCATCAAGGATGCCGTTGACGAAGTTGTAGCGCTTGTAGTCGTTGTAGAGACAAGTATTTTCGTTGTTATTGAGGTTGTAGCCGATGAGTTGCTGATAGAGCTTCAGGCAGCGAATCACGGGGCTTTCGCTGTTGCCGAGGTCGGCTTTGGCAAAGTCGGCGGCAGGGAGCCACCACAGCTTGGTGTTCCAATCGGGTTCAATGTCATCAACGGTGGATTTCTCTTTGTAATAGTTGGCCACACGGTGAAACAGGAACTCGAACATGGTGGGCTCATACTCGAGATAATCGGTGCCTTCGGGATACTCAAAGAGTGTTATATAGTCTATCGTGGAGGCATTTTTCAATGCTTCCACGGGTTTGAGGGCTTCGGCGTAATGCTGGTCGATGAGGTCGAGGAAGGTCTGTTTATCCCAATACTTCATCTCCACATCATCCAAACTGCCGTCGATGGGCAGGTTTTTGTTGATCTGGTATTGATTTTCAGAGAGGTAGTTGTTGAACACAACGGCGATCTCCCCGTGTAGCACGGCTTGACCCACTGGATCGAGCTGATCGAGCTTTGACTGCGCATAACGGATATACTCTGGCTGCCAGTCTCCTTCAACGGTTTCTGCCATCTCTTTTTGCTTTTGCAGGATGGCTTTGAGCTGCTGGATTTGGTCGTTTTTAGGTGTGATAAGCATTAGTGTTGCGATGATGATTAGGCTATGTTTCATGGTCTGATGATAATTGAACAAAGATAGCAATATAACAAAAAGCGTGCAAAAATATTTTCTTATTTTTGCGGCATGAAACAAGAATTGTTGGCATTTGATCACAGACTGGCGGAGTTGATGACAAGCCGGACGCTGCCCATGGACGAGGTGTTGCGTTATGTGGGGGAAGGCAAGGGAAAACGGCTGCGTCCGAAGTTGGTGTTTTTGGCAGCGAAGCTGTTTGGCGAAGTCAACGAAGCCACTTGGCGCACGGCGTTGTTTGTGGAGCTGCTCCACACGGCCACTTTGGTCCACGACGATGTGGTGGATGAGTCGGACGAACGCAGGGGACGGCCTTCGGTGAATGCCAGATGGGACAACAAAACTGCGGTTTTGTGTGGCGACCATCTCTTGTCGAAAGCCATGCTGGTATTATCGAATCCCGTTGACAATAAGATACTTGTGGAGATGCTGAACACCGCCTTGGCGATGAGCGAGGGGGAGTTGATGCAGAGCAGAAGACAGGATGCAGAAGACGGGAGACAGAATTATTTAAACATCATTGAAAGAAAGACAGCTCGTCTGATGATGGCTTGTTGTGTAGGCGGAGCCTTGTCGGTGGGTGCCACTCAGGAACAGGTGAGGGCAGCCGGTGAATTTGGCCTGAACTACGGCATGATGTTTCAGATGCGTGACGACATTGCCGATGCCGACGATGCCGAAAACGTGGTCATGGCCAAGGAATTACTCCCAGTTTATGAGGAAAAAACGTTGAAAGCCCTGAAGGCGTTACATAGATTTAACAATCAATTAAATTCGTAATCAACAACAGGTAAGTTGTCGTAGAATACACGTCCTTCGGACTCGGTAACCGCATGCGTGTCGTTGGGTCTGATCAGCAGGTTGTCCAACGGAACGGCGGTGAGAGGTTCATAAACGTTTTCCAAAGTGATCCGTAGATGCTTGTTGTTTCCTGAGGTGTTGACCAAGAACTCGATGATTCCACATTCGTCATAAACGGCTTTGCAGTTCTTGTGCAGCTGGTAGTCTCGGATTTCCCATTGTTGACCGTTTTCGTCAATCTCATAGATCCTTACAGTGCTTCTGGAGTGCAAGTCCTTCAAGTAGTCGCCCACCCAGAATGAAACCAGGAATGATGCGTCATCTGACGGGAGGTCTCCATCAAAAATAAGGGTCTTTTCATCGAGTTTACACAGCAACGATCCATCCGCTGAATCCCAGTTTTCATAGTAAAAACTGGTTGAAGGCTCTGTTTCCTGAACTTTCTCGGCCAGTTCATGGCGGAAATCGGCACATAGCTTATAGAGCGAATCGATTTCCAAGGTATAGAACTTGATGTCGTTGTGTTCAGCTAAGAACGAAGAATAGCTTAAAACCCGGTTGTCGTTGTCCTTGAGCACTGCAGTGTCGGAAACAATCACCAGCAAGGGCTTATCGTTGGGCAGATCCTTCAAAAATGGATAATCTACCACAGGAAGCATTGAAATGGAAACGGTCTTATAGGTGTTCTTTATGGATGCCCGGCTCGAGCTGTTCGACATCATGGGCAGACCGGTCTTCAACGATACATATACTGCATCAAAGAACCTCTTTTGAGAGCAATTCAGCCAGATGTGCTCACTTCCCACATGGATGAAAGACAAAGGCAACACGGCCTGATACTGGTCTTTCCAATTCGTTTCCTTCACCCATTGATTCACGTCGAGCTCGTTGTTCACATCGCTTAAGCATGGAATGTCAATGTTATATCTTTGCTTGTAACCAGTGCAATTCCTATTTACATCGTATGCATAAATCCCTACTGCCAGCACGGCGAACACCACCGGCCAAACTTTTCCGCCAATCTTCTTGGAGAAATGGGCTATCAAATAGATGGCAATGACGTTCATTACGTAATAGGACAGCATTAGGAAACGGCCTACAGCTCTCATCTGTGCCAAAGGGCCGAGGTATTTCAGCACGTTCAGACCAAACATTACCGGGAAGGCGCAACTGACGAGTGCCATCAGGAAAGCTGCATAAAACAGAACGTTCAGAACAGGGTTGTTCGTTATGGCAAAGATTTCTTTGAACTTGCCTTTGCATGCTGCAACGATCATACTGATGACGATAACCACCAGCATGATGCATGAAACCGTGCCAATATAACAGAAGCTCTCCCATTCAACAGGCTTTTTCAACGGTCCCCAGAACGGACGTCCATGGAAGAACAATAGGCCTTCGACTCTGCCACGGTACTCATAGAAGCCCCACGGGATGGCCGTCCTGTCGGCAGGAGTGTCGCCATAACCCCAAATGAGGTAAAACAGTATGGTGGGCAAGATCAACTGGAAAAGCAAGCACATCAATACGCCCTTGATGCCATTGAACTTTTGCTTGTCCTTAAAGAAGATGAAGATGCAATAAAAGGCGCTAACATACGCAAAGGTGACGAGAAAATACGGATGCGACATCCCAGCAAACAGCATCAGCAATCCAAAGTAGATACAATACCTGTATTTTGCTGTTTTGTAATGCTTTACTAGGAAATAAATCATCATCGGATAGACGCATACAAAACTCAAGGTCAGATGCCCTCCGATGCGGTCTATCTGAGGTGAAAGAAAGGTGATGGCTACTGCAGCGAGTACCGATAATATCGGATGAACGCCAAGTTCTTTCAATAGCAGGAATAGGAATAGGGCGCTTAGAAACAGGGAGGCAATCACTAAGAAGGCCAAAAAGGCATTGACATAGTTCGGCGCGTTTGTGACTCCCATGTTATGCAGCACCTGTATGGGGAATGACACGTAAGGCACTGTTCCACAATAAGTGTAATAGTCGCCATACGGATAGTTCATGGCACCACAATGCAAATACGATGAGTCATATTTTACATGGTAGGTGGTAGCATAGATATCCTTCATCAGGTCTCCGCCATTACTGAAGTAATTGGTCTTTAGATGAGTGATGGGGTTGGCTCCGAAGTAAACGACAAAAACGATAAAGGTGAGTAATATTGTCAATAGTAAGCCCACCCGCTTGTTGCCGACAATGTCTTTATTCATTAGAGATTATGTTTTGAATCACAAAAATGGGTCGTTTCTTTATCTCGTCAAAGATCAACCCGATATAATAGCCGATCAAGCCTGTCACAGTAAGCTGGATGCCGGCAAAGGCCGACAGGAAAATGATCAGGGTGGTATAACCCGACACGGGCTTGTCGACGATCCACATGATGATGGAGTAAATGATCAGTAAGGCGCTCAGGAAGCCGAATGTCAATCCCAGATAAAGGCCTATCTTCAGAGGTGTTTTGGAGAAAGAAGCCACGGCTGAGGACGATAGTCGCATCAGTTTTATCAAGGAGTAATGGCTTTGGCCGGCGGCGCGCTCGGGTGCCACATAGTCCATGGTGGTATTGTTGAATCCCACAATTTGTATCAAGCCTCTCAAAAAACGGGTTCTCTCTTGGTAATCATTCTTGATCAAATCGGCCACAGGCCTGGAGATCAGGAAGAAATCCGATGCGTTGGGAACCAGCTTCACCGGCGAGATCATGTTGATGAACTTGTAGAACAGTTTGGAGGTCACCCGTTTGAAGAAACCTGCATCTTTGCGTTCTTTCCTCACCATGTTGATCACGTCGTAACCCTCCTTGCATTTAGCCAGCATCTCGGGGATTAGGACTGGTGGGTGTTGCAGGTCGCTGTCCATGCAGATGACGGCGTCGCCTTTGCTATAATCGATGCCAGCAAGCATGGCGGCTTCGTGCCCGAAGTTTCTGGAGAAGTTGATGACCTTGACTCTGTTGTCGCCATGTGCGATCTCCGTTAGGATTTGCAGGGAACGGTCTTGACTGCCGTCGTTGACGAAAATAATCTCAAAAGCATCCGTTTCCTTGTCGAGGATCTCTGTTATATGCTTGTAAAATAAGTTCAAGACAGCTTCCTCGTTGTACACGGAAACGACTATCGAACACGCTGGATTACTCATTTTGTGCTATTTAACTTGCAAAAATACAAAAAAAAGTGATTATCAGAAAAAAACTATCTTTGCAGAAATTTTGGCTAAGGTTATGGTAGACATCAAAGCGTTGATTAAGAGTGACGCCTTCAAGGAGTTCATCAGGTTTTGCATTGTGGGTGTGATTGCCACCGCAATCCATTACGGCATCTATCTCTTGTTGAATCTCTGGATCAACGTCAACGTAGCCTACACGTTGGGTTACGCCATCAGTTTTTGCTGTAATCTTTTCCTGACGGCGAAGTTCACTTTCAAGAAGGAAATCACTACAAAACGTACAGGAGGCTTCATCCTTTGTCATGGGGTGAATTACCTCCTGCACATGCTGTTTTTGAATTTGTTTCTGTGGATTGGCGTGGCTGAGCAGTGGGCTCCGATTCCGGTTTACTGCCTCGTGATACCAATCAACTTCATTTTAGTGAGAACCGTGTTCAAGCGGTTCAATTAGCAGTTTTACTTAAAGGCGTTCTCGCTCAGGCCGTGGCCGCTGAGTGCCAGATCCTTCATGTAGCCAGGCACTTCCTTGCCGAGGTACTTGTCCACATACAGCTTGGCGAGGTATTGGCCTAACATGAAGCCGTGACCACGCAAGCCGGTGAGGATACCGACCTCCGGGTCAACGATGTAACGCGGCTCGGTGTAACGTCCAGCCCAGCAGGCGAGGAAGCTGACCTCACCGAGGTTCGGGATCCACTCGGCGAAGACTTCGGAGACGATCTCCAAGAACTCCTTGCTGTTGTACTTGATGTTCTGACGTGCCTCGTAGGCGTCGGTGTCGGGGCTGGCGCAGCCGATGATCTGGCCGGTGTGGGCCCACTGCTGTCCGTAGACGGCGCTGAAGCCCTTGTAGTGACGACGGTCGATGATCATGTCGAGCGGGCCACCGTTGGGTCCCATCATAGGCAGACGGCGCGTGATGAAGGCCTGGTGCTTCACAGGATAGAGACCTGTGTCGAGACCGAGCATGTCGTTGAACTTCTCGGCACCCCAACCCATTGCGTTGACGAAGTGGTCGCAGGTGTACTCAATGAACTCACCTTCGTGGTTGCGCACCAAAGCGATGTAATGTCCATTGGCTTTCTGCACATGGAGCAGCTCGCAATCTTCAAAGTAACGGCCTCCTTGCTGTACACCGATCCAACGGATGTAGTCGATGACTCTACCTGGTGTAGCCTGCCAGCAGTCGCGGGTGATGAGGGCGTGGCTATAGGTGTCTTTGCTATCATCCCAAAGTGGAGATATTTCTTTCTTGAAGTCCTTACGGTCGATCATGTAGGCGTCGCTCCAGGCGCGTGAGGCGTCGAGTGACTTGTAGGTAGCCTCATCGTGTACCAAGTTGACGTAATGGGTCAGGTGGTAGTTGATGTTGTGCTCCTTCTGCATGTTCTTGAAGATCTCGTGGTTGTGCACGGCGATATCGGCGATGTCGGGGTTGGAGAAGGCCGGACGGCCGCCACCGATGCAGCGCCATGAGGCACCACGGCTGTAGTTGATCATCACAGGCTTCTTGCCGGCTTCTGAGAAGTAACGGAACAAGGCACTACCTGCGATACCGCCACCAGCGATGAACACTTCGACCTGTTCTTTCTTCACGCCGTTCATTTCGGGGAAGATGAAGGTCTCTTTGGTATGCGGGTTATAGAGGTCGCCGAGGCTGACTTGGTTCGACAGCGGGGCACGTGGGGTAGCGTCACCTACCAGCTCGATGCCGTATGAACGTAAGATCTGACGGGCACGTGGGATGCAGCGCTTGCCACGGCATGGGCCCATACCCATACGGGTGATATGTTTCAGCTCATCCACCGAGATGGTCTTGCGGTTGCCGATGACACGCAGCACGCGGTCGAGCTTGATGTCCTCGCAGTGGCAGACGTAGGTCTCGCCTTCGCCTTCAGCCATCTTCTTTTGGGAGATCGGAGTGGTGAGTTCCTTGTTGGCATTGTAACGGTCTTTCAGGATGAAGCCCTTCACATCTGTCAGCTCAAACACTCTGCTTGCTTCTCCAGAGGGGCGTGACGAGCGTGCTTTCACACGGGCCACGTTGGTCTTGTTCGACTTCTTGAGGATCTTCTCGATGACGCCTTCGCCAATCTTTTGGCCGTCGTTATCGACGAGATAGACCTCAGCACCTTCTTGTGCTTCATATTCAATAGGAAGGAAGCAGGTTGACTTCTGTACGTCGTAGCCGAAGATGGCTAAGCCTGGGCAGCTGGAGACGCACAGCATGCAGCCGATGCACTTGTTATAGTCGATGGTAGGTGTGCTGCTGGTGGAAGGCTTGGTGATAGCGCCTTGTGGGCAGCTGAACGAGCATGGGTTGCAGGCGAAGCCATAGAGGCAGTCGGCCTGTACGAAAGCCTTCTGCATCATACGCTCAGGCGTAGGCAGGTTGGGCTTCTCCAGCACTCTGACGGGATGCTGTTGTGAGTCGATATATTGTCTCGAAATCTCGAGATAATCGTCGTAGTTGAAACGGACGCCGATGGCTTGGGCCACTTCGTAGGCCACTTGTTTACCACGCAGCACGGCGCTGGTGCCTTCACCGATGCGGATAGCGTCGCCGGCACCGTAGGTGTTGAGACCGAAGACCTCACGACCCTTGACGAGCAGCTGGCTGTCGGGGATCAAACCGGTGCAGATGTTGATGATGTCGATATCGTCGATGATCTGTTCGGTGCCAGGGATGGCCTTGAAGTTCTCGCACTTGGCAATGACGGCACCGGTGATGCCTGTATAGTCTTTGTTAGGAATGGCGCGCACGAGGGTGTAGCCTGTCATGATCGGGATGCCGAGACGGCGTACACGGTTGGCCTGTACGGGGAAGCCGCCCTCGCGAGGCATGGCCTCGATGATGGCCTTGATGGTGGCGCCAGCCTGCATGCCCTGATAAGAGGTCAGGTAGCCGATGTTACCAGCACCCACGGTGAGGACTTTCTTACCTAACAGGGTGTGCTCCTGGTTCATCATCTTCTGGAACACGGCAGCGGTGTAAACGCCTGGTACGTCGTCGTTTTCGAAGGTTGGCATGAAAGGCACGGCACCCGTGGCCACCACGAGATGTTGTGCGTCGATGTAACCCACTTCGCCATTTTCGATGTTCTTGATGGCTACGCGGCCGCCTTCAAGAAGGTCCCAAACGGTGTTGTTCAGCAGGATGCCTTCGTGGTTGTCGCCAGCTAAGGTCTTGGCGATGTCGAAGCCACGCATGCCACCGAATTTCTTTTCCTTCTCGAAGAAGAAGAACTGGTGGGTCTGCATGTTGAACTGTCCGCCGATGCGGGCGTTGTTGTCGACCACGATATTGCTGATGCCGAAGGCGTTGAGTTGCTCGCGGCAGGCGAGACCTGCGGGACCTGCGCCGATGATGGCGACTTGGGTCTTGTAGATTTTGACCTCACGGGGCTGGGGATCCTTGGCCTCGGGAAGCACGTTGGCTTCGTTGTTGATGGCCTTCACTTCCTTGACGCCATCGACGAGGGTGATGCAGATACGACGGATCTTGCCGTCGACGAGCATCTCACAGGCGCCGCATTTGCCGATGCCGCAGTTGAGGCTTCGGTTGCGTCCGTCGAGGCTGTGGCTGTGAACGGGAAAGCCTGCCTGGTGAAGGGCGGCGGCGATAGTCTTGCCGCGCTGACCTTTTACGGTCTTGCCTTCATATTGGAATTCCACAAGGTCTTCCTGAGGGATGTCCAAAATGGGGTGTTTTTCAATCTTATACATAGCTTTAGTGTTTGTGTCTTTGTGAAAAAGAAGCACAAAAATATCAAAATCCTAACAAATAAAAAAATAAATAATAAATATTATCTAATTTTGCCGGTGAAATGAGACATGTCTCCAAAATAGGAATCATCGGAGCCGGGAAAGTGGGTACTTCGTTAGGTGCTTACCTTCTGGGCAAAGGCGTTGCGGTCACGGGCTACTATGACGTAGTGGAGGCTCAGGCACTGTCGGCTGCTGAGCGGATGGGCTTACGCCACTATGGAACATTGCAGGAGCTGCTGGCTGTGAACGAGGCGATACTGATTACGGTGCCTGACGATTTCATCGGTCAGGTTTGGGAGTCATGCCGTCATTTCCCAATCGAGGGGAAGTGTTTCTTCCACTGCAGTGGCGTGTTGGGCTCGGACGTGTTCAAGGGCTATGCCGAGGCTGGGGTCCATGTGGGCTCGATGCATCCGGTGTGCGCCGTGAACAGCAGGAATTCGGAAGCCGTCTTTTCTGGCAAGTTTTTTGTACTGGAAGGCGACCAAACCGGACTGGAAATGATGAAATCTTTGATGACGACGATGGGCAATGAGTTTAAGGTCATTCCCACGGGACAGAAGATAAAATATCATGCTGCTGCTGCGGCTTCGAGCAACCTGTTCTGCGCCTTGGCCGACATGGCGGAGAGCTGGATGCGCGACTGCGGCTTTGACGCCCAGTCGGCGCACGAGCTGCTGACCCCGCTGATGCTTGGCAACATGACGAACGTCGCAGAACAAGGTGCCGTGGCGGCTTTGACGGGTCCCGTGGAACGTGGCGACGCCGGCACGGTGGCCAAACATTTGTCCGTGCTCGAAGGTAACGACCGTGAGATTTACCGACTGCTGTCGCTCCGCCTTGTCGCGATCACACAACAAAAACACCCCGATAAAGATTTTACCAACCTTTTGAATGTATTAATGAAATGAAGAATACCGTTTTGACAATCGGCAAAAAGAAATCAGAGGGTAAGAAGATTACCGTGCTGACGGCATACGACTACACCATAGCGAAGATCTTCAACGACTGTGGCGTGGATATCGTTCTGGTGGGAGATTCCCTTGGCAACGTCGTCTTGGGTTACGAGGACACGCTCTCCGTGACCATGGATGACATGGTACGTCATTGCAGTGCGGTGGCTCGTGCTGCCGACAAGGCAATGGTGGTGGTCGACATGCCTTTCATGTCGTATCAGACATCGGTCGAGGATGCCTTGCGCAACGCTGGTAGGCTGATGCAAGAAGGCCGTGCCAACGCTGTGAAGCTGGAAGGCGGTACCCGTGTGTGTCCTCAAATTCGCGCCTTGGTCGACGCCGGCATCCCCGTGATGGCACATCTTGGCCTCACCCCGCAATCGATCAACGCTTTTGGTGGCTATCGGGTTCAAGGCAAGACCCAGAATCAGGCAGCCAAGATGCTTTCAGAGGCCTTCGCCGTGCAAGAGGCTGGCGCCTTTTCGTTGGTGCTGGAGTGTGTGCCGATGCAGTTGGCCAGCTTAATCACCCAAAAGCTGGACATCCCCACCATCGGTATCGGGTCGGGCGCAGGCTGCGACGGACAGGTGCTGGTGGCGCAGGACATGCTTGGCATGACACAGGGCTCTACGCCTAAGTTCGTCAAGTGTTTTGCCCCTGTTGGCGAACTCATTAAGAAAGCTGCCAGCGACTATATCCAGGAAGTGGAAGACGGTACTTACCCTTCAGAGGAATATAGCTTTTCCATCAAAGATGAAATCATTGAAAAATTATATTAAAGACAGAAACTAAAAGTTTAGGAGACAGAGTTATGATAGAAGTTGTTCACACAATTAAAGAGGTTCGCGAGACCGTAAAAGGATGGAGAAAAGAAGGTCTTTCAGTAGGTTTTGTTCCCACCATGGGATTCCTTCATGAAGGACACAAAAGCTTGATCGACAAAGCGGTGGAACAGAACGACCGTGTGGTGGTCAGCGTGTTTGTCAACCCCATGCAGTTCGGTCCCACCGAGGATCTCGACAAGTATCCTCGTGACTTGGCTGCCGACACCCGTCTGTGCGAGGCCGCCGGTGCCAATCTTATCTTCAACCCCGAACCGTCAGAGATGTACGCCGAGGGCTTCTGCTCATTCGTCGACATGAACGGCCCTACCTCCGAGCTCTGCGGCAAGTCGCGTCCTACCCACTTCAGAGGCGTTTGCACCGTGGTGAACAAACTGTTCAACATTGTGCAGCCCGACCGTTCTTACTTCGGTCAGAAGGATGCCCAGCAACTCTCGGTGATCAGACGCATGGTGAAGGACCTGAACATCCCCGTAGAGGTCGTGCCTTGCCCCACCGTCAGAGAGGCCGATGGATTGGCTAAGAGCTCACGCAACACCTACCTGAATCCTCAGGAGCGTCAAGCAGCCTTGATCCTGTCACGTGCCATCAAGTTGGGACAGCGCTGCGTGGAGATGGGCGAACGCGATGCCCATAACGTGGTTAAAGCCATGAAAGAACTCATCGCAACCGAACCCATGGCTCGCATCGACTATGTGGAGGCCGTTGACCTTGACTCAGTGCAGAAAGTCGACAAAGTTGAGGGCGATGTGCTCTTCGCCATGGCTGTTTATATCGGGAAAACCCGTTTGATTGACAACTTCATCGTGAACATCAAATAATAGCATGAAATGCTGACACAAGTCTTAAAAGCGAAGATCCACCGCGCCACTGTCACCCAGGCAGAACTGGATTACGTGGGTAGCATTACCATTGATGAGGCTTTGATTGAAGCCGCTGGCCTCCGCGAGTACGAGCGTGTGCAGGTAGTTGACATCAACAACGGCAACCGCCTTGAGACCTACGTCATCGCTGGCGAACGCAACAGTGGCGTCATCTGCCTCAACGGTGCAGCCGCCCGTCTGGTGGAGATCGGCGACAAGGTCATCATCATGGCATACGTATGGCTCAACGAACAGGAGCTGGAGAACTACGCGCCGACGGTGGTGTTTGTAGACGATGACAACAAGCCGCTTCATGTCGCCAATTATGAAAAACACGGACTCCTGATCGATCAGGAAGGCTATAAAACAGGAAAGCAATGATGAAAGGCAAGACCATCGTGCTGGGCGTCACGGGCAGCATCGCCGCCTATAAGATTGCAGGGCTGGCGAGTGCCTTGGTGAAGGAGGGCTGCGAGGTGCATGTGGTAATGACCCGCAATGCAACTAACTTCATCAACCCCATCACCTTTGAGACGCTGACGGGTAACAAGTGCTTGGTGGATACCTTCGACCGTAACTTCGAGTTCCACGTGGCTCATGTTTCGTTGGCCAAGAAAGCCGATGTCATCCTGGTGGCTCCCGCCACCGCCAATATCATTGGCAAGATTGCCTACGGCATCGCGGATGACATGCTGAGCACCGTGATCCTTGCGGCACAGTGCCCCATCATCGTATCGCCTGCCATGAACACCAACATGTTCCGCAACAGCATCGTTCAGGAGAACCTGCAGAAGCTGGCCGCTCATGGCATGACGATCATCCCGCCTCAGGTAGGCAGACTGGCCTGCGCCGATGTGGGTGAAGGCAAGATGCCCGACGAGGCCGTGCTGATGGCTTATCTTCGTAAGGCCGTGGCCTACGAAAAAGACCTTCAAGGCTTGAAGGTGCTGGTGACCGCCGGTCCCACCCAGGAAGCCATCGACCCCGTGCGTTTCATCAGCAACCACTCGACGGGAAAGATGGGATTCGCTGTGGCCCGTGCCGCCATGGAACGTGGCGCCGAGGTAACGCTGGTGTGTGGCCCCACTACGGTTGAGCTGCCTTTGCTGGTGAATGTCGTCAAGGTGCAGAGCGCCGCTGAGATGTTCGAGGCTGTCAAGACACATTTCCCAAAATCAGATATCCTGGTAAAGTCCGCTGCAGTGGCCGACTACACACCGGCGGAATACCATACCGAAAAAGTCAAGAAAAAAGACGGCGAAATGGCATTACCGCTGAAACGTACGGCTGACATCCTGCGTGAAGTCGGTGCCATGAAACAGACTGGACAACTCATCTGTGGCTTCTCCATGGAGACCGAAAACCTGGAGGAGAACTCCCGCAAGAAGCTTCAGGAGAAGAACCTTGACCTTGTGGTGGCCAACAACCTCAAGGTAGAGGGAGCCGGCTTCGGCGTGGACACCAATGTGGTCACGCTCATCTCGCGTCAGGAGACCGAGCAGCTGCCTATCCTCAGCAAGGAAGAGGTGGCACATCGCATCCTCGACCAGTTGCTCAAACAGCGTAAGGCCTTATGATTCTTTGCATTGATATAGGCAACAGCACCGTGTTCATGGGCTTGATCCATGAGGGCGAGGTGGTTAGCTCGGTGCGTTTTCCCTCCTCGTTGACCTCGTTCACCGAGAAGATTGGGAGTTTTATCAAAGGCTATAATATAAAGAAGGTGTTACTTTCGTCGGTGGTGCCATCGGCGACGCCGTTGGTGGAGGAGGCCGTGATGGTGCTGACTTCGATGACGCCGCTCTTGGTGAAACGCGAGCTGCAGCCGTTCTTCAAGATCGCTCTCGACGTGCCCGCTTCGTTAGGCGCTGATCGTATCGCCGATGCCGCTGGTGCACTTCACGATTATTCTTTGCCATTGATTATCATTGACTTGGGTACGGCAACCACGTTTTCGGTCATCGACGCCGAAGGTGTGTTTCAGGGCGGTTCCATCGGTCCCGGTCTCTACACTTCGTTCCGTGCCATCACGGAGAAGGCCGCCCAGCTGAAGGACTATCAGCTGTCAGCACCTGAGAAAGTGATCGGCACCAACACGCAGAACTGCATCAACAGCGGCATCGTCAACGGTCATGCGGCCATGATCGACGGCATGGTAAACCGTATCGAGGAAGAGACGGGGATGCATTATCAGGTAATCCTTACTGGAGGTGCAGCAAGCAAGGTGGCACCCTTCTGCAAGTGTCAGCTTAAAGTTGATGAAACCTTGATCCTTAGAGGTTTGTATTACTTATCTTTTGTTGAAAGCAACCCACAGGCAGCGTCAATGTCCTGACCTCGTGAGGCGCGGATGGTGGCGATGATGCCCTTGTCGTTCAAAGCGTCACGGAAGTAGGTCATGGTGTTGTTGTCAGGGCTCTTCAGGGCGATGCCTGGCACGTTGTGGTATCGAATCAGGTTGACGCGGCAACGCAGGCTACCTAACAGGCGGGCCATCTCCTTGATGTGCTCTTTGGTGTCGTTCAAATCCTTGAAGACAATGTATTCAAACGAGAGGCGACGTTGTCCGTGCCAATCGTGTTGCTTCACAAGGTGTATTACCTCCTTGATGGGGTAGTTCTTCTCGATCGGCATGATCTTAAGGCGCTCGTCGTGGAAGGGGCTGTGCATGCTGATGGCGAGGTTGCACTTCGACTCTTGGAGGAAGCGTTTCAGGTTGGGGATGATGCCGCAAGTGGACACGGTGATGCGTGTCGGGCTCCAGCCCAAGGCCCATTCCTGGGTGAGGATGTTGAGCGAACGCATCAGGTTGTCGTAGTTGTTGAGCGGCTCGCCCATGCCCATAAAGACGATGTTGGTCAGGGTGTCGAACTCGGGCAGACTGAGGATCTGATTGACGATCTCGGCGGTGCTGAGGTTCTTTTCAAACCCCTGTTTTCCAGTGGCGCAGAAGAGGCAGTCCATCTGGCATCCCACCTGGGTGGAGACGCATAGCGTAGCACGATCACGGTCTGGGATGTAAGCCGATTCCACCGTCAGGTTGCCAGCGGGGAAGAGGTATTTCTTGGTGCCATCGCTCGAAGTCTGCACCTTCAAAGGAGCTTGGAGGCCCACTTCGTAGTGCTCAGCCAACAGCTCACGCGACTTCTTGCTGAGGTTCGACATGGCTTCGAATGTGTCGACGCGTTTGTTGTAGATCCAGTCAACAAGCTGTTTTCCAGTGAATTTCGGTAATCCGAGTTCGTTCACAACTTCCTGAATTTCCTCAGGAGTTTTTCCTAAAAGTACTTCTTTTTCCATGGTGCAAAATTAAATAAAATACAGAATATTGTTATTTTTGCGCCTTAATGTATTGAATAGATGAAGAAAATAGCTGTTTTGGTGCTTTTGTTGCTGTGCTCATGGTGGGCTCATGGCCAGATTTTGACGGATAGCAACCTGCCTATCGTGGTGATCGAGACCGACAACGGGGTGACGATTCCGGATGAGCCCAGGGTGTATGGCAACATGAAGATTATATGGCATCAGGACGGATCGCGGAATTATCTGACGGATGTCAACAATCCTGAGTTTTTGAATTACAACGGGCGTATCAGCATTGAAATCAGAGGCAGCTCTTCACAAATGCTTCCGAAGAAGCCATACGGCCTGACGACCTTGCAGGCGGATGACGAGACCAACAACAACGTGAGTCTATTAGGGATGCCCAAGGAGAACGACTGGGTGCTCAACTCTCTCGCCTTCGACCAGACCGGCATGCGCGATGTGCTGTCGTACGAATTGTCAGAGAGACTTGGCCAATATGCGTCGCGACGCGTTTATTGCGAGGTGGTGATCAATAATGACTATAAAGGACTTTACGCCTTTATGGAGAAGATTAAGGTCGACGATAACCGTGTCAATGTAGAGAAGATGGATGCAACTTGCAACAGCTATCCTGAGATCACGGGAGGTTATATCACCAAGGCTGACAAGACCACGGGTAACGACCCCGTGGCGTGGACGATGCAGGGCTATGGCAGCGGATGGTGGGGCGGTACCAGCACGGATTTCATCCATCATTATCCCAAACCCAGCGAGATCACCAATTCACAGAACAATTATATTCATGGGGTGTTCAATGAGCTCGCCTCGAAAGCGGGTAGCCATGACACCTCCATCACCTCAGGCATTCCGTCGGTGATAGACATCCCTTCGTTTGTCGATTTCATGATTATTGCGGAATTGAGTTCCAACGTGGATGTGTATCAACTGAGCACCTTTTTCCATAAAGACAGGAAGGGTAAACTTCGTGCGGGTCCGGTGTGGGACTACAACCTCACTTTCGGACACGATGAGTTCGGCTACCGAAGCCGTTATGATGTGTGGCAGTTCGATAACCAAGACAATAACGGTCCGAGGTTTTGGAAGGATTTGTTTGACACCGATGAGTTCAAATGCTATTTGGCGAAGCGTTGGTTTGAAGTCACAGCCGAAGGCAATTTTATGAGTTACAGTGCGTTGTGTGACAGAATGGATGAGATTGAGGCATGGATTACCGAGGCTGTGGGTCGCGATAACCAACGTTGGAGCAAGATGACGCAGCATGTCTCTGAAGTGCAGTCGATGAAGACCTGGATTCAGCAGAGAATCAATTGGTTGAATAACAATATTGGGTCATATTCAGACTGCGCGGAAGTGGATTTACCGCCTTTGGTCATCTCTCAGATCCACTATCATCCCATGGATGTTGACAGTGTCAACGGTAACCAATTGGAGTTTATCCAGATTACCAACAATGGTGATGAGGAGGTCGACCTCACGGGTGTTTATCTTCGTGAACTCGGCATCACCTATAGCTTCCCGCAAGGTTCCAGTATCGCCGCCCGTGATCAGCTGGTGTTATGCTCTGATTCTGTGACCTTCGTCGAGTATTATCATAGGGTTCCTTTCGCTCAATATGAGCGGAAGCTCTCCAACAAGTCGGAGAATATTGTGATTGCCGATGCTTGGGGCAATGTGATTGACGAGGTGTGTTACCAGGACGACTATCCATGGCCTTGGGAGGCTGATGGTCAGGGAGCCTATTTGCAGCTGATTGATTTGGATTTGGACAACAGCCTTCCGGAGAGCTGGGTGGCGCAGTACAGCTTTGAGGCTGTCGCGGAGCACAGTGCGTCGGAGGAATTTAGTATGTATCCCAATCCGGCAGATGGCATGATCACCATCGTTGGCGGCTGTGGTGAGTATCGAATTACCAATGTGATGGGGCAAATCTTGAGAACTGGTCTAATCAATTCTGACCTTCAACAAATCGATATCAGCCGTTTGCCAGCGGGGATGTATTTTGTTACTATAGGGAAAACCACGAAAAAGTTGGTGGTTAAATAAACAAGCAACCCAACCTAACCATCAGGTCAAGTTGGGTTGTCTTGTCTTGGCTAAGATAACTTTTATCTCTTAACTTTTATCTTTTATCTTATTTCATCGCTTGCTCAACAGCGACAGCGACGGCAACGGTAGCGCCCACCATCGGGTTGTTACCCATGCCGAGATAGCCCATCATCTCGACGTGTGCCGGGACAGATGAAGAGCCTGCAAACTGGGCGTCGCTGTGCATGCGGCCCATGGTGTCAGTCATGCCGTATGAGGCAGGACCAGCGGCCATGTTGTCTGGGTGCAGGGTACGGCCAGTGCCACCACCTGAAGCCACTGAGAAGTAAGGCTTGCCGGCGAGCAGACGTTCTTTCTTATAGGTGCCAGCCACAGGGTGCTGGAAACGGGTCGGGTTGGTGGAGTTGCCGGTGATGGAGACATCGACGTTTTCCAGCCATAGGATGGCTACGCCCTCGCGGACGTCGTCGGCACCGTAGCAGTTCACCTTGGAGCGGAGGCCAGTGGAGTAGGGGATGCGTTCCACCACAGTCACCTTGCCGGTGTAGTAGTCGAACTCAGTGCGGCAGTAGGTGAAGCCGTTGATGCGGCTGATGATCTTGGCAGCGTCCTTGCCGAGGCCGTTGAGGATGACGCGCAGGGGTTTCTGGCGCACCTTGTTAGCCATCTCAGCAATTTTGATGGCGCCTTCAGCGGCAGCGAAGCTCTCGTGGCCGGCCAGGAAGGCGAAGCACTCGGTCTCCTCGCGGAGCAGACGGGCGGCGAGGTTGCCGTGGCCGAGTCCGACCTTACGGTCGTCAGCGACGGAACCGTCGATGCAGAACGACTGGAGGCCTTCGCCGATGGCTTCGGCAGCGTCAGCGGCGTTCTTGCAACCCTTCTTGATGGCGATGGCGGCACCGCAGGTGTAAGCCCACTTCACGTTCTCGAAGCAGATGGGCTGGGTTTCCTCAGCCATCTTATAAGGGTCGATGCCCTTGGCTTCGCAGATCTCGTCAGCTTCCTCGATGCTCTTGATGCCGTATTGGTTCAAAACTTTCAGGACATTGGCCATGCGGCGTTCCTGACTCTCGAATTTAACTTCTCTTCTTGCCATGGTATGTCCTCCTTATTCTTTACGTGGGTCAATATATTTAGCTGCTTCAGCGAAACGGCCGTAGGTGCCGGTAGCTTTCTTCAAAGCCTCGTTGGCATCATCACCTTTCTTAATAAAGTCCATCATCTTGCCGATGCTGATGAATTCGTAACCGATGATTTCGTTGTTCTCGTCCAAAGCGATGCGTGAGCAGTAGCCTTCGGTCATCTCGAGGTAGCGGGGGCCTTTTTCGAGGGTGCCGAACATGGTGCCGACTTGGCTACGGAGGCCCTTGCCGAGGTCTTCAAGTGAAGCACCGATGAGCAGACCACCTTCGCTGAAGGCTGACTGGGAGCGACCGTAAACAATCTGCAGGAAGATCTCGCGCATGGCGGTGTTGATGGCGTCGCACACGAGGTCGGTGTTAAGGGCTTCGAGGACGGTCTTGCCGGGCAGGATTTCAGCGGCCATAGCAGCTGAATGGGTCATGCCGGAGCAGCCGATGGTCTCCACCAAAGCTTCTTGGATGATACCGTCTTTCACGTTAAGGGTCAGCTTGCAGGCACCTTGTTGAGGAGCGCACCAGCCGATGCCATGGGTGAATCCGCTGATGTCTTTCACATCTTTGACGCGCACCCACTTGCCTTCCTCCGGAATCGGAGCGCTTGGATGGTTGGCGCCTTTTTTCACGCAGCACTGATGCTGCACTTCTTGGGTATAAATCATGTTATTCGAGTTTTGATATTCAAAAAAAGCCCCCAAGGAACCCTGGAGGCTGTTCAGTACCGAAGGCCGGGATCGAACCGGCACGAGTTTAACCTCATCGGTTTTTGAGACCGACGCGTCTACCTATTCCGCCACTTCGGCATGGTTTTCAATGAACGAGGCTGCAAAATTACAAAAAAAATCATTAACGCAACCTTTTTTGAAAAAAACTTTGGCATTCTCGTCTGAATGATGTAATTTTGCAGCCCGAAAAAATCAAACTTTTCAGCGATGTCAGGAAAATTCGTTTCCATATTTGCAGGAAGAGCTACCTATGATCTGGGCGCAAAGATTGCCGAGGCTTATGGTACTCCTCTCGGGAAATCGTCAGTGGTCGACTTCTCAGATCACGAGTTTCAACCTTCATTTGACGAGAGCATCCGTGGCCGTCACGTGTATATCGTGCAGTCCACCATGCCTCCGACTGACAATTTGATGGAGTTGCTGTTGATGATCGATGCAGCCAAGCGCGCTTCGGCTCACAAAGTCATTGCAGTGATCCCGTATTTCGGATGGGCACGTCAGGACCGTAAGGACCAGCCCCGTGTGAGTATCGGCTCCAAGCTTGTGGCTAACATGTTGACCGCGGCCCATGTCGACCGCATCATCACCATGGACCTCCACGCCGACCAGATCCAGGGCTTCTTCGACATCCCGATGGATGCTTTGTATGCTTCCAGCGTCTTTATCGACCACATCCAAAAGATGAACATCGATAACCTGCTGATCGCAGCTCCTGACCTCGGAGCCTCCAAGCGTGCTTCGGCATACGCCAAGCGTCTTGGTTGCGACTTGGCCGTGTGTCACAAACAACGTGCACGTGCCAACGTGGTGGAAAGCATGACCCTCATCGGTGATGTGAAAGACAAGAACGTCATCATCTTAGACGATATCATCGACACCGCTGGCACTATTGTCAAGGCCGGTCAGTTGATGATGGACAACGGCGCCAAGAGCGTCCGCGCCTTCGCTACCCACGCCGTGTGCAGCGGTCCCGCCATGGAACGTCTCGACAACTCGGTGTTCAGCGAAGTGGTGGTCACCGACTCCATCCCGTTGCCTGCCAACGCTTCAAAGAAAATCAAAGTAGTGAGCACTGCGCCTCTGTTCGCCGATGTGATCCGTCGCATCGAGAACTATGAGTCGATCAGTTCATTGTTTAAATAATTGAAAATTGAAAATTGAAAGTTGAAAAGCTTTCAATAATAAATAAACAACTTAACAAATAAACAAACAAACACCATGAAAACTATCTCATTGAGCGGTTCTCTTCGCGAGAACGTAGGGAAAAAAGATGCAAAGGCTTTGCGTAAAGCCGAATTGGTGCCATGCGTCATTTATGGCGGCGACGAGCAGATCCATTTTGCTACTGAAGCTAAGAACTTCAAGAAGATCCTCTTCACCCCTGAGACCTTCATCATCAACATCACCATCAACGGTAAGTCTTACAACACCATTCTCCAGGATGTTCAGTATCACCCTGTGACTGACGCCGTTCTTCACGCTGACTTCCTTCTGGTGAAGGAAGACAAGCCTGTCACCGTCACTCTGCCTATCGCCATCGAAGGCTCAGCCCCTGGTGTCATGCGCGGTGGTAAGCTGAAACAAGCTGTCCGTAAGATCAAGGTCAGCGGTCTGGCTAAGGATCTCCCAGAAATCATCACTGTCAACATCAGCAACCTCAACATCCTTGACTCCATCAAGGTTCGCGACCTCAGCATCGAGGGCGTGACCATGGTTACCCCTGGCTACCAGGTCATCGTCGAAGTCCGTGCTGCTCGTGGCGCTGCTGCAACAGAAGAGACCGAAGAGTAATTATTATTAATGAATAATTCCGTAGAGACGTAGCCCGCTACGTCTCTACATTGTTAATATGAAATACCTCATTGCATGCCTTGGTAACATTGGAGTCGAGTACGAAAACACTCGGCACAACGCCGGTTTTCGTATTGCCGATCGGCTTGCCAAGGACCTTGAGGCTACTTTCACAACAAGCCGTTTAGCCCAAGTCGCGGAGATAAAATTCCGAGGCAAGACGCTTGTTGTGATCAAGCCAACCACCTATATGAACCTCAGCGGAAAAGCTGTGAAATACTGGTTGGATCAGGAAAAGATTCCCATCGAGAATCTACTCGTCGTCAATGACGACATCGCCCTACCAGTGGGCACCATCCGCATGCGCAAGCAAGGCGCTGACGGCGGACATAACGGTCTTACCGATATTATTGAGAAACTGGGCACCAATGCCTTTTGCCGCTTGCGTTTTGGCATCGGTGACAACTTTGCTCGAGGACATCAGATAGACTTTGTCCTGGGCCAATGGAAACCTTCAGAGGAACCTATTGTGGATCAAACCGTCGACAAGGCGGTAGAGGCCATTAAAAGCTTTGTTATTCAAGGTCCGGATAGGACGATGAACCAATTCAATTAAAAAACCAAAATGAAAAACAAGCTGCTTATAACGTTGTTGGTTCTGCTGGCGTTATACTCTTGCAGCACCGATGTTGATATCTACGCCGATTATAAGGAGATTCCTGTGGTTTATGGTCTCATCGAGGCTACTTCTGATACCAACTACGTCAAGATCACCAAATCGTTTTGCGGAAACAACGACAATCCCATCAACGCTTTGGAAGTGGCTCCAATTTACGACTCCAGCAATTACCCTGGCAAGCTTGATGCCTTTATTGTTGAGTTGAAAAGCAGCCATGGCCAGCCGTTTAGCCCCACGGGTCGCAGGTTTGATCTCGACACGATTACCGTGCACTACAAGGAGGATGGTTTGTTTTATGCGCCACATCAGAAAGTGTATTATACCACGGAACGCTTCAATACCAACAATGGCTCCGATAAATACCGTTATAGACTTTGTGTGGTGAAGCCCGACTATGACACGGTTACCGCTGAGACGAGTGTTGTTAGTGGAGATGTTACGGTAGGTCAAACGGTGGTGAGTTTCCAGTCTGCGCCCTCAGAGGCGGTCTCAAGCATGATATTTGCCTCTACGGAGGAGGCGATGCTTTATGAGCTTGGAGTTCGATTCCGCTATCGGGAGAGCCATACGGGTGAGCCTTTCGTCAACAAGGAAGTGCATTGGTCCTATGGCGCCAGAACGCTTGGAGGATATGAGAAAGTGGAGAACACGGATAATATTTACCGACTTTATTATTCGGTGAACACGCTCTTTAACTATTTGGAGAAAGCCATCGGGAATGACACCATTTGGGATGAAAACCATCCCAACGTGGTTCGTTATATCGATGAAGTGACTGTGTTTGTTGCAGCTGCCGGAGAGGACTTTAACAATTATTACCAATTCCTTCAGTCGGCGCAGGGAGGACTTTGCCTTTCAAGCGACTATAGTAATGTTGAAGGTGGCGTGGGCTTGTTTTCGTCACGCATATTTACAAGAAAAGAGGTTGAGCTCTCTTCAAGAACCAAATTCGACCTGTTTAACATGCCGTGGGGGTTTAGGGAACAATAGATTCCTGTGCCTTTTTCTCCTTCAGCGTTCCTTTAAAAATATCGAATCTTACGAAACGACACTCCAATGGGCCATTCCATACGGGGATCTTGGCTGATGGCTTCAAGCCGACGTGTTTCAACGCTACGGCGTCGTCGGTGATGAGCCAGCACTGGTAGCCTTGGAAGTTGTGTTTCAGTGTGTTACCGATGTTTTCATAAACTTGGTCGATGTCATCTTCCTCCAAACGGTCGCCGTAAGGCGGGTTGATGATGACGATGCCGCCTTCTTCAGGCGGGGTGAGGTCTTCCATGTTTTTCTTCATCAGGTGGATGTCGTGCTGCAAGTGGGCGTTGGCGATGTTGCCATCGGCGATGGCCACGGCCTTGGGTGAGCGGTCCGAAGCCCAGATCTCATGTTCGAACTCGCAGATTTGATTGTCGGCCTCATCCTTGATGCGTTGCCAAAGTACTGGATCCCAGTCGTCCCATTTCATGAAGCCCCATTGCTTGCGGTAGTAACCTGCCGGGATCTTCATGGCGTACATGGCTGCCTCAATGGGTAAGGTACCCGAGCCGCACATGCAGTCGAGGAAGTTGCAGTCGGCCTTCCAGCCGGAGAGCAGGATCAAGCCGGCAGCCAATACCTCGTTCATCGGGGCTTTGTCGACCTGCTTGCGGTAGCCGCGGTGATGTAGGCTCTCGTTGGAGCTGTCGAACAGGATGCTAACCTTATCCTCGCGGATGTGCAGGTTGATGCGTAGGTCGGGGTTCAAGGTGTTGATGCTTGGGCGTGGTCCCACTTCATCGCGGAACTGGTCTACAATGGCGTCTTTCATCTTGAGGGCGGCGTATTGTGAATGGGTGAAGAAACGTCCACTGGTCACAGCGTCGATGCAGAAGGTCTGGTCGGTTCTTAACAGCTCCCACCAGTTGATTTCCTGCACTTTTTTATAAAGCTCATCGGGGTTCTTGGCGAAGAAGGTCTTGAAGGGTTTCAGCACTTTCAAGCCGGTGCGCACGCAGTAGTTCAGCTTGTACATCATCTCCTTGTTGCCTTCGCAGATGACGGCACGGTGCATCACACGCACGTTCTTGGCTCCAAGATTGCGGATTTCGTCGGCCAGCATATCCTCCAGTCCGGCCACTGTCTTTGTAATCAGTTGGTAATTCTCTTCCATGTTTTATTCTTTATTTCTCACCTTTCACCTCTCACCTCTCAACTCTCACCTTCCCCAAGCTTCTCATCAGTCCATCCCACCATTTTGAAGGCAGCAGCCAATGCAGGAACACCAGGCTGTGTGAGCCCATGCCGGTGCGATATCTGGCTTTGGGGTGTCTTCTGTTCACGCCTTTGCAGATGGCTTTGGCGATGACAGAAGGGTTCGACAGTAGTTTTGCACGGGTGTAGGTGTATTTCATGGCGTTGGCCTCGTTGAGGGCAGCTTGCTCATAAACGGTGCCTTTTGATGATTCCGCGAGATGATCGGCAGCGATAACACCCCATTCGGTTCTGATACCTCCGGGTTCTATGATTACCACATCGATGCCAAAAGGCTTCAGCTCCATTCGCAAAGCGTCGCTAAATCCCTCTACGGCAAACTTTGAAACGTGGTACCAGCCGCCGAAGTAAAGCGCCAGCTTTCCAGCTATGGAAGCTAAGTTGACGATTCTTCCCGAGCCTTGTTGACGCATGTGAGGAATCACCAATTGGGTTAATCTTGCCAATCCGAATACGTTGACTTCCAATTGTTTTCGCGCCTCTTCCATGCTTACGTTCTCTATGGCTCCGAAATAGCCGTAGCCTGCATTGTTCACCAACACATCGATGCGTCCTTCCGCTTCCATTACGGCGTTCACCCCGGCAATCATCGAAGCATCGTCGGTCACATCCATTTTTATAGGAATGACGCCTAACTCCTTCAATGGTAGCATTTTATCAATTCTACGTGCGGCACCGTAAACCTTGTGCCCTTGCCTGGCCAAGCGTGTCGCCGTGTCGTAACCGATGCCGCTGCTGGCCCCTGTGAGTAAGATGACTTTCTGTTTCATGCCCCAAAAATACACTTTTTTGGACTTTGTAGATTATATTTTAATTTGTATTTTTGCAGTTAACAAATTTGAAAAGCGAGATTATACGAAATAACCCCGAAATAAGAAAAATTGAAAATGAAAAGGAAATCAGTAATTGTGATGTCGGTCATGTTGGCGTTGACCTTGAGTTTAGTGATCGGTTGCAAACCCGAAGAAGAGCCGAACAATGGTGGAAATAATCCAGAACAGCCCGTTAATCCCAATAATCCAGGACAACCTGCAAATCCCAACATTGAAGGTCCGGATATCAGGACATTTACGGTTGATGGCGTCAGTTTTGATATGAGGAAGGTTCAAGGTGGAACGTATTGGATGGGAGCACAACAGGATAATGAGAATGGTCAGAATTATGATCCACAAAGTTCTGCAGAGGAAACTCCACCTCATCAAGTTACAATGAGTGGCTTTTACATGGGTAAATATGAAGTGACTCAAGAGCTTTGGCGGGCGGTGATGGGAAATAACCCGAGCACTTTCCAAGGAGATGGTTTGCCTGTAGAGAGTGTCGGATGGAATGCTGTCCAAGACTTTTTGACCACGCTTAACACAAAAGTCAGTGATCAATTGCCAGCAGGTATGCAGTTTCGTCTGCCAACAGAAGCTCAATGGGAATATGCTGCAAGAGGCGGAAACCAGAGCCACGGATATACATACAGTGGAAGTAACGATCTTTCTTCTGTGGGATGGTTTGGCGAGAATAGTGGAGAGGTGACACATCCTGTAGGACTTAAGGAGCCAAACGAACTGTTTCTTTATGATATGAGTGGTAATGTGGCTGAGTGGTGCAGTGATTACAGAAGCGGGAAAAAGTATGGAGAGATAGGATATGTGCGTGATCCTCAAACGGATCCTATAGGTCCTTCTGCCAAGTTTGTTGGATACAGTGAGAATCATATTACGAGGGGAGGGTGTTATAGCGGACAGGGTTATGGTAGTGGCTCAAGGTCGTGTCGTGTTGCATGCCGTCGTTCTCCATCAACGGCTTTGTCAACGCTCGGCTTACGTTTGGTGTTGTCATATTCGGCGGGTCAGCCGAGTGTACCAGGGCTTCAAACAGATCCGAGTTTAAATATTACCACAAATTCAGTTGGAGTCAGGGGTTGGTTTATCAGTGATGGAGGCTCCTATATTACGGAATGTGGTTGCTGCTATGGCACCTCTTCCGATCTTGCTCACAATGGTACTTGTGTCACCGCTGAATTAACTGATTCACGAGATTTTTATGTGACAGTTAATAATTTGCTAGCAGGACAACAATATTTTATTTGCACATACGCTAAAAACAATGTTGGTATTGCATACGGTGAAACGGTGAGTTTTGGTGCGGCGATAGGATTAACAACAGCTGAAATAACCAACATTACTGCAACAACTGCTATTGCTGGAGGTATAGTGTCAAACACAGGTGTGGCGGTTACCTCACGAGGAATTTGTTGGAGTATGTCAAATAATCCAACAATTGATGACAATAAAATAACAATAGGTAGTGGATCAGGGGAGTTTACAGGGCAAATCACAGGATTAAGGGCAAATACTACATACTATGTGAGAGCATTTGCTGTCAGCAATGGTACAACCAGTTATGGCAATACTGTTACTTTTACTACTTTGCCGCCAGAGGTGCCAATGGTAACAACCCTTTCTGCTTCTTGTTGGAATGGATTGTACGGATATGAATGGTCTGCTTCTGGAATAATAACAAGCGATGGGGGAGCTAACATTGATTACAGAAAAGTGGGAATTTTAATTAGTACTGATCCAAATCCTACGTTCAATGGCAACAACTATACTTTGGAGGTTTCTTGGGAGAATGGAATGGAAGGAGTTGGAAGTACATTTACTGTGTCATGGGGAGGTATTAATCCTAATACCACATATTATTTCAGAGCATTTGCCGTTAACTCAGTAGGAGTCGGATATGGGGAGGTGATAGCGAAAACTACAGGAGGGTATCCTCAAGCTACCGTTATTACTTCTCCAGTGAGTAATATTACTAGTACTACAGCTGTGTGTGGTGGAAGTGTCATTACCACGGGGCAGGTTATGTACACTGCTATTTGTTGGAGTACGTCACCAAATCCTGTGGTGGGAGTGGATCATACTCTTGACGGTGATGCTTGGTCTTATACTATGACGGGTTTAACCCCCAACACGACCTATTATGTTAGGTTTTTTGCTGCAGGTGAAAATATGCAAGGTGGATATGGCGACAATCAGATGTTTACAACGTTACCCTAGCTTGAAATGAAAAGAGTAACGATTCTGTCGCTAAGTTCGATTCAAAAAATCCTCGTTTTTTCAAAACCAATCCAAGAATTTCTTATTTTAGCCGATTCTTTTTAGAATTGAAAATTGAAAATTAACAAAATATGAGCACTAACTTCGACCCTCGCGCCAACTACGAGCAGACCATGCAAGAGGCCGGTTACGTGGAGCGCAAGAAAGCTACCCAGGCCGATTATGACCGCATCGGGTTCATGTCGGGACTGGAGGTGCACCAGCAGATCAAGACCAAAGAGAAACTGTTCTGCCACTGCCCCGCAGGAAAATTCAACAAGTTTGAGGACTACGACGCCGAGCTGATCCGTCACATGCGCCCGACCCTTTCGGAATTGGGTGAATACGACGGCACCGCCTTGATGGAGTTCAAGACGAAGAAAGAGATCGTCTACCGTATCAAGAATCAGACGGCATGCACTTATGACATCGATGACACTCCACCGTTCCCCATCAACAAGGAAGCGCTGCACAACGCCATCATCATCGCTCTGCGCTCTAACCTGAACATCGTGGGTGAGGTACATATCACCCGTAAACAATACCTTGACGGCTCCATCCCGACGGGATTCCAGCGTACCGCTATCGTGGGCGTGGAAGGTCTGCTGAAGATGCCGAAGAAGGACATCCGCCTGATCCAGCTGAGCATCGAGGAGGACGCCTGCCGCGAGATTAGCGACATTGGCCACCGTCGTGTGTATCAAACCGACCGTCTGGGTGTGCCGTTGATCGAGACTGTGACTTACCCCGACTGCAAGAACCCCGATGAACTTCGCGAGACCTGCGACTTCATCCGTTTCCTCGGACGCTCCACAGGTTTGGTGCGTACAGGTATGGGCGCTGGCCGTCAGGACGTCAACGTGAGCTGCACTGGTGGTACCCGTATCGAGCTGAAGGGTGTTTCACACACCAAGTGGATTCCTGAGCTGTCGCACAACGAGTGCTTCCGCCAATGGTCGTTGGTGCTGCTTGCTGAGAAACTCAACAAAAAACTGAAAAAGAATAACTGGAAAGTTGAAGTGGCCGACGTGGGCTTCAAGACTGATTATGCCCCGATTTGCGATGCTAAAGCTGCCGACGGAGCCTTGAAGATCGTCCGTCTGCCTGGTTTCCGTGGCGTGTTGTCGCATTTCACCCAACCTGGTAAGATGTTCGCCGACGAAATTGCTGACCGCCTGAAGGTGATCGCCTGCCTCGAACGCCCGAACATGCTTCACGACGAGATGATGGAGCCTGTGCTGGAACCTTCAGTGTGGCGTAAGTTGGGCAAGAAAGTCCATGCCACTGAGAAGGACGCCTTGATCCTTATCTGGGGTCCCAAGAATGACATGCCTACGGCTATCGAGACCATCGAGGAACGCTGCTTGATGGCATTCGACGGCGTGCCGAAAGAAACCCGTAAGGCCATCTGCAACGGCATCACCATCTTCGAGCGTGTGTTGCCAGGTGCCGATCGTATGTATCCTGATACCGACTCGGCTCCTATCCCGCTTGACCCGAAGGAGATCGAAGCAATGAAGAAGGAACTGCCTTCAGAGGTCGTCGACCGTTACTACAAACTGCAGGAATGGAACGTCCCGCAGGATTGCTTCACTTACATCTTCACCAAGAACTGGTTCCCGGCGATGAAGGACATCGTGGAGAAGCTTGAGGTGGACGGCCGTATGTTGGGTTGCTTCGTGGGCATGCGTCTCAAGAACCTGATGTGCAAGAATCCTGGTTCACAGTTTAATAACGACACCCTCTATAAGCTCTTCGCTTTCTTGAAGAAAGAGAAACTCAATTACCGTCTGGCTTGGAATATGGCTCCTGTGCTGGTTGCCGACGCTTCCATGGATATGAAGGAAGTGCTTCGCACCATCGGCTTCAGAAGAGCTTCGGAAGACACGCTGAGCAAGAAGCTCGACAAGCTTGTTTCGGCATACGTCCCACGTAAGAAGTTCCACGCCGCCGTCAACAAACGCAACTGGATCATGGGTCAGATGCGTGAGGCTGTGGGTAATATCGAATTGAAAGAATTGGCTAACACTATCAAATAAAAGAGATTATGGCTGAAGATTTTTTCCAAGGATATTGGGGCGCCGCTCTTGAGGTGCTTAAAAAATATAACTGCCGCGTGTGGAGTCAGGCCGAGTGCCAGACCACGGGCGGACTTTTCAAAGGAACGATTCTGCCTCGCGCCGCTTTCCAGGATGACCAACACATTGTGATGAAGGTCAACACGGGCTACAACATCGGCGTGGATATCAGCACTATCACCAGCATGGTGGAGACTGACTATAAGAAGGCCAATTATCACATCCCTGAGAAGGAATTCCCCTACACCGAGGGTCTTCCTCATGTGAAACTGCTCGGCACGGGTGGTACCATCGCTTCCCGCTTGGACTACCGTACTGGAGCTGTGATTCCTGCATTCTCACCTGGTGAGTTGTATGGCGCTGTGCCGGAGTTGGCTGATATCTGTAACCTCGAGACTGAAAAAGTGTTTGCCGTGTTCTCCGAGAACATGTCACCCAAAGAATATATCGCTTTGGCCAAGAAGATTGGCGAGGAGATCCAGAATGGCATCGAAGGCATTGTCATTGGTCACGGTACCGATACATTGGCTCATACTGCCGCTGCTCTGACTTTCATGTGCCAGAACCTGCCTGTGCCGATCGTGCTGGTGGGCTCACAGCGTTCATCGGACCGTCCTTCCTCGGATGCCGCTCTGAACCTGATGCATGCCATGACAGCTGCTGGTCACGGCGACGTGGCTGAGGTGATGGTTTGCATGTTCGGTCCCACCTCCGACGAGTATGGCTTCCTGCATCGTGGTACCCGTGTTCGTAAGATGCACTCCAGCTACCGTTCCACTTTCCGTACCATCGGTGACACACCGGTGGCCACTGTGGACCGCAAGCGTGGCGTAGTGCCGATCAAGGAAGAATACAACCATCGTCGCAACGACCGTGACGTGAAGATCATCCCGACCTTCGACGACCGTGTGGCTATCCTTTACTACTATCCTGGCATGAAGCCCGATGTGCTCGACGCTTTGGTCGACAACGGCTACAAGGGCATCATTTGGGACGGTACAGGACTGGGTCACGTCAACAAGGGTATGTTCGACGCTATTCAACGTGCTACCGACAAGGGCGTGCATCAGTACATGTGTGTCCAGACCATCTGGGGTTATGCTCACATGTTTGTGTATGACACTGGCCGTGACCTGATGAACCGTGGTATTATCCCGGCAGGTAACATGCTGGCTGAGACCGCCTACATCAAGTTAGGTTGGGCTTTAGGTCAGACTCACGATAGGGAAGAGGTGAAGAAGATCATGCTCACTCCTATCAACAGTGAGATCACGCCTCGTGAGCCTTACAACGGCTACCTCGTCTATCAGGGCGGTGTGCCCGAGGTCGATGAATTCGTCCGTAAGGTGCATAAGTAAATAGATGCAATTAACGAAAAGAAAATGGAGGCGAGAAATCGTCTCCATTTTTTATTGGAAACCTCGAATAAATGTCGTACCTTTGCACCGATTTTTAATACGCGTATTTTTTATTATTAATTTATTCGAATAAATCATGAATCCTACTCACATTGAGCACATTGGAATCGCCGTGACAAGCCTCGACGAGTCCATCCCTTTCTTTGAAAAGCTGCTTGGCACCAAGTGCTATGCCATTGAAGAAGTAGCTGACCAAAAGGTGAAGACCGCCTTCTTGCGTTGTGGTCAAACCAAGATTGAATTGCTCGAACCCACCAGCCCAGAGAGCACCATCGCCGCTTTCATCGAGAAAAACAACGGCAAAGGTGGCATGCACCACATCGCTTTCGCTGTGGAAGGCATCGAAAATCAACTTGAGGAAGCCAAGGAAGCAGGCATCCGTCTTATCGACCAGGCTCCCCGTGGCGGCGCTGAAGGCCTCAGCATCGCTTTCCTCCACCCGAAATCAACCTTCGGCGTGCTGACTGAACTCTGCGAAAACAAAAACAAATAATACATTCAATCATGTTAATTGAACAGAAAATACAGGAATTGCTGGAGAAGCGCGGCGAGGCTCGTCTTGGTGGCGGCCAAAAGCGTATCGACTCACAGCATGCAAAGGGCAAGATGACTGCCCGTGAACGTATCGCCATCCTGCTCGACGAAGGCAGCTTCGAAGAGACGGATATGTTCGTGACCCATCGCACCACCGATTTCGGTCTCGACAAGCAACAGTACCTCGGCGACGGCGTCGTCACTGGTCATGGCACCATCGACGGCCGCGTCGTTTACGTCTACGCTCAGGACTTCACCGTGTTTGGCGGCGCTTTGAGCGAGACCATGTCACTGAAGATCTGTAAGGTGATGGACCAAGCCATGAAGGTTGGCGCTCCCGTCATCGGCATCTGCGACTCAGGCGGTGCCCGTATTCAGGAAGGCTCACGCTCCCTCGCCGGCTATGCCGAGATCTTCCAGCGTAACATCAATGCCTCTGGCGTGATTCCACAGATCTCAGCCATCTTCGGTCCCTGTGCCGGCGGCGCCGTGTATTCACCGGCCCTCACCGACTTCATCATCATGACCGAAGCCAACAGCTACATGTTCCTCACTGGTCCTAAGGTAGTGAAGACTGTCATCGGCGAGGATGTCAGCACCGATGACCTTGGTGGCGCACGCATCCACAGCCAGAAGTCAGGCGTGGCCCACTTCGCCGTTGAAAACGAAGAGGAAGGCCTCGGCCTCATCCGTCGTCTGCTCTCTTTCATCCCGCAGAACAACATGGAGAACGCTCCTTTGATGGAGTGCAACGACCCCATCGACCGTATGGAAGATGCCCTCAACCAGATCATCCCTGACAACCCGAACAAGCCTTACAACGTGGGTGACATCATCACCGCCATCGTTGACAATGGTGACTTCTTGGAGATCCATAAGAACTACGCCAAGAACATCATCGTCGGTTTCGCTCGCTTCGACGGCATGCCAGTGGGTATCGTGGCCAACAACCCAGCTTTCTTCGCTGGTGTGCTTGACTGCGACGCTTCCCGTAAGGGCGCTCGTTTCGTCCGCTTCTGCGACGCTTTCAATATCCCGATCGTGACTTTGGTTGACGTTCCCGGCTTCCTGCCCGGCACTGGCCAAGAGTACAACGGCATCATCGTCCACGGCGCCAAGTTGCTCTACGCCTACGGCGAATCCACCGTGCCGAAGGTCACCGTTACCCTGCGTAAGTCCTACGGCGGTTCCCACCTCGTGATGGGCTGCAAGCAGCTCCGCAACGACGTCAACTACGCTTGGCCGAGCGCTGAGATCGCTGTGATGGGTGCCAGTGGTGCCGTTGAGGTGCTTGATGGCAAGAAGATCGCCGAGATCACCAATCCTGAAGAGCGCGCCGAGTTCGTTGCCCAGAAGGAAGAGGAATATCGCAAGAAGTTCGCCAACCCATACGAGGCTGCCAAGTTTGGCTACATCGACGATGTCATCGAGCCGCGCAACACCCGTTTCCGCGTGATCCGCGCCCTCCGTACCCTCGAGACCAAGCGTCTGGCCAACCCCGAGAAGAAACATTCCAACATCCCGTTATAAACCGTTTGTGTCATGGAAATGTTATCAGTTATCTTGAGACATGATCCGGCCATCTATACCAAGGGATGGATTGTCACGGTCGCCGGTTTTCTCATCGTCATCATCGCCCTCTTCATCCTTTCGATGATCTTCAGGGGCGTGGCTGCCTACTTCACCAAAAAGGACGCTGAAAAGAGCGCTCCCAAGGTGATTGACAAGCCAGTGGCCAAACCCGCCGTGAAAACCGCCGAAGGCGAGATCCCGAACGAAGTGCTCACTGCCATCGGGATGGCCCTGTACCTCTCTACCAATCTTCATGATGAAGAAAGCAACGTCATTACCATCGAGAGAAGGCAGACTTCTTGGAATGATAAGAATTATGGAGTCAGACACTGGAAACGTTAATCTTTAGAAACTATGAAAAAATTCAAATTCACCATTAGTGATAAACCATACGAAGTGGAAGTCCAGAGCATTGAAGGCAACATTGCCACAGTCAATGTGAACGGGACCGAATATAAAGTGGAAATGGAAGAACAGGCTGCTCCAGTCGTCGCTCCAGTGGCACGTCCGGCTGCCAAGCCCGCTGCCAGTACCTCAACTCAAGCTGCTGCTCCGAAACCAGCCGCAGCAACAGGTGGTGCTGGCTACAAGATGGCTGCTCCGCTTCCCGGAACCATCATGCAGATCTTTGTGCATCAGGGCGACAGCGTCAAGAAGGGCGACAAGCTGTTGATGTACGAAGCCATGAAGATGGAAAACAACCTGCTGGCAGAAGCCGACGGTACCATTACCGCCATCAACTGCCGTCAGGGCGACAATGTGCTCCAAGGTGATGTGTTAATCGTAATCGGATAAGATCATGTTGGGCAAGAAAAGTATTTACAGAAGACCAGCCGTCATTCTCGCTTCGGTGGTCGTGTTGCTCCTGCTGAACCTCGTGGTGGTCAACAACCCGATGTTCGCTACCAGAGTGATCGACCTCACGGAGCAGACGGACTCGGTTAGCGAAATGAGCGTTGACGAAAGCAACGCCCAGTTGGCCGAAATGGCTGAAGTTGAGGCTGCACAGGTTCAACAGACGCTTGATGTGGCAGAGGAAGACACCTCCGTCAAAGGAGAGCTGAAGAGCGGTCTCCGCAAGTTCTGGCTGCTCACGGGTTTCAGAAACTGCAAGCTCGGCAACCTCATCATGATCCTTGTGGGTATCATCTTCATCTTCCTTGCTGTGAAGTTTGAGTTTGAGCCCATGCTGCTCATCCCGATCGGCACTGGTATCATCTGTGGTAACATCCCCTTCTTCCAAGGTTACGGTGTGAGCCTCAATGATGCCTTAATCTATGCGCAGACAGTCCTTGAATCGGGGATATACGGCTTCGATCTCGATGCAGCCAAAGCCTTGCTTGGTGCTGTATTTGCTGGCTCCAATGGTGACAACATGGTGTTGAGCGAAGCTATTAAGGTGGTGGACAAGATGGACCTCACTCAGGTCGGCATTGCCGCTGCCAACATCGAGGACGTGAAGCTGTTCTTGACCCAGGTGTTTGAGCCTGGCGAATTGAACCTGCAGACGGGCCTTTACCAGCAAGGCAGCGTGCTCAATTACCTGTACTTCGGCGTGAACAAAGGTATCTATCCTCCTTTGATCTTCTTGGGCATCGGCGCCATGACCGACTTCTCGTCGCTTATCGCTAACCCCAAGCTGATGATCCTCGGTGCCGCCGCTCAGCTCGGCGTGTTCCTGACCTTCATCGGTGCCTTGTACCTCGGCTTCAACCTGCGTGAGGCAGGTGCTATCGGCATCATCGGTGGTGCTGACGGTCCTACCGCCATCTTCCTGTCATCACGTCTTGCCAACGGAGCCGACGGCACACGTAACTTGATCGGACCTATCGCCATTGCAGCTTATTCCTACATGGCTTTGGTGCCCGTGATCCAGCCGCCTATCATCCGTTTGCTGACCACCAAGGAAGAACGCCTCATCAAGATGAAGGCTCCCCGCATGGTGAACAAGACCGAAAAGATCATGTTCCCCATCGTTGGCCTTATCCTGACTACTTTCATCAGCCCCACGGCTCTGCCGCTGTTGGGTATGCTGTTCTTCGGTAATATCATTAAGGAATCAGGCGTGGTGAAGCGTTTGCAGAACACCGCCTCCAATCCTCTGATCGATATCGTGACCATGATTTTGGGTATCACCGTGGGTGCCTCAACACAGGCCTCCGTGTTCCTGACTTCAAGCTCCATCATGATCTTCGTGCTTGGTGCTCTCTCATTCTGCGTGGCTACTGCCGGCGGTCTGCTTGGTGCCAAGTTGATGAACGTCTTCCTGAAGGAGAAGATCAACCCGATGATTGGTGCCGCTGGCGTTTCGGCTGTGCCGGATAGCGCCCGTGTGGTCGAAGTCGAAGGCCAGAAGTACGACCCATCCAACCACCTGCTCATGCATGCCATGGCTCCGAACGTATCGGGCGTCATCGGTTCTGCTGTGGCAGCCGGTGTGATGATGTCGTTCCTGATGATGTAATCCTTTTAGAAGTCGGAAGACAGAAACAAGAAAAAAGCCGCTTACTCAGCGGCTTTTTTTATGACATCAAATCCGTAATTGTTGCTGTGGTCCAACACATGGTTGGCATCGTAAAAATAGCGTTTTTGCACCCCGTGAAAACGTACGTCGCCTTTGCTGTTTTTGTAAACAGTCATTCGGATGTCGTCATTGCCACCGGTAAGGGCAAAGTCGGAGTTGTCGGAAGCACTGTAAACCGTCCCTGAGAATACGATGTTGAGGGTTCCCGGAATGGTGAGCCTGACCGAGACGAGGTTGTCAGAAAGATCAATCACTTCGATGGAGGCATCGGAGTAAACCTTCACACCTGAGGTTGGGAGTGCTTCGTAAAGGCTTTCATCGGGGTTGGCGTCGTAATGCCCGATGAGGTCGGCCTTGGTGTATCCCCAAAATCTTTGCCATTCGTTGACGGGCTCTTTCTCGCATGAAACAAACACAACGAGGCAGAGCAGTGTTGCTAATAATGTGCTGATTCTTTTCATTTTATTTGATGATTAGTTTATGCATAACAGCGTTACATTCAATAAAGTAAAGCCCTGATGTCAAGCTGTCGACGGAGAATGTAACTTTGTCAGTGTCGTTAAAATTGATGGTTTTAATGAGTTGGAGGTTTTGATTGAAAATCTTGACCTCGCCGCTGTTGTTACCCGTCCATTGAAGAGTGACTCGATCTTGTGCTGGATTGGGGAACAGTTGCTGATCGACATAATACTCTCCAAGGGAAAGCGTCGATTTGTCAATGGCGCCAATAGTGTATTGTCCGGTTTGGAGATCACTTACAGTGAATCGACCGATTTTCCAGTTGCCTTGTTGGGTGTATGGGATGGTATGCCAAATGTCGTTGACATTGGTGCGATAGAGCAACACAGCGGAATCGTTTTCCGTATGGATAATGTCGCCGTCCTGATTGGAAGAGTTGTTATAGGTGAATTGTCCAGTTACATCAGCATCGCCAAAATCTTTTCTGTACACATTCCAGTAGTGTCTGGTGGAGACGGTCAATCCCGGGATTTCGGGATCGTAGTCGGGACCCACCAGATGTCCTTCCACGCGAAGCATTGTCGAGTCAGTAATGTTACTGGTGTTAATGGTGAGTTGTTCAACAGCGAGGCTTGTATTGGTTGTAGCGGTCAAATTCTTGTCAATCTTGGCATCTAAGAAATGATTGTAATAGTCGGCAAAAGCGGCTATTGGCTCAATGTCGAGAGTTATGGTTTGTTCTGCTTCCAAGCCGTCCCAATTGACCATCACGGTTTGCAGTTGACATTCATTATTAATAAAGGTGACTTCCACACGGTTGTTCTGTCCTACATGTGAAGGACCATAATGCTGGTACGACATCTTGATGCGTGCGTCATACTGGTTACCGTTCGGCGTGACGCTGAGCAGATTGACGTCATAGTGTGGCATGCCTGCGGTGAATACATAAGTGTCGAAGAACCCATTCATGTCGATGACGGTGGCTTCGGTGAGGGCGTCGCGGAGTTGCTCTGACGAAGCGGCTCCACAGGAATAGTTGGTAAGGTAATGACGGATGCCGTTGAGGAAGTTTTCGCGTCCCATGTAGTTCATCATAGTGTTGACGACGACGGCGCCACGGTCGTAAACGGCGCTGCCATCATAGGTCATGTCTTGTGGAACGTTGTTCAATGGAATCCAATGGCTTTCGCTCTTGCACCAGTTGGTGATGGTGTTGATAGTGTTGCTCATGGCTTCCTGAAAGTCGCTTTCACCATAGACATTCACACGGTAGAACATGCCGCAGAACTGGGCGAAGCCTTCGTTGAGCCACATGTCTTCAGCGGTGGAACAAGTGGTCTTGTTGCCAAAATACATGTGCGAGAGTTCGTGGGCGACGTACTCCTCTTGGGAGGTGTCGCCAGTGATGACGCCTGAAGTAATGGCGATATTGTCAACATGCTCCATGCAGCCCTTGCCAGTGCAAACATAGCCGATTCTATTGAAAGGGTAAGGGCCGAAACTCTCTTCATAAAACGCTGCGATATCCTTTACATGGACGAAGGTGCCGGGAACGCTGTTGATCTGTGTGGGTTTCACATAGACCGTGATCGGGATGTCGCGCTCAATGCCGTTGTAGGTATCAGTCCATTCCACATAGTCGCCGATGGCGAAGGAAGGGTGGTAGGTGGCCACTCCTTGAGGGATTTCCCAGTACCACGTGCTGGTGCCGTCGCCATTGTCGATGGTATTGGTATGGTTGCCGCCGCAGATGGCTTTCTTGTCGTTAGTGACAGTGATAGCGAGACTGTAGGTGGCCTTGTCGGTGAAGTTGTCGACGCAAGGGAACCAAGTCTTGCCGAGGTTGTGAGGTATCGATTCGAAGCCCACGCCAAGGTTATATACGTAATCACCCCACCAGTGCACTCCGCCCCAGCTCTCGTTAAAGGTGTTGCCACCGTAACGGACATCGAGGGTTAAGGTCTCGCCAGCGCCTACAGTCTCGTCGATAACAATGGTGAGGAAGTTGCCTTCCTGGTTGAAGCTGGTTACTTCATATATATCGGCGGCTACATCGGTAACGGTCAAGGTTTGAAGCTCCAGCACAAACGTGTTGGTGGGAGCGGTTGCGTAGAGGTCTATGAAAGCCTCGCCTTGCAAGGTGTGGCTCGTGAAGTTAAAATCCCACAGGTGGATCTCGTAATGCGTCACGTTGAAGTTCTCGCCGGAAGTTTGGGCGTTGGCACATCCCATGAGGGCGAGGATGGCAATGAGAATAGTCAATACACGTTTCATATCTAGTAGTTTTTCAATTCATTTTAAAACAGATTGGATCCGTTTCGATGGTGTTGCTCTCGTGAAGTGCCCTATCGATGATATGGGCCTTGAGTTTTACGGTGTCGTCGGGTGCAAACGGGTTGAGCAACATGATGGTGTTGTCGATGGTGCCCGAGATGGCCTTCACTTCGTTGTTGAACAGCAATCGCTTGAATCGCACATTGAAGTTGATGGTGTCAGTGACGAAATGCGTTCCGTCCCAACGGAGATAATCGATGATGAGGTTGTAATAATGTGGATCGTTAGGCCCGAAAGGATAGAGCGTGTCGGCATCATCAAGGCCCAAATCGCCATCGCCGTCGGTGTAACCGATGCTGAGGATGACCTCACCCGTAAGGGTGCTGTCGGCATCTATCAGGTATGTGATGCCTTCGTAGGAAATCCTCGGTTCAATGGGATATTCCACCTTTTCCTGGCAGGCTACCAGGAACATAAATGGAAGAAACAGAAGCAATAATGTCTTTTTCATGGAGCAAAGTTACAAAAATAATCCTATCTTTGCAGTTCCAAAAGTGCCGAGATGAAGACCATGCGTTGACATCAAAGCGGAGAAAAGTATTAAACATCTGATCCTGAAGTAATTACAAATGGAAAAGAGAATAGGAACCGTCATCATCTATGTCGGTGACCGTCAGTCGGCACCGCAACTGAATGAAGTGTTGTCGCGTCACGCCGACATCATCATCTGCCGTCAAGGCTTCCCAAGACAAGATTATAGTTTGATTTCCGTGGTGTTTGAAGGCACTACTGACCGCATTGGCTCGCTCACTGGGCAACTCGGTCGTATTGAGGGTATAGAAGTGAAATCAGCTTTGCTAAAACAAAAAGAAAACTATTAACTTTTATCTTTTATCTATTAACCCATGCCTCGTGATCTCAATCCTCATATTGGCATCTACGGCCGTACCAACAGCGGCAAGAGTTCCATCATCAATAAGTTGACGGGACAGAATATCGCTATCGTCTCCGACCAAGCGGGCACCACCACCGATCCGGTGAAGAAATCCATCGAGATCTTCGGTATCGGTCCCGTGATTTTGATTGATACAGCAGGCATTGACGATACTTCGGAACTCGGAAAGCAAAGGGTGGAGAAGACCTATCAGACCCTCAAAGAGATTGACTGTGCCATTCTTGTTGTCGCTGACAATCACTATGGTGAGCCTGAAACCCAACTGATCGAGAAGTTCAAGGAATACGACGTTCCGTTTGTCATGGTCAACAACCTGTTTGAAGGCGTTTCGAGAAACGAAGCCATCAATCTCAACGTACTGAAAGATGACCTTCAACCAGTGATTGACGCTTTAAAGCAAGCCATTCCTGAAAGCGCCTATAAGAAAACCTCCATGTTGGGTGGCATCGTAAAGCCCAACGACGTGGTGGTGTTAGTGACTCCCATTGACGCTGAGGCCCCCGAAGGCCGCTTGATCCTGCCTCAGGTAATGGCCATCCGCAATGCGCTCGACAACGACTGCATCTGCGTTGTTTTGAAGGAAACCAACCTTCAGCAATACTTCGATACCATGCCACATCCCAACCTTGTGGTCACTGACTCACAAGCCTTTGCCATGGTCAGCAAGATCGTCCCCGAAGAAGTCAGACTCACCAGCTTTAGCATTTTGTTGGCAAGACTTAGAGGCGATTTCGAGAATTACCTGAAAGGCACGCCGCATCTGGCTGAGCTGAAAGATGGCGACAAGATCCTCATGCTGGAATCCTGTACCCATGAGATCAGCTGTGGCGACATCGGCCGGGTGAAGCTGCCCAACTTGATTCGTAAATTTACGGGTAAAAACATCCAATTCGATTATGTGGCGGGTTTAACGCCAATTAATAACATTGAGCAATATGCCATGGCCATCCAATGCGGAGGCTGCGTGGCTACGAGAAAGCAACTCTTCAATCGCACCAACCTCGCCGTCAAGGCAGGCATTCCCATCAGCAACTACGGCATGGCCATCGCCTTTATGACGGGTGTTTTCAATAGATCAATTCAAATATTCAACAAATAAAACATTCAATCATGCAATTCCATCCTGAAAAATGCAGAATTCCCGACGAGCCGAATCGTCCATTTATTGACTCAGAAGAAATCTGGGACTACATCAACAACACCAAGAGCACCCCTGAGCGTGTGCATGAAATCATCCAAAAGTCGTTGGACAAGAACCGTCTGACCATGGAAGAGACCGCTGTGTTGGTCAACACCACCGATCCTAAGCTGGTGGAAGAGATCAAGGAAGGCGCTCGTGAGCTAAAACGCCGCGTCTACGGCAACCGCATCGTACTGTTCGCCCCCTTGTATGTGGGCAACTACTGCGTTAATAACTGTGTTTATTGCGGATTCCGCTCCTCCAACAAAGAGCAGGTCAGAACCACATTGACCGATGAGGAGTTGGTTCGTAACGTAGAAGCCCTGGAGGACGATGGTCAGAAACGCCTTATCCTCGTTTATGGCGAGTCGCCGAAATACTCCCCTGAGTACATCGCCCACACTGTGAAGGTCACCTACGCCACCAAGAAAGGCAAAGGTAGCATCCGCCGTGTGAACATCAACGCCGCTCCGCTGGATGTGGAAGGCTTCCGCGTCGTGAAAGAGGCGGGCATCGGCACCTATCAGATTTTCCAGGAGACTTATTGCCCCGAGATCTATAACGAATACCACCCGATTAATACCAAGAAGGGCGACTACAACTACCGCCTCACCTCGATGGACCGCGCCCAGCAGGCCGGTATTGACGACAATGGCCTCGGTATCCTCTTCGGCTTATACGACTGGCGTTATGAGGTGCTGGCCATGATTCGCCATACCAACCACCTGGAGGCTTGCTTCAATGTGGGTCCACACACCATTTCGTTCCCACGTATCAAGGATGCTTCGGGCTTGAGCATTGATAAGAAGTACTTCGTCGACGACGACACCTTCGAGAAGATCATCGCCATCTTCCGTCTGGCCGTGCCTTACACGGGTATGATTTTGACCGCCCGTGAAGACGCCGCCTTCCGCGCCAAGGCCATCGAATACGGCATCTCGCAAATCGACGGCGGCACCAATCTTCAAATTGGTGACTACAAATACCATCACGAGGAAGAGGAAAAGAATAGTGACAAGCAGGAGGACCAGAACCTGCACCGTGAGCAGTTCAAGATTGGCGACGACCGCTCCTTGGGCGAGATCATTGACAAGTTGTTGGATCACGACTTCATTCCTTCATTCTGTACGGCCTGCTACCGTTTGGGCCGTACGGGCGAGCATTTCATGGAATTCAGCGTGCCGGGCTTTATCAAGCGCTACTGCACTCCGAATGCCATCCTCACCCTCAGCGAGTATCTGGTGGACTACGCCACACCTGAAGTGGCCGCCAAAGGATGGAAGACTATCGAGAACAACTTCAAGAACGTCGATCCGAAGTTCCTCGACGAGCTCAAATCTCGTATTGAGAGGATCAAGCAAGGCGAGAGAGACCTTTATTTCTAAGAGAGATCTTGAATTTTAATAGATCAGAGGGTGACCAAAAGTTTTGGCCACCCTCTGTGTCTTAAGAGCTAGTATTGTTTATTTGAATGTGAAGCCCACTTTGGTGACGCCAGGGCCGTAGATGGTGCGGAAGTCGTCGTGCATTGAGATGACAATGTAGCCGGCTTCGCGCCATAGGGCCTCGCGTCGGGCGCCTTCCTTAAGGTCGGCATGGTCGCGGGCATCGTCGTCGGCCACCAGCATAAAGACCTCAGTACGGTATTTGGTGTTACCGGCACAATAGTTGTGCATGGCACAGTCGCCGCTGCTGTTGCCGAACGACAGCACGGGCACCTTGCCTATCTCCTGGCTGATTTGTAACACCTTGTTGGTCTTGAGGTTCTTGATGATCAGCTCGTCGGCACGCATGAGGTCTTCCTTGCTGCTCATGGTGTAGTTGACGCCCTCCTCGTCGCCCTGGCCGCTGGAGACGAGTCTCACGTCCATGCCGATGACGCGGTTAGGCTCGATGCCGATGCTCTCGCAGAGGGAACGGCAGATGAAGCGGTCGGAACCGGAGATGACGTAGTTGGTGAAGCCATTGTCCTCGAGATAGTTGAACACTTCGAGCATGGGCTTGTAAAAGCTCTGGGCGTAGGTCATGCCGGTGAAGCCGTTGGGGGTATTGGCAGCGTAGGTCTTGACGTAGGCATCGAACTCGTCTAGGGTCATGCCAGCGTAGGCTTTGGCCGCCGCATGGGCATGGATCATGTCGAAATGATCGGGCAGAGGGGTGCCGTTGCGGACGAAGTCGCGGATGGCTTGCGCCGCCGCACGGACATCCTCTGGGGCGGTTTTGGAGTAAGTCGTGTCATCCAACGCACGGTATTCGAGCAGGTTATACTCGAAATAGGTTGGGTAAAGCTCGCCGATGAAGGTGCCGTCCATGTCGAAGGTGGCGATGCGGTCCTCCTTCGGAATGAAGTTGGCCGAGGTGGGGGTGGTCACGTCCTCCACATAAGCCTTCAACGTTGTCAGCGCCTCGCAGGAGTTCCACAGGGTGAAATACTCCTTCTTTGTGAGTCGTTTTTGCTCGCTGCACGAAGTCAGTACAGTCCCCTGCACGAAGGCGCACAAGAGGACGATGACCAAAAAATTGTTTTTCTTCATCATAGGTGTTTTTATTGTGATGATTCAACAATAGTAATTTAACAAGCAAAAGTACAATAATAGTGGAAGCCATGCGCAGTTTTTTATAACTTTGCCATCAAATTCCAAAACGATCAACCTATGAAAAAGCTATTCCTGTTCCTCATCCTTGCCCTGGCACTCACTGCCGGTGCCCAGGAAAAGAAGTTCTTCACACCCGCTGACGCTTCCTATAACAACAGAAGCCTCTACGCCCAACGTCCCACCCAGCTGAAATGGGTTGGCGATCAAGATATCCTCATGAAAGTCGATGGCAAGAACATCGTCACTATGATGCCTGGCGGCAAGAAAGAAGCTACCTTCCTGACCCTCGATGAACTCAACACCTACGCCAATAAGGCGGGCATCGACAGCCTCAAGCGCATCCCCAACCTCACTTGGCTCAACGACCAGAAGGCCTACTTCTACGCTTTGGGCAAGGATGGCATCGCCCTCAACCGTCTCGACATCAAGAAGAAGACCATTGAGCTGCTGACCACCGTGCCACAAGGTGCTGAGAATCAGAAGATCTGCGAAAAGACCATGCGTATCGCCTATACCATCGACAACAACCTCTATGTGGCTGACGGCGACAAGCAGATCCAGATCACCAATAACCCCGAGGGCGTGGTAGCCGGTCAGAGCGTCCACCGCAACGAGTTTGCCATCGACGGTGGCATCTTCTGGTCCCCCGATGGCTCGCAATTGGCTTACTACTCCATGGATGAGCGCATGGTGACCGATTACCCGCTGGTTGATATCACCAAACGTGTTGCTACTCCCAAGCCCATCAAATACCCTATGGCCGGCATGACCAGCCATCAGGTGACATTGCATGTTTATACGATGGCAACGGGCAAGGATATCGTAGTAAAGACTGGTGAACCCGTGGAGCAATACCTCACCGCCATCACCTGGAACCCCGACAACAAGCGCATTTACATTGGCGTTTTGAATCGTGAGCAGAATCATCTGAAATTCAATGAATACAACGCCATCAGCGGTGAGTTCATCCAAACCATTTTCGAAGATCGCGATGAACAGTGGGTGGAGCCCCAAGGTCCTGCTTATTTCCTGCCCAACAACCCCGACCAGTTCATCTGGAAAGCCCAGCGTGACGGCTATTACCATCTCTATCTGTACACCATCAGTAAGAAGCAAGTGCAGCAGCTCACCAAGGGCGAGTTCGTCATCACCGACTTCGAGGGCTTCTCAAAGGATGGTAGCAAGATCTATTATCGCAGCACAGAGGTCAGTCCGCTGGAACGCCACTGCTATGTGATGGACATCAAGAGTGGCAAGGTTACCAAGATCACCAAGGAACACGGTACCCATAATATCGTTCCTTCAAAGAGCGGCAAGTATTTCATCGATAGCTATACCAGCACCGATGTGCCTTACAATGTCGATCTGCAAAATGCCAGTGGTAAGTTTGTGAGCCGTCTGCATGAGGCGGAGAACCCATTGAAGGACTACAACATTGGTGAAACTACCATTGGCACTTTGAAGGCTGTTGACGGCCAGACCCTCTACACCCGTTTGATCAAGCCCTATAACTTCGATTCCTCCAAGAAATACCCTGTGATTGTCTATGTGTACGGCGGTCCTCACGCCCAGCTGATCACCGACGAGTGGACAGCCGGCGCGGGCATCTATCTCAACTACCTGGCCCAGGAAGGTTTCCTCGTCTTCACCCTGGACAACCGTGGTTCCGCTGACCGTGGTGAGGCCTTTGAGCAATGCATCCACCGCCAGTGCGGACAATTGGAGATGCAAGACCAGATGACAGGTGTCGAATGGCTGAAGACCCTCCCATACGTGGATGCCGACCGTATCGGTAGCGATGGCTGGAGCTACGGTGGCTTCATGTCGACTTCACTGAAGATCAATCATCCTGAGGTGTTCAAGGTGAGTGTGGCTGGCGGCCCGGTGTTGGATTGGAAATACTATGAAATCATGTACGGCGAGCGTTACATGGATACCCCTCAAGAGAACCCTGAAGGCTATGAGTTGACCAGTCTTGAGAACAAAACCGACAAACTCGAAGGCAAGCTTCTGATGATCCACTGTACCACCGACCCCGTGGTGATGTGGCAGCACAGCCTCGTCTTTGTCGAGAACTGCATCCACAACGGTAAGCTGTTGGATTACTTCGTGTATCCTGGTCACGACCACAACGTTTACGGCATGGATCGTGCCCATCTGATTATGAAGATCACGCAATACTTTAAAGACAACCTGTAAATGAAAAAAGGCGACCATCTGGTCGCCTTTTTTTGTTTTAATTCAGCGGTATCGCATAGGAATACCTGAGGTAGAAATTAGTAATGACACGGCTTCTCCCAGGAGTTCCGTAATCATAGCGATTCATGAGATCAATGGCATTGATTCCGATGCTGATGTTGTTGCCATAACAATTCAGGCCGACGCCTCCTCCCGTGAACAATCCTCGGGTTTCGTAATAGCTTGTGGGATATCCCATGCTAACGGTATTTACCGGGATGGCATAACCGACACGAGCTTCCACAAATACTTTGGTACCATAGCCAGGTGAACTGAGCCTGATGTTGCCATAAACGGGGACGCTGTTGTAATAGGCATAATAGGTTTGATCACTGATGCGTGTCCCGTAGAACTCCGCGCCTAAACCCAAGCTGAGCCGTCTGCCAACCTGTATCTCGCCCATGGCTCCAATGCTATAATGCCGGGGTGCTCTGTGCCAAAAGAAGGCTACGGGATCGGCAATGCCGAGCTCACCACCAATATGTAAACGGGCTTCACCGATATTGCTGTAAGTATAATAATCCTGGTGAGGACGAGGTCTGTGATGCGGCTGTGCTCCTGCCGATAAAACGACGGCTAGAAGCAAACAGAAGGAAAGGATGATCTTTTTCATGGTATGTTGTATTATTTGTTCTTACGTGAATTACACATTGAAAAATAAACAAGAATCATACCATTTTATTAAATGTTCGAAAGACGTGCTTTCAAGCTATTCTGGATTCCTTTGGAGGAGTAAGTCGCTCCGCTGACGGCATCCACTTCTTTATTCAAAGCCTCTTCGGCGGTCAGGCCGTTCCATGAGTCGAGGAACCCAGCCTTGATCACGCGGTTTAGGAAATTAGGCGTCTCGTCGTTGGCCAACACACGAACCTCGATGATCTTACCATCGGCATCCATGGCGATTTGCAGTGGGGTAGGGCCATTGAATCCCATGATCTCATCGGAATAAGGGGAAGATAGCAGCACGGTGCCGATGACTTTTCCTTTTTCATCCTTCACGGCGTATGTGGCAGTCTTAGTCAGCTCGACGTAAGTGGCCTTTGGGAAGGCAACCTGGAGTTCTGTCAGGGTCTCGATGGGAAGGTCTTTCTCAGTGGGAGTGTAACTGGTGCATTGGGTGAACAAAAGGGTGGAGAGGGCGATGATCAGCCCAGCGAAATAAAGCTTTGATTTTTTCATGGCGTTGAAATTTGATGCAAAATTACTTTTTTTTATCTTTGCGAATTCAAAAAACGCAATAACATGTTAATCATCGGTATCGCAGGCGGTTCAGGTTCAGGCAAGACCACCGTCGTCAAAGAGCTGGTCAAGCAGCTGCCTAACAATTCGGTTTCGGTTATATCACAAGACGCTTATTATTACGACAACGGGCACCTCTCGCCAGAGGAGAAGCTGCACATCAATTTCGACCATCCTGACGCCATTGAATGGAGTCTGATGATCGACCATTTGGATCGTCTGAAGAAAGGTGAGACCATCCCGATGCCGATCTATACCTACGTCACCTGCGCCCGTTCCGAAGAGGTGGTTCACGTGGAGCCCACCGAGGTGATCATCGTGGAGGGTATCTTGGTGTTGAACAGCGAAGAGCTTCGCAAGCGCATGGATATCAAGGTGTTTGTGGATACCGACAGTGACGAGCGTTTGATGCGTATTATCCATCGCGATATCGCTGAGCGTGGCCGCACTTGGGAAGCTGTGCTTCGCCATTACCAAACCTATGTGAAGCCTATGCACCAGCAGTTCATCGAGCCTACCAAGCGTTATGCCGACATCATCCTGCCTCAAGGCTCTAGCCCCGTGGTTGTCGATATCCTCGCTTCGCGCATTAAAATGAATTTGGATAAATAGTCTTTACAATCTTCCATTCGCCGGGTTTGAGGTCGCCTAACGAGAAATCACCGATTTTTATTCGGATGAGCCTTAGTGTGGGGAACCCTACGGCGGCCGTCATGTGCCGCACTTGCCTGTTTTTGCCTTCGATGAGAGTGATACGGATCCAGCTGGTGGGGATGTTGGCGCGGTAACGGATGGGCGGAATCCTCTCCCAAAGATCCTCGGGTGGAGTAGCCATCTCTGCGCGACATGGTTTGGTACGATAACCTTTGATCACCACGCCTTTCGACAGCTGCTTCAAGGCCTCGGGAGTGATCTGTCCGTCCACCTGTACAAGATAGGTGCGTGGATGCTCGAACTTCGGATCCAATAGCTTCTTGACAAGTCTGCCATCGTCGGTGAGCAGCAAGGCGCCCTCGCTGTCATGGTCCAGTCGCCCTGCCGCATACACGCCAGGAGGGAACCCGAACTCATTGAGTGCCGGATGCCCCGCCTCGGGAGTGAACTGACTTAATACGCCGTAAGGCTTGTTGAAAAGGATGACCATGATAAAAAAGAAAACCCTAACCTGAATTTCAACAAGTTAGGGATGCTTAGTTGTCCAACCAGGATTCGAACCTAGACTAACTGATCCAGAGTCAGTTGTGCTGCCATTACACCATTGGACACTGATTTCGGCTGCAAAAATACACTTTTTTTATTTCATGCAAGAAAAAAATCCAAATTTTTTGATTTAAGTAAATTTTTTCGTGAATAAACTAAAAAAATAGTTGCAAGATTAAAATATTATGTATATTTGCAGCGTTATAGAACTAAGAAAATAGTTATAAATCGATTAATAACACTGAAAATGAAAGAGTTAACAAAAGCAGAGGAACAAGTGATGCAGGTGCTGTGGGGCATCGGTCAGGGTTTTGCCAACGAAATCATGGCGGCCTTCCCCGAACCGAAGCCGGCTTACAACACGGTTTTGACCGTCATCAAGATCCTCGAAAACAAAGGTTTTGTGAAGCACGAGACCTTCTGTAGAGCCAACCGTTACAGTCCAGCCATCAGCAAAGAGGAGTATTCGCAGAATTTCCTGGGCAGCGTGGTGGAACGCTACTTCAACAACTCCTACCTCGACTTGGTATCGGCCTTCGCCAAGAAGGAAAACTTCAGCCTCGAGGAGTTGGAGACCTTAAAGAAAATGATTGACGATGCTATTGAAGTCGAAAAGAAATAAGCCATGAACACACAAACATTATTTACAGAGTATCTCCTGCCCATTGCCATTGGCTTGATGGTGCTGTGGGTGGCTTATCGTCTGCTGTTCACCAATAGCAATCGGTTCCAGTTCAACCGCTTCTACTTGTTGTCGGCCATGCTGTTTTCACTGGCGTTGCCGTTGTTCGGACTGCTGATGGGTGAGAGCACGCCTCAGGTGGTGGCATTCAAGCAAAACCTATTCAATGGCTTCATGCTTAATGAAATCACTATTAGCTATGGCGATCCTTCCGTGGTTACCTTGCCCGAGGTGGAAGTCGCAACCCCTACCCGAATCCATTTTTCGCTATGGCAAGTGTTGGGCGTTATTTATTTAATAGGTGTGGCGGTAATGGCATTGCTTTTCCTCTTCAAGATGGGGAAACTGGTTGCCATGATTATCCGTTCGCCCAAGCGCAAGATGGACGGCTATACCATGGTGTTCACCCACAAGGAGCATGGTCCCTATTCGTTCTTCCGCTATGCCTTCTTCACGGATGAAAATGTCAACCCCGACATCATCCGTCATGAGTTGAGCCATATCAGCCATCATCATTCATGGGACATCCTGATGGTGGAGCTGGTGAAGATCTTCCAGTGGTTCAACCCCTTCATTTACTTCTATAAAAGAGAACTCCAGAGCCTTCACGAATACATCGCCGATGATGACGTGGTGTCCACTGGAGCCGACAAGAGAAACTACATGATGCTGATCTTGCAGCAGTGCACGGCCGTCGATTTCAGCGACATGAGCAATAATTTCAGTTTAATCTTAACCAAAAAACGTATCAAGATGATTACAAAACATGAAAAGGCCAAGGGCTTCTGGTGGAAGCTGCTGGCAACGTTGCCCGTGTTGGCGCTATTGCTGATTGTCAACGCAAGGGCCTCGGCACAACAAGTGAAGAAAACGGATCAGACCGTTAACGAAATCACAACCGATGATGTCACTGATGTCAAGATCAAGAAAATGGACACTGACAGCATTTACAATGTTGTTGAGGTGATGCCGGAATTCCCCGGAGGTATGAGTCAAATGGCAACATATCTCTCCGAAAACATCAAATATCCCGAGGAAGCCAAAGAGAAAGAGATCAGTGGTAGAGTGTTTATCAGCTTCGTAATCGAGAAAGACGGCTCGGTGTCTAGCGCCAAGATAATGAGAGGCATCGGTGGCGGCTGCGACGAAGAAGCGCTCCGCGTAGTGAAGGCCATGCCGAAATGGAAGCCTGGTATGATGAAGGGCAAGCCGGTTCGTGTATACTATGTACTTCCTGTCTTTTTCAAATTGGAGGAAAATGTCAAGGATAACGGCTTGTCAGGTACCTCTTGGGAAGGCACAGGGAAGGGCATCAAGGACAAGGTGAACTACACGATGCACATGACCATGGAAATTGAGAGCGCCACTGCAGGCTACTTCGTGATGACCTTGACTTCAGAGAAGAAAGGCAAGACCGAGGTTGATTTTCAGGATGTCGGCCTGCCCTTCACCTATACTTTTGATGGCAAATCGATGGGTTCCATCAACCCCACCAATCCCGACGGCAGTGCCATGACGGCTGAAGCCCAACCTCCTTACGGTTTTACCCTTGATGCCCAAGGCAACATGATTGTCAATTTCTACGACATGAAAGATGACATCGGCGTGGAAAAGATCGTTTTCAGTAAAAAGGGCAAGTCATCAAATCCAGTTGGGGGATGGCCGGCAAATTCAGATAAGGATAATATTTATGATACCCCTGAGACGATGCCAGAGTATGTTGGCGGCATGGAGGCCATGATCAAGTATTTGCAAGAGAACATCACTGTTCCTGAGAAATACATGGATATGGATACCAAAGCTACCTATCGTGTCATGGTGAAGTTTGTGGTCGAAGCTGATGGTTCGGTTACCGAGGTTGAAACGATTAAGCCAGAACCATCCAAGCAAGATCTGAACGATGAGGCAGTCCGTGTTGTTAAGGGCATGCCAAAATGGAAGCCTGGCACCATGGACGGAAAGCCGGTCAGAGTGAGATACGTGCTGCCGGTGACTTACAAGATTGGTAAATGAAAAAAGGGGTCGTGAGACCCCTTTTTTATTACATTACAGCCTTAGCGAGACTCTCCCTCACAAACGCATTTAATGAAATGCCAAGCTCTTGGGCCATAACCGCTGCTCGGGCATGTAATTCAGCGGGAATGCGGATGTTAAAACTTCCGCTATAAGACTTGTGTAAAGGAATCCCGTTTTCTTTACAATGTGTGATATAGTCATCCACCGCATTAGTAAAATCTTCTTTTAACTCAGAAATCGTTTGTCCTTCATACGTGACAAGTGTTCCTTTGTCTAATCCAAGCACCTTCCCGTAAAGCGTGTTTTCGTTTAACTCTGCTTCGATGCTTCCGATAAATCCTTTGTATCTCAGTGTTTCCATATTATAAGAGTTTGTTTTCTTCTAGAAAATCAACGATATCTTTTAAAGCTTTTTCTTTAATAATACTTTGAGGGTGAGGTTTGTGTGCCAAATACTGTAAATGCTTTTCGCGATTATAAAATCTCACCCGTGATCCTGAGGTTTTCCCTTTGTTGTCCCGTTCAAATCCTAACTGATAAAGAATCGTTTCCAATTCCTCAAAGGTGAAATCTTTGGGAAGTTGGCGAATCCTATTTTTCAGTTTTTCTTTATTCGTCATTGCAACTATTTTTCAGTTGCAAAAGTAATCTTTTTTTCTGTTTTGTCAATAGTTTTTTGCAAAAATAATAGAGACGTAGCATGCTACGTCTCTATTAAAATTGATGATCAAATACTTACATTGTTTTAGCCCAGGTATCCTTCAAGGCCACGGTCCTGTTGAAGACCAGGTGCCCGGGCTTTGTGTCTTTATCCACCGTGAAGTAGCCGATGCGCTGGAATTGGAAGTGATCCAAAGGCTTGGCGTCGCCTAAGAACTCCTCGACGTAGCACACGGGACGAACCTCTAAAGAATCGGGGTTCATCATCTGTTTCATGGCTTCGAGCGAGCTAAGACCTTGGTCTTGCAAGCGAGCCAGTTCGTCGCGTGGGTTCTCCACCTTCCAGAGGCGGTCGTACATACGCACCTCAGCTTCGAGGCAACGTTCGCAGCTCACCCAGTGGATGGTACCTTTCACCTTGCGGTTGGCGCCAGGCATGCCGCTCTTGGTGTCGGGGTCGTATTCTGCATATACTTCAACGACATTGCCGTTTTCGTCTTTCTTGCAGCCCGTGCATTTCACGATATAGGCGTTCTTGAGACGCACTTCGTTGCCAGGAGTCATGCGGAAATACTTCTTTGGAGCGTCCTCCATGAAGTCTTCCTTCTCAATCCACAGCTCACGGCTGAAAGCGATCTTGTGGCTGCCTGCGGTTTCGTCCTCGGGGTTGTTGATGGCTTCCATCTCTTCGATTTGTCCCTCAGGATAGTTGGTGATGACCAACTTCACGGGGTTGACGACAGCGGCCACACGAGTAGCAGTGGCGTTGAGGTCCTCGCGGATGGCACTCTCCATCAGGGCGAAGTCGTTCAAGGCATCGTAGGTGGTATAGCCGATCTTGTCGATGAACTTATGAATGCCGCCCGGGGTGTAGCCACGGCGACGGAAGCCACAGATCGTGGGCATGCGCGGGTCGTCCCAGCCACTCACCAAACCTTCGTTCACCAGCACCAGCAGATTACGTTTGCTCAGCAGGATATAGTTAAGGTTCAGCTTGTTGAACTCGGTCTGACGTGGACGGTTGTCATCCATGTTGTCGCCTTCGCCACGGATTTCCTTGAGCCAGTCGATGAACAGGTCGTAGAGAGGACGGTGCACCACGAATTCCAGGGTACAGAGTGAATGGGTGACGCCCTCAAAGTAGTCGCTTTGTCCATGAGCAAAGTCGTACATTGGGTAGGCGTGCCACTTGGTACCTGTACGGTGGTGTGGGGTATCAACCACGCGATAGATGATCGGGTCGCGGAAGTGCATGTTCGGGTTGGCCATGTCAATCTTGGCACGAAGCACCATCTTACCTTCACCGATCTCGCCGTTGTTCATCTTGTTGAACAGATCCAATGATTCTTCAATGGGACGGTTACGGTAGGGGCTTTCGATACCAGGTTGTGTGGGCGTACCTTTCTGTGCGGCGATCTCCTCGGAGCTCTGCTCGTCGATATAGGCCTTGCCGCGTTTGATCAGTTCAATGGCAAAATCCCAGAGTTGCTGGAAGTAATCGGAGGCATAGTATTCGTTACCCCACTGGTAGCCAAGCCATTGGATGTCCTCTTTGATGGCATCGACGTACTCCATGTTCTCCTTGGTGGGGTTGGTGTCGTCGAAGCGCAGGTTGCACACGCCGCCATGTTGTGCGGCAATGCCGAAGTCGAGGCAGATGGCCTTGGCGTGGCCAATGTGGAGGTAACCGTTCGGCTCTGGGGGGAAGCGGGTCTGCACCCGACCGCCGTTCTTGCCGTTACTGAGGTCTTCCTCTACTTTCGCTTCAATGAAATTGAGCGACTTCTTTTCTTCTTTTACTTCTTCTGGGTTTGCCATAACAATAAACTCTAAACTTTAAACTCTAAACTTAATAGGCTTTATACTTGTCGCCAGTCTTCTCGATAAGTATGCGATAGTATTCATCGCTATACTTGGGATGCTCGCTCTTGATGGGGGTATATTTGCTGCCGGGGTTCACTGGTTGGGCAGTGTTCAGGTTGCCGTCCATGTACTTCATGAAGAGCTCATGGTAGAACTGCTTCCAGGAAGCGCAAAGATCGTTGGCGGTGTTGCAGGAGAAGCGGGTCATCTCCAGCACTTGTCCGTCGCGACCCTTGATGGCTTCCACTCTTTTATCGAGTTCAGGAACCATTTTTTCCACCCATTTGGTTTCCATCTCGCGCTGACGATTGCGGATCTCAGGGTGGATGTAGTTATACTTGGTGTAAGCCCAGTTACTCATCTGGCTGAAGGTCCAGAAAGCAGAGTTCTCTGACCATTGGGTCATGGAGCCATTGCCTTCGCGATAGCTCTCAGGAACCTCAGTCATGCAGGTGTACATCGGGCAATACACGCAGTTGTCGGTGTCGTCAACGCCGAACCAGATGATGCCGAAGGGGTTGTAGCCACGGCTCTGAGCCACAAAGCTAAAGCCAGTCTGTTGGGTGGCGGTGGTGCGCTCATGCACATAAGTCACGCCATCGACTTCCCAGTCCATTGGGCGCCAGCGGTATGGGCAGTGGAACGGACCTGCTCCGAAGTCTTTAGACATGTCAAGTTCAGTGCCTTCAAGGTGATCACGCATGAAGTCCATCATGTCGAGCACGCTAACCTGCTTGTTGGGCTTCACCCAAAGAGGCATGCGGTTGGTTGGGAAGTTGTCAGGGGTCTGGCACATGTTAGCGGTGTAAGGCTGTGCACGCTTGATGTCGCGGCCAGTGGCATAGTCCCAATAGTCTTTCATGTTGTCGGTCACCTTGTTGAACATGGCCCACACGCGGAGGTCGCAGAAACGAGCGCCATCGAAGGTCACAGGGTTATAAACGTCAGAGAAAGAGAATTGGTCATCTGGACCGTTATAGAGTTTCATTTCCTTGGCGAAGCTGATGACGTCATCGGTATACACGCAGTCGATGTTCTTGTCTTTCAGCAGCTTGTCAATATTCTTGAAAGTGATGCTGGTCTTGCACTTTCTGGTGGCTAACGGGAAAGTGGTGATACGGGCTTGGTTGGCATGACCGCTCACATAGCCATCAGGGATGCGGCGGGCAACCCACACGGCACCTTTGTTTTCCTTACCTTTACCAATCATCTCAAGGATCCAGCATTCTTCGGTGTCGCAAATGGAGAAGGATTCACCTTCGCTGACATAGCCGTAGTTGTAGACCAGTTCACCCATGATTTTGATGGCTTCGCGAGCAGTTGTGGCACGCTGCAGGGTGATGTAGATCAGGCTGCCGTAGTCGATGACGCCTTGACCTCCCCAAAGGGCTTCAATGCCGCCGTAGGTGGTCTCGCCGATGGCCACTTGACATTCGTTCATGTTGCCAACCACGTTGTAGGTGTGTGCTGCCTCAGGAATCTGTCCGAGATAAGCACCGCCGTCCCAGTCATACACGTCGCGCATGGTGCCAGGAGCATGGTCGCCTGCCGGGAAGTGATACAATTCGCCATAAAGCACGTGAGAGTCGGCGGCGTAGGAGATCATGCAGCTGCCGTCGGTAGAGGCTCCTTTAGTGATCAGGAAATTAGTGCAGGCATTGGCTTTGCCAAAGACAAAAACAAGGACCAAGGCCATCATTGCGGTAAGTAATCTTTTCATATTTGCTTGATTTTATGTTGTTTGCTATTATTGGGACAAAGATAATATTTTTTTGGCTTTCTCACGATCTTGATGCAATTGGTTCTTCAAAGCCTCCAATCCGTTGAACTTCACTTCGTCGCGGATGCGGTCGATGAACCAAACTTTCAAGGTCTTGCCATAAAGGTCTCCTTCGAAGTCGAAGACATTGACTTCGATGATGAAGTCGCCATCGGCGCGGTCGCCGATGGTGGGACGGGTACCTGTGTTAGCCATGGCATCGTAGCACTTGCCGTTAATCTCGGTGCGGCAGGCGTACACTCCTGGGTTGTTGATCATCATGAACTCGTTAGGGATGTCGAGGTTGGCTGTTGGGAAGCCGATGGTGCGACCGATTTCATTCCCGCGAATTACCAGACCTGTGACGGAATAAGGATAGCCTAACAGTTCATTGGCGGCTTTCACGTTGCCGGTCCAAAGGAAGTTGCGGATCTTGGTGGAGCTGACGGCCACCTCGTTGATGTCCTGCGCTTCCACCTGAACGGTCTTGAAGCCATATTGTGCGCCTAACTCGTTGAGCATTTGGAAGTCGCCCATTCGGTTTTTGCCAAAGTGATGGTCATAACCGACCACGATGACGGCGGGATGGATGCGCTCGATGATGTAATCTTTAATAAACTCGTCAGAAGGCGTGCTGGCAAACTCCTTGGTGAAAGGGATAATCACTACGTTGTCAATGCCGAACTCCTCGAATTTCTTCAACTTTTCTTCCTGTGAGCAGATGAAACGAAGCTTCTCAGTGCCAATGGCCAATACCTGACGGGGATGGGGGTGAAATGTAACCACCACGGTCTCGCCATTCACCTCGTCAGCCAACCGGCGCATCTCCTTGAAGATGGCCTGATGGCCGAGGTGCACACCGTCGAAGGTGCCAATGGTGACCACGGCATTTTTGATGTTACGGGCTTGTATGCTATTGTTGATGATTCTCATAAAATGTTTTCAATGACATATTTGGCGATCTGCACGGCGTTGGTGGCAGCACCTTTACGGATGTTGTCGCTGACCACCCAGAGGTTCAATCCGTTCTCGATGCTGAAATCCCTGCGGATTCTGCCAACAAACACCTCGTCCTTGTCGTAGGATGTGATGGCCATTGGATAAAGGTTTTGTGCGGGATCGTCTTGAACGACTACTCCAGGTTGGCTTTCCAACAGCCGACGCACTTCATCCAACTCGAAAGGCTTGTTGAACTCCACGTTGACAGCCTCTGAATGGCCACCGGTGACGGGAACCCTGCACACCGTGGCAGTGACGGCGATTTGCGGTGCCCTCAGAATCTTGCGGGTTTCGTTCACCAGTTTCTCTTCCTCGGTGGTGTAGCCGTTGTCGCAAAAATCGCCGCCGTGAGGCAGAACGTTGCGGTAGATCTGGTGGGGGTAAGCGTTGGGAAGGTGAGAGGTGAGAGGTGAGAGGTGGGAGTTTTCTTCACGGTCCAATTGGCTAATGCCTTTGATGCCGCTGCCGCTCACGCTTTGATAGGTGGCGATGACCAAACGCTTGATGTCGAAAGCCTTGTGCAAAGGATGCAGTGCCAAAACCATTTGGATGGTGGAGCAATTGGGGTTGGCGATGATGTGGGTGTCCTTGGTGATGGTGTCGGCGTTGATTTCAGGCACCACCAACGGAATCTCGGGAAACATGCGCCAAGCTGAGCTGTTGTCGATGACGTAGGTGCCTTTAGCGGCAAACAGAGGGGCATATTGCTTCGACGCACTTGCTCCAGCCGAAAAGATGGCGATGTCGGGACGAGCCTCGATGGCATCCTCCACACGGACTACACGGTGTGTTTTCCCCTGAAAAACGATTTCTTTCCCTACGGATCTTTCTGAAGCGGCAACAATCAGTTCGTCAATCTTAATCTTTTGTTCGTCAAGAACTTGAAGCATCTTTGATCCTACCAATCCCGTGGCACCAACAACAGTGATTCTCATTTTTATATGATTTATTTTCGACTTTTTTATCAAAACGGCTTCCCCGACGGTATATTTGCGGAGAAAACTTTCCATCATGCAAAAATAATAATAATATGAGAACGACACTGCTACTTTTTTTATTTCTGCCATTATGGGCAATGGCGCAAGTTACGGATGATTTCACTGACGGCGATTTTACTGCCAATCCGACCTGGTTTGGCACCGATACGTGTTTCATAGTCAACACGAACAAACAGCTTCAATCTTCAGCTACTTCAGCGGGCGAATCGTATCTCGTCACGGGCTTTAATGGTGAAGAAGAAATGGAGTGGCGTTTCTGGATCCGTGAGAACTTTAGCCCTTCAACGAACAACTATGCCGAGGTGTGGCTGGCTGCGGATAGTGCCGATCTCACCAAAGCCAATGGGTATTTCTTGCGTTTCGGCACCGTAGGTAATCAAGATGCTATCGAACTCTACCGAAAGACTGACGGCACCGAAACGTTGATTTGCAAAGGTCCCGATGCCAGTATCGCCTCCTCGTTTAAGGTGGCCGTTAAGGTGAACTGCGATAGGGAAGGGCATTGGAGCATCCAAACGGATTACGATAGTGTTGGGAACTATGCCTTGGAGGCGGAAGGCACCGATGATCACGGCCTGTCTAAGGGTTACTTCGGTTTCTACCTCAAGTTCACCTCCAGCAATGCCAAGAAGTTTTATTTCGACGACGTCTACATCGGGCCAAAGATCATCGACACCGATCCCCCTGAACTATTGGATTTGGAAGTGCTCGATGTCAATCATATTCTGCTGATTTTCAACGAATCGCTTTCCGAAACAGCCCTTGATCCACAATGCTATCACGTTAGCCCAACCCTTAACAGCATTCCTGACACGATAGTTTTTAGTGATAAGCCTTCCAAAGTGCTATTGTGTTTCAACGATCCTTTACCCGAAAACACCAACCTTCAGCTGACCATCAACGGTATCAGCGATTTGGCAGGCAACATCATGCCTGAGACTTCATGGAATTTCTCTATTTACAAGGCTTTTGAAAATGACGTGGTTATCAACGAGATCATGGCTGATCCCACACCGGTAGTAGGTCTTCCCGAGAGGGAATACATCGAGTTGTTCAACACCACCAACTTCACCATCGATCTGAAAAACTGGATGCTAACGATTGGCACTTCCAACAAAGTGCTACCTTCAACACGAATCCAGCCATTGGACTATCTTATCCTTTGCAAAGACGATGCGACGGCTGAACTTTCGATGTATGGGCCAACTTGTGGCTTCTCCAGTTTCTCCATCGCCAATGCCGGTGCCACGCTACGTCTGTTTTCGCCTGACACCATCTTGGTTTCGGAGGTCTCCTTCAACGACACTTGGTACCATGATGCGGAGAAGAAAAACGGAGGTTGGTCATTGGAACAGATAGATCCGTTCAATCCCTGTGCTGGGACGGTCAACTGGTCGGCTTCGACAGATCCATCGGGTGGTACTCCGGGTTGCGAAAACGCCATCAATGCCTTGAACGAAATCACGCCAAGCGTAGCCCGTGTGAGTATGCTGGGCGACAATACGGTATTGCTTTGGTTTGACCAATTCATGGATCGTTCCACGCTTTCAGATCCCTCACATTACAGGGTTGAGGAATTGAATATCAATCCTATAGAGGTTTTATGTAATCCTATTGACGCTTCTTCGGTCGAAGTGATGTTTAACTATGGTTTTCAGGAAGGCGTGATCTATACATTGCTGCTAAATGACATGGAGAGCTGCAGTGGTCATCCAATCGCTCCCGATACTAAGGTACGTTTTGGTATCCCAAATGAAATCAGTCCAGGCGAAGTACTGATCAACGAAATCCTTTTTGATCCCATCAGTCCCGGGGTGGATTATGTGGAGTTGTACAACTATTCCAACAAGACTTTCGATTTGAGTGAACTGAAATTGGGTGTGATCAAGGAGAGTTTTCCTGACCCAACCGATACTACACTGAAAGCCATTACTGAGGATAGCCGATTATTTCTTCCACAATCGTATCTGTTACTGTCAACAGACGCTTACACCGTGGGTAAGCAGTATGAGTGTAATATCTTGGATTATGTGGATATGGCATCGTTCCCATCCTATCCTAATGCAGGCGGCACGGCCTTGCTGATGAGCCGTCAGGGAGTGGTCATTGACCAGATGGCGTTTTCGGAAAAGATGCATTATCCTTTGTTGAAAGAGACCAAAGGCGTATCGTTGGAGCGTGTCGCTTGGGATGTGCCGTCAGAACAGCTTGACAATTGGCATTCGGCGGTGGAAGCGGTGCATTTTGGCACACCAGGATACGCCAATTCGATGATGGCTGTTGAACAAAGTGATGCAGTGGAAGATCCTATTGGTATAGAGCCTTCGGTGTTTTCACCTGATGGCGATGGTATTGATGACAATTGTTTAATAACCTATCGTTTAGATAAATCAGGAATCACCATGAACGCTTATTTGTTCAATGTGGAAGGCCAGTTAGTGCGTCATTTGGTGAAAGGGGAGTTGGCTGGACAAGAGGGAGGTTTTGTTTGGAATGGCATGGATAGCCACGGCAGCCGAGTTCCGCTGGGAGTCTACGTTGTCATTGTCGAGGTGTTCGACATGGATGGGATGGTCAAGAAATACAAGAAAGCCGTGGTGGTGGCTTCGCGGTAGCTTACATGTCAAGGTTCGACTGTGCGAAGAGCTCGTTGGTGTCGGGGTTGAAGGCCATTAGGTTGCCCATGCCGGCCTTTTTGGTGTTGAACACGCCATTGTCGAGGGCGATGAAGTCGTGGCTCTTGGGGTTCTTGATGACGAAGTCGATGAAGCTATAGTCCTCAGGAAGGTGTCCGTGGATGATACGGCGGCCTTTGGTCTTCTCGAAGTCCACCTTGAAGTCTCTGACCCAGATCATGCTGTGGGTGTCCTCAAAAGGATTCTCTATCCTGAAGTTCATTCCGGCATGGACAAGGATGTAGTTTTCAAGCTCATAGTAATAGTCGAGGTTCTTCATCCAGTCGATGTACTTCTGAGGGATCTCGCGAGGACGTTTGATGCCGAAACTGTTAAAGGTCTCCGTTGCGCCTACGTTTTCCCATGCCTTTTGGATGCCGGGTTTGAAAAGGTGCCATTTCTGGTCTTCTTCCCAGGCCTTCACGCAATAATCCTCGTGGTTTCCTTTGAGGCAATGGATTTTCCAGCCTCTTTCTTGGAGATCCATCAGGTAGTCAAGGACCTCTTTGCTTGCCGGACCGCGATCGATGTAGTCGCCTAAGAAGAACAGCTCATCGTCACGGGTGACTTTCAGCATGTTCTCCAGCAACACCTTCACGGTTCTGGCACAGCCATGTATATCAGGTATAATCCAACGTCCCATCTCTAAACTCTTAACTTTAAACTCTAAACTATTTCTTGCCTTGGTTGGCGACGGCGGCCATCAGAGCGGCAACCTTTTCGGGGTCGCCGAGGAAGAAGTCCTTCGTCAGGTTCATCTTGTCATCAAATTCAAAGATGTAAGGGATGCCGGTAGGGATGTTGAAGGCGATGATCTCGTCGTTCGACATGCCTTTGAGCACCTTCACCACGCCGCGGAGGCTGTTGCCGTGGGCTACCACCATCACTTGGTCGTGGGTCTCGAAAGCCTTCATGATGTTGTCCTTGTAATAGGGCATCACACGCTCGATGGTGTCGCAGAGAGCCTCGGTCAGCGGAATCTGATCGTCGGTGAGCTCAGCGTAACGGGGATCCATGCGGGGACTGTTGGGATCGTTCATTTCCAACGCCGGAGGACGTACGTCAAAGGCGCGGCGCCATAAACGCACCTGCTCATCGCCGTATTTCTCGGCAGTGGCCTTCTTGTCGAGACCTTGCAGCTTGCCATACGACTTTTCGTTCAAACGCCAGGTCTTATAAACGGGCAGCCAGTCCATGTCCATGGTGTCAAGCACATAGTTCAAGGTCTTGATGGCACGCTTCAGGTACGAGGTGAAGCAGATTTCAGGTTTGTAGCCGTTTTCTTTCAGCACCTTACCGGCTTCAATGGCTTCTTGGATGCCTTTTTCTGAAAGGTCAACATTGGTCCAGCCTGTAAACAGGTTGAGCTTATTCCACTGGCTTTCGCCATGACGTATTAATATCAGTTTCTTCATATCTCTAAACTATTAACTTTAAACTATAAACTTTTTATCCATTTCCACTGGAAGAGGATCATGTAAAACACTCCAATGGTGATGGCCGAGTCGGCTAAATTGAAAATGGGCGGGAAGATGCTAAAGCTGAACATGTCGACCACTCTTCCCTGAAGCCATCCGGCGTAATGGAAGAGCTTTCCGTAGAACACACAGTCGATGATGTTGCCCAAAGCGCCCGCTGTGATTAAGGAGATGCCGAGAAGCACTCCGAACTTGGTGCCTTTTTTGGTAAGGCGGAACAAGACGTAAAACAAGGCAACAACTGCCACTATCCTGAAGATGCTCAACAGGAGTTTTATGATGCCACCACCGCCTAACATGCCGAATGCCATGCCGTCATTCTCGATGAACAGCAGCTTGAAGAAGTTGCCGAGGATCGGAATCTCCTGACCGATGGACATATTCGTCTTGACCCAGATCTTCAGGACCTGGTCGAGAATCAGGATGACGGCGATGATGATTAAAGAGGCGCCTAAGCCTTTATGTTTCTTTTCAGTCACTTTTTCCTTTTTTCCTTCATTTTTGCATCAAGGCAAATGGTGGTCGTGGGAACGCAGCGCAGCCTTTCCTTGGGGATCAGCTTACCTGTGGCACGGCACACACCGTAAGTCTTGTTTTCGATACGCATCAGGGCAAACTCCAGGTTTTGGATGTACTTTTCAGTACGAGCCGCCAACTTGGCATTCTCTTCCTTTTGCGATACTGCATAGCCTTCTTCCAAAATCTTGAAAGTGGGGGCTGTGTCGTCGGTGCTGTTTTCGCCGCCGGCGATGTTTTCACTAAGTTGAGCGAGGTTTTCGCGAGCCTGCTGTAGTTTCTGTAAGATTAGTTCCTTGAATTCTTCAAGTTCTTCGTCGGAATAGCGTACAGAGGGAGTGTTGTTAGTATTCTCGTTCATAGCTGTAAGTATTAGGGTTTCGTTATTTTCATTCTAACAATGACCTTGTCGGTGAGTTCGTCTTCGAGTACGTCGTCACCTTCAAGTTTGTCAACGATTTGGATGGAATTGGCCAAAGTCTCGGAGCAGATGTAGCTGTTGAAGCGTTCCACGGCGGTCTCGATCTGCTCGTTCTTTTCGATGCTGATCACGATGCGGTCGGTGACTTCAAAGCCTGAGTTCTTACGCAGGGTCTGCACGCGGTTGACGATTTCACGGGCGAGGCCTTCGTTGAAGAGCTCTTCGGTGATGGTCATATCCAATGCCACGGTGAAGTTGCCTTCGGAGGTGACAGCCCAGCCTGGGATGTCCTGAGTGGAGATCAAAGCATCTTCAAGGGTCAACTCGACGTCGACGCCGTCCACATCGAGGTGGGTGCCGTTGTTCTTCTCGTAAGCATGGATCTCGTCTTGGGTCATGTTGGCGAAGTAGGTCTGAATCTGCTTCATCTGCTTGCCGTATTTTCTACCCAAGGTCTTGAAGTTGGGCTTCACGTTCTTCACCAAGATGTTGTTGTCGGGTGCCAAGAACTCGATGCCCTTGATGTTGACCTCGCTCATGATGAGGTGAGAGATCTTTTCAAGTTGGCTCTTCATCTCGTCGTTAGCCACAGGAATCATGATCTTCGACAGGGGCTGACGCACGCGGATGTTGGCTTTCTTACGCAGCGAGAGCACCAGTGATGAAATCAGCTGGGCGGCTTCCATGCGCTCTTCCAAAGCCTTGTCGATGAGCTTGGTGTCGGCCACAGGGAAGTCGGTCAAATGCACTGACTCGGCTTTGTTACGGCTTGTGGCGTTGTTGAGGTCGCGATAGAGTTGCTCACTGAAGAATGGAGCGATAGGCGAGCTCAGACGGGCCACTGTCTCCAAGCAGGTGTAAAGTGTTTGGTAAGCAGAGAGCTTGTCCTTGTTGTCGTCGCTTCTCCAGAAACGGCGGCGTGAGAGGCGCACGTACCAGTTGCTGAGGTGGGCATCCACAAAGTCGGCGATGGCACGACCGGCGCGGGTGGGCTCGTAGCTCTGGTAGGCGTTGTCCACTTCGAGGATTAGCGAGTTCAGCTCGGAAAGAATCCAGCGGTCGATCTCTGGACGCTCAGCGTACGGCATGTCGGCCTCTGTATAGTCGAACTTGTCAATGTTGGCGTACAGAGCGAAGAATGCGTAGGTGTTGTAGAGGGTTCCGAAGAACTTACGGCGCACCTCATCGACACCAGCTTCGTCGAACTTCAGGTTGTCCCAAGGTTGCGAGTTGGTGATCATGTACCAACGCACGGCATCGGCACCGTATTTCTCGATGACGCCGAAAGGATCGACGGCATTGCCCAAACGCTTGGACATCTTGTTACCGTTCTTGTCGAGCACCAAACCGTTGGAGATGACGTTCTTATAGGCTACGCTGTCGAAACACATCGTGGCGATGGCATGAAGCGTGAAGAACCAACCACGGGTTTGGTCGACGCCCTCAGCGATGAAGTCCGCTGGGAAGGGAAGACCAGTCTTGTCTCCCATGTAGTGGTATTGGGCATACGGCATGGCACCTGAGTCGAACCACACGTCGATGAGGTCGGGCTCGCGGAACATCTTCTTGCCTGAGTTGGAGACCAAAACAACGCCGTCGATGTACGGACGGTGCAGGTCAAACTTGGTATAGTCTTCGCTGGCATAAGGATTATTGGTCATGAAGCCAGCCTTGATGGATTTCTCAATTTCGTTGCGGAGTTCTTCCACGCTGCCGATGCAGATCTCTTCCTTGCCGTCCTCGGTGCGCCAGATGGGCAGCGGCGTGCCCCAGTAGCGTGAGCGCGAGAGGTTCCAGTCAACGAGGTTCTCTAACCAGTTGCCGAAACGGCCGCTACCGGTAGCCTCGGGCTTCCAATTGATGGTCTTGTTGAGTTCGATCATGCGGTCTTTGAGGGCCGTGGTCTTGATGAACCAGCTGTCTAAGGGATAGTAGAGCACGGGTTTGTCAGTGCGCCAGCAGTGTGGGTAGTTGTGGGTGTGCTTCTCGCTCTTGAAGAGCTTGCCTTGTTCCTTGAGGAGCATCACGATGTCGACGTCGAGGCTCTTGTCCTTCTCGGTCTTGGTGGGGTCGTAAGCGTTCTTCACAAACTGACCGGCGTAGGGGCGGTAGGCTTCTACGTCCATGCAGTTCTTGACGAACTCGGGGTCGAGGTCTTCAATCAGCCAGAACTTACCAGTGCGGTCCACCATAGGCTGTGGCTTGCCGTCCTTGTCGATCATCTGCAAAGGCGGGATGCCTGCGGCGGCGGCCACACGTTTATCGTCAGCACCAAAGGTCGGGGCGATGTGGACGATACCGGTACCGTCTTCAATGGTGACATAGTCGCCAGGGATGATGCGGAATGCGCCTTCGCCTGGATTAACCCACGGGATCAACGGTTCATATGCAATGTCAACGAGGTCCTTGCCTTTGTATTCCTTGACGACTTCGGGAGCTTCCTTGAACATGGTGCCCACCAGTGCTTTAGCCATCAAGATGTAGCAAGGTTCTTCGGTGTATGGATGAGCGGCCTTCAGCAGCACGTAGTCGATGTTAGGACCAACGCATAATGCAGTGTTGCTCGGTAAGGTCCACGGGGTGGTCGTCCAAGCAATGGCGTAGGTTGGGAGATCGTTCTCGACTTTCAATTTGAACAAAGCCACGCAGGTCAAATCTTTCACATCGCGATAGCAACCAGGCATATTCAATTCGTGCGAGCTGAGGCCAGTGCCGGCAGCGGGCGAGTAAGGCTGGATGGTGTAGCCCTTATAAAGCAGACCTTTGTTGTAGAGGTCCTTCAGCAGGAACCACAAGGTCTCAATGTAATCGTTGGTGAAAGTGATGTAAGGATCGTTGAGGTTGACCCAATAGCCCATCTTGCGGGTGAGGTCATCCCACATGTCCTTGTATTTCATCACCTCTTCGCGGCAAGCGCGGTTGTAGTCGTCCACGCTGATCTTCTTGCCGATGTCTTCCTTGGTGATGCCAAGTTTCTTCTCTACGCCAAGTTCAACGGGCAGACCGTGGGTGTCCCAACCGGCCTTGCGGACAACGTGCTTGCCTTTCAGGGTTTGGTAGCGGCACACCACGTCCTTGATGGAACGGGCCATTACATGGTGAATGCCGGGAGTGCCATTGGCGCTCGGTGGGCCTTCGAAGAACACGAATGAATTATCTTTATCGCGGTTGTCAAGGCTCTTCTGGAAGGTATCGTTCTCTTCCCAGTATTTGCGGATTTCGTTGGCTGTCTCGGTGAGATTCAGCTGCTTATACTCTTTGTAACTCTGCATCTTTTTGAGAATCTTGGTTTAAAGTTGCAAAGATAAGGAATATTCAAGAAACTGAATTGCTTTTTTTTAAAAACACTACTCTTTAATGAATCTTTTCGTCACAACTCGGTCTTGGGTGGTGATTCTCACAAGATACAGTCCATCGGGTAATGACTCCAGTGGAATCTCTATTTTTGTGCCGTTGTCACTTCTATGGTACACTCTGGAACCGACCGTTGTGAAGAGTTCACAGACGAGGATGCGCTGGGGACTTTCTATGTATAGTTTGTCGTGTGCGGGATTGGGATAAACAGACACAGTGCTCTCATTTTGCTCATCTGTATCGCTTAAATCGGTAAAATGGGCCACCAGTTGCCTGTTGTTTGTGACCGTAAAGGTGAATGTGGCATCGGTGGAAACTTCTTCGTTGTTCTCTGTCCAGTTCAAGAAAACGTAGCTGCCATTCGGTGTTGCCGTGACTGTGGCGATGGAACCCTCATCATAGGCTCCTGCACCTGTGATTGTACCGCTCGTCTGCGGCTGTGCAGATGCGGTAACAAGGTAAGTGTTATGCGTTTCAATCCTTTCAAGCATGGGGAATCCGCCATAGAGCATTGCAGTGTCGGCAACCCAGTGAAGATAAAGATCGTCAGGATTGTTGTCATCTACCCAAGCGTTGAGGGCTTCAAGCAAGTCGGTGTATTGGTGCTGGTTGACGGTAACCGCTGGATTCAAATGGAAGTGTTCGCCATTCTGTGAAAAGACCGAGGTGTCGGATACGATGGGGAAGGGCTCATAAAAGCAAGTGTAGATGGACAAGGATGGATTGTTGTCAAATCCGTATAGATGGCTGACGGTGCTGACATCGGTTGTATTGGGGTCTGCTTCCATGATTACACCGGCCACTTTTCCGAATTCCGAATAGAACATAGGGTTAGGGATATAAAATACTTCACCGGAAGCATAGCAATTATGAATATGATTGGAATTTATGGCGTTCCCAACAAGCCCTCCTCTGTCAAAAGTGCCGTTTTCTTGGTATTTGAGCTGGATGGTTGCTGTTGAAAATGAATTGTTGCATTCGGAATACTCCATGTTGCCAATCAAACCGCCAATGTATTCTGCACCGCTGACAATGCCGGAGGAGGAGCAGTTATAGGTATGCAGGCCATGGGTCTCATTTACATAGCTGGCATCTCCCACCAAACCTCCGACCCAATGCATGCCACTGACATTGGCTGCAATGGAATGGACGTTGGTCAATGTGGCACCGTCTTCGTCGTCTGGAGTAGTGTAGGATTGGTCCATGGGTTGTAGGGATCCGATCAGGGCACCTACACCTCCGCCACCTGTGACAAACGAGTTGTAAAGAGTCAGATCCTGTATGGTGCCTTGGTTTCTAACCATTCGGAACATCCCAACAGAATACATGTTTTGAGTCAATTCCACCCGCCGGTCCTCATTGATATACATATTCGAGATGATATGGTTCCTTCCGTCGAAATTGCCTCCAAAATAATGGATGGGCATCCATTTGTACTGTCCAAGGTCGCAGTCGGCCATAAGATAAACGGTAGTATCGTTGAAATGATGCCTGATGCCGTCGTCATAGCCGTTGGCAACCGCATTAAACCATGCCAGAGCTTCTGGGGAATAGAGAAATATGTCTCCTGAAGAATCGGTGACGTAGGTACTTGGACGCGATGTGATTCTCTCGTGCCAGTAGGGTTTGTCGGGGCGAGCCTTGGTTTTCTTCCACATGTAACTCGTGTTGGCTCCACAGTTCGGTCGAATGTAGAAATCATAGTATTTGTCGAAAACCAAGTTGTCAATACAGACCGCATTGGTACTTGTTGTAAAGGTGTCCCCTGTTCCTTGTGTAAAGCCGGTTGGTCCATACTCGACCTCCCAACTGTCGGATGTTCCATGTTCTTGCCAGGCCAGGCTTATGGAGCTGATGTCTGCATGGGTCTCAATGTGTGACACCAGCCTGCAACTACCTTTTTTCTGAACGTGAATGTGGAATCCTTTGTTACAAGAGTAGTTTCCGTAATCGCTCAGTGTAACCCAATTGGAACTGGTTTCAATAGGATAAAACTCTGGAAGATGATTGAGCAAATACTCATAAAACTGTCCAATATTCATGGAATTATTGTCTGGTCCGTCATGAACATTAATGAATCCATGAATAGAAATGGCATCAACAATCAGATGCAAATTGACATTGGAATGAAACGTTGCGGTGGACTGACAATTGATATGTCGGTTGGATGCGGTATATAGGTTGTGCCCAAACAGGTCATAGTAGTCGACAGGCTCGTCAAATTCGAATATGCTGTGTCCTTTGGAATGACCCAAAATGACGTTGCCGGTACTATCGGGAGAAATGCCGACTATGGCAATCTGTGAAGTGTTGTATTGATTGCTTCCCGGGTTAATGGCATAGGTCAAGAACCAGCCATCGGCCTGACCTCCCCATCCAAAGTTGAAGTGGAAGTAGTTATTGGTGTTATAGCCGTCACAAACAAAACCATGGTTTCCGGTGCCTTCGCCGGAGTAGTAAACAGGTTGGTTGGCGTTAAGGTTGTCCTTGAGAATCTGGTGCCAATCGGTGGGTGTAAAATACAATTCTTCCGCAATACTGAGATTTGGACTGAACTGGAAATAATTAATCAGCCCCGCGCGAACCTCAGGACCGTATGCACCGCTTTCAACAGTTGTGAAATTTGTGTTTACGGATACGCCGCAATCCTTAATCAGTTGTGCTATGGCAACCATTTGTTCGGGAGAGCTTCCCGAAGACAGGGCATTGGGCATGTCATTGTAATTGTAGGTTTCGGTGGCATAATCCACGGTGAGTGTTCCGTAGTTGGTCTCGTAACTGTGCGTTCCTCGCCCATGCTGTGGATAGCCCCAATACTTGATGATTTGAGCCATGGCAACGGCGACGCAGCCGGATTGGACATGCCCGCCAGGGCCGTTGGCGTCCTCGGGACACAGGTTGTTGTAATACATCCCCTGGTCCCAAGTGGTGGTTAGCAATGGATTAACTGTGTTTTCGTTTCGGTTGTCGACGGTTGGCGGATAGTCCGACAGCCACTGCGCCCATTCAGTCGCAATTTCGGGGTCGGGTTCTTGACTAGAGGCGGCTTCGATTTGGGCAGCTAGGTCGTCAAAAAAAACCGTGATTTGGGCTGGAAGAGCATCAGTTGGCCATGGATGCTCGAAACTGTAACCCAAAACAGGATGAGCTACATCTTGGGCCGACACGATCACGAAACCTTCGTTGTCAATGTTTGCAATATAAAAGGCGGCTTCCCGTTTCTCAGGCATCGGGTGTGTGTAAACTACATCGATGTAACGTGCTTCAGCATTGTTGAAATGTGTTGAGGAAAAGGCGTAAACTATCTTCTTTGCTTTAATCTGGTTGACGGGTCCGGCGGTCAAAGAAAGGGCCACCAAGACCATCTCCAATAATAGTAACAATCTTCTCATAAAGCGTTCATTGTAATTATTTTATAATAGAAACCTTTTTGGAAAACGTTTCGCTCTCAGTACAGATTTGAATAACATATATGCCTGCTTTGAAGGAGTCTAGATCCACAGTGACCATATCGGCATCAACGAAAGCATCGTAAACTACTTGTCCAGAGACATTATAAAGCGTAATATGCCTGATGCCGGGGCTTTGGATGGTTAACAACTCCTTGGTGGGATTAGGAAAGATTTTGGTTTCTCTATTGTCAGAGAACGTCTCTAATTCTACACTTGGACCAAGATAAATGGTGTTGGAGAAATCTGTCTCACGACCGTTCCAGATGGCGGTGACGTTGTAGCGGGTGTTTTCGGTGTTGTTGAGAACCACGCTGGTGGCGGTAAGGTTCTCATACGTTATTTCCATTTGTTGGTCACTACCTTCATAGGGACCCCAATAAACGTTATAGCTGAAATCATCGCCGCTCTCGATGGGGCTGGTGTAAGCCCTGAGTAGCCAAGTGTATTCCAAATTGAGATCAGTAGCAGGTTTCCAAGTCGACCCCGACCTAAACATGCAACTGTTGGGATTGCCAACATAACGGCCATAAGGAATAGGATGCGACGCTCCTGATGAACTCACACCAATCCATAACGGCAAAGTGACATCGATAGGCACCTCGTCATCCAAGGGGAACCTGACCATCTGATGGGAACCGGTCATCGTATGTTGTTGGGTGTAGATCAAGCTGTTGTTATTGGCTTTTTCTCCGTTATAAATCGTGTAAGTGTATTCGCCCTCCGAGCAATCGTACATCTCCAAATGAGTAATGGGATGACCTTCGAAGATGGCCAGATTTACTGGATCGATGGTGATGCCCCATTTTTGGGTATTGGATCCAAAACTGTTTTCAAAGACGTTGTCGTCATAAGCTATCAGTCCGTAGCCCACAAATTGCGGAGTTTCCCACTGAAGCTCATCATGGTCGGTAAGATGGCTCCCAGAGAGGTTTTGCGGTGGCTCACAGTAGTAGTTCATCACCGTGGCGTAGAGGATGTCCTCAGGATCCAAAGTTGCTGCGGAGCCGTTGACATTTTCCACTTGATAACGATGTGTGCCTGAACGCATGACGCGATCGTCGAGATACTCGTAACCGGAGAAGGTTGGGCCACAAGGCTTTCCGTCGCGGTAAACCTTGAATTGATTGGCTTCCACTGGCATGGTCCAGCGGAGCTGAACGTTGGTGCCGTCAGAGGTGGCAGTCAGGTGTTGAGGTGGCATGACGCCCTTGTGACCCTCAGCTGCTGTATAGGTGGCTAAGATGCCTTCGGCGGGTTGGTCGATGGAGAACAAGGTCTCTTGTCCACTTTCGTTGGACTTGATGGCTGCGACATGGATGCCGTAGCTTTCAGGATCGAAGCCAGCCACCCAGCGGAAAGTGACCTCGGTGTTAGCGGGAACATACACTTGTCCTTTTTTATGGTTTCCATCATAAACGGTGAAGTACTAGGCTCTCATCTTAGGATCGTTGAAGCTAACCTCCAACTCTCCTCCTATGGTGCCTTGGGGAGAATCACAGTCGATGGTGACGTCGATAGTCTCGTAGTCGCCGAGGATGACCCAAGTTTTGGATTCGGCACTGTAAACATGCATCAGTCCCGCGTCAACGGACAGCACGCTAAAGATGTGAAAGCCGTTGTCAATCTCAGTATATGGATAAACAAAAGTGGTGTCCGTGACCTCGGCAATGTACATGCCGTCGCGATAAACATTATAATATCCAGCATAGGGATCTGACTCCCATGAAAGCTCCACCTGGTGTGCTGGACTATTGACATGTGTGACGAAATTATTCGGTCCGGGGGCACTTCCTTCTCCGCCATATGCTCTGAAGGCGAAACTCATCCTGTCACCCGTTGCGCTGATGTCGGTGATCTGGACAGGCCAATCGTAGAAAGAATAGGGTTGGTTATGAGCGAATGGGTAAGGGTCGGTGCCAACATTAAAGGAAGTCCTTTTCGATCCTTCGCTGAAATTGGCGTGATCAATATTGCCCACTTCGGTAGGAGTTCCTCCAGGTCGGAAGAGATATACTTCGTCTAAATTTTCATTCCCATCCCATCCTGCATTGCCGCAGAAACTGGTGTCGATGAGATAAATCAGTATTCCGCTGCCTGGTAGTTTACGGTCGAAAAGATCGTTTCTGTCGCGGTATTCGATGAAGAAGAATTGGTTGGGATCGAATCCGATCGGGATAATGTATCCATTGCGCCGTCCTCCTTCCCAAGAAACGGATTCCAACTCGTGGATATCGAAGGAAGCGGGATCCGCCGTGTTGAGAACGGGGAAATCCTCAATCCAGTTGCCGTACTTGTATTTCATGTAGGCACTCGTCTGTTGCGGCGGCTCAGTAGTGCCAGCCATCAGATCCCAAGGGCCTACAGGAGTAAGATTGGCAATGTCATCATAGTGGTAAAGGTCGGGAGCGCCCAAGGAGTGGAACATCTCATGGCATAGGGTACTGACGTTGAAATAGCCTCCTTGTTCGAGTTGAAGGTTGAAGTCGTACACCTGCAGGTCGTGGAGCATCACGGTACGGTCGAAGATCCACCAGCGGTGCGGCCAAAGCAGGGAATTCCAAGCACCAGTTTCGCCTTTGCACACGAACACCACATTGTCAACCAGTCCGTCATCGTTGTAGTCGAAATCGATGTCCTCGGGAACCATGTCTTCAATATAGGCGATGGCTCTTTCCAACAGGGAAAACTCGCGTTCGACGCGGTCTTCTTCGAGGTAGCCAATGGGATTGGAAACGGAATTGTAAGGTTGATAGTATTGTTTGGGATAGATATCTTCGTAAGAAAGGATCACCTCGCCGTCGGGTTCAGGATAGAAATACGACCACATGTCGATTTGGTTGTATGAGGCATGATGATAGTAGTTGTGCAACGAGTTGGCATTGTAGTCGGTGTCGTTGAACATGGCCTCAACCGTGGGGAATGACGTGTTATGGTAGGTGTCGCCCGCAAAACGGATGAACACTACAAGGTTATTGTAAAGGCCATGGTTGAGTTCTTTTCCGTTCCTGACCTGGGGCTTGCGATAGTTTTGCTCACGCGCTTGACGTCGGGCATAATATTCCTCTTTTGAGATTTTGGTGTAAGGCTTTAATCCTACAGAGGCGGGGTCGACGCTGCCAACGATGAAAGGGGAGGCAACGACCTTCCCCTTGTCATCCTTGGTGGCATAGCAATAGTAGCCGTTTTCGGCTCTCACGATGGTGAAGCCGTTGGCGTCATGTAGGTAATTGTAGAATTCGTCACCTGAGGCGAAACAGTCGATCACTTTTCCGTCAGGTTGGGTTATTCGAGCTGGAATGTTTTTGAGTGGCGCGGCCGATGTAATAAAGCCGATCGCTAATAGTAGTGCGAGTGTCAGGTGACGTTTCATGGCGGTTGTCTCTTAGATTATTTATCCAAATTGAGTAGCAGCCCATTTCCGTCTCCGGTCATGATCTCAGGCAGTTTGCCATCCCACTTGCTGATCCATTCCAGTTGGACGATCTTGGGGTTGCTCGACACGGAGGCGCCTTTGATTTTCAGGGCCTCAGCCTCACCCTCGGCGGTCAGGATCTGGATGTCCTTGTCGATCTCGGCTTGTTTCTTCAGCTCTTCCTTCTGCTTGGTGACTTCAACCAAGGTGAGAGCCTTCTGTTCTTCAAGCTTCTTCTGGTTCAAGGCGGTTTCGTAATCGCTGTTGTAGTACACCTCGCGGATGTCAATCTGTTCGAGGAAAAGGTGATATGATTCAATGTCTTTCTTCATCTTTTCGAACACGATGGCCTGAATCTCTTCACGGCTGGTGCTATATACCTGAATAGGAGTGTATTTACTGGTAGTCAGAGCCAATGCCGACTTCAGTTTGGGCTTGATCACGTTTTCCTCGAGCCAATAGAAACGGCCGTTCTCCTTGCCGTCGGTTTCCGACACATTGTCGTAGATCCACCAGGCATACTCGGGGTCGATGCGCCATGAGGCACTGATATCGAATCCCATCTTGATACCGTCAATGGTGGGGGTCCACACGGTTTCCGACTGGGTGGCGTCAGCTTTGTATGACTTATAGTTCGGGTCGCTGCGGCTCACGTCGTTGCGCTTGGCGCAGGTATAAACTTGTGCGGTCTTATCCATGGTTTGAACTTCGTACCAGGGGAAAATCAGATGCCAACCTGTACTATAGGTCTGGTGTTTTACGCCCGATGGTGTGATCACCACACCGCATTCCTGAGCGGGGATGATAGTGAGGAAACTGCTGCAAGCCAGGTAAATGACAGGAATGAGCCATAGGAAGATGCTGTTAGCTAAAGGTTTGCCGCCTTTGTTGCTCTTGCGGATCATGTTGTTGTAGAGCGCTGCCACGATGCTGTAAATGATGGCAATGACTGCGATAGTGTTTAAGATTTTCATCGTTTTTCAGTTGTTTATTTAGTTTATTTGTTTTTTAGTTGTTTGGTTGTGTATTTTCACCTCTCACCTTTCACCTCCTTAGCAACCAATAGCCCTGGAAATGACCAGTCTTAAGATTTCAGAGGTGCCTTCACCGATTTGAAGGATGCGTTGGTCGCGATAGAAGCGTTCCATGTCGAACTCTTTGAGAAGTCCATGGCCGCCCATCACCTGAACGGCGTTGTCGCATATCTCGGCGGCCACTTCGGAGCAGTAGAGCTTGGCCATGGCGGCCTCTTTGCCGAAGGGACGGTGTTGGTCTTTGAGCCAACAGGCGTGGTAGAGCAGGTTACGTGCGGCCTCTACCTTCACGGCCATGTCAGCGAGTTTGAAAGCCACGGCTTGGAACTTACACACGGGCTTGCCGAACTGCACGCGTTTCTTGGAGTAGGCGAGGGCCATCTCATAAGCGCCTTGGGCGCATCCGAGGCCCATGGCGGCGATGGAGAGTCGACCTGAGTCGAGGGTGGCCAGCATCATGTGGGAGCCTTCCCCGGGCTCGCCCAAGATGCATTCCTTAGGCAGCCGCACATGGTCAAAGATGAGCTTGCCGGTGTTGGAGGCACGCCACATCATCTTGTCGTCCATCGGGGTCTGGGTGAAGCCTGGAGTGCCGTTCTCCACCAGCAGGGCGGTGAACTCGGGCTTGCCGTCTTTCTCACCTGAGATAGCCTGCACGCTGGTACCTAAGGTGATCGGCGTGGCGCTGTTGGTGATGAAGATCTTGGAGCCGTTGAGCACCCAGGTGTCGCCTTCGAGCTTAGCCGTGGTCTTGGTGCCACGCGAGTCGCTACCAGCGTCTTCCTCGGTGAGGCCGAAACCCCAAAGTTTGTCCTTACACAGCTGAGGCAGGTACTTGCGTTTCTGTTCCTCGGTGCCATAATCCTTGATAGGACCGATACCCAACGAGTTGTCGGCTGCGATGGTGGCGGCAGTGGAACCGTCCACACGAGCTAACTCCTCCACGGCGATGATGTAACTCAGGTTGTCGAGTCCCTGACCGCCGTATTCCTTCGGCACGGTCATGCCTAATAGGCCGAGTTGACCCATTTTGAGGGTCAGCTCAGTGTCGAAATGCTGATGCTCGTCGTTGTAACGTGCCACTGGTTTTATCTCTGCTTCGGCAAATTCACGTACACGCTGGCGTAATGCCTCTTGTTCTTTGGTTAAATCGAAGTTCATAATTTTTATCTTTTATCTCTTAACTCTTATCTACTCTAACTCAATCAATTGCTTTTTATTATCCACCATCTCGCCATCTGTCACCAATATGCGTTTCACTTTGGCTTTGGCAGTGGCGGTGATGTTGTTTTCCATTTTCATGGCTTCCACCACAATCATGACGGTACCTTCGTTCACCTCGTCGCCTTCCTTCACGTTGATCTTCACCACTTTTCCAGGCATAGGCGAGATGAGGGTTGAGCGGTCGTTCATGCTCTCTTTGCGGGAATAGTCGAGGTTGTCGTTGAGCTGGTCGAGGCGGTGACAGCTGAAGTTGAGGCCATGGAAGTTGATGATGGTCTTTTGTTCATCGTTCACGGAGCAATACACTACCTCGGTGCGACCGTTGAGCATGATTTTCAGCTGATGGTTGTCGTGGCTGATGAGCTCGGCGGAGAGCTGAGAGGTGATTTCCACTGTCAGTTTGCCGCTGTCTGCTTCCCATTGGGTGATGTGGACGGGGATTTGATGGCCTTCCACGTCGACGGTGAAATGGCTGTGGAATCGCCAGAAACCGATCTGTTCCCACACATTTTCCGCTTGACTTTCAAGTTGTTTCTTGCTGAAGTCGTAAAGCAGGAATGATACAGCTATATCGTTGATGTTCAAATTGTCGCGACTCTCATTCAAAGCCTTCAAAAGCGCATCTTGATGGGTGTCGCAGAACGAAGTGTCGATCTTGTTGTCAGCGAAATCCTTGTTTTTGATGACTTCCCAGAGGTAGGCCTTGTTGGTGGTCAAGCCTTGGATGATGAACTCTTTCAGAGCATGTTGCGCCGTCTCGATGGCGGCCTGGCGGTTCTTTGCGTGGCAGACGAGCTTGGCGATCATGGGGTCGTAGGCTTCGCTGACGGTGCAAGGTCCGTCGATGCTGCTGTCCACACGGGTGCCGCGCACTTGGGGTTCGTGGTAGGCGGTCACCTTGCCGGGAGTAGGCAGGAAGCCGTTTTCAGGGTCTTCAGCGTAGATACGGAGCTCGATGGCGTGACCTTGGAATTGGATCATGTCTTGCGTCCATCCAATCTCCTTGCCTCTGGCAATGCGGATCTGTTCTTCCACGATGTCGATGCCAGTGCGCATCTCGGTGACGGGATGCTCCACTTGGATGCGGGTGTTTACTTCTAAGAAGTAGAAGTTCTGGTTTTGATCGACGATGAACTCCACGGTGCCGGCGTTTTTGTAGCCGATGCCTTTACAGAGTTTCACCGCCGTGGCCAACAGCTGTTGCCGCTTCTCTTCGTTGAGTGTAGGTGACGGCGACTCCTCGATGATTTTCTGGTAGCGCCGTTGGATGGTGCATTCACGCTCGCCAAGATGGATCACGTTGCCATGGTGGTCGGCCAGAATCTGAACTTCGATATGGCGTGGATTCTCGATATATTGTTCTACGAACACGGTGCCGTCGCTGAAGTATTTCTCCGCTTCGCGCGAAGCTGTCTCTAGCTGGTCTTTTAGATCTTCCTTACGTCTGACGATGTGCATGCCTTTGCCACCGCCGCCGGCAGCTGCTTTGATGAGCACAGGATAGGGCAGGGTGTCGGCTTGTGCTATGATCTGGCTTATGTCTCCTGTCAGACCAAAGGTCACGGGGATGTCGTTTTCAATGGCGACCTTTCGAGCGGCGATTTTGTTGCCCATCAGGCGCATGGTGTCGGCATCGGGACCGATGAAGATGAGGTTGTTGGCGGCGCAAGCTTCAGCCAGCTCGGGGTTCTCCGAGAGGAAACCATAGCCAGGGTGGATGGCATCGGCACCGCTGTCGAGGGCGGCATCGATGATCTTCTGTATGTTGAGGTAGGTGTCCTTGAGGCTGCCGTTGCCGAGCGGATAGGCCTCGTCGGCCATGCGTCGATGCAAGGCGTTGGCGTCGTTGTCGGCAAACACCGCCACGCTTTCGATGTGCAGCCGTTTCAGGGTGCGCATGATACGCACAGCGATCTCGCCTCGGTTGGCAATCAGGACTTTATTGATTTTCTTGGTGTTCATCTTAATGATGGCTTTTAAAGAGCAAAAATATAAAATCCTACATAATTTTTTAAATATTGGAACTTTTTTGTGTTAGAAGCAATGAAATGGTTACGGAAACAGAAAAAAAACGTCGTATCTTTGCTTCATGTTTAGAGTATAGTGCATTATGGAAGTAAAGAAAGGTGTTTATACATATGATTACCCGCGTCCGGCTGTGACGACAGATTGTGTGATATTCGGATATGACGTCAAGGAAGGATTGTCGGTGCTCTTAATAGAAAGAGGGATAGAACCATATAAAGGATGTTGGGCATTTCCCGGAGGCTTCCTGAATATGGACGAAACCACAGAGATGGGGGCGCTTCGCGAGCTGAAGGAAGAGACGGGGTTTGATGTGAAGGTGGACTTTCTGGAGCAGCTGGGCTGTTTTTCGGATGTCGACAGGGATCCTCGTGGGCGGGTCATTACCATTGCATATTATGCCTTGGTGCAAAAAGGAACCGTTAAAGGTGGCGATGATGCAAGAAACGCACGGTGGTATCCCATCGGTGAGATTCCCCCGTTGGCCTTTGACCATGAGAAGATCCTGCGTGTAGCATTAAGACGTCTGAAGGAAAAATACAAGGAAATGTACAACAAAGAATTTACACCTGAAAGAATCTCGGAACTGAAACCGAATGAAATCTTCGTTTTTGGTAGCAACCTTTCTGGCTCACATGGCGGCGGTGCCGCACTGTTGGCTTACGAGCGCTTTGGCGCCATCTGGGGTCAAGGTGTTGGACTGCAAGGCCAGAGCTATGGCATCCCCACTATGCACGGTGGAGTGGATGCCATTAAGCCATACGTGGACGATTTCATCGAATTCGCTAAAGCACATCCCGAATACAAGTTCTTTGTGACCAAGGTGGGATGCGGCATCGCTGGATTTACTACAAGGGAAATGGCTCCCCTGTTTCAGGACGCCATCGATGTGGAGAATATCATCCTGCCAAAAGAATTTGTGTTAGCTTAACCACTCTGGCTTCCGCTTTTCGAAGAACGATGCCATGCCTTCCTGGCCGGCCTTCGAGATGCGCTGGTTGGCAATAAGGGTTGCCGTTTCGTGAAAGATGGGAGCAAAGGGATCGTTGGTGCCACTCACCAAACGCAACAGGTTCTTGCACTCGGCCACGGCATCGGGCGAGGCATGCATGAAATGGTCGATATATTGCCGCTCCACGTCAACCAGATTTGCCTCATCAGTGACAGTATTCACAAGCTTAAAGGCCTTGGCTTCTTCGGCAGAGAAGAGCCTACCCGTGAGCATCAGTTCCTTGGCGGCGGTATGGCCGATCTTCTGCACCACAAAAGGTGAGATGGTGGCTGGTGTGATGCCCAACCGCACTTCAGAGAAAGCGAATTTGGTTGACGACTCGGCGATGACGATGTCGGCAGCGGCAATGATGCCATTGGCTCCGCCGATGCAAGCGCCGTGAATCACCGTGATGACGGCCTTGTTGCAGAAATAGATCGTCCGAAACAGCTTCGAAAGCCGCTCGGCATCAGCTACATTCTGCTCGTAGCTGAATTCTGCCATCTCTTTCATGTAGGCCAAATCGGCACCGGCACAAAACGACTTGCCATTGCCTTTGATGATGATGACACGGATGTCATCGCGGCTGTTCAACCAATCAATGGCTTCGGTGAGTTCGTTGATCATCTCAGGATTCAACGCATTGCGCACCTCGGGGCGGTCAAGGTTGACCCATGCCATGCTTTCCCCCAATTGTATTTTGATCGTCTTGAAATCCATACCGCAAAAATCGGAAATTTTGTCATAAACTACCTCCGTTTCAGAAAAAATCTTTTCCTTTGCACATTATTTGATGTTTCTCTTTGAAAGACGATTATTATGGAAGACGAGAATTTCAGACAGGAATTGGAAGACCTTTTCAGATTGTTTAAGCGCCTTGTGGAAAAGGAGTCGCTCGACGAAATGCCGGGCGTCGACCCGCAACAGCTTGAGCAACTCAAGGCCTTCATGGCACAGTTCGACGATGTGAAGGACAAACTCAAGATAGAGTCGGTTCATGTGGATCCCTTTACCAAGATGATGGTCTCTTCCTTGGTGAAACAGCTGCGTGAACAGTTGGATGACGATATGGGCGATATCGAAAGAATTGAAGAAGCCAACCGCGTGTCGATCGAAGAACCTACAAGCGTGGCAGCTATCGACGAGCTTTTGAAGAATCCCAATTTGACCGACGCCGAAATCGATGCGTTGCTGGACCGTCGTTCCCAAATTTCAAACAAATTGTGATAGGTTTGAAATTTATTCCTAATTTTGTCGTTTCCTAATCATGCGAATTCTATTGATATGAAAAGAATACTGATTACCCTGACCGTTGTGCTGCTTTCAACCAGCGCTTTCGCACAACTCATCGCCAACAAGACCGACAAGAGATTCACGATGGGTCTTGATTTTTTCAATGACTTCCAACTGGCCACCCCTGATAATTGGGATGCTCGCATGTTCAACCAGGGCTTCAGCTGCGCGTTGACTTATAACTTCCCTTTGGGTGAGAGCAAGAAACATACGGTGAGCATCGGTGCGGGCTACACCGGCCACAACTATTTCTCATATAGCCGTATCCTGAATCCATACGCTGAAACTTTCGAGTTGGAGCAATACCGTGGTGTGGACGGCTTCAAACGGTATAAGGTGAACTGCAACTATATCGACATCCCCGTTGAGCTGCGCTTTCGTATCAAGGATGCCTGGAAGATTGGCGTGGGCTTCAAGGTTGGTTTTATGGTCATGGCCAAAACCAAATTTGTAGGCAATAACGACGACGGTGTCAAGATCCGTGAGAAGTATTGCTACATCAGCAATGTTGAGAAGATGGCTTATTCAGTCACCTTGCGTGTTGGCTACAAATGGGTGAGCGTATTTGCTGCCATGCAGCTGAATCCTGTTTTCGTAGTGGGTCACGAAGCGCCCAACATCAGGCCTCTCTCAGTGGGCTTCACCTTCGCACCATTTTAATGGGCGTGGATGATGGTGTAAACCACGGTGGCCTGCAAGGCAATATTGAAATAATGTAGGAAATAACTGCCCACATTAGGCTTCCAACGGCATGGAATCAATGAATTCATGGAGCGGATGTTGATTCCCCATCGATCATTGATGTCGAATTGCAATCCTATATTTCCCGTAACTGAGAAAAACGCCCACGAGGGATTGTCGAATCCTCCGTCGTAGCCAGCTTCTTGTTTGCTTTTGATCAGGAAATCACCGCTCAGGCCAATTTCTGCAGTGATGAAATCCATGTGCCTTCCGTTGATGTTGATTCCACCAAGATTATAGCGAAACATGATGGGCATCTCGATGTAATGCAGTCGGATGTTCATTTCAGGCGTCTCCTTAATGTCGGAATGGGCGCCGTACAGTGAATATTTCATCTCTAATTGCCATGAGCTCCATCTGCCGGAGGGAATGCGGCCAAAGACACCAGCGGTCCATCCGATTTGGTGGAATCCGCCATAGCCGTCGCCGTTGATTTGGGAGGCTACCACGCCACCTGTCAAGCCGCCGTCAAAGGACTGGGCTTGGCTTTTGAGCCCAAGAAGTGAAAGTGATATTGCAAATAGCAGAACTGCGATTTTCTTCATTCGATGATGGTTTTGTAATATGAATATCTATTGGTTATATCTCTCACAAAGGCAATGGTTTGTTTGGGACAATACCGCTCTACGTTGCCCGACCACACATTGGGGTTACGGCCATGCTGAAGGGCGAGTTCACGGTACCTCATCACTTTGCTCATGCCAGCATTGTAGCAGGCAAGGACGAAATACATCCGTTCATTGCTGTCGGTGATGGTGCTGGAAAGCTTTCGGTCCAAGAACAGTAGCAACTTACCGCCTGCCTCCAGTTGTTCTTCCACCGAAGCGTTACGGTCAATGCCGAACTTACGCATGGTGGTTGGCATCAGCTGCATAAGTCCGTATGCCCCCCTGCTGCTTTCCAAGTCGGGCTTGAAACGCGACTCCTGGTAGATGATGGAGGCAAGCATCCGCCAGTCCCAACCGATCTTTTGGGCTTCAACCTTGATGAGGTCGTCGTATTGGCTGATCCGTAGGGTGTCAGTCCGTGGGTGCTGCATCATCAACAAAACGCAGCAGATCCACATTCCAACACTCAAATATGCCTTCATAACATCGATTTTAGCCGTCAAAGATAAAAAAACTTTTTTGTACGGGCGTTTTTCTTAATTTTGCAATCCTATTCATTATTATGGCGAAGGAGAAAAAAATACAGGATAACAGCCTGCTGTACAATTTCGTACGTATGATAGTGGATTTCAATGCGCGGCGTTCATACCGTCGTTTTGAGGTTCACGGCAGGGAGAATCTGCCCAAAGACGGTGCGTTAATTTTTGGTATCAACCATAGTAACACCTTGATGGATGCCTTGGTGGTGTTGGCTACGAGTCAGCATAAGAAAGTGTTTATGGCGCGTGGTGACATCTTCGCCAATCCCAAGGTGGCTGAATTCTTGAAATTCGCACGCATCCTGCCGTTGTTCAGAATTCGCAATGGCGTTGCAGCTGTGCGTAACAACACTGACTCGATTGAGCAGGCTGTGGATGTAGTGCACGACAAAGTGGGTCTGTATTTGTTCCCAGAGGGTCGTCATCGCACAAAGCACTCGCTTTTGCGACTGAGCAAGGGCATTTTCCACATCGCCCTTGACTCGAACCGCGAGTTCGGCAAAGAACAGCCTATTTACATTGTCCCTGTTGGCATCGAGTATGGCGACTATTTCCGTTTCCGTTCCACCTGTATGGTCAACTTCGGTGAGGCCATTAACGTGACTGATTTCATCAACAACAGTACCGAGGAAAACGAAGCGGTGCTGATGAATCAGCTGCGAGACATGCTTGGGGAGCGGATCTCCAAGCTGATTACCTACATCCCTGATGATGAGGACTATGATGCCATTTGGGAGATTGTGAAGATGAAGAACATAAAACGGGCGGGCGGCTTATACAAGAAAATGCTCCGTAATCGTGACACAGTAGAGAAAGTCTTACAATATAGAGAAGCACATCCCGAAGAGGCTAAAGAGCTGTTTTCCAAGGTGAAGAAGTTCTCTGAGAATCGCGTGAAAAACAAGATCTCAGTCACTTCGACCGCCAAGAAACGTCCCTTGATCAACTTTATTTGGAAGTCGTTGCTGGCTTTGATTGGGTTCCCCTATTTTGTGGCCTCCACAGTGGTGAATGCCATTGCTTGGGTTCCCACACTGATCATCAAGTCGAAGCTGAAGGACAAGGCGTTCAGCAACACAGTATGCTTTGGCAGTAAACTGTTGATTGCACCGTTGGTCTTTATCATCGGCACTATCGTGATGTTCTGCAATCTGCCTTGGTACTGGGCTTTAGTTGGTGCTGTGGCGTTATTCTTCTCCTATGATATCTGGTACGACTACCTCGAGTTGGTGCGTCGTCTGGTGTCTGACATCCGCTGGGCCTTCAACGGCAAGCTCCGGAAAGAATACCGGAGCTTGGGATTGAATCGGTTGTTTTAGAAAATATAGTTAAATCCAACGGCGACCTTGAACTTTTTCCCGTCGCGGGCATCTAATGCGCGACCCACGTCAACGCCAAGGATCATGTTGCGGTTCATGATGATCTTGATGCCGGCACCAGCGCTCATGTGGAGGCCTTCTTTTTCACCACTATAATAAATCTTCTCCGCCACTTGACCTTCGGGAAGGCTGGCTTCGTAATCCAATTGAGCCTGTTTCAATTCCTCTTCCCTGAAGGGTTGGATAATCATACCAGCATCGAAGAACGGTGCGAAGGCCAACTGCCAGTTCTGGTTGATGAATTGGAAATCGAGGAAGTGCCAACGGAGTTCCGCATTACCCAACACGAAGCCGTCGCCGAGGACGCCGTTGCGGTTCACGCCACGCATGGTCACGACGCCGCCCAAGCCTTCGGTGTACATCTTCTGGAAGAAGGGGGTGTTGAGGTTGTTGATCATGTACCAAGGCATGTTGCCGGCAATCTTATGTTGCACGCCCAAACGGTAGGCAAAGGTAAGTTTGTTCTTGTAAATCGGAATGTAATGACGCCAGATGAAAGTCTGGATCAAGGCATTGTAACCGTTTCCGTCGATGAAGTCGGAGGAGCCGGTGAGGGTGTATTCGGCGTAGATACCCTTGGAGGGATCGCTGTTATGGTCGCGGCTGTCGTAGATGAGGCCGAGACGGAGTTGGGCGATGTTACCGCCGCTCTTCTCGTTATCTTTGATGACGCTGGCATTCACATAATTGGTGTATAAGGTCGGCTGGCCTTTATATTTATCAAGTTCGATGCTGTCAGTGGCCACGTTGTAATAGGCCAAACCAGCCACCCAGTTCAGGTTGGGCACGTTGAAGAACTTGCGCTGCATGGAGCCTACAAAACGAAGGGTGTTACGCTTGATAAAGTGGTAGCCGCTTGCAGTATCCAATTTAGGATCCAGTTCGATCAATGGTTGAAGGGACTCGGCAACAGGGTCGTAGGGTCCTGCTTCATAACCGTTGAAGCCGAAGAACTCGAACTTCTTGGAATAGTTATAGGTGAGGTCAACGAAGAACTTGGTGTCCTCGACAAGGTACGGCATGTCGCTGTAGAAGCGGAAAACGCCCGAACCTTTAGTGTAACGTGAGACCTCCACGTTGAACTTGTAGAAGTAGCGCGGATAGCGTGTGCCGTCGCCGAAGTTGAAGATGTCAACACAAGCGCCATATTGGAAGCCCAGGTCGCTGTCATAACCCAATACCGGCAGGGGACCGAAGTTCCAACCTTTTTTTACGATTTCTTTTTTCTCTTGTGAAAAGGCGCTGACCGAAAGCAGCAGCGCAAAAGCAATAAGTAAATGTTTTTTCATGTTTCGATAATTTGACGGGGCAAAAATAAAAAAAACTATTTTTGTGGCCTTAAAAAGATTGCAATGGGTTTTGTTGAGGTTCTTTTGATCGGTATCGGCCTTTCGATGGACGCTTTTTCGGTGTCTATTTGTAAAGGGTTGATTGCCAGGAAGTTTTCATGGAAAACGGCTTTAACCTGCGGGCTGTGGTTCGGATTTTTTCAGGCCTTGATGCCATTGGTGGGTTATTTCCTCGGATCTCAGTTCGAGCAGTATATCACAGCGGTGGACCATTGGATTGCTTTCGGACTGCTGTTTTTGATCGGTGCCAACATGATCCGCGAGGCGTTTTCGAAGGAGGAAGAATCCAGCGACAGTTCCTTGGACTTCAAGACCATGCTGCTCCTCGCCATTGCCACCAGCATCGATGCCCTGGCCGTGGGCATTTCCTTCGCTTGTATCCAAGTGAAGATCTGGTCGTCGGTGCTTATCATCGGACTAACCACTTTCGCTTTTTCGGTTTTAGGGGTGAAAATTGGTAATGTGTTCGGTTCCAAATTCGAAAAGTCGGCCGGAATCATTGGTGGTATCATCTTGATACTCATTGGTTTGAAGATTTTGTTAGAACATCTTGGGATAATCTCTTTTTAAGGGTCAGGCCTTTTTGTTGAAAAAACGGATAAAGTTTTTCTTGCATTTTTCGAAAAAATCGTATCTTTGCAGTCTGAAAGTTTCGGGATGTAGCGCAGCCCGGTAGCGCGCTTCGTTCGGGACGAAGAGGCCGCAAGTTCGAATCTTGTCATCCCGACTTTATTTGAAAACGAGAGAGGTTTTTATTTCATGCCGAACCTGTATATCATATCAGGCTGTAATGGTGCTGGTAAGACTACTGCGTCAATGACGGTATTGCCTGAAACACTGCAATGCCGGGAGTTCGTCAATTGCGACGAGATTGCCAAGGGTCTTTCACCGCTCAATCCCGAGGGGGCTTTGTTGCCTGCCGCGAAGCTGATGCTTTCCCGGATCAAGAAGCTCATCGCGGAGGATGCTGACTTTGCCATTGAGACCACCTTGGCTACCAAGTCATATCACGCTCTCGTTCAAAAAGCCCAGGAGAAGGGCTACAATACCCACCTTATTTATTTTTGGTTGCAGAGCCCCGAGCTTGCCCTGAAGCGCGTCGCCGAAAGGGTGAAGAACGGCGGTCATAACGTTGAGGAGGCGGTCATCCGTCGCCGTTACGTCACTGGCATCCGCAACCTGTTCAAACTGTATTGCCCCGTGGTGGATTACTTCATCTTGATCGACAATTCCATCATGCCCCGCGAGGTCATTGCCGAAGGGAACTACGATGCAGTGAAGGTTTATAATGAAGAAAAATTTAAAATGATCAGACAATATGACAACGGTAAAAGTGAATGCTAAAAAAGAAGAGGTCTCTCCATTGACTAAGCAGTTGATGTGCGGCCTCGACGTCTCTTTCAGACGTCTTGTGATCATGCGTAGCAGACATAATGGCACCATGTGCTTCTGTGACGAAAAAGGCAACATCTATACTGTTAAGGCAAAAGATGTGAAAACACTGATGGGTGCATAATGCACTGACTTTAATGAAACAAAAACCTCTCCTTTTGACGCTGTTGTGCCTTGCGTGGACAATGGCGTTTGCCCAAACCGACCAAAAACCTGAAACTGATCCGATTATCGTCAACCGTATCCACGAGTGGCAAGACCTTAAATTTGGCTTCATGATGCATTGGGGGATGTACGCCCAATGGGAAGTCGTGGAGTCATGGTCCATCTGCAACGAGCCTTGGATCAATCGCGATGGGGCTGATTATTATCAGTATAAGATTGATTACCAGAATCTTAATAAAACGTTTAATCCCAAGAATTTCGACCCTGCAAAATGGGCTGTGGCAGCTAAAAACGCTGGCATGAAATACGTGGTCTTTACGACCAAACACCACGACGGCTTCTGCATGTTCGGCACCAAAGAAACCACTTATTCTACCACTGATCCATCTTGTCCTTTTTCTGAGAATCCGCGAGCTGACATTACTGGTGAGGTGGTGAAGGCTTTCCGTGAAAAAGGCTTCTGGACAGGCCTCTACTTCTCCAAACCCGACTGGCACTGCGATGACTACTGGGCACACGAATGGGCGACCCCCGACCGCAATGTGAACTACGACCCGACGGTGCATCCCGAGCGTTTCCAAAAATATAAAGACTTCACTTTCAATCAAATCAAGGAGATTACCCACAACTATGGCGGCATTGACATCCTTTGGCTTGATGGCGGCTGGGTGCGTCCCGAATGGAGCGTGAACGAGGAAACCCGTCCGTGGCTGGGTTGCCAAGGCTATATCCAAGATGTGGACATGCCCAAGATTGCGGCCATGGCTCGTGAGAACAACCCCGACCTGATCATCGTGGATCGCTCAGTAGGAGGGAAGTACGAAAACTACCAGACCCCAGAACAACAGGTACCGGATAGCCTTCTTCCTTATCCATGGGAGACCTGCATGTCGATGGGCAATTCATGGTCGTATGTCTCTACTGACCAGTATAAAAGTACCAATAAGCTCATCCATCTTTTGTGCGACATTGTGGCCAAAGGCGGCAATTTCCTCCTTAACGTAGGTCCCGATGCCGATGGCAACCTACCCGATACGGCATTGCTTCGCATGAAAGAAATCGGCGAATGGATGCAGGTGAACGGCGAAGCCATTTACGGCACAAGACCTATTTATCCATTTACTTACGGAAAGTTCCGCTTCACGCAGAAAGGCGATAAAGTGTATGCCATCTTCTTGTTGGATGAGCAAGAGAGCCCTGTGCCGGATACCTATTGGTTTGAGGCTCCGATCAGCCTTAAATCAGGAAAGATCAAGGTGCTGGGAAGCAAGAAAAAAGCCTCCCTTTCCAGAGAGGCTGATGGTCGTTACCGTATTGACTTCCCGAATGACTTTGAAACGCGCCATGCGGTGGTGTTTGAAATGCGGTATTAAATCTACTTTTTGGTTTCCGAAACGAAACAGGCCACAAGCCCGTAGGTGATGGTTGGACGAATCCAGATTTCTGTGATAGAATACGCCGTGAATTCGTCGGAAGGTTCGAGCATAATGTCGATGTTATAGAGTAGGGCGATGAGTGCGTCGATGATGCAAATCATCCACAAGTTCCGTTTGGTATAGCCCTCCCAGTCTTTGCGCGCATAAAAGTAAGTCAGCATACAGAGCAGCGTCACCGACAGGGTGGAACAAGCCAAACTGATGGGGTAATAGGCCATCTGAGGAGAGAAAAGAATGTCGCGTAGCATCACCGTGATGCCAACACAGATGGTACACCAATAGTTGAACTGCTGTGTGGTGATGCCTGTGTTGAAGAAATACATCCATATCATCACCACGCAGGCGATGTAGAACACGTTGAGCACCAACTCAGGCCAGGTTTCACTAAGCCCGTAATGGAAAATGCCGTAAAGCATCGTGCCCACCGAGAGCATGGCGGCCACGGCGGTAATTACAATGTCAATGACTTTAGCTCTCTCTTTGAATCTTGTTTGCATGATTGTCGTTTTTAGTTAGATGGAATAGCTACGGGACATTGAATCGTCCTTTGACCGCAGGAATGTCGGGATGATCGGGTGTGAGTTCTTTAAAAATCATAATGTTCTCCTTTATAGATAAACTTGTTAGTTGTTATGTATTTAACGTGAATAGACTTCCTCGCCGTCCACGATGGTGGCGATGATGTTGGCCTTCTCAATCTCTGCAAAATCGTCGTGCATGAAGTCACGGTCCAAGACAGCGAAGTTGGCGAGCTTGCCTAAGCTGATGGACCCCATCCTGTCCTCTTCATGCCACATGTAGGCCACATTGCTTGTCAGGGTCTGCAGTGCCTCATATCGGCTGACAGCCTGGTCGATATTTCTGATATATTCGTCAGGATATGACGGCAGCTTCTTCAATACTCCCATGCAGAATGCCTGGACGGCACTGAACAGGGGGGATACAGGGTAGTCTGAATGGTTGGCAACCACACCGCCTCCATCCATGATGGATTTGACCGGATAGGCATTGTTGGACTTCTCTTCGCCCACATAGGCAACCTCCTGCGGAAAGCCGGCAGGATGCTTGATGGCCCACATGATACCGCATACAGCCATAATGTTATATTCACCGATTCTCTTCACATCTTCTGGAGTCACTTCTTGCAGATGTGCGAGGGCATTTCTCATGTCGAAATTGCCCACTTCGGTCTGCGCTTCGGCAATAGCGTCGATCCATGCCCGGGTGGCGCCGTCGCCGATGGAATGGATGTGAACGTTCATCTGGTGCGTCGCCGCCGCCTTGACGAGCCTTACCATCTTGTCATGGTCATCGAATCTTCTTACGCCTTTGTACCCTGGTTTATCCACATAGTCGTCCAGCATCCATGCGGTATGACCCTCCACGACTCCATCGGCAAAGACTTTAGCGCCGATTACCTTCACATGCTTGCCGTTATATTCCTTTGCCTCCTGAGCAATCCTATCCATGTCCTCTTCAGGGGTATCTGTGTTGTCGTTGACGAAACTGCCACAGAAGGAATACATCTTCAGCTTGCCTTCATCGTCAAGCTCCTTGTAGGCACGGGGGTCATGCTTGGTCAGAAGCTGGTAACCGGCGTCGTATACACCCGTATACCCGTTTGAAAAAGCGTATTGCTGGAAGCCTAACAGCTCCTTCTTCGCCTGCGCAAGATCCGGCTGGACCCTCTTGACCAGATCGATGGCGGGCTTTTCGGCAAGCAGGCCGTTCGGCTTGCCATTCTCATCTACATGGATACATTCCGTTCCCCATTGTTTCACAGCTTCTTCATTGATGTCGAAGGCCTCCATAGCCTTGGTGTTGACCCACATCATGTGGCCGCTGCTGCTTTGATTGATCATGGGCTTGTCCGGACATATCTGATCCAATTGCTTGGCATTGAGCTGATACAGCAGATCGTCTGCCCAGCCCGAACCCACTATGTGTGGTTTATCCTGATTCTCTTCGACATACTTTTTTAGAATGGCCAGGTAGTCCTCTGGCGTGTTTCCTTCTGCCAGGTTTGCCCTGCCGAACATGATGTTACCTGCAAATCCGGGATGGCAATGTGCCTCAAGGAAACCCGGATAAATGGTATTGCTCCCATAATCCAAAACCATGGTCTTATCCCCTTGAAGTTTCATGGCAGCATCCTTGCTTCCGACATAGATGATTTTTCCATCGGCCACCGCTATAGCTTCAGCATAGGGTTTGAACGCATCCATTGTGATGACATTCCCAAGAATAATTTTCTCTGCTTTCATAATTTCAATTTTTATGATTTGTTTTTTTATAGTGTTTCTTTTACGTCTTTTTCAACTTCGGAATACAATTTGTCCACTTCTTTTTCCGTGTAGTCGGACTCGTCGAAGTTTTTGGAGAACTTCACTTTGACACTCGCAAGCCGTCCGGCCGTCCGTTTGTCCTTGCGAAGATCGTACCCTGTCAGGAAGATATAGTCGCACAAGGTGTCGCCCAAAAACCAGAACAGGACATAGAACATTTCGCGCGGCACCTCTGCCATTTCTTGCGAAAGCCACAGCAACACTCCAGACAGAATCATGCCGATACACATAAGGATGAACCTTTTCGTATGTCGCTTCAGGTGCTTTTCCACCATGCCGAGATTATAGGCGAAATACTCGCGGATGGTTTCTTTGATGGTCTTCTTTTCCTCCTGCGACAGGGTGTCTTCAACGAATTCCAAGACAAGGGGATATTCGGACGGTATCACCTCGGCGGATATTTTAAGATACTCCACGAAGTCCGTATTCAGTGTCTCAAAACTCTTGATGCTATAGGTGCTGATGATATCGTAGTAGTCGGAAACGCGGCAAGGAATGGTGGCGATTCCATTACTGATATAATCCTGCATCACTCGTGAATCAAGATGTCCTTTCCTTGACTCAAATAATCTGACGATTCTATGTTTACGCATATTGTTAGGTTCTTTGTTTAGTAACTGCTCAAAATCAAATTATATTGTCTTTTTGCGCCATTTTTTCCCGTGGATGTACACGATACACTGGATCCAGATGCAAAGCGAATAGATGCCATCGGCCGTCCAGCACAACGCAATACTGGATTTGAGGATGCCGATGATGATGGTGCAGTATACGGCGTAGATGCACAAAGCCACCACATCGAAACGGAGGCATATCCGTGTGTTTCCGGTCCCGGCCACCGATTGCAGATATACATTCCATGGCAGCGTGACGAGGGTGGCGGCGCACATCACCCAAAGCGTGGCAACGGACCCTTCGACCAATGAGGGAATGTCGGTGAACAGGCTGATAATCCAATGCGGGAAAATGGCGAAGACGGCCAGCAGCGGCAGCATGGTCAGAGCACAAAGTACGACTACCCGTCGGATAATGGGAATCACGCCTTCGGGATGACCCTCGCCGATGATGTTGCTCACCAACGTTGCCGCAGTAGAGGCAAAGGCCGCCGAAAATACAAACGGCACCTCGGAAATGCTTCGGACGATATTGGCAATAGCCAACTGCTCTTCGCCCAAATGCTCGATGAAGAGGAAGAAAAACAGCCACACCGAGATGTTCAGCACATACTCCACCATCACCCAAGAGGCGGTGGAGAGCATGCGCCTGAGTTCCTTCCACACAGGTTTGACGGGCTTCTGAAGACCATATTTCTTATTGGCCGTAAAGCCAGCCCATATCACAAAGAAAAGCAACGAAATGCCTTCCGAGATGGTCGATGCCAACGCGGCTCCCTTGATGCCCATGGCGGGCAGCCCCCAATGACCGAAGATGAGCAACCAGTCCAACAGGACGTTGCAGCTTACCAATACGATGGAATTCCATGTGAGGCAGGCTGTTTTCCGCGTCCCAACATAGAAAGCACGGAACAGCGCTGTCATAAAGGCAAAGAGCAATCCGGGAAGTCGCCAATCAACATAGATTTTGGCGGCTTCAAAAATGTTATCCGATTTCAGGAGCGAACGAAGAAGCGGCGGCGACAGGAAGTGCGACAGGACGATGGTCACGAGCGCCAAGGCTGCCAGGAACCAAATGCCCTGCCAGAAAACACGCCCGATGGAATCAAAGCCTTTCCCGTTCTCATTAGCTTCTCCGTTGCGCCAACCGATGATGATTTGGACACCGATGGAGAAGCCAAAGCCGAGCATGTACAGAATGCTGAAATACACACCCGCAATGGCCGAGGCGCCCAATTCAACCTCACCGACACGGCCAAGAAAGGCCGTGTCGGTCATGCCCAGCAACTCCTCCATCACTAAGGCTACAAGGATGGGGAATGTAGTCTTCCAGATGGATTTGAAGGAGTAACGTTGCGGAAGCTGATATGTCGAATCCTTTGCTGACATTACATCTTCTTTCCGCCGAAATACACTTCCTTCGGCATGTTGTGGCTGAAGCCCTCATGCTCCGCCGTGAGCAGGTCGTTGTCGAACACCAAAAAGTCAGCGTCCTTGCCGACGGCGATGGAGCCTTTGTTGGCTTCGATGCCTAACTGCTTGGCGCCGTTGATGGTATAGCCAAGGATCATTTCCTCAATGCTCATTCTCTCATTGGCGGGATCGAGCGGTTTAAGCGTCCTTTGGCTTTCCATGATCTTGGTCTTCTCGTTGATCCAGCGAGTCATGCCGATTTCCATGCCATAATACGGGTTCCAGGTCAGGAACTCGCCGAAGTCGACGTCGTCGCTTGACCAGGTCACCAGTGCGCCGCTGTCCCAGACGGTCTTGCTGCGGAACATTTTCTTGGCGCGGTTCTCGCCAATCAGGTTGGGCCAGAACTCTGAAGGTTCGCAGCCCAAGCCCATGTTTCCGTTGTGCCATGCGGGCGTGTAGTTGGCAATCACGCCAAGTTCCGCGAAACGTGAGAGGTCGGCGTCGTCCTGAACCCAAAGATGGCAGCAGGTGACTTTCACACGGAAGCTGTCGCCCAGTTCCTTCTTGGCTAATTCAACGCCGTCAAGGACCACGCGCGACGAGCGTTCGCCGACACAATGCACGTGAAGGTCAAGTCCGGCCTTGTTGAGTTCCTTGAGGATTTCCGCGATTTCCTCGGCAGTGAAAGTTGTGGCTCCAGCCGCTCCGGTGTCTTCGTATGGCGTCACCATTGCAGCAGTCTCAATCTTCAGGGTGCCATCCATCATAATCTTCAATGTATGCACCTTCAGGTGCTCGGTGGTAAACTCGCGGTTGAAATGCTTCGTTTCTTCCAGGGCTTCCTTCACCTTTTTCGGATTCGTGAGGATATAGCATCCGTCAACGTAAACCGGCAATTTGCCTTGTCTGTCCAAATCGCGCATATAGGCGTAGATCCGCTCGTGGATGTCGTTGTGCTCAGGGAATCCGGCGTCAAAAACAGCGCTTATGCCGTATTCCTTGGAAAAATCGATCCAGCGCGAAACCGCTGTCCCTATCTGTTCATTGGTCAGGCTCTTTCTCAATTGGTCGAAGAGGAAGGGCCAGCTTGCCGATTCAAAGGCGTTTCCGGTCACGTGGCCGTCCTTGCGCACGTAATAGGCAAGTCCGGGCACGGGGTCTGGCGTTTCATCGTTGATGCCGTGTTGCGCGAGCATCTTGGAGTTCACCCAAACGCTATGCGCTTCGCCTTCCAGGATTACGAGTCCGCTGTCGGGGCAGATGGCGTCGAGGTCCTCTTTCAAGAGTTCTTCTCCATTCAGGGCTGCGCGCTCCAACATGAATCTGTAAGGCTCCAGTCCAGGGTTTTTGGCGATATGTTCCGACATAAAAGCCAAGGCTTCCTTTTTGCTGTTGCATGGGACGTACACGCCCAAATCAGCATACTCGAAAGCGGTGCCTGTCGTGATATGCACATGGGTGTCGATGATGCCCGGCATGATGAATTTTCCGCCCATGTCGGTGACTTCGCCCTCATACGCTGAAAGGCCAGCCTCGTCGCCCACGTAGACGAATTTGCCATCCTTCACGACAATGGCAGTCGCTTGCGGATTGTCTTTGTCCGCCGTGAAGATTTTCGCGTTTTTTATGATATGATCTGCCTTCATGTTTGTTATCCTTTGTTAAACCTGTTTCTATCGGCTCGCCTTATAGGCTGCGATGCGCTTTGCTACGTTGTCTTTGATGTTGTTGTAGAAGAGCGCGTAATCCTCGCCATGGCGGCCGTCAGGGCCAAAGAATGCCGTGGCTACCGCAGCCTTCTCTTCCGTCATTTTCTCTCCCTTGGCATGCGTCACCACCACGCCTCGGTCGGGGAATACCTGCGCGTCAGCGCCAATGTCCCCCATCTCCACCTCGCCGGTTTTCTCGTTCAGGAAGAGCGAACCCAGGTTCATGCTGGCTGGAGCGTAGGTGTCGTCCAGCTTCCAGTTGAGCGGGTTGATGCTCATGGAACCCGGTTGCAACACGCAGGTATTGGCATTCACCTCCCTGTTCTTGGGACCTTCGGTGTTCCAGGTGATGATGACGCCCGTGTCACACTCGCCTGTCGCAAACTTCATGTGCGGGTAGGCCTTGAACTCGTCCTTGGTGAAAGCGTATCCAATGGGGTAGGCGGCGATCATGCGCTTGTAGTAATCGGGATGCTCCGCAAAGTAGTGTTTGAGCACCATTTTGACAATGGCTGAGCCTTGGCTGTGGCCGGCAATGATGAATGGGCGGCCGTTGTTGTAATGTTCGAAGTAGTAGTCCAGCGCGGCTACGATGTCGCCATACGGCATATCTGCAATGGCTGCATCAAAGATTCCGTCTCTCTTCCAAACCACTCCTGCATACCGCAAGCCCACTTGGCGGTAGTACGGCATGAACACGTTAGTTGAGTCCGCGTAAGCGGTTGCGTGCAGCAAGTATTCGCCCGCAGCTCCCTCCAACATTTCGGCGTTGTCCAAGTCCGCGTAATCGGGAGCGCCTTCTTCCATGCTGCCCATGATGTACTCGGTTGCATAAACGTAGAATGTGTCGAATTCCTTGGTGATTTCTGGAATCTGGTACCAGTTGGCTTTTTGGGAATAGTCGATGGGATTATTTTTGTTCATTGTTTGATAGTCTTTTAATTAGGCTTATTTGTTCATTTCATTTTCTTTCCACTGAAATACACTTCCTTCGGCATGTTACGGCTGAAGCCCTCGTGTTCTGCCGTGAGGAGGTCGTTGTCGAACACCAAGAAATCTGCGTCCTTGCCAGCCGTGATGGAGCCTTTGGTGGCCTCAATGCCCAGTTGTTTGGCGCCGTTGATGGTGTAGCCCAAGAGCATCTGTTCAATGCTCATTCTCTCGTCCTCGGGCGGAAGTACCTCGGCACTTCTGGTGAAATCAGGAGCATTGGTCTTTTCCGTGATATGGCGGGTCATGCCCACTTCCATACCCAGATAGGGATTCCAGAGATCAAAAGCAAAGACCACGTTGTCGCAGGACCAAGTCACCAGGGCGCCGCTGTCCCAAAGCGTCTTGCAGCGGAACAGCTTGCGGGCCCGCGGCTCACCCAGCCAGGAAGCCCATAGCCTGTAGTCACCAGAATGCCACCAGGGCGTAAAGTTCGCGATCACGCCCAGTTTGGCAAAGCGGTCCAAATCCGCGTCGTCCTGCACTTCCAAGTGGGCGCAGGTGACCCGCATGCGGAACTTGTCGCCCACTTCCTTCCGGGCCAGCTCCACGGCGTCAAGCGCCACGCGGGAGGCTGCGGAGCCTACGGTGTGCATGTGAAGGTCCAGACCTTCCTCGTTGAGTTTGACCATCAGGGTGGCGAGGTCCTCCTTGTTGAAGGCGGTGGCTCCCATCTCATCGACATCCACGTATGGCGTCACCATGGCGGCGGTGTGAATCTTCTGGGTGCCGTCCATGAAAATCTTCATCGTATGGACCTTGAGGTGCTCCGTATCAAATTCCTGCCGTAAACGCTTGAGTTCCCTGAGGCCTTCCTCCGCCTGCCAGTTGGCGGCAATCACATAGCAGCCGTCAATATAGACCGGCAGTTTGCCCTGCTTGTCCATCTCTTTCAGGCGTTGGTACACCTTTTCGTGGAACTCCGGGAAGCCGGGAATGCCGGCATCGAACACCGCCGACACGCCGTTGCGGACAGAGAAGTCAATCCAGGACTGGAGCGCGGCGTCAATCTGCTCGTCGCTGAGGTCCATGGAACCGTCCAGGACGATGCGCACCTCCGCAGAGCCTTCAATGATGTAGCCGGTCAGCTTCCCGTTCTTGCGCTCATACACGCTCAGCCCCGGAACGGGATCCGGCGTTTCGTCGGTAATGCCATGGCGTTCCAGTACCCGGGAGTTCACCCAAACGCTGTGGAACTCCCCTTCCTGGATCTGTAGCTCCGCGTCAGGGCAGATGGCGTCCAAATCTTCTTTGGTGAGATTCTCGCCATTCAAGAACTTTTTCTCCAGGATGAAGCGATAGCACTGTTGGCCGGGATGCTTGCCAATATAGTCGGCCATATAGTCTAGGGCTTCCTGCTTGCCGTTGCAGGCAAAGCGTTCGCTCTCCGGGGCATAAGCGAAGCCTACAGGCAGCGTTACGTGCACGTGGCTGTCAAAGATGCCGGGCATGATGAACTTCCCGCCCATGTCGGTGACTTCGCCCTCATAGGCTGCGAGGCCAGCCTCGTCGCCCACATAGACAAATTTTCCGTCTTTGACCACTAAGGCTGTCGCCTGTGGATTGTTCAAGTCTGAAGTGAAGATTTTTGCGTTTTTGATGATTTTATCTGCTTTCATGATTGTTCGTTTGTTCGTTTTTATTGTTGTTTTGATTTGCGCGCGGCGAGGATATCCAAAAGGTAGCCGGGCGTGAAGAACTTGTCCATGAACTGGTAGTAGCCGAGCAAGGGGAGCACGGCCTTGTACTGGTCGGCTAGCAGGTCATGTTGGATACGAATGTCACCTGGTCCGGCGATGACCAGGACGTTCTGGTCGTCGGCCGAGTACGCCTTCCACTCGATCTGATCTGTCGACGGGTTGCCGCAGCGTGCGAAATTGGTCCACATCTGTAATTTTTCCATAGTGTTATTTAGCAGACCCTCTTGGACGACCCGTTCCCCAAGCGCTCTGCCCAGGACATCATCAGGTCTTCCCGCCTTCCGAAAATATCCTTCTTCATGCCGATGGCATCGTCGAAGACCATCGTCTGGCGGTCGTCACCCGTGAACTTCTTCCATTCGTATTTGTCGGTGGAGGGGTTGCCCGTCCGGGCGAAGTTGGCCCACATCTCCTTTGCGACGTGGCGGAACTCGCACTCGTCGGTACCGACGATCTTTTCGCTCCCCATCGGGTCTAATGTGCAAGTGTCAAACAGGTAGGTAATCTCGACAGCGTGTATCGCACCAAGCTCGGGGGTTATCACCGGCTTCTTGATGAAGTACATGTAAGTGTTGCCACCGGCGGCAGCGTGTCTGATGGCCATATTGGTGTTGCCAGCGCGGAAGTTGAGGTCGTTGCAATATTGCTCCAACCTGCTTCCCTCGCTTTCGTTTGCGAGTGTTGCCATGAACTCGTCGTACATGCCCTTCTCCTGCTCGTTGAGCAGTGCACGGTCCCGCTTGGTGATCCACCTCAGCGTGTTGAGGAAGCCTTCTTCGCCGCCTTCAAACGGAACGAAGTACCTGATTTCGTCCTGGTTAGACCCAATCATCATATCGATTTTGGCCCGCTTCTCGTCTCCCCACATCTTGTACATGTCCGCACGGTCCTCGGGCAGCGTGACGCCGTCGAGGAGTGGGAAGTTGGCGCCGCCGAGGAGGCAGTTCTTGTCGATGGTGTATGCCTTTAGGTAGGCGTCTACAAGCTGCTCGGTGGTGAGTGCCATCAGCTCGTCCATGGTCTGGCAGCCCGTTACGGACAGGAAGTTCTGCGTGACGTGGATGCCGTGCTCCATCGTGTCGCAATAGGCGATGTTGGCGCTCTGGGCGATGATTCTCTTGAAGAGTCCCTCGCTTCCGTCGATGAGCGGGAGGAACGTGACGCTTGCCGAGCCTGCCGACTCGCCGAAAATCGTCACGTTGTCGGGATTGCCGCCGAATCCGGCGATGTTTTTCTGTACCCATCTGAGGGCCTCAAGCTGGTCAAGCAGACCGAGGTTGCCTGCCTCCTTGAAGTTCTCTCCGCCGGGAACCCGCTCGAAGTTCATGAATCCCATGAAGCCGAGACGGTAGTCGATGGATACGAATAGGATGTCGGGGCACTGCTTGGCGATGCTGGTAAGGTCGTAGAGGGGCGACGCTTGGGATTCGGCGCAGAAGCCGCCGCCGTGAATCCACACCATGACCGGCTTCTTGCTGTCAGTGCAGCTGGTATTGCAATATACGTTCAGCACGAGGCAGTCCTCGCCGAACTCCGCCGTTCCCATCGAGTCGTTCAGAGGTCCAATAGGAACGTGGCCGGGATTTGTCGCTTCATACACGCCGTCATCGTCTGCGGCAGGAAGAGCCTTCTTCCAACGAAGCTTGTCCACAGGTTGAGTAGCGTAGGGGATGCCTTTCCAGATAATCAGCTCGTCAGTCTTCTTGCCGACGAAGGTGCCGTTGTTACATTTAACGGCCTTTTTATTTTCGTTATTCATGTCTTTTATTTTTTTGTTGTTATAGGCGGCGACGCGTTTCGCCACGTTGTCCTTGATGTTGTTGAAATAGTACATATACATAGAAGGTGTCGACATCCTTAGTGATTTCCGGAATCTGATACCAATTGGCTTTATTGGAATAATCCAGAGGTTGATTCTTGTTCATGTTCATTTAGTTTAAAGAATATTTCATTTTCATCTTCCTTTCTGTTCTTTCCTGCCTGACCACCCTGATTATTTTACGCAGGTGTATCAGCTTATTCAAGAGCTTCTGCAAAAGATAAATGACATCAGTGGGTGTATACCCATTCTCCTCCCACCATGGTACGCAGAACGGGGGTATCATGGATCTGCTCGGAATCACAGGCGGTGATATCCCGCTCCAGAAGGACCATGTCCGCCTCCTTGCCGACGCTGATGCTGCCGTACCGGTCCTCGGACTGGAACTGGCGAGCCGCGTTAAGAGTGCAGGCCTGGATCATCTGTTCGACCGTGGCGCGCTCGGATGGGCAATGCAGGGAGTCCGGACGGCCCGGTTGCTGACGTGTCACGCCCATTTGAATACCATCCAGCGCATAGGCTGGGTAGGTGATGGGGTAATCACTGGCGGAGGACACGACAACGCCCTCATCGAAGAAGGACTTTATCGGATGCATGGCCGCCGTGCGCTCCTTGCCCAGGCCGTGGCTCTGGATGGGCTCGAGCTCAGGCGGCAGGGGAATCCAGAACGGGTCGGTGGAAGCCACAACGCCCAGCTTTGCCATGCGGGGGATGTCCGCATGGTCCACGACCTCCAGGTGCGCGACTGCGTCCCGGAGATCACAGGGCCCGGTCTGCGCATTGGCTTTTTCAATGGCGTCCAGTGCCATGGCCAGCGCCCCGTCGCCGATGGCGTGCAGGTGCACCGCCATGCCGAGCTCATGGGATCTTCTGTACACCGCGGTGAGAGTGTCCATGTCCATACGGAGCTGTCCGTGGTTGTTAATCTTCTGCGACTCGGGATCGCAGTAGGCCTCCTTCATATAGGCGGTCCCGAGGGTGGGCGAGATCGTGCCGTCCAGCTGGATCTTGGTGTTGATCAGATCGAACATGGGGCCCTTCGTGCGCTCTCTGAGGACTGCGGCATGCTCGACCTCCGCGATGGTGTCGTGACCCTCCGCCTGGAACACCTGGTAGGCGCCGTAGGCGTGCATCTTGAGCTTCCCCTCGGCATCAAGCTGATGCAGCGCCTCCACCTCATTGTCGGTGTAGTCCCAGTTGATGATCGCGTCCATGAAAATAGTCATGCCATGGGCGAGATACTCCTCCTGATAACGCAGGAAGCCTTCCTTGTACTGCTCCACCGTGAAGCCGACGAGCGGCTTGATATAGGCCATGGCGCCCTCCCGGAACCAGCCGGTGGGGGTGCCGTCCTCATATCGGACAACGATGCCGTCGCTGACATCGGGCGTATCCTTGCTGATGCCGAGGCGCTTCATGGCGGCATGGTTCACCAGGTAGGAGTGAAGGCCCATGTCCGCGAGGACAATGGGCTTGTCCGACAGACCGTCCAGCATATCCGCGGTGGGGCCGTAGGGGCCGAATACTTCCTTCACAGGGAGGAAGCCGAAGCCTTGGTAGACCTCATATTCCGGATGCTTCTCAATGAGCGTCTTGATCCGGCCCATAAATTCGTCAACATCGAAGACCTTCAGCAGATTTGCCTCGAAGAGCTCCACCGTGCCGCCGACGGAGCAGTGGCAATGACCATCGGACATGCCGGGGATGATCAGACCGCCCTCATAGTGCTCTACCTTAGTATTCTCACCGATGTACTCCTTGACGCCCTCCGCGTCTCCTACATAGACGAAGTGCCCGCCGAAGATCGCCACAGCCTCGGCTCTGGGCTGCTCCTTGTCCACCGTGTAAAAATTACCGTATATGACCCTCTCGGCGGACTGGTCCTTCACATCAAACTGGAAACCGGCCTGGTTCAGCTTTTCGGAAATATTATTCATAAATGATTCCTCCTTAAATAATCAGATTGAACTACTTGTCAGACAATATATGTTATTTCACTTTCTTTCCGCGGAAATAAACATCCTTCGGCGAGTTGTAGCTGAAGCCCTCAGGTTCTGCTGTCAGCAGGTCCTTGTCGAACACCAGGAAATCGGCATCCTTGCCCACCTCGATGGAGCCTTTTTTCGCCTCGATGCCCAGCTGTTTGGCGCCGTTGATGGTAAAGCCTATCAACATCTCTTCAATGCCCATTCTTTCGTTCTCAGGCGGGAATACTTTGGAAGCTACGGTGTACGGGTAGTTTCTGGTCTTTTCGGTAATCCAGCGGGTCATACCCACCTCCATGCCTAAGTAGGGGTTCCAGGTGGTGAAATCCATAAATACGATATTGTCGCTGGACCAGGCCACCGTGGCGCCGCTGTCCCAAACCGATTTGCAGCGGAACTGCTTGCAGGCACGTTCCATACCCAGCCAGGTAGCCGCAATGGCGGGGTCTCCAGAGTGCCAGTGTGGCGTAAAGTTGGCGAACACGCCAAGCTTGGCGAAACGCTCCAGATCGTCGTCGCACTCAATTTCAAGATGTGCGCAGGTGACTCTTACGTGGAGCTTGTCACCCATCTCCTTTTTGGCCATCTCAACGCCATCCAATACCGTGCGTGACGCGCGCTCACCGACGGTGTGAAGGTGAAGATCCAGATTGGCTTCGTTGAGCTCCTTCAAGAGCTTTGCGATTCCCTCCGCAGAGAAAGCGGTAGATCCCGTCGTATGGACATCCACATAGGGCGTGACCATGGCCGCGGTATGGATCTTCTGGGTGCCGTCCATGAAAATCTTCATGGTATGTACCTTCAGGTGCTCCGAGTTATACTCACGCTGTATGCGCTTCAGCTGCTTCAGGCCCTCCTCTGCATCCCGCTCTGCGTTCACCACGAGGCTGCCGTCAACATAAATGGGCAGCTTTCCTTGTTTGTCCAGTTCGACCAGACGCTTATAGACCTTCTCATGGAACTTCATATCGCCCGGCAGGCCGGCATCGAATACCGCAGAAACGCCATATTCGACGCAGAAGTCGATCCAGCGCTGAAGCGCCGCATCCACTTGCTCATCGGTCAGTTCCATCCCACTGTCCAGAATGATACGGACTTCCGTTGCGCCCTCGTACATATTTCCGGTCACATGTCCGTCCTTACGTACGTAATACGCAAGTCCTGGTATAGGATCTGGTGTTTCGTCTGTAATGCCGTGTTTCTCAAGGATCTTGGAGTTGACCCAGATGCTGTGTCCTTCGCCTTCCTGAATCTGAAGCTCGGCATCCGGACAGATGGCGTCCAGCTCCTCCTTGACAATATCCTCACCTTTCAGGAACCTTTTCTCCATGTAGAACCTGTAGCGCTTCTCCCCGGGGTTCTTCTTGATATAGTCCGCCATCATGTCCAGCGCGGCCTGCTTGCCGTCCGGCTCAATGCGTTCTCCCATTGGCGCGTACTCAAAACCCACAGGAATGGTGATATGCACATGGCTGTCGATGATGCCAGGCATGATAAACTTGCCACCGAGGTCGGTGATCTCGCCTTCGTAATTCGTGAGACCCTTCTCGTCGCCCACATATATGAATTTGCCGTCCTTCACCACAAGTGAAGTTGCCATCGGATTGTTTTTGTTTGATGTGAAGATTTTTGCGTTTTTAATGATTTTGTCTGCTTTCATGTTGGGTTTCCTTTCTTTATTTTTTAGTTAAACACTTTTAATTTTAGACGCAAATTTACCCCTTTTTCATTAGAAAAGCAAATGTCGCATAAAAAAAAGGACGCGGCATCGCCGCGTCCCTACGGTATCATTTATTGTCATGATTTACTCACTGACCTTGGTCAGGGTACTGGTTTCGGTGTAAAGATTGCCATGACGCAGGACCACTTCCTTTGCGATCAACGTATCGTTGGAGTATGACACTAAAACGCTGTTCTCACGTTCTTCTTCACATCCTGGATATTGCCAGCGCGTGCACAACAGGCTGCCGTCGACGAAATAATCGGCGTATTCCGTTTCTACTTCCACCCATTGCCCGTCTACGAGCTCATATTCGATGTTAGTGCCGTCGGCGAGGTATTTCTCGCAGATTGGATAAGGCGTGAAATCCGGTTCGTCGCTGGTGACGGTTCCTTCCCAGCGGCCAATGACGATTTGAGAGAAGTCGTCGTTAACCTTGACGTAGTGCTCCTGACAAGGGCCGTATGAAGCAATCTCCTCACCGTTAATATACAGCGTGGTCTTGCCTTTGTAATATAGGTCGTCGCCGTTAACGGTGATGTCGGTCATCTCTTCCACCGTTGTGATGTTGTCCACTTTCAAGGTTACCATGATGGTATTGCCATCAACCTTCACATCGGCCTGTTTCTTGTAAAACCACACATCGTAATCCGCCTCCGATATGCTGTAATAGCACTTGTATTCGGAGCCTTCCTTGACGAAGGTTGATACCGAAAGAATGTCAGCGGTGAGCGGTAATCCGGCTGATTCAACGTTAAGCCACTTGCCGATGATCTTATCGGCCACATTGTCTTTGTTTTTTGAACATGAGGTGAATGTCATTGCGCCGCAAATAATGGTGGCGGCCAACACCAATGAAAAGAACTTTTTCATAATAGTTTGATTAAATTATTTAATAACAATCTTTTGTGTTTTAATATTATCGCCATTGACCAGTCGCAGCACGTAGACACCTGCTTTGAAGTTGGCAGTTGGGAGTTGGGAGTTTGTAGTTGACAGTTGCTTTGTAACAATTACTCGTCCCATCATGTCAATAATCTGCAACGTGCCTTCGCTGGTGATGATGAATTGACCGTTGCTGATGAAAGCGAAGTCATCGTTTCCTTCACCGCCGAGGTCGGCGTCGTTGGCCACGAACACCAGGCGGAAGCGGCTCTCGTAGTCGTCATTGCGTGCCGTGAAGGTGTAGCTCGGCGTTTGCAGCAAGTTCACGTCCGATCCAGTGAGGTTGTCAATCAGGTGCAGATAGTCGAATTCCACGTTCTCAGGATTGAAGGAAATGGTGTATTCGCCATCCTTCGTGGCCTTGAAATTGACGGGAATCTCGTTTGTAGAGACGTTGGCCACAGCATATTCCTTTCCGCCCTGCGGGATGCAGATGTTGGCGCTTGGATTACCGAAATGGAACTTGCCCAACTGCTCTCCCTCGCCGAAGCGCACAATGGCGTTGTCGATGGCGGTCGCTGAGCCTGTCGAAGCGCCGCGTGTGCCTGACTTTTGCTCCGCAACCGTGATGTTCAACAGGCTTTGGTTGGCAGTGGCGGCGGGAGCCGTCTTGCTGAAGGTGACGCTTTCGTTTCCGTCCACTTTCACGATAACGCCATGGCAAGGCGCGATGGGAGTTGTGGTTCCATTCGGTTGGGCCACGATGACCGAGCCGTCTTCGTTCAGCGTATAGTAAGGCTTGCTGACGTAGGCATCCACCGTGAACGGGTTGCCCACAAGGTTGAAGCCTTGCGGCAGGTTCTCAATGGGCTTTGTGTCACCCGTGTTGAACATGCCGCTGAAGACCAATGTCTTGGTTTCCTTGGTGGCGTAGAGGTAGCCTTGGCCGTTCTCAAGGTTGAAATGATGATGATTGCCTTCTTGCTTCCAGTTTTCCCATTCCAAATCCGCGCTTGGGTTGAAGCGGTAAAGGTCGAAGTCGGTTGCGTTGTCAGCCTCCAAATTGCTGACCGCCGTGGCACCAATGCTTCCGGCGACGGGCGAGGCGATGAACGCCCAATGGTCGCTTTCGGTGCTATTGCCATAGCCTTGCACGGTGAGCTTGATGTTCTTGTCGGGATGATAATAGAAATTGCCGCCGTAGCTGATTCCATTTGCGTAAACGTTGATGCCGCTGGTACTATAGGTGGCGACAGGTTCGCCCAAAGGCTGTATTTCCTCATCGGTGAGAGCTTGCACAGCACCGCTGACGGTGCAGGCGTTGCTGGGCTCGCCAATTTGGGGTGTTACGTAGTAGCAGTTGGTGATGGTGCCGGCGTCCTTCTGCAAGCCCATGGGGTGCATGGAGGCAATATTGGTGTATGTACCAGCCTCTAAGCAATCTTCTAAGGTAGGTGTGCCGGAGTTGCTCCAGCCCCAGATGCCGCCGATGTTCTCACGGTCATCACCCACACCGTTGATGGTGCCGGCAAAGACGCAGCCTCGGATGGTGGTGTTGGAACTCAGTCCGTGACCGATGATACCGCCGGCGTAGTTGTTGCTGATGTTGAGCGTGGCCGTGACAACGCAGCCCTCTATCGTATTGGTGCCATTGGCGAAGCCCACGATTCCTGAGGTGTGGTAGCTTGCTGAGGCAATGGAACCAGCCACTGTCAAGTCCTTGATAGTGGCGTTATTGATATAGTGGAACGGAGCCACACCTTGCTCATTGGCACCCTCGCCGGTCGTCGTGCTGATGATGCTTGCCGTGATGGTGTTGCCATTGCCGAGGAAGGTGCCGCTAAATGGACGGTTGTCGCGTAATCCAATTGTTTGGGAAATGTTGATATTGGCATCCAGTCTCACGAACTCGCCATTGTAGTTGTTATAGCCATTGTTGACGTTATAGACGAAAGTTCCCCAGTCGTCAGCATCGGCGATGATGTATGGGCTGCCCTCCGTGCCTGTACCGTTGAGGGCTCGAGTAACGTAATACGTGCCGTCGTAGAGGATGCCGTTAGTGTATGCCTTCAGCATGCTGTAGTCCGCCTTAAGGGTGCCGAGGTTGGTAGGGACAGTGGTGGTGATAGTATAAACCATCTTGCCCTGTTCCGTTCCCAATGCTTCGGTGTAGTAGCTGTTGTTGATGGTTGGGCTGCCTCCTCGCACGAAAGTGACTCCGTCAGTGATGGCCGACCAGCCGTCTGCTATGCTGCCACTTGGGACATAGAGAGAGTTGGTGGCGCTGACGGTCGCGCTGTTGTACCAGCCCAGGAAGCCGCCGCAGTTTATGGAGCCGTTATTGGTCAGCAGATGGCCAGTGTAAACGCAGCCTGCGAAGTTAAGTGTGCCGCTTGGCATAGCAACGATGCCGCCATGGGCACTGTCACCGTTGACGCTGCTATAGATGACTGTGCTGACCTGGCAGTTGGTGATGTTCGTCGTGCCGTATGGTCTGCTGACAAGTCCTGCCGCAAGCTTCTGTGAGGTGTATATGTAGCCTGCCACCTTAAGGTCGCGGATAGTGGCTCCGTTGACATAGCGGAACGGGGCGCAGTTTTGTTCGTTGAAGGCGCTCTCTGACGTGCCTTGGGTGAAGGTCAGCGTGTGAACGCCGTCGCCGAGGAAGGTGCCCTGGAACGAGTTGCCCTCGCTGCTGCCCACCATCTCAGTCACGCTGATGTCGGCGGTCAGCTTCATGTACTTGCCGCTGTAGGTGTTGGAGCCGCTATTGACATAGGCGGCGAAAGACTTCCATTCGAATTCATTACTGATGAGGTATGGGGAGCCCTCATTGCCTGCACCGCTAAAGGTGGCGGCCTTCAAATAATATATGTCGTCGCAGAAGATACCGTTGGTGTATGCCGTCAGTGTGCTGTAGGCCTGTACCACGTTGCCTAGATTGCCTGGGTCGGAGGGATATACTAATACAAGCGAACCCTGGACGTCGCCCAGCTTCTCGGTGTAGTAGCAGTTGTTGATTGTTGGCGAGCCGCCGCGCACGAAGGTGGCACCGCCGGTGATGGCCGACCAGCCTGAAGGTATGCTGCTGCTTGGGGCATAGAGCGAATTGATGACGCTGATGGTTGAGCTGTTGTGCCAGCCCACGAAGCCGCCACAGCTGTGGGTTCCTTTGTTGGTCAGCAGACGGCCGGTGAAGGCGCAACCCTCAATGTTAAGTGTGCCGCTCGGCATGGCCACGATGCCGCCATGGGTGCCGTCGCCGTTGATGTTGCTATGTATATAGGTGTCCACCTGGCAGTTGGTGATACTGGTAGTTCCGAAGGTGCGGCTGGCGAGTCCTGCTGCAAACTTGGCGGAGGTGCTGATGCTGCCTGCCACCTTGAGGTCCTTGATGGTGGCATTTTTGGTGACGCGGAAAGGTGCCGTGTTCTCTTCCCATGTGCTATAGCTGAAGGTCAGCGTCTTGTTGTTGCCGAGGAAGGTGCCCTGGAACGAGTTGGTCTCGTCCTTGCCCACCATGATTGATACGCTGAGGTCGTTCTCAAGCCGCACATATTCACCGCTATAGTTCTTTGTGCCGCCATTCACGTTGACAGCCAGTTTCATCCAGTCTGAGAGGTTGCTGATGCGGTATGGGTCGCTCAGAGAGCCCGAGCCTGGAAGCGCCGTGGCCTGGTCGACGAGAGGAAGTATCTTCCTGGAGCCGAAGTTGGTGGGGAGGGATGGATTGGCAATCTCGCCAAGGCCCTCGATGATAAATTGCTTGCCTTCGACAAAGCTGATGCCGCTCAATGTTTGATTGTAATAACTGCCGTTTTGAGAGTAGAAACCACTGTTATAGAGGAAATCTTCAGGATTGGTCCAGCCGATGGTGAGATTGCCGCTAATTGGGGGGTGCAAACAAAAAATATCAGTACACACACCCGGGCCAATGCCTGCAGCCTTAGATCCACCAACGGCCGTCACTTGGCCGCCATAGATGTAAACGTTGCCACACATGCCTGTTCCTTGTCCATTGTTATAGGTGTTGCCGCCGCTTATACCGCCGCCTATGCCGGCGGCGCCATAACCACCATTGGCATTCACGATGCCGCCATTGATAGTGATGGTGCCGCCACCTTCGTTCCACGCGTTGCCACCGATGCCTGCTCCATTTGCTCCGCCTCTTACGTTGATGATACCGCCATTGATGGTGAGCGTGCCCACATTCTTGGCACCGATACCCGCCTTATCATTGTCGCAGCCGTCGATGGTCAGTGTGCCCGGGCCGTTGATTATCAGGCTATTGCCTATGCTCACATCGATGCCTTTGGGAGCATGGAGGGTGGCACCTTCGCCGAGGTTCAGCACGACGTTGCCTTCGATGGTGATACGATTTGAGATGGTGACATCCGTTAATACCGTATAGATGCCCGAGGTCATAGTGGTCATCTCGCTGGTGACTATGGTAATACTGGTGCTGGTATTTCCACAGGCGCCACCGCTGCCGCCATTGCCAAAAGTACAAGCACCACTTGCAGAATACCAGCTATTAGCGCTGCCGTTCTCGACAGTGACCCAGCCTTGGTTGTTCGCAGTACCATTAGTGGCAGCTTCTGTACCATCGGCAGCATATTCACCATTAGCATTTTGACCGCCTTTGCCTCCGTAGGCAGTTACATCATAAAATCCACCGGTAGAGTTGGGCTTCCAATCCTGTGCGCCGCCGGCTCCGCCGCCGCCGCCACCTCCGCCGGGGCCACCGGTACCGATGTTGCTGGCTGCACCGCCGAAGCCGCCGCCGCCACCTCCGCCGCCACCGGCTACAGAAACGTTATAACTATATCCATCGTATGCATAGCCACGGCCACGCTGACCGCCACTACCACCGCTTGTTCCTTGGCTGCCGCCCGTGGCAGTCATATGGACGAAAGACTGGAGCCAATAGAGATTGCCCATCGCGCCAGCGGTAGAACCGGCACTACCTGCAGAACCATGGGTTCCATTTTGCGTATCATCCTGTGCACCGTTATTATACATATAGCCAGCACCGCCGCTACCGCCGCTGCCGCCAGCACCACCGCGTGTGCCGATGCCTGCACCGGCGCCGCCGCCACCAGTGCCACCAGTGCCACCCGCACCTGTTTGGGTCCAATCACCTTTAGATCCTGTTGCGTCACCGCCTGTGCCGCCGCTGCCGCCATTGGCAGCGTTGCCGCCCGTGGCATTCACCGTGCCGCCGCCGAGGAGATAGAGGGTGTTGCCTGAGGCCAGCTCGATGCCCGCACCGGCGCCAGTCTGTCCGTTGGCGTTGGCGCCCGTGCAGGTGAGGGTCACGCCCTCAGGCACGTAGAGATACACCGTGCCCTGAATTTTAAGGCCGCTGCCGCCAACGTTGCTGTTGGTGAAGCTGAGATTTGAATTGACATAATAGTACGTGGTGTTACCCGTGCTACCTAGCGTATGCCCCGAGGTGGAGCCTGGATTAATGGCTGTCCAGTCGCCTGAGGTGGTCTGCGTCAGTGCATAAACTTCCTCCCAACTGTTTTGTGCCCACGCCGTCGGCCCGAAAGCGAGCAGGGCGAGGAGCGCCATCATGGCGCCGCGTTGGGCGTTTTTGCGCTTTTTGGCCACTAAGTAGGCCGCGCCAAGGCCGGTGAGCAGGGCAATGCCGCCGCCCAAGGGTACGTCGGCATCGTCGGTGGAGCCATGCGAGCCGGGCAAGTTGATCATGGGACCTTCGCCTTCACGGGTGCCGTATTCATAGTCCATGTCCCTGCTTGGACCTTTGCCGAACAGGCCGCCGTTTTGGGCTGATGCGCCGAGGGCGATGCCGAGGATGATTGCGAGAGTTAATGCTAACTTTTTCATATCTATAAATTCTAAAATATTATTTGATAACGATTTTCTGAGTCTTCACATCGTCTCCGTTGATGATTCTCAAAACATAAACTCCGGCGACCAGTCCGCTCGTGCCGATGCGGTTGGCGCCCTTGTAGGAGGCGAGCACGCGGCCAGTGAGGTCGATGACTTGCAGCACGCTGTTGCCGGTTACACCAGTGAGGATGATTTGTCCGTTGCTGATGAAGGCGAAGTCGTCGCTGCCCTCGCCACCAAGTTGGGCGTCGTTGGACACGAACACTAAGCGGAAGCGTGAGGCGTAGTCATCATTTCTGGCGGTAAAGGTGTAGCTCGGCGTTTGCAGCAAGTCCACGTCGGTGCCGGCGAGGTTGTCGATGAGGTGCAAATAGCCTAATTCCACGTTCTCGTGGCTGACCGCAATCGTGTATTCGCCGTTTGTGGCGGCCTTGAAGTTGAGCGGCATTTCGCCTTGCTGGTCGCTGTGGGCGATGGCGTAGTCTTGTCCGTTCTGCGGAATATACAGCTTAGCGTGTTCATAATTGAAGACAAATTTCTCGAGATTGCTGCCTTCGTTGAAGCTCACTATGGCCTTGTCGTGCACCTTCGCGTCGCGGGTGTCGAGGCTGCCTTTCACAAGAGTCATCTGCAAACTGCCATTATTGGCTGACGACTGCTGATTTGGCGCCGAAGTTCTGAAGGTGACGCTTTCACCTGCGGTCTCGGTTTTCACCACAACGCCTGTGCAGGCTGGTATTGGGTTTTCAGCATAGTTTTCAACAATTTCAATATCATCGCCTACGGCATTCATCTTGTAATAGCTTCTGTTTGCGTAAGCCTCCACAATGAACGGGTTGCCCACGAGGTTGAAGCCTTTAGGCAAGTCCTCAATCACCTTCTCTGTGCCGGTGTTGTAGGTGCCGGGGAACATCAAAGTCTTGGTTTCCCTGGTGGCATAGAGGTAGCCTTGGCCGTTGACGAGCATGAAAGGATCCTCCTGTGTGTTGTGCTGATGGTAGTTCTCCCACATGACACTACTCGGATTCAAGCGGTAGAGGTCGAAGTCGTATTGCACTGGATTTGACTCTGGAATCACATTACCAAGGAGGTTACCGACCGTCGAAGGAGCTATGTTTTCAACTACTGGCGAAGCGATGAAGGCCCAACCGTCGTTGCCTTCGACGTAGCCATTAATGACAGTCGTCATGGCAGGTACAATCTTATTGCCTTCGATGTCTGCGGCAGTGGCGATGGTCTGTGTGCCATCAATGAAGAATCGTTTGCCCTCGACAAAAGTAACGCTATTCAAAAAAGTCTCTCCTCTATAAATGTGACCGATGCTTTTGACGAAGTCGTTGGGGTTGGTCCAGCCGATGGTCAGCGTTCCGCTCTTAGTAGGTCCTCCAAGAATTCTATATCCAGGTCCAATACCAATCCCAAAGAACCCAATGCTAGAACCTACAGTTACCTGACCGCCATTGATGACGATATCGCCGCATACACCAGACTGGTCTAAGTCGCTTACACCACCGCCTATGCCTGCGGAAAAAACTCCGCCCTCGGCAATGACCACGCCGCCATTGATGGTGATGCTTCCACCCGAAGTGTTGTTATAATCGCCACCCAATCCGGCTGCTGTAGCATGACCCTTTACATTGAGGTAGCCACCGTTGATGACAAGGGTGCCCACACGCACGGCTCCAATACCCGATTTGTTGTCATTGCAGTCGTCGATAATCAGTGAGCCAGGTCCGTTGATGGTCAGTTTGTTGCCCTCGCTCAGTTCAATGCCTTTCTTGGCGGTAAGCGTGTTGCCCGCACCAAGATTCAGCACGACATCGCCGATGATTCTGATGCGTTGTGTGACGGTCACGTCGCCATATACCATATATTCACCTGTCGTCAGTGTATCCGATTCAGCAGTCATGGGCTTGATGTTTGTCACGGCAAACGAAATGCTCTTTGAGCCAACACAGTCGCTACCCTTGGCAGTGATGGTCAGGGTGTAGTCGCCAATTTCATTCACTGGAGTAGGATCGAAAGCATAGGTGTAGTCGGTATCATTCGTGAGCTTCGTGCCGTCGGCAGCCTTGACGGTTGGAACGATGGTAATGTCCTCGCCCGTGTACTGATAGGCATCAGTAACGTTACTGATCGTACAAAGCTGATAGTAGGTATGGCTATTGGCCGTAATCTTTTTGTAGAAATCGTTCCCATGGCTGACATAGATTCGCGTACCTTGGGCCTCGCCTAACGTCTCGGCGTAGTAGCAGGTCTGGGTTGCGTTTCTGCCACGCACGATGGTGGCACCGTTTGTGATAGCCGTTTCGCCCGCAGCCGGTGTTATGCCTGTGTTGGGGATATAGAACGAATTGCTGAAATTGATAACACAGCCATTATGCCAACCTATGAGGCCGGCGCAGCAATTAGTGCCATTGGTGGTGAACAGACGGCCGTCATAGACGCAGCCTGTCATGTTCAGTTTGGCTGAAGGCATGGATACAATGCCGCCGTGAGTGCCGTCACCCGCAATGCTGCTATGGATGACGGTGCTGACGATGCAGTTTGTGATGTTCGTCGTATCGAGGGTACGGCTGACCAGTCCGGCAGCAAACTTCTTGGACATGTAAATGTCGCCGCCCACCTTAAGGTTTTCAATAGTGGCGCCTCTCACATAGCGGAACGGTGCGCAGTATTCCTCGTTGACGGGTGCGGATGACGAGCCTGCCGTGAATGTCAGCGTAAAGTTGTCGTCGCCGAGGAAGATACCCTTGAAGGGGTGTTCGCTGGTACCCACCATTGAGGTAACGTTGATGTCGGCGTTCAGTTTCACATACTTGCCGCTGTAGTCCATGCCACTGGCTACATTGACCGCAAACTGATTCCAGTTGGCTGCACTACTGATGAGATATGGATCTTCCTCGGTACCGGTGCCAGGAAGATCATGCGTCACTACAAATGTGATTTGTTTTGAGCCAGTGTAGTCATCCGGAATGCCTGTGAGGATAAGTGTGTAGTAGCCCCCTGCGGTGATGCTGATGGTGCTTTGTTGCACTGCAGCACCGTTCAGTGTAGCCGTGTAGTCGGTATTAAGGGTAAGTGCACTATTGAGTCCTGTCACAGCCAGCGTGATTGAAGGGTTGTCTTTCAGACTGTAAGTCGCTGCCACACCGCTAACCGTGCAAGGATGATAGTACATATTGCCGTCGAGTGCCTGTGCCTGTATGCAGACTTCATTGCTGGGGAGGGTGGCAAAGACCTGAATCCCCTGTGCATCGCCCAATGCCTGGGTGTAGTAGCAGTATGCGTCTATGTTACTGCCGCGCACGAAGGTGGCACCGTCGGTGATGTCCGTCTCGCCAGCAGCTGGTGTGATGCTGGTGTTGGGGGCATAAAGCGAATTGTTGACAGTGACGTTGTTGTTATTATACCAGCCAACAAAGCCACCGCACTGAGTGGTGCCATTGTAGGTGAGCAGACGGCCATTATAGACACATTCCGAAATAGTCAGCGGGCCATATGGATGGCCAATGATGCCGCCGTGTGTGCCGTCGCCAGTAATGCCGCTATGGATGACTGTGCCGACGACGCAAGAGCTGATGTTTGTAGTGCCGTTGCTGCGGGCAACCAATCCGGCGGCGTACTTTTTGAATGAGTAGATATTGCCTGTCACCTTAAGGTTCTTAATAGTAGCGCCGTCAACAGAGCGGAATGGAGCGCAATGGTCTTCGGCGAAAGGTCTTTCAGACGTGCCTTTAGTAAAGGTCAGCGTCTTGCCGCCGCCGTCAAAGGTGCCTTTGAAGTCGTGTGTGATGGTGCCCACCATCTCAGTAACTTCGATGTTGGCGGTCAGCTTAAAGTACTTGCCACTGTAGTCCTTTTCATAGGCTACATTGTCGGCCAGATATGCCCAGTCGGTTGCATTGTTGATAAGGTAGGGGTTATCCTCAGATGTTCCTGCACCCGCAAACGGACCGTGCAGCACTATGCTGAAGGTCTTCGATCCGGTATAGTAATTGCCCTTGCCTGTGAAGATGAGCGTATGGGTACCTGCCGAATTGATGGTGATTGGGAATGACGTCACAGCATTGCCATCCAGCTTGGCTGTATAGTCGGTGCCCAAGGTGAGAGCCTCACCGGTGACGCCTTTCACGACTGGGGTAAAGCTGATGTCAGGGGAACCAGTCTGCCATTCGTAGGATGACAATACGTCATTGACGGTGCAAGTCAGATAGTAGTTATGGCTATCGGCAGCTGTAAATTGCCAGTAGATTTCATTGTCAGGAGCCGAGGTGTAGGCCTGAAGGGCGCCGCTGACAATGCAGGCGTTGGCGGGCGAGCCGATCTGTGTGTGTACATAGTAACTGTTTTCGATGGTGCCCTTTTCGCCTTGCAAGCCCATAGGATGCATGGACGAGATGTTGTTGTAGTTACCCGCTTCCAAGCAGGACTGCAAGGTGGGTGTACCATCGGTGCTCCACCCCCATATTCCTCCGACGTTGGCACGATTGCCACCAATTCCGTTGAAGGTGCCGGCAAAGATGCTTTCCTTGATGGTGGTGGCCGATGTCATACCGTGGCCAATGATGCCGCCTGCGTAGTCGCTCTTGATGTTCAGCGTAGCAGTGACGTAGCATTTTTCAATGAGGTTGGTGCCCTCGGCATAGCTCACAAGGCCTGCCGCGTACCTGTTGGATGAGGTGATGGAACCCGCCACAGTCAGGTTCTTGATGGTGGCGCCGTTGATATAGCTGAAGAGAGCCGTACCATAGTCGGTGCTCATATCGTTGATGGTGGCAGTGATGATCTTGTTGTTGCCGAGGAAGGTGCCACTGAAAGCCCTGCTCAGTGTTGTTTGCGACACGTAGCCGCATTTCTGGGTGACGCTGATGTCGTCAGTCAGTGCCACGTACTTGCCGCTGTAGGAGTTGCCGGTAATGACATTCGCCACAAAGGCGTTCCAGTCGGCAGTGGTGCTGATACTATAGGGATTTTCCTCTGTGCCATCGCCAGGAAGCGTACCCGTTGCTATGAAAGGCACTATTTTCTTATCACCGCCCGTATTGAAGTTAGCGCCCGTAGCTATATCCTGTGTACCTTCATATACGAACTGCTTGCCGTTGACAAAAGTAACATTGGCTAATCTGTTACCACCAATGGAACGTATGGAATCGTCGGGGTGGGTCCAGCCAATTGTCAGCGTTCCACTCAAATCAGCGTAGTCATCACCTACGCCTATGCCCTTTTTTCCAAAATTTCCGGGTTTAGCTGTCACCTGACCGCCATTGATAACTATATCGCAGCATTTGCCTAAACCGCCGGCGCCAATGCCAACAGCATAACCATCGCCTCTGGCAGAGACTACGCCGCCGTTGATGATGACGCGTCCTGCGCCGGTACTTGACTGGCTACCGCCAAGTCCGGCTGAATTCATACCTCCATGAACATTGATGTTGCCGCCATTGATGATGATGGTACCAGGGTTATCGGCTCCGATGCCCGCGCATGGGCTTAACCAGCCGGTGATACGCAGCGTGCCAGGACCTTCGATGGTCAACGAGTTGCCAGCACTCACTTCGATGCCAAACGGGACTTCTAAGGTAGTACCCTCGCCGAGAATCAGTATGACATCACCTTCAACTACAACGCGATCCCAATCTATTCTTGTGTCCTTAATCACCTTATACGCTTTGTTTTGCAGTCTGGTAATCGCTGAATTAACGATTTCATAGTCAACGATGGAGAACGTGAAGTTCTCCGTGCCGCTGTAGCTGCCCTTGCCAGTGACGGTTACTTGAGCGGTGCCTAAATTGACGTTATTGGCGATTGTCACTTCATAGTCGGTGCCGTTTTCGAGCGCGATTTCGTTACAGGTCACCACAATGTCCGGTACAATAGCCGAACCTGTTCTGACGTATTTGTCCTTAATACCAGAAACCACGCAGGGCAGATAGTAAACAGAGTTGTCAGGAGTCATTACTGGGCCGTAGATTCCACTTCCGGGTGCTGAGGTGCTGACCTGACTTGCTCCCACAATGGTATTGGCGTTGGTAGGCGTGCCTATCTGCTGATTCACATAAAGGCAGCTTGTGGTGGTGACGGTGCCTGTGGTCGCTGCGGCCATCAAGCCCATGGGATGCATGGAGGTGATGTTGTTGTAGGTGCCCTTCTCCCAACAGTTCTGGAGAACGCCAATGGCGCTGTTGCACCAACCCCAAATGGCACCGATATTGATACGACTGCCACTAACGCCGTTGAACGTGCCTTTAAAGAAACAATCCTTGACGGTGGTAATCGAGTTCATGGCATGGCCTATGATACCACCAGCATAGTTGTTGCTGATGTTGAGCGTGGCGGAGACGGTGCAACCCTCAATCAGGTTGCTGCCATGGGCAAAGCCCACAATACCCGCTGTGTAATAGCTGGCCGAAGCGATAGTACCCGCCACGGTCAGGTCCTTGATCGTGGCGCCTTTGATGTAATGGAACGGTGCCACGCCCTGCTCATTGGTGCCAGTGCCTGTCGCCGAGCTGCTGATGCTGACAGTCAGTGTCTTTCCATTGCCAAGGAAAGTGCCGCTGAAGGGACGGGGTGCGTAAGGACTCTCCTCGCACAAACCTACCATCGTCGAAACGCTGATGCTGTTGTTCAGTTGGATGTATTTGCCGTTGAAGGAGATGCCATTGTTGACGTTTGTGGCGAATGTGTTCCATTCGGCAGCATTGTCCAAGAGGTATGGGCTTTCAGCCGTGCCTGCGCCTGAGGTAGGCCATAACGCCAGGCTGACGGCCGAGCCGTTGCTGCTGGCATTGCCACAGCCGCCGCCCGAGCCGCCCGAGCCAAAAGTAGCAGCGCCGCTTGGTGGATTTGCGTCATCGTCATCCCAACCATCATAATTGGTATCTACCAAGCCTGCCTCCATGGCGAGGCGACTTGTCAGAGCTTCTGTGCCATCGGCAACATAACTGCCATTCGCATTTTGTCCGCCATGGCCTCCGTAGGCTGTTACATCGTAGTATCCAGAGGACTTCCAATCCTGCGCACCGCCGGCGCCGCCGCCGCCGCCACCGCCGGGGCCTCCGGTACCGATGTTGCTGGCTGCACCTCCAAAACCACCGCCACCGCCGCCACCGCCGCCGGACACACTATAGTTATAACCCTCATCATCTATACGGCCACGGCCGCGATTGCCACCACTACCACCTGTTGAACCTGCTACGCCGCCGGTGGCATTTACCGCAACCGCAGTACCGGTAGCCTGATACACATAGATCGTGCCCATCGCACCAGCGGTAGAACCAGCACTACCAGAAGTACCATTGGTTCCATTATGTGCTTTCCAATCACTGTACGTATAGCCGCTGCCTCCGTTACCGCCACTGCCGCCATTGCCGCCGCGTGTGCCTATGCCGGCACCGGCTCCGCCACCGCCATTGCCACCGTTGCCACCGGCACCCGTAGATGTCCATTCATTCCAAACACCACTTGCGTTGCCGCCATTGCCGCCGTTGCCGCCATTGGCAGCATTACCGCCCGTGGCATTCACCGTACCGCTACCGATGAGGCAGAGCGTGTTGCCCTCGGTCAATTCGATACCGGCACCGCCACCCGTGGTTCCGCTGGCATTGGCTCCCGTGCAGGTCAGCGTCGTGCCGGAGGGGATGTAAAGATACACCGTGCCCTGGATGGTCAGGCCGCTGCCGCCTGCGTTGCTGTTGGTGAAACTGAGGTTCGAATTGGCGTAATAGTACGTCGTGTTACCCACACTGCCGAGCGTCTGTCCCGTAGTGGAGCCTGCAAGGGCCGTCCAGTCTGTCGAGGTGGTCTGCGTCATTGCATAGACTTCGTCCCAACTGTTTTGCGCCCAAGCTCCCTGTGCAACCGCGCACAGCAGAGCGATAAATAGTAAAAGTTTTTTTGTCATAGTATTTTTAAGAATCTTTTTTGTCATAGTAATATTTAATCAGAGAAAGGGAAATCAAACTTGGGCATGGTTCCAACATAATGCATGGCCGGTGTGCCGGAGATGCCGTCAATGGTCAAACCTGTCATGTCGATGGTGTAGATGTCGCCTTCTTTTGCAACGGAGATTTCACCGCTTGTGGCATATTTGATCGTTGTGAGGTTCATATCCTGTATGTAGAAGATATCCCTGTCATTGTAGGTAAAGATGCCTGTCGGAAGGTCGTCGCCGAAGTGTATTTTTGCGTGTGGGTGTCTGAATCATTGGTTGTTTTCCTGCAACCCATGAAACTTGTTGCCACTGATGCTATGAGCGTAAATACCAAAATAAGCTTTTTCATAATCTATCGGGTTTATAATACAATGTTCACAATCTTCTTCGGTACGTAGATCACCTTGCGGATCTGCTTGCCTTCGATCCATTTGGCGGCTTCGGGGGCGGCCAGCACGGCGGCTTGCACCTCGTCGGCGGTCATCGTCACAGGCAGTTCCATGTTGAAACGCATCTTGCCGTTGAAGCTGATGGGGTAGTTGAAGCTGTTTTCCACAGTCTTCGACTCGTCGTAAACGGGGAAGGTAGCCTTCACTACGGAATCGTTATGGCCTAACAGGTGCCAGAGCTCTTCGGCGATGTGAGGAGCGTAGGGCGAGATCATCACGCACAGCGGCTCCAGAATCTCACGCTTGTTGCACTTGAGGTCGGTGAGTTCGTTCACACCAATCATAAAGGCGGAGACGACGGTGTTGAACGAGATGCTCTCGATGCCGTCTTCCTCTTTCTTGATGAGCTTGTGCAGGCACTTCAGCTCAGCCGCGGTGGCGGGCTCGTCACTGATGCGGAACTCGTTGCTTTCGTCGGTGTAGAGTTTCCAGAACTTGCGCAGGAAGCGGAAAGTGCCTTCGATGCCTTGAGTGTCCCAAGGTTTGGATTGCTCGAGCGGTCCGAGGAACATCTCGTACAGACGGAGTGTGTCGGCACCATATTTTTCGACGATATCATCGGGGTTCTGCACATTGTACATCGACTTCGACATCTTTTCGACTTCCGAACCGCACACATAAACCTCGTTGCCGTCCTTGTCCTTCTCCTTGATGAAGTGGGCGTCCTTCAGGTCGTCGCGCCATTGACGGCATGCTTGAATGTCGAGGATGTCGTTGTGCACCATGTTGATGTCCACGTGAATCGGATCGCTGAACAGCTCACGGTCAGGGATGTTCTTGGAGACGAAGATGGGGCCTCGCTTGTACTCTTCACCGTCGACAAAGGCCGGGACTTCCTTGCCTGCAATCAAATCCTTGATCTTTTGCTCAACGATATTGGTTCCAGATCTGTAATCATTCAAGACGTCGATGTTAGGCACCAAAAGCAGCTTGTAGCCTTTCGACGCCGCGTATTCCTCCCAAGGCTCGGCCACTTTCTCGAGGTTGCCCATACGGTTGATCTCGATGAGGATGTCTTTTTCAGGGCAGAAGAAGTCGAACCGACGACGGCCGTCCTTGAAGTCTCTCACGAATTCCACACCCAAGCGCTTGTCCTTGATGATGTTCCAAACGTCATATTCGCACAGCTTCTCCAGATTGACACGATAGGCGAAACTGGAACGGCCTTGGATCATGCCCTGGTTGATCATGCGCTGGAAGGGCTCATCCTTGCATGACAAGTCAAGGTCATGCAGGAACTTGCACCAGAAACGGCTGTAGATCAAGTGGCCGGTGGCGTGTTCGGCGCCGCCGATATAAAGGTCGACGTTTTGCCAATAGTCGTTGGCTTCACGGCTGAAGTATTCCCTGTCGTTATGTGGGTCTTGATAGCGGAGGTAGTAGCCGCTTGATCCGGCAAAGCCAGGCATGGTGTTGGTCTCGATGGGGTAGCCCTCCTCGGTGACCCAGTTCTTGGCACGGGCCAAAGGCGGCTCGCCCGTCTCGGTAGGTTTGTATTCGTCGATGGAAGGCAGCTCCAAAGGTAGTTTCGACTCGTCCATGGCGTAAGGCATGCCGTCCTTGTAGTAAATCGGGAAAGGCTCGCCCCAGTAACGCTGGCGGCTGAAGATGGCATCACGCAGGCGGTAGTTGGTCTTGCCTGTGCCAACGCCGAGTTTCTCCAATTCCTGGATCATGCGTTCGATGGCTTTCTTCACGGTGAGGCCGTTGAGGAAGCCGGAGTTGACTAACTCGCCGTCCTTGGCGTCGAAGCTCTCTTCCCAGGTGGCGGGGTCGGTCGGCTCGGTGCCAGGTTTCTTCACCACCTGGATGATGGGTAAGTTGAAATGTCTGGCAAAGGCGAAGTCGCGGCTGTCGTGGGCGGGCACGGCCATGATGGCGCCGGTGCCATAGCCCATGAGGACGTAGTCGGCAATCCAGATGGGGAGCTTGGCACCCGTGATGGGGTTGATGCCGTAGGCACCCGTGAAGGCGCCGCTCACCTTGCGGACCTCGGCCATGCGCTCACGCTCGCTGCGGTTCTTGGTGCGGGTGATGTATTCTTCCACCTCGGCACGTTGCTCGGGGGTGGTGATCTCTGAAACCAACTCGTGCTCAGGAGCCAGCACCATGAAGGTGGTGCCGAACAAGGTATCGGCACGGGTGGTGAACACTTCCAGATCGATATCTTTACCGTCGACTTTGAAGATGACGGAGGCACCCATGGACTTGCCGATCCAGTTGCGCTGCACTTCCTTTACCGACTCGCTCCATTCCACGGTCTCCAGACCGGTGAGTAGCCTTTCGGCATAGGCGGTGATGCGGAGCAGCCATTGCTTCATCGACTTGCGCACTACGGGATAGCCGCCACGAACGGAGAGACCGTCGACTACTTCGTCGTTGGCCAACACGGTGCCGAGTTTCGGGCACCAGTTCACTAAAGCCTCGGCTTGGTAGGCGAGACGGTAGTTCATCAGCACCTCTTGCTGTTCCTTCTCGCTCATGGCTTTCCACTCATCGGCGGTGAAGCTCAGCGGCTTGCTTTCGGCCACGTTGAGGCCTTCGGTGCCTTTTTCCTCGAAGCGTGCTACCAGTTTACTGATGGGCTGGGCCTTTTGGCATTTGTTGCAGTAGAATGAGTTGAACAACTGTATGAAGGTCCATTGAGTCCATTTGTAGTAGCTCGGATCGCTGGTGCGCACCTCGCGGTCCCAGTCGTAACTGAAGCCGATCTTGTCCATCTGCTCGCGGTAGCGGTTGATGTTCTTCTCGGTGGTCACGGCAGGGTGGGTGCCTGTCTGGATGGCATACTGTTCGGCGGGCAGGCCGTAGGCATCGTAACCCATGGGGTGCAGCACGTTGAAGCCTTTCAGGCGTTTGTATCTTGCATAAATGTCAGAGGCGATGTAGCCTAATGGGTGACCCACATGCAGCCCTGCTCCTGAAGGGTAGGGGAACATGTCCAAAACATAGAATTTTGGCTTATTGTGGTCAATATCAACCTTATACACTTTCTGGTCGCGCCAATATTGCTGCCATTTTTTTTCGATCTCGGTAAAATTATAATCCATAAAAGATGCTATTTGTCAGAATAAACTGCAAATATAAATAATTCTCCAAAATCGTTGCGAAACTTGTTTTTGTTTTTTTTTGTGACTTGTTGACTTGCGAGATAATTAACATTTATATAATTTTGCAGTGTCATTTCGGATTTTTCAGAAATATCCGCAACGATAATAAGGAAATTTTGATTTATGATGTACAATAGAATATTTGATATTGAGAATCGTTTAGACGAGGGGATGTTTTTGTTCGGTGGCCGTCAAGTGGGCAAGTCCACACTGTTGAAAGCACGCTTCCCGAAGGCCATTTACTTTGACCTCCTGAACTCCGAACTAAGAAATCGCTATCGTCAGCATCCTGAGGAATTCAGGGAAAGCCTGCTAAAGTATCCGCCTGAGACGCTGATCATCGTGGATGAAATCCAGAAAGTTCCTGATTTGTTGGACGAAGTCCATTGGCTGATGGTGAACAAAGGGCTTTTCTTTATCCTCAGTGGATCCAGTGCCCGTAAGTTGAAGAAGAGTGGAGTCAACAGCCTCGGGGGACGCGCTATCCCGGAAACACTGTTTCCTTTGGTTAGTGCGGAAATTCCGGATTTTGACTTGAATCGAGCCGTACAGAATGGGATGATTCCCCGACATTATATGGTGGCTAATGCACGTAACCGACTTAAATCCTATATTGAACTCTATTTGAAGGAAGAAATCCTGGAAGAAGCAGCCGTTCAAAACATCGACGATTTTGTCCGCTTTTTGGAAGTAGCTGCCATCTCGGACGGTGAAATACTCAATTACGAGAACGTGGCTGCGGATTGTGGCGTGTCGGCCAACACGGTCAAGGCCTATTACAAGATACTGTGCGATACCTTGTTGGGATTTGAGGTTCCCGCTTTCAGGAAAGTCATCAAGCGAAAACTCACCAAAGCCTCAAGGTTTTATTTCTTTGACGTGGGTGTTGCCAATTACCTGACAGGCCGCCATCATTTAGCTCCAAAGACGCCCGAGTACGGACATGCTTTTGAACATCTTGTTTTACAGGAAATCGTGGCTTTTTTGGGATATAAAAACAGCGAAGAGAAGTTGACTTATTGGCATACTTATGACAATATCGAAGTGGATGCCGTGATAGGCAACGCCAGAATAGCCATTGAAATCAAATCGACCGAAGAGGTGCAACCCAGCCACAAGAAGGGTCTTGCCGAGTTTGCCAAGGAGCATCCCAATGCAAGGCAAATCCTTGTGTCGCGCGATAGGATCAGCCGTCGAAGTGGAGATGTTGATTTGTATTATGTGACGGATTTCTTTAAGGCGTTGTGGAATGACGAGATTGTATAAAAAACTGGCGTGAGCCCATGAGAGGCCCACGCCGGTGATCAAGATAGTTCAATCTTTACTTCGTCCTACTCTTTAAAGGACGTGCTGTAGTGGAAGATGTCTGAGATAGCAACGTTTTAGCTTCTAGGCAAGACCGTAAATGGTATCTATCATTGAAATGATTTTCTTAACTTGCTTCTCTGTTTCCTTCATGATAGATTCTTCTGATTGTTTAGCGCGGTTCTTGTCTTTCTTAATCCATATTTGTTGTGCGTAATCTAGGATGTGCTGTTCGCAATAAGAGTGTATAGCTTTGATGGATCCTTTATCGTCCTTGCTTGGGCTACAGGCGCAAATGCAAATGTCGGGTTTCTGACCTTTGACGTTCTCCTTTTCTGCAGGTGATAATACAGTTGCTCCGCTTGCATCAATTTTACATATTTCCATTTTGTCGAAATCTCCTTCAAAAAAATGATAGTTGCATCTGCATATTGACCAAGTATCGCCAGCCGTGGCAATATAAATCCATTTGCCTTTATACTCCAACATGATACGGGCATCGTCGTATCGTATTATACCTCTTTTGCTTTTCTTTTGGAATTGTTTGTCGACACTTTTCCGTATCGTTTGGTTTTCAACTCCATTTCCTGCAAGCCAAATTGCCAGATTCATCAAGGTGGTTGTTTTGCCAATGTTTGCCTCTCCGTATAAAATAATGTTGATTCTGTCTTTCAAGTTTGTCTGGTGTTTGTTTGTGGGTTTATTAATTAAAAGTTAGCATTATTATGATCGTTAACCTTTGCGACTAAACGTACCGAAAAACCATAGCTTCTATCCTGGGAATTTATCACAATTTTGTCTGTTTCGTCAAAATTCACACTATACGCAAAAAAATCATAATCAGCATCTGTTGACCAGTAATGTCCATAGTCCTCCTGGCTATAATAACCATTATTTCTGCGGCCTGTTAGCGGAAGGAATATCGCTCCTGATGCCTCTATCGGCTGCCATTGTGTCAAGGTGAAAATATTGTTTCCATTTTCCCACGAATTATTGCCTGGAGTAAACCCTTCGGGAGTACCCGAAAAGAGCAAAATCAAGCCCTTAACACCATTCACAATGCCAAATCCACGGCGCGATTCGGCGTTAGAACGGGTGTTGATTAAATAATTCCACTCGTCTTTGGTTAGAGTTCTCCACAAATTTGCGGTATTTCCGCCGTTACTAATAGGGTTATACCACCCCCAGTCAGCATTAGCGTAGTTTCCTGTTAGATTATGAGAGCCAGGTCCATAATTTTTTGCTCCGGTTCCACTAGAGGTAGGTTGATAATAATAAGGGGAGTTGCTGTTGGCACCACTGTTCCATCCGCTTGTCCCCCAGCCAAAAAGGTCATACTTTTCTGGATGACTGTACCCATACGGATTTTGTTGCGCATTGCCAACAATATCCCATTGGTTATCAGCGAACTTCCAGTAATCGGTGGAACTGTAACTGTCTACGAATTGCAGATTACCTTGTGAGAAATACACATTATCTCCACCAGCTTTAGCTTGTATAGCAATTGGACGTGAGATGACGACACCTTCAGTGTAATACATATTTGGTGTCACAGCAGGCACACTGGCAATATTTGCAATAAGCCCATAAAAATTTACCTTTGCATCTGGGTAGGTCACTTCTTCCTGTGGTAGCAAAACTGCCCACTTTTCGGCTGTGGACGATTGGTTAGAGCTGACCGAGTATAGTGTCACAGCACCTATAGCATTGTCAACTGGTGCGATGCCTTCATTTCCTAAAGCAAAGTTGATGTTAGCTGTTGTTTTCATTCCTTCTATTGAGATAGGTCTTGTAGCGAAAGAACTTTCTTGTTGACCAGGTGTCATGTTCGGAATAATGAATTTCACCAACCCACACTTATTCTCCAGCATGCAGCTGTAAGCTGTGGTGCCATTGACGTATTTGATGTGGGAACGGCCGTAGGAAAGGATAGGTAGTTTGCTGGTTTGGTCGCTAATGTCCACAGTGAACGAAGTAGTGCTTCCTGCTGATGGGTTAGAGGCAGGGGCTTTGCCACCAGTGAAGTAGAAGTGCAGATAGTCGCTTGTGCTGGGGCTGGTGATGCTACCGCTGAAGGTGCCGTTGCCATAGGTCAGTGTGCCGACATAATGGCCGTTGTTACCCACATAAATCTTATCACCGTCCTCAAAAACGTAGGCTCCAGTGCTAGGATAAACGATGTGTTTACCGCCTTCCTCCACTTTCATGGAGATGTAAACCGTTTCACCATCGGGAGTGGGGTCGGGAGTTGGGGTTGGTTGTTCCTTTTTGCATTGCGTCATGCCCAAGACCAGCATGACAGCCATCAGGGCTAAAGTGATTTTCTTCATTATGATTTCCTTTCTTTTTGTTTACTTGTTTGACTTTTGATTCTTTTGTTTTCTTTTTAAAGCGGCATAGCCGGCACCAGCCATCACAAGGATGGCGAAGCCGCTGCCTATAGGGGTTTCCTGCCCGAACTGCTGGGTGGTGATGTTGTAGCCTCCGTTTTCATCGGAGCCGAACTGTTGGGTGGTGATGTTGTAGCCACCATTACCACTGGAGCCACGCCCCATAACACCGGCGTTTTCAGTAGCTTCGGAGGATGTGCCGAGCCCGAACAATCCGCCGTCTTGGGCGCTCAAATGTTGCGGCAAAAGCAGCATCACCGCTATCGCAGCCAGCAACACCAAGGCTTTCTTTTTCAGTTTGTTTTTCTTCATTTGATTTGTTTTTAATAGGATTATTTTTTTGCGCCTGCAAATAAATTAAAAAAAATCCGATTTCCGCTGGTCCTTGTTGGTCCTTATTTCGTGAGTAAAAAAATTATTATTAATATGATATGTATAAATAATTTTTAAAATAGATAATATTAATACGCTAGCATATTTAAATAATCAAAAATAATATTGTATTTTTGCCATAATTAGAGTTCGACCAATAAGACAAAAGAAAAAGAATCATGAATTTTAGGGATTTTGAAAACGCTTTCTCTTCAGAAAGGATTAGTAGATACATCGCAGCATGCAATGGTGACAAAAGAAGAGCCATGACGCTATACCGTTACAACCTGAGGCTTTCGCAGGAAATGTTTACCCTTGTCAGTTGCTTTGAGGTGACATTAAGAAACCAAATCGATAAGCAGATGATAGCACAGCACGGAAGGGACTGGCTTCGTGACGCAGTCCTGCCCGGCGGCGTACTGTTCTATGACAGTCGCGTAGAAAAAACCCGTAAAATTATTGAGAACGTATATAACGAACATGTGAACAATGGCACCTATACTCATTCAAAACTATTGTCTGGGATGGAATTTGGCGTGTGGAAGTACATGTTCTCTAACGCTGTCTATTCATTGATGGGTCAGACGCTTCTTCATGTCTTCCCTAACAAGCCAACATCAACCCGTCAGCGTCGTTATGACAATTCTTATGTATTTCAGGAACTGGACTACATTAACAAACTTCGAAACCGTATAGCTCACCACGAACCGATATGCTTCAGTCGACCCAATCCAATTATTGACACATCATACGCTTTTAATCAATACACCCGAATAATACGCCTCTTTAATTGGATGGATATTAATAGTTCTTCCTTGTTGTTTGGGTTGGACCATGTAAGTGATGCTTGTAGCAAAATCAATAATTTATAAAAAGATGAAAAAAACGACAAAATACTTGTGCTTTTAAAAAGAATTACTTAATTTTGCATCGTTGATTCCCGGCAGCCTCTGATCCGTCAAGCTGTCGGGTCTGTTTTTTTTGTCCCTTTTATTCCACCTCCCTCACCAACCGCACTGCCATGCCGTCACCCCGGTGGGAACCGACACTCACGTCGAAATACTCGTTGTTGCAATGAAAATGATAAACCCTTTCACAGGCAGTGGTTGAAGAGTAATAGAAGCATTCACCCAGGTAAACCCCATCGATGGTTCGAACACCCGCCGTGGGCAGAAATACCGCCCCCGCCGGCTCCAACACCCCTTCCCAATCTGAAAGGCTGATCGTGTTGCTGCTGAAATCGAGTTCGATGTTGTTGGGGATGTTCAACTGATAGGTGCCGACGTTCCAGTTGTCAGGCAGCAACACCACGCCCGAAACGCCGTTGACCGTGGCCTTGGCGAAACGGATGTCCGAGGCCGTCCTGCGCACAAAGAACAAATACACCCAGTCGTCACGACTCGGCGTGTGCCACTGGTGCTCCTGGTTGCCACCGTTCACAATGGGGTTGTAGCCCCAGTCGGCCTGGCCGGTCTTGTCCTCCAAATTACATGATGCATCACCGTAGGCGTCATTCAACGTGTTGCTGGGGATGTTTTTCTCCTTGCTCCAAGGCTGCCAGTTGACCGCCCCGTGGTCGTAACCGCTGGTGCCCCAACCAAACAAGTCGATCCAACCCGTGTAGCGCTCCGAGACCTTTTCGTTATCCTTCCCGATCACATCCCACTGATGCTCGGCGAAACGCCAGGTGCCTGTCGAGGCCTGATACTGCAAATTGCCTTTTGCAAAATGTACCTGCTTCCCCTCACTGACGGAGAACCATCCAGGCAACGCACCTTCCTCCAAAGGAACGTCAGCATCGGAAGGCAAGGTGGTGAACATGACTTCTTTGCCGTAGGTGGTTCCGGCGGTGCTTGTCAGATAAGCCCTCACGAAATAGGTGGTGCTGGGGAGCAAACCATCCATGACGACGCTGTCGCCCACGTGGTCGCAGCAGGCATGGCGACTGACGATGGTGGGGTTGCGCAACATACCCCAGCAGAGGCCTTGCTCCGTTCCTCCACAATAGCATTTCCCAAGGAAATCGATGCCGCCTATCGCTGTGGTGGCCGTGACTTCCGTGATGGGCATGGTCATCAAAGAGGGGGAGACGAGCCATTCCAAACTGTCGTATTTCGTCTGGCTGATCCGATGTTTCTGATAGTCTTCCTTGTATGACTTGCAGTGGGCGTTGATCTCCTCCATGACGTGGATTTCGGTATTCTGTTTCATTTCTTCAACCCTTGAAACAAAAGCCAGCCGTTCCGGACTGTTGCTCTTGTAGAGACATGCCATCTCCTCGCTCCTTACTTTGATTTCTGCGCTGGTCTTTGCCAGTCTGGCCAGCAATACCTCCTGGTATTCTTCTCCCTTTTTGGCTTCCTCGGCAATGGGATGAAGTAGAGTGTTGATTTGCCAAATGGTTTGCTCAAAGTATAGATGTTGGTGATCCCACATCATACCGCTGACGTTGGCTTTAGATGGCTGTCCAGTGGGTAAGACTGGGGGTTTGGCCAACAGGAACATGCCAAATACGGCCAATAGCAGCACGATCAGAAATGGTGCCGTTCTCCGTATCCGGTCACTGCGCTCCAAGGCCTTGCGTACCGCTTCCATGTTGGCATAGCGCCGCTCGGGATTTTTCCGCATACACTTGGCCTCAATAAAGCGGTAACGGTGAGGGAAAATTAGGCGTAACAGCAACCCCAAGGAATAAATGTCTGCGCGACAATCCAGTTTCTGGCTTTGCTCCATTTGTTCTGGCGCCATATATTCCAAGGTGCCTGCCGATTGCTTCAAAACGGCGTAGTCGTCGGCATCGGAAAGCCCGAAGTCGATGATCTTTACGTTGTTGCCGTTGCGGGTGACCAGAATGTTGCTCGGCTTGAGGTCGCGGTGCTGGATCTGCTTGCTGTGGAGGTAGGACAAGGCATCCACCAACTGGTCCACCACCTTGCGTCGGGCCTGCCGCGGAGGTTTGCCGGCGAGAAACTCATCAAGCTTCACACCGTCGATGTATTCCATCACGATGCAGGGCCCCAGCTTGTCATTCACCTCCTTGGCGTAGGCTTTCACGATGTTAGGGTGGTCGAGCTGCACCATCAAGGCATATTCCTTCTTCAGCAGCTCCAGATAGACGGGCTGTTGTTGGAACTCCGGCTTCAGGCCTTTCAGCAGGAACCATCGACCCTGCCGCTGTACCTTCACCAACTGGTTGAAGCCACGGCTCGCCAACGGCTCATACGAGGTCAGTGCCTCGTCGGTCGAGAGAAACTGCCCGTTAAGGGGCCCCGAAGTGCTGATTTCGTCGGTCATCATCCGATTTTGCTGCGAAGATAAGGCTTTTTTTGGCATGCTAGAAAAAAGGACCAACAAGGACCAAATTTAATCCGAAAAAAGTCGCATTTTTGCGGCATGAAAAAGACAAGCCCGGAAATCACTGAACTCAAGAACCGCATCGAAGCGAACTTGAAACGTAAGATGAAGACGCCTACCGACTTCATCTTCCTCAGCGGTGCTGTGTGGGAGCGCACTCATGAGACCATGAGTCCCACCACGCTGAAACGCCTTTGGGGTTACATCGACGGTGCCGACAAAACCCGAAACAGCACATTGGAAATCCTGTCGCGGTTTCTGGGTTATGCCAATTGGGACGAGTTTGTGGAGCGCATCAGTGAGGTAGGCAATTCCAATGAGGTGCTCTCGCCGCACATCAAAGCCAGTGAACTCAAAAAAGGCGACCTTGTCAAAGTGTCGTGGATGCCCAACCGCCGTTGCACCTTCCGCTATTTGGGCAAAGAACAGTTCGTCGTGGAGACTGCCGAGAACTCCAAACTCAAAGTGGGCGACACCTTCTATTGCAGCCTCTTCATTCTCGGCGAGCCGCTTTATCTCTCCCGTCTTGTCCAAGGCAACAATCCTCCTGTCGACTTCGTGGTAGGCAACAAAGGTGGGTTGTGTGAGTTGGAGAGAGAATGACAAGCCTTGCTTTTGTGCCATAGATATTTACCGATTTGGTGAGGTTCGTCGCATTAAATTGTCCAGGAGAAAGTGTAATCACATCGCCATCAACGGCTGCGGCGTATGCATTGGCAAAAGCCGTCTGGGTTGTGAATACGGTCACGTTGTCGCCATGTTGCAAGGTGGCGGTCAACAAAATGCAAATTGTCAGTCGATTTTGCAAAATGAGAGTCGGCAGGGTCAATACAATCGTTTGAGCCACTGATCCATAAAGCGGTCGTAAACGATATAACCTTCAGGCAAACGATATAAAAGCTCCTTGTCATTGAGGACGTCTAAGGCGGTTTTTACACTGCTGGCTCCTGATAATTTGTATTTGTTGATAAAGTTTTTGCTTAAAGGTTGCTCGACGATGCCTTCCATAGCAACGGCGCGTAATAACGCAAACTGGTTTCCGGTTAGGAAAAGCACAAGGTTTTCATACTGTGGCGACTTGCTTTTTACGACGGCAAGTATGGTTTCATTAAGCTGAGAAAGCGAGGAAATACTTTTATATTGCTCGTAAAAACTGTTTAAAACGGACTGTATATACCAAGTGTAACCGCCGAATTTACCATAAAGCTCATGGAAAATTTCACGGCTCAGGAAGCCTTTGTTAGCTTCGAAAAACCTGTTGGCAAACTGGTAATAGATTTCTTCGTCAAGTTGGGTAAGATTAATAATATCGGTGCTTTGGTAGAAAGGACGTTTGGGCGATGTAAACATATCTGACATCAAATGTAGTTTGCTGCCAGAGAAAATGAAATGTGCATTTTGAGCAAACTGTATATATGAACGCAGTAATGCCTCAGTGCCGGTTTCAGGATATTCGTTGATTTGCTGAAACTCGTCGATGGCTATGAAAACCTCCCCTTGCATTTTGTTGAGATAGCCGAAAATGTTACGCATGGTAATGTCCGATTCCGACGGTTCGACGCTTACCGACACGTTTGGCATGCCCGTAAGAGGGTCAACACCGATGACGGGACGCAGAGAGGCAAACACATCAAGGACTTTGCGTCCGAGCATGCGGGTTTTGGAGAGCGTTGCGTTGAGAACGGCAGTGCCAAGCATTCGCACCAACTCGCTCTGGTTTTTTGTCGGGAAAATATCGATATAGATGCAAGTGGCATCCTTGTTTTCGGTCTTTATCTGGTGAAAAGTGTTCCAGATAAGCCCTGTTTTGCCTAATCTGCGTGGTGAAATTAGTGTAACATTTCGTCCATTATAGAGTGTTGAAGATAGTTTTTTCGTTTCTTCAATGCGGTCGCAAAAATAATCAGGTCCTTCGTAACCTTGGCAAATAAAAGGGTTTACAATCTTTTTTTTCATAATTATTATACTAATTTTTTCTAATTTTCATTACATCTTTTCCGTTACGGAAATTCTGTAATGCAAAAATAGAAAAAAAATCAAACTCAGGTGCGGAAAAAACAAAAAATTCATTTTTTCTCGCAATGGCGTCGTTCGGCTTCCAAGGTCTGTCCAGTAAGCTGCATCAGTAAGGTTAATAGCAAGAATAGGACAAAATATCTTTTCATGATCACCCCATTGGTTCATCGATGCGAATATACGAAATATTATTAACTTTGCAGGTAAATAGATGTAAAAATGAACCTCTACACCAATAAGAAACGTTGGAAATGGGTGCTCGCCATCGTGGCGCTCCTCATCGTGGGTGCCTCGCTATGGTATACCAATAACCTTGTGAATTCCATCGCTGTGCAGGAAACCAACCAAGTGAAGATGTGGGCGGCCGCTATGGAACAACATGCCGGCATGATGAAGTCGACCGAAGAGTTCTTCAACAAAGTTAGCGAACAGGAACAGATGCGTGTGGACTTGTTAGCACTGGCTTACCGTCAAGTGCTGGACTTCTCCACCAACGAAAACACGGGCATCTACTTGGAAATCATAAAGAATAACATCAGCATCCCCTTGGTGATCACGGATGAAAAAGGAAACATCATGTTCACCAACAACCTTCCCGACGACCAGATCGACAAGAAGGTGTTTGATGACGAGATGAGGCAAGCCTATTCGAAGTTTAAGCCAATCAAGATCAACCCTGGTTTTGGACAGATTCAATGGCTTTACTATAATGAATCGTTGATTTACACGGAACTGAAGGCGGTGCTTGAAGGCATGATCGACCATTTCTTGGAAGAGATTACGTTGAACGCCGTGGGGGCGCCCGTGATCATCACCAACGCTGATGGCACCAAGATCCTAAGCTATGGCAACCTCGACTCCACGATGATGCAAAATTCTGATTATGTGACACGTCAGCTTGAGGTGATGCGCTCCGAAAACGATCCTCTTGAGATCGACTTCATGAATACCGGCAAGGCTTATATCTACTACCGTACCTCCGACTTGGTGGAACAGATGAAGTATTTCCCGATCATCCAAATCATCGTCATTGCATTATATCTGCTGATTGCCTACCTGCTGTTCAGTTGGGCGCATCGCTCGGAGCAGAACCAAGTGTGGGCAGGCATGGCCAAGGAGACTGCGCATCAGTTGGGTACGCCCATTTCGTCGCTCATGGGTTGGGTGGAGCTGCTGAAGATGCAGGAGGAGCCTTTTGCGGGCACCAAGGAGATGGAAGAGGATATAGAGCGATTGCAGATTGTGACGGATCGTTTCTCGAAGATTGGTTCTATTCCTGTGCTGGAGCCTACTGACATCATTCCGTTGATCAAGGATACCATGGCATACCTTCAAAGGCGTTTCTCCAAAAAGTTTGAATTCGACATCCGACTGCCTGAAGAATCGCTGGTGCTGCCGTTGGTGCCCTCGCTGTTCCGCTGGGTGCTCGAAAACCTCACCAAAAACGCTGTGGATGCCATGGGCGATCACGGTAAGATCACCTTGGAATTGACCGAAAGCGAAGAGGAGGTCTTTATCGACCTGAGCGATACGGGCAAGGGCATTTCCAAGTCACAGATCAAGCAGGTGTTCAAGCCTGGCTACACCAGCAAAAAACGTGGCTGGGGCTTAGGCCTGTCGTTGGCTAAGCGTATCATTGAGGAATACCACAAAGGGAAGATCTTTGTGAAGTCTTCTGTGTTGGGACAGGGAACGACGTTCCGAATTCAATTAAAGAAATAGGTTTTCATTCATGAATTCCCTAATCGCCTTCTCGTGACGTCCTTTGATGATCACGTGGTGGTTGCCGATTAATGGGAAATAACGAAACGTAAAGTGGATTCGTTCACTTTGATGAAATACACGCCGTTGGCGTAGCCAGCGGTGTTGATGTTGAGTTCGTCGCCATTGGCTTCAAACTCGTCCATTTTTTGACCGAAGGCGTTGAAAATGCGCACCGTGCCAAGTTTTTCACCCTTCAAGGTCAGGCTTTCGTTGGCGGGATTCGGGAAGAGACGCCATTCGTTATTGATTTCAGTGATGGTGAGCAACTCTCCGTCAATCCAAACGTTGTAATAATCGGTTTTTCCATCGTGATTGACCTCGATGAATGTAGTCACTCCGTCTTTTCCTCCTTTGTAACGCGGTGAGATGGTAAAGCGGAAATCCTCACCGTAATTCAAGGTGTAAGGTAGTTCAGAGGATAAATCAATGTTCAAATAAGGGCCTCCTTCATTTGGGGTTTCCACAATCGAATTGATTTCAATGGGTGTTTGCGTACCTGTATTGCCGTTCGAGAGATACAGGTCAAGGGATGGGTTCTCAGTATTCAACTCAACCATGAAATAGGGACCGAGTATTATTCCTAAATCAAGTGCGGTGTTCTGTATCATGGCAACTACTTGCCTTTCACCCAAGGAAGTCATCACGTTGATGATGAATGAAGAGAAATCGTCTTTCAAAGGTGGGACTTGATAGCCGACAACGACATCGACAGATGCTCCGGCTTCGAGTGTGTAAGGGAATGAAGGTTGCCAGATTTCCAAGGCGGATCCTCCCTCGGGAATGACGTCCTCGATGGTTACAGCATCAGCGGTTTCGTTTAGGATGGTAAACGTCTGCTCATCGCCCATGTTGTAGAACCACAACGTATCAGGGGTGATGGTGAGTTCGCCTACTGGAGTTGTGCAATCGTGCTCTTGAATGCCATAAGGAGCCAACGCATTGATAACAGTTTGTGCGTTGCTGATGGGCCAAAGGTCTTGGATCACGATGGAACGATCGGGAGCGATCAAGATAATGGTAGGATATTGCTGGATGCCGTATTGGCTGCAAATGGTATTGCCACCGCCGGCGGTGCTGATGGTGGGGTATTCCACGCCGTAGTTGGCTGCCCAGTTTTGGCAAGCGGCGTCACCGTCGGATGTGGAGATTTCAATGTAATACACATCGTACATGTTGCAGCCTAAAGCGGAATAGGACTCCACAATCTTTGGCGTAGCCTGTTGGCAGGGACCGCAGGTGGTGAAGAAGAAGTCGATGAGGACATATTGGCCTCCATCGAGGATGTCGAACAAGTGGACATTGGTGCCGTGGCAGTCAGTGGCGGTGAAGTCAACGGCAGTGGTGAGCGGACATTGGGCTTTCAAGCCAAAGCTCAGCAACAGCGCAAAAACAAAGAGTAACGTTTTTTTCATATTGTATTGATTTTAGTGTGTTGAATAGGTTGATTAATTATCGCGGAAATCTTTCTTTTTAGTCAGTTTCAGGTCTTGCAGGGCCTGAGCCTTCACGTTGATGGTGAAGTTCCAGCTCTTGTAAGTTCCGATGGGAATCCAGTTGAAGCGCATCTCCCAGCAGTGCAGGTCACGGTAGATGTTCAAGGAGGTATATGACAGGCCGTGGTTGGTGAAGTCCCATCCGGTGGAGAAGGAGACCTTCCATTTGGGTGAGAAGCTGATGTCGCCACTAATCGTCAGGGTTTGCACCACTTGGTTGGTGGCGATTCCCATGAAGGCGGCATAGGTCAGGTTGGAAGAGTGCCTCAAGTTGTAACTCAACGATATCGACCAAGGGGTTTCCCAGTCGATATACGATTTCGGGTTGCCCAAGATGTCGTCCAGCTCGCCCTCGGTGACGAATTCGCTGCCCTGGGCTCTTTTGGTGATTTCATCTTGGAAGTCATCGGATGTGCCGTTTCTGGATTCTCTCCATTTCTTCAAATCGTTTTGGCTGAACGTCCAGCTGAGGCTGAAATTCCATGCGGAATTGTTCTTATGGAAGAGCCGACGGTTCTCAATGATCTCAAATCGGTTGACGCGCTGTCCCAATGAGTCGGTGACGTATGGGTCCCACACGCTGGAATAGCTCACTTTCAGCTTTTTGAACAAAGTGGTACGGGCGTTTATCGACAAATAGGAGAACCGCAACGAGTCTTTGGTGAGGTCGTAATTGCCTGAGAATCCCAACGACTCCAGCAGAACGATTTTTTTCAATCCGGTGACGGTGTCCGATTTCGAGGGCACCTTCATTTCCAAGGTGTTGTTGAAGTTGTAGGTGATCAACCCTGATTTGTTCTGCGACGGGGTCCCATACAGCGTGTTCATGAACATGTTGTAGGTCTGGACATCGCCGGCGCCGTCGACGTATGTGTTATAAATATGCCATTTAGGATCGCTGAAGTCGGGACGGTAAGAGAAGCCGATGGTAGGAGTGAACACATGACGTATGGCTCTGATGGGACCTTTCCGGAAGTTTACCATGCCGTAGATCTTGGTGGTGATGTTGCTTGATACGTTGAAGTCTACCAAGTTGCGGAATCCCATGATGGTGTCGAGCACTAGAGTGCTGTCGGCCTCGTTCCAATGACGCTCAACACGGCTGAAGTACATGTAGTCGTTGAAGGTGAACGAGGTGGTCCAGTTGAAGTGCTTGAACAGCTTGATGGGCAGGTTGATCGGGATGGTATGCTTGATGCCGCTCTGGGTGTATCTCTGAAGGTTGGTGAGCCATTCTGACATGTGTTTAGTCCAATCGTCGGGGAAGAGCAAGGTGTCGATGCCGGAGATGTAGTTCTTGGCATTCATCGTGTAGTTGATGTTGAGGTCCTTGTACCAGCGCTTCTTGCCTGCTTTGCCGAGTTTCTGCAAAGGATAGAATCTGTTGACGGTTACGGTTGCCTCAGGCAATGACACGGTGACTTGTTTGGTCAGCGTGTTCTGGCTATGGCTGGCGTTAAGGGTGAGGTACACCTTGCCTCCGAAATTGGTCTGGTAGGCGATACTACTCTTGAAGGTGTTGCTCAGGTATTCGTTGGAGGTGGTGGGGTTGTATTTGTTGTAGTTGGAGCTGATGATGTTGACATCGGCAGAGAAGTTGTGCCTCGGATGGGCCTTGGTATCCTGCTTGTGGGTCCACTTTATCTTAAAGTCGGTGCTTTTACTGTAGTCAGCGGCACCCTCGCTACCGATTTTGTTGACGGCGAAGCCCAGCGCCAACGAGCCGTTGTGCTTGTAACGCTGGTTGTAGCGAAATGTGGGTTTGATGGCCCAGCTGCCACGGGTGTAGATGTCGCCTAATAATTGAAGGTCGTAATGATCGTTGATGGCCCAGTAGTAGCCGCCGTTCTCAAGGTAGAAACCACGGTTTTCGGATTCGCCGTAGGTCGGTACGATGATGCCCGAGCGTTGTCCTTTGGCATTGGGGAAGATGGCAAAAGGCAGTCCGATGGGTAAGGGAACATCCGCGATGGTGACATAAACAGGTCCGGTTACAATCTTGTCGTCGGGGATGACTTTGGCTTTTTTGAATCGGAACTGAAAATGCGGATGTTCCTTGAGATTGCAGGTTGTGAAGCCGCCCGACTGGATGTTAATGGTGTTGTCGTCCATCCTCTTGATCTTGTCGCCATGAAGATAGCCACCGCTTTCCTCGGTCCAGACCTTATGGATGACGCCTCTCTTGGTTTGGAAGTTATACGACATCTCTTCCGCTTCGAACTTGGTCTCGCCTTGTGTGAAGACAGGAGTGCCCGTCAGCTTTCCTGTGGAATCGGGAATGCCTTTGGCACGGACTACGTTGGTGTTCAGGTCAAACTCCATGTAATCGGCTTCCAACACGATATCGTCGTATTTTACCACGGCCTTTCCGTAATAATAGATGACCTTCTCGCTCATGTCCTGAATCACAGAGTCGGCGGCGGTACGGGTCACCTTCGTATCGAAGGCGTTGTCGCTTTTTTTCTTGGGCTTAATGACTCGTTTGGGAGTGATGATGGAATCTCCGGGGTTAAGGATGGAATCCGTAAGGCTCACAAGAGAATCGTTGAGAGGAGCCAAGGTATCTAAGGATTGGGATATGGAATCAACAGATTGTGAGGCGGAAACGTGTGGCGTAATCAGCATCAACGACATAAAAAATGCCGTCAACAATGAATAAATATGTGCAGATTTCCACTTCAACTGATAAAAAACAATTATTTTTGTGCCAAAATTAGTAATTTTGGCTATGTCACAACGTAACAATTTGAAATTTGGTATTCTTTTAGTCGCTTTTCTGCTTCCTTTTACCTTATTTGCGCAGCGAGGTGAGAAGATTACGACTGTTGTCATCGACCCGGGACACGGAGGAAAGGATACCGGCGCGCTGGGAGCCATCAGCAAAGAGAAAGATCTGAACTTGACGGTGGCATTGCTCGCGGGCGATTACATCAAGAAGAATCTACCTGATGTGAATGTGATCTACACCCGTGAACGCGATGTGTTTGTGGGACTGAATGAACGCGCCATGATTGCCAATCGCAACAACGCGGATGTCTTCATCTCCATCCACTGCAACTCTACGGATAGCAAAAGCGCTTCAGTAATGGGCGCCGAGACGTTTGTGTTAGGTGAACACAAAAACGCCGCAAACCTCCAAGTGGCTAAGAACGAGAACTCCGCCATCCTTTATGAGGAGGATGCCAGTGAGCAATACGGGGACTTTGATTTGAATAGCCCCGAAGCCTATATCGCCCTGTCGCTCTTCCAGCAGGAATACCTGAACCAGAGCCTGCAACTTGCAGCCAATGTGCAGGAGCAGTTCTCGAAACGTGTGGGTCGCAAGGACCGTGGCGTGCAACAGGCGGGATTCCTCGTGTTGTGGAAAACGGCTATGCCGAGCATCCTTATCGAGTTGGGTTTCATCAGCAATGCGGCTGAAGAACGCTTCTTGGCTTCTGAATCCGGTCAGATCTATATGGCTTCGGCTATTTACCGAGCTTTCCGTGACTTCAAGATGAGCTTTGAAGGCGAGAATTCCGCAATGCACAAAGCCGAGACAGAGGATACAACATCCATTGAGGAACCCCGTCCAACCGTTGAAGTGAAGCCGATAGCCGAGGAAAAACCGGTAGTAGTGGAAACACCAATAATAGAGAAAACCGTTGCCGAAGAAAAGCCTGTGGCGAAATCTGTCGGAAAAACGACAGTTTCTTTCAAGGTCCAGTTCTTTATCAGCGATACTAAGGTATCTGCCAATGACAAGCGAATCGCCAACATCAAGGATGTCGACTATTACGAATACAACGGCAGCTACCGTTACACATCGGGTAATTTCCACACCAAGGAAGAGGCCTTTGCCCGCCAGAAAGAAGTGCAAAAGCAAGGCTATCCCGATGCTTGGGTCGTTTGCTTTATTAATGGCGAACGTGTGAGCATGCGGGAAGCTGAAGATGCTCTTGAGAGAAATAGAAGAGGGGAGTGATCCTCTCGGTTACAGGGCGGCGATCATCTCAATCTCCACCAAGGCCTTTTTAGGCAGCTCCTTGACGGCGAATGCGGCGCGGGCTGGGCAAGCTCCACTGAAGTACTTGCCGTAAACGGCGTTCATGTCAGCGAAATAGCTCATATCAGCAAGCAAACAGGTCGATTTCACCACATTGTCGAAGGTGCATCCAGCTTCGTTGAGGATGGCCTCAAGGTTCTTCATGCATTGCTCGGCTTGGGCAGTGATGCCTTCAGGCATGACACCAGTGGCTGGGTCGATGGGAAGTTGACCGGAAATGAATAACATGCCGTTGGCTGCGATGGCCTGGCTGTATGGACCGATTGCTCCTGGAGCTTTGGTGGTAGCGATAGCTTTTTTCATGGTTAGCGTTTTTTGTTGATGTTTTTCTGTCCGCAAAATTAAACTTTATCCTTCAAATTGCATAACTTTGCATTTCAAAAAAAATGTGACGTGAATTTCTGGAGAATCATAGGAAAACTCAACAACCGCTATGTGATCGCAACTTTGGTGTTTGTGCTGGTCATCATCTTTTTCGACCAGTTCAATCTGAGGACACAGATCAATCTTCATCGTGAGTTGAAAGCACAAGAGGCTGAAATACAGAGTCTTGAAAAAGGAATCGAGCTGTATAAAGACTCGCTGAGGATGGTGATGGAAGACCGCGAGGGGATGGAGCGCATTGCCCGTGAGAAGTATTTCATGAAACGCGATAACGAGGTGGTTTATAAAATTGAAGTCAAAGAATGAAGTCGCTGCGAGACTTCCTGCTCCTTCTTGTCCTGCTTAGCTGGACTAATTTCCTTTTTTCTCAGGAAATCCCAACAGTTTACCGTCTCGACGAGGTGACTATCCATGGTGGAGTCAACCCTGCGCATCCCATCATTGACAGCGTGCTGGCCCATGCCAAACAGAACAATCCCAATAGCCTTGACTCGTATCGCTATCAAATCTATGACCAGATGGTCTTCACCATCGACAGCAGTGGCGTTGGGGCATTGCTCGACACGGTCCAGGAAAACAAGGTGCAGTCATTTTTCGATGAGGTGTTGAAACGTAGCGACCTCATGGTTATGGAGACCTTCTCCGAAGTGCTGTTTCGCCATCCTAACCAGTTGCGGCAAAACGTATTGGGCACCAAGATGTCAGGGGTCAAAACACCACAAATGGTGTACCTGGCCAATAGGATGCAAAGCCCTACGTTTTATGACGAAACGGTGAATATCGCGGGAACCGACTACGTCAACCCTATCAGCCGAAACAGTAAGAACCATTATTACTTTAGCTTGGAATCGGTGACCCGTATCGACGATACCGATTCACTATATGTGATTACGTTTCATCCCTTGCCTGACAAGACGTTCAACGCGCTCCAAGGCACCTTGGTCATTCATGCCAACGGATGGGCTTTGCAGGAAGTGAAGGCTTCTCCCAACAAGCAGGCGGGTCTCTATAACATCGGCATCGAGCAGGTCTATCAAAAAAATGGCGACTGTTGGTTTCCAAAACAGCTGAATATCAGTTTGCTGTTTCCTGGCGTAGTGGCTGATTTGGACGGGTATGCCTTCCCCATGGTGGCCATCGGAAATAGCTATATAACGCATGTCGAATTAAATCCCGAAATCAGCAACAGAGCATTTTCGGAAGTGGAAGTGCAGGTGCATGAGGCCGCCGGCTATCGCGATGACGCCTTCTGGACACAACACCGTATCGACTCGCTCACTGAAAGGGTCCTGAACACCTATCATTTGGTGGATTCCGTGACTCGTGGCAGTGATGTCATTGAAAGGTTGTTGAATGTCTCCAATAAGTTGATGGATGACATGGCGCTGAGCTTCGGCCCGATTGATTGGAACATAGGTAGTTCTTTCCGTTACTCATTCACGCGTGGTTGGTTCTTTGGCCTTCATCTCTCCACTAACGATCGTCTGTCACGCCATATTCGTCTCGGTGGTTTCTTTGGCTATTGGACTCGGTTGCGCGACATTGATTACGGCTTCGAGGGGAAATGGCTGATTGATCGGCAACGACAGATGGAGTTTGGCGCCCGCTATTCCCATAAGTCGTTGACGTTGGGTGAGTTCAACGGATTTGGTGAGAGCAATAATCCCTTGGCGGAAAACGAATACCGTTACGTCTTTTATGAGAATGTGATGATCCGCAGCAACAACACCGAAGTGTTCTTCAACACCCGTTTTGCGCGTCATTTCAAGGCTTTCATGACTTTCGGAACCTATCAAAAGAGATACCTCCTTCCGCCATACGATGCCATGCCGATCACGCATTTCACCATCGCGGAATTGAAGTTGCGTTTTGCCTACAAGGAGAAGTTTATGGGCACCACACAAGGAATACGCTCGTTGGGTACCGATTATCCTGTGGTCTGGCTCTCCTATCAACATTCGTTCAAAAATGTTTTGGGTGGCGAATATGACTTTGATAGGGTAAAATTCCAACTGGAGAAAGACTTTCAAACGCATTATGTGGGAAAATCGACCGTGTTGCTGCAGGCGGGTTATGCCTCGAAAGGATGCCCCGTGCAAGAGACCTTCGACCTTTTGGGTAGCTACCAATTGGTTGGGCTTTATTCACCGGGTAGCTTCTCTACGATGCGTGAGGATGAGTTCTTATGCGACCGTTTTGTAGCGCTGTTTTTGTCGCACGACTTCCAAGGAACGCTGTGGAATCCGCACTCACAATGGTTCAAGCCTCAGCTCAGCTTGGTGACCAACCTCGGTTGGGGATTGCCCACTTTGAAACATGGCTATTTTGAGAGCGGTCTGGTAGTGAGAGGATTGCTGAGTTTGCCGATGGTGAATATAGGTGCCGGCGTGTTTTACCGTTATGGTGCTTACAGCTTCCCCAAGGTGATTGATAATTTTGCTTTTAAATACAGTGTAACATTCGCTTTTTAAGATGAGAAAATTAGTTTGGGTTGCTTCGTTGCTGATGCTCCTCGCCATGATGTTCGTGTCATGTGCGAAACAGCCTCAGAAGATGGTGTTGCAAGGCCTGGTTCAAGGCTCTTATTATGCCATCACCTATTATGATGAGGAAGGTCGGAATTTCCAACAAGAGATAGATTCCATCTTTCACGCAGTGGATATGTCGGTCAACCTATGGGTGGACACCTCGGTGATCTGTAAGGTCAATCGCAATGAGGATGTCGCCCTGGATCAAATCTTCATCGAGAATTTTGAGGTCGCTCAGAGAGCAGCTGCCCTCTCCGATGGCTATTTCGATCCTACCATCTCGCCTCTGGTTTCGGCATGGGGCTTCAGCGCAAAAAACCCTCACCTCCCACCTCTCACCTCTCACCTCATTGATAGCCTCAAACAACTAGTAGATTATCGGAAAGTTCGTATCGAAGATGGCAAGCTGATCAAGGAGAATCCTGCCATGAAGTTGGACTTCAATGCCATAGCACAAGGCTACACCACAGATCTCGTGGGTGCCTTACTTGAAGCGAAGGGCATCAAGAGCTACATCGTGGATGTCGGTGGCGAGATTTTCGCCCGTGGCACCAAACCCGATGGCAAGCCGTGGGTGGTTGGCATTGAAAAACCCGCTGCTGATTGGGATTCGGAGCGTGTGGTGCAGCAGCGTGTGGAGTTGGAGGACAAGGGCATCGTCACTTCAGGCAGCTATCGCAAATATGTGGAGCGCGATGGCAAGCGCTATTCGCATTGCATCGATCCTATGACGGGTTATCCGGTGGAGCACAACCTGCTGAGCGCCACGGTGATTGCCGAAAACGCCACATGGGCCGACGCCTTAGCCTCGATTTGCATGGTGATGGGCATGGAGCGCTCGCTCGAGCTCATCAAAACCCTTGATGGCGTGGAAGCTTATTACATCTTTGTGAACGAAAGCAATGAGCTGGAGACCTTTGCCACCAAGGGTTTTCGAAATACAGACTAGACTTGGCGTTTTTCTGCTCTACGAATGGCGTATGCTGCTCCGAATCCGATGAATAGTAGCACTCCGTTGCCAAGGGGAGCGCTTTGACTATCCGTAGAACCGTGTTGCAATGGCAAGTTAGGTAAGGTGGGATCCAGTTTTAGAGTAAAATCCAAATAGTCCAAGTTCAACTCGTAAATTGGCTCCTCTTTGACCTCACCATATTTGAATAGGCCTCCACCCTCGTATTGAGCGAAAACAGTGAAGTTGAGGCTTATGACTATTGCAATGGTTAATAATAGCTTTCTCATTGTATGACGATTTTTTGTGATTTTACATTATTGTTGGTTACGAGGCGTAGAACATAGACGCCGGGTGCCATCTCTGTAATGGAGATAATGCTGGCGCCATCCTTGCGTAGAATGGTGCGTCCCGTCATGTCAATGACTTGTAGCGAGGATTGCTCTTCCACACCGGTCAGGATGAGCTGTCCGTTGCTGACATAGGCAAATGGGGCCTCCGTGATGTTTTCTTCGACTCCGGCCATTACTTTGAAGACCAGTTTGAAGCGAGAGGTTGTTTCGTTGCCATTGGCGTGGAAGGAATATTCGGGTTGATGCAGCAGGTCCACCACGGCACCTGTTAAGTTGTCGACAAGTTGCAGGTAGCTAAAGTTAGTGTCTTTCGACTTGACGGCAATAGTGAAGTCGGAATTGAGCTTGTTTTGGAAGTAGAGGTCCAGCGTCTCGCAGGCGTTGTCGACATGGGCGATGGCATAGTTGCCGTCTTGTTTGCGAATCCATAGGCTTGGCACATTGTCGGAGAAGGCGCCCATCTTTTCCAAGCCGAAGCCTTGGCCGAAATAGACGAAAGCGCGATCTTCATTGTCGGCGTTAGTCACGACGAGATCCAATCGTCCAGAGATCGACTTGGACGAGCTTGATTCAGTAGTGGCTTCCGTGGTGTTCTTGGCGATGACGAGGTTTTCAGCGATGGTGGTCTTCACGAGAATACCTTGTCCTGGCTGGATAGCATCTTCGTAGGTGTGCAGCTCCCAAGCGTCCGCATTAGTCAGGGTGTAGAAACCGGATGCGAGATTGTCGTTGTCGATGGCACCGCCTTTGCCTTTGTAGATGTTGTGTGGGAAGGGATTGCCGATGAGGTTGAATCCGCTCAGTCCGTCGGTACGATCGGTATAGGTCAAGCCGTAGGTGACATCGGTGTAATTCAGTGTTCCAGAGAAGGAAGGGGTGAGGTTGCTACTGTGGGCATAAAGGTAGCCTCGGCCGTTTTCGAAAGAGGTGAAGCCGGAGATGTTGGTGTCCTTGTAATTCTCCCATTCTTGATTGTTCAGACTGGTCTCGTTGTAACGGTACAAGTCATATTCGGGTGTTAGGAAGCTGCTGCCTGATATGGCCATGTTGTTGACTGACGAGGCGATGGCATACCAGCCGCTGCTGCTTTTGCTGTAGCCTGTGATGCTTTTGTTCGCTGTAGCTAAGACACCGTCTGAAGTGCTGATGACCTGGGCTCCGTCTTCGATGACTAGACCCGTTGCAGAGCTGTTAACCATGTCTCCTGTAACAACAAGCACTGAGCCTTCCTCAACAGTAAGTGTGATGCCATCGGGAATGGTAAGGTTGGCCACGGTTACCGTTGTGGCACTGCCATCTCCGATGGTGACATTGGCACCCAACACAACATTGGCTTCGGGTGTTGGCACAGTGCCTCCCCAGATGTCAGGATCGCTCCAATCGCCAGACGTGGTGTTGGTGGTGGTTGGAGATGCGTTGCTCGTGAAAATAATTTCATACGGCGCATCCCAATCGCCAAGGAAATCGTTGGCCACAAACGGAACGGCCTCGTTTTCGCATATCACGTCAAATTCTTGCTGGAGGGCATGGTCAAACAAGCGGAAAGTGAACGTTTCGTTGGTCACACCTCCCATGCTGAAATAGTAGAACCAGTGTTCCACCTCGTCTTCCGGGAACACCGATCCACGGCATTCGTCGCCACAAAACACGCCAAGTTCAATGTCACCACGGAACTGTTCCACACCGTCGATAATGACAATTCCAATGCCGTCCATGGTGTTCTCAAAGTTCTCAACGGGAGTCCAATGATGTTGCTGGGCCATGCCGAATCCAAAAGCGAGCATGCACAGCGTCAAAAACAGAATTCTTTTCATTTTTTAATCTAGACTTTTTATGATGTTTTGTTAAATCTCAGTTTTCTTATTTCACGACCAGCTTATGGTGATAAACATTGCCCGAAGCGCAGGTGACATGCAACACATAGACTCCGGCCGTTTGGAATCCGTCAATCATCGTCATGTTTATACCGCCCATCTCGCATCTGATCAACGCGCCCATGGCATCGGTGATTGTCACTCCTGTGGCTTGCTCTCCATCAAGCAACTGGATTGAGAACAATTGATTTCGATCCATAGGATTCGGATAGACCGACATATTGGCATTCTCATTCCGTCTTGTGGTAAGGTTGATCTCGAACGGACTTGTAAAATCTCCGATGATGGCATCGCTCTCAAAGTTCATGCTAGTGGCACAATTCATGCTGGCTTCGCCGCTCTGGTGGTCAAAGACACCAAAGTGAATCTCCTCGCCGTCCTGTGCGGTGACCGTGAGCATGGCGAAGTAACGGTCGTAATCATCGTCATGCATCAGCCTCACGCTGCCCCTGCATTGGCCGTCAACGAAAGCGCCCAGTTCAAGAGCGTTGTCACGCTGTTCCACGCCGTCAACCTTGACAATGGCAAGGATGCAGTTGTTGTCGGGGAATGCATGGACGTCTCCTGTCCAATGGCACTCCTCCGTTTCAACGGATCGCTCGTTCCTTCCTGTGACAAACGTCATTGATTTGCTTTCCGTCGCATTGGAATAATAGAGATAGGAGCGACCCGGAACCAATGTGAATGAAGCGGGCTTCCACGTCCCAGAGTTGGAATCATATCGAGCATAGCCACTCTGGCCTTTGATAACATCTTTGTTCTCCGGCTGGAATCCTGACAATGCAACATTGGGGCTTTGCGCTGTCATGACAGGATAGCCAATCCAGTTCCAGCCGTTGCCGATGGTGATGGGGTGGTCGCCAGATGTTGCCAGGGAACCCGTCATGTCAATGTCGCATGCGGCTGATGTCTGAATCTTGTAACCCGTTTCGTTATTGATGCTCTTGAGCGATCCGTACCACGTATGGTTTGCGTTTACTCTGGCATAGGCGTTCTTCGTCTTGATCATCACGCCGGCAACTCCTAGGCCTTCCTCGAGTATAGTCAATCCCTCGATACCGTTCTGTTCGATATACGTTGACCACCAGCTCCAGCCCGAAGCCAATTCCGCAGACTGAGTAATTGTTTGTGACCCCTGTTCGAAATAAGCCGTGAGGCTTCTCTCGCAAGTCGCGGTGAAGGTGAAACTCTCCTCGAATGACACAATGCTTCCTTCCTCCATCCAATACGCGAAATGATATCCGTAGTTCGGGGTGGCTATGACGGTCACACTCGCGCCATGATCGAAAGTATCTCCTCCTGTGACGGTTCCCATCAACTCATTGGCGGATGTCACCTCTACCAGATACTGGTTGATGTCAAACTGCGCCGTCAAGGTGATGTTGTTGGTCATCAAAACCGTTCTTGGATTTTGGGTGTTTTCATCATTCCATTGCACGAAATGACAGCTCTCACCGGGAACGGCCTCAACAACAATGTTGCTGCCTTCCACAAAAGTTCCAGCGCCTGTCACCGAGCCACAATCTTGTGAGGATTGAAGCGTCAGTGTATAATAGTGGTAGTTCTCTGGATTGAAGATAAATTCACCCACTAATGACTTCTCTTCTTGATTGCCAGCTGAGTCTATTGCAATGACTGCATATTCTGTGGTCACAAGTTCTTCCAACTGTGTGGCGAATGTGTTTCCGGAAATCTGTGTTTTCTTGACTTCCCATTCCCAAGAAGTGTTTTCGTTGCGATAGTATAGGTTATGGCACCAAATACCTGAACGGGCATCATTCGAGGCAAATTGGAAACAAAGGCTGTCAGCCAAGGGAGTCGCACTGGCAATCCCTGAAGTGGGCTTAACCGCATCCACGGTATTGGTCCAAGTGGGTGTCATGATGACCTTCTCGCTGTCGAAAATGATACCAGCACGGTTGCTGATTTGTGTACCGTCTGCAAAGGCGTTTTTCAACTTGACACCATAAGTGATGGTACCCACACCGTCTCCATAATAATTCACGGGCAATACGCCAATGTTGGGGTCGGTGACCGGCTCCATGGTCATGGGATCCAGCGAGGTGATGACCCATTCGAGAACGCCTGTCGTTTCATTGTAGTTCTGTTGGACTTGAGCAATGACTCTATGATCAGGACGCAAATCAATGGTGCGAACGAAAGTCTTTTCACCGTTGAGAATGAGTTCATGGCTTCCAACGGTCACTTTTCGAGCGGCCACTGAACTTAGGTCAAATTTTGTTGCGTCGAGCGTGTCGCGTACTATGATGGTATGGGCAGCGGCAGTCGCTAAAGCCGTGTCGTTTTCAAACTCAATTTCATAGCACACATTCGTGATCTCCTGTCTCATGTAACGGCTACCCGATTCAGCGGTGTAACCGAAAATGTCATTCGGGTCACCTGGAGTACGGCCGTCACTAACACCACCTACAGTCTGTCCAATTGGGCAGTCGGGATTCTTCCGGCTCCATAAGCGGACACAGTCTGGGATTTCCGATAGCATTTCATCGAAAGACCAGCTCTTGTTGAAATTGACAGCAAAGCTAATGGCGTCGCGTGTTTTAACAAAGGCACCTTGTTGGCTGGCACAAGACAATAAGCTACCCACCACAGAACGATGATTAATGATGCGGTTTTCTGCAAACCAATTGTTATTGTCAGCCACACAAACCAAATGACTTATGGTCTCGTTATATTCGGAATGTTTTCCACCGATACAATTGTCGAAACTTGTCTGCGACAAATTCGGGAACCATGTTCCGACATTGAATCCTGTTTGGAAGGCATTGTAAGTACAGGCAATATTTTCTTGAACACAACAATAGGGATATTCCGTGTTGCTACTTCCAGAAGACGTACGAGGATAGATCAACCCACTTGGCACAGTCATCCAAGCCTCCAATGGCTCATGAGGTCCAGAGGTGGCGGTAAGGTTCAACTTGAACGTCCTAGTCTCATTGGGACCAAAATCGGCAAAGAAGAAAGCACTGCGTATGCCTCGCGATTCTCCTTCGCTGGTTTGGGTTCTCTTGAAGAAATAATGGTCATCACCAAGATTCTGGGCTTGTTGCTTCAGTGTCTCCGCATTGTTCACGGTATCCCAATCCACTTCCAGATAGTCGAGGATGGAGGGCAACCGCAGCCCTTCAATTTCAAGATGGGTGATGTAATCCATCTCTGGCGTGGTGATGTTGAAGTAGATTGGAATGGCATAGGCAGACATGTTACCTGTGTTGGTAACCTCAAAAGTATAGGCAAAGTCGCTTCCGCTCAAGAATGATGTCGGGTACGACACCGTGGCTGTTAGATAGATGTCGTTCGGGATTTCCACTTGGATGGCATCTTCGATTTGGATGGTTTCGTCCGCAAACTGGAACACCATGTCATAATCGCCAAGAGACGCTCCGCTGAAATCAAAAGTAATCGATGTTGAGACGATAGACTCATGCCCGATATCGAGTTTGTCGATGATTTCATTTTGGGAGTTAACCAAATACACATTCTGTAAGTTGTTGAAGCCATTGCCCAGTACCGTTATGGAAGAATAGCCTCCATTGCCCACAGTATGAGTGCCAAGTGACAACACTGCATAGCGGTTAAGCCATTGATAGCTCACTTCAATGTTGTCATAGTTGCCATTAGCGTCATGGACTGCCAAATAATAATCACCGTTTTCCCATGCGTGACAGCCGCCAAAGTTCATCGAAGCAGAGCTGGTGACAGTATAAACTTCCTCTCCCGAAGGTGAAAACAAATGCATGGTACAGGCTTTATTGGACTTGAAAGAGAGCGAGTCGCCAGCCACCGCAGCCATCTTGAACCAATGAATCTGGTTGTTGGTAGGCGCCGCAATAGTAGTGGTGGTGTTGCGCTCCAATACATCTGCTTCAATGGCCTGTTGTACATTCATATCCACATAAATTGAGGTTTTCTCAACAAAGCGACTGTTGTTGTCATAGAAACGGAATTTGATTTCGTTCTTGGCATTGATGTAAGGCGAATTACCGTTGGGGTGAAAATGGAAGCTGGTACTGCGAATCGGCCATGTCTCGACGGGAAGCAACGACACGATGTCCAAAGTGCTTAGGGCAGGATCCAATTCCGTGGTGTGACGATGCTCATTGTCATCATTCAGAAGGTATTCCCACTTGGCAATACCGTAGTCGCCAGCCGGGGCAGGTGCTTTCAGGAATACAAAGTTGCGTGTGCTGGTGGCTCTTCCATTGTCCAATTGGACGTGTAGGGTATGCAAACCATCAGTCAGGTCGCTGACATCGATTTGAAACACACCGCCACCCAGAGCGCCCGTCTGAACGTGGTCATCATCCAAATCATACCAGAAACGGTATTGCAGTGCGGTCAGAGGTTCAGGTTCTCCGGGAAGTACTTTCACAAACATATATGTTTTGGCAGTAGTCACCACATTGCCTTTCAACATGACATGCAGCGTGTGCAGTCCAGGGAGGAGGTCTTCCACGTCAAGCAGGATGGGTGCATTGGAGAAGCCGCCTGTCTGGCGATGCTCATAATCCAAGTCGAACCAGCAATAGTAGTCCATCTCGCTCATGTCGGTGGTATCGCTGACTAAAGAACCCGGCTTCAAGAACAAATAGTTTTTTGTGGAGGACAACACATTCCCTTCCAAAAAGAGGTTTAAGATGTGGAGACCGTCTTTCATGTCTTCCACATTCAACAAGAGGTGACCATTACCTAAGGATGCAGTGACCTCATGTTCGAAATCCTGGTCGAACCAACAATGGTAATTAGGCTGGCTCATGTCGTAAGGATTGACATTTATAGACCCTGTCTTCATGAAAAGGTAATGCTTGACCGATGTCAGTTGTTCACCTTCCAGCATCATGTGAACGGTATGCATCCCGTCGGGAAGATTGTCCACGTTCAAAAGGAAATTCCCATTCCCCAACGAAGCCGTCTGTCGGTGTTCGAAGTCTTGGTTGAACCAGCAGTGGTAAATGGGCTGGCTCATGTCGGTATTGTCTGTTCCCAAGCCACCCGCTTTCAAGAAGAGGTATGTTTTGGGAGTCGCCCAGTCCAAGGAATTGTCCTTGACTTGGACGTGGATGGTGTGCAAGCCCTCGGTAAGAGAGCCCACGTCGAGTTGCGCCTGCCAGTTTGAGCTGTTGAAGGTTGCGGAGGCAGCCTGCTCATGACTCATGTCGAACCAATAGCGGCAAGAATAACCTGACGACTGGGCCTTCAACGCGAGGGAAAGCAACAACCCACCCAAGATGAGTAAGTAGCGTTTCATGGCCATGCAATGTTATGGGTTATTCACCTTGGCCAACAACTTGGATCTCAACGCTCAACTTGTTGTCCTGGGTGGACTGGTTGGCCACATTGCAACTTTGCACCACCATGTAGCTCGGACGGGGATTATAAGGAGCCAAACCTCCAAAAACGCCCACTTGGGTGCCGTCGTGTCCCGGATGACCCTCGATCACGCTTTGCAGCAGTGTATAATCGGCGGTAAAAAAGCTATTATTACAACATTCAAATCCTGTTAGAGTGTTGAAGACCTCATTCAAATCATCGACTTTCCAGTTGGTGCTGTTCTGTTGGTTGACAAACACATAGCCATTACCGATACAATACTCAAATTGGCTGGTGTTGGATTCTCCAAATCCCCAAAGAATGCAATTCTTGGCGCGGACAGATGGAACATTTCCACCGGCCTGCCATATGCAATTGACAAATGAAGCTTGCGTTAGGTCTGACAATTGGTAGCTTCCTCGAACAATGCAATTGATAAACTGGACGCCTCTGACACTACTATAGCTAAAAAAATCTCGAATCATACAGTTGACGAATTGGGCATCTTGAGTATATTTGCCGTTCTCATAAGATCGTATGTTATTAAAGTTACATTTGACAAATCTTGGAGCAACGATTGCCTTGCAATACACATCCCCCTCGAACCAAATCCCTTCAATAGCGAAAGAGGTTGTGGCTTCCGGGGTGTCTAAATGGGTAGAATTGAATATGACTGTCGGGTAGGTGTCCGACGTTGCGTCATAGGTACATCCGGCACCGCGTAATGTGATGACCTTGTTTACATTTTCCACGCTTCTGAACCTACCACTGGAAAGCGTGATAATGTCACCGATAGCAGCTGAGTCATAAGCGTTCCTATAGGCGTATTCACCGTAGAAAGTGCTGATGTCATTACCGTGTTGAAGTGTGGCCACATTGTTTTGTGCGAGTGCTTTCTTCGTTCCTGCCAAGCTCAGCAGCAGGACGAACAGGGCAGCAAACAGAGCCCTTTTCGAGAGTAATGGTTTTCTTTCCATGTCGTTGTTGTTTGGTTACTATCATAGTTAACTATTTAATTCCAACCAATGACACAAAAGAAAAGCGTGGGGTCAGCTCTCAGCTTATCCCGCATGTAAGGCTCTCGCATTGCCTATCGCTCGAGGATAAGCAATGTTGAGGCCCACGCTGTAAATATATGGAAACAAGGCCGCATTGAGCCTAATTGGCATATAACAACAATGGACGTCAGCCACTGCTTTTACCTTGCGAGCGATTAATGAATTTGCGAGATTCTACATGCCGCAGATAAAAACGTCAAGCACAACGTCTTTTCAACTATGTCTGTCACGAGCTAAGGCTAATGACATGCAAAGATAACAAAAAGATTTGAATTGATGCTTTTTTTATTATACAAATTCATTCCCGAGATAACATCAAAACTAAAAGGGTTATCAAAATCAGAAATGCGGAACAGCGTGGCTCTTGGACAGCTTTGCCCGATGTATACGGCTGGTTTCACAGTGAAATGAAAGAGGTGTGGAATAAAAAAAGGCAGGGAGCCTGCCTTTAATCGTGCGGGAAGAGCCCTTCTCGGGTGTCGTCCTACGTTGCAAAAATACGAAAAAAATCTTTTTTCGCAATACTTTTGAAGAAAAAAATTAAGAAATCTTGGCGAGGATAATGCTGATATTGTCGTAACCACCGTTGCGGCAAGCCTCGGCGTATAGGTCACTGGCAGGTCGTTCCGATGTTGAGAGAATTTTCTCGATGGCTTCATCGTCAAGCATGTCGGTGAGTCCGTCGGAACAGATCAGCAAGAGATCGCCGTCGTGGAGGCGCTCGGTGAAGTCAACCACCATGAGGTCGCCATTGGCGCCGCCGCCGATACAGTTGAGCAGGTAAGGGCTCTCGTTGGGATCTCCCGTAATGCCTCGCGCGCTGTCATCCTGGGTGATTCTGCGGAGGATGCCGTCACGGAGACGGTAGGTGCGGCTGTCACCGGCGTTGATCAGCAGGGCCTTGCCATTCGACCAAACCATGCCGGTCAGAGTACATCCCATAGGCCGGACTTGGCCTTCTTCTCTGGCTTCTTCGTTGAGCCTGTCACTGAAAGTCTTTACCTGAAAGCGAAGGTCGTCTTCGATGGTGTCGGTATGGAACCGGTTTTCCTTGAAGCACTCATCCAAATACTCCAACAGGCCTTGGCTGGCTCGTTCTCCATGTTCGTGGCCTCCCATGCCGTCAGCCACCAATAGATAAAACTGGCTGGATTCGTCAATCTCCACGGGGAAACTCATGTCGGCGTCGCGCAGCAGGATACCCCCCAACGACACCATATCCTCGTTGTTATCCCTTTTTGGGCCTTTCTGGCAGACCGCTTCAATAGTGAGTTTCATCATTTCACAGTAAGGTGTGTAGTTGCTATCTTCAGTTGATCGTTCAGGTGGAGGTCAGTCCACGTGTTAGGTGCCAGCCTGACTCCATTTAGGAAGGTGCCGTTGTGACTACCCAAATCACGGATTTGCCATTGCCCATTCATGCAGCGTAGCTCTCCATGCCGACCCGAGATGTAGATCTGTGTGCCGAACTCGGGATAGATGCCAGTGGTGCGACCGAAGACGCCTTCTTTAAGGGTGAGCCCGAAGCCGTCGCCTTCGAGAAGGGCGGGAGCCGATGGGGAAGGTGCCGATGTCTCTTCTGGCTTTTGGGGCTTCGGAGACTCTTTAGGCTTAAAGTATTCCTTAGCACTCACCAAATCGGTACCGCAGGCTGGGCACTCCGTCCCGCGTTTGGGTTGGTGGCACTCAGGGCAAAAACGCAACTCCTTGCCGCACTGGTCACAGTAGTGGCTGTCGTCATCAATGATCTCTTTGCAGTATGGGCATTTCATAGTATATCCTCCAATTCAATTTGATTGATATCCTCGGCTTTGATGGTCATCAGTTCTTCTTCGCTCAAGGTGTCGTCGTAGGCAGTCCGAGTTGAGAGGTTCTTGATGGCTCGGTCGAGGGTCTTGCGCACGGTTCGAGCGTTGCCGAAGTTCTCGTCGCGTACGGCGTAGGCTCGCTCGAAGAGCGACCGTGCAGCGGCCAGGGCCTGGTCGTCGAGAAGGAACTCTTTTTTCTTGGCCATGTTGACGAAAATCTGGAAGAGCTCGTCGACGTTATAGTCTTCAAATTCGATGGTCTCGTCGAAACGTGACTTCAATCCCTTATTCTGATTGAGGAAACGGATCATGTCCTGTGTATAACCAGCGGCAATGCAAACGAACTTGCCCTTGTAGTTCTCCAACATGGGCGTGAGGGTGTTGATGGCTTCGATGCCGTAGTCGTGGGGACCGCCGTTGCTCAACGAATAGGCCTCGTCGATGAAGAGCACGGCGCCCATGGCTTTCATCACCGTCTCGCGGGTCTTGGGTGCGGTCTCGCCCAGATAGCGGCTTACTAGGTCCTCGCGGGTCACCTCATACACATCGGAGCTGCTGATGACGCCTAAGGCGTGCAGTATCTTACCCATGAGGCGTGCCACGGTGGTCTTACCAGTGCCGGGGTTGCCGAGGAAGAGATAATGGCTGACGTTGATGTTGGGGGTGCGGTTGCGGCGTTGGGCGAGTTGCTGTTCACGGCGTATGGTGGCTGCTAAGTCACGGAGACTGCGTTTCACACTCTCCAATCCCACGAGTTCGTCAAGTTCTTTCATCACCTCTTGGATGTCGACGACCTTGTTCACGCCTTCACCGGCGATGTCAGAGTAGGTGAGGAGCTTGCCCTCACGAGTGATCTCGCTCTCGCTCATTTCGCGATGGCGTATCCTGCGGCGTTCGATGGCGGCGTCAAGGAGGTTGCGTACGTCGCGGGCGTTGCCGAAGGTGTCGCCACGACGGTTATACATGTTCTCGAACTCGATATGAAGCTTGTCAGTGGCTTCTTGGTCAAGGCGGAAGCCTTTCTTCGTGGCCATGCTGAGGAAGATGAGCTCGAGCTCTTTGGCGTTGTAGTCGGGGAATTCAATCTGTTTGTTGAACCGTGAGGGGAGACCTGTATTCATCTTGAGGAACTCCTTCATGTCGTCGCGATAGCCTGCGGCGATGCATACGAATTCGCCTTTCTTGTTCTCTAGGATGGGCACCAACTTGTCAATGCCGGCCTTACCGAAGTTGCCGTCGTTGAAGCCGTATGCTTCGTCAATGAAGAGCACGCCGCCCATGGCACGATCCACATAGTCCTGAACGTTGCGCTCGGTGCCGCCGATGTATTCCGAGATCATGTCCTTAGCAGCCACCTCCACATATTGGCCTTTGGGTAGCACGCCCGTGGCGCCGAGGATGTCGGCAAAGATACGTGCGATGGTGGTCTTGCCGGTGCCAGGGTTGCCGGTAAAGATGTAATGGTCCTTGAGCTGGGCTTTGGCGTTGGGACCGCCTTCACGTTGGGCTTCCTTGACATTATCGATGATCTTGTGAATCTCGTCCTTGACGCTCTGAAGCCCAATGAATTCGTCGAGCTCAGCCCAAATCTCTTCTTCGGTACGAGGCACAAACACCTCGCCTCGGATGTCTTGCTCCTCTATTGTAGTGCCGCCTCGCAACAGGGCGTTCACGGCTAGCTCTTCAGCTTTCGATTCAGCCAACAGACCGTTGTTGTCGATTCCGCCGCCTTTGCGCATGATCCATTCAAAATGGCCACGGAGCTTCGTCAAGGCCTCGTCGGTGATGTCGAACTTGTATCTCTTTTTCAGGATATGGGTGCAGATGTCACAGAGCGACAGCTCGTTGAGTGGCTTGAGGTCGAAGCGAAATTCGAATAGCGAGGCCACTTCGGGTTTAGCGGCCAAAAAGTCCTCAAAGTCGCGCCGCAAGCCGGTCAGGATGACCACGGGCATGTTGGCGGGATGGTCGTGCATGCGGGTGAATAGGGTGTCAAGCTCGGGCGACTCGCCGTTATAGATGAGTTTTTGGGCGTTGTGAATCACCAACAACCCGTTTTTGATGTCGTTCAGATTCGTTTCAATATTGTCGAGCCATGCAGGAATGTCGATGGCATCAATCGTCTTGATGTCACTTTGATACACCACGCCTTTCTTCATCAGATAGTCGGAGAGGAGTTCGGCCATGAAATGCTTACCGGTGCCGGCGTTTCCCAAGATCACGCAATCCATCTGGATGTGGACGCGGTTGCCTCGTTCCTTCATCTGCAAATCGACGTCGACCCGCTTCTTGAACTCGTTGAGCGGTTCCTGCAGGTGGTCTTTGCCGAAGAGGCCCTCAAACTCCTTCCCGTATGGGATGGGCAGAGGCTTTCCGCAGTGTTTACAGAACTTCGCCTGATCCCGATTCTGTGTCTGACAATTCTTGCACTTCATCATATTGGATTTCGGTTTTAAAAGGATTTTTCAAATACTTGTCGAAACGGTCCATACGTTCTGACTTCGGCAACGCATACCTAAACATCATCAGCACAAAGGTGCTCCCGATGAAAAGCCACACCATCTTCCAGCGTTTCTTCACGTCTTCTTTCCAAGAGGTAGAGCCTTTGATGCCTATGGCGCCGTTGATGGAGGAATCGAAGGTCCTCTCGTTGTTGAAGGCGAAATACAACGGCTCCAGGGTCAATTCCTCGAACCCAGGATTGGTGATGCTTTTGATTCGTTTTCGCTTGTCGCTGGTCTCGAAGAGAGTGGTGATGCTGAAGAAAACAAGCACGGCGAGAACGATCAATCCATAGAGATACAAGATCACATATCCTATAACGGAAATGGCTAACGTTATCAAGAAAGAAACGATGGCTCCGATAATGATTGGGACCAAGCACCCGTCGTTGTCGAGGGTGAAATAGGAGATCACGGCGGCGACGATTCCAAGTCCGTAGAAAATATAGCTGGTCCATCCGCCGATTTTGATGGTTGGGTTATCGATGATATTGAGGATGATATCTGTAAGGAGGAGGGCTAAGGGTACGAACCCTAAGAAGATAGCCATAAGACGTTGGATCAGGCTTGCCGACCAAGTTCCTCTGATCTTGTTTTTGGCTTCGCTGACAATATCTTTGACGTTGTCTTGGGCTTGGCGAAAACGCGAGTAGTTATGGTCGTCATGGTCAATGTACCCGAGCAGCTGAACGTATTGCTCCAAGAGTTTTTCGTAGGTGTATTTCTTCTTCAGGTCGGCATGAGGGTTCTCGTGGCATAACACAGCCAACCATCCTCGGATGCCTTTGTCGTTTTGAAGGTCGTACAGCAGCTCTTTCTTTGGCGCTTTATAGATGTCATCGATGCTCTTGAGGACTGCTCCGGTTCTCGACAGGTGGTATTCAGGCTGTGCTCCAAAACCGGAGAGGGTCTTCATCATAGCCACCTGATGTAGGTAGTCGCTGTCTTTCGGCCCTGCTTTTTTCTTGTTTTGGTCGTCGCCATAGACGCAGTAGTTGAACCAATTGCGCTGTTGTGTGAAACGGTCGCCTTTATGGATGAGGAACCATGGGAGGTAGTTGTTATTATTGCTATCGAGGAAGCTTTCAGCGAGGCAAGTGGCCAGAAGGTCGGCATTGTTTTGGGTGAAGTAACGGTCGTAGGCTTGGTTCAGTACCTTTCCAATGGTGGCGCCGGTCATGGCGTAGTCGGGGTTGTGAATGTCGCAGCAGAGCTGAAGGTCGTAAAAGGGGTTGAGGGTATGGATGGCGGCCAACAATCCCATCTTTTGGTCGTTGGGGAAGTCTTTTTCGATGATGTTTTCGATCTCGATCTGGAGTTCTGGAATGTGTTCAAGCCATTTTGAGATCTTGCCGCTATAGAGGTATTTGATGGCCAGATCCATGTCTTCGACCATAAAAGCGGCCAGTTCCTCTGGGCTGTGGGCGATTTGATGTTTACTGCTGTTGAAGATGATGTTTAAGCCGCCGTGGCTTGCCTCGTTATAAACCTCCACAGTCTTGCCATCGAGGAATTCGTTGATTTCCTTCAGCCCCCAGCGGTGTGCGGGATCCTTGACCAGCAACCCTCGGGTGATGGTGTAGAGGGGATCGGGCATGTCGGAGGGGACGACGATGCCGTTGTGAACCTTTTGCATGGCCATGGTGGTCTCTTTGTTTCGGAAGGCTGATTCGCCATACCAAAGACAAAGGATGGTCATACCTAAGGAGTAGAAATCGGCAGCAGGGGTAAGCTCGCAGTAGGTGCTATTTTCGATAGTCACCGTGTGCTCATAGACTTCGGGCGCCGCATAGATGGGGGTTCGGCTTTGTTGTGTGGTTACCTTGCCGTGGTCGAGCACGTCGGCGATGCCAAAGTCGCAAAGCACGCAGCCCCAGGTGGATTTATCGCGAATGAGGATGTTGGCGGGTTTCACGTCTTTGTGGATGAAGCCCATGCGATGGCAGGCATCCAAGGCCTCGGCCACCTTGCGAACGATGGCCAGGATGGCGTCTTTGTTGCCTTTCAAGTCGACGCCGCTCACGGCACCTTCGGGGCAATGTTCCATCAGCTCGAACTGACGTTGCTCGCCTTCATAGTCCATGGTGCCGTAGTCGTAGAGATCTACCACCTGGCCTATGCCTCGCATCCTTTTCACCAGCTTCAGCACGTTGGCGTTAAAGCTGGAGCCTGGCTTATAGACCTTCAGCAGCTTGCCGTCACGTAAGATGATGTCGGCTTGTGATCCGCTATGGGCTACGTTGCCGTCAGACGGGGGTGTGGCGGTGCCTTGGGGTGGCGTCGCTGTCCCCTGTGGAGCGGTGGCGGTCCCTTGCGGGGCAGTGGCCGTTCCTTGGGGCGCCGTTGCAGTTCCTTGGGGCTTCTTGACGTTTTTTAGCAGATCTGACAAGTCGTCCATGGCTTATTTCTCATATTGGTATTCTTTGGTGACGATCACCTCTTCCTCGGTCTCGTAAATCCAGGTGCCGCCATGCCAAGGCTCAGCACAATCGCTGGGCTTGCTGTGGAAGCATCCGCAATAGTTGCACACCCATCCTGTCCGGGTGGTCTTCGTTACCTTTCTGATGGTCTCGATGGCCACCTTTCGGGCGGAGTAATAGTTGTATTGCTCTTGTGGCGTGGATCCAGCTGGAGGCAGCATCTCTTCAAATAATTTGTTGATGTCCTTCACCACGTTTTGGTACTCTTGCTGGACTTCAGCCTGTTGCGTTCCCTCGGCGGCGTTTTCCAGCTGCTCTTCCAACTCGGCGGCACGGTCCATTAGCTTGGCGGCCTGCTGTACCTTGGGGTCTTCCTTGGCTTTCTCGATGGCACGGGCGGCAGCACGGGTCAGTGGTTCGTTGCATTTGCGGCAGAAGGACCGCACGTTGAAGGTGCCGCACTTTGGGCATACCGTGCCTTCAGCTGGCATGCCACATTCCTCGCAGACAGTATCCGAGGCATCCATAGGCGCGCCGCAGAAAGTGCAGTAATCCACTAACTTCTTTCCGCAGAACGGACAGAATTCCACGTTCAGCTCGATCTCGGCGCCGCAATGCTTGCATTTTCTTGAGCTTGTGCTCTTGTGGCTGGGCCTGACCTGTTTCTTGGTGGCTTCTTTGCCTTTGGCATGCTGCGACTCTATGGCAGGATTGCTCTGTGTCATGTGAAGGACGTTCTATTGGTTAGCTAATGGAGAGAATGGATGGGATGAAGCTTCGGCGCAAGCCGTTGGCCAAGAGCTCAACCATCTGTCGCCCGTCGAGATGCAAGGCCTCTTCACCGATCTTGAACAATAGCTCGAGTTCCTTTTGGTCAAGTTTATGGTCGCTCACCAGCACATTGATCAGGTAGAGGAACAGGGTTCTGGCGTTGTTCGGGTCGGCTTCCAAGATGTTATGGACGCTTTGGTTGAAGAGGTCGGAGCAATTCTCGGTGGTGATGCCTTGCAGGATGTTCAATGGGAACATGTAGTAGCTCGACATCTGGTCGATGATGAGCTCGTGTTCCTGTTGGGTAATCTGTCCATCGGCGTTAGCCATGATCAGACCTCCGGTGGCCATGAAGATGATCATCTCGTCCTCAATCGGGTTGGTGTTGAGTCGTGCGATGGCGTTGGTAAGCACTTGCATGCCCTCGCTGAGTTCCTTCTCGGTCTTGGCATTGGCGAAGAGGTTGAGTGCTTCGATGCGGATGGGGCTCACAGGATGGGTATAGCCGTCGTTGAGGCTGAGGCCGCAGCCTGAGATGTAGTGCTGCAACGCTTCGCGGTTTTCCTCGATGAAGGCGGGGATGTTGGCTTCGATCTTGTCGAGCTTCAGTCCTGACTTAAGTTTCAGCTCAGCTGAGATGCAGGCGTTGATGTCGTCGGTGGCCAGGTAACCATAACGATCGGCGAAGAGCTCGCTCAGCTGTTTCCAGTAGTAGTACTTGAAACGCAACGGAATGGGCAGGTTGGGACGACCGTATTCATCGGCACCGAAGATGAAGTAGATGACTTGGTTTAGGATATAGTTGTCGTCAAGGAGATGGCCCAGTTCATGTCCGACCACGGAGCAGAGCTCGGGTTCAGTCATGGTCTCGATCATGGCGGAGTTCACCTCCACGATATAAGGCATCTCAGGATCCATGGGTTTCATTACATGGGCGCATGCGTTGAGGGTGGCGTCGCTGATGACGAAGAAGTCGACTGGATGTTCCAGGTTGACGCGATCCTTGACGTCGTTAAACAGATTGTACAAGCGGGGCATTACCTTTTGAGTGACTTTCAGGCTGCGTCCTTCCATCCGCACGCGCTCGGCCCTGTCGTCCATCTTGTCGATGCCGAGTTTTTGCATCACTTGCCAAACGATGTCGCCTTGCAAGGCATCCCAAAGCTGTTTGGTAAGTTGGTTATACATGGGAATCTCCGGCAGATGGTCGTTCTGCTTGATGTCTTTCTGAAGTCGTGATCTATAGTCTGATGCTTTCATGGCGTGAGGTTTTTAAGGTTATGACCAAGCGTCGTAGCGGCCGTCGTCATCGGGCTCGTCGTCAAGGCAGATGTTATCGAGTTTGGCACCCAGAGCAGCGATTACTTGTTTCAACTCGTCAAGGTCGTTAAAGCTCTTGGGATTGTATTTCTTGTCTTCGAGTGTCAGGATCATGTCGCCTGCGATGGGGCCGGGGTAGATCTTGCATCCGATGGGGTTCATCGGCAGGTCTTTCATCAGGCCCATGTTGTCCACCCAACCGGTGATGTGGTCGTCGTAGCCCAACTGGTTGCTGATGTCGTAGAGCGGTTGCACGCGGATGGCGTCGAGGCGGTTGGCACCGACGAAATCAGGCAGCTCGTCCCAGCCATTCTCCACGTCGAATTCGATGATGTCGGCTTTGCCATCGGTCTTCACGATGGCGATAAGCAGCAAATCAGATTCGTATTCTTCCTCGTCATCATCTTCATCTTCCTCGTCGTCGTTTTCATGACTTTTTTCGTATTCCGGGATGTAATATTTCTCAATCTCAGCGGCATAGTCGGTGAGTTCGCCGTTACGGTAGCTTTCCACCACCAAGTCGAGAAGGTTGTCGTTGCCGTTGCGTAGTGCCATCATGGCGCAGTGATTCACAAATCCTTCCTTGTCTGAGATTTCATAAGGATTCTCATCTCCTGAAACCATGACGGCCAGCATTTCGTAGGATTCGCCATCGTCACGTTTGGTGCCTTCGCAGAACCAGAACCATGCTTTTTCGAAGTCTTTTTCAAAACCGTAATACCCATGGTAATAGGCATTGCCCATGAAGTAGGGGGCTAAGTCGCTGCCTTCTTCGCAAGCGCTGATGGTGTAGTGCATGATGTCTGCGGTGGCCTGTTTTTGGTCACGGCTGTTCATGTCTTCATAGCGATCCATGAGGCCGCTGGCCTTCAATAAAAGACAGTTGGCCACACCGGCTTCGCAACCCTGCTCAAGCAGTTCGTCATACTCATCGTCTTCAAAGTGCAGGTTGCACAGGTCGCTCCAAGCCTCGTAGTAACCCATGCCAATGGCCTTGCGGTAGTATTTGTCGGCGTTTTTCTTGTCTTTGAGTTCTGCGTACGCCTCAGCGATGATGCTGTAATAGGCGGGATTGACCGTTAGGATGTCGTCGCTTTCGCCGTCTTTGAACCAATCCTTTATGCCGTCGGCAACCCGTTTGGGATCGGCAGTCACGTTGTTCCAGCCGTAGATGGTTTGGCGTAAGACATACTGATAAGCAAGGAAACTGCCTTTGTCCACGGCATCGTTGACCATTCGAGCGGCTTCTTCGCGATCCACCAGTCCATAATGACCTGCCTTGTAGAGTACCGACTGTGCAAAAAGTGCGTCGTGTACACCACCTTTATCCGCTTTTTTGAGGTATTCGTTGGCGATGTTGAGTGAGTCTGCTTCAGGGCGATGGGCTTCCAGCCAGCGGCCATAGGCATATTGTGACAGGGCATAGCCTTTCTCGGCGAAATCCTTCAATAGGGCCACCTGCTCTTTACTGATCGCGAAGAGACGGGTGCGTTGGTTGATGATCATCAGGAAAAGTTGGCAGGCGTCTCTGTCCATGTGAGCGGCATAGACGAGGTTGTCAAAAGCCGTAGGAATATCATGTTTCATGAGGGCTTTCTTGCCGAGCTTAACGGCTTCCCTGATTTCATCTTGAAGCTGTTCCATGTCGATATCGTCATCTTTCTTTCCAGTTTCGCGGGTGTTGGAGGGACCGTTGCTTTCGTGAGTATCAGAGGAGCCTTTACTTTGGCTTTTATCGAGACGCTCACGGATGTCGTTAGCGACGCTGTCAATGAGGATTTCAAGCGCTTTGTCGCCATCATAGCCGAACTTATCGGCGATGAACTTGATGTATTGTTTCTCGTTCTCGTCGATGTTTCCGTCAGACATCATCATAAGGGTGAGGTTCTTCAGGTAGAAGGTCTTCTCTTCGTCGGTTTCAGGCACCTCGATAATTACAGTGTCTTTTTGTTCCTTGGCGGTTTTGATACAAAAATCAAATTCTTCTTTTGTGGCGCCAAGGCTTTCGGCGATGCTGCAGAGGATAGTTGTTTCTTCATCGCTGATTTCTCCGTCAATCATTGCGATGTTGATCATGTTGATCAGATGAGCTAGTTCAGGTTTATTCATGTTATTCTAGTTTTTTGAAAATTTTTAAATATAGAGTACAAAAATAAACATTTTTTTGAAAAAACAAAAAAAACCGCTGGTTTCCAGCGGTTTTTTATCTGTGCGAGAAGGAATTAGTTACTTTCCAAACCCGCCTAATGCAGTGTAGAGATTGATGAGTGCTTGGATCATCTCGTATTGGTTCTGCACCTGCGTGAGTTGTGCCGAAAGCAGCGACTCTTGTGCTGTGAGAACCTCCAAATAGGTGGTTGAACCGTGGTTCATCAACTCGGAAGTAGCTGTAAAAGCTTCTTGCAGGGCATTGACGCGGATGTCGATATGTCCAGCCTTTCCCTCTGCTGTCTCGATGGTTTTCTTGTATTGATACACCTCGTTGCCAGCGTCATAAAGGGTTTGGACAAACTGCAAGCGTGCCTTCTCCTGGTTGGCTTTGGCATTGCGGAGTTGTGCCGTGAGCTGCCCACCTTGGAAAACAGGTTGCGCCAACGTGCCTACAGCCTGTGCGATGAGGCCGAGGGCATTGAAAGAGCCAGCCATACCGAACAAGCCGTCGATGCTGAGCGAAGGATAGAATGACTGACGTGCCTGTTGGGTGCTGTAGTAAGCGATCTCCATGTTGCGTTCAGCCATGCGGACGTCCGGACGGGCATCAAGCAAACGGATGGGCAAACCTAAGTGAATCTGTTCTGGCATCTCAAACTTATCGAATGTGGAACGCTCAATGTGATGAGGCGGCTCGGCGAGCAACCTGCAGAGCGAAGTCTCGGTGACGGCAATATTGTAGCGCAAATCAACAATATCGGCACGCAGTGCCTCCAACGAAGCTTGCATCTCATACACAGCCGGACTGTTGTAGATACCCGCCTGGAACAAGGCCTGTGTGGTGTTGTACGACTCCTCATACAGCTTCTCGGTCGCTTCGGAAATCTCCAATTGGCGGTCGAGCATCACCAAGTTATAATATAGGTTGGCGACGTTGGCGGCCAAGTCGACTTGCACTGACTGACGTAAGTCCTCATCGTATGCCAGCCTGGCCTTGGCTGAACGGATATTGCTTCGGGTTTGGCCGAAAATGCCCAGCTGCCAACTTGCCTTTACGGGCAGCTGAACGCTGTAGCTGCTGGCTCCGCCTAGATAATTATAGGATACATTGGGGACAAACGACAAAGTGGGAGCGTAGCCCCATTTGGCTGCCATCACCTCGTTCTGCGCCTGCTCAATGCTGAGTTGCGTGATGCGCATGTTGGTGTTGTTGACTAAAGCCGTTTCAATGAGTCGCTGGAGCGATGGATCCTTGAAGATGTCACGCCAACTCAAATCGCCTATCGATACGGTGTCTTGTGCATTGACTATATCACCCATGAGGTTGTCCTGCGCGGTGACATTCGACTCGTATTTCTTATAGAGGTTGCAGCCCGACAACAGCAGCAACCCAACGCATATCAAAACTATAGGTCTTTTCATAAAGCTCATGGTTTGTTTTATTCAACATCATCTTTATCAGGGGTCAAACGATCGTGAATGTTTTGGAACACGATGTACAATGCCGGCGTAATGAACAGGATGGCGATGATAGCCACCATCATACCGCCTACCACGGCGATGGACAACGACTTGTTACCCACAGCACCTGCACCAGTTCCAACAATCAACGGAATCATACCGATAATCATGGTCAAAACGGTCATCAAGATAGGACGCAGACGGTCTTGGCAGGCACCAACGGCAGAATCGTAAACAGACAAGCCCTCCTTGTGTTTCTGCACGGCAAACTCCGTGATAAGGATGGCTGTCTTGGCTGCCAAACCCATCAACATGATGACACCTACCTGCACATATACGTTGACGCCCACACCCATCAGCACCTCCAAGGGGCGAACTGCCAGGTAAGCGCCGAAGATACCGAACGGGATGGACAGCAACACTGCGAAGGGGATAAACACCGAGTTATACAACACGGCAAGGATGAGGTAGATCAACAAAACTGCGATGGCATAGATGATAACGGTGGTGTTTGAACCAGCGTTGGCAGCTTCCTCACGTGCCATGCCACCATACTCGTAACTATAGCCATCGGGGAACACCTCTGCCATCACCTCATCAACGGCGGTACGCACATGCGACGAGGTATATCCCGGGGCGGGAAGCACGTTGAGGCCGTAGCAGGTAAACAGGTTGAAACGGCGTTCCATGGAAGTGCCCAAGGTCGGGGTGAGTGTGACCAACTCTGATACGGGAATCATCCCACCGCCTGCCTGCACATAGATGTTGTTAAGGGTGCTCGGTTCCATACGATATTCATCGCCAGCCTCCATAAGCACTTGGTAAACCTTACCATATTTGGTATAGTTGCCGATATAGGTTCCAGCGAGGTTGGTGCCGATGGTCTCAACGACGGTCTTGGGTGAGATGCCCTTGCTCATACATGCCGCCACATCAACCGTGAGCGTGTATTTCGGGAAGTTGGCCGAATAGGAGGCTATGGCCATCATCACTTCCGGACGTTCATTCAGTTTCTGCGTGAACTCGTTCGCATAATTGATGAAAGTCGCATCATCGTCACTCGAACTGTTCTGTAGGTTCAACTCAATGGCAGAGCCAGAACCATAGCCAGGAATCTGAGGCATCTGGAATGCGGTGACATCGGCTTCCGGCATATGCTCCATGGCCCATAAGGAGATTTGGGTCTGAACATTGGCGATGCTGTAAAAGCTACGCTCGCTCCAATTCTTCAGACGCACCATCAAGGTACCGTAATTGGTGCCGGCACCACCATTCATGATGGAGAAGCCCGATACGCCACTCATCAATTCAACATCATCGATGGTATTGATGTAGTTTTCAAGCTTAGCGACAGCCGACTCCGTTTCATTCAAATAGGTGCCAGGCGCAGTTTGCACGTCGACGAAGAAGAAGCCTTGGTCTTCCTGGGGGACGAGGTCCGTTTGGGCGGTCTTCATCAGCCATATCATACCTAAACCGAAGATTGCAACCAGAATCCATGAAACAGCGGGGCGCTTGATGAATTTGCTTACACCTTTCATATACTTGCCCAACAGGGCGTTGAAAGCCACATCGTAGGCTTGCTTGACGTAATAGCTGATTCCTTTCCGCTCTTTCTCGCCTTCTTTCTTTGGTTTGAACATCAGCGCGCAAAGGGCTGGACAGATGGTCAAGGCCGAAAGGGTGGAGAGACACACTGAACCCGACATGATGAAACCGAACTGTTTGAAGAAGGTGCCTTGTGTGCCACCCATGAAGGTCACGGGGATAAACACGGCGACAAACACCAACGTAGTTGAGATGGCGGCTGCCGTCACCTCATGGAGCGCCTCAGTGGTGGCGGTGGCTGCACTGTATTTGCCGGTCTCCATCTTCGTCATCACCGCCTCGACGACCACAATGGCATCGTCGACGACGGTTCCGATGGCCAATACCAAGGCAAATAGCGTAATGAGGTTGAGCGAATAGCCCAAGGCCCACACAAAGGCGAAAGTACCTATCAACGACACGATGATGGAAATCGAAGGAATCAGCGTTGCCTTGAAATCTTGCAGGAACAGATACACGATGAGGATGACGAGGATGATGGCGACAATGAGGGTCTCGACGACATTGTGGATGGAGGCGTAAAGGAAATCATCGGAGGTCTCCATCTGCCTGAATTCCAAACCGGCAGGCAACGACTTGGAGATATCCTTGATCACCTTGTTGATTTCAGCATTAACCTCTGTGGCATTGGCACCCGGTGCTTGATTGACGATAAACATCACCCCGGGGTGTCCGTCCACCCTTGATCGGTAGGAATACGACTTGGTACCCAACTCCACGTCGGCCACATCCCCCAAGCGAACAAACTCACCTGCAGAGGTGGCACGAACAATGATTTGCTCAAACTCGCTCATTTCTTCGAGCTGTCCCTGGAACTCGATGTCAATCTTGTTTACCGTACTCTCAATGCTTCCCACGGGCGACACAAGGTGTTGCTCCAGAATGGCATTCGCGATTTCTTCTCTGGTGATGCCGTAGGAGGCCATCACATCCGGCTTGATCCAGATACGCACACCGTAGGTATCGCCAAGGAGCGTGGTGCTACCCACACCCGTGATACGGCTGATACGCGGCATCACATTGATGTCCAGGTAGTTTCCAATAAACTTCTGGTCAAACCGGTCGTCGGTACTCTCCAACGACTGGATTTGTAGGATGGAGTTGACGCTCTTCTGGACGGTAATACCGTTCTGAACCACAGCGGCGGGCAGCAAACCCTGAGCCTGGCTCACACGGTTTTGCACGTTCACGGTAGCTTGGTCAGCATCGGTGCCTTGCTTGAAAAACACGTTGATTTGAGCACTACCGTTGGAGTAGGCTGTCGATGAGATATACATCATGTCCTCCACGCCGTTCACCTGCTGCTCAATAGGCATGATGACCGATTTCATGATTGAAGCGGCATCGGCACCCGTGTAATAAGCCGAAACAATAACCTGGGGAGGCGCAATGTTGGGGTATTGTTCAATCGAGACCGAGCTAAGCCCCACGATACCGATAAGGCAAACCAGCACACCGACGACCATCGCCGCCACCCAGTGCTTTACGAAATACTTTTGTTTTACGGGCTTCTCCATGGTTATCTGATTTTAGCTCCGTTAGACAACTTGCCTGCACCGTTGGTGACCACTTCGTCGCCAGCGTTCAAGCCTTCGAGAATATAATACTCCGTTCCGTCGTTGGATGGATACACTTCCTTGCAGATAATGCCTTCCACCGTGCCGTCTTGCTTGACGCGGTAGAACATCATCTGGTCTTGCAGGCGCACGGCGGCCGTCTGCGGCACGCTCAGCACGCTGTCGAGCGTAAAGGGGATGATGATATTGGCCGACAAGCCCGAGCGAAGCACGCCGTCGGGATTAGGGAACTCGGCCTCGCATGACGCTGTTCCCGTGGTTTGGCTGACGAGAGCGCCAATGACGGTCAAATTGCCGTCATGTTGGTAGATGGAACCGTCCTTCAGTTTGAGTTTTACCTTGGGCATCACATCGCCGATAAGGGAGCCATTGGGGCCTTCCATGCCGTTTTTGCCGGTGGTCAAGTGATATTCCATGACGAGGCTCAACAGCTGGGTCTCTGTGATGGAGAAGTTGGCTTTCACCTTGCTGATGTCGCTCACGGTGCATACAGGCATGGCTCTGGAGACCATGTCGCCCACATTGTATTCGTTACCGGCGATGAAGCCCGTCACCGGTGAGGTGACGGTGCAATAACCGAGGTTGGTCCTCGCGATGTTGAGCTGAGCTTGGGCCTGCGAAACCGAGGCCTGTGCCGAGTTGTAGTCGTTGAGGCTGGTATTGAGCACATAGTCGCTGATGATGTGCTTCTCATACAGTTTCTGGTTCGACTCATACTGTAACCTTGTGGTCTCCAAATTGGCTTTGGCCACCATCAGATTGGCTTCGGCCGACTGAACATTGAGTTGGTACTCGGTCGGGTCAATCACAAAAAGGGTTTGGCCTTTCTGGACAATGGTGCCCGGGGTGTAATTCTTCTTGGTAACCAGGCCTTCCACCTGTGGATACACCTTGATTTCGTGGATACCACAGGTCGTTGCCGGGAACGTCATGTTATAGGTTTTGGATTCCGGCTGAAGCACCTTGGTTTCGAACTTTGCCGTAGGCATCTCAAATTGGGTTTGGCTTCCGCCGCAGGAAACCATTACGCTACAGGCCAATAGCAGCGCTGCGCATAGTAAAAGGTACGGTTTATTCATAATACATCATTTTGTTGTTATCAAGGAATAAATTAACTTTAACGTGCAAAGATATGAAAAAGTTAATTAAATGTCAAATACACAAAAAAAGCCGTTGGAACTCCAACGGCTTTTTTGGTTGTACTCCCGCAGGGGGTCGAACCCTGGACACCCTGATTAAGAGTCAGGTGCTCTACCAACTGAGCTACGGAAGCATCGTTTGCGACTGCAAAAGTACAACCTTTTTTGATTATGGCAACAGTTTTTTTCGGATTTTTTTACTTGTTGCTTGTAATTTATTTAATATCAATGACTTATCTTGGTAATAAATTGCTTGCCATTCTGGGTAATCGTGACGAAATAGATGCCTTCAGAGCACGGAGTCATGTCGATAACGGCCTCATGTCCCTGTGAACTACCACTGATGACAGGCTGTCCCAACAAATTATATACGCTGTATTCAAACTTCTGGGCGTTACCCGTGGACAGATGAAGCTGGCCTTTGCATGGGTTCGGGAACACTTTGATTTCCATGCTGTTCTCGCTGATACCTTCGTATTGGGTCATGGTAACACGGATTTCAAAGTCAACGTATTGTCCATCGCTGGTTGCTCTCATCACAAGGACGGCCTCAGCGTAGTTCATAGAGCGACGTGTCAGGCTGAGCGTTCTACCATTCAGTTGGGCTTCAAGGTCGTCAGGATTTGAGTTGGACACGATGGAGTAGACAATGTCCTCATCTGGGTCGTCGGGGTCGGTGGCTACACCATTGAGGTCGATGGTGAAGGTCTCTGGATAGGTCTCAAGAATCACATCGTCGACTGGGTTTACGACGTAAGGTGGTAGGTCTTGTGGTTGGGCAGGACCTGTTCCGTTGAAGTCCTCAATGCAGAAATAGGCCGGTGTGATCATGCCGCCGCTGTTGTTTTTCGATGAAGAGAGGCTGAACGAGATGGTGTGAACTGCACCGAGTGAGCTGAGGTCAAACCATTCCCAGGTGTTGAGGATGTAGTCCTCAGCGTTATTGGAGAAGCGGTAGTCGGCGAGGTAGAACTCGGCCGTTCCGATAGTTTGGCCGCTGGCGTTTTTACCTGTGGCAGTGAGCTTGAACCAGTCAGGATCGTTGCCTGTGGTGCCGCCGAAAGCGGTAGCAGTGGCATCGCCGTCGTGCATGTTTTGATAAGCCCAGAGGTTGTTGGTGACATAGCATCCGGTGACGGTGTGTGCGGCACCATCGGAAGCATAGACGTCGGTTTGAACACCCATGCAATAGGCCACACCGTATTGGGTCGAGCCATTGTAGCCAGCGCCTGATGCAGCTGTATACTGCGCGCTCAAACCGCTTTGCGACATATCGGTATGGTTAGAAGCCGTGAAGCCGCCCCAAAAACTCCATTCGGGATAGTAAGAGTTTGTGAATAACCAGCCGCCACTGAACATCTCGTTTTCGCCCGACTCACCTTGCCAATAGCCACTTGCGCCCAATGTGACATCGTCGAAACTGGCAGTGCCCACGGTTATTGTGACCTCGTTGCCTGAAACGCTGACGTTCATGTCGACATGCTTGCCGTTGCTGGTAGCGCGGATGATCAAAGTCTTGTTGGTGAATGCATTGGAGGTGTTTCTTGTCACCCAAAGCACATCGGCGTAATCGATTGTTGCGGTGATTTCCGAAGGACAGCTTTGTACTGTGATCTCGATGAACTGGTTGTTGTTGTCAGGGTCATCGAAGGTGTTGCTGAGGTCGAAGTTCAGCGTCTGTGGATAATTGGTGAAGTTGATTGGAGCCAGCTGGTTTGCCACGACAGGCGGCAGGTCTTCAGCAAGGCATTCCACCGTGAAGCTAGTCTGCACTGACTGTCCGGCGCTCTCGGCGTTAAGCGTGATAGTGGCTGTTCCACCGGTGGCTACCAGACGGGTGACCGTCAAAGTCTTGTTGCTCAAAGAGGTTGAAACCAGCGAAGGGTTGCTGTTCGAAGCCACTGTGATCACAATGCCAGTATTAGGATCGTCAGGGTCGTTGAAGGTGTTGTTCAAGTTGATGGTCTGGCTGGCTGGATAAGTCTCGAAAGTGATATTGTCGATGGGGTTGGCCACAACAGGTGGTAGGTTTGCACCGCTTGCCAACTCGTCGGCGCCGGCGCAAGGAGTTGTCGTTGAACGATTCTGGTCGTCGATGTCCTTGGTGACGTAAGAAAGTGGGTGGGCAACCGTCAAACCATTGGTGCTGGTGATGTGCAGATCGTTGGTTCCGACAAACTGCGGTGTGCAAAGTGCCGAATGGGTGTCGAAGCCTGTGGCTGCAGTCCAGTCGGCCAAAGTGGCGCAGTCGGTGCTTGTGAAGCGTCCGACATTGCTGCCGGCAAACTGGACGCGGTTGTAGTCGCAATAACGGTCGGTGGCGTTCTGTTGGAAACGGAAGACGTATCCTGCTGTCTCATTGACGAACAAGTTGTTGTACATGAATAAGTTAGACCAGTTTTTGTCGACATACATCAGTCCGCAGTTGCCGCTGCCCGAGCACTTAACGGTGTTATTCACAAAGTAGACATAGCTGCTGTTGGAGTCGTCCAGCTCGCAGCACCACGAAGTGTTGACGTTGCTCACCAGGTTGATGATGTTGTTTCTGATGATGACAGGCTGCTCAGCCGTTCCCATTGCCGGACGTGTCTCGAAAACTGTGGCGTAGTTGGAGTTTCGTGTCACGTTCATCACGTTGTTTTCGATGATGCTGTTAAAGCGGATGCGGAGCAAATCCATCGCATGATAGTTGGTCAACACATCGTGTGTATGGTTGGTGATGGTGTTGCCGCGCACAATCGCATTGTCGGTGAACGAGATGTAAACGCTCTTGAACGACTGGTTCAGGAAAGTGCAGTTTTCAACCAACACTCCGTCGTTGAGCGTGTAGATGTTTTTACCTTGATAATAAAGGGCGATGTAGCCGTTTTCGAAGTGGCAGCCCACGAACTCGTTGTCATGGCAAACCCACTCGCCACTGGTGTAATAAACGAGGTTTTTGTCGCCGTCGAGGTTGTTATCTGACACGGCTCCAACGAAACGCATGTTATTGAAATGGTTGTAGTCGGTCTGGCCATCAGTTACCAGCAATCGGGCTTTGTTGGCCGATGTTGTGGTCACCGTCATGTTTTCGAAGGTGATGTAATCGGTGCCGTTGAGTTTGATGGTGCTGTTGTCGGTGTAGCCGGCGTTGCTGGTGATCACCACCTGCTGGTTGTCGCCTCCCATGCCTCTGAAGATCACACGGTTGGTGGCGCTGGCACCAGTGATCTCGTTGATGGTGACATACTCCTCGTAAGTGCCGGGAGCCACCTCAAAAATCACTTGACCCGAGACACCTGCCGACAAAGCTGAGACGGCTGCGCCGAATGAAGTGTAGTTAGGGTTTTGCGATGCGTTGCTGTTGATGGTGTAAGTACCCGAAAGCTGGGCACTTGCGAATGTCGCAAAGAGTAGCGACAGGGTTAAGAATAGATATTTTTTCATGATGTATTAATTGATTCGAACTTGTGATATGATAACTGAAATGTTATTGACGAACATATTGACGGCGATGGCTAACAGGATGACGCCGAAGAACTTACGAAGGATGAAAATCAGGTTCTCGCCTAACAGCTTTTGAATGCGATCGAGTTGGCTGATGACGATGTAATCCAACAAAATGTTGAGCAGCAATCCTATAAGGATGTTGATCACGGAATAGTCGGCACGGAGTGAGAGCAGGGCGGTGATTGCACCGGGACCGGCGATCAGGGGGAAGGCGATGGGCACGATGCTGGCACCGCTTTTGCCGCCTTCGTTTTTGATGATTTCACGACCTAAGATCATCTCCACCGCCAAGATGAAAAGCACGAACGAACCAGCCACGGCGAACGAAGCGGTGTCGATGCCGAAGAGCTTCAACAAAGCGTCGCCTGCGAAGAAGAAAGCCAAAAACAAGGCTAATGCCGTCAAACAGGCTTGGCCGGCCTTAATTACCTTGTTTTGTTCTTTCATGCTCACAAAGATGGGAATCGACCCAAAGATATCAATGATGGCAGCCATCACGATGAAGGAGCTGAAGATCTCTACAAAATTAATAGATCCAAACATGTTAATCCCCTATTAATAGACGTTACTCCAGAGGTAATGGAAATGCGATCCGAAACGTTTGAAGGCGGCTTCGTCGAGCTGCTCCTGGAACTGTGGATGGGCTACCGAGATGATGAGTTTGGCTCTCTCCTGCAAAGAGCGTCCGTAGAGGTTGACAGCACCATATTCGGTGATGAACCAATGGATGTGGTTGCGGGTGGTGACAGCGCCAGAGCCCAAATCCAAAGCTGGAACGATCTTGTTGATGCCCTTGCGTGTGGTGGAAGGCATGGCGATGATGGCTTTGCCACCTTTGGCGCGCGACGAGCCATAGACGTAGTCGATCTGACCGCCTACGCCAGAGTAGATCTTATCACCCAATGAGTCGGCGCAAACCTGACCGGAGAGGTCGATCTGGATGGCGGAGTTGATGGAGGTCATCTTAGGCTGTTGTGAGATGATGAAGGGGTCGTTGGTGTATTCCACGTCCTTCAGCAGCACCTCGTGGTTGCCGTCGATGAAGTTATAGATCTTTTGCGAGCCCATCACGAAGGTGGAGACGATCTTGCCTTTGTCGAGCTTTTTGTTGTCACCAGTGATAACGCCCTTTTTAATCAATGGCAGAATGCCATCGGAGAACATCTCGGTGTGGATGCCGATGTCCTTATGGTTGTGCAGGCACGACAGGATGGCGTTGGGGATGGAGCCAATGCCCATCTGGAGGCAGGCGCCGTCTTCGATGAGCTCAGCGCAATAGCGGCCTATGGTCTTTTCCACCTCGTTGGGTTCCGGCATATCGACCGTAAGCAAGGGGGTGTCATCCTCAACAAAAACATTGATTCTGCTGATGTGCACCAATGCGTCGCCGAAGGTACGGGGCACATGCTTGTTGACTACCGCGATGACGAACTCGGCGCTCTCCATGGCGGCCAAGGTGGCATCGACCGACGAACCTAACGACACATATCCGAACTTGTCAGGCGGACACACTTGGATCATCGCCACATTGCATTTGATGTAGCGTTCACGGTAGAGCTTGGAGGTCTCACCTAAAAACACGGGGATGTAGTCTGCCAACCCTTTTTGAACACTCTCGCGCACGTTGGCGCCTACGAAGAAGGCGTTGTGCTGGAAGATGCCTTCAAACTCAGGGTTTACATAAGGCGCGGCGCCTTCGGTGTGGAGGTGATGGATGTAAACGTTTTTCAACTCACCCGCACGGCCGCGTTCGCACAGGGCTTTCACTAAACATTGGGGCACATTGGAGACCGAGCTGATGTGCACATGGTCGCCCGACTTGATGACTTTGACGGCTTCCTCAGCCGTAACTGCTTGATACTGTTTTCTCATTTTACACTAACTTTTGTTCCCGAAAGTTGTTATCGATGGGAGTCGGGCAGGTCTTCTGGCTTGTTCAAATCCGCAACGTCTTCCCGATAACGAATATCAGTGACATGGCTGTTGCGGATCGTTGCTGAACTTACAGCTACGGGCATAGCTCCTGATTCACACAGGATTCCCTATTAATCCTCAGTTGAGGAACCCGAATCCGGCGGCAAAGATAGGATTTTTTAGTGGATTAAGTCGTTTTCGTCAATCAGATTATTTAGCAAAGCATAGACAGTAAGACCCGAAACTGACTTGATGCCGGTCTTTCGGGTGATGTTCTTGCGGTGCGAGATGACCGTGTGGATGGAGATGTTCATCAGATCGGCAATCTCCTTGTTCATCATTCCTTTGGCAACGGCTACCAAGACGTCGATCTCACGATTCGAGAGCTCCACATCGTCTTTCTTCGTGGCCTCAGTTTGGACGAATTCGTTTATCTTGCTGATGATCTTCGAACGGGTGTCGTTGATTTCGATGAATCCATTGTAGGGGGACAACACGGCATGATCAAGACACGAAGTCACAATGGCGATGACAATGAGGTTGGGATGCTCCTTGCCGAGCTGCAGGAGAAAATCCTTGTAATGGAAGCCTAAGAGCGTTGGGTCGATGATCACGAGGTTGGCGTCAGAGTTTGTGATTTTTTCGCCGAGGTGCTCGGGGGTTTCGATACGAGCGACCACATCGCACTGTGCCATGCTGTCGATGATTTCGGCCAGACCGTTGGCGATGATTTCGGAGGCTTCGCAGATGATGACACGGTTTCTCATGGCAGTGCGTTTTCAAGCGATTCAACGTAAGGGATGAGAATGTGGTCCTCGATAACCGAGTGGCGGTTGAGGTCGTCGCTCAACTCCATGATATCCAGCGAGATTTCGATGCGTTCTTTAGGGAGGATGTCGCCAGGCAGGTATTTCAGTAGGATGTTCATCATGTCATCGAGCACATCTTGGATGTTCGTGTGGTTGTGGCGAAACTCGTTGATTTCATAGGTGTTGGACCGTTGTCCTTTCCGCAACTCCTCGATATAAGGGAATACCACCTCTTCCTCGTAATATTTGATGTGACGCACCACTTCTTGCTTGTATTCATCGTAGAAATGGCTGAGCATGGGGCCATATTTGGCTCCTGAAGCCTTTATGATACGCTGAAAATGTTCCTCAAGATGGGGAAAGCGCTCGTCAAGGTAATACTGGTGCGAGGCCTTTAAATAAGGGAGAAGACCGCCTAAGTCGATGTTCTTGATCTCGGCTTGATTAGGCTTGTAGTCGTTGTTGGTGTAAATCTTGCAGATGGTGAGGAAAAGCTCGGTGCTGACGTTGTTCGTGCGGCACACTTCCTCAACATTGCGGTCGCCAAAACCCAATGCGATGCCGAATCTAGGCAGCAATTGCAAGAGCCGTCTGTCGCCTGCGATCAGCTCAGCCAGCTTGGAGTCTTTTGATAAAGCTTTCTTTTTGACCATGATGATTGCTTTTTTTCGTAACTTTGGAGCGTACAAAGATAAGAACATATGAAGAAATTACTATTATTTTTATTGGTAATTGCGTTTTCGCAGCTTTCAAAAGCGCAAAACATCAGTTTTGAACAATATTTCCTTAACGAGGGATCGTTGCGTATGGATGTTTTCCAATGCGGCAATTCCGATAGTTCGCATTATGTGTTTGAGCGTTTCATCATCGAGCCGCATTTCGGTGGTTCCAAGGTCAATCTGGTTGATCCTTTCAATTACGGAACCAACCGAGTGAAAGTGATCGATGCCCAGACCAATACGCTCATTTATTCACGGGGGTACAATACTTTGTTCCGTGAATGGCAAACCACCGACGAAGCTAAAGTGATGGAACGCTGTTACGAGGAATCAGTGAGTGTTCCGCTGCCTCGCAATGAAGCCTATATCATTCTCGAGATCAGGAATTACGATGGCGTGTTTGAAGAAGTTTTCTCAAAACGCTATGAGCCTGACGAAATATTCAACAGTACCGAGCAGCGTTATGTGTTTCCTGTTCAAGATGTGATGGTCAATGGTACACCTGAAAGCAAGGTGGATATTGTGATTTTGCCCGAAGGCTACACTGCTGATGAAATGTCGCAATTCGTGCAAGATTGCCAATATTTGGCCAATGTGTTTGCACAAGCGGAGCCGTTTGCAAGCCATATCAACGATTTCAATTTCCGCGCTGTGCTGGCTCCTTCAGAAGAGAGCGGTGTTGACCTTCCCTCATCCCACACATGGGTACGCACCATCCTCAATTCGCATTTCTACACCTTTTATATTGATCGCTATTGCACCACCCGCAATTATTTCTCGGTGAAAGATGTGGCGGCCAATGCGCCATACGACCAAATCTACATTTTGGTAAACAGTAGCGTTTATGGCGGCGGTGGATTCTACAACTTCTATTCGATGAGTACGGCGGGCAATATGTCGGCTTCCAGTGTCATTGTGCATGAATTTGGTCATGCTTTTGCAGGTTTGGGTGATGAGTATGAGGAGCCTGACAATTCGATGGGATTGCTGTATAACCTGAGTGTTGAGCCATGGGAACCCAATCTGACCACTTTGGTGGATTTTGACTCGAAGTGGGCCGATCTTGTTGCGCCTAACACCCCCATCCCCACGCCCAACAATAGTCAATACAGCAATACGGTAGGTGCTTTTGAGGGCGGAGGCTATCTGACACACGGTATCTATCGTCCGCAACGCGATTGCATGATGCGCAACTATGCGCCTTTCTGTGCCGTGTGCAGCAGAACGATCGAAGCCGTCATCGAAGCACATTCTGATACTCCATTTACAGTAAAATCCGAGCATGTGCAGCTTGAACCGTCGCTTCGCGTGTGTCCCAATCCCGCCACGGATTTCATTGATGTTTTTATTCATGAAAAAGGCCAGGCGGAAATCATCGATATGAACGGCAAAACAGCCAAGTCCGTTCCGCTCAACAATGAAGTAAATCGAATTGTAATCAGCGACCTGCCACAGGGCGTGTATGTACTCAAGGCAAACGGAGAGGCAAGGAAGTTTATTAAGCAATATCCTCATTATTGATGAGATCTAAAGTCTGAATTACCCATTTTTGGGGATTGGACTGCGAGGGCAAAAGCTGGATTTTTGCAATCGTAATTGAATAATAGTGCTTACTATGAAACCGATAACGATTGCAAAATGCATTGCATTGGCATTGGCGCTGAGCGTCAGTACCGTGCAGGCTCAGGATTCCATCAAACCGAAATCTCGCTTGACCATTGGCGGCTACGGCGAGGCAGTCTATACTCGCAATTTTTATAGCGACAACATGTATCGCTACTCGCATGCGGCATCCTACGCCGATGCCCCAAGCCATGGACGATTGGATCTGCCCCATGTGGTCCTGAACTTAGGCTACGACTTCGGCAAAGGATGGTCGATGGGCACTGAAATCGAGTTTGAGCATGGCGGCAACGAGGTTGCGGTGGAGATCGAGGCCGAGGAAACCGGTGAGTTCGAGCATGAGATTGAACGTGGAGGCGAGATAGCCTTGGAGCAGTTCTGGATCCAGAAGTCGTTCGGCAAGGGCTTCAACATTCGCCTGGGACATCTGGTGGTGCCTGTCGGACAGACCAACAAAGCCCACATGCCCACGGAGTTCTTCACCTGTTACCGTCCCGAAGGTGAGTTTACCATCATGCCCTGCACCTGGCACGAAACAGGCATCAGCCTCTGGGGGAGGCTCGGCGACTGGCGCTACGAGGCCATGGTGATTCCAGCCCTTAACTCCAACATGTTCAACAACGCCAACTGGGTGAAGAACGGCTCGGCGTCAGCATACGAGTTCCGTGTGGCCAATCGCTTGGCTGGGGTGCTGCGCATCGACAACTACTCAATCAAGAACTTGCATCTCGGCGTGAGCGGCTACATCGGAAACAGCTTCAATAATGACGCAGTCACAGACCAATATTCTGAAACCAGCCCATATAAAAATGTGAAAGGCACTGTGATCATCGGCACCGCCGAGTTCGATTACAAGGTCAATGGCTTGGTGCTCCGCGGCAACTTCGATTATGGTTACCTTAGCGAGGCCAACCTTATTTCCTCTCATAACAAGAGCCAAAACCACCAGAGTTTTTCACCCTATCCGCGCAGCATGGTGGGCGAGAAGGCCATCGCTTATGGAGGTGAAGCGGCTTACGATATCTTCCACCCCATCAAGAGCATAAAAAGCCAGAAACTTTACGTCTTCGGTCGCTATGATTACTACGATTCCTATATCCCTTCGGCTTTGACCTTGACCGATTACCAATGGACTGACCGTCATGTGATGACCTTTGGCCTGAACTACTATCCTACTAATCAGATCGTCATCAAGGCTGAATACTCCAAGCGCTTCCTCAAGGAGCAGTACAACGATGAGCCGAGCTTCAGCATCGGGGTGGCGTATAGCGGATTCTTCCTGAAATAACAAATCAACAATTAATTTTTTTATACCATGAAAAGATCAATCAAAACGAAGCTCCTAATCGCATTGTTAGGACTTGTTGCCCTGAGTTTCACCTCTTGTGGCAAAGACGACATCGTCGAAGAAAAAAACAAAGAAACCAAAGAAGCCATTGTCAAGCAGTACCTCAACCAGACGGTGTATCCTACCTATGGTAATCTGGCTGCTGAGGCTCAGAATCTGGTGGATCGCCTGGAGGCTTTGAAGGCCGACGAGACCCAAAACAACCTCAACCAAGCCGCCGAGAGCTTCCTTGTAGCCCGCAAGTGGTGGGAGAGGAGCGAGGCCTTCCTGTTCGGTGCCGCTTCAGACTTTGGCATCGACCCGCACATCGACTCATGGCCTCTCGATGAGGACGCTTTCAACCGTTTGATGGACAGCCCTGAGATGATCGCCCAACTCGCTAACGACGAGGACGGCACCGTGGCTGGCGACCAACTCGGCAACGCCCTGCTCGGCTTCCACGGCATTGAGTATATCCTGTTCCGTGATGGCCAGCCCCGCGATGTCAATGACGTTACTGACGATCAGCTGACCTATGTGGTGGCTGTCGCTCGCGACCTTCGCAACCGTTGCTTCCAATTGGAGGTGAGCTGGAATGATGACGCTCCCGCTGAACATGTGGCTTTGATGGAGGAACTGGAACTCAATACCACCGTCAACGGCGGTAGTAACTCCTATGGCGCCAACATGCTCCTTGCCGGCCAGGCAGGCAGCACCTACGCCACCTTCACCAACGCCCTGCAAGCCATCGCTGACGGCTGCATCGACATCGCCGACGAGGTGGGTACCTCCAAGATTGGCAAGCCTCACACTGGCGAAGATCCGCATTACGTAGAATCGCCTTACAGCCAGAAGTCAAAGGAAGATTTTTATGACAATATGCTCAGCATCCAGAACGCCTACATGGGTGGCATCATCAGCAACCGTGACGAGGACCGCTCACTGCATGCCTATATCGCTGGCGGCAACGCTGAACTCGATACGAGAGTTGTCAACGCCATTAACAACGCCTTGGAGAAGATCAATGCCATGAAGGCTCCGTTTGTGGAAAATTACCTCGATGCCTCCGCTGGCGTCGCTATGGAAGCCTGCCAGGCACTTTCCGATGTGATGGCTGAAGTGAAGGAAGAATTATTAAATATTGATAAAAAATAAATAAAAATATAGTCAATTATGAACAGAACAAAATGTTTCGGTTTTTTATTCGTCGGTGGCCTTTTGGCATTTGCCGTGGCTTCCTGCGGCGGCAAGGAACCCATCCCCACCGATCCCCAAGTATTGGAAGAGACGTATGCCGGCGGTGAACTTGGGACAACCTTCAACAACACTCAAACCGCATACGAAGACCCAACCCCGGCGGTCGTCAACGCTGGCTTGAGCAACGCCTTCAAATACGGCGAGTATTTCTTTGAGCGCACCTACACCCAAAACAATGAGCCTTTCGACGGACTCGGGCCGCTCTATATCCGCAGTAGCTGCATCGCATGCCATCCTGGCTACGGTCATGGCAAACGCATGAACCGCTATCGCGCCGACGAATGGGGCAACGGCTATCTGCTGGTCTTCACTGACCGCAACGACACCTATCTCAGCTCCTATACGGGCATGCCGCAAACCAAGGCTGTGGCGCCGTTCAAGGCTCCTCTCGACGAGGATAAGATTCAGATTAACTGGCTCAGCTATGTGGACGAGTGGGGCAACCGCTTCCCCGATGGCGAGTCCTACAGCTTGATCTATCCTGAGGTCTACATCCCGGAGGACGCTTTCTATGTGCCGCTTGAGGTGGGAGGCAATCCTATCTCCTACAGCGATTTCGTTTGCCGTCTGGAGTCCACTATTGGCATCTACGGCACTGGCCTCATTGACGCCATCCCCGATGACTCTTTGAAGGCTCAATATCAAAAGGAATACGACGACAACTACATGCCGAACGGTCTGAATCCTGCGATGTGGGATGGTAATGATTGGGCACCTACAGGTTTGTATGGCAATACCAACCATCCTAAGAGATACACCTACGCTTTGACCCGTGGTCCTTTGCAGGATGCTCCAGGTGCCAATGCCATCTGGAACATCACCAACGTGACACACCCTACCAAGATGGGACATTACATGACCGCCGCTTATGCTACCAAAGCCTCGAAGGATCCCGATGTCCAAGCGGAGTTCTACAATTACTTCCCGCAGTATAACCTCACTGGTGATGTGGAAACCGACATTTATAACTACCTGATGATGGCCAACATCCCCGATGAGCTTAAGGAGCCTGAGATGAGCGCCGAGGAGTATTCCGACTTCATGGTGTGGCATCGTGGTTTGGCTGTTCCCGCTGCCCGTAACTTGGGCGACGAGGAGATACAGCGTGGCCGTCAGGTGTTTCGTGAGATTGGCTGTGCCTACTGCCACCGTCCCTCATGGCAGACGGGCGACGATTACTTCACCGACCCAGCTGGCTTCTTCAGCGATGGCGATGACCGCCTGCCGCGTTATCCCAATCAGAAGATTTGGCCTTACAGCGACTACATCCAGCACAAGCTCCACATGGAGAATGACATCCGTACCGGCTGGTGCCGTACCACGCCGTTGTGGGGTAGGGGACTCTCTGCCATCTGCACTGGTGCCAGCGACCGTCTGCACGACTGCCGCGCCCGTACCGTCATCGAGGCCATCATGTGGCATGGCAACGCCCAAAGTGACGCCCGCCGCACCGTGGAGAAGTTCCGTGAACTCGATAAGAAAGACCGCGACGCCGTCGTGAAGTTTATTGACGCAATTTAATACCTTTGCATTATGAAATCGCTTCGTCACATTCTATCTGTTTTGATGATCGTTATGATCGCCGTGCTTGCCACGGGTACCGTTGTAGAACGTCTCCATGGCACTGAATTCGCCTTGGGTCATGTGTATGGCACCTGGTGGTTTGTAGGTCTGTGGGCTTTGGTCGCCGTCCTCCTGGTATGGATGGCCGTCAAGACCAAGATGTGGAAACGCCTCTCGGTGTTTGTCATGCATCTGTCCATCCTGCTAATCCTGTTGGGCGCACTGCTCACCAAGCTCACGGGCTGGCACGGTGAGATTACCTTAAGACCGGGTGTGACGATGCGTGGTGAGTTGCCTTTCACGTTGACACTGGACACTTTCGAGGTGGTGAATTATCCAGGAACCCATAAGCCGATGGATTTTGTAAGCCATATTGTCGTCGGCGATGCTTCGGGCGAAGAGGAGGTCACCATCTCCATGAACCATATCCTGAAACGCCAGCACTATCGGTTTTACCAAGCCGATTACGACGCGAAAGGCAACTCTATCTTATCTGTGTCGCGTGACCCTTGGGGCATAGGGGTCACCTACACGGGTTATGTCTTGCTTTTCATCGCCTTGGTGGCGATGCTTTTTAAGCAGCCTAAGACCTATCGTGCCGTCACTATTTCGTGGTTGGCGGTACTCGTTGTTTTGATGGTGGCGCTTCACGTCAGGATGCTTACCCATCAGTTGATGCCTGTGCTACGCTCGCCGTTGTTTAGCATTCACATTTCGACCATTATCACTGCTTACGCCTTATTGCTTGGCATCGTGGTGGTAGGTGTCATCGCCGTCATAAAGCCAAAAGACCAAGTTCGTTTAGAAAAGCTGAAAAGCGTTAGCATGGCGATGCTTTATCCTGCGGTCGCCTTATTAACAATGGGCATCTTTATCGGTGCCGTGTGGGCCAACATCTCTTGGGGCAACTATTGGTCATGGGACCCGAAAGAGGTGTGGGCTTTGGTTACCTTATTGGTCTACGCCGCTCCGCTGCACGGAAAGCTTTGGAAGTCGTTTGAAAAGCCGATGTTTTTCCATGTGTATGGCATAGTGGCTTTCCTCAGCGTGCTGATCACCTATTTCGGCGTGAATCTGTTTTTGGGCGGTGTTCACGCCTATTAATCCATAACTAAAGATTACTCGTACCTTAGGGCATTGATCGGATCTGTCCGTGAAGCCTTCAAGGCTGGGAAGAAGCCTGCGATCAAGCCGAGGATGGCGCAGGAAACGAATGAAATCACCATCCATACGCCATTGATGACGAAAGGCAGCGACATGGCCATCGCTACTACGTAAGAGAGTCCTAAGCCTAACAACAGCCCGATGACACCACCGATAAGGCTCAAGATGATACTTTCGGTGAGGAACTGCATCAGGATGGCGGCATTCTTGGCGCCGATGGACATGCGGAGACCGATTTCCTTGGTGCGCTCGGTGACGGTGACATACATGATGTTCATGATGCCGATACATCCAACGAGCAACGAAATCAAGGCGATGGCGACAAGCACGGTGGTGATCATTCCTGTCATCGATGACATCATCTCAAGCATTTCCTGTTGGGTACGCACTTCGAAGTCGTCGGCAGCGCCGTCAACGATCTTGTGCGAGGCACGCAGAATCTCCTCGATCTCTTCCACGGCGGCTTCGGCTACGTCTTCAGAGGCGGCAGAGCACACAATCTGCTGGATGTAGTTGATGCCCAACATGCGCTTCTGCACAGTGGAGTAGGGCATGATGACGATGTCGTCCTGGTCCATGCCCATGCCGTTCTCGCCTTTCTCCTTCAGGGTGCCAATCACCATGAAGGGCATGCCGCCCACACGGATGGTCTTGCCGATGGGATCCTCGCCTTCGTCGAAAAGTTCCTCGACGATGGTTTGGCCGATCAAGCCCACTTTAGAGTATTTCTTGATGTCGTCTTCAGTGAAGTTGACACCGGTGGCGATGTCGTATTTTCGAATCTCAAGGTAATCAGGTGAGCCGCCGTAGACTGTGCCCGACCAGTTTCTGGATCCATTGACGAGCTGTCCGCCACTGTTGACCACGGGGCTGACCATGGTGATATTTTTGGCGTTCTTGGCGATGAGCTCGCAGTCCCTTACGGTAAGCGACTCGACGTTCGACGAGCCCATGCTGATGCCGCCCCTTCGTTGGTTAGCGCGCATCACCATGATAAGGTTGGTGCCCATGTCGGAAAGTTGGTTGGCGGTGCTTTGTTTCAAACCCTCGCCGAGGTTGACCACAGCGATGACGGCGGCGATGCCGATGACGATGCCGAGCATGGAGAGCGCTGAGCGCGTTTTGTTACGCAACAGGGCTTTGGCTGATATTCGTATGAGGTTTAAGATGTCCAAGGAGATAAGAGTTAAGAGATAATAGATAAAAGTTAATAATCTTTGTCAACGGGAAGGGCTTTTAGGGCTTCGGCAGCTGATTTGGTAGCTACTGACTCGTCGCGGAGGATGTGTCCGTCGCGCAAGAAGATGGTACGGCTGGTGAACACGGCGATGTCAGATTCATGGGTGACGAAAGCGATGGTCTTGCCATGCTCATGGAGGTCCTGGAACAGACTCATGATCTCGTACGAAGTACGGGTGTCGAGGTTACCGGTGGCCTCGTCGGCGAGCACGATGACGGGGTCATTGACCAAGGCGCGGGCGATGGCCACACGCTGTTGCTGACCGCCGGAGAGCTGGTTGGGCATGTGGTCCATGCGGTCCTTCAAACCTACCAACTCCAAGGCATGCTGGGCCCGCTCGTGACGCTCACGGTGCGAGATGTCGGGGTTGTAGACCAAAGGCAGCTCCACGTTTTCCAAGGCGGAGGTGCGGGGCAGCAGGTTGTACGACTGGAACACGAAGCCGATCTTGCGGTTGCGGATGTCGGAGAGCTCGTTTTTGGAACGCTCCCTCACGGAGATGCCGTCGATAAGGTATTCTCCCGAAGTGGGTTGGTCGAGGCAGCCGAGGATGTTGAGCAAGGTGGACTTGCCACTGCCCGAAGAGCCCATGATGCTCACGAACTCGCCTTGGTGGATCTCGAACGACACGCCTTTGAGGGCGTGGACTTCCTCGCTGCCCACAATGAAGGTGCGTCTCAAACCTTCAACTTTGATAATGGATGTCTGTTTGCTCATTTCTTTTTATTTCTTCTGGGAGGACCAGGCATGAATGGATTCTCGCCTTTCTTCACTTGCTTTTCCTTGACTACATATTGGGCTGAGAGCACCACGGAGTCGCCTGCCTGCAGGCCTTCCTCGATGATTTTATAAGCCACGTCGCTCATGCCCACCTTAACAGGACGAGGCAAGATGTTGCCATTTTTTTGGATCCATACCATGTTATGTGCGTTTGGTTCGGTGCCCATCTGTGGAGCTTCGCCCATGGGTGGACGCTGGCCGTCTTTGGGCATCTCAGGCTTCTGGAGGTTACGCAGCACCTGCTCATCAGGAGTGAAATTCAGAGCCTCGGCGGGAACAGCCAAACCAGTAGCTTCTTCAGTGATGATGGTAACGTTGGCGGTCATGCCTGGGAAGAGCTTTAGATCTGGGTTCGGTGCGCTGATGATGACGGTGTATTTCACCACGTTGCTCGTGGTGGTGGCTTTCATGCGGATCTGATTCACGGTGCCCTCGAAGGTCTCGTAGGTGTAGGCGTCCACGGTGAAGGTCACTCTTTGACCGATCTTCACCTGCCCGATGTCGGCCTCGTCTACAGCGGCTTCCACTTGCATCTTGGTGAGGTCGTTAGCCAAGGTGAAGAGGGTGGGGGTGCTGAATGAGGCGGCCACGGTTTGGCCCACTTCCACGGCACGGTCGAGCACCACACCGTCGATGGGCGAATAAATCTCGGCATAGCTGAGGTCAACCAAAGCCTGGTCGTAGGCGGCTTGGGCGTTCTTCTGGCTCATCTGAGCTTGGGTGTAGGTGTTCTGTGCTTCTTGATACGAGGCAAGTGTGGCAGCGTTGGATTCATAGAGCTGTTTGGTGCGCTCGTAGGAAAGCTTGGCATAGTTCAGTTGACTTTCAGCTGAAGTGAGGCTGGCCTTAGCCCTGCTGACGTTTTGGTTGAGTGTCAGCTTATCCAATTCAGCCATCAGTTGGCCTTTTTTCACCACGTCGTTGAAATCGACGTATATCTTTTCCACTTTTCCGGATACTTGAGTACCTACATCGACGGTCTCTACCGGCTCGATGGTACCCGTTGCTGTAACGGTGTTCTCCACGGTGTATTCACTCACCACATGGGTGCGGATCACCAGCTCTTTTTTGGAGGATTTAGTGGCTTTTGCCATGCAAATAATGGCGATGAGGGCCACTATTCCCAAGATGACAAACCATTTGACTTTCTTTTTCTTCATATGGCAATAAGATTATAGACTGATGGATTTGCCCATGTAGATGTCGAGGATTTTCCGCTTCATCAATAGGCTGTATTTGTTTTGGAGGTAGGAGTTCAATGCGTTGAGGTAGTTGTTTTGCTGTTGCAGCAGCTCCACCGTGGTGATCTTGCCGTAGCGGTACTGTATGTTGTATGCATCGAAACTCTTGTTGTAGGCATTCTCCTTGACTTCTGACACCTTGAAGGCGTTGTAGGCCGAGATGACGTCGCGATAGGCTTGAACCACGGTTTGACGTACCGCAAGTTGGGTCTGCTCATAGTCGAGTCGGGATTGTTCCAAGGCGATTTGACTCTTCTTGACATTGGCTTTGGTGGCGCCACGGTTGAAAATAGGGATGTTCACCGAGATGCCAGCCGATTCAGTCGGTTTGCTGCACCACTGTTTCATACCTGTGCCGTCGAACGAGAACACTCCCATGCCGATGTTGGCGTTGGCGGAGATGGAGGGAAGATAGTTGCCCTTGGCCATTGACACGCTTTTTTCGGCGATCTTGATGTCGTAGTCACCCATGCGGATGTCGGGCATGTATGCCATGGCCAGGCTTAGGGCTTCTTCCTCGCTGGGCAGCGAAGCCTTCAATTCATCGAGATTGTCGGTGTCTGGGGAGATGATCTCCAGCTGATCGGTGGGATCCATGGAGAGCAACACCTTGAGGTCGAGCAGGTTGTTCTCGATGTTGATGCGGGTGTCGACCACGTTGTTCGAATCGCTGTAATACTGTGCCTCCAGCAGCAGGTAGTCGCTTTCAAGGATCAATCCGACTTGATACTTGCTTTGGCCTTGGCGCAGTTGCTCACCGCTGGTTTTCAGCACGTCGAGCAGGTATTTCAGCCGCTCTTGGTTGCCGAGGATGGTGAGGAAACTCTGGAGGATCTGCGCTATGGTCTGGTTGTCGTACCGTTCCATCTGGACCTCGTTGCGCTCAAGGTTGAGTCGGTTTTGCTCGATGGTGTTGTTGATCTGTCCGCCTTGATAGATGGTGACAGAAGTGCCAACGCCCACATTGCCTGACGAGGACCAACCGTTTTCGTTGTTGGAGATGTTCTGTCCAAAAGAGGCGCTGAGGTTGGGCAGGCGTTGCAGTTTCGATTGCTCGTAGGTGGCTTCGAGCGATTTTCCTGTCAGTTGCATGGACTTCCGCTCGTAGCTGTTGGCAAAGGCGAAACGGATGCAGTCCTCAAAGGTGAACTGGTAGGCAGCGCTTTCCTGTGCCATCAGGGTGCAGGAAAGCATCATGGTTAATGTGAATAGGATTATTTTTTTCATATCACAAAATTAACAAAAACAGTGTTCTGAATATTGTATGTCATGGACGAAATGGAAAAAATCGGGTTTGAATGAGGATTATTCCATTTTATTTTGTACGTTTGCGCTTTGATAACTATTTAAACAACCATTAAAATTATAGTATCATGAAGATTTGTAACAAGTTCTTTGCTGAATTGTTCGGCACATTTGTTCTGGTTTTCGGTGGTTGCGGTACCGCAATCTTCGGACATGTCGGTTTCCTTGGCGTGGCTATCGCCTTCGGTCTTACCGTAGTTGCCATGGCTTATGGCATCGGTCACATCTCGGGTGCTCACCTGAACCCCGCCGTCAGCTTTGGTGTATTCGTCAATGGTCGTATGACCTTGAAAGAGATGCTTTGCTATTGGGCAGCTCAGTTCATCGGTGGTATTATCGCCGGTTTGCTGCTGATGGTGATCGCTAAGTCAGCAGGTATGACTCTTGGTACATTTGCTGCCAATGGTTACGGTGACTTCTTCAGCGCTGCCGATGTGGCAGGCGGTTATCTGCAGACCAACTGCGGTGGTGCCTTCCTCGTTGAAGCTCTGTTGACCTTCGTGTTCTTGATGGTGATCCTTGGCGTTACCGACAGCCGTCATGAGAACGGTAAGTTCGGTGGTCTGGCCATCGGTCTCACCCTGGTGCTCATCCACCTCATCAGCATCCCGTTGACCAACACCTCTGTGAACCCTGCTCGTTCACTCGGCGTTGCCCTCTTCTCAGAGAACCCGCTGGCTATGCCTCAACTGTGGCTGTTCATCGTGGCTCCTCTCGTTGGCGCTTGCCTCGCTGGCCTTTGCTACAAATGCCTCGGCGGCTGCTGCTGCAAGAAATGTGAAAAGTAATTTTTGAGACTTAGAAAAGCCCCGCCTCGCGGGGCTTTTTTTTGTTATGGCGGGTATCTACATCCATATTCCCTTTTGTAATTCCAAATGCGCCTACTGTGGGTTTTACTCCATCCCTTCGCAAAAGCGCAAAGCCGAGTTTTTGGAAGCCCTGAAGCAGGAGATGGTCTCCCGTAAGGATTACCTTCACGGTGAGGCGGTCGAAACGATCTACTTTGGCGGTGGCACACCTTCTATATTAAAGGTGAAAGAAATCGAAAACCTGCTGGGCTTGATCCAAGAATACTATAGCGTGGAAGCCAACGCAGAAATTACGCTTGAGGCTAACCCCGACACGCTCTCGATGGAGTATCTACAAGGCCTGAGAGCCATAGGCATCAATAGGCTTAGCATCGGTATCCAGAGCTTTTTTGACGACGACTTACGCTATCTGAGCCGCCGTCACGATGCAGGCCATGCCCGCCAATGCATTCAGTTGGCCAAAGATGCCGGATTTGACAACATCAGCATCGACTTGATCTATGGCTTGCCCACCTCCAATGCCGATCAATGGAGCCGAAACCTCGACCTCTTTTTTGAGCTGGAGATCCCGCATCTTTCAGCATACGCCCTGACTTTGGAACCCAATTCCATCCTGACCAAACAGATCGAGATGGGGAAGGTGCTCCCAATCAACGAGGAAGATGCCGTGCGCGACTATGAGGTGCTGTGCCGTCGTGCCGCTGAAAACGGCTATCTCCATTACGAAATTTCCAATTTTTGTAAGCCTAGGAAACATTCCAGACATAATTCAAGCTATTGGTTCTGCATCCCATACGCCGGTTTTGGACCTTCTGCCCATTCGTTTGATGGCACCTCACGCCAGTGGAATGTGGCCTCTTTGGAAAGGTATGGCGAATCAGAAAGGGAAGCGTTGAGCCCTGAACAAATCTATGACGAATATGTCATGCTCCGTCTACGCACCCTATGGGGCATCGACTTGAAATACATGAAACGCGAGATGGGTGAACGTTTTTCGGATTATTGCGAACGTCAGGCAGAGCCGCTGATTGCCGAAGGCCGCCTATCTCGGACGCGTGAATTCCTTTATCTCAACGATGAGCAGATGCTTTTTGCCGACGGCGTGGCGGAAGCGCTTTTCTATTAAATCACTTTTTTTCTCCAGTCGGCCTTCCAGATGTAGAAGAAGGCAATGAGGCCCATGACGGTGTTATAGAAGCATTCGGCGGTCCAAACGGCGGCGATGGTCGATGTTTTGGTCATCAGATAGACGTAAAACACATACACGATGAGCACCCCAAACTCCAAGGCCATGGCTGCCGAAGTGTTACCTGTCCCAGAGACGGCTTCGAAATAGACCATGCCGACAGCACCCAAGACGGTCGCTACCGCAATGACATATACGGAAGGCACAGCAGCCGCTGCCAAGGCAAGGTCGTCAGTGTAGATCTGCAAGATCAGCTGGGGGATGATGGAAGTGATGACGGCTAACACTAAGGAACAGAGCGCGCCGTTCTTGACGACTTTCCAGAGCATGGCCATCACCTCATCGCTCTTGCCCTCGCCGATGATGCGGCTGGTCAGGGTGTTGGCCGTTGCCGCAAAGGCGAAGCACGGGATGATGAGAATCATATAGGTGCTTCTCACCACCGAAGAGACGCCGATGGCTGTCTCGCCCATCTTCTCGATGAGGATGAAGAAAGCAAACCAGGCCCCGAAGGAGAAGAGTTTCTGCATCATACAAGGGAAGGCCACCTTCAGGAGGTTGCCCATCAGCTGGGGCTGGAGCTTATGCCAGCGGAACATGCCGTACTCCTCGTGGGGAACGGTAATGAAAGTATAGATCCAGAAGAAACAGAAGGCAGCGATTTCAGCCAGCAGGGATGCCAAGGCGGCACCACCGATGCCCATCTGTGGGAGATTGCAGTGGCCGAAGATCAAGCACCAATCGAAGAAAATGTTGACTACCGCCATGAGGATGGTGGAATAGGTGATGACTTTGGTGTTGCTAATACCCACGTAAAATGAACGGAACAGGTAGTTGAACACCACGAAGATGATGCCGAAGTGCCTAAATTTCAAGTATTGCATCGAAGCGGCATAAATCTTTTCCGAATCGATGATGATATGCATGAGGCCGCCGCTAAAGAAATGCAGCAGGCAGAATAGACAGACTCCCAGTACCAACACAAACAAGGCTCCGTGCTCGAAGACCACGCCGATCTTTTTGAAGTCACCCTCGCCAAAACGTCGTGCGATGAAAATCTGAATGCCGATGGCGAAACCCATGGCCAGGGTGGTGAACACGAAGTAGAACAACCCTGCCATCATGGAAGCGCTTAGCTCGATGGTGCCAAGATGCCCTAAAAAAGCCGTATCGGTAAACGTGATGATGGTTTGCGCTAGGTTCCCCAACATGATGGGGTAGGCGATACGCCAGATTTCACGGTTGGTAATAGAAGTCTTCATCATGGCTTAATATCCTATGCGGCGGTAAAGCATGGAACTCTCGCTCCATTCCAGTTGGTCGGTATCGGCTTTGACGACGAGGTTGCTCGATGTGTCGTTGCTGTTGAAGATGCGTAGTTGGGCAATCTGAGCCACAGTGCTGGCCAGTAGCTGGATGGTGCGGGCGTTGACCGGATAGTTCTGACGGTTTTTGTAGATCTGGTCGATGCATCTGTCGATGACATCCTTGGCTTCGGGTTCGATGTCCAGGTTGAATTGCTTCTTCAGCAGATAGCTGAAAATCTCCTTCAGCTCGGCAGGCTGGAAGTCTTCGAACACAAGGATGTGGTTTGAAGGCACCACGCCATGTTGCATCAGGTTGCGCACTACGGCATCGCGGTTGTCGTTGGTGCGGGCAATGACGACGGCGATGTTCATGTTTAGCTCCTTGCGTTTGTTGTCGATCCAGAACTGCAGGAAATCCGTGTTATAGTTGCTGTAGTTGGGTGAGTCGAGGTCAAGGAAAAGCATTCCGTCGGTGGCTTTCAGCAGGGCTTTCTCCACGATGGCCATCGGGTTGTTGGCGTTGGCAAACTCTTCGATATTCAACGTGCAGAAATGGTTGGTAGGCAGCAGGCTGGCGCCTTGCATGATACGGCAAAGGATCTCAGCCACGGTGCTCTTACCCGAACCTGTATTGCCTAAGAAGTTCCATGTCATGTAGTTGCCTGCCATCGGGGTCTTGTTGACGAAGCTGGCGTGCAGCATCACCACGTAGTCGCGCAGCGCTTTCTTCACGTTTTCCAGTCCGGCGAGTTCGTCCAGCTGTTCCAGGGCATCGTCGATGATGGCGCTGTCCCAAGTTCGCATCTTCATGCGATCTTCCACTTCCGGGATGTCGGCCTCGGTAATGGTGACTAAGTCTTGTGCCGTGACGCTTTCAGCAGGCATCTTGTAGAGACGGTCGCTGACCGAAGGTATGATCTTGGTGGTCAGCAGTCGGGTGATGAAACGTCCGTTGCCGAAATGCTCGTCCTTGTTGTTATAGGCGTTGATGACATATTGTGTCAGCTTCTTCTCGGCTTCGGGCGTGATCTTGTATTGCTCCTTCTTCATGACGAAGCCGCCGATTTTCATCAGCTGTTCAGGCGTATAGTCGTTGAAGTGGAACAGGTAGGAGAAACGTGATTTCAGTCCGGGATTCGATTGCAGCAGGTGCTCCATCTCGACGGTGTAGCCGGCCAGGACGACGATCATGTTGGTTTGCTCCATGCTCAGGTAGGTGAGCAGGGTTTCGATGACGCGGTGCCCGAAGTCTCGGCGGTCAGGGTCGTTGGTGAACAGGTTGTAGGCCTCGTCGATGAAGAGCACGCCTCCTGCAGCGCTCTTGATGGCGTTGAGGGTGTTCTTCTCGGTGTCGCCGAGGAACTGGCCTACCAGCTTGGAACGGTCTACCTCTACCAGGTGGCCTGACGACAGCACTCCCATGCCGTAGTAGATCTCGCCGATGAGTTCAGCCACGGTAGTCTTGCCGGTGCCGGGGTTGCCTGTGAAGACCATGTGCATCGGTGGCATGTGGTTAAACAAGCCTAACTCCATGCGTCGCCTATTCAGGTTCACCAAGCTGGCGTGTGCCATGATGCTTTGCTTGATATTCTCCAGACCCACGAGTGATTCGAGTCGTTCGATGGCTTTCTTTGGGTCGCGGTGGCGTATCTTTGGGATGTCGTCGCTGGTGATGGTAATGGCCGCTTCCTTGTCTTCCTGAACGGCTTGGCCGTTTACCACGCGCTGGATAAGCGAAGGAAGCACCTTGTCGTCGATGGTGCGGTGAGCCAGATGGATGTTTCCAAAGTCGTTTCCGCGCATCTTGTGCTCATAGCTGAAATAGTTGAACAACTCATGCTGGGCATCTTCACTGAAACGATAGCCGTGCTCTTGCGCATAGTTGACCGCGATGTCAGTCAAGGTCTTGGGATCGAAGTCCTCGAAATGGAACTTGTTGATGAAGATCTCTTTGGCTGCTTGGCAGGAGTTGATCAGCTGGATCATCTCGTCGCGAGGACCCGAAAGGACTACGGTGACGGTGGGTTCGGTCTTTAGCTTGTTGGCTAAAATCTCGATGCCTGTCTGCGACAGCAAGCCTTTCATGCCCAGGTCTTCAGCGCCGCTGATGTAGATAAGACTGTGTCGGTTCTCCTCGATGGTGTTGCCGATGGGGGAGAATCCCGAACTGGGGTCGAACATCTGTATGGCCGGTATCTCAACCCAAATCTGGGTTTCGCTCTCGATGGCTTTCAAGACGTTGAACAACTGTTTGGCGGCTGAGCGCTTTCCGGTGCCGCTGTTGCCGGTGAACAGATAGCCATAGCGGCGGGTATGCCCGATGTTTTCGTTGACTTGCTCCTTGAAGACCCGCTTCTTTTCGAGCAGGTTCAGATAGTCTTCAAAAGGTTTCGGCATCTGGCCTTCTTTATCGCTGGCCACCTCTTTGCTGATCTGTTTGAGTTTTTCGCTGAGTTCCATAAGTGTTTGTTCATTAGTGTCGCGCATTTCCTTGACGTATTTGCCTTCGTAGCGTTGGATCAGGTCCTTTGCTTCGTCGACCAATTCGCGGGAGCGATTCACATCGAACAATTCGTTCAAATAGATTTTCGCCATCCATAATGAAAGGAATACTCGGTCGTTGAGGCAATTCTCGGTGCCTTCTTCGGTTAGATTTCCTTTCTCAAGATTTGATTTCTTGATTTGGTCGATCGCATCCAATAACGGCAACAGTTTCAAAGGCTGCAGCTTATCGTGGTTTTCGACAATGTAGTCGTTAAGAATGTCTTCTCGGTCGCTGTCGGATTTGGATTTGATCCTTTCCAGCAACTCATCGGCGGGAAGTTCGTTCCAATTCATGTTTTAGGAAGATTATCTGTGAAGCTTGGAATTAAGAAGATCCAATTCGTCTTTTGCGTCGCCACCAAATATGACAAGCAATAAAACGAGAATTACCATCCAGATGGTGATCCACAATGGGATTAAAGTCCGGAATCGAGAGTGTTTAGTCTTGTGATGGAAGTAGCGCATACCCAGCCAACTGCCGACACCTCCGCCAAGGCGAGCTATCCAAAGCAAAACCCATACAGGAATTCTACGTCCATGGTGGACTGCGAGTTTTTTATCTATGCCATAGAGTACAAAGGCGATGATGTTGATCAGAATGATGTAAGCAGCGATAAGAATTGTCGTAACCATGGCCTTTGCGACGTTTATGAATGAAAAAACCCCGCTTTTGGCGGGGTCTGTGGAGCATAACGGAGTCGAACCGATGACCTCTTGCATGCCATGCAAGCGCTCTAGCCAACTGAGCTAATGCCCCCTGCTTGCTTAATGCGCTGCAAAAATAGAACTTTTTTCGGACATGCAAGAAAAAAAACTAAAAAAAATTCAAATTGATTTAAAAAACGGAGGTTTGTGATTATCTTTGTAGCCACTATGAAAACAATCAAAGACATCTACAAAATAGGTATTGGCCCTTCGAGTAGCCATACCATGGGACCGCAGAAGGCGGCTCAGATCTTTAACGACCGTTATCCCGATGCCAATAGTTATGAGGTGACCCTTTACGGTAGCCTCGCCGCCACAGGCAAAGGCCACATGACAGATTGGGCTATCCTCAACACGTTGAAGGCGCCCGCTGAAATCGTTTGGAAACCTGATGTAGTGCTGCCTTTCCATCCCAACGGCATGTTGTTTAAGGCTTTGAATGATAAAAAAGAGGTCGTTGGCGAATGGACTGTGTTTAGCATCGGAGGAGGCGAATTGGCCGAGGATGGTCAACGCAACGTGTCGGTCGATGTGTATCCCATGGATAAGATGACGGATATCCTCGACTGGTGTGAGCATACGGGCCGAACCTATTGGGAATATGTGTATAAATATGAGAACCAGCAGGAGGTGGAGGACTACCTGATGGAGGTCTGGCAGGTGATGAAGGCTGCTGTGGAACGCGGACTCCAGCAGGAAGGCGTGTTGCCTGGACCGTTGCATCTGTCACGCAAAGCCGCCATGTATCATGTGAAGGCCAAAGGCTATTCGCATACCCTGCAGAGCCGTGGATTGGTTTATTCATACGCCCTCGCCGTTTCTGAGGAGAATGCCTCGGGCGGCAGAATCGTCACCGCACCGACTTGTGGCTCCAGCGGCGTGATGCCTGCCGTGTTGTATCACCTCTCCAAGAGCTACGATTTCAGCGATACCCGCATCATCAGGGCTTTGGCTACATCGGGATTGGTGGGCAACATCGTCCGCACCAACGCTTCCATCTCGGGTGCTGAGGTAGGTTGCCAAGGTGAGGTGGGCGTGGCTTGTGCTATGGCCGCGGCGGCTGCCAACCAACTCTTCGGAGGCAGCCCGGCTCAGATTGAATATGCCGCTGAGATGGCACTGGAACACCATCTGGGCATGACGTGCGACCCCGTATGCGGCCTGGTGCAGATCCCTTGTATCGAGCGTAATGCCTACGCCGCTGCCCGTGCCCTCGATGCCAATATCTATTCCACCTTTACCGACGGTCATCATCGTGTGTCGTTCGACAAAGTGGTGGCAACCATGAAGCAGACTGGCAAAGACCTGCCTTCGCTTTATAAGGAGACCTCGCAAGGAGGACTGGCACTTGATTATGAACAAATGAAATAAAACACGTTATGAAGAAATTTGCAGTAGTTTTAGCCGGATGCGGCCATAAGGACGGCGCTGAGATCAATGAAGCCGTCAGTTTGTTGCTCGCTATAGATCAACATCGTTGTGAATACCAATGCTTTGCCCCTGATCGCCCACAGGCAGAGGTGATTGATCATCTTGCTGGAAAGAAGGTTTGTAACGCCAAACGCAACATCATGGCAGAAGCCGCACGCATTGCCCGTGGAAATGTCCTTCCGTTGGAGGCTTTCAAGGCTGAGGATTATGATGCTTTGTTCTTCCCTGGTGGCTTTGGAGCAGCCAAGAACCTCTGCGACTATGCTTTCAAAGGTGCTGCCATGGAAGTGCAGCCTGATGTGGCTCGTGTGATTTTAGAGATGCATGCCGCTAAGAAGCCTATTGGAGCCCAATGCATTGCTCCTGTGATGTTGGCTAAGCTGATTCCTGGTGTTTGCGTCACTTTGGGCGATGAAGGCACGCCTGTGACCGACGAGGTGCGGAGCTGGGGCGCCAACCACGTGCAGACCGAGAACGGCGACGTGTGTGCCGACAATGAGAACTTGGTGTTCACCACGCCGGCTTTCATGCTTGACGCTACGTTGAAAGACATCTATGATGGCGCCTACAACATGGTTGAAGCGGTAATCGATTGTCTGGAAGGAAAGAGATAATAAAAGGGATTTGATTAAAAAGAAACGCCCGACTCAATAGAACCGGGCGTTTCGTTGTTTTTGGATCATTACCAAGCAAAGAGCGGGTAGTCCTTCATCATCTTGTTGACCTCGGCCTTGACGGCGTTGATCTTGGCGTCTGGAGCGGTCTTAGCAACTGGGTCGATAGCACCGATGACGTCATCAATCATTTCAACGATGAGAGGCATCTTGTCTTCCTTCAGGCCACGAGTGGTGATGGCGGGAGTGCCAACACGCAGACCTGAGGTGAGGAATGGTGAACGGCTGTCGAACGGCACCATGTTCTTGTTGACGGTGATGTCGGCCAGCACGAGGGTGTTCTCCACCATCTTACCGGTGATCTCTGGGAACTTGCCGCGGAGGTCGATCAGCATGGAGTGGTTGTCAGTACCACCGCTGATGACTTGATAACCCTTATCCATGAAGGCTTGAGCCATGACGGCTGCGTTCTTCTTCACTTGGAGGATGTACTCGAAGTACTCGTCGGAGAGAGCCTCGCCGAAAGCGACTGCCTTAGCGGCGATGACGTGCTCCAGAGGACCGCCTTGGATGCCTGGGAACACAGCGCTGTTGAGCAATGCGCTCATCATTTTCACTTCGCCCTTAGGAGTGGTACGGCCTTGAGGATCCGGGAAGTCTTCACCCATGAGGATCATGCCGCCACGGGGACCACGGAGGGTCTTGTGGGTGGTGGTGGTGACGATGTGGCAGTAGTCCAGAGGATCGTTGAGGATGCCCTTGGCGATGAGACCAGCGGGGTGGCTGATGTCGGCCATCAGGATGGCGCCAACTTGATCAGCGATGTCACGCATGCGAGCGTAATCCCAGTCACGGCTGTAAGCTGAAGCACCAGCCACGATGAGTTTAGGCTTGCACTCGAGAGCGATCTTCTCCATCTCGTCGTAATCAACACGACCGGTTTCCTTGCTGACGTGGTAAGCCACTGGCTTGTAGAGCATACCTGAAGCGTTCACCGGGCTGCCGTGTGAGAGGTGGCCACCGTGTGAAAGGTCGAGACCCATGAAGGTGTCACCGGGTTGCAGGATAGCCTGCATCACAGCCATGTTGGCCTGTGCGCCTGAGTGAGGCTGCACGTTGGCGAAGTTGGCGTCGAACAGCTCGCAAGCACGGTCGATAGCCAATTGCTCACTCTGGTCAACAATCTGGCAACCACCATAGTAACGCTTTCCTGGATAACCTTCGGCGTATTTGTTGGTCATCACTGAACCCATGGCTTCCAAAACCTGTTCGCTGACAAAGTTTTCTGAAGCGATAAGCTCGATTCCATGCATCTGACGCTCTTTCTCTTGGCGGATCAGATCAAAGATTTTTTCGTCTCTTTTCATTAATGTAAGATTTGATATTTTAGTTTTAAAAATTCGATTCTTTACCAACGTGCAAAATTACTACTTTTGTCGGATTAAAAAAATGTTTTTATGAAAACTATTCGAAATACCGCTCTAACCTTGGTTTTATTGGGCCTGATTTGTCTTTCATGTAATGAAAACAAGCCGGTCTCCAACGCGGTTGACTATGCCGATACCACCTATTGGTATAGCTATGGCGATCAAAGTCATGCGGCCGATGTGTTTTACATTTATCCCACGGTGGCGATGATCTCATACGAGGAGAATGGCAACTCATGGTTTGTCGACATCACTCAAGCTGAAGCAAGGGAAGAAGCTAATGAGAATCAATTGTTTAATAAGCTACTGTACAGCGATTATAACTTTTATGCGCCGTATTACCGCCAGATGATTTTCGGGGCTTATTTGCAGCCTATGGATAGCCTGAATCACTACGCCGAGATCGCTGCAGTTGATGTGATTGACGCTTTTCAGTATTATATGGAACACTTCAATAACGGTCGGCCTTTCTTCCTGATGGGTCACAGCCAAGGCTCCCAGATGATCATCGAACTTTTAAAACACGGTATGACCGAGGAGCAACGCCAGCAGATGGTCGCTGCCTATTGCATTGGCTATTTCATCACCGAAGAAGACCTGCAAAAATACCCCGAGGCTTTGAAACCTGCTTTGGATAGCGTTTCCCAAGGTGTGATCATTTTCAATTCCATGACCGATGTTAAGGCTGCGGTACCTTTGTTCGAAGAAGGCGTAGTGGGCATCAATCCCTTGACCTGGACCGATGATACCTTACAGGTGGATAAGTCAATGCATCTCGGCATGGCCAAAGTCAATGATGACTGGGATAGCATCATCTTTGTTCCCCATGTCACGGGTGGTCATCTCGAGAATCACAACATGATTTGTACCGACGTCGATCCTGGCATGGTCTATATCGAATCCCTCAAGGATGCGTTCCCCTATGGCAATCTCCACATCGCCGATTCCTGGCTCTTCGGCGGCAACGTAGTGGAAAACATGCGGTGTCGGTTGAGACATTACAAAAATTGATTATTTTTGCACCTCAAATTGCGAAACAATGAAGAACTTTGTTGAAGAACTCCGCTGGCGCGGAATGCTGGCTCAGATGATGCCAGGCACGGAAGAACTCCTCCAGAAAGAAATGGTAACGGCTTACCTCGGAACCGACCCGACCGCCGACTCACTGCATATCGGCCACCTCTGCGGCATCATGATGCTGCGTCACCTGCAACGCTGCGGCCATAAGCCCATCATCCTGGTGGGCGGCGCCACCGGTATGATCGGCGACCCATCGGGCAAGAGCCAAGAGCGTAACCTGCTTAACGAAGAGACCCTGCGTCACAACCAGGAGTGCATCAAAAAGCAAGTAGCCAAGTTCCTCGACTTCGAATCAAAGGATCCCAACGCTGCCGAGATGGTGAACAACTATGACTGGATGAAGGACTTCACTTTCCTCGACTTCGCTCGTGAGGTGGGTAAGCACATCACCGTGAACTACATGATGGCTAAGGACAGCGTGCAACAGCGCCTCAACGGTACCGCCCGCGATGGTCTGAGCTTCACCGAGTTCACCTACCAGCTCCTGCAAGGCTACGACTTCCTGTGGCTCTACCAGCATAAGAACTGCAAGCTGCAGTTGGGTGGCAACGACCAATGGGGCAACATCACCACTGGTACAGAGTTGATCCGCCGTACCTTGGGCTTCGAAAACGAGGCCTTTGCTTTGACTTGCCCGCTGATTACCAAAGCTGACGGTAAGAAGTTCGGCAAGACCGAGAGCGGCAACATCTGGCTCGACCCGAAGCGCACCACGCCTTACAAGTTCTACCAGTTCTGGCTCAACGTCAGCGACGAGGATGCTGAGAAGTACATCAAGATCTTCACCTCGCTGGAGAAGGATGTCATCGACGGTCTCATTGAGGAACACAAGAAAGACCCAGGCATGCGCGTGCTGCAAAAACGTCTGGCCGAGGAAGTCACCGTGATGGTGCACTCGAAAGAAGCCCTTGATGCCGCTATCGAAGCCTCCAACATCCTCTTTGGCAAAGCCACCAAGGACGCTTTGGTGAAGCTCGACGAGCAGACCTTCCTCGATGTGTTCGACGGCGTTCCACAAGAGCACGTCAACATGAATGACCTGCAGGCCAGTATCCCGATCGTCGACTTCATGGCTGTCAACACTCAGATCTTCCCCTCTAAGGGTGAGGCCCGCAAGATGGTGCAAGGCAACGGCGTGAGCGTCAACAAGGATAAGGTCACCTTGGACAAGGTGATGACCACCGACGACCTCATCGACGGCAAGTACATCCTGGTTCAGAAAGGCAAGAAGAATTACTATTTGGTCGTGGTAGAATAACGCTTCAACAGCGATTTTAACCATTTCGCCCAAAAGCAGGTTTTTTGATTAAAAACCTTGATTATCTTTGCAGTATGAATAAGCAAAGAAATCTTCATCCATTTCTATCGATGAGAGACATCGCATTGCTCTCGTTGGCTATCGCAGTGGGATTCCATCTGTTGTTCTCCCTTGCGGCTTTCTTCGGTGACACGCTGTTTTTCTCCGAGCCCAAGCCCATGCCGCACCGTCACTTCGATGTCCTCAGGGTGTTGACCTTCACGGCGTGGAGTTATGTCATGGTGTTTTGTATCTTCTTGTTCAATAGAAGGATGCTACGTGTGAACTTCAAGAAAAACTACATTCAACTGACATGGATTATCATCGGCTCGCTGGTGATTGCCGCGGTGTTCAGCTTGTTTTTTACTTTACTGCCAATCTGGATGGATGCTGTAGATCCTAAGCCAGGTGTCATGCCGAGGCTGCTTCGTAACGGCCTGATCAAGGACTTCCTGCTGTCAGCCATTGTGATGCTGATCGTTCAATTGTTGAAGACGGCGAATGAACGTAACCAGATTGCCGTGGAGAATGAAGCACTTCGGGCGGAAAATATCACCACGCACTACGAAGCTTTGAAAAGCCAACTGGATCCCCACTTCATGTTCAACTCATTGAACACCCTCCAGTCGCTTATCGGCACTGATTCGGAGAAGGCACAAAGCTATGTGCTGGAACTCTCACAGGTGCTTCGGGCTACCTTGCAGAACAAGGAAGTGGTCACTTTTGAACAGGAGATGCAGGGTGTTCATGCCTATTGCAACCTGATGCAGATCCGATATGGCGACAATTTGAAGTTTGATTTCCAGATCGACCAAAATTATCTTTCGTTTTTGGTGCTTCCGCTTTCGGTTCAGGGCTTGGTTGAAAACGCCATCAAGCATAACGTCATCAGTGGCAAACAGCCGCTTCAGGTGAGCATCACGACGGAAGAATCTGGACAGCTGAAGGTCTCCAATCCCATCCAACCGAAGATCACGGAAGAGACAGGAAACGGCATCGGATTGGCGAATCTCGCCGAACGCTACCGCCTGAAATGGAATGTAGAGGTGGGCATTAAGGACGACGGAAAGGTGTTTGAAGTAACTTTGCCATTGATTGATCCAAAACAATAGTTGTTATGAAAGCGCTGATCATCGAAGACGAAAGCATTGCGGCACAGGCTCTTGAGACGCTAATCAAGGAGACGAGCCCTGAGACGGAAATCATCGCCGTGCTACAAACCATTGAAGAAAGTGTGGAGTGGTTTGAGGAGAACCCTATGCCAGACTTGGTGTTCATGGATATCCATCTGGCCGACGGATCGTCGTTCGCCATCTTTGAAAAGACGGAAATCACCTGTCCCATCATCTTTACCACGGCTTATGATGAATATGCCCTGAAAGCCTTCGAGGTCAACAGTATCGATTACCTGCTGAAACCCATCAACAAGGCTGATTTGGAGCGGGCGTTGAACAAGTACAAAAACTTCACTGCCGCTTCGGAAAAGACTTCTTTGGATGGGCTGTTGGCCCAGATGAACGGCTTGAAGAAGAAATACAAAACCTGCTTCCTGATTCCCGAACGTGATAAACTTATACCGCTGGTTACCAGTAATATAGCATATTTCTATATTGACACTAAAACGGTGAAGGCCATTGCTATGGACGGGCACACCTATTACCTCAACCAAACGCTTGACGACATCATGGCTCAGCTTGACCCGGAGCAGTTTTTCCGTGCCAACAGGCAGTTTATCATCGCCCGTACTTCCGTCAAGGACATGTCGGTGTGGTTTGGCAATAAATTGGCTATCAACCTTTTCGTTTCCACCCCCGAGAAAATTATCGTCAGCAAGGCGAGGGTAGGGGAATTCAAATCTTGGTTTGCTGAATAAAACTGAAAATATGAAAATCGTTTTTTTAGAACCCCTTGGTCTCAAGACCAATATCATTGAAGAAGCCTGTGCTGGATTGAGAGCGCAAGGTCATGAAGTGGTCATCTATCCTGACCGTAACGAAAACATCGATGAGCTGAAACGTCGCGCCGAAGGTGCCGAGGTCATCATCGAGAGCAACATCCCGTTGAGAAAAGACTTCCTAGATGCCTGCCCCAAGCTGAAGATGCTCTCCATCGCCTTCACGGGTTTGGATCATATCGATATGGAGGAGTGCCAGCGCCGTGGCATCATCGTGAAAAACGCCGCCGGCTATTCCACCGAAGCCGTTGCTGAGCTCGCTATTGCCATGATGATCGATGTGTATCGCAAGGTGTTGGAAAACGACAAGATTACCCGTGAATGTCAGCGCAAGGGCATCATGCCTGGCCGTGAGATTGGTGGCAAGACCGTGGGTATCATTGGTATGGGTAACATTGGTCAACGTGTGGCCAAGATTCTCAATGCCTTCGGCTGCAAGGTATTGGCTTGGAACCGCACGCCCAAGACCGTTGACGGCGTGACCTTTGTTGACAAGGAGACTTTGTTGAAGGAATCCGACATCGTCACCCTGCATATTGCCTTGAACAACGAGACTCGCGACTTCATCACCGCCAAGGATTTGAAGCTGATGAAATCATCCGCGATCCTTATTAATACGGCTCGAGGCCCTGTCGTAAACGAGCAGGCCCTCGCTGATGCCTTGAAGTCAGGCATCATCGCCGGTGCCGCCACTGACGTGTATGGCACCGAGCCGCCGTTGAAGCAGGACAATCCGCTGTTTGATGCGCCCAATTTGATCATGTTGCCTCACATCGGTTTTGCCACCGAGGAGGCGTTCAAGTTGAGGCTTGGGATTGTGATTAAGAATTTGGAATGCTTATCTTCCCTGAATAAGTGATGCTTCCCAAAATTGAGATGCATTGGTGGTAATGGTAGTGCCTCCGCCTATTTCGAACGGCTCAAAACCAGAGGGAACCAAATGGAGGTAACTGTCACGGATGACATTCTCTATCTTGTAATCTTCTTGATAATACGATAGCGTTCCCCAGCAGGAGAACCAGTAAGTGTTTTTCGCCATATAGGCATAATAATCGTCCACTTTGCTGCTACCTTGGCCAAAAGCCGGATACATCTTCATTTTCTTGCCGGCAGTGTAATGCTCGCGCATTTCTTGAAGTGACAACGGTGTGCCGTCCATGTCCGATACATAATGCCCACCCATGTCGGTGTCGATCATCGCCCATTTGTTGAGTTCCGGTAGCCATACCTCATTGACGACGTGACAATCTGGGTCGTCTTTGTCTTGGGGCATGCAAGTGACATACCTTGCCTTGATGTTTTCAGCGAGAAGTAGCTCAAATGTCATGATGCCATGAAGGCGGCAGTTGAAGGCAGGAGCGACCTCTTTTGTGTATTCCCACAATCCGATGGCGTTGATATGTTCCGGCCATAGCTTTTGGTTATCGTGCGGAATGTTTGAGGACACAAACTTACCAATGGCAACGGCTTTTTCCCAGGTGTCGGCATTCTCAGGAAAGAGGGTGTCCAGCTGAAAATAATCGCGAATCTCTTTTGCCCGTGTCGAATCTTGAATGATTTGCATGGAAAACACATTGGTGTCAGCAACATAATCTCCCGAGGAGCGTAAGGCTTTAAGTCTGTTTTTGTACAATCCAATGTTGTTTTTGTATACCTCTACATCGTAATTTGGTGAAATGATCCAGATCACGATTAGGGCGACAATCGTTAGTCCGCCAAGGATGGCCAAGATATTGCGGATGATAGAGAATGGTTTTTTAATCATGGTTATCAGATAACGTGACCTGCAAGGTTTTATTGTAGTGGAATACATAGTAATGGTGAGTATATAGGAGGAGGTTCTCGTTATTTTAATAATTATAATTGAAAATCTTGGTAATTTTTTATTGAAAATCATAGGAATTTTAGTATATTTGCAGCGTGAAATAAAAGAGATGATGCTATGTATGTTCCAAGATTAGTTGAAAAAGAGATCGAAAAAAAGCTTCGTACTTCAGGTGCTATAGTTGTAGCAGGACCCAAATTTTGTGGTAAAACTACAACTTGTATGCGATACCAGAAGAGCTTTGTTAAGTTGAATACAAAACAAGCCATTGCATTGGCAAAACTTAATCCTAAAACGGTTCTTGCTGGAGAAACTCCAAGACTAATTGATGAATGGCAAACCGTTCCTAATATTTGGAATTGTGTTAAGGATAATCTTGATGATGAATATCAATTTGGGAAGTTTATTTTAACTGGAAGTTCAACACCTGCGGAAAAGACGGATATCCATCATTCGGGGGCAGGGCGCATCACTCCAATAAAAATGAGGCCGATGTCATTATGGGAGTCTGGCGATTCCAATGGCAAAGTCTCGTTGATGGATTTATTTGATGGTGGCGATGAATTTACAACTGATTATAATGATGGTTTTGATATCGATGACGTTGCTTTTTTGATTTGTCGGGGTGGTTGGCCGATATCGGTTCTTGCAGGGAAAGACATAGCCATTGATGTCACCAAGAACTATTATAACGGTTTGTTTTTGTTTGAAGACAGTGATAACGAACGCTTTCGTAATAAGAAGCCTGAAGTGTTGCGAATGATATTGAGAAGCTATGCCCGTCACATCTCTACAGAGGCTTCCGTGTCAACCATTATAGAGGATGTCAAGCAAAACAATGAACGTTCGATGGATGCAAAGACGTTTGGAGACTATATGGAAGCACTACGGGACTTGTATATCATTGATGATTTGCAGGCGTGGAATCCGAATATCAGGTCGAAAACATCTATTCGTACTACGCCAACGAGGCATTTTGTGGATACATCGATAGCTTGCAGAGCCTTGCAAATCGGACCGGAAGACCTGACCAAAGATTTGGAGAGCTTCGGTTTGTTTTTTGAGGATCTTGCTGTTAGGGATTTGTCGATTTATGCCAATAGTTTGGATGGCGAAGTCCGTCACTATCGTGACAATGCCGGGCTTGAGTGCGATGCGGTGATTCATCTTGAAGATGGGCGATGGGGTGCTGTTGAAATAAAACTCGGTGGCGACAAATTGATTGAAGAGGGAGCGAAATCCTTGAAATTATTGAGGAACAAGATTGTCGAGAAAAGCGATTACAGAGCGCCGTCTTTTTTGATGGTTCTCACCGCTGTTGGCCCATCTTATTTAAGAGAAGACGGTGTTTATGTGGCATCGATAAACCAGATTAGACCGTAAAAAGCAGGGATGGTGTTTTGGTTTTAAAAAATGAAGATTACTGTTTTTTAAATACCTTCATTGTCAATATGTAGCTAACTATTTTAAAGCAGCCGTAAAAGAGAATTTAATCCTTTTCTGGATTATAACCAATTACTTCGTCTTTATCATAATCAAATAACATCTTTATTTGATAAGTACAGTATTCATCTCCACGCTCAATTTTAGGAGAAACCGCGAAATGAATAATATCATATTGTTTATACAAATCCTTTACTACTTTCTTTATCTCTTTTATTGATAGTTTTTTATTAGAATAAATACGAATTGTTGTGCCTATTTTCTCAGCAATTTTAAAATCAATGCCTCCCGCAGTTATCAACCCGCTAGAACTTCTTTCTTCTGATTTCATCGTCCCATCATACCTAACCTGCTTTCCTGTAGAAGAATTTTCAATAATTAATTCTCCATAACTCCAATTATCTCTATTTGTCCATTCACCTCCTTTATACTGAATATAAATCTTATATACATATTGTTCTTTGTTATGCGTAAATTTTTGAAGAATCTTATATCTATTCTCAACCAATGTCGTCTCTCCAACATAATTCAAACTTTCAAAATCGCACTTACCCATCTTTTCTTGGACAAATTCTTGAGCAATAATACTTGCCTTCCTAAACCATTCATTATCCGATTTTGAATCCATTCGAGTATCTGTTTCACTTTTATTATTAGAATAAGTAACATTACTATTGGCATGTGTACCATCATTGACACACCCATATAATGCAAACAAGGCTACCCCAATAAACAGTTTTAGAATTTTAGTATTATTCATATAATGTACTGTTTTAGCAAAAAAAAGTTAGCGGGAAGATTTCTTCCCGCTAACTATTTAATAAACATTATTTCCCTTCGCTCAGCTTCTTGTAGCCTTCGTAGCGGAGCTTAGCGAACTGCTCGGTCTTGGCGAAGAGTTCCTTAGCTTCTTCTGGGAAGGTCTTCAGCAGTGAGTTGTAACGGACCTCACCCATGATGAACTTCTGGAAGTCGGCCCAGTTGGGTTCCTTCGAATCCAAGTGGAAGCCGTTCTTGCCTTCCTCTTCCTCGGCCGGGTTGAAGCGCCAGAGGTGCCAATAACCGCAGTCGACGGCGAGCTTCTCTTCCATCTGGGAGTGACCCATACCAATCTTGATGCCGTGGTTGATACACGGGGCATAGCAAATCACCAGCGACGGGCCCGGATAAGCTTCAGCTTCCTTGATGGCCTTGAAGTACTGGGCTTGCGAAGCACCCATGGCGACCTGTGCCACATAGACGTAACCGTAGCTCTTGGCAATCATGCCGAGGTCTTTCTTGCGGACCTTCTTACCAGAGGCAGCGAACTTGGCGACAGCACCAGCAGGCGTAGCCTTCGAAGACTGACCACCCGTGTTCGAGTAAACCTCAGTGTCGAGAACGAGGACATTGACATCTTCGCCGCTGGCCAACACATGGTCGAGGCCACCGAAACCGATGTCGTAAGCCCAACCGTCACCACCGAAGATCCACTGGCTCTTCTTGGCGAGGAAGTCCTTGTTATCCAACAGTTCTTGCTCGAGAGCGCAGCCGTGGCAGGGGCAAATCTTGCTACCAGCGGCTTTGGCATCCTTGGCTTCTTGCAGCTTCTGGGCTGCCACTTCGGCACCATAGAGTTTCTTGCCTTCTCCGTTCCAGAAGTCGACACAAGCATCGATAGGCATAATGGCCTTTTCGAGGGCGGCGACGAATTCGTCAGTAGCCTTGCGGTTGGCGACCGTGTCGTTGTAGGTGTCTAACCACTTCTGCGTGGCTTCCTTCATCCAGTCGAACACGGTGGTGTTGACCAGCTCTTCAGCCTTCTTGCGGAGGCCTTCACGGAGCTTGCGGGCACCCGTGGCCATACCGAGACCGTACTCGGCGTTGTCCTCAAACAGGGAGTTGGCCCATGCCACACCCTTGCCACTGCGGTAGTTTTTGCAGTATGGCGTTGCAGGAGCGGAACCGCCATAGATGGACGAGCAACCTGTGGCGTTGGCCACCATCATGCTCTCACCAAAGAGTTGGGTGATGGTCTTGATGTAAGGTGTCTCACCGCAACCGGCGCAGGCACCCGAGAACTCGAACAGCGGCTGTGCAAACTGGCTGTTCTTCACGTTGGCGAACTTGTCGATGAGTTCGTCCTTGTAGGTAACCTTCTTCTGACCGTACTCCCAGTTCTTGGCTTCGTCGAGTTGGCTTTCGAGCGGTTTCATCACCAGAGCCTTCTCCTTGGCGGGGCACACATCGGCGCAGTTGCCGCAACCCGTGCAGTCCAAGACAGAGACTTGCATTCTGAAATGCATACCAGCCATTTCCTTCGGCATCTTCATGTCGGCAGTGGCCATGCCCTTAGGAGCCTTCTTCAGCTCAGCGTCGGTCATGACGACAGGACGGATGGCAGCGTGCGGGCACACCAGCGAGCACTGGTTGCACTGGATACAGTTGGCAGGGTTCCACTCAGGAACGACGGTGGCCACACCACGCTTTTCGTAAGCAGTGGTACCAGCCGGGAAGGTGCCGTCGACGATGTCCTTGAAGGCGCTCACGGGCAGGTCGTTACCACACTGGGCAACCATCGGGCGCATCACCTTGTTGATGAATTCAGGATCAGCGTCGTTGTGCTCGAACACGAAGTCGGTGGTGCAGTCAAGCTTAGCCCATTCAGCGGGGATCTCAACCTTCTGGATCTCACCACCGCGGTCAACGGCAGCGTAGTTCATGTTGACGATGTCTTCACCCTTCTTACCATAGCTCTTCACGATGAACTTCTTCATCTGTTCCACAGCCAGGTCGTAAGGAATAACGCCTGAAATCTTGAAGAATGCGCTCTGGAGGATGGTGTTGGTGCGGTTGCCCAAACCGATCTCAGCAGCGATCTTGGTGGCGTCGATGATGTACATATTAATATTGTTGATGGCCAGATACTTCTTCACGAAATCGGGAAGATGCTTCTTGGTCTCAGCAACGCTCCATGGTGAGTTGTAGAGGAACGTACCGTTCTTCTTCAAGCCGCGGAGGCAGTCGTATTTCTTCAGGTAGCTCGGGACGTGGACAGCCACGAAGTCAGGAGTGCCGACGAGGTAAGGAGCCAGGATGGGCTGGTCACCGAAACGCAGGTGTGAGCAGGTATAACCGCCTGATTTCTTGGAGTCGTAGTCGAAGTAAGCTTGGCTGTACTTGTTGGTGTTGTCGCCGATGATCTTGATGGAGTTCTTGTTAGCACCCACAGTACCGTCAGCGCCGAGGCCGTAGAACTTAGCCTCGAAGGTGCCCTTCGGCAGGATGGAGATTTCCTTACCAACCTTGAGTGAACGATGGGTGACATCGTCCTTGATACCCACGGTGAACTGGTTCATCGGTTTGTCGGCAGCGAGGTTCTTGTAGACGGCCAGGATCTGAGCCGGGGTGGTGTCCTTTGAGGACAGACCATAACGGCCACCGATGATCATAGGCTGCTTCTTGGCATCCTTGAAGGCTTCGACGACGTCGAGGTACAGCGGATCGCCATTGGCGCCGGGTTCCTTGGTGCGGTCGAGCACGCAGATGCGCTTCACGGTCTTCGGCATGACGCTCATGAGGAACTTCACGCTGAAAGGACGATAGAGGTGAACGGTGATGAGACCGAGCTTCTTGCCAGCCTTGTTTTCCTTGTCGATGACGGTCTTGATGACGTCGTTGACGGAACCCATAGCGATGATGATGTCGGTAGCATCCTTAGCGCCGTAGTAAACGAATGGAGCATATTCACGACCAGTGATCTTGGTCATCTGCTTCATGTACTTGGCCACGATGTCGGGAAGAGCATCGTAGTATTTGTTCTGCAGCTCACGGGTCTGGAAATAGATGTCAGGGTTCTGGGCGGTACCGCGAGTTACAGGGTGCTCAGGATTCAGAGCGCGTTCGCGATATTCCTTCAAAGCCTTGTAGTTGACGAGCTTGCGGAGTTTCTCCATGTCGGCTGCCTCAACCTTCTGGATTTCGTGAGAGGTGCGGAAACCGTCGAAGAAGTGAACGAAAGGCACGCGGCCTTCGATGGCTGCGAGGTGTGCCACAGGGGCGAGGTCCATGATCTCCTGGACGGAGCTGGTGACCAACATGGCGAAGCCAGTCTGGCGGCAAGCCATCACGTCGGCGTGGTCGCCGAAGATGGACAGAGCCTGAGCGGCGAGGGCACGGGCCGAGACGTGGAACACGCCAGGAAGCAATTCACCGGCGATCTTGTACATATTGGGAATCATCAGCAAGAGACCTTGCGAGGCGGTGTAGGTGGTGGTGAGGGCGCCAGCCTGCAAGCTGCCGTGGACGGCACCGGCTGCACCGGCTTCGGATTGCATCTCAACGACTTTGACATTCTCGCCAAAGATGTTCTTACGACCGCCAGCGCTCCATTCGTCGATGTACTCAGCCATCGGTGAAGAAGGAGTGATAGGATAGATAGCGGCCACTTCACTAAACATGTAAGCTACATGCGCAGCAGCGCAGTTACCATCACATGTCATGAATTTTTTTTCTGCCATTTCTAAATGTTTTGTGTTAGTTATGAATGATTGTTAGATAATTCCTTAATAGGGAAATTTGGGCGCAAAAATAAGTTTTTTTTACGATTATTTCAAATAATTTGTATTTTTGCGCGCTCAAAATCGACAATTATTCATTTAATCAACATTTAAATCATTCAAAATGAAAAAGTTATTCTTAATGATGGGTCTTGCTAGCCTCTTCATGGTGGCTTGCAACAACGCTCCCAAACAACAGGAACAAACAGCTGAAGAACCTCAACAAGAACAAGAAGTTGTGGTTGAACATCAGTGCCCCTTCTGCACCCTGAAGGCTGAATATGCCAACTGGGAAAACATGGATGAGACCGCAAAGGCTGAACTGAACGCCAAAGCTATCGCTGTTTTTGCTGAATTTGATGCCAAGATGGCTGAAATGAAGGCTGAAGGCAAGGAATGCTGCGAGAAGAAAGAAGCTTGCGAACAGAAGATGGCCGAAATGACCGAGGAACAGAAAGCTGAATGCGAAGCTAAGTGCGCCGAGATGAAGGCTCAGATGGATGCCGTTATGGAAAAGTGGGCTAACATCGAGACCATGACCGTTGAAGAAGTTAAGGACCTCGTCCTTGAACGTATCGCTGCTATGGGCATGGGTAAGTGCGAGCATCACGAGGGCGAAGAAGCTCATCAGTGCTGCGAAAAGCCAGCTGAAGCTGCTGAATAATTCGCTTTATCGATGTTAAGAAAAAGGCTGCCAAACGGCAGCCTTTTTTTATTTGTTTCTTTTGGCTTGACCCAAAAGTAACCAAAAAGTCAAGGCCAAAAATCGGAGCAGCGGCCCACGCACCCAGCCCGGGGCGGTGAGTTGTGCTTTTGAGTAAAGTTCCTGCAGACATAGTGTTACACTGCAATAACATCTTCCCCAAGAACAACAGATATCTTGGCCAAAGTCCGAAGGGTAAAGTTATGTGTTCCGCCCAGCCACCGTGACACTTCGGCCTCTGTTTTGCCCGTGTTTTTGGCCAAGTCACGTTGCGACATACCACGCTGTTTCAGCATTCCATCGAGTTTGATGGCGATGGCATCTGAATAGCCCAGTTGCTTCTTTAAATCCTTTGGAGTTTCGTCAACAATTTGGCGAAAGAGTTCCCTTCCTTTTGTGTCTTGTTTCATAACTTTGGTCATATTCTCTAATATTATAACGCAAAGATATGAAGGTTTTTTGAAATGCTTACCTTATAAAGTAAGTTTTTTTTAAAGCAACTTAGTAGGCATTGGTTTTTGGCCGTGGCCCACGCACCCAGCCTATATTGAAATGACCTTCTATTACAATTATTTGTTTCAAATTTGAAATCATTAAAATGAGCTCAATTGTTTTTCTATCGACAGCCATTTATCAAAGCTCTTATTGAGGCATTTGTGTCTTGCGTTTTGACGATAACTACGTTTTCCAAACGAGTTTTGGCTTCATCAATCGTGCTTCTGAGTTTAGGAATGATGTTGATAATCATCCAGTCTTTAGAGGGCTGTGCGCGTTAGGAATAAGGCATCTTTTTTTTGTTTTCGTACTTTTCAAGAACTAATGGTTCTTAATATTCCATGAAATACAATTCAATGCTCCGCCTCTCCTGACGCCTTCCAACGCTGGAATGCCGATTACAACGCAACTATGCAAAGCATTACTAATTTGCTCCAGTGCTTGCTTGTCCTCTTCAAGTCCCAACTGCGGCACAAGGATTAGTTTCCCAATCTGAAGGAAATTGATATAAGCCCAACTGCGGGCATGAGGCCGTTTAGTTTGGTACCTTAACTGGATTACTTCGAAGTGTTTTTCCAATGCTTTTCGGAAACGATTGAAATAATAAGGTGAGATGTTGTCGTAGTTCGTCAACAGGACTTTTCCGTTGCCGGCATAATGGATGATGCCGTCGCTATGGCCAAACTTTTCCTGGTGGTCCCACGGCAGAAACAGTATATCACAACTGAAGGCATCCTTTAGGATTCGCTCCACTTCAGAACGGTTTTTGTCCTGATTCTCGACAAAGACTTTTTCGGTCATTACTACGATGTTGCCACATTTCACGACATTGCCTCCATCCAACACAAGGTCAATCGAAATGGTGTTTTGCAATAGGTGTTCAAGATGATTTACGCCAGCAAGAAATACTTCCTTGGTGTTGGTTTGAAGCCATAGAGCGTCCTGCAAATAATTGGGTGTGTATTTGTAGAACACAAAGCGATTTTCTGTGATCTGGATGGGCATGAAATCGCGGCACCAAATGTCCTTTGTTTCCGAAAGGTAGGCAAAATGAATCTGGTTTTTCCCCAACATTTCGGCGAGATGCTGGTTCAGAATCGGGCATTTTTCAGGCAAAAGGCTTGAGAAATAGACGGTGTTGGTTTGGCTGTCTGTGAGCATGGTGTTATGGTTTAGGAATTACTATTGCCTAATCATCCAAGAGGGCACCAGGGATTTGTTCAATGAAATCAAACAATATCTCCATTATTTCTCCTAATTTCTCATAAGGAAACAATATACCTGCGGAATCAAGATGCCTTTGAATAGAAACACATGCATCGCCAAAATACACATCATTTCCTAAGCCCACTTCCTCATCCCAGTAATTCGCAAATCCTTCATTGATTTCATCCCAAATTTCGTCAGGAAGTTCAAAACTAATCTTGCTTAAAACGACCTTGTGCAAGACGGGTTCTGAGAAAGCATCTTCCATGAAAGGTGATATCAATTCTTTAGTTTTTCTCAAGGAATCTGTCGGTTTTGTAAGAACTTCTACATGGTTTAATAATACCTTTTTCTTTATCGTATTTGTCGATAGTTGGATTCCAATTGTTGTTTTTGCTCGAATCATAAAAACACAATCTGTCATTATCCTTATCAATGTCAACTTTGCCTAATGCTCGATAAGTTGCCTTTGGTGTAAGTTTGCGTTTTTTGGTTGCTTCACAAAATAAAGGCATATTACCGCCTTTGCAAGCATTTAAAATCTCATCTTTACAAACCAATGGTCCTGCTATTATCGTTCCATTTTTATCGTTGACTTCTTTAATGGCTCTAATCAGAATACCACCAAATTTTGCTTCCTGGTTATTGTAACTACTTTCAAAACAAATATCAATTCCACTAAGATGATAGAGAAGATCTCCTGCATTGTACCCATCTCGCGCATAAGTGACTTTTTGCCACTTAAATTGTTTTTTGTCATGTAAATAGAGTTTGCTATCATAATAATAAAACTCAATTTCAGCTAAATAGTATTCTTTTCCATTGCAATTGATGCACCAATTACAAAAGAGTTCTTTCGCGATTTCAGAACACTCTTCTTGATAGTTTTGAATACAATACTCTTTCAAATCATCAAAAGGGGTTTTTAGTAGTTTTTTTATGTCTTCCATGGTTATTATTGTTTGTTGTTTAACATTCTAGGGGCAAAGGTATTCGGAAAAATTTGCACTACCAAATTTCTTTTGTTAAAAAATGTTAAATGTTTATATATTATTATATATAAATTATAATAACAATATTTATAATTAAATTAATAATAATCAAATTATTATTTATAAATGATATTTGATTCGTGAAGTACTAGCTGAAAGCGCTTAGAATAAAGTGTTAAACACGACTCACCGCCATGGGCCGGGCGCGTGGGCCAAGGCCAAAAACAGGAGCAGCGCAGGCCTTAGAGAGGCTGTGGGAAGACCGTTGTTTTTGGCCTAGATCTTTTCGGTTCCTTTTGGAGCAATGCCAAAAGGAACAAGATTACTTCCATTCAAAAGTGCTGATCATCCGATCAATATCCTGCCGCAGATAATCGATGACTGGCTGCATCGAGTCGTTGTTGGGAACGAAATTGAAATAAAGTGCACCACGGACGAAATTGGCGGTGCTATCAGTGAGATAAAACTGAAGCGGTGTAGCTACGCCCTTGCCATCCATCTCGATCAACATGCCGTAAACCCGGTGCTCAGGATTGACGATGAGGCTATCGTTCATGCCGTTGGCTTTCTGCAAATGCTTGGTCAACATGGTGTGAACATCCTCGAGATACTCACTGAGGTTGCCATTCACATCCTTATGGGTCAAATGGATGGAAGCCTTGAATTGAGGCACCTCCACGTTGATCCAGTTCTTCTCCTGCGGCGAGAAGGGATCTCCCGTTAAGACGGCGTAACTTGGCACCTCAAAGGCGTATTTCTCAATAGTATCAACACTCACATAGTTCTTCTCAGGCAGGTCGATGCGGAAATAGCCCTTCGGCTTGGGCAGCGGACGCTCACCTTCGCCGCAAGAATACAATACTCCCCCTAAAATGGTGATGATTGTTAAAATGACTATTTTTTTCATAATTTTTGTTCTCACCTTTCACTTCTCACCTCTCAACTCTCACCTTAATCTGAATAATCCTCCTGTGATCGGCCTCGGTGATCTCGAAGTTGAACTTCTCGAGGTTAAAACTGAAACCGACTTCAGGAATGCGACCTTCAATCTCCAGCACCAAGCCAGCCAAAGTGTCGGCCTCGCCTTGTGACTCCTCAAAGTAATCCTCGTTGAGGTTAAACACCTTGCAGAAGTCGACAATGCTGGTCTGGGCTTTGAATAAATACGTATTATCGTCGATTTTAGTATAATGCTGTTCCTGTTTCACGTTGTCGAACTCGTCGTTGATCTCGCCCACAATCTCTTCGATGACGTCCTCCATGGTGATCAGGCCCGAAGTGCCGCCGTATTCGTCCACCACAATGGCGATGTGGATCTTCTTCTCGCGAAAGTCTTGGAACAGGTCGTTGATCTTACGGTTCTCTGGTATGAAGAAGGCGGGACGAAGCAGCGCTTGCCAGGCAAACGTCTGAGCGTCGAGGTAGGGTAGGAGGTCTTTCACGTAAAGGATGCCGCTTACCTTGTCGAGGCTCTCCTCGTAAACGGGGATGCGTGAGAATCCGCTCTTGATGACCGTGTCGAGCATTTCGCGGAATGGCATGCTGATTTCCACGGCGATGATGTCGATGCGTGGCTTCATCACGCTACTCACCTCCTTCTCGGTGAAGGTGGCGATGCCTTTCAGCATGTTTTTCTCTTCCAACGGCGTGGAGGCCTCGGTGGCGATGTCAACGGCGGCGGAGAGGTCGTCCATGGAGATCTCGGCTTTTTTCTTCTCCATGTGTTTGTCCATGAACGAGGTGGAGTTCACCAATAGGCTGCTCAATGGCTTGAATAAGGCCATCAGCACTTGCAGCGTACGGGCCATGAAGCGCGAAAACTTCACGGGTTTCCGTGCTGCCAGGATCTTCGGGGTGATCTCACCGATGATTAGCACCAACGAGGTGATGACTAGCACCTCCATGATGAAGGCTGCCATTGGATGGTTGGCCATGTCGAACATCTCGCTGACGATGTAGGTCGCCAGCAACGTGATGGTGACGTTGACGAAATTGTTGCCAATTAAGATAGTGGCTAACAATAATTTAGGTTGCTCGCGAAGCTTCAGCACCAATTGGCTTTTGCTGTCGTTTCTCGACTCCAAATCGTCGATGTCGGCAGGCCGGAGCGAGAAAAACGCCGTTTCGCTGCTTGAGATCAAGGCCGAAGCCGCAAGCAGTAAACAAAGTATGATTAATCCAATCACCGCGTTAACGGTGAATCCCGTAAAAAATGGGGTAAGTATAACGGAGATGAGCTTTAAATAAGGTTCAGGGTCGGGATCCATTTCAATTGTTCTTTCTTACTTCTGTTAGAATGGGAGATCATCTTGAGGCATCTGTTGGTTGGCCAGTGGGTCAGGGACAACCGGTGCTTGATATGCGGGTTCTTGATAATTTGACGATTGTTGCATAGGTCTGGCTGCGACCAGTTGCATCAGTTTGTCGACTTGAATTTCGGTAACGGTACGGTTGATTCCTTGATTGTCAGTGTATTGGCGGGAGCGCAGACGACCTTCCGCATACATCATGTCTCCTTTTGCATAGTTGCGGCGTTTGTCAGCGATGTCATTGGCCAGGTTGCCCCAGGCGACCAAGTTGTGCCATTCGGTCTGGTCCACCCAGTTGTTGTCACGGTCGCGATAGCGTTCCGTGGTAGCCATGGTTACTGACATTTTTCGGTTTCCATTTTCAAATGTGGTGATCTCCGGGTCCTTCCCGAGACGACCAATGAGGATGACTTTGTTTAAGCTTGCCATTTTGTAGATTGTTAGTTTGTGTTGTGTAAATAGTTGTCTATGAGCTTCGGAACCGGGTACGTTCCTAATTCATTTTCGAGCGCCAAAAGTATATCATATTTTTGGATTTTGGCTAAAAAAAATGAAATTTTTATTTCAACGAAAATGGCAAAAATGGTCTGATGTGTCAGTTTATGCACATATTGAGGCGAGATGTGACTAATGAGATATTTTTCATTGAGATTCAGGCTTTTGAAGTAGTCGGAGGCTGTGATTTCGTCAAGGGTCAGAGGCCTTTCGCTCTCAACGCAGGGGAAATCGTAAAGGTTTTGCCAGATGTCTTTTGCTGAGCGTTTATGGAGGTAGACACTATTGTCGGGATTTCTAATAACCAAGTAATGGAAATACCTCGTTTTGACCTTGAGTTTTTTCTCTTTTTGAGGTCGTTCGTCGACGGTGCCGTTGGCAAAGGCGAGGCAATGGCTTTGTATTGGACATTGGAGGCAGTCGGGGTTCTTCGGGACGCATTGGAGGGCACCGAACTCCATCATGGCCTGGTTGTGACGGCCTGGGCTTTCGCGGTCGAGGAGTGATAAGGCTAAGTCGGCAAAAAGCTTGGTGCCTTGGTCTGTATTAATAGGTGTGTCAATGTCGTAAAGCCTGGATAGTACGCGGTACACGTTGCCGTCGACCACGGCGTAGGGGAGACCGAAGGCTATGGATGCAATGGCTGCGGCGGTGTAGTTGCCGATGCCTTGCAGCTTCTTCAGCTTTTCGAAGTCGGCAGGGAACTCACCTCCATAGAGCTCCACCACCTGTCGGGCACATTTGTGCAGGTTTCTCGCCCTGGAGTAGTAGCCCAACCCTTGCCACATTTTTAGCACTTCTTCTTCGGAGGCTTGGGCGAGATCAGCCAATGTGGGCCATCGTTCAATGAAGCGAACGAAATAGTCAAATCCTTGATTTACACGTGTTTGCTGTAATAGAATCTCTGATAACCATACATAATAAGGAGTAGGATTGCTACGCCAGGGGAGTTCCCTTTTATGGACTTCATACCAATGTGCCAATGTCGCTTGTATCTCGGTCATTACTTCCTTGAAGATGTTTATTTATAGCCGTTTAGAAGAAAAAAAATAAAATTCTTTTATGTGGTTATAAAAATTGTTCGTACCTTTGCCGCAAATTTAATACAATCGTAACAATAACCATTTAAAAATTAGAAAAGAAATGACCAAAGCAGAAATCGTAGCTGAAATTGCTGGTAAAACCGGCATTGAGAAGGGCGCTGTGCAAACCGTTGTGGAAAGCTTTATGGAAGCAGTGAAGGCTTCAATGGCCAAGGGCGAGAATGTTTACCTCAGAGGTTTCGGAAGTTTCATTATCAAGACCCGTGCAGAAAAAACAGGTAGAAATATCTCCAAAAACGTTGCCATTACCATCCCCGCTCATAACATCCCGGCTTTCAAGCCAGCTAAGACTTTCATGAACGCAGTTAAGTAATCAATCATTATACTTAAAATACTTATATTATGCCAAACGGAAAGAAACACAAGAGACATAAGATGTCAACGCACAAGCGCAAAAAACGCTTGAGAAAGGACAGACACAAGAAGAAATAATCTTTCTTCTTGAAGAAGTCGTAGAATTCTGATAACACAGCATTGCATCTTGAAATCAATACAATGTTGTGTTATTGTTTTTAGTAAAGTACCTAAGTTAACCTCTAAGAAACACTGAAAATGGCTGAAGAACAGCAAGAAATCAAAGTCAAGACGGTGGAACGTGAGCTGGTCGTCAACGCTCACGCTTCGGAGGTTGACATCGCTCTGTTGGAGGACAAGATACTTGTCGAACTTCACAAAGAGAAAATCAACAACCAGTTTGCGGTTGGAGACGTTTATTTGGGACGGGTGAAGAAGATCCTGCCTGGCCTGAACGCCGCTTTCGTCGACGTGGGCTACGAGAAAGAGGCCTTCTTGCATTATCTGGATCTCGGTCCGCAGTTCCGTTCCCTACTTAAGTTCAAGAACATGCTCGCCACGGCCCCAGAGGGCGAGGTGACGATGGAGAAGCTCAAGCTGGAGCCCGACATCGAAAAGACCGGCAAGATCGGCAACATGCTGACCGCTGGCGACCTCATTCCCGTGCAAATCGCCAAGGAGCCCATCTCCACAAAAGGCCCGCGTATCTCCGCTGAGATCTCCTTTGCCGGACGCTACCTCGTTCTTGTGCCGTTCTCAAACCGCATTTCGGTATCCCAAAAAATCCGCAGCGGCGAAGAGCGAAGCCGTCTGAAACGCCTGATCCAGAGCATCAAACCCGCCAACTACGGCGTCATCATCCGTACCGTGGCCGAAAACAAGAAAGTGGCCGACCTCGACGCGGATCTCAAGACCCTCGTCGAGAAGTGGGAACGCTGCATCAGCGAGATGACCAAGATGACCGCCGCCGGCCGCATGGTCAGCGAACAAGATCAGACCATGGTCATGCTGCGCGATTTATTGAACGAGTCGTTCAACAACATTCATGTGAACGACGAATCGCTTTATGAAGAAATTCGGAGTTACATCCAAACCATCGCACCCCAGAAGACCGAAATCGTCAAGCTCTACAAGGGCAAAGACTCCATTTTCGACAATTTCGGCGTGTCCCGCCAAATCAAGGGACTCTTCGGCAAGGTGGTCACCATCAGAAACGGTGTTTACCTCATCATTGAACACACCGAGGCCATGCACGTCATCGACGTCAACAGCGGCCACCGCGTCAATAAGGAAAACACTCAGGAAGAAAACGCCCTTCTGGTCAACATAGAAGCGGCTAAGGAAATTGCCCGTCAGTTGCGTTTGCGTGATATGGGAGGCATCATCATCGTCGACTTCATCGACATGCGGGAAGCAGCACACCGCAAGGAGCTCTTCGACGTGCTCTGCCAGGAAATGGCACTCGACCGTGCCAAGCACACCATCCTCCCCGCCACCAAGTTCGGCCTCATCCAGATCACCCGCCAGCGCGTCCGTCCCGCCACGGAAGTACAAGTGCAGGAAAAATGCCCCGTGTGCGACGGCGAAGGCAAGATCCGCCCTGCCATCCTTTACATTGACGAAATCGAAAACAACCTCAAGTACCTGATGCAGGATCAAAATGAGAACCACATCACACTGCAGGTGCACCCCTTCATCGGCGCCTACCTCACCAAAGGCTGGTTTTCGATCAGACGCAAGTGGATGAAGAAATACGGTAAGTCCTTCAGGGTCGAGACCGTTGACGACTTCCACATGCTTCAGTACAACTTCCTTAACGCCAAAGGCGAGAACATCAAGATCTGATCGCCTGATTGGTAAAAAACTCGAAAGCCCGCTCGAAATAGCGGGCTTTTTTTTATCTTTGCGCCAAATTATCAGACCTATGAATAAAGACATCGTTTTAAGCGGTATAAGACCTACGGGTAATCTCCATTTAGGTAACTATTACGGCGCCGTCCGCAGCTTCGTGAAGATGCAGGAGGAATACAACTGCTACTTCTTCATCGCCGACTGGCACTCGCTTACCACGCATCCTAAACCCGAAAACATACAGCGATCAGCTCGCACCATCCTGGCTGAATACCTGGCCTGCGGCATCGATCCCGAAAAGGCTACGATCTACATCCAGAGCGATGTACCCGAGACCATCGAGCTCTATTTGTACTTCAACATGAACGCCTATATCGGCGAGTTGGGCCGTGTCACCACCTTCAAAGAGAAGGCACGCCAGCAACCCGACAATGTTAATGCCGGACTGTTCACCTATCCAACGTTGATGGCTGCCGACATCCTGCAGCATCGTGCCAAGTGGGTACCTGTGGGCAAGGACCAGGAACAGAACATGGAGATGGCCCGCAAATGCGCCCGCCGCTTCAACAATATCTATGGCGTGGAGTTCTTCCCAGAACCGCAGAACTACTACTTCGGCGGCGACGCCATCAAGGTGCCGGGCTTGGACGGATCAGGCAAGATGGGTAAGAGCGATGGCAATTGTATCTATCTGTTCGAAGATGAAAAGACCGTGCGTAAAAAAGTGATGCGCGCCGTCACAGATAACGGCCCTCAGGAGCCCAATAGCCCCAAACCGGAAGTCATCCAGAACCTTTTCACCATGATGAAGATCGTTAGCGAACCTGAAACGGTGCAATACTTTGACGAAAAGTGGAACGACTGCACTTTGCGCTATGGCGATATGAAGAAACAGCTCGCCGAGGACATGGTGAAGACCTTGAACCCCATCCGTGAGCGCATCCAGGAGTTCTCATCCGATCAAGAACGTCTCGACCGTATCGCCCGCCTCGGCGCCGAAAAGGCTCGCGAGAACGCTGCCAAGACGCTGAACGAAGTCCGTCAAATCATTGGTTTTAGAAAATACTGATGGGCGATTTCATCACATACGAGAAGATCCCCGAGAGGGCGGTGCTGATTGCCGTGGCTTCCAAGAAGCAAAGCCGTGAGCGTACAGAAGAGTATCTCGACGAGCTGGCTTTCCTGTTGGAAACAGCCGGTGGTGTGCCAGTGGCGCGTTTTGTGCAAGCCATGGACCATCCGTCGAGCGTGAGCTATCTTGGTTCGGGTAAGCTGGAAGAGATCCATCAATACATCAAGGCGGAGAACATTGAGATCGCTGTCATCGACGACGAGCTGAGCGCCACCCAAGCCCGTAACATGGAGCAAGCCTTGGAATGCCGTGTGCTCGACCGCACCAGCCTCATCTTGGATATCTTTGCCTCCAATGCCCATACAGCACACGCCAAAGCTCAAGTGGAACTGGCGCAATACCAATACTTGCTGCCTCGCCTGACCCGCATGTGGACACACTTGGAGCGCCAACGTGGTGGTATCGGCATGCGTGGTCCCGGTGAAACCCAAATCGAGACCGACCGCCGTTTGATCTTGGACCGCATCTCTGCCTTGAAGGAAAAGCTCAAGGAGATCGACATGCAGAAGACTGTGCAGCGCAAGAACCGTGGCAAACTGGTGCGTGTGGCGCTGGTAGGCTATACCAACGTGGGCAAGTCGACCATCATGAACCTGCTGAGCAAATCGGAGGTCTATACCGAGAACAAACTCTTTGCTACCCTCGATACTACGGTACGTAAGGTGGTGGTGGAGAACCTGCCTTTCCTGCTTTCCGATACCGTCGGCTTCATCCGTAAGCTGCCGCATCATCTGGTGGAATCGTTCAAGTCGACTTTGGATGAGGTGCGCGAATCCGATATCCTGCTGCATGTGGTAGATATCTCCCATCCTGACTTCGAGTCACAGATGGAAGTGGTCAACCAAACGCTCTCTGAATTGGGCTGCGCCGACAAGAAGACCATTGTCGTCTTCAACAAGACAGATGCCTATACTTGGGAGGAAAAAGACCCTGATGACCTTACGCCAGCCACCAAACGGAATGTTTCCTACGATGAGCTCAAGCAGACCTGGATGGCCAAGATGAATGATAATTGCATCTTCATCTCTGCCAAAAACCGTGATAACTATCAGGAATTCCGTGATTTGCTTTATAAGGAAATCAAAGACATGCACGCCATCCGTTACCCCTACGACAACTTCCTTTATTAAACCTCTCACCTTTCAACTCCCATGACTCTCATCGACACCCATACCCACATCTACGACCCTGCCTTCGACCTTGACCGTGAGGCGGCGGTGCAGCGTGCCTTGGAGGCTGGTGTGGGCATGATGCTGATGCCTAACGTGGATGCCTCAACCATCCAACCGATGCTGGAGACGCATGAACTGTTTCCCGACTGCACCCGCGTGATGATGGGCCTACAGCCCGAGGAGGTGAAGGAAGATTACAAGTCAGTATTGGCCTTGATGGAGAGGGAGTTGGATCGCAATATATATATAGGTGTGGGCGAAATTGGCCTCGATTTTTACTGGGATGCGACCTTCGAACACGAGCAGCTCGACGCCTTTGAAACCCAATTGGGTTGGGCCAAACAGCTCCATCTGCCGCTCTCCATCCACTGCCGCAATGCCTTCAGCTTTATGGCGAGGATCCTGGAGAAACACCAGGATGGCGGCTTGCATGGCGTGATGCACTGCTTTACGGGAAGCGAGGAAGAGGCTCAAGTTTATCTCGATTTAGGCTTCCATCTCGGCTTGGGCGGCGTGACTACTTATAAGAATTGTGAGGTAAAGAACTTTTTGTGCAATATTCCGCTTGATCGCATCGTTTTAGAGACCGATGCACCGTATCTGTCGCCAGTGCCGCATCGTGGCAAGCGCAACGAACCGGCTTTTATGGCGGATACGGCTAAAAGAATCGCTGAAATCTATCAGATACCATTGGAAGAATTGGCTGAAACAACCACAAACAACGTAAAATCACTATTTAAGATATGACCCAGAAAGAAGAAACTTCCATCCTCGTGCTTTACACGGGAGGAACCATCGGCATGATGCAGGACCCCAAGACGGGAGCCTTGGTGCCTTTTGATTTCGACAACATCTACAAGCACCTGCCTGTGCTGCAGAACTTCGGCTATCAGATTGATTTCTATAGCTTTGATCCATTGATTGACTCGTCAAACATGTCACCCGACTTTTGGGCAAGGTTAGCTACGAAGATTGCCGAGAACTACGAGCAGTACGACGGTTTTGTGGTGCTTCATGGCTCCGATACCATGGCTTATACGGCTTCGGCGCTGAGCTTTATGCTGGAGAACCTCAACAAGCCGGTGGTGCTGACGGGATCACAGCTGCCGATGGGTGTGGTGCGTACCGACGGACGCGAAAACTTCCTTGCTGCTATTGAGATTGCCGCAGCCAAGGAGGACGACACTGCCATGGTGCCAGAGGTGTGTATCTTTTTCCAGGATCAGCTATTGCGTGGCAACCGTACCACCAAGTTCAATGCAGAGAACTTCAACGCTTTCGCTTCTACCAACTATCCCGGTCTGGCTGAAGTGGGCGTGCATATCAAATACAACACCGACCGCATCCTGAAACCCAACTTCAAGAAGTTAAAGGTGCATACCGAGATGGACCGTAATGTGGGCATCTTAAAGCTTTTCCCAGGTATCTCCGAGGAATTTGTCCGTCATGCCTTGCGTACTCCGGGCTTGAAAGCCATTGTGCTGGAGACCTTTGGCTCAGGTAACGCCACTACCGCTCCTTGGTTCCTTGATGCCTTGAAGGAAGCCATCGACCGAGGGTTAATCATCCTCAACATCACCCAGTGCAAAGGCGGCTCTGTGGAAATGGGCCGTTACGAGACCAGTCTCGACATGGCACGTATCGGTGTGGTGAGCGGCTACGACCTTACCGCAGAGGCTGCCGTCGCCAAATTGATGTACCTGATGGGTGAGGGACTGTCGAAAGAGAAAGTGATTGAATTACTGGGTGTTTCCATTCGAGGCGAGATGACAAAATAGTTTGTTTGCAAAAAAAATACCTCCGTATTGGTGTTTCAAACGAATTTTTGTGTAATTTCGCAACGAATTATTTGGAGAGATGTCCGAGTGGTTTAAGGAGCACGCCTGGAAAGTGTGTGTACTCCAAAAGGGTACCGCGGGTTCGAATCCCGCTCTCTCCGCAGACTGAACAGAAAATTATTGCAAACACAACATTAAACTAAATCATGAAAAAATTAATTGCTTTACTCACGATTGTTGGTTTTATGACATTTGGAATCAGCAATCTCTTTGCTCAAGAAGAGCAAGCTCAACCAGAAGAAGCAGCTACCGAACAGGTTGCTGAAACCGTAGCTCCTGCAGTTGAAGAGGCTGCTACCACAGATCTCACCCCCGCTGAAGCTCCTACCACTTTCCGTGAGGTGATCAAGAAACAATTCATCGATGGCGGCCCTGGCTTCATGGGCATCGTGTTGGTCATCCTGCTTCTCGGTATGGCTATCTCCATCGAGAGAATCATCTATCTGACCATGGCTGACGCCAACTCCACCAAGCTCCTTGCTGGCATCGAAGAGAAGATGAAAGCCGGTGACGTGGAAGGTGCAAAGCAACTCTGCAAGGACACCCGCGGTCCTGTGGCCAGCATCTTCACCCAAGGCCTCATCCGTTATCAGGATGGTCAGACCCTCGAAGAGGTTGAAAAGTCACTCGTTTCTTACGGTGCTGTTGCCGCTGGTAAGCTTGAAAGCGGTTTGAGCTGGGTAGGCCTCTGCATCAGCTTGGCTCCTATGTTCGGATTCATGGGTACCGTTATCGGTATGATCAGCGCTTTCGACGCTATCGCCGCTGCTGGTGACATGAGCCCAACCGTCGTTGCATCAGGTATGAAGGTCGCTCTGTTGACCACCGTGTTCGGTCTGATCGCAGCTATCATCCTTCAGATTTTCTTCAACTTCATCGCATCTAAAATCGAAAAGATCACAAGCGACATGGAAAATGCTTCCATCAGCTTCATGGATATCCTCGTTAAATACAACAAAAAATAATCAACAATAATCATGAACGGTAAGCTTTCAAACATCGGAAAGTGGGTCTTTGGCGCGCTGGTTCTCATCACCGTCGTCCTGGCAGTGTTCTTCTACCTGGATCTCGGCAATGACGGCCGCACCAATTTGATCCTGAATTGGGGCTACATCTTGATTGTTCTTGGCATTGTTGCCGCACTGTTTTCAGCCATTGTCGCCGCTGTGGTGAAGGGCGTGAACATTAAAAAGATCCTTGTTGCGGTATGTGCCATCGTTGTTATTGCAGTTGTAGCATTCCTAATGGCAAAAGGCAGCTTCGGCGTCGAATACGCTACGGGTGAACATGTCTATTCAGGCAAAACCCACGGATTGGTCGAATGGGGCCTTAATTTCTTCTATGTAACACTTGGAGTTAGCATTATCACTATTCTCTATTCAGTTATCAGATCAGGTAAATAAAAACACTTCATCATGGCCAAGAAAACCCCAGAAATCAATTCTAGTTCGCAGGCTGACATAGCATTCTTGCTATTGTGTTTCTTCCTGATGACCACCTCCATGGACGTGGACTACGGTATCACCCGTCGTCTGCCCCCTCCAGTGGAGCAAAATGACGATGACGTCAAGGTTAAGGAAAGAAACGTGATGAATGTTTTGATTAACAAGAATAACAAGCTGATGGTCAACGGCCGTCCTTCGGACATCTCCCTGCTGAAGGATGACGCTAAGAACTTCATGACCCCACGCCCAGGCGATGAAACCGCTCCTGAAGTGGAACCCAAACAAATTGAGCTCCTCGGCGAAATCATGATGTCAAAAGGCGTTATCTCACTGCAGAACGACCGTGGTACATCGTATGCTATGTATATCAGTGTGCAGAATGAGCTGGCACGCGCCTTCAACGAACTGAAGGAAGAGATGGCTTGGAAACACTTCCACAAACATCTCGACCAGCTTAACGAAGATCAAACCAAAGCAATCGGCGAAGCAGTTCCTGTTCGTGTCAGTGAGGCTGAACCCGTCGAAGTGGTTAAATAATAAAGGAGGAATAAACTATGGGTAAATTTAAAAAATCAGGTAAAAAGGAAGTGCCACAAGTGAGCACCTCGTCACTGCCGGATATCGTTTACATGTTGATCTTCTTCTTTATGATCACCACCTCCATGCGTGACGTCGAACTCAAGGTGAAGACCGCCCTTCCAAAGGCAACGGAAATCGCCAAGCTTGAGAAGAAAGCTTTGGTAAGCTCCATCTACATCGGCCCTCCGCGTGATCCAAAACTCGGTACCGAGTCACGTATCCAGCTGAACGACCAGTTCGCCCGTCCAGAAGATATTCCGGACTGGGTGCTCCAAGAACGTGAAGCCCGCAACGAGGCCGACCGTCCGCTGCTGACCACCGCTCTCAAGGTGCACAAAGAGACCCGTATGGGTGTCGTCACCGACGTGAAGCAAGAGCTCCGTAAAGTTGGTGCATTCCGTATCAACTACACCACGCTCAAAGGCAGCGCGCTCGAGAACTAAATTGAGCTAAGCTCAACAAAAAAGGATGCCGAAAGGCATCCTTTTTTTGTTTTCCGTGGTCCCACTAGGGCTTGAACCTAGGACCTACTGATTATGAGTCAGTTGCTCTAACCAACTGCGCTATGGGACCGCAACGCCCTTGCGGGATTGCGTTGCAAAAGTACACTTTTTTTTGGAACGACTAGTACTTTGTTTCAATATCTTCCAAGATTTCTTTCACCTCACTGGCGGTTTTTGCCTCCATCAACTTGATCTTGAACGGTTTGAAATTCGGAAGCCCCTTGAAATAACAGCCCCAATGCTTGCGGATCTCCATCACGGCGACATGCTCGCCTTTCCATTCCACAGAACGTTCCAGCTGTATCTTCGCAATCTTTATCCGCTCGTGAAGGTCGGGCTTGGGTAGCTCCTCTCCAGTGTCAAGATAATGCCTAATCTCCCTGAAGATCCAAGGATTGCCATAAGTGGCACGACCAATCATCAAGCCGTCGACACCGTAAGTGTCTTTGAAATGCTTTGCCGAAGGGCCATCGACCACATCACCGTTACCAATGATCGGGATGTGCATCCTCGGGTTGTTCTTCACCTCGCCGATCAAGGTCCAGTCAGCAGGCTCACTGTATTTGGTGGTGCGAAGCCGGCCGTGGATGGTCAAAGCGGCAATGCCCACGTCCTGCAAACGCTCGGCAATGTCAACGATCTCACGGTGCTCGTCGTCGTAACCAAGACGGGTTTTTACCGTCACGGGTATGTTGACGGCTTTCACCACCGCCTCAGTGATGGCCACCATCTTCGGAATGTCGTTCATGATGCCTGAACCAGCACCCTTTGAAGCCACCTTTTTCACCGGGCATCCAAAGTTGATGTCGATCAAGTCAGGATGGGCAGTCTCAGCATATTTGGCAGCCTCCACCATGGGCTCCACGGCGTTGCCAAAGATCTGAACGCCAAAAGGCCGCTCGAATTCATCGAAATCCAACTTTTTGATGCTCTTCACGCTGTCGCGAATCAAGCCATCAGACGAGATAAACTCCGAATATACCAAATCGGCGCCAAATAGTTTGCACACATGGCGAAACGGCGGGTCGGAGACGTCCTCCATCGGCGCTAACAGCAAAGGATAGTGGTCAAATTCTATGTTGGCGATTTTATACATGGGCATATTTACTGCAAAAATAGTACTTTTGCATGTTAAAAGACGTATATTATGGACGAGTTTAAGAAAAATATGAAGGAATCCACAGGGTTTCGGGTGTTTATCTACCTGATAGCGCTGTTGGTCTGTTCCCTCATTGGTGGGGCGATCTCCTTCTTCTTGGCTGAGGGCAACAATATTGACAAACTGAAACTAGGTCAGGCCATCAGCTCAGCCTTGATTTTCATTGCTCCGCCGTTGATCTTATACGCCTTCACCCGAAGTCAACCCATACGTGAGATAGGCTTCCGCAAATACAACTCAGCTTGGATGCTACTCATTGGTGTGGCATTGATGTTCGTTTCCCTGCCTTTGACCAACCTGCTGACATCATGGAACGAAAAGATGGATTTTGGTACCATGTTCGAAGCGCTCGAAGCCATGCTGAAGCAAATGGAAGAAACCGCTGCTGACTTTACGGAGCGTATGCTTCAAGTGGACACCATCGGCGGTTTGTTGGTTAATCTGCTGGTGATTGCCCTGATTCCCGCTATTGGCGAGGAGCTGACCTTCAGAGGTATGTTGCAGCAATCTTTGACCAAGAGGATCAATAACGTCCATGTAGCAGTGCTGATCTCTGCTTTCATTTTCTCGTTCATCCACCTCCAGTTCTACGGCTTCCTGCCTCGCATGTTCCTGGGCATGATCTTGGGCTACATGTTTTATTATTCAGGCTCCCTGTGGACCAGCATCTTGATGCATTTCGTCAACAACGGAGCGGCAGTGGTGGTAGGCTATTTGGAGCACAAAGGTCTAACCAACGTGGATTATGAGCATTTTGGAGAGACCTCTAACATCTGGCTGTTGCTGCTCAGCCTCGTCTTTACAGTGGGTTTGATCGTATTAAGCAATAAAATCAATATAAAATATGGAAGAAAACAATGAAAACACCCGCACTGAGCTAGATGAGCTCGGCGAATTCGGATTGATTGACCAGATGACGCAGGATTTCCCGCTGCGGAACGTCTCCAGCTTGAAAGGCATTGGCGACGATGCCGCCGTCATCAACCATGAGGGCTACCGCACCTTGGTCTCCGTTGACCTGCTGGTGGAAGGCGTTCATTTCGACATGACCTATACGCCACTGAAACACCTGGGTTACAAGGCGGCTGTGGTCAACTTCTCCGATATCTACGCCATGAACGGCACCCCGACTCAGATCGTGGTGGGCTTGGGCATCTCCAATCGTTATTCAGTGGAGGCTTTGGACGAGCTTTATGCCGGCATCCGCTTGGCCTGCGAGGCCTATAATGTGGACCTCGTAGGTGGCGACACCACCTCAAGCCGCTCGGGATTGGTGATTTCCATCACCGTCATCGGCCAAGCCAAGGAAGAGGATGTGGTATATCGCAGTGGCGCCAAACCCAACGACTTGCTTTGTGTGAGTGGCGACCTCGGCGGCGCCTACATGGGCCTGCTGATTCTTGAAAGAGAGAAGGCCGAATACTTGGCCAACCCCAATATGCAGCCTCAGTTGCAAGGCTTCGATTACGTGCTGGAACGTCAGCTGAAGCCTGAAGCCCGTAAGGATGTGGTGGCTCGCTTGAAAGAACTCGGCATCAAGCCGACTTCGATGATTGACATCTCCGATGGATTGGCATCCGAGATCCTGCATCTCTGCAAGGAGTCGGGCGTGGGTTGCCAACTCTACGAAAACAAGATACCGCTCGATCCGACTACCTCGAAACTCGCCAAGGACTTTCAGATTGTGCCCAGCGTGGCGGCCTTGAATGGGGGAGAGGACTATGAGTTGCTCTTTACTGTCGACCAAAAGGACTATGAGAAGATTCAACAGATGAGCCAAGACGTCACCGTGATCGGCTACATGACCGCCGATAAAGGCATCGCTGAACTTGTCACACCTGATAATCACGTTATCCCGCTGAAAGCCCAAGGATGGGACCATTTTAAAGGTGAGAGGTAAAAGTTGAGAGGTGAGAGATGACCTGAAACCCATATTGTCCACAATCCCAAATAAGCCTGGGGTTTACCGTTATTTCGACAAAGACGGTACGCTGATCTATGTGGGTAAGGCGAAGAACCTCAAACGCCGTGTTTCAAGCTATTTCAACAAGGAACAGACGGGCAAGACTCGTGTGCTGGTGAGCCGAATTGCCGACATCAAGTTCATCGTGGTGGAGTCGGAGTCGGAGGCCTTGCTGCTGGAGAACAATCTCATCAAGCAGTACAAGCCGCGGTATAACATCATGCTCAAGGACGACAAGACCTATCCTTGGATCTGCGTCAAAAATGAGCCGTTTCCCCGTGTATTTCTTACCCGAAAGAAGGTGAACGACGGATCGGACTATTTCGGTCCTTATCCGTCGGTACGCACTGCCCATGTGCTGCTCGACCTTCTGACGCAGATCTATCAGATCCGTTCCTGCAAGACCACCTTGACGGAGGCCAATATCGAGAAAGGCAAGTACCGTGTGTGCCTCGACTATCATATCCATAAGTGCGCAGGCCCGTGCGTGGGCAACGTCTCCCGTGAGGACTACCAACAAATGATCCGCGAGGTGAAGGAAATCATCAGGGGCAACCTGCAAAGCGTATTAAAAGACCTGAAAACACAGATGATGGATCACGCCTCTCGATTAGAGTTCGAAGAGGCTCAACTGATCAAAGAGAAATATGAGCTCTTGGAGAATTACCGCAGCCGCTCTACCGTGGTTAGCTCTACCATTCACAACGTGGATGTGTTCTCGTATGTGGATGCCGAAAGCCTGTTCTATGTGAATTACATGAAAGTGGTAGAGGGTGCCGTGGTGCAGTCGCATACGGTTGAAATCAAGCGCAAGCTTGACGAGACGGCTGAGGAGCTCCTCTCGTTGGCGGTCACCGACTTGCGTCAACAGTTTGAGAGCCGCTCGCAAGAGGTGGTGCTGCCTTTAAAACTTGACTTTGACTTGGGCGAGGTGACCGTGACAGTACCGCAGCGTGGCGACAAGCTGAAGCTGCTGGAACTCTCGCGTCGCAACGCCTTACAGTACCGTATGGATGTGGAGAAACAGCGCACCTTGGTCGATCCTGAACGGCATCAGAAGCGGGTACTGAACCAGCTTAAGGACATGTTACATCTTCCTGTGGTACCTGAAATCATTGAGTGTTTCGATAATTCCAACTTCCAAGGTGACTATCCTGTGGCAGCCATGGTGCAGTTTGTCAATGGCAAGCCCAACAAGAGCGCTTATCGGCATTTCAATATCAAGACAGTGGTAGGTGCCGACGACTATGCCTCGATGAAAGAGGTAGTGCGTCGCCGTTACTCAAGGCTGTTGGAGGAGGAGAAGCCGTTGCCTAACCTGATCGTCACTGATGGTGGCAAAGGGCAGATGGAAGTGGTGCGTCAGGTGGTTGAGGATGAACTCCATGTGGATATTGCCATCGCAGGCTTGGTTAAAGATGATAGGCATCGCACCCGTGAGTTGCTTTATGGCTTCCCGCCAAAGGTAGTCGGCATTAAGCCTGACTCGGAGATCTTCAGGCTAATGACGTTTATGCAGGACGAGGTGCACCGCTTTGCCATCACACATCACCGCAAGAAGTTCGAGAAGGGATTCATGCACTCTGAGTTGGCCGAAATCAAGGGCATTGGCAAATCAACGGCCGAGAAGCTTTTGCTGGAACTGAAGTCCGTAAAAGCAATCAAGGAAGCCTCGCTCGAGAGCTTGACTTCCTTGATTGGTCCGGCAAAGGCGAAGTTAGTCTTCGACCATTTCCGTTAAGTTTTACCTTAAGTTTATTGCAGCTTGAAGTTGACGGGCAGGATGTAGCTCACACGCACCGGTTTGCCACGCTGCTTGCCAGGTTTCCACTTCGGCATGGCTTTCACAACGCGCATAGCTTCTTCGTCGCAGCCGCCACCGAGTGAACGCATCACATTGACTTTTGACACGGAGCCGTCGGTCTCGATAACGAAGTTGACGAACACACGGCCTTGGATACCTGTTTCACGAGCCATCTGAGGATACTTGATGTTCTTGGCCAGGTAGTCAGCAAGTTTCTGCATGCCGCCTGGGAACTCTGGCATCTCTTCCACGATGGTGAAGATCTCAGCCTCAACGACTTCTTCTTCTTCAACTTCAGGAGCGACATACTCTTCGATGACTTCGTTCTGGTCAACTTCAGCGTTGATTTCCACGTCGTCAACCTCTACGTCATCTTCCACGACTTGGATTTGGGTGGTCTGCTTTGGAACTTCCACGGGCTGTGGCTTCTGTTCCTGCTTGGTGATTTCCACCATTTCTTCTTCTACGACTTCGACGGTTCTGCCGATGTCGGCGAGTTCGCGCTTGTCGTAGCTCTTGATTTCAAATACGACCCAAGCCAAAATCAAGCTAATGATCAAGCCTATCTGAATGAACATCAACTTTTTGTTCTCGAGATTCGCTTTAGGTGATTTTTTCTCTTCCATGGTTATAGTGTTTATAATATTCGCAAAGTTTTTCCGATGCGAAATTACTAATTATTTATTTACAAAACGATTGATTTTGCAAATTATTTCTGCTTCGGTGCAAAAAATAGTAAATTGCCACTCCCAGTATGCTTCCCAAGGTGTCGGCGATCCAGTCGTAAACGCTGCCTGTACGTGATGGAACTAAGGTTTCCTGCATGATTTCAGTGAGTGCTCCGAAGGCTATGCTGATGGCGAGCACGAGCCAGAGTGCCTTTTTGCGGTAGGCTTTTCCGTTTTCTTGATAGGGTTTGCGGTAACCCCATAGCGTGACGTATGCGAAGCCCATATACATGATCAGATGGACGACTTTGTCCAATCCGATCACAGGCTTCACCCTTGGAAAATAAGAACCCGGAAGCCCTGTCAGCAGCAGGATCACTACTGCGCAGAAGACTCCCGGGTAACTATTTCTAGTGAATCGGTCCAAAGGGATGATTACTTGATCTTTGCTTCGTAAGCGGCAGCGTCGAGGAGGTTGTTCACATCAGCGACATTGCTCACTTTGATTTTCAGCATCCAGCCCTCACCGTAAGGATCGGTGTTGACCAACTTGGCGTTTTCTTCGTCAGCCAAGGTTTCGTTGACTTCAACAACTTCACCGGCGACGGGCATCGTCAGTTCGGCAGTGGTCTTCACAGCCTCGACGGCACCGAATTCTTCCTCAGCGTCGAGGGTCTCGCCCACGAGGTCGGGATCGATGTCAACGAAGGTGATGTCACCTAATTCGTGTTGTGCATAATCAGTGATGCCGATGTAGCCGAATTCGCCTTCCAGACGGATCCACTCATCGTCTTGGGTGTACTTCAGATTTGATGGAATATTCATTTTATTATGAGTTAAAATGTTAATGTTTTTCGTGGCCAAAATTACATAAATTAAACATGTGCTTCACACTTTTACCAAAAAAATTATTGTGCGAGGTTGAACCTGATCGTCAGACCACCAAAGGTCGTTGAAGACGGGAACGAAGTCGATACAAACGGGGTATTGGTGTCGTATTTGAAGAAGACTTGTGTACTCAAGCGGTTGCTGAACTGGTAGTCGCCAGTAAGGTAGATGTTCATTTTACTTTGTCCGGACGACACCTGACTGCTGTTTTCGTCAACACGGCGTAGCGTGGTCTTGTCTCTCTTGAAGCCAATGTCCAACTTCAGCACTAAATCATTCTTGACAGTTTTCTTGTTCTTGTTGCCAGATAATGAAACGATATTGAAGGTCAGGTTCTTGATTCTGTAGCCTGCTCCGACAACGATTTCATTGCCTTCCACTTCGGTGAGTTGGTTGTTGGAGAAACTCATGGTCAGCGTGCGCGATTGCTTGTATTGCACGTTGCAGGTAAGACTGTTCTGGAAACCTAAGTCGACACCGATCAAAGGCATGAACTGTTCAGTAAGCACCACTTGCCCCAGGTCGTATTTCGGAATGATGATGTCAGAGTTCTCATACGTCTGGATGGTGTTGTTAGGATTGTAATTGACATTGCTGACCCAGTTGCTGATGGTGTAGGTCGACTTGTAGGCGTGGGTAAGGTTGATGGTCTTGAAGATAGCGCCTATAGCAGGGATGTTGGTCAAACCGTTATAAGAGACGGTCCAGTTTGGGAGCGGGAACTTCGTGAACGGGGTCAGGCTGATGGTGTTGGCATCTTTACCTGTGTAAGCGGCCAAGAACGAATACAAAAGTACATCGGCCGACAATGCGTTATAGCCTCTTGGGAAGTAACTACCAGCAACAGTGTCGAAAATGTATTGGTTGACATGTTCGATCCATTGAGGATTGTTCTTGGCGATACGGTCAGCGATGATATGACGGTTCTCCATCATTTGGTTAAAGATGGGGGAGTCGGTGCCGCTGTAGTTTCCTGAATTGGCAAAGGCGGTTTTGATCATCAGGGTGGAGGATGTATAGTTGCCACCTTCGGTTGGTGTGTAGACCTCAAACTGATCAGTAAGGTTGCTGTATCTGAAATACTGCTGGAAATTCTGGGCGGAATTCATGTTACCTTGAATGTCGATCTTGAATCCGACGAAAGGCTCGCAGGTGACACGATAATTAAAGGTCTCCGTACTTCTCTTGATGTATGGATCGCTGAGGATGGAATCCGTAGTCACCCATCCGTTGTTGGTAGCGCTAGTGTAGATATCGCCTGGCAAGCCGATCACAAATCCAAAATTCGGAGCTTTGAAATTCCTGTTCATGCCAAAAAAGGCAGGTTCTTCTATGAAACCGGGCAGGGTCTGACCGCCGTTGCGGGAATAGGTTGCCGAAACCTTCTTAACCATGGTGAGTACCTTCAACGAACCGTCAAGAATAATCTTGCCATAATTGACTTTGGGTTTCATATTGGTGCTGTCGGCGGTTTCGTCCTTGTCACCTTTCTTGGGCTTCTGGTCTTTTTCGTTTTTGCCGCTCTTGTTGCTCTTGTTCCTTGCTGGTTGGTTGAGATTCTTCAGATAAGGGATGGAGTTGTAAATCTTAGTGAAGTCAAGATTTGCACTGCCTTGGATGGCATGGGAGTTCTCGATGGTGTTGCCTAAGCGATCCTGGATGGATTGTGCCGAGGCAGTCCAGAAATACTGTCCCTGGTAGCTGGCGGTTGCAGTGACCCAGTTCAAAAGCGGAAGCTTATTGATCGGGATGGTGTAGTTGACGTTGACTGTCTGATGGAATTGCGACATGGAGCCAAGATGCTTCAACTCATTCTTGATGGTGTCTTGGTTGAGTTTCCATTCTTCGGTGCCTTTGTCGGGGTTGCCCGCAGGTTCGTACACGTATGCTTGAGCCTGTGCTGAATATTCAAACGTCAATCCCTTGGTGAGGTCGAAACGGAACTGGTAGTTGCGATTCCAGTCCCATTGCTTGGAGACCGTTGGCTTGATGATGATTTCTCCGCCACTCTTATTACGCATCAGTTTCTCCGAATAGAAGCGGTTCATGTCGGTGCTGAAGGAGATGCTCTTCGGGAGGTAGTAGAAGTTGATGTCCTTGATGATGGCGAGATAGGGTTTTGATGCCCACTTGGCCTTGGAGAAAGGCGCAACGTTCTTCGGATTGTTTACAAAGTTATATCCGAGGCTTCCTCGGTAGGTCTTGGTGTTGAAGTAGTTGATGTCGGGATTCTCCTGGTTGGTCTCACTATAGGAGAAGGAGAGGTTGAAGTTCTCTATATCGTAGATATGGACCTTTGGAGCGCTACGTCCTACGCTTTTGTTCCTATTGTTCGGGTCTCTTGGGTTGGTCTTCTCTTCCTGCTTATCACCTTTGTCATCACCTTTCTTAGGACGTCCAGCGGTACGTTCTTTTCTGACGTTCATCAAGTTGATGTTCTTGTACTGCGTCATGCTGTGAACGATGGAGGTCAACGAATCCCGCTCCTTGTCTGTGCGCAGTGCTGCAAGGGCGTCGTTAAACTTGATGTCGGGGTCGTATGGGTTGTACATCGGGGTGGTCACGTTCTTACCATAGTCGATGTGCAATGGAAGCTTGACGCCTGTGTTTTCGATGAATTTACCGAGCTCGAGGTCAGTGGAGACACTGAACTGGGAGTTGGCTTCGAAGGTGTTGTCGGTAATGTCACTGTCAAGTGCACCAAATCCGCCAGAGCTGTAGGTGCCGGTCATCACAAAACGTCCCAAGTCGGCCAGTGTGGCTTCAAAGTGACCCGTACCGGCGAAACCTCCCTTGCTGCTCAAGTCGGTGAGGCGCAATTCGTTGATCCACACCACCACACTCTTGGTCTCGCCGTCGTCAGTAGTGCTTCCCAGCGATTGACGCTTGGGGTTGCGAACACCGACCATCATGGCTTCCACATCACTGATGGAAGGATTACCGATCACCTTGATGGTATGGTAATAGTCCTTGCCATCGACAGAGCCTTTCTTGAAACGTTCGGCATAGATGAAGTTTAACTTCACATTGCTGCCGGGTTGGCTCAAGGCGGCGTTACGGTTCTCTTTCACGGAGACCAGGTCTTCCAACAGGATGTCGAAATTGTTGATCTCAGGCCAGATGGCTTCCTTGTTGGTGGCAGCGGTGTACCACGGAGTCATCTTAAGAGGGATTTCATATTCATAATAGTTCTCCGTGAAGTCGGAACCTAATCGCAGGAACACGGTGAGATCCTGGTCTTCAAGGATATCTTCCTCGTTCGCTTTTTCAGCGTGGACGAACATCTTAAGGTACTTATACTGCCTTAGGTCGAAATCAGTAGTCTTGTAAATAGCTCGGCCGTCACCGTCAACAAGGTTGTGGATGGTCAACTGAAGCGACTGTTCATTGAGTTTCGTGACGGCAGTAGTACCAACAATCTGTTCCTGAGCGATGCCTGGCGGGATGACGTAAGGCACGGGTGAACGACGGCCGTTTTCTTCGATGTTGACAGCTGAGACATCAAGGGTAGTTCCGTTGGCGATATCGTTAGGTATGTATTCGCCTGGGGCTTGGATGTTCTGAGCATAGGTGCGCCATTCGCCTTTTACCAAGTCGAGGGTGGCGAAACGCAGTACGACAGGTTTTGCAAACTCGCGGACGAACATTCTCATGAAGCGGATGGATGAGTAGCCTTCAATATTACCGATAACTCTATCGGGTTGCTTCACAGGAACTCTAAACTGATACCACTTCACAGTGCCGATTTGACCGTTAGCCAAAGCAATATTGGTGGCTTCGTAAATGTCGGCGATGTGGTTCTTGCCCACCTCCATCTTGGTGGGGTCAAGTTCAATCTCGTATTGATAATAGCGTTCCGATTCGCTCAAGGTATTGTCGGAGTTGATGTCTTCACCATCAGGCAACGTGGTGTTGTTGGTCGTGTATGATTCGGTACGTTGAGTGTCGGAGGGAGAGTTGCCTTCCGTACCGCTGTAGTACTTATATCTTTCAACAATGCTGCTGTGAATCTCGTCATCGTCCCAATCAGATGATCTGAAGTAATGGTAGTTATCGCTTGATGGGTCGTTGAATGCATTTTGGTAGGCAAGTGAGCTTTCACCGAACTGCTGCTTCACCTCGTTAAGGTAGGATTCTTGGAAGAAGGAGCGCTCATCAGTGTCACGCAAGCCATCGAAACCGACATCTTGGTATTGACGAGAATCGGAGTTGGTGCTGAAGGCACCCACCAGGTCTTGCATGACGGGAACGCGTCCCCAAATGGTGGTATCCACGTTGACGACGCTTTCTGTCTCAGGCATACCGTTCTCGTAGTATTTGCGACCGTCGCGGAGTACGTCCTCAGAGATGTCGCCCAAGTTGATGTAAAGCTTACCTGGGTTATTCTGATACTCTGGATCAGCAAAGGGGTCCATCATCCAGAATTCGATGTATTCGATGTTGGTGGCCTCAAAGTCGGTGGTCTCCATTCTTCGCATGATACCTGCCCAACGCGACTGTGGATCGTTCAGCGAGCCATTCTCGTCGACACCAGAGGAGTATGGGGTTCCGGCTACATCGTAGTTGTATGGACCACGATCCTTCGGGAAGTAGGCAAGGTTGAACACAGAGATGTTGGTCGGGGTGCCTGACGGGATGTCCTTGGTGAAAATTTCGGTTTCCAACACCTGACGCACACTATGCCTTGAAAGTTCGTCGTTGGTGATGTTTTTCGGACGGATGGAGGCACCGCGATCATAGAAAACAGTGTGGTCGATGGTGTACCATGACATCTTAGCTCTGTTCATGCCATAAGCGCGACCGGTGTTGGCTACGGCTTCAGGGAAGAGGTCGGCTTGGTGCTGTGGGGTACTGGCCAGATGCCATTGGCTGTAAAGCCTTAGGTCAATGGTCGACTTGGCTCCTTCGAAGTCATCGAGGTAAGAAGTGCCTTTTTCAGCAACTGATTTTGATAGGCCGGGGATGAAACGGGCAAACTCGCCGTCGAAGCGAATTCTTGAAGGCGCTTTGGTGCTGATGCCGGGCAGCCAGTCGATGAAGTTGGTGAGCCAACGAGCCTCGGTGGAGTAGTTGAGGTCAAACCCATAGATGGTATTGGCAATGGCTTCCTCGCCATAATTGATTTTTTGAGTGTAGGATTTCTCTCCCAAATATAAGACGGTACCACCTAAACGGAAGTCTTGGTTGAACTCATGCTCAATGCGTGCTCCGAGGAAGGTCTTTCTCATGGCACTGAAGCTGGAGTTGCTCTCCAACGAGATGTTGATGGGGGTGCCTGAGTTCAAGATGCCTTCGTTGATAATGGACACACGGCCTAAGGTGTAGTCGACGGTGTAATCGACATTTTCCACCAAGGTGCGGCCTCCTGCGGTCACCGTTACGGAGCCTTGTGCCACATTCATGACATTCAAACTGATCTCGCTGCCCGACTGGGATGAGTAATAGCCGCGCAAAGAGAATTTGTTCTTCTCAGAGAATTGCTCCGCTGCGGTTTTGGTCATCGAATAGAGGGAATCGAAAGCGTATTTGTTGCCTAGCTCAATATTATCGCCAAATATCTTGTGCAGTTGACTGCCGAAAGGTTCCAACACAGGGAAATAGATGCGGCCATTGGCAGAGTTGATGGTACCGCCCGAGGTTTGTGCTCCATTGATGAAGTCGAATACACCATCACCTCCAGGGATCGGGTTGTTCTGCTGGGTTAAGTTATCGAGACCGAGTAAATGGAGCAGCGATACGCCTTTCACGTTATCTGGACCTTCGGTGAAGTAGCCCATCGGCGTGTTGTTGGAATTGCCAGTGTAGAAGATGTTGAGCATGAAGTCGCTGGAGTTGATCTGATACGCCTTGATGTTATAGACGTTCTTCATCATCAGGTCCCAGATCGGCATGGAGGGGTTCACTGTGGTACCTCTCAGCAGTTTGGCAACCAAAACATTAGGAGTGCCGATGCCTTGATCGGAGAATTCACCTACCTGATAGACTTCATCACTGCCAACAATGGTGTATTGGTATGCCACAGCCAGCGTTTGGTTGGAGTTCAGTGTGACGTTCAGTGAGATGAAGCCCAACTTGGAGTTCAGTGAGTATTCAGTGGTGCTCAAACGGCGTGCGTTCTCAATTTTCTCAAAATCACGACCAGAGGCCATATATCCCATCCTGCCGATGCGTAAGGGGTCGCCCGACATGTAATTGGTCACCGTACTGATGTTGCGGATTTGTGTGGTGTCGATGCGAGCCAACATGTCATTGGCTGCGTTGCGGGGATAGATGGTTGCCGTATTGGCGGGCGAGATTTCCTTGTTGTAGATCCACTCTTCCTTACCCTCGGCCAAATCGGTGAGCGCTAAAATATTACGAGTGTCTTGTGTGCTTGAGTTGGTATTGGTCACCCACACCTCGATCTTGGTGATGTTGATGCTGGAGGTGACGGTGGGCAGGGTTGCCAATGCTGATTCGTATTGCTCCCTGAAGAACTGGCTCAAGAAGAAGTGGCGGTTTTCTTCATAGTCCAAGCAGCTGATGTTGAACTCGTTGGTCTGGGCACCTCCCTGCACTGCGATGTTTTTCGATTCACTTTCCTGATAGGAGACCACCGAGGTAACCGTTGTCTTTCCAAATTTCAGTTTGGACTTCAAGCCGAACAGGCGCTGAGTTCCGGTGATCAGGGTGCTGTTCAAGGGGAAGCTCACGTCACCGGCTTCAAGCAACTGGATGATCTCGTCTTCCTTGCCCTCGTATTTCAATTTCATCAGGTCCTCGAAGTTGAAGGTAGCCTTGGTGTTCTTGTTGATGTTGAAATTGATCTTATCACCAATTTTGGCGATGACGTTCAACTGGATGTCCTGGTCGAAGTCGAAGTTGGTGTTATGTTTCTGGCGTTCGCTCATGGAAGGGTCGCCACGGTAGTTGTGCTTGATACCGAAAGTCAGGTCAACGGAGCCTTGCGGACGGATGTCAATGGTGTTGCTGCCGAAGATAAGGTCGAAAGCCTCGCCACCCACATAAATCGGAGGGATGATGGAGTTGCCGTCAGTGGTGGAACGTGCGTTTTGTTTGCGACGGTCTTTCCAGAAACTCATCACGCCCTCACGGTTCTTGTAATCCATGTATTCCTGTTGCGACATGGTGGTCGGTGTAGCATACTCGAAATCACCAATCTTATGCTTGAAGGTATATTGGTTGGTTACGGGGTCGTAGATGACCTCGTGGGTGATATTGTCGGGATCGCGCAGATACAACGGCGATTGGTTATAGAGCTGTTGCATGGGGTCACCCTGGTTTTCGGGTATGGGATAGACCAAATGGGTGGAGTCAGGCTGCTGGGCAAAGCCTGGAATCAGGATGGCCAGCAAGAGGGTAAGGATGATATGTCGTTTCATTATGCTCATAGTAGTTTTAGTGCTTCGCGGATCAACACTTCCACAGGGGCGTCAGGCGTTTGTTTCATCAATTTGTCGAGCGCCTTGCTGGCGGCGTTCTTGCTGAAACCAAGAATCACCAAAGCAGATAACGCTTCGTTCTTGACGGTATTGTCAACAGCTTCGACAATTTCCTCGGCATAGTCGGTTTTCCTCACTTTATCCTTGAGGTCAACGACGATGCGTTGCGCTGTCTTGCTGCCGATGCCCTTCACAGCCTGGATGGTCTTGATGTCCTCATTGGCGATGGCGGTGCTGAGCTCATTGACGGTAAGCGACGAGAGGATGAGTCGCGCAGTGTTGCATCCCACGCCGCTGACGCTGATCAGCAGCTCAAACATGTCACGCTCCTTAGCGGTGTAGAAACCAAATAGGTTGTGTGCGTCCTCAAGCACTTGAAGATGCGTGTACAGCTTCACCTCGGTCTGCTCGCCAATGGCGGCGAAAGTGTTAAGTGTGATGTTGATGAAATATCCCACGCCGTGATTGTCGACAATGGCGTAAGCAGGCGTGATCTCAGCAATTTTTCCAGCGATGAAGGCGTACATTTTGCTCTGATTGAAAATAATCGGCAAAGATAGTAATTTTATAATAATTTTTGTTTAGTTTTGCAGCGAAAAAATTTTTGGGGAGGACAGAGTATGATCAATAGTCTCAAAATAGGCAATATCACATGGCGCCATCTGAACAACCCGAGTGAGGAGGACTTTGAGTTTCTCAAAGACCGCTTCCATTTTCACCCCCTTGATATCGAGGACTGTAAGTCGGTTAACCAACGTCCGAAAATCGATATCTATGATGACTACTACTTCCTGATCCTTCATTTTCCTAATTTCGACCGCCAGAATAAGTTTGTGAAGATTAAGGAAGTAAAACTCTTCTGGGGTAAGGATTATATTATTTCCATTGAGAAAAATCCTTGGGGTGTGTCGCAACTTTTCGATGAATACGAAGAAAGGCTGCAAAACGAAGAAGATGTCAGCATCGAAAGTTCCGATAAATTGCTCTATCGCATCCTCGAAAAGCTGATCACCGAGTCAGTGTACTTGCTGCGAAAAGTGGGACTGGATGTAGAGTTGATCAACCGCGAGCTGCTGCAGGAAAAACAGGTCAAGATCATCGAACGAATCTCTATCACCCGTAAGAATCTGATCCTGATCAACACCATATTTAAACCTCAATTGCGTCTGTTCCAGATGTTCGAAAACGGTAAAATCCGAGGCTTCACCGAAGATGTGGAGTACATGGAAGACTACTGGGGTAACATCTTGGACTACTACCAGAAGGTGTGGGATATGACCGAGGACTACGAAGAGTTGATCGAAGGCCTGTCGCAGACATTCGACTCCATGCAGACCAACAAGACCAACGAGACGATGAAGATCCTCACTATCATTTCGTCAATCATCCTGCCTTTAACCTTTATCACTGGCCTGTATGGCATGAACGTTCGACTTCCTTTCCAAGAGGATTCGTGGGCGTTCTACGGCCTAATCGGCGTGATGGTTGCCGTGGCCGGCATATTCATGTTTGTCTTCAAAAGGAGAAAGTGGATGTAATCTCTTTCAGGATGGCGTCAGTAGCTCCTAACTGAGATTTCAAGTATTTCTTACAGATTTCCGATGCCTGTTGGTAATGGGCTTCATCGTTGATAAGACGATCGAAGGTCTTATTGAGCTCTTCTTGTCCGTTGATGGAGAAGGCTCCTCCTAAACTGACTAAATCGACAGCTTCCTTAAAACTCTTGTATTTCGGTCCGAACACCACGGGACAGCCAAAGGTAACCGGTTCCTGAATATTGTGGATGTTGACACCAAAACCGCCGCCGATATAGACGAATCGGGCGTATTGGTATAGCTGCGACAGGATGCCGACAGTGTCAATCAAATACACTTTGTCAGGATTTATCGAGGTAAGACTTTCACGAATCTGACGGATGTGCTTTTCAGAGATGTCGTGTGGCGCGATGATCATGCAATAATTCTCGGGAAGTCTCTCGATATAAGGGATGAGTAACTTCTCGTCAGGCGGCCATGAACTACCGGCAATGATGCACTGCCTGCCATGAATGAAAGCCTCAATCTCTGGGAAAGTCTTGGCCTGCTTGGCGATGGCGGCCACACGGTCGAAACGGGTGTCGCCACAACGGGTGACGTTATCAAAGCCGATGCCTTTCAAAAGTTCCATCGTGGTGTCGTCTTGCACAAAGAAATGGCTTACGTGCTTTAACTGCTTGCGGAACCAGCCGCCATACCACTTAAAGAAGTACTGATCTGGTTTTAAAATCAGCGAAATGTAATAGAGTGGGATGTGCTTTTCGTCGAGTGCGGTCATGTAGTTGAACCAAAACTCGTACTTGATGAAGAAAGCGGCCACAAAATGATGGCGCTCAACCCATTGTCTTGCGTTTTTCAGGGTGTCTACGGGAAGGTAAAGCACCTCGTCGGCCAAGGGATAGTTCTTTCTGATCTCATATCCCGAAGGGGAGAAGAAGGTAAGCGAGACCTTGATGTCAGGATGCTCTTTTTTCAGCGCCTCAATCACGGGACGGCCTTGCTCGAACTCACCCAATGAAGCCGCATGGAACCACACCCAAGGACTTTGATCATTGCCAGGCTCGGGACGTTGGCGTCGGCCTTCCACCCATTGTTTGGCCTTGGGATTGCCAAACAAGGCGGCATCTTTCACCGCAACGGTGTAAGCCCGAATCGCTAAGGTGTAGAGTCCTCGCATGAGTCAGATTAATGATAGTAGTATTCCTCAGGTTGGCGCTGGTAGGTGGGGATCATCCAACTAACCCTGATGCCATAATACAAGTCGTTGAAACGCTTGTTTTTATCGGTATAACCTTTGATTATAGGAGTTCCGTCTTCAGCGTAGTACACCCTGAAGTCGTAGTCCCTGAGGGATTTGGTGCGAGCGTATGTGACCTCAAATGAAAGGGAGAAATTATAGATTCGGTTGTTACTCATGATCAAATAGCCAGCCTCGCCATGGAAGGCGATGCCGCCACGCATGCGATCATAGCCGTATTGGTAATCGTCCATCAAGGGGTAGGGAGGGTTCTGAGCCTCAATCTGATAGTCGATACGGATGCGGTTGCGTAAATAGCCGATGCCCGCCTGCACAAAGAATCCACTGTTCGGGTTGGGCTTAAAGGCAAACAACTTACCGATCTCGGCTTGAAAATGGAATCCTCTTTGGAACATGGCCAAGGATGCAGCCAAACCGCCGCCGCCAATGACCTCACCCTCATAAGTGGTGATGCCCTCACCAAGGATGCCGATGCGGTCGTCTTTCAGCTTATTGCCAAAGACGAAGTTGCCGTTGGCCGTGAACAGCCAGTTGCTCTTGGTCTTGTAGATGAAACTGCCGCCAATGGTGTTAGTGAATCCATAGTCGATTTTGGTGTCAAGTCCGGGGAACTGAGCTGCGTAAGTCACCTGAAACATAGCGGTGGGAATGGACTCCTTTTCAATATGTCTGGGCGTTTGGGCGATGCCCGAAAGCACGGCAATTAGCGTAAAGAGTAGGGTAAAGGTGTATTTTTTCATGATGCTTATTTGTCAATCCTGAATGGTTTCAGCATGCAAACTTAACGTTTTTCGCAATATCTTATTACCTTTGCGGCGTTTTTTATTTTAATATGGAAAAGGAACAATACAACATAACCACGCTGCCCAACGGCATCCGTCTGCTACATCGTCAGAAAAAAGGTGAGATTGCGCATCTGGTGTTGGTGGTGGGCACAGGCTCGCGCGATGAGCGGGATTTCGAGAACGGCATGGCCCATTTTATTGAACACACCATCTTCAAAGGTACCCAAAACCGCAAGCCTTACCATATCCTGAGCTGCCTCGACAACGTGGGTGGTGACCTGAACGCCTTCACCACCAAAGAAGAGACCTGCCTGCAAGCCTCGTTCTTGAACGTTTACTACAAACGTGCCATGGACTTGCTGTCAGACATTGCATTCCAGGCGACTTTCCCTGAGAATGAGCTGGAGAAGGAGAAAGATGTAGTGCTCGACGAGATCAACTCATACCTTGACATGCCTTCGGAGGAGATCTACGACGTGTTTGAGGAGATCATGTTCAAGAACCATCCGTTGGGTAGGAATATCTTAGGTACCAATGCCTTGGTGAAAGGCTTCCGTCGTGACGACATCCTGAATTTCATGAATGAAAACTACAGTACCGACTCCATGGTGCTGGCTACCATCGGCGATATCAGCTTTAAGGAGTTCGAGAAGATGGCAATGGCTTTCTTCGGCAACCGTCCCGATCATAGGATGCCGAACCGCCGCAAGCCCTTCCTTTCTTATGCCCCCACTAAGGTTGAGATGGAGCGCAACAACCACCTCAGCCACTGCATGATCGGCGGACTGGCACCTGAGTTTGTCCATCCCAAGAAGCGTACCATGGTGCTGCTGAACAATATTCTTGGTGGTCCCGCCATGAACTCTCGCCTTAGCTTGAATATTCGTGAGAAATACGGCTTCGCGTATACCATCGAATCGCAATACAATGCCTATTCCGATGTGGGTTTGTTCAATGTTTACATGGGTGTGGATCCGGAATCTTTGGACAAGGCTATTAATTTGGTTTACAAAGAGTTGAATAAACTACGTAACCAAAAGATGGGTACCATGCAGCTGCATCATGCCAAGCAGCAGCTCATCGGTCAGTTGGCCCTTGGACGTGAGTCGGGGATGAGCGAGTTGTTGGCCATCACCCGTTCCATGTTGATGAACGAGCCGGTGGAGACCGTACCAGATATCATCCATACCATCGACGTCATCACGGCTGAGGATCTGATGGCTGAAGCTAATGAGGTGTTCGCTCCCGAGCGCCTCTCCACCTTGATTTTCCGTGCTTCCAAGTCATGATCGATCTCACTTACGCCATCGAAGAATACCTGGAACAGCACGCCACACCAATGGATGAAGTGCTCCATGAGTTATATCGTGAGACGCATCTCCACGCCATGAATCCTCGTATGGCATCGGGTCCGGTGCAAGGCCGTTTTCTTCAGCTCCTCTGTCAGCTGATACAACCTAAAAAGGTGCTGGAAATAGGCACATTCACTGGTTTTGCCACTATTTGCATGGCACGAGGCATGGGGTCTGATGGCTTGTTGACCACCATCGAGGCCAACGAAGAATATGAAGGTGTCATCAGGAAATACTTGGCTAAAGCAGCTGTCGCTGATCGTGTGCGGCTGATCATCGGTGACGCCAAGGAAGTCATCCCCACGTTGGAGGGTGGGTTCGATATGGTTTTCATCGATGCCGATAAGATCAGCTATCCCTCGTATTATGATTTGGTGATCGAAAAGCTCAACCCAGGTGGAGTTATCTTGGCAGATAACGTACTTTGGGAGGGCAAGGTGTTGAATGTTGGCACCAAGGAACGTGACACAAAGGCGATTCAAGCCTTTAACGACAAGGTTCAAAACGATCCCCGAGTGGAGAACGTGTTGCTTCCACTTCGTGATGGCTTGATGATGATAAGAAAGCTTTAATTCGTCTTAAATCTATACTTCACCTCTTTCAACTCGGCGTTGGCCTTGGTGATCTTGTTTTTCAGTCCTTCCTTATAGGCTTTGACTTTCTGTGCCATGTTGGCATCGCCAAGCGCCAGCATCTCGGCGGCGAGGATGGCGGCGTTGAGTGCGCCGTTCACGCCAACGGTGGCTACGGGAATCCCAGGAGGCATCTGGATGATCGACAGCATGGCGTCGAGACCGTCAAGCATGCCTTTCACCGGTACGCCGATCACGGGTAGGGTAGTGTTGGCGGCGATGACACCTGGCAAAGCGGCGGCCATGCCGGCAGCAGCGATGATGACTTTGATGCCACGACCTTCGGCTTCACGGGCAAACTGTTCCACTTCCTGAGGCGTGCGATGTGCGCTCAAGGCGTTCATCTCAAACGGGATCTCCATCTCGTCAAAAAACTGTGCGGCTTTCTCTAAAACGGGAAGGTCAGAGGTGCTTCCCATGATGATGCTTACGATTGGATTCATGTTGAATGTGTTTTTTGCAAAAATAGAACATTTTCGGTATTGTCAACCAATGAATTTCGTATTTTTGTGTTTCCAATTCTAATAACATGAAAACAGTAAAAGTCTTAGACAAGGAGTTTTCCATTTACATTCCTCAGGAGAAAATCGAGAACTCCATCCAAACCGTGGCGGATCAACTGAACAAGGATATGGCCGACAAGAATCCACTTTTTTTGGTGGTACTCAACGGCGCCTTTATGTTCGCTTCTGAGCTTTTCAAACGCCTGACCATCCCATGCGAGATTTCCTTCGTGAAACTCTCATCGTATGCAGGTACCAAGACCACAAGCGTGGTGCGTGAGCTTATCGGCCTTGACCATTCTCTTGAAGGCCGCAATGTAGTTATCGTGGAGGATATTGTCGACACGGGGCATACCATGAAGTACACCATTGAGAAGCTGCATGACCTTGAAGCCGCCGATGTGCGTATTGCCACGTTGTTTTTCAAGCCGGAATCCTTCCAATACGATTATCCCATCAACTACAAGGCGATGGATATCTCAAACGAATTTATTGTGGGCTATGGCCTCGACTACAACCAACAAGGCCGTAACCTTCCCGATATTTATAAGGTAATCTAAATCTTAAGTTATGCTTAATATCATCCTTTTTGGCCCTCCCGGGGCAGGCAAAGGGACCCAGTCGCAGTTCCTTCGCGAAGAATACCAATTGACCTATATTTCCACTGGTGAGATCCTCCGTGAGGAGATCGCCGCCGAAACCGAGCTCGGTCTTCAGGTGAAGGGAATCATTAGCCAAGGTGGCCTGGTTTCCGATGAGATCGTTGCTGCCATCATCGAGAAGAAACTCTCTGAGAATATCAGTTCTCCAGGTTTTCTTTTTGATGGCTATCCGCGTACCGTGAAGCAGGCAGAGATCCTCGACGAGATGATGAAAAAATACAACATCTCGCTGTCAGGCGTGCTGAGTCTTGAAGTGCCTGAAAACCTGCTTATTGAACGTATGCTCGAGCGTGGCAAGGTCAGTGGTCGTGCCGACGATAACATCGATTCCATCAAGCATCGTTTTGTGGAATACGAGGCTAAGACCAAACCGGTGTTGGCTTACTACGAAGCCAAAAGCAATCTTCACCCCGTCAATGGCGTAGGTGAGATTCCCGAAATTTTCAAGAAACTTAGTGAGGTAATTGATAAACTTTAATGTTCCCAGCGAACATCTCTTTTGAGAATCGACGCTGGATTCCCTCCGATGATTTGTTCCTCGCCGCGGAACGCCGACCGTAAGGCCGTTCCTGCGGCGAGGATTGTATTATCTGATAACTCAGCTCCCTTCAGCAGCATGCACTTGCAGCCGATCCATACGTGGTTACCCACCACAATAGGACGGTCTTCGTTGATGCGCTCACCTTCTTTGTTATAGACTGGATGCTCATCGGTGTCCATCACCAATACATCCCAACTGACCAAGCAGTCGTCGCCGAAGCGGATTTCCTTGGCGCACACCACGGTGCTTTCTGCTGTGATGTTGAAATGGTCGCCCAGTTCAAGTTTGCCTCTCACCGAGATCTTCGATCCATGTCCGATGGAAGCCTTTCCCTTGAATTCGACTTCGCCACTCACTTGCCAAATCGTCCGTGAGCGTTTGCGGTCGTAGTGCCCCACATCGCCGAAGCCAATCTTGATGTCTGCGGTATCGGCGTTCTCAGGAAGGGTCACCTTGCCATGCATTTCCCTCAAGTAAACCCTTCTGGATACCATCACTGGACATCTGACGGCGGTCTTGAAAGGGAAATAATGGAGGTTGAAGCGCAAAGTCTTCGGAATAGAACAAAGGATATGCAATTTCTCGCTGAAGGTCATGGGACGATGCTTTAGTTAGAGCACATCATGGATAATCTGGGAACCGCCAGAGACTTCACTGTCAGCGGTGAAAGCATCTCCAGTAAAGTGCAGAACACTGGCACCAGAAAGGTTAACCGTAATGTTTTCGTAGCAATGAATGTATGCTTCGCTTGCGCCTGAAATGGTTCCTTCACACACCTCGCATGATAAGGCGTATTGTGAATCTACGATCTTCTTAATGATCTTGCTGGCTCCGCTCATTTCGAGTTTCAATCTGCCGACTGCACCCATTAATGTGGCCTGTGAAGCACCGCCGATTTCGAGCTCAAGTTCATTGGCGAGGATAGCGCTTTCGATCTTGGAAGCACCAGATAGATCCATTTCAAGGATATCAGTGGCTCCTAAATCGCAATAAAACTTCGAAGCGCCCGACAATTCAACTTTCAAATCCTCACCAGTAAGACCATACTCTGAATGGAATTCGGTAGCGCCCGACAAATTGACAGATAACAGATTGGCATTGTAGGGGAGAACGACCTTTAATTCCGTAATATTGACAATAGCCATTGGCTTGAGGTAGATCTTCAAGGTGTTGTTAACGGTTTCAACTACGACGTATGGCATGACGTTTTCACCTGCCGTGACCGTAATCGTATTTGTATTTTCGCTGACATAAGCATCAAATGCGTTTGAAATTTCGAGGGCTGTGTAACTGCTTGGGTTGTTAAAATCCTTAGTAATGATGTTGCCTTCAGTTACCTTTTTGCAGCTACTGAATGCAACCAATACAACTGCGGAAAGAACAATAAGAAATCTTCTCATGATTGAATTTGTGCCAGTTATTACCCGTTGGCTCTTCGGGGTTAGTTTGTTTTGACGGCAAATATACGAGAAATACATCTTTTTATTGTCGGTTTCGTGAAAAAATCATACTTTTGAAGTCTAATTCCGAACTATCATGAAATTTAAACCTTACACCCATAGCGAAGCCGCCCTTGAAGAGCGCATCGCGCAGATCATCAACATCGAGAAGAAACAAGGTAGCGAGAAGGAGGCCCTGAAGACCATTTTCCAAAGCATCGACTTTACAACCTTGGAGGCTTTTGATAATGAAGAGAAGATCAACGACTTCTGTGCTAAGGCATTAGCTTTTCCGAAACAAGCACCACATCTCTCAGTGCCGGCGATCTGCATCTATAGCCCCTTCGTTCGTCAAGCTAAGGAATTGCTTAAAGGTAGTGGCATACGGGTTGCTACTGTGGCCTGCTGCTTCCCGTCGGGACAGATGCCTTTTGATCTCAAATTGAAAGAAGTGGAATACTGCGTGAACGAAGGCGCCGATGAGGTGGATATGGTGATTTCAAGAGGGACGTTCCTTGCTGGCTGTTACGATGAGGTATTTGATGAAATCAAGACCATCAAAGCGACTTGTGGCGACAAGGCTCACCTGAAAGTAATTCTTGAGACCGGTGAACTAAAGACCGTGGAGAACATTCGCAAAGCATCCGAAATAGCTATCCTCGCTGGTGCTGACTTCATCAAGACTTCCACTGGTAAGGTGCCTGTGGCTGCCACGCCACTGGCTGCCATCATCATGATAGACACCATTAAGGAATACTACGAAGCTACGGGTAAGAAGGTCGGTTTCAAGCCTGCTGGTGGCATGAAGACACCTGAAGACGCACTTACCTATTATTATTTGGTGAAGCACATCCTTGGCGATCAGTGGCTCAACCCGAACTTGTTCCGTGTGGGTACCAGCCGCCTCGCAGGGCAGATTTTGGATTTGATCAAATAAGGTTATTCCTGGTAATTTTCGCCGCTTTCTTCTCCGAGATCCTGAACCGCTTCGGTTTTGGTGGGCTTGATTCTTACTGGAGGGTTGATGATGTCGGCTGTGACAAACGCTAAGCTGTATTGGGGTTTTAGGATTCTTAAGTATTTCTCGGCCTCAACGCGGTTGCGGAAATCACCGACACGTAGTCTATAATAAGGTTGTTCGTAGGAGAGATAGATGGGCAGGTCGGGATACAACTCCTCAAATTCCTTCTTGACCAGATTGGCGTGATCCACAGCCTCGTTGCCGATCTCCATAAAGATCTGAACCCTGAAACCACTCATGGTGTTGCTCACGGCATAGATGTCGCGCTGACGGACCATAAGTCTTTCCACTCGGCTGTCTTGCTTGACACGGAGCGATCCTTTGTGTTGTGCGAATCCACCAAAGGCGAGGGCGGAGAGTATGAAGAGCAACAAATATTTTTTCATTTTTTTCAAGTCTGGTTTGACGCTGCTAAATTACACAATTTTTTATTATCTTTGTAGCCTGATACGAATGTGATGAACAGTAACCTCGATGCCAACGGCTCTCATCTCTCCAAGGCTGAAAAAGATCTTGAGAATGTGCTTCGTCCCGATGCGTTCAGCAGTTTTGCCGGACAGGAGAAGGTCGTTGACAACCTGCGTATCTTTGTGAAAGCCGCTGCCCAGCGTGGCGAGGCGCTTGACCATACCTTGCTTCATGGCCCTCCGGGACTGGGTAAGACCACATTGTCACACATTATCGCCCATGAGCTTGGTGTGAACATGAAGATGACTTCAGGGCCGGTGCTTGACAAGCCGGGCAACCTTGCTGGTCTGCTCACCAGTCTGGAGCCGAACGACGTGCTTTTTATCGATGAGATCCATCGGCTTAGTCCAGTGGTGGAGGAGTATCTCTATTCTGCCATGGAGGATTATCGCATCGACATCATGATCGAGTCGGGACCTAATGCCCGCAGCATCCAGATTGCATTGAATCCTTTCACGCTGATTGGCGCCACTACACGGTCAGGTTTGCTGACGGCTCCATTGCGTTCACGTTTCGGCATCAACCTCCGTCTGGAATATTACGATGCCAAGACGCTCTCGGGCATTGTGAAACGCTCAGCCGGCATCTTGCAGGTGCCCATCGATGATGCGGCCGCCTACGAGATCGCTCGTCGTAGTCGCGGCACGCCGCGTATCGCCAATTTGTTGCTCCGCCGCGTGCGCGACTTCGCCCAAATTCAGGGCGACGGCCGCATCAACGTGGCTATTGCACGCGTGGGTCTCTCTGCCTTGAATGTGGATGAGCATGGCCTCGACGATATGGACAACAAGATTCTCAATACCATCATTGAGAAGTTCAAAGGCGGTCCCGTCGGCGTCAACACCATCGCCACGGCAGTAGGGGAGGACGCTGGGACCATCGAGGAGGTCTATGAGCCTTTCCTCATTCAGGAAGGTTACCTTATGCGTACCCCTCGAGGCCGTGAATGCACAGATTTAGCCTATAAACATTTAGGAAAAACAAGAATCTCTAAGGCAGGGGATTTAGAGCTCTTTTCTTAGACGTGCCACCGGAATGCCCAGCTGTTCCCTGTACTTTGCCACAGTGCGGCGGGCAATCGGGTAACCTTTCTCCTTTAACACATTCATCAACTCCTCGTCAGTGAGCGGCTTGGCCTTGTTCTCGTCTGCCACACAGTCCTGCAAAATTTTCTTGATTTCACGGGTGGAGACTTCCTCACCCTCTTCGTTGGTGATGCCCTCGCTGAAGAAAGTCTTCAAAAGGAAGGTGCCGTAAGGCGTCTGCACATATTTACTGTTGGCCACACGAGAGACGGTGGAAATGTCCAACCCAACCTTCTCGGCGATGTCCTTCAAAATCATGGGCTTCAGCTTGGTGTCATCGCCAGTGAGGAAATACTCCTGCTGCATGTCCATGATGGCCTTCATGGTGATGTATAGGGTGTGTTGCCGCTGCTTGATGGCGTCGATGAACCACTTGGCGCTATCGATCTTTTGGCGCACGAAAGTGGCCGCCTCCTGCATGCTGCGTGACTCCTTGCTCTTCGAGAAGTCCTCAAGCATCTTCATATACTGCTTGTTGACCTTCAAGTCAGGGTTATTCCTGCCATCCAATGACAGTTCCAAGTTGCCATCCTTGATGTAGATGAAGAAGTCGGGTGTGATGTAATGGCTGTTGCGGGCACCCGAAGTGGATGAGTCGCCAGGTTTGGGGTTGAGCTTGAGGATTTCGTCCAAGGCGGCCTTGAGTTGTCTGTTGCTGGCACCGGTCTTCTTGGCGATCTTGTCGTAATGCTTCTTGATGAACTCCTCAAAGCAGTCCTTGATGATGGTGACGCACAACTTATAGTCGCTATAGGGATTCTCTTCCTGAAGACGTTGCAGCTGTATCAGCAGGCATTCTTGGAGATCTCTTGCACCGATGCCGGGGGGATCCAACTGTTGTACCACGTTGAGTACCTTGTTGACTTCCTCTTCGGTAGTCTCGATGTTCATGGTGAACAGCAGGTCGTCGACAATGTTGGCCACGGGGCGGCTCAGATAACCGTTGTCGTCGAGGTTGCCGATGATGACTTCTCCGATGGTTTCTTCTTCTTCGGTGAGGTCATGGAAGCCCAGCTGATGGATTAGATAATCCTGGAATGACTCCTCGTGGACAATAGGAGCCTGGTAGTCCTCATCGTCGGCACTGTGGTTGTTGGTGTGCGATTTGTAGGCGTAGTCGTATTCGTCCTCTTCAGGCAGGTAGTCGTTTAGGTCGAAGCCTTCTTCCTTGCGGAGGTCGAACTCTTCGTCGTTGTAGTCGTCATTTTCGCCGAAGTCATCGTCGTTGTTGTCGAAGCTGTCAAGCTCGTTGTCGTTGTTGTCTCTTTCTTCAGCGGTTGACTCGTTCTCGTCACTATTGATGCTGTCTTCAAGGGCGGGATTGGATTCAATCTCTTCCTTGATCCTTTGTTCAAGTTCAATCAAAGGCAGCTGCAGCAGTTTCATCAGTTGAATCTGCTGTGGCGAGAGCTTCAGCTCTTGTCGCTGAACCTGAGTCAATCTCTGATCCGACATAACTCTTATCTCTTATCTTTTATCTTAATACAAGCAGTTTTTCGGAGTTCTTGGGAATGGGATGACGTCACGGATGTTGGTCATGCCCGTGATGAAGAGCAGCAGGCGCTCGAAGCCAAGGCCGTAGCCTGAATGAGGCACTGAGCCGAAACGACGGCTGTCGAGGTACCAGTTCATGGATTCCTCTGGGATGCCGACTTCGTGCATGCGGTCGAGGATCTTGTTGATATCGGTCTCACGCTCGGAACCGCCGATGATTTCGCCGATGCCGGGGAAGAGTACATCCATGGCACGGACGGTCTTGCCGTCTTCGTTCTGCTTCATATAGAAAGCCTTGATCTCCTTCGGGTAGTCGGTCAGGATGACAGGCTTCTTGAAGTGCTTTTCAACAAGGTAGCGCTCGTGCTCCGACTGCAGGTCGACGCCCCAACCATCCACTGGATATTGGAACTTGCCCTTCTTATTGTAGTTGGAGTTACGCAGGATGTCGATAGCCTCGGTGTAGGTCAGGCGCACGAACTCATGCTCGAGCACGAAGTGCAGCTTGCTGATGAGCTCCATTGACTTCTCTTCTTCCTTCTTGCCCTTCTCTTCTTCCTGCAAACGCTTGCTGAGGAATTGAAGGTCGTCCATGTTGTTGTCCAAAGCGTATTGGATCAAATATTTCAGCATCTCCTCGGCGAGGTCCATGTTGTCGTTGATGTCGTAGAAGGCCATCTCAGGCTCGATCATCCAGAACTCGGCCAGGTGACGAGTGGTGTTGGAGTTCTCAGCACGGAAGGTGGGACCGAAGGTGTAGATCTTACCCAAAGCTGTGGCTGCCAACTCGCCTTCGAGCTGACCCGACACGGTGAGGTTGGTCGACTTACCGAAGAAGTCTTGCTTATAGTCGATGTTGCCTTGCTCGTCGCGAGGAATGTTGTTGAGGTCTAAGGTGGTCACCTGGAACATCTCGCCAGCACCTTCAGCGTCGGAAGCGGTGATCAAAGGCGTATGGATGTTGTAGAAACCACGCTCGGTGAAGAACTTATGGATGGCGAACACCATGGCGTGGCGCAGGCGCATCACGGCACCGAAGGTGTTGGTGCGGAAACGCAAATGGGCGATGTCGCGCAGGAATTCCAGGGAGTGCTTCTTGGGTTGCAGCGGGTACTCGTCAGGGTTGGCGGGACCGAACAGTCCAATCTCCTTCACGGAGAGTTCCACGGCTTGGCCGCTACCCATGGAGGCAACCAAAACACCCTTGGCCCACAACGAAGCGCCAGCGTGCATCAAAGCCAACTTTTCTTCTGGGATGACGTTCAGGTCAACGACCAGCTGCAAGTTGTTGATGGTGGAACCGTCGTTCAAGGCGATAAATGCCACATTCTTGCTGCCGCGCTTGTTGCGCACCCAGCCCATCACGGTAATCTCTTCTTCCGAAGCCTGCATTTGCAGGGCTTGCTTGATTTCTACTCTTTTCACTTTATGATGATTTTATTCGTTACTTAAATAAATAATGTGCAAAGAAACGAAAAAAAACGCAATGGCGGTTTGAAAATGTTGTACTTTTGCAATTATGAAATTCCCAATGATCATCGCTGGCCCATGCAGCGTCGAAAGTGAAGCACAAATTCTTGCCACGGCACAAGCCCTGGCTCGGATTCCTGAAGTGAAGATGCTACGCGGTGGCATCTGGAAGCCGCGTACCCGTCCTGAAGCTTTCGAAGGCAGGGGAGAAGAAGGCTTGGTTTGGCTCCGCGAAGCGAAGCAGGCTACAGGTCTGCCCACCGCTACCGAAGTGGCTACTCCAGAGCACGTCGAGTTGGCTTTGAAATATGAGGTTGATGCGTTATGGATCGGTGCCCGTACTGTGGTCAATCCCTTCTCAGTACAGCAGCTAGCCGAGGCCTTGAAAGGTGTCGATATTCCTGTGTTCATCAAAAACCCTGTTTCACCTGACTTGAAGCTGTGGATTGGCGCTTTCGAACGCTTTCAGAAGGTTGGTTTGACGCAATTGGTGGCTGTTCATCGGGGCTTTTCATATTATAAGGATTCCCCCTATCGGAATTTCCCCATGTGGGAGATCCCCATCGAACTCACACAACGCCTAAATGTACCGATCATCACGGACGTGAGCCATATCTGCGGCAATCGCGAGATGCTCCAGGCTACGGCACAAAAGGCGCTCGATCTTGCTACCGATGGTCTGATGATAGAGTGTCACAACAATCCTGATGCGGCTTTGACCGACGCTCAGCAACAAATTACCCCTGAAGCTTTGGGAGAGTTGTTATCCCATCTGACCTTCCGTTCCAAGGTGACTGGCAGCGTTGAAAGTGACCTTGCCGGACTCCGTGGTGAGATCGACGACATCGATGCCGAACTGCTGCAGTTGTTGGCTCGGCGCATGGAGGTCAGCGAGCGCATTGGCGATTACAAGAAACTCAACAATGTGACTGTGGTTCAGATGGATCGATGGAAACAAATCCTTGCAGACCATATCGCAGTCGGCGATAGTCTCGGACTGGATCGGGAACTGGTCAATGCGGTGTTTGAAGCCATTCATCAGGCTTCCATTCGTCGTCAGTCGGAGATTCTTGAAGATGGCACGAATCAATAGTAGGAGGTGATTCTCAAAGCCGTTCCGTCAAACATGTAAGTGTAGGGGTAGAGGCGATACCTTCCTTCTCCTTCAAACACGGTTCCGTCCAAGATGTTGTAAGTGATATTGTTACAGTTATCCAAGACAAATAGGCCATCAGCTACCAAACGGGAGCACTCTCCCTCGTCGTTGCAACAAGTGTTAGGGCTGTTTGGGGGCAGTCGGTCCCAAACCCTGAACTCGGTCATGTCAACGCGATATACGAGGATGCCTCGGCTGTTGCTCTCGGGATCGGATGAATAGTATTTGAATCCGCCTGGGTTATTGAGTTCATATTCCCTAATGGAGTTGGGGTAGATGGTGAAATCCACAATGGCCGTCAGGCGATTAGGATTCTCCCATTCGCTGTGGCAACTCGGCAATCCTGCCGAAACCATAAGTAAAACTACGATGATGATTATCCTTTTCATGCTGCAAAGATAGCTGTATTAATTAAAATAGGTATCATAACCTCAAATCTTTTTTGTTTTTCGTCTATTTCTGATTCTTATATAAAGCACTAATTTTCATTGCTTTCAATAAGTGTTAAAATTTTTATGAGAGTAAAAATGGCACTAAAAATCAAAATTTCTTGTGTGCGTTCCAAAAAGTTTATAATTTTGAAGCCTTTTTAGTGCATACTGTAACAAACTGCAATCAAAATGGAAGTATAACATAAAATCAAAAGGTATGTTTAGAAATTTACTAATGACCCTTGCAATTGTGATGGCAACGTGCACGTTAGCTTTCGCTCAGCAAGGACGACTCAAAGGAAAGGTTACCGATGAAACGGGAGAGCCCGTGTCATTCGCAAACATCGTCCTTGAAAAAGGCGGTACGATGGTCGGCGGTGCAACTTCGGATTTCGATGGTAACTACGACATCAACCCTATTCCTCCGGGAACGTATGATTTGAAGGCGAGCTTCGTTGGTTACAACAACTATGTCTTGAACGGCATCGTTATTCCTGCTAACAAGATCACCGATTGGAACATTAAGATGCAAAGTGGCGCCATCAGCTTGACGGAAGTCACGGTCATCGATTACGAAGTGCCTCTGATTTCGAAGGATAACACTACTTCCGGTGCATCCATCACTGCAGAGGAAATCGCAAAACTGCCTAACCGTTCCGCATCAGGCGTTGCCTCCACCGTTGGTGGTGTGTATTCGGCTGACGGTGAAGTCGGTAGTATCCGTGGTTCACGTGAAGGCGCTGTGACCTACATCGACGGTGTTAAGGTCATCGGTAACTCCAGCGTGCCTCAGGGCGCTATCGACCAGGTGGACGTCATCTTGGGTGGTACACCCGCTATGTACGGTGATGCTATGGGTGGTATCATCAACGTGACCACCAAGGGCCCGAGCCGTACCTTCGGTGCCGGTATCGAGTTGGAAACTTCAGTTGAAGGTTATGGCCGCAATCGTTTGGGCTTCAACCTCCAGGGACCGCTCATCAAGGGTAAGAACGATGAAACAGCTTTGCTGGGCTTCTTCCTCGCAGGTGACCTCGCCTACAATAGAGTTGGTGCCCTCTCAGCAACTGGTTTCTACACCGTTAACGACTCTTTGTACAAAGCTATTTCTGAGAACCCGCTCATTCCTTCAGGCATCGGTTCAGGTACCTACCAGAAGGCTTCCTTCGTGAAGAAAGAAGATTTGGTTTACTCAAAGTACTCCACCAATACGAGCAACTGGTCAATCAACCTCTCAGGTAATATCAACGTCCGTACAACCGAGACCATCAACCTCACCATCGGCGGTTCGTACTATCGTAGCATGTATCACAACTTCGCTCGTTCGTACTCCTACTTCAATACCGCTAAGAACTCGATTGAAAAGGATAACACCATCCGTGGTTATGTCCGCTTCACCCAGCGCTTCCCCACGGCTCCTGAAAGCACTTCTCTGATTCGTAACTTCTACTATAGCATCCAAGCCGACTACACCCGTTACAACAACGAGGCAGGCGATCCTGATCTTTGGAACAACGTCTTCGCATACGGCAACCTCGGTCGCTTCACCACCTACAAGACTCCTACCTATCAACTGGGCAATGTTGACTCAGTTCTTATGGCTGATGGTTCTTACCAGAACTTTACCAATGTGATGGTGCTGAACTCCTGGGACTATGATACTTTGGTTACCTTCGAGGCTTCACAATTCAACCCGCTGTTGGCTAAGTATACCCAGAACGTTTATGACCTCTATGGTATCTATGGCGCTCAAGGTTATTATGACAACTTTACCGACCTCCAACTCAACGGTGGTCTGTTGAACGGTAGAAGCGCTCCATCCATCTATGGTTTGTATGCCGCTCCTGGTACCTTGATGGACAACTATAGCAAGTACGTCAGCGACCAGATTTCACTTAACGTCAACGCCTCCATGACCATTGGTACTGGTGAGAGCTCACACGAAGTGAAACTCGGTTTCCAATACGAACAGCGTAACACCAGCGGCATGAGCTACAGCAGTGATTACTGGACTCTCATGCGCGGTTTGGTCAACGCCCATATCTCAGAGTTGGATGTGGATAACCCGTATGCAATTGAACATTATGGCACTGTCGATACTATCCGTTACAACAGATACTACGATGCTGACGCTCAGTATGTGTTCGACAAGAACCTCCGTAAAGCTATGGGTCTCCCGATTAACGGAACAGAATACATCCTCATCGACTCCTATAACTTCGATGACAACTCCATCTCCTACTATGATGCAAACGGCGTGTTGCACACCGACGGTCACGTTAACGGTGGTCTCAACATCAGCATGTTCTCACCTGATGAACTCACCCGTGACGGTAACTTGTATGTGTCATACTATGGCTACACCTACGATGGTAAAAAGCAAGGCTGGAGCGAGCGTCCTACTCTCGACGACTTTTTCACCAAGGAGATGACTGATGCTAACGGCAACACCTTCCTTGCACGTCCAGTTGCATCAAGTCAGCCGATCTACACTGCCGGTTATATCCAAGATAAGTTCGCTTTCAAAGACCTTATCTTCCAAATCGGTATCCGTGCTGACCGTTTCGATGCTAACCAGTTCGTGCTGAAAGATCAGTTTATCCTATATGACTATAAGACTGTGGGCGATCTGAAGAATGCCGACGGTGTCATCCATATTGACAACTCAGGACTGGATGTCACTCCTCCGAGCAACATCGGTGACGACTACGCAGTTTATGTGAATAAAGTTTCTGATATTCAAGAAATCGTCGGTTACCGTTCTGGTACCAACTGGTACAATGCCGACGGTGCCCTGATTTCTTCACCCACTGTGTTGGATAAGGGTTCAGGTATCTCCCCATGGTTGGTCAAGGCCGACCAGCAGAGAGTCGACAAGGAGTCATTCGAAGACTACAAGCCCAGCTGGACTTTCATGCCTCGTATCTCCTTCTCATTCCCGATTTCTGATGAAGCTTTGTTCTTCGCACACTACGATGTGTTGACACAGCGTCCTTCAAGTTCATATTTCATCACCCCGCTCACCTATTATTATTTTAATGATATCTCCGGCGCTATCGCTAACCCGAACTTGAAGCCGATGCAGACTGTTGACTATGAACTCGGTTTCACCCAGAAGATCAACAACACTTCATCCTTCACCATTACCGCTTACTATCGTGAGATCCGTAACATGATCCAGATGTACCGTCTGACTGGTGCTTATCCTAAGGACTACACCTCCTACAGCAACCTCGACTTCGGTACCACCAAGGGTCTTACCGCTGAATATGACCTCCGTCGTACCAAGAACATCCGTATTCGTGCCAACTATACCTTGCAGTATGCTAACATGACTGGTGCTTCTACTTCGACCGCTGCCGCTTTGATCAACGCTGGTGTGCCGAACTTGAGATCAACCTTCCCGACCGGCTTTGACCGCCGTCACGCACTCAGCCTCACCGTTGACTACCGCTTCGGTTCTGATAAGAAGTATGATGGTCCTGTCATCAACCGCGAAAAGTCAGGCAAGAGCCCGCTGCAAATTTTGGCTAACGCAGGTGTCGCTATGACAGTTACTGGTGGTTCAGGTGCTCCTTACACTGCTTCACGTACCGTCATTTCCCCGATCTCTGGTGGTGCTAGCTTGCTCGAAGGTACCTACTTCGGTTCAAGAATGCCTGCTTCATTCAAGATCGACCTCCGTGTTGACAAGGACTTCTACTTCAACTTGGGTGGCAATAAGGAAGGAAAGACTGGTCGCGAGGCTTTCGTCAATGTCTATGTTAACATAACGAACCTCCTCAACTCCAAGAACATCCTGAATGTTTACAACGCTACTGGTAATCCTGATGACGATGGTTATCTCACCTCTTCAAAGTATGCACAGGAAATCAACAACCAGTTGGATCCTCAAGCATTTATCGACATGTACCGCATCTATGTGAACAATGGTGGCAACTACTCGACACCTCGTCAGATTAAGATTGGCGCCAGCTTTAACTTCTAATAAATGATGGTAGAACAATAACGAAAATCACAGTTAATATGAAGAATATAGCACGTCTAATGTTTGTCGCACTCCTTATGATGGGTGCTACAATTTCCGGAAAGGCTCACGTCTATGTTGGTGACGGTGGAAACGACAGAGGTTCCAACGAACTGAAACAGACTACAGCCGGATGTTCTCCATCATCTGCTTTTGAATGGTTGAACATCAACAACGTCAGAACACGTATTAATGCTGGTGGTGATATGTGGTGGGACCTCCCCGGTGGTATCGGAGCCCAGTACTTTATCCCTGCCAACGGTTCTGCAACCTCCCTGTTCGCCGGTGCTCTTTGGATTGCCGGTCTCGACATCAACAACCAGTTGAAATGCGCTGCAGTGCGTTTCCGCCAAGGCCCTGACCTCAAAGGTGGTAACGACTTCTGGACTGGCCCTCTGACCCTTGTAGGTGCCGCTATCGACGAGTTCACCTGCGCTCAGTGGGACCAAGTGTTCAAAATCACCCGCGCTGAAGTCGATGAGTTCCTCAACCACTGCACAGGCGATTTACCAGCTCCAGGTGCAAGATATGGTAAATTTGTTGAGGATCCGAATTATTCTATTCCTAAGATCATCACCGATTGGCCGGCTCACCCGGAAGTCGTCGGCGGTAACACCGAAGGCGTAAGTCACTACATGGCTCCTTTCTATGACAACGACAAGAACGGTGAATATAATCCTATGATGGGTGACTACCCATATTACGATATCGAAAATGAACTCTGCCACACCAAGACCGCTACAATGGATGAAGAACTTGGTGGTTCAGTCCACGGTTCCATCCTCGCCGACCAGGTGTTGAAAGGTGACCAAACTCTGTGGTGGGTGTTCAACGATAAAGGTAACTCACACACCGAATCACATGGTTCCGCTATCGGTCTTGAAATCCGTGCACAAGCTTTCGGATTCGCTACCAATGACGAAATCAACAACATGTCATTCTGCTCCTACGAAATCATCAACCGTTCTACATACAAACTCAAGGGTACCTATTTCTGCCCTTGGACTGACGTGGACCTCGGTTATGCACAAGATGACTATGTGGGTTGCGACGTTGCCCGTGGTCTTGGTTATGGCTACAACGGTAGAGCTATCGACGGTAGCGGTCAACCCGAAGCCTACGGCGACCAACCTCCGGCGGTGGGTATCGACTTCTTCCAAGGTCCTTACATGGATCCCGATAATCAAGATAACCCCAAATACACCTACACCTATGATTATAACCAATTCATTGGTTTTGCTCCTAACGGTGACTCCTTGTTCTTCGCTATTGACTCAACTCAGATCTGCGACGCATCAATCAACGGTGTGAACTTTGGTAACGGCATCATCGACGACGAACGTTTCGGTATGCGCCGTTTCCTCTATCACAACAACGACAACTCTAACACTGGTGACCCGAAATATGCTGCCGACTACTACCTGATGCTTCAAGGTATTTGGAAAGACGGTAACAAGATGATGTACGGTGGCAACGCTTATCCTGGCGTTACCGGTACCGTTGGCCCAGCCTGCGACTTCATGTTCCCTGGCGACACTGACCCGTGCAACTGGGGTACTGGTGGCGTTCCTCCAGAGAGTGGTTACAACCAGAATGGTAAGTATTGGACCGACTCCGAAGCTGGTAACGAACCTGCCGACCGTCGTTTCATGCAGTCCGCTGGTCCTTTCACCCTGGAACCAGGTGCTGTTAACTACATTACCTTCGGTGTGCCGTGGGCTCGCGCCAATTCAGGCGGCCCGCTCGCTTCTGTTGAACTCCTCCGCGTCACTGACGATAAGTGCCAGGCTCTGTTCGACAACTGCTTTAAGGTTATCGACGGTCCGAGCGCTCCAGACCTCACCATCCGTGAGCTCGACCAGAAACTCATTGTCTATCTCTCTAATAGCGCTATCTCGAACAACTATAAAGAAGGTTATACTGAAGTAGATCCTGAAATCCCAGAGTATCGTCCTGATGACTCAACATTGAAGTGCGACCGTTACTATCGTTTCGAAGGTTATAAAGTCTACCAGCTGCTCAATAATGAAGTTGGTGCTGATGAACTCTCCGATAACTCCAAGGCTCGTCTGCTCTTCCAATGCGATATTAAGAACGGTGTGGCTAAGCTCGTCAACTATGAATGGGATGATCATATTGGTGCCATCGTTCCTTCACTTAAGGTTGAAGGTGGCGATGCTGGCATTACTCATAGCTTTGTGGTTACCGAGGACTTGTTCTCTACTTCCGAAAGCGCTGCGCTGATCAACCACAAGACCTATTATTATATGGCAGTGGCTTATGCCTACAACAACTACATGACCTATTCACAAGAGCCCAGCGATGCATTCGGCCTCTATGGTCAGCAGAAGCCTTACCTCGAAGGTCGTAAGAACATCACTTGCTACTCCGCCGTTCCTCATAAGATCGTCAACGGTACTGTGATGCAATGCGAATATGGCCAGAAGCCTGCTATCCAGCGTATCGTTGGTGTCGGTAATGGTGGCAACGAACTTGAACTTTCTGAAGAAGATATTGAAACCCTCTTCTCAAAGAAGCTCGCCAACTCCATTGATGCCAATGGCAACAAAGTCGTTTTCGGTCACCCCGATTACCCGATCATCTATCATCCTAATTATAAGATCGGCTACGGTCCTTTAGATGTGAAGGTTATTGACCCGCTGAACGTACAGACCACCAACTACACACTTTGGTTCGACACTCTGTTTGAAGTGAAGACAAAGAATGTATCCTCTAATAATCAAGTGAAACTTCCTATTGATGAGACTCAACCAATCTCTCTCGCAAATAGCCAACCCGGTAGTGAAGCTTCACGTATGGTTTCACACTGGATGCTGAAAGACATGCAGTCTGGCGAAGTCATGATGAGCGATACTACTACGGCTTACGGAGATGAAAAGATGTTCATCGAAAGAGGTCTTTCAATCACCATCACTCAACCTTATGATGTTGGTCCAGTTGATGTCGGTTATATGTATGACAACGACCAGAGCAACCCGCACTTCTATGTTGCTAAGGAAGTCCTTGTTAACAACAGCGGTTTGATCACTTCTTCATTGTCATTCCAAGACAGTACCATGAAATGGCTTGACGGTATCCGCGATAACGATAACCCGCCTACCTCTTCATTGAACTGGATTCGTTCCGGTAAGTATTATGACAATGTCAATACTGCCTACAACGACTTTAACATGAACAACAACATGACGCCTTATGATCCGAACGAAGCATTCGAAAAGATCGCTAACGGCACATGGGCTCCATTCTTCCTATGCGCAACCAAGACAAATTCAGTTTATCCTGTTCCGAACAGCTTCGCTCTCGGTCACACTGATTACTTCAAGAGACTCAGCAGTGTTGATATCGTGATGACTTCTGATAAGTCTAAGTGGACCCGTTGCCCTGTTGTTGAAATGTGTAGAGACCCCAAACTGTCTGAAAACGGTGTTAAGCCTTACTTCATCAGAAAAGCTGCTTCAATCGACAAAAACGGTAATCCATACATGGTTGATGGCAAACCATTCAACGATTGGGCTAATGACACTGCAGCCATGTACATCAGTGACAATCCAGAAGATCCTAACTTCATCTCCCCACAGGGTATGGGTTGGTTCCCGGGCTATGTCATCGATGTTGAAACAGGCGCTCGTCTGAATATCGTCTATGGTGAGGATTCCTATCTCTCTGACCTCAATGGCCGTGATATGATGTTCAATCCTCCGATGCTGCAAAAGACTACTGTCGATTACGGCAGTGCTTTTCAAACTCTTGATCCAGCCATCTATCGTCCAGTCGATGGTGAAGAAGTGTTCGGTGCTCGTCACTATGTCTATATCTTTGGCATGGATAACCCAACTGATGCTCCTGCTTCTCAGTTCGCTCCTGGTGAGCTGGCTTGCCCTGCTTACGATGGTGGTAAGTACGTCTTCAACCTCCTCTTCAGATTCCAGAACAAGCCTTCAGTTGAAAGTGTCTTGAGCCAGTATCTCTGGCGTCAAGTCCAGTATATCGGTATGCCTATGGGCGTTGAAGGTATGCCTTGGTTGGGTGACGACGGTACTGGTAAGCGCAATGATGCTAAGATCCGCATCCGCGTGTCGCATCCTTACGAGCAAGGTTACTCCTACGTAGGACTCGACTCAATCTATCCTGAGTTGAATACCAACAACCTGTATCCGATGTACAGCTTCGCTATCGAAGGTCTGAATCCGATACACAATGATCCAGAGAAGACCCAAAGCGACCTTGACCTCATCACCGTTGTTCCTAATCCTTACTACGCATACTCTTCATACGAAAAGAATGCTCTGAACAACAGAGTTAAGATCACGAACCTTCCAAACAACTGTACGGTTACCATTTACAACCTGAGTGGTACTAAGATCCGCCAGTTTAAGAAGGATAATGAAGATGCTTCCATCGATTGGGATCTCACCAACTTCGCTAACACCCCGGTGGCTTCAGGTTTCTACCTGATCCATGTAAAGGACAACACCAGCGGCAGCGAACGTACGATTAAATTCTTCGGTGCAATGCGTCTGATTGACTTGAATACGTTCTAATTTATCGTAAAAATGCTAACTTTAAAAATTTCAGAATCATGAAGAAATCATTTAGATATATAGTAATGAGCCTTGTTCTCCTTCTTGGAGTCAGCGCTCCCAAGGCATTTGCAGGTAATGAGGACCGTTCAGGTCAGGCTGGTGCTCCTGAGTTGTTGATCAACCCCTTCGCAGCTTCGGCTGGCTGGGGCAACGCCGGTATGTCTTTCGTTAAAGGTGTTGAAGCTATGTTTGGCAATGTGGCTGGTATCTCTACCATCCGCCAACTTGACGTCAATTTCTCACATACTGATTGGCTGAAGGGCTCCAACGTGAGAATCTCATCGTTTGGCCTCGCCATTCGCGTGAGTGAGTCAGGCGTTCTCGGTATTTCATTCTTCACACTGAACCCCGGTACGATCATGGAAACCACAACCGACAGCCCTGACGGTGGTATCGGTACCTTTAAGCCTTCACTTATGCATATTGATGTCGCTTTTGCTAAGATGTTCTCCAACAGCATCAGCGGCGGCTTCAACCTGAAGATCATCAGCGAGTCCATCGCTAACATGGGCGCTACTGGTGTGGCTCTCGACGCAGGTATCCAGTATGTCACTGGTCCTTTCGACAACATCCACTTCGGTATCACCCTGAAGAACATCGGACCTACGATGACCTTCTCAGGTGACGGTTTGGCTTTCAAAGCTTACTTCAACACAAACAGCTCTCTCCAATGGACAGTGATCCAACGTGCTGACCAGTTCGAGCTTCCTACTCAACTGAGTATCGCCGCTGCTTACGACTTCCATTTCGCTGAGACCCATCGTCTGACTGTCGCTGGTAACTTCATCTCCAACTCTTTCACCAGAGACCAATTCGTTGCTGGTCTTGAGTATGGCTGGAGAGAATGGCTGCTGGTGCGCTGCGGTTATGTCTTTGAAAGTGGAATCTTCAAGGGTATCCTTGACGATCAATGCATGAACCTCAACAGAGGTCTCCACGCTGGCGCCTCTGTCCAGGTCCCGTTGTCCAAGAAAGACAATGCTCCTGTCATTGCCATCGACTATGCATTCCGCCAAACCTACAGCTACAAAGGCTCACACAGCATCGGTGCTAGACTTCTTTTCTAAAATGTTTTGCAACATTTAAGATAATTTTTAGTATCTTTGCACATTGAAAAAAAGGAAGACCCTTATTCCGGTAAGGGTCTCCTTTTTTCACGTTTTTTAAAAAACCCAATATCATGTCAGAAATCAAATATTTCACCTCTGAAGGATTACAAAAACTGAAGGACGAACTTGACGACCTGATTCTCCGCGAACGTCCTCGTATCATCCAAGCCATCGCCGAAGCTCGCGATAAAGGCGACCTGTCCGAAAATGCCGAATACGATGCCGCTAAAGAAGCCCAAGGTCTTCTCGAAGCTAAAATCGCCGACCTCCAGGACCTGATTTTCAATGCCCGTGTGCTGGATGAGTCTAAGATCGACACCTCCAAGGTGCTGCTCTATTCCACGGTGAAGATCAAAAATGTCAAGACCAAAGCTTCTATGACTTATTCCATCGTTCCTGAAAAGGAAGCTGATTTCAAATCAGGCAAGATCTCCATCAACTCTCCCATCGGTCAAGGACTGCTCGGTAAAAAAGTTGGTGAACTCGCTGAAATTACAGTGCCCGCTGGGAAAATGCAATTCGAAATCCTTGAAATCTCTAGATAATTAAAGCCATGGCTACTATATTTTCCAGAATTATCAACGGCGAGATTCCTTGCTACAAAATTGCTGAGAACGATCGCTTTTTCGCTTTCCTCGACATCAATCCTCTTATGGAAGGCCATACACTCGTTGTTCCCAAGCACGAAACGGACTACATCTTCAACATCGAGGACGACGAACTTGGCCAGATGATGGTCTTTGCAAAACAAGTCGCCAAGAAGATTGAGAAAGCCATCCCCTGCAAACGTATCGCCGTGGCCGTCATCGGTCTTGAAGTGCCTCACGCTCACATTCACCTCGTTCCTATCACCAAAGAAGGTGACCTCGACTTCAAGAAAGAACACCTGAAACTCTCTCAAGAGGAATTTCTCGACATTCAAAAACGCATTACGCAGGCTTAATATAACCGGCGTATGAAAAAGCACCTCCTTTTCGTTGTCGCCATCATAGCCGCCTTGTCCGCTTTCGGTCAGGACTTTGAATTGCCTTGCGCCGATCTCGACTATAAGTCGTCTGTGGCATCAGTGTCGCTTTTCGCTGATGGCAACCAGAACAAGGAGCCCATTATTCCACTCGCCAATCCCACGAACCGCCTCACCTTGTGGTTCGATCTGCTTGGCTCTGAAGGGAAGACGCTGAACTATACCTTTATCCATTGTTCCAACAACTGGCTCCCCTCCGAAATCATGAGGAGTGTCTATGCCGTTGGATTTGATTATGGACGTATTGATGACTACGAGTTCTCAAGAAACACCCTTGTGGACTATGTTCACTACCAGTTGCACTTCCCTGACGAAGAGATGTTTCCCATAATCTCAGGTAACTACCTGCTTATCGTGTATGAAGACGACCTTACAGAAAACGGGATCTATTTCACACGACGTTTTATGGTTATCGATGAGAAAGCAGCCATCAATGTATCGGTGCCACGTTATTGCGACGAGCTTTCACTTAGTGACACACACCAACAGCTTAATATAAGCGTCTCCATGTCGAGCATCATGACGGGCAATGTGCAAGATTACGCCAACATGACGATTCGTCAAAATGGCCGGTGGGACAATGCAGCCATCGGCGTCAAGCCGTCGTTCATCTATCCTGACCAAATCTCATTCGAGCATAACCCTATGACGGTGTTCGAAGCCGCCAACCAATATCGCCGCATCAACTTCAGCAATTTCTATTTTCTGTCGGAAAATATCGTCCATATCTATCAAACCGACGATTATTATGTGGTGGATTACGCAACCTGTGAACCAAGGGTTAGAAAGCCTTACGTCACTTACGACGATATCCATGGTGAAAAATACATCTATGTTGCCAACGATGGCCTTGAAACCGCTACTGAGGCCGATTACGCTTGGATTAACATCTTTCTGCGTTGCCCGACGCCTTTTAGCGATGAGGACGTGTATGTAATGGGTGCCGTCAACGACTGGCGTTTCGACGAGCGCAACCTGATGCATTACGACTATAACCTGCGCGGCTATCTATGTCAGTTGTTTCTCAAACAAGGTTATTATAACTTTATGTTTGTGACCGCCAACCGTAGCACTGGGCTGGTCGCCACTGATCTGACTGAAGGCAACTACTGGGATACCAACAACATCTACCGTCTCTATTTCTATTATTTTAATGCCATCAAAGGCTATGACGAACTGATAGGTTACACCACCGTAAAATCCCATTGACCATGACTGAGCGACTGACCTTGTTTGCCGAGGTCCTTTTGCCGATACCGGTTCCGGGGACCTTTACCTATCGCGTACCTTACACCTTGAACGATGCCATCCGTGTCGGACAAAGGGTTGTTGTGCAGTTCGGCAAAACCAAGATTATGTCTGGCTTGGTAATCGCTCTGACGGACCAAGTGCCTCAGACCGAAGTAAAGTTCCTTACCGATATTCTCGATGACCAGCCTTTGGTCAATACTACCCAACTGAAGTTTTGGGATTGGATTAAATCCTACTATTTGTGCCATCTGGGTGAGGTCATGCAGTCGGCGTTGCCTTCCGCTTTGAAACTGAGCAGCGAATCAACGGTGACTCTTTCGCCTGACTTTGTACTTGACAGCACCGCCCTTAACGACTACGAATATATGATCGTGGAAGCCTTGCAGATACAGCCCAAAATTGCCGTCAGCGAGGTGAGCAAGATTATCGGGTTCAAAAAGGTAATGCCTTTGATCCATACTATGATGGAGAAAGGTATCCTTGTGATGGAGGAGGAACTGAACGAGAAATATAAAGCCAAATACGAGCGCTTTGTACGCCTGACCGCCGAATATCGTAACGAGGCTAACCTTCAGGAGCTGATGGATACTCTCACTAAACGAGCTTACAAACAGCTTGAGGTGTTGCTGGCCTATCTTACTCTTGGCGGCGACTGCGACAATGATATGAAAGCCACTGACCTGCTGAAAAAAGCCAACGCTACCAGTGCTATCCTTAAAACGATGGCGGATAAGGGTGTCTTTGAGGTCTACGAGCGCCAGGTGAGCCGTCTCAAGGAGTTTAAGGCTCAGGTGGATGTGGATTTCATAGAACTCACGCCAGCCCAGCAGAACGCCTATAATCAGGTTAAAACGGGTTTTGAGGAACAAAAGCCTGTGTTGTTACATGGCGTCACTTCGAGCGGCAAAACCGAAATCTATATCAAACTGATCCAGGAAGCCATCAACGAAGGCAAGCAGGTGCTGTATCTCCTACCTGAGATTGCGCTTACTGCTCAGATCATCAATCGCCTGAAACAGTACTTTGGCGATTGTTTGGGCGTGTATCACTCCCGTTACGGCGTCAATGAACGGGTGGAGGTCTGGCAGCAGGTGCGCGATTTTGCCCATAATAAAGGCACGCAACGGCAGATTATTATAGGGTCTCGCTCGGCAATCTTCCTGCCATATTCCGATATCGGACTCATCATCGTCGATGAGGAGCACGACAGCAGTTTCAAGCAGGTGGATCCTGCCCCGCGTTACAATGCCCGTGATGCCGCCGTTGTGCTTGGTGCCATGCATCATGCCAAGGTGCTGCTCGGTTCGGCCACGCCTTCCTACGAGAGTTATTACAATGCCTTGAACGGCCGTTACCATCTTGTAGAGCTTACCGAGCGCTATGGTGGCGTACAGATGCCGGAGATCATCCTTAGCGACATGCGAGTGGAGAAACGGCGCAAGACCGTGCAGGCCGACTTCGGTAGCGTGTTGCTTGATGCTGTCAAGGAAACCCTTGAGGAACATAACCAATCCATACTCTTCCAGAACCGGCGCGGCTTCTCACTTCGTATCGAGTGCGACGATTGTCATCACGTGCCCCAATGCATTAATTGTGACGTGAGTCTCATCTACCATAAGAACCAAAATGTGATGCGCTGCCACTATTGTGGTTACACCGCAAGTGTTCCTACGGAATGTCCTAACTGCCACAGCACCAATATCAAGATGCACGGCTTCGGAACCGAGAAGGTGGAGGAGGACCTGAAAACTATACTGCCAGAGGCTAAAGTCGCCCGTCTTGATCTTGATACTACCCGTTCACGCAACGATTATCAAAGCATTTTGGAAAACTTTCAGGATAAGGAGACTGACATTTTAGTGGGCACCCAGATGGTCACCAAAGGCTTGGACTTCGATTCAGTGAAGGTAGTAGGCATCCTCAATGCCGACAACATGCTTTCGTTTCCTGATTTCCGTGCCCATGAGCGTAGTTTCCAGCTGATGGCTCAGGTGGCGGGTCGTGCCGGCCGCAAAGGCAAGCAGGGTAGGGTGATCATTCAAACTTACGAACCCTCCCATCCTGTGCTGCAGGATGTGTTGCATAATGATTTCAAAGGCCTCTATGCGAAGCAGATGGTCACACGTCGTCGGTTTGGCTATCCGCCTTTTTATAGGATTGTCATGATCCGATTGAAACACAAGGATTTCCAAAAGTTGAACCCTGCCGCCACGGAGTTGGCAAGCATGTTACGTCCCATCTTCAAACAAGATCTGCTTGGGCCGGAATACCCCATAGTTTCAAGGATTAAGAACCTTTATATCAAACAAATGATGGTCAAGTTCAATCGCGAGCACAATGCCCAGCAGGTTAAGGAACTTATCATGAAGCAGGTACACCTTTTCCAACAGCATCCCGACTATAAGTCCGTCATTGTTCAAATTGACGTTGACCCGATGTAAGGGCAATAAAAAAAGGAGGCTTCGGCCTCCTTTTTTAGTTTGTTTGAAGCGTTGTATTATTCAACAACGAACTTCATGGTGTTTTCAAAGCCGTTGGCCTTGACAGTGACGAAGTAGATGCCGCTGCTGAGGCTTTCGGTGTTGATGGTGGTGGTGTTGATACCAGCGTTGACGGTGGTGTTCTGCTCGCTAACTTTCTGGCCCATGATGTTGAACACGCTGATGTTCACATCTGAATTCTGTGAAGCGTTCACTTCGATGTTCAGGATGCCAGTGGTAGGAGTAGGATAAACGCGGGTGGTAGTCATCGGGTTGACGGCTTCAGTTTCCTGGACACCGACAGGGATGATTTCAGGATTAACTTTCACGACGGTGATGTAGTTTTCAGAAGCTTCGGTTTGTGAAGCGTTTGAGCCCCAATAGAAACCGACCATATTATCGTCTTGGTAACCGAACCAGAATTCGCCAACTCTATTGGTGTTAGGCACGGCAACGGTGAAAGTACCTTCAGTTTGCATGTGCATAACGTTTACTTCATCATCGGTAAGGCAATCTTCAATCTGATGCCAGTAATTTTCATCAGCGAGTTTGACGCTCATATAAATGCTTCTATAGTAATAAGTACCTGATGTACCAATGTAATCGCGGGTGATGTCAGGTGAGGAGAAAGCCACGGCGAGGTTGCCTGCTGGGTCGCATGAAATAGCTGGATGACCTGAAGCGCCATAGAACTTGCTGACGTATTCACTTTCATGATAAAACTTGTCATTATCCCAGTCATAACCTTCCCACATTGGGATGAAACCGATCCATTTGGTTGAGTCGTTTTCCATGTGGACATATTGGTCATCAGTAGGCCACCACAAACGAGCGGCGTGGTGCGGGTTGCCGTCCACTGATTGGATGGGAGCCACTTGGGTGTCGTTCCAGTAAAGGATACCGTCAACGGAACGACCAGACCAGTAGGTGTAGTAGCCAGGTTCGTTTTCCAAGGTGTGTGCCATTTCAAAGGTGTTGAGGGCCACGTGGACAACACCGTTGTTGTCGACAACGATAGAGCCGTTCATGGGCATGAACAGGGTGTCTTCCATTCCCCAAGCAGGTTCTTCGTCAAATTCTCTTCCTTCGTATGGGTTTTCCCAAACTTTTGTTGTTTCCCAGTTCAAACCGCAGTCTGTTGATTTGAACATCCAAACGCTGTTGGTCAAGCAACCTGAGTACATGAGAGCCACTGTGTGACCGTTGGCAGCCATGCAGTAGTCATCAGCGGAGAATTGGTTGTGATCCCAGCCAACTTCGTGGAGAGGACCATAGCTGATTGTCCAGCTGTTGATGTCGGATGGGTTTTCCGAACGCCACATCACTGTCTGGAGGTCGGTTTCGTCTGAACTGATGGAGTGCTGAAGAACAGCGACAGCAACTGCGATATCATGGTTGTCACCGCAAGTGACGATTCTTGGCCATGCGGGATACTCAGTGGTGTAAGCATAGCCATCAGGATAATCCGGAAGAGCACCAACGTATGTCCAGTCGCCCTGGCCGGCAGTTGTTCTAATGAAGCACTGCATGTGACCGTTACCATGGGCGAGAAGGATTTCACCATTGGCACCAAACTGTGCGATGGAAGGCCAACCGGTCTTGAAAGGCTCAACACGGGTCATGTCTTCTATTTCATCGTTAGTCCATTCGCTGCCATTGTAGAAGTTGTAACCAGTACCACGGTCTGAAGCGGTTTGGTTATCTTCGTGTGACATGGTGGCGGTAATTGCTACTGAACCGTTAGGCAACTGGTACATACGGTTAGCAACATACTGGTTCGACTGGAGGTCGTAATAAGTAAAAACAGTCTGTGTTTCGTCACCCTCTTCGTATCTGTTGACAACAGAAACTGATTGAGGAGCGAATGTAGCTGCTTGAGCAGGAGCATCGTCTTTGCCAAACACAGCCTTCTTTGCTGAAGCAACAGCTTGCTTGCTGTCGTTCTTCATGATGCGCTGTTGGGCAAATGCACTGAAACCTAAAACAAGGCTCAATGAAAGTAAAAGAACTTTTTTCATTTTGTTGTAATTTTAAGTTAATGTTAAATTGTTCAAATTATGAAAATTTGATGCAAAAATAATAAAAGTTTTCTATTGGTGCTTTTTTTCTGATTTTTTTTCCTACTTTTGACCATAATTTCAAATGTCATACAAAAATCTTGCCATGAAACGTCAACTCTTTCTTTCTTTATTGGTTATTGCGGCTTTGGCATCCTGTCAGAGGCAGCCTGCCGTCGAACCAGCCACGCTTGTAGATCCTTTTATCGGCACCGGAGGACACGGACACACTTTCCCAGGTGCCACCGTGCCTTTTGGCATGATGCAGTTCAGCCCCGACACTCGCATGAACGATTGGGACGGCTGCTCAGGCTACCATACCTCCGATAGCACCATCCTTGGCTTTAGCACCACTCACCTTAGCGGCACCGGTTGCTCCGATTACGGCGACTTCCGCTTTACGCCTGCTGTTGGCGACCAAGTGTGCGCTGCATTCAAACATGAGAACGAATGGGCTAAGCCTGGTTATTACGCCGTACTTTTTGACGAACCTCAAGTGAAAGTGGAGTTGGCCACTGGCGACCGTGTAGGTATCATGCGTTGCACATTCCCCCAAACGGGAGAAGCGAAACTCCTTTTAAATATGGTACAGGGCGTCAACGACGAATATGTGTACGAGTCCTCACTCGATGTGGAATCCCCAACTGCCATTGTGGGTTTCCGCCGTACCCGCGACTGGGCTGAAGAGCAATACCTATATTGCTATGCAGAGTTCTCCAAACCCATGAAGACCTATACCATTGACGAACAGCATAACGCCTCGTTTTTGTTTGATGCTGAGGACGGTGAACCCGTTATTATGCGTATCGCCATATCAGCTGTTGATGCTGAAGGTGCCAAAAACAACCTTAAGGCTGAACTTGCTGAAGATAGCTTCGACTTGGATGCTTTGGCTCAAAACGCTTTCGAAAAATGGAACCAGGAGTTGGGTAGCATCAAGGTGCAAGGCAAGAATCCTGCCGACATGACGGTGTTCTACACCAATATGTACCACGCTATGATTGCTCCTAATTTATTTAGTGATGCCGATGGTCGCTATCGTGCCCATGATCTCAAGATTTATCACTCCGATCGCTCTGTTTATACGGTCTTTTCGTTGTGGGACACTTTCCGCAGCTTGCATCCCTTGTTTAGCCTCATCCAGCGTGAGCGCACTGTCGACTTCATCAATACCTTCATTAATCAATATGAAACCGATGAAGAACACATGCTGCCCATTTGGGAGTTGGCGGCCAACGAGACGCATTGTATGATCGGCAACCACGCCATTCCCGTGATCGCCGATGCCTATTTTACCGGTATTCAAGGTTTCGATGCAGAAAAAGCACTTGAGGCCATGGTGAGTTCATCACGACAGGAACGCCGCGGCATGGACGCTTACATGAAATACGGCTTCATCCCTGTGGATATGGAAGGCGAGGCTGTTTCCAAGACTTTGGAGTATGCCTACGATGATTGGTGCGTGGCTCGCATGGCCGAGGCTATGGGCAAGGACGACATCGCACAGGAATTCTACAAACGGGCACAAGCCTATAAGAATCTCTATAACCCAACAAACAAGTTCTTCCAGGGCCGTCGCAATGGAGGCTTCATGCAACCTTTCGATCCTACCCAAGTCAACTTCACGCTGACCGAAGCCAATACCTGGCAATATAACTTCTTTGTGCCGCAGGACATTAACACCCACATCGACATGATGGGCGGCTGGGAAGAATACGGAAAGAAACTCGATGGACTCTTCACGGCTCCGAGCAAGCTCACCGGCCGCGAACAGGTTGACATTACAGGCTTGATCGGCCAATATGCACATGGCAACGAGCCGAGCCACAACACCGTTTACATGTACAATTACATTGGTCAACCAACCAAGACGCAAAAATATGTGAAACAGGTAATGGACGAGTTCTACACTGACGAACGCGATGGCCTCTGTGGTAACGAAGATTGTGGTCAGATGTCAGCATGGGGTGTGTTCTCAGCCATGGGCTTCTATCCCGCTACTCCGGCTTCAGGTTGCTATGTGCTGGGCATCCCACGCTTCGATGAGGTGATCATGAACTTTGACAACGGCAAGCAATTCACGGTGAAAGCCAAAAACCTGACACCTCAAAACTGCTACGTGAAGTCAGTGAAACTCAACGGTAAAGCCTTGGAACGCAGCTACATCACGTTTGACGAAATCTATAATGGAGGCACATTAGAGTTTGCTATGACCGCAACACCTGATTCACCTTGGGCCACAATGCCGGAGAATTGCCCAGTGCAACGTATCCCAGGCGAGAGCATCTTGGTGGTGCCCGCTATCAACACCGAATCCAACACCTTCTTCGATAGCCTCGTCGTAACGATGAGCCATCCATTGGAAGGCACAGCCATTTACTTTACATTGGATGGCACTGATCCCGACGAAAACAGTCCAGTCTATACTGAACCAATCGTCCTGAAAAAGACTTCCCAAATCCGTGCTGCTGCATTGCAGGAAGGCCATTGGAGTTGCGTTGTTGATGGAGAGTTCTACTTAATTGATGCCAAACGTGCCGTCAAGTTGGAACATCCCTATTCCAATCAATACGAAGCTGGTGGCTTGAAGGCCTTGATTGACCATCAACGTGGTGGCGACAACTTCCGCACTGGTGTTTGGCAAGGTTATCAAGGCGTGGATTTAGTGGCTACTGTTGACCTTGGTTCCAAGATGAAGGTGAACCGCTTGGCAGGTAGTTTCTTACAGGAAGCTGGTGCATGGATTTTCATGCCGACGGAAGTGGAATTCTTCGTTAGCGAAGATGGTAAGCATTTCCGCAGTGTTGGCAAAGCGAAAAACTATATTCCTGAAGACGAAGACGGCTCCCTTATTCAAGAGCTCGGTGTGCGTCCCCGTTGCGAGGCACGTTACGTGAAGATGGCTGCCAAAAACATCGGCACTTGCCCTGAATGGCATGTCGGTGCAGGCCAACCCGCCTGGATCTTCTGCGATGAGTTTGTTATTGAATAATTGTTAATCTTTAATCCTTGAAATATGAAAGACACTATCGTAATCCTCGCCGGCGGCGGTCCGGCTCCCGGAATCAACACCGTTATCAGCACCGTGGCAAAGACCTTCCTCAAAGACGGTTATCGCGTGCTCGGTCTGCATGATGGCTACAAGAATCTCTTCAAAAAGGAAAAGTCATTGGAAGAAATCGACTTCATGTGGGCCGACGACATCCAAAAGCAAGGTGGCTCGGCATTGCGCATGAGCCGTTATAAACCAAAAAATGAAGAGTTTAACCCTGATTTCTTTGTGGAGAACAATATTAAGTTGTTGGTCACCATCGGTGGCGACGACACTGCTTCAACGGCCAACCGCATTTCAAAATATCTGAACGAAAACAACGTGCCGATTCAGAACATCCACGTGCCCAAGACCATCGACAACGACTTGCCATTGCCTGATGGCAACCCGACCTTCGGCTACTATTCAGCCAAGGATGCCGCTGTGCATTTGGTGCAGACTGTTTACGAAGATGCTCGTACTTCTGGTAACTGGTTCGTACTCTCCGCTATGGGACGTGAGGCTGGTCACCTTGCCTTCGGCATGACCTCGGCTTGCCATTGCCCGATGGTGATCATCCCTGAGATGTTCAACAAAACAGAAGTCACCCTTGATGCTATCATCAACCTGATGGTCAGCTCCATCGTCAAGCGCAAGCTGTTGGGTGTGGAATACGGTGTCGTCATCATCAGTGAAGGTGTGTTCCACTTCATGACCGATGCCGAGATTGAGAAGTCAGGCGTGGCCTTCACTTACGACGAACATGGCCATCCTGAACTGGGTAACGTGAGCAAGGCTCATATCTTCAACGTGCTGTTACAACAGCGCCTGAAACTCCTCGGTCTCAGCGTGAAGAGCCGTCCGGTGGAGATCGGCTACGGCATTCGCTGCGTGCAGCCTAACGGCTACGACCTTACTTACTGTTCGTTGCTGGGCTACGGCGTGAAGAAACTCTTCAAGCAAGGCGTCACAGGCGCTATGGTTACCACCAATCCTAAGGGTGAGATTATCCCGCTGTATCTGAAAGACGTGGAGGATGAGAATGGCAAGATCAAGCCACGTTTGGTCAACCTCAATGGTCCCAAGGCAGAGCTGATCTTCGACGAGGGCCTGCAATACCTTACCCCTGCCGATTATGAGTCAGCGAAGAAGTATTTGCCAAATCCTGAGGAATACGACTTCAAGAAGATCCTGAAATGGTAAAGAAAAAGCGAGGCATCAGCCTCGCTTTTTTATTGTATCTTTTGAAAAACCATCTCCACCACTTTTTGCTTTGCATCCTGAATCAGGCTTTCATCTGTGGGGAAAGGCACTGGTCTTTGCTTGAGGTTCTCCAAGGTTTGTTCTGAGCAAGCCTCTTGGGGTCCTTCGATAGTGGAATAGGTATGCTCAAATTTGGAAGTCATCTCATAAGGCAGCGAGAGCAGCATGCGCTTGTTTCTTGGGTTGATGAAGTTTACCTTGCCTTGGATGGTGGCACTCTTGCTGAGTCTATGGTCGGTGACCGTGGCGGTAAGATTGCCGTTGCTTTCCTTGAATGACACTGACTCATCACGGTTGGGTCCCACCTGTTGTTGGAATACTTCTATATGCATGAGCCGTTCGATGCCGCCGTAGCGTTTGGCCATGGATTTCAATTTGAAATCGGTGATGCGGGAATTGTTACAGTTGACACGCTCCAAGTCCTTGATCAGTTTGTCGACGTAGTCGAGGTCAGGCGCTTCGCTGTTGAGTGCCATGCTAATCTTGGCAGTCAGATAAGCTTCAGCTTTGTTGCGGGCACCGTTCAGCTCGTCATCCACATTGATCGGACGGTAGTTGATTTGTCTCTTAACCTCGGGAGGGAAGTGTGACATCTCGTCGCTGCGGCCTTTGATACTGCAGTAACGTTCGAAGACCTCGAACCAGATGTCGGGGCTGCCCGTGGCTTTTAAAGCCTGAATGCGTTCGTGGTCGGCTTGGTTGGCCTGATGGTAGGCCATGCCGGTTTTATAAAGCCTTTGGTTGGTACTGCAAGAGGTGGCCAAGATACAGGCCGACAGCGCTATCAGAAGATGGAAACGTTTCATAGTTGGATGATTTGTCACAAAATGTGTTATTATACAAATATCGTACCTAAATTTTACTATCTTTGCCGTATGGAAAAGATCAAACAACTTCAGCGTGAATTCACCGAGTTCATTGAGACGGTGGAATTCGTGAAAGAGCCCAAAGGACTCTACGAGCCAATAGCTTACACCGTGTTACAAAAGGGCAAGCGTCTTCGCCCGATGCTGTGCCTGCTGGCCAATGACATGTTTGGCGGCAACTTCGACGATGCCAAATACCCGGCCTTGGGTTTGGAAACAGGTCATAACTTCTCGTTGATTCATGACGACATTATGGATCAAGCGCCTTTACGCCGTGGCATGGAGACGGTCTACAAGAAATGGAACACCAACACGGCTATCCTGTCGGGCGACGTCACCCTAATGATGGCCAATCAATTCGTGATGCGTACTACCAAGCCGGTGGAGGCTGTCACCTTGTTCAACAAAGTGATGATCGAGATCGGCGAGGGACAGCAATACGACATGAACTTCGAAACCCAGCCTGTAGTGACCATCCCTGAATATTTGGAGATGATTCGATTAAAGACGGCAGTGTTGTTGGCTACCAGCCTTCAGATAGGCGCTGTGATTGCAGGTGCGGATGCGGAGGATCAAAAGAACCTTTATGATTTTGGTATCGCGTTAGGCATGGCGTTCCAGTTGCAGGATGACGTACTTGATTGTTACAGCGATGTGGCAGTGTTTGGCAAGGTGACGGGCGGCGATATCGTGGAGAATAAGAAGACCATGATGTATCTGAAGGCGTTGGAGTTAGCTCCTGTAGCTGATCATGAGCGTTTGGAGGCTTTGTTCTCGGGCGAAGTCGCCATCAATCCGCAACGGAAGATTGACGAGGTGATTGCGATTTACGACAAGTTACATGTGAAGGAGGCTGTTGAGCAGTTGATGGCGGAGTATTTCCGTCAAGCTGCGGCATATCTGGATGCCGTGAGGCTTCCTGAGGATCGAAAGACGCATCTGAGGCGTTACGCCGACTTGCTTTCGGGTAGGGAGAAATAAAAAAAGCGGGTTTTAGCCCGCTTTTTTTATAAGAAAGCATTCTTATTTAGTTGTACCTGTTGTGGTAGTTGCAGTGCTTGAACTGGTGCTTTTCTTGGTCTTGTTAGGAGTTGGAGGAACACCGATTTCAGGAGTTTTGTTTTTTTGAGTTGGGTCATTGTTTTTGCTTCCAATTTTTGGAGCAGCTTCCTTTTTGCAATTATCCTTTCCTTCTTCTTTGCAGCAAGCTTTAGCTTCTTTTTGATTTGTAGGAGCAGTGGCTGGCTTCACAACCTTTTCTTTTCCAGCTTCAGTTTTTGTGGCTGCGCTAGCTTTAGCAGCTGCAGCGGCAGTGGATTTGCTCTGTTTAACGGTTTTGTTAGTAGATTTTGGTTCTTGCACGGCGGTTGTTTCAGTTGTGGTTACAGCGCCTTTTTTGTTCTGAGCGTTTGCGTTCTGAACACTTGCGATGTTGATGGCGAAGAATGCCAAGACTCCGAGTACTAATGCTTTTTTCATGTTAAAATGTGTTTAATTGGTTAATAACCAGATTTATTTTCGATTACAATCGAAGCAAAAATACAATAACTATACCAAAAAATCAAGCAAAAAGCCGAAAAATTATAAAAACAAACAGCTATCACCGTAGCTTAGAAAACGGAACCCGTTGTCGAGCGCAAATTGATAAGCTTCTTTCCATCGGTCGCCAATGAGTGCGGAGACTAATAGTAATAAGGTACTCTTGGGTTGGTGGAAATTGGTGATCAATCCTGTGATGACCTTCATTTTATAGCTTGGGGCGATCATGAGGGCGGTGCTGGCCTCGAGTCGGGTGAGCTGATGCTGGTCCAAATAATTAATTATGAGTTGCAGCGCCTCTCTGGTGCTCAGGTCAGGATGGCTTTCATAGGGGTACCATTGGTTGACATGGAGGTCGCGCAGTGCCAAGCCTTCCTCATGAAGCATCATGCCGATCCAATAAAGGCTTTCCAAAGTACGGGTGCTTGTGGTGCCAACAGGAATGATGCTGCCGTTGAGATGCTGTATCAGATTTTGAATCAATGATTTGCGAACGATGACGGTTTCTGAGTGCATGGCGTGTTCACCGATGGTGGGGGTAGCCACGGGGCGGAAGGTGCCGGCTCCGACGTGCAGTGTGACTTCATCAAGCTCAAAGCCGTTGATCTTTAGCTGTTCCAACAGGGGCTTGGTGAAGTGCAATCCCGCTGTAGGTGCAGCCACTGAACCGTCATAACGGGCAAACACGGTTTGGTAACGGTCGCGGTCCTCAGGTTCGGCATCCCTATGTAAATAAGGTGGCAAGGGTATCTCACCTGCGGCTTCAAGGACGGTGGCAAAGGGGAGTGTGGCTGGCATCCAGGAGAACTCAATCTCGGAATACTGATCGTTTCGTTCTATGCGTTCAGCCGACAGCGTCACTTCCTGACCTTGTGCGGATAGCTTCATCTGCAGCATGCCATCACGCCAACGTTTGGAGTTGCCTACCAAGCACTTCCAACGGACCGGTGAGGGACTGCTGAAAGCGATCTGGTAGTCCTGTTCAGGCTCAAGGCAAAAAATCTCGATATGCGATCCTGTTTCCTTACGGAACTGCAACCTGGCGCGGATCACCTTGGTCTCGTTGAAGACCAGCAAAGCTTTTTGGGGCAAGAACTCACCGATGTGTTTGAATTGTGAGGCTTGTATCTTACCGTCTTTCAGTACCAGGAGTTTAGAAGCATCGCGTTCAGCTAAAGGATATTTGGCAATGCGATCCTCGGGCAACGGATAATCGTACTCGTCAATGGAGATGTTCTTAATGTCTGTCATCCGGAAAAATTTTTGCAAAAGTACTATTAGTTTTGCTAAATTTGCAACATCGTTAAAACTAATTCTCATGAAACGCGCTATTCTTATTTTGCTTTTGTTATCAAGTTTTGCTCTACAAGCTCAAACTATCTATGTGAGTGGCTCTCAGGCTGGTGCTTGGGATGCCGATACGGTGTTGGTGAAGGGCGATGTGATGGTGACAGAATCGTTGCAGGTGCTTCCTGGTACAATGGTGTTGTTTGATGGATTTTATAACATCACGGTAGGCAAGGGAGCTTCGTTCGAGGCTCAGGGCTCCGAAGAGGATAGCATTGTGTTTACGGTGATTGACACCGTGGGATTCCATATTTATAATAGTGGCAAAGGAGGGTGGAATGGCTTTCATCTCGATAGGTCGGGCCATTTCCTGTTGGACTACTGTGTGCTTGAGTTCGGCAAGGCTGCCGATACCTTGGACCGTTTTGGAGGAGCCATGAATATCTATAAGACCGAAGATGTGGAAATTAGCAATACCACTTTTCGGTGTAATTTCTCACGTGAACAAGGTGGTGCCATTTATGGCATCGATTCGAAGGTGACTATGACAGATTGTCGTTTGTACGAGAATATGGTTTACACTTTAGATAATACCTACGCCATGTATGGCGGTGCTGCCCAGTTCTTGAAATGCGATGTGGTGATGGAGGGCATGGAGTTCCGCTCAAATTTCGGTGAATCATGCATCGGTGGCGCATTGAGTCTTGACAGTTGTTCCTTAATCCTTGACAGAGGTGTCTTTGCGAACAATATCGGCCTCAATGGTGGCGGAATGTATATGATGCGTAGTTTCGAAAAGGAGTGCCGTATGTCCAACCTGTTGTTTGATGACAATTTCTCAAGGCATTTTGCAGGTGGCTTTGCTATATCGGATGGAGCACCTGAGATATCCAATGTCCTCGTGACTAACAATGAATCAGAGGGCGTGTCCTGCTGTGGCATATTCTTCTATCAAGAGTGTTCTTCTGTACTGAGAAATTGCATAATTTACGGTAATTATCCCAGCCCTGACGATTTTCAAACCGACACTACCCAGATGTGGGTTTGGACGTATAATGGTTGCGGTCCCGAGTTCCATAATTGCTTGGTGGAAGGCGGATTTAAATACATACATTCGCCGGAGTACATCACTGCTTTTGAGAATAACATCGATGCCGATCCTCTGTTTGTGGATGCCGAACACCATGATTTTCGCTTGCAGGAGGGAAGCCCCTGCCGTGATGCCGGTGCGACAGATACGCCACAATATGTCCTTGACGGTCTGGATCTTGGCGGAATGCCTCGAGTGGCCAATCAGCGTGTAGACATTGGACCATTCGAGTATTCTGGCGCTGGAATCCTCAAGCATAGCTCCGTTTCGTACGCCCGTTTGATGGGCAACCCACTCAGCGCGGATAGTCGCATTGTCTTTGACGAAAGCGTGAAAGGGGAGGTGAAGCTGTCGGTTTATGACATGACTGGACGTTGTGACTTAAGTAAGACTTTCCATGTAGACGGCATTAAGAACATGCCCATTGGTAATCTTGTGGAAAGCCTCAAAGCTGGTGTCTATCTGATTGAGGTGAATAGTAATCTTGGAAGTTGTACTTTGAAAGCTGTGAAATAAAATGAGTTTAAGACAATATATACCGAATGCAATCACTTGCTGCAACTTGATTTCAGGCTGTTTTTCGATCTTATTTTCTTTCTCAGGGATGCCTGTGATGGCATCTGTGATGATCTTTGCGGCAGGGCTGTTCGACTTTTTTGATGGCTTTACAGCGCGTTTGCTCAACGCTCATTCGCCTATCGGTGGCGACTTAGACTCGTTGTCGGATGTGGTTTCATTTGGTGTGGCGCCTGGATTCATCATGTATCATGTGATGTGCAGTGGAATGGTAGAACCGATCTGGCCTTTGGGTGAGATTTCGTTGTTCGCCTGCTTCGCTTTTCTGCTGCCAGTGTTTTCGGCAGTCAGATTGGCGAAATTCAACGTGGATACACGTCAAACCACTTCTTTCATTGGGCTGCCAACGCCGCCGATGGCCATCTTCATGGCTTCGCTGCCTTTGGCTTTCTGGCAGTTGGAATTGCTGGACCAGCCCGTGCTGAATCCCTATCTGTGCTTGGGTATCGTCATCCTGTTTTCAGTGATGATGGTTTGCAACCTGCATTTTTTCTCGTTTAAGATGAAGTCGGTGTCGTGGAAAGGCAACGAGGTGCGTTGGATTTTCCTGATTATAGCAATAGTGGGCTTCGCCGTGTTCCGTTTTGTGGCGTTGCCCTTTATCCTCTTGGCCTACATCCTGATGTCGGTGCTGTTCTATAAGGGTTGATAACCGCTTAAAACACTTTCCTTTTATATTCGAAGTTGTGTCCGAGATAGACATCGCGGACGTGTGGGTTCACGGCTAAATCTTCCGGAGCGCCTGACATGAGCACCTTGCCGTCGGCGAGGATGTAGTCGTAGTCAGTGATGGAGAGGGTTTCGTGGACGTTGTGGTCGGTGATGAGCACACCGATGTTTTTCTGCTTCAGTTTGACGATGATCTTTTGAATGTCTTCGACGGCGATGGGGTCGACGCCGGCGAAGGGCTCGTCAAGAAGGATGAAGTTAGGGTCGACGGCCAGGGCGCGTGCGATCTCAGTTCGGCGACGTTCTCCGCCTGAGAGTTGGATGCCGAGGTTTTTGCGGACGTGTTGCAGACCGAATTCGTCCAGCAGGTTCTCAAGCTTTTGCAATCGATCTGCTTTCGTCATGTTTTTCATGAATTGCATGACCGAGTAAATGTTGTCTTCAACGGTCATCTGGCGGAATACAGAGGCCTCCTGAGCAAGATAGCCGATGCCCATCTGGGCGCGCTTGTACATGGGTTCAGTGGTGATCTCCTTGTCATCAAGGAATACTTGGCCTGAGAAAGGTTTGATCAACCCGACGATCATATAGAAGGTAGTGGTTTTGCCAGCGCCGTTGGGGCCCAAAAGGCCGACGATCTCGCCTTGTTTCAGCTCAACACTGACGTCGTTGACTACCGTGCGTTGCTTGTATTTCTTAATTAGATGTTGTGTCCACAGTTTCATAATACTCCTTCTTTTAATATGTCGTGCAGATGGATGACTCCGACGTAAGTACCGTTACGCAGTACGGGAAGTTGGGTGATGCTGTTGTTGCGCATTTTGTGCAAGGCATCGGCGACGAGGTCGTTTTCATTGATGGTTTTAGGATTTGGGGTCATAATCTCCTTGGCTTTGACATGCTCTATGTTGGCGTGTTTCAGCAACATTCGGCGCAGGTCGCCGTCGGTGATGATGCCTATTAGTTTGCCTTGCTCGGTGACGGCGGCGGCGCCAAGACGTTTTTGGGTCATCTCGATGATGACTTGCGCAAGGCTGTCGTCGGGACCGACTTCAGGTTTCTCGTTGTTCTTGTAAAGGTCTTCAACACGCAGGTAAAGCTGTTTTCCCAATGCGCCGCCGGGGTGGAACTTGGCGAAGTCGGCATTGGAGAAACCACGGCATTTCATGAGGCAAAGCGCCAAAGCATCGCCCATGACCAATTGTGCTGTGGTGCTGCTGGTGGGGGCGAGATTGCCAGGGATGCCCTCGTTGTCGACGGTGACGTCGAGGATGTAATCCGCCTGCTTGGCGAGGTAGCTCTCGCGGTTACCTACAATGGCGATGATGGTGTTGCCGCGAAGTTTAATCAATGGCACCAGCACCTTGATTTCAGGGGTCTCGCCGCTTTTTGAGAGGATGACCACCAAGTCGTTCTCACGGATGATGCCCAAATCGCCGTGGATGGCATCGGCGGCATGCATGAAAACGGACGAGGTGCCGGTGGAATTCATCGTCGCAGCGATCTTTTGTGCGATGATGGCGCTTTTGCCAATACCCGAAAACACAATGGTTCCCTTGTTTTGGAGCATGAGTTGTACCACCTTGCTGAAATTCTCATCCAGAAGCGAAATAAGGTTTTTTATTGCAGTGGCCTCATTTTCAATAACTTGAGCTGCGCTTTTATGAATATCTTCAAAAGAAATCATTTTTTCTTTGATTTTTCTTGACAAATTAACTGCTTTTGATATAATTTTGTAACAACAACAAAACTTTTTATTTGAGACTGCAAATATACTTTAAAAGTTTGGATAAACCAAAATGAGAACTTATGGCTAAAAAAGAAGAGACATCAATCCACAAGTTATTGAAGGAAGTTTTCGGGTTTGACCAGTTCAAAGGAAACCAGGAAGCCATCATCAAGAGCGTTATTGCGGGTAACAACACGTTTGTGCTGATGCCCACTGGTGGAGGCAAGTCGCTCTGCTACCAACTGCCTGCCTTGATGAAGGAAGGTACGGCCATCGTGGTCTCGCCCCTCATTGCCTTGATGAAGAATCAGGTGGATATGATCCGCAATTTCGGTACCGAGTTAGGTATCGCCCATGTGATGAATTCATCCTTGTCGAAAGCTGAGCTTTTAGAAGTGAAGGAGGATCTGAAGAGCGGGAAGACCAAGATGTTGTATGTGGCTCCTGAGTCGCTGACCAAAGATGAAACTGTTGAGTTTTTAAGAACCTTGAAGATTTCGTTCGTCGCGATTGACGAGGCGCACTGCATATCGGAATGGGGACATGATTTTCGTCCAGAATACCGTCGTTTGCGTCCCATCATCAACGCTATCGGCAAGGATTTGCCGGTCATCGCACTAACGGCTACGGCTACGGTGAAGGTACAACAGGATATCATGAAGAACTTGGAGATTATGGATGCCAAGGTCTTCAAATCGTCGTTTGACCGTCCTAACCTATATTATGAAGTCCGTCCCAAGACCAAAGATGTCATCAAAGATATTATTAAATATATCAAGCAAAATCAGGGTAAGTCGGGTATTGTGTACTGCTTGAGCCGTAAGAAAGTAGAAGAGTTGGCCGAGACTTTGGTGGTCAACGGCATCAGGGCATTGCCTTACCATGCTGGATTGGATAGCCAGACCCGTAAAGAGAATCAGGATAAGTTCTTGATGGAAGAGGTAGATGTCATCGTGGCTACTATCGCCTTCGGTATGGGTATCGACAAACCAGACGTACGTTTCGTGATCCATCACGACATTCCGAAGAGCCTTGAAGGTTACTATCAAGAGACGGGTCGCGCCGGTCGTGACGGTGGCGAGGGCAACTGCATCGCTTTCTATGATTACGAAGATATCCATAAACTGGAGAAATTCAATAAAGGTAAGAATGTAGCTGAGCAGGAGATCGCCCGCGAACTGCTGAACGAGACAGTGACCTACGCCGAGTCGGCCGTTTGCCGTCACCGCCTGCTGCTGCATTACTTTGGCGAGGAATACGAAAAGGAAAACTGCGGATCGTGCGACAACTGCCGTTATCCGAAGGAGAAATTTGACGGCAAGGAAGACATGAAGATGATCCTTGAAGCGGTGTTTGAAACCAAACAACTCTTCAAGACTAAGCAGATTGCCGAGCTGCTCGTCGGTAAGTTGACGGGCGACATCAAGGCTGCCAAGCAGGAGAATGGCGAGTTCTTCGGCGCTGGTGGCGACCATGACGAGAAGTACTGGACGGCTATCATCCGTCAAGCCTTGGTGCATAAACTGCTGAGTAAGGATATTGAGAACTACGGTGTTCTGAAGATCACCAAGGAAGGTAAGGACTTTATCAAAAAGCCATACACCATCATGCTGGTCAAAGACCATGACTACGAAGCTTCTGATGACGAGGAAGCCGAAGCCATGGCGATGGGCATGAGCAAGGACAGTGGCACCGACCGTACCTTGTTCACTATGCTCAAGGACTTGCGTAAGACCATTGCCAAGCAGAACAACCTGCCGCCTTTCGTCATCTTCCAGGATCCTTCGCTGGAGGATATGGCTATCCAATACCCCATCACCAAGGAGGAGATGACCCAGATTGCGGGTGTGGGCGCTGGTAAGGCCGAGAAGTTCGGTGAGCCTTTCATCAAGCTGATCAAGGAATATGTGGAGGAAAACGAGATCACTCGTCCGAATGATATGGTAGTGAAGTCGGTGGTTAACAAGTCTGCTCTCAAGATCCACATTATTCAGAATATCGACAAACGTATTCCTTTGGAGGATATCGCCTACGGCAAGGGTCTGTCGTTTGATGAGCTGCTGTCGGAAATTGAGAGCATCGTTTCAAGCGGCACCCGTCTCGACTTGAATTACTACATCGAGGAGAATATCGACATCTATCATCAGGAGGACATCCTAGATTACTTCCAAGAGGCTGAGTCGGACGATGTGCAACAAGCGCTCCGTGAGCTTGGCGAGGATGAATACAGTGAGGAAGAGGTTCGCCTGATGCGTATCAAGTTCATGTCGGATGTCGGTAACTAATGCCGTTATGAGGAGGTTTTTGCTTTTTTGGGCACTTGCATTGGTGCTGCTTGCGTCATGTAGCAGCAAGAAGACGATTGAGGTGCCGGAACCCCTGTTGTCAGAACAGCAGATGATCGATGTGCTGACGGACAGCTATCTCATAGAGGCCATGCTGAATCAAAAGAAATCCAATGGTGAGAATGTGACATCATTGCAAAGTGTCTATTATGACCAGTTGATGGAACATTATGGCATTACGGATTCCATTTTTGATGCGAATATGGAATATTATTCACATGATTTGGCGACCTTGGAACGCATTATGGATTCAGTAAACAATAGGTTTTTGAACGCGCAGCAAGAAAAATAAAGAAACTTTTTTTGCTCATTTATAATAACTTATCAAGTTTTTTTCTATTTTTACTGCGAATAGTTCAATTAATGTTTCATTAAAACCTTATCGTTATGTTAGATGTCTTAGTCTACGTTGCCGTGATTGGAGCTCCAGTTCTGGCTATTTACTCCGTTTGGAGAAGATTGAAAAAAAGTGACCCCGACACAGCTGGTTATATTTATAACGGAAAAAAGTGGGTGACTTGGTTGTTGCTCATCTGTCTGCTTGCGGTGCTGTTCATTTCCTTTATCATGCCGTTGCCCATTATCAGTGAACACAGACCCTATCGTCCGGAATGGGGTGGGCTGTTATTGGGACTGTATGCCGTGATACTTTACATTTGCTATAACCTCATTGCCTATATTCCGGCTACCGCTGAAGAACTTGAAGAGAGCAAAGCGGCTGGAAATACGGTGATGGGTACCGTGGGAGAGACCACTGCTTCCATGTTCTCAGTGATTTTAGGCATGATTGGTGGTGTCCTTGCTGCTCTTCCGGGCATGATTGGTGAAGCCTTGAATCCCACGCTTGCCATCAAGACCATAGGAAACACGGTTTACAAGGTTGTTGGTACTGGTGTTACCCATGCTATTTTTGGCATCATTGGCTTGGCTTTTGCTGCAATCTTGATCTTTGTAGTGATCATGTTTGCTGCATATGTATTCGCCCTCCTTGGCACCTTTGCCATAGGTATCATAGCTATCGTAAAGTTCGTGATCAACAACTTTATCCTTCCCAAGAAGAAGCAAGCTGACAATGTTTAAAGTCAGTCTACCTTTAATTTCTTGTAACGGAAACGCTTCGGTTCTACATTGCCGAGGCGTTTTTGTTTGTTCTCCTCATATTCGGAGTAGCTGCCCTCAAAGAAATAGACCTGTGAGTTGCCTTCGAAGGCGAGGATGTGGGTAGCCACACGGTCTAAGAACCAACGGTCGTGGCTGATGATGACGGCGCAGCCCGCGAAGTTCTCCAAGCCTTCCTCCAAGGCACGGAGCGTGTTCACGTCGATGTCGTTGGTAGGTTCGTCGAGGAGAAGCACGTTGGCTTCCTGTTTCAAGGTCAAGGCGAGGTGCATGCGGTTGCGCTCACCGCCTGAGAGCACGCCGGCTTTCTTCTGCTGGTCGTTGCCGCCGAAGTTGAAACGGGAGACGTAGGCGCGTGAGTTCATGCTGCGCTTGCCCAATTGGATGAGTTCGTTGCCGCCACTGATGACTTCCCAAACGGTCTTTTCAGGATCGATGTCGGCGTGTTGCTGGTCGACGTAGCCGATCTTCACGGTGTCACCGACCTCGAAGGTGCCTGAATCTGGCTTTTCCAGACCCATGATAAGGCGGAACAAGGTGGTCTTACCAGCGCCGTTAGGTCCGATGACGCCCACGATGCCTCCTTGAGGCAGGCTGAAGCTGAGGTTTTCAAACAGGAGCTTGTCACCGTATGCTTTAGTGACGTTATGAGCCTCAATGACTTTGGCACCGAGACGGTCGCCGTTGGGGATATAGATCTCGAGTTTCTCTTCTTTTTCCTTCACGTCCTCGTTGAGCATCTTCTCGTAAGATTCCAGACGGGCCTTGCCTTTGGCGTGACGGGCTTTTGGGGCCATGCGCACCCATTCCAACTCGCGTTCAAGGGTCTTGCGGCGTTTGCTCTCGGTCTTTTCTTCCATGGCGAGGCGGGCAGTCTTTTGGTCGAGCCATGAGGAGTAGTTACCCTTCCACGGGATGCCTTCGCCACGGTCAAGTTCGAGGATCCAGCCAGCCACATGGTCGAGGAAGTAACGGTCGTGGGTGACGGCGATGACGGTGCCTTTATACTGCTGCAAGTGGCTCTCCAACCACTGGATGCTTTCAGCATCGAGGTGGTTGGTCGGCTCGTCGAGGAGCAGGATGTCAGGCTCCTGCAAGAGGAGCCTGCAGAGAGCCACACGGCGGCGCTCACCTCCTGAGAGGTTCTTCACAGGAGTGTCGCCATCGGGGCAGTTAAGGGCATCCATGGCACGTTCCAACTTGTTGTCGAGCTCCCAAGCGTCATGTTGCTCAATGAGCTCGGTGAGCTCTCCCTGACGGGCAATCAGCTTGTCGAAGTCGGCATCAGGCTCGGCGAATTGATTGTTGATTTCCTCATATTCCTTCAGGATATCGACGATCTCTTGCACGCCTTCTTCCACCACTTGGCGGACGGTCTTGTTGTCATCCAACTGAGGCTCCTGGTCAAGCATTCCGATGGAGTAGCCAGGCGAGAACACCACTTCGCCGTTATAGGACTTCTCTTTGCCAGCGATGATGCGAAGCAAAGTTGACTTACCTGCACCGTTCAAGCCGATGATGCCGATTTTGGCTCCATAAAAGAAGGAGAGGTAGATGTCTTTCAATATTTGTCTTGAAGGTGGGATAACCTTGCTCACGCCTACCATCGAGAAGATGATTTTTTTGTCGTCAGTTTGTGCCATATTAGTAACTGTTTCAATATTGGTGCGAAGTTACAAAATATTTGAAAAAAGGTGAACCAAGGAACGCATTTTATTTGGATGTTATATCTTTGCGGTGAAAACAAAACGAAGTGACAGATGGCGCAATGGCAAAAGACACAAATCCAGCGAGATAATGGCATGATGGCTGAGGCACAGGCCCCCGTCATCATCTCAGCGAGTAGAAGCACGGACATTCCTGCTTTCTATGCCGACTGGTTTTTCCATCGGCTGAAAGTGGGCTATTCCGCTTGGACTAATCCCTTCAACGGCGTGAAAAGTTTCGTTTCGTATGAGAATTGCCGCTTCATCGTGTTTTGGTCAAAGAACCCGAAGCCACTGCTCGAGCACCTTGATGAACTGAAAGAAAGGAACATCGGCTGCTATATCCAATACACGCTGAACGATTACGAGAAAGAAGGCTTGGAAAAGGGCGTTCCGTCTTTGGAGGAAAGGATTGACACTTTCAAAAGGTTGGTGGACAAGTTGGGCAAAGGTCGTGTGATTTGGCGTTTCGATCCTTTAATCTTGACCGACCAAATCGCCATTGACGACCTGCTGAGAAAAGTGGAAAATATTGGCGACCAACTGCAAGACTACACAGAGAAACTTGTTTTCAGTTATGCCGACATCGCCCTTTATAAAAAGGTGAAAGCTAACCTTGAGAAAAGCCATGTGAACTATCAAGAATGGACGGTGCCGCAGATGGAGGACTTTGCCCGAAGGCTTTCCGAACTCAACCAGAAGTGGCATTACCAGTTGGCCATCTGTGGAGAGAAGATTGACCTTGAGCCATACGGCATCCAACACAACCACTGCGTGGATGACGACTTAATGATTCGCTTCGCCCACCACGACAAAGCCCTGATGGACTTCCTCGGTGTGGAAATAAAGACCGTTGAAAACTCGTTGTTTGGCACAGAGCCGATTCCCGACAATGCCATAAAACTCAGCGAAACGCAATACGCCATCAAGAAAAAGGACAACCGTGATAAAGGCCAGCGGCAGTTCTGCGGCTGCATGGTGAGCAAAGATATTGGCGAGTACAATACCTGCCCGCATTTGTGCGAGTATTGCTATGCTAATGCGAGTAAGGAAAAGGCTGTTGAGAATTATAAGAGACACGAAATGAACCCAGATGGGGAAACTATAACTGACTACTGATTATGATGATAGAACAAAGCGCCAATTACGCCTACAAACTGAAATACATAGGCAATCCCACTTTTGACAAAGTGAGGGACTTGTCCACCCAATTTTACCGCGAACTGCCGCAAGCATTGCAAGACGAACTATATGAAGCCCTTAATCGAGGCATTGACATTTTGGATTCCGAGCCACAAATGACCGCCTATCTTTATGCTTTCGGCAAGATGCACCAAGCCAAATTGGAATATGCTTTTGGTAAACTGCCAAAAGAATTCCTTGAACTACCTGAAATCAACATTGTTGACTACGGATGCGGGCAAGCTTTGGGCACAATGTGTTATGCAGATTTCCTTCGTGAAAATGGCTATTCGCAAAAGGTAAAGACTATTACCTTGATTGAGCCTTCTGATATTTGTTTGAAACGAGCTGCGCTTCATGTTTCAACATTTTTTTTGATGCTGAAATTAAGACCGTAAACAAGAAGTTTGACGACTTGACCCAAGACGACATTGTTTGCAGCGAAGAAACACCCACTTTGCATATTTTTTCCAATGTGTTGGATATGTCGACATTTGACTTAAAGAAATTTGCTAATTTGATTAACTCAAATGTTAATGGTTACAATCGTTTTGTTTGTGTAAGCCCATTTATTGGCAACTCCAATAGGGATTCAAGAATCATAGAATTTCCTACACTTTTGAATGCTGATTCATCAATGCCTGAACTTTTGGATAAATTCCAATTAAGGTCAGATAAGACTTGGACTTGTCTAACAAACTGTTTCTTTTTGGGAAAACTCGACATTAGTTATAATACAGACCAAGAACTTGTTGAATACTATGGATTAGCAAAAGAAGGTGATGTAGAAGCACAGTATGATTTAGCTCGATTATATTGTGAGAAACTAAACAACAAATCAGAGGCTTTTAAATGGTTTAAAATGGCCGCAAATAGCGATAATTCGGAAGCACAAATGTGTCTTGGTTGTTGTTACCAAAAAGGATATGGTGTTGAAATAGACAAGAACAAAGCGTTGAAGTGGTATTTGGCTTCTGCAAAATCTGAAAATGTAAGAGCAATGGCTAGTTTAGGAATATGCTATCATTTTGGTTATGGAGTAGAAAAAGATATGACAAAAGCAGCAGAGTGGTATAAAAAGGCAGCAAATAAAGGTTATAGCGAAGCTCTATGGCGATATGGAAAGCGTTGCGAAAAAGGCGAAGGTGTTGAAAAAGACATTAATAAGGCCTTTGAATTGTACAAAATGGCAGCAGAGCAAGGAAATTCTACTGGGCAAGGTCTTGTTGGTGGTTGTTATCAACAAGGAATTGGGGTTGAACAAAATTATAGTATTGCGGCAAAATGGTATCAAAAAGCGGCAGAACAGGGGGATGCCGAGGCGCAGTTTTTATTGGGATTATTATATGCAAAGGGGAATGGCGTTATTAAAAGTGATGTTACCGCTCTATTCTGGATAAAAAAAGCAGCAAACCAAGGGTTAAAGAAAGCCTCTGGTTTATTAGCACGAATAAACAAAGGTAAATAACATTTATGCACGAACTCAAATCTTTTCTATCCAACTTATTATTGAAAGATTCAAAAGGAAATGCCATCACGGATGACTCAATTCCTTATGTCAGTTTTTCCACTTTTATTGATTCCTTTTGTTCAGCGAAAAACAAGACAATATTATATCGCGGAACAAAATCAATTGAAGAATACGATGCTGACATTTTTGATATTTCGACATTTGCAAAAAAGATGTTTACGCTTGGAGATAAAAGCCATTATTTTGAGCCAAACACACATGCATTGTTTTGTATTGATGATCATTCTTTGGAGTTATTTGAATTTATCTTTGAAAAACTAAACGATAAACTCTGCGGAAACAAGTTTAATTCACAGGGAACCATTGCCGCCATCAATTCATTTAACCAAAACAACCAAGGCTTTTTTGAGTTTTTTTCTAACGGAACCAACAAAACCAGTTTTATTTCGTTAATTGACAAATTAAATGACAAAGAAAAAGAACATGCCAAAGACTATTATCTTTCATTGATGCATGTTGTTGGCAAATCACTTTCTCCCAATAGTTACATGATTTCAACTTCAAAAGAATTAAAAAGGGCGGAAGAATTCAAAAAAGATGGAATTATTATTGTCTCATGGATTCCATCATCTGAAAGACATAGGAAAATCATTAAGTATAATGATGTTAATAATACGGATTTGATGATAAAAAGATTAGGTCTGCCTTATTACGAAGTTTCACCGTATAGTGAACAAAAAGAAATATGTGTAAAAGGAGGTTTGTTGCCACATTACATTATCGGGTATTCTTTGAAAGATTCTTTTATAGTCAACCCTGGTCTATTATCCCAAATCTCTTCGGCATATGACCTGAATCGCATCATAATAGAAGGAATTGGGATAGATCAAAGCAAGTTTAAAGATGTGTTAAAAACGACAAAATACAAAGGCGGTTTTATTTGCATAGATGGTTATTATTGCGATTATTAACTACAAAAACGAACTCATCATACCATGACCTTTGTCATCATAACAACATGTGCTTTCACCGCTATCCTTCTCGCCTTGCTGTTTTTCAAGCGCGTAAGAAAGGTCAAGCATGAAAAAGTTATTTCATCGGCTGAACAACATGACACTGCCAATGAACAGGCATTTCTCCTATTCGACCTCAACCTGCCCTTCACTCCCGATGTCCACGATGTGATATATGTGGAGAACGAATATGACCCCGCCATCAATGGGTATATCCAAGAACACTATGAGGAAATCCAGCAGCAGTTCCTTTCAAAAAAGGCTACTTTCATCTATTTGCCAAAGCTATGCGGCCAAGAGGTTTCCAAAGAAGCACTTCATTACATGTTTCCCTTTCTTGGGCAAGAATCCTCGTTTGTGAATGGCAATCTCACTATTGAAACGCTGAAAAGTCACATTCTTTCAGGGAGCATTGAAGGCCCCGCGCTGATTCATTTTGTCCAAATGGAGGCTGAAAACCCCAGCAACTATTATTACACCTATCGACTGCTGGTTGCCGATTCATCCGTTCCTCTCTCCGAACAATTTGAAAGGTATCTGAAACATCTCACATTCAGTTATCGTGGAGGATCTGGAACCTCTTTCAATGCTTTGTCAAAGCCCAAAAATGAAGATGATGTTGCCGACCATTATTTCAATGATGGCAGCGACAACATCTTGTTTGCGGACAAAAGCATTGATGATTTGACAGATGAAATACGGCAAAGAATCATCGAATTACGGAAAAGAGGTGTGCAGTTACACCTTTTGAATGAACTTGTCGAGGAACACCCCACTTTGAGCCGCTTGGTCATCACTAAGGATTTCAGGTTTTTCCTTCCTGACTACAACAATATGGAAATCACCATGTCGCCGCTCCCCAAAGCCGTTTACTTGCTTTTCCTAAAGCATCCTGAAGGCATTTCTTTCAAACAATTGCGCTACTATTACACGGAGCTTCTTGACATTTATAAGCAAATCAGCAACCGTGTCATTGAGAGCAACATAGAAAACAGCATCCGCGACCTCACTGACCCGACCAAAAACTCCATCAACGAGAAATGCGCCCGCTTACGAGAGGCTTTTCTTAAGCAGTTTGATAGTGCCTACGCTCAACATTACTATATCATAGGCAAGCGTAGTGAACCGAAGAAAATCACCCTGCCTTGCGAATTGGTAGATTTGCAAGCCTTGTAAAAGTCAGATGTGCTTTTCGGATTGGAGTATTTTTGCGGCTCCAACCAATAAGCATACCACATGAAATTATCCAGAATAGCATTAGCTTTGATTGTGTCTTTGCTTTTGTCTTGCCACGAAAACAAGCCCTTGCACCAAACAAAGCTTGGTTTATATGAAAAATGGTTCGTATATGACCAGCCTATCAATGGCTACAATGTCAAGATTCATTGGCTTTGTGATAAAACGCAACTCTTTTCTGGGTCTGGTTATTTTTATTTTTCAAATTCCGACACGACGAAAATGTTGACCCATGAAATCAATGTGGACATTTGGTTTGACGAAACGCGATTGGCGGAAAGTCCAGACACGATAGTCCTAAATCAGTATTATCAAGAATCAATGCAGCCCTATTTGGATTGGAGAGCCATTTTGGGATTTGCAGATTACAATTTTGATGGCAAAAAAGACCTCGTCATTTGTGGCTCTCCCAGGCCATACAGAGAGTTAGATAAGGATGATTGGCTTGACTGCGAGGATTTTACTTTTTATTCCGATTACCCTGAAGGCTTTGTACAAATCCACAATGAGCCTTTTTACAGATTATCCACGGAAACTTGCCGGACATATTGCAAATTTGACCCAACCAATGGAACCCTATTGTTGCTTACAAGCGATGGAGCTTGTTGCTCTGATTCCACGACTTACTATTTCCGTGACGGCAGACCTTATAAAAGTATGGAGGTCAGGCAAGAGCAACTTATGGATACTACAATAAATGAAACCACTGTGTTACACTATAACTATTAAGGTTTTTAATTTGTAATGATTATGCTAAACGACCTCGAACAATTTGATGTCTTTGCCGACATGCTTAGGAATGGACTTTCGCTAATCGGCGAAGACGAATACAATAAGCTAAAACAGCAAGAATTAGCTGAAAAGTACTCGCACCTTTCAGAAGCTCTCGAAAAAGGACTCGATGAGCTTGAACTTGGCGAACAGGATCTAATCATCATGGATGAACTCAATATTATGGGTCTGATGCCAAAGTCATTTCGGAAACAATTCGGGTCAAACGAGTATGTCTTTGATTCGAAAAGCTTGTATACTTTACAAAAGGAACAGCCTAAGTTTGTACGTCAATTCTTACATGAATTGTCGAAAAACGAGTTGGTTTTCAGTAAAAAAGACGATTTGAATGGGGATGAGGCCAATGATGAAATTGATGAAGGTAAATATGAACCCATTGAGGTTCTATTGGAAAAATATCAGATTGGTGATGAAGAAGAAAAAGAGAGTGTTGTGGCAGAATTAGAGGACAGGTTCTTGAATCAATCCAACGAGTGCCAAATCCAAATCATCAATACCATCCTGCCTGAAAAAACAACTGATAGGGATTGGTGGTATAGGGTTTTGCTGGATTATTGGTGGGATGATGGCATAGTGCCAGCTATAGAAACGACATGGAAGTGCTATAGAGAGCCAGAATGTGCGAGGGTTATTGCACACAGATTCCCATTGGAATATGTCAAATCACATCAAGAAGATTTAGGGAAGGACAATTATCTGGCAGTATGCTTGAGGCTTGCTCAGGACAAAGATTTTGTAATTGACAAAATAAGATTGTCGAAAAAGCAATATTATCATATCTTGGCCGCCCGTCACATTCATCTTGTCGAAGCCGAAGCCGACAATCTATTGTTTGGACACGTTTTTCGGTTTCTAGACATTGATTACAAGCCTCCAAAATATGCCGTAGACAATGATTATTGCCACACTACATTTGATATTGATAATCTGTTTAGTAACCAAGAAAAGTTTTTGTCTCTGATGTTTGATTACAAACCATCGCTTTTATTTTTGCCAGATATGGCTTATTACATCCAGACACTCATTAATACAGGGAATTTGAATACTATGGTAAAATTCATTGCTTGGAACAAATATCTTCAACAAAACATTCCTTCCTTTTTATCGGAGGAATCAGATCAAACGATTACTTTGCAACAATTTGGCGAGCGTTTCAGAGAATATCGAAGCCGAAGTTGGGAACGCTTAATGGAACTTGCTATAGAAATGTTCCCTGTTAAAATAAAGGCAGAAGTCAAAGGGTTTCTTGATGATGCTGAATATAACGAGTGGGATGTTTTTAAACCATATTAATAAAAATGGCTTTTCCTGCCATCTCCATTCCCCTCTCCGTCGCCATCTTCTCGGGATCAGGCTTGATGCTTACATATTTCCAATACAGAAAACCGCATACAAGGGTATGGATTTGATGCCGTTGGCATAACCGAAGTTCTTGCTGGAGATACGGTAACCTACAGAACAATCATATTTCTTCTTGAAATCGTTCATGCTAATGGCCTTTACCTTCCTGCCTTTCTTTACTTCGACAGGGACAACCTCCATACCGTTTTGGATGACGAAGTCCACCTCGCCAGTGTTCCCGTTTTTCCAGTAACGTAATGCAACGCCGTTGGCAGTCAACGCCTGTCCCACGTAATTCTCAGCCACTGAGCCCAAGAATGTGTTGTCGCTTTCGATGGACGACAGCAACATCTGCACGGGAATGTCCGTCTTGGTGTTCAGCAATCCCACATCGTGCATATAAATCTTGAAATCGCTATCATCTTCCTGAGTAGAGATGGGGATGAAGCCGTGCGAAATCAGTTTGCATCGGAGCGTGATGCCTGCCTGTAGCAGCCATTCGATGGCCTCGCCAAACACAGCTGCCGTACCTCCTTTTTGAGCCAACTTGTATTGGAATTTTCGGTTCTCTTTGGCGAGCTGTGCAGGGATGGAGTCGTAACAAGCCCTAATCTTTACCGTAGTGGAAGGCTTGGCATATTTCCCCATGTCGGTGTTATAGCCTGTAAGTATGGATTGTTGGACCATCCTGGATTCAAGATAGCTGTGAGTCTCGACATATTTTGAAACGCTTTCCGGCATGCCACCAACAATCAAGTATTTTTGGTAGAGATCCAATGCCATGGCATGCACCGATTCGGACATGGGAGTGTCGTTTTGGTAATGTTCTTTGATGGTTTCAGCAAGAATATGATAATCCATCGCCCAAAGGAACTCCTCAAAATCCATGGGATACAAGCTAAGTTCGTCCACTTTCCCGACGGGGTAAGAGAAGGGCTCTTCCTCACTATTCTCGTCTTTCTTTTCTCCTTTATTAATAGCGATGCCCAACAGACTCCCCGCTGCAGCGATGTCGTATTCGGGATGGTCTTCCCTGAAGTATTTCAAAGCAAGCAACGCACGTTTGCAGTCCTGGATTTCATCGAGAATCACCAATGTTTCATGCGGAAGGATTCTGATGTCATACATTGATTCAATGTAAGCAATAATCTCCAATGGCTCGATGGTCTTACTCAAGAACTCCCTGACGTTAGGAACCAAATCCAAACTGATTCGGATGTAATTCTTGTAGTATTGTTTTCCAAATTCCTCCAGTATATAGGTTTTTCCCACCTGTCTGGCACCATTCAGAATGAGAGGTTTGTGGTCTGGCCTATTTTTCCACGCAAGTAGACTCTCTATGATTTTTCTTTTCATGACAATGCTGTTTTGCGAGGCAAAAATAATCATAAACTATGAAAAAATCAAAAAAACTCTGACTTTTTCACAGTTTTTGATAAGAATAGGCCGTTTTCCGCATCGCCTCCTCCAACTTCTCCGTCGCCTTTCCCCAATCATAAACGCGGTTGGTGAAATCATACCCGGCTTGTGAGATTTGGGTTGCTTTCTCCTTGTCGGTCAACAAGGTGATGATGTGTTGTGCCAATTCCTCGGCATTGCTGCCAACCAAGATTTCCTCGTTGGGTTTGGCGCCGAGTGAAGCGTTGGCCAAGGGTGAGGTGATGGCTGGAAGTCCCATCGACATAGCTTCCAGCAGCTTGTTTTGCAGTCCGGTGCCGATACGCATGGGAGCGATAAACACACGGCTTTTGGCGTATGCGTCGCGGATATCGTCGAGCCATCCGCTCACGATGATACGGTCCGAAGCGGCTTTCTTGACCTTAGGATCGGGGTTGGCGCCAGCGATGTACATCTTGGTGTTTGGCAGCGTCTTCCAAACAATGGGGAGAATCTCGTTGGCGAGGTAATCCACAGCGTTCACATTGGGTGGGTAGCTCATGTTGCCAGTGAACACTACATCGTATTCCTTTTCCTGTTGCTGAGGCTTGAAGAAGTCGTGATCTACGCCATTGGGGATGATGAGGATCTTATCGCGATCGGGATGTGGAAACAGTTTGCGGTCAGGCTCGCTGATGATGGTCCTCACATCGAAGTCATCGAAAATGGCGGCCTCATAACGGCAAAGCCGTTTGTATTCCATATTGAACACAGGTCGGGTGATCCACGAGGCGATATCACGGCGGCGTTTCATGCCGTATGAGAAAATATCCTGATAGTCGATGGCTTTCGGAAGGTCATTATGTCGGATGTATTCTGCAACGCGCAGCAGCTGTCCGTAGAGCATGTCGGGCTTATGCTTCTGAATGAGCTCGTCGACCTTGCGTGATGCCTTGCGATTGTAAAAATAGCCGCATTGCATAGGCAGTCCCTTCAGGAAAGCCCGAACCAGTCCAAACAGGATTTGAAGCTTCGATATCTTGATGAAGTTGATGGATTGGCAGTAGGGTTGGAGGGCGTGAAAGGCTTTCTGCTCATCGACCTTCGCATTGTCGTTGAGGGCGCAGAGCACAATCTCATTGTTTTTCGAGAGCTGTCTGATTTGGTGGTAAGCCCTGAGTTTGTCGCCTTTTTCAAGCGGATAGGGTATGCGGGGTAGGAGAACAAAGATTTTCATACGAATGTGATTTTCGAGGTAGGCTTGATCTGCTCATAAAACATGAGAAGCCGCTCGGTGATTTTACGGTTGTCGTAGACGTCTTCCACCAACTTACGTGCCGCTCTTCCAATTTCCTCGGCCATGGCTGGATTCTCGTTGATGCGGCGTATCGCCTCGGCTACCTGAGCTTTATTCTCGGCGATGATGATGTTGACGTTTTCGGTGTAAAGTATGCCTTCGGCGCCGACCATCGTAGTGATGACGGTCTTACCTAAAGCCATGGACTCGATGATCTTGATACGGATGCCGCTGCCTGAGAGCAGGGGGACTATGGCTACGTTGTGGTCGGCCACAAATGCTTTGGCGTCAGGCACTTCACCGACGACATCCACGTGCTCGTTCTTCATGACCTTTAGCCATTCTGGCATGTGACGTCCCGCCAAGTGGAAAACGAAATCAGGAACCTTAGCGGTCACTGCATCCATGCAGTTTTCAATGAACCACTTAATACCTTCCACGTTGGGCATCCAGTTCATCGATCCGATGTGATAGAAGGAAGGCTTTCCTTCAATGGCATAGCTCGGCTTGAACTCGTCTGGATAGACGCCGTAAGGGATGTCGATGGTGCTGGCAGCGCAGTATTTTCTGAAAACAGCAGCATCTTTGCGGGTGATGGCAGCAATACCGTCGACCTTGCTGATGACCGATAGCTCGTAATTCTTCAATGTTTTGGCCAGATGCTTGATGTATGCCCGTTTCAGGAAAAAGCGTGTGCCTTTGGCGATGCGTTCCCAGATGAGGTGCTCCACGTTGTGAGCACGTAACACGATCCTGGCCTTGGTATATTTTCGTATGGTGTCGATGTAAGGCGCCATATAGAGCGTCTCAAGCTGCACTACATCATAGATGTCTTCTTTCAGCACCTCAATCAAGCGGTTGTTAAAGTTCTTCGAGATGAAGCGCTCCACATGATACGACTTGTTGGTGAAGAGGTTCTTGAAAGCCTGAAATGGTCTCACTCGCAAATCCACGTCAATCAGCTCAATGCCGGTTTTCTGCTTGTAATCCTCCGGGATGTCCTCTGGAGTGACGTTGAACTTCTTGCTGTTGACGGCCATGATTTTGACCTGATGTCCAGCATTGAGCAGTCCCGTGACAATGCTGTTCATGGCCATGGGACCGCCTTCAAAGGCAGGATAGGGTGATTTGTTGCAGAGCAGTAGTATCTTCATAGGCTTAGTATTTAGTGGCCTTGAAAGTCAGGATAAGGCCGATGGGGAAGATGATGATGGAGGAAATCCAAACGCCTAAGAACATGTTCAGGTCGCCGAATTCCGCCATGCGTTCCGCCACGGTTGAAATAATGTAGTATATGACAAAGAACAGCACGGAGATTACCACGGGGAGTCCCAGTCCTCCTTTACGGATAATCGCTCCCAAAGGTGCGCCGATAAAGAAGAAGATGAGGCATGCGAAACTCAGTGTAAATTTCTTATGCCATTCTTTTTTATGTTTCTTGATATTCAATATTTGGTTTTGGAAGTCCTGTCGGTGGAACGAGACATTCTCTTTAGCGTTTCGAGAGATGCCGACAGCCAATTCGAGCACGGAGCTTCGAGCGTCAGGGTCGAGGTGCTCAAGCAAAGGCCATTCTAAAACGGGGAGACTGTCATTCTCCGAGAGATTCCCGTTTTCCGTTACTCGTTTGCTGTGTTCGTAATTGCTCAGGCGTTGCTTGAAACTTTGGCGAAAGCCCACTTGTCTTTCATCAAACCGTTTTTCCAATGAATCCAGTGCAGTGCTTAGCTGATGTGTATTCATCATGGCTTGGTACGACTTGTACATCTCTTCGTTCGATCTGGTCAGGTCAAAACTCTCCAAGCTGAACTTGATCTGCTCTTCCTTGAACGACATTCGCTCAAAAGGTCGCTTGGTTCTAAATGTGGCCTCGTCGGAATTGTCCTCGGTGTAATTGTGTCCATTGTAAAGGGTGAAGATGATGGTGCGCTGGTTGGGACTGAGCGACATCATGCCTGAGTCGGCCACTATGATTTTGTTGTTGCCTTCGCGATCCGTGTGGTCGTAAATCTTGACTCCGTAAATGGTGCTGCCGTCTTTTCCTTTCTTATCGACATAAATGACATAGTTCTCGATGTCTTTGTAGAACTGCCCTTCCTTGATGTCGAAAGCTAGTTTCTGCCTTCGGATGTCGAAAAGCAAGGTCTTGAATTTCAGCATAGCCACAGGGTTGATGCTGTTTGAGAAGACGAAGGCGAGGCCACTGAGCATCACGGAGAACAAGAGCAACGGACGCATGGCGGTCCAGAGTGATATGCCTGAAGCCTTGATGGCTACCAACTCGTAATGCTCGCCGAGGTCGCCGAAGCTCATGATGGAGGCCAACAGGATGGCCAAAGGCAACGCCATGGGTACGAAGGTGACTGAGGCATGGAAAAACAACTCCATGAGGATCTTGAACGACAAACCTTTACCTACCAAATCATCCACATAAACCCATAAGAACTGCATCAACAGCACAAAGATCACGATGAAAAACGTGAAGATGAAACTGCCGAGAAAGGAGCTCAATATGAGTTTATAAAGCTTTTTCACTGGTTGAGAATTAATGCAAAGGTATGATTTTTTCTCGTACCTTTGCAACATGAAAGCTAAAGTTTTATTATTGTTTTTTGCGATTGTCGCATCAAGTTCTGTTTTCGCGCAGAACGCCAAGAAATCGCACACCATCAGTGGTTATGTTACTGATGCTAAGAGCCAAGAGACCTTGCTTGGGGCCTCGGTTTACGAGACGGCCACCATGAAAGGCTCCGTTACCAATAATTTCGGATATTATACCTTGAAATTGTCTGAGGGTCAGGTCAAATTGAAGGCTTCGTTTGTGGGCTTTGAGTCCTACGAGACGGCTTTCGACTTGAAAAACGACACGGTGATCAACATCGCTTTGGCACAGTCGCTTCAGCTGAGTGAGGTGACGGTGACAGGTAAGGCAATTGATAACCATGTGAAGGGTGCTCAGATGAGCACCATCGAGTTGCCTGTGACCCAACTGAAGAAGGTTCCGGCCATGTTTGGCGAGACCGATGTCATCAAGGCCTTGCAGTTGCTGCCTGGTGTACAGAGTGGCACTGAGGGCTCTGCGGGCATGTATGTTCGCGGTGGCGGCCCTGACGAAAACCTGATCTTGCTTGATGGCATACCGCTTTACAATGTCAACCATGCCGCTGGATTCTTCTCCGCTTTCAACTCCGACGCCATCAAAAACGTCACTTTGTATAAAGGTAACTTCCCGGCTCGTTTTGGCGGTCGCCTCTCATCGGTGATTGATGTGCACATGAAAGATGGCGACATGTATGAGTACCACGGCAATGTCAGTCTTGGTCTTATTGCCGCCAAAGTTAATGTGGAAGGCCCCATCGTCAAAGGCAAGACCTCGTTCAACGTATCGTTCAGACGTACTTATTTTGATCTCATTGCCGCTCCGCTACTTGCTCTTATTACCAGAGGAGAAATGGGCGAAGGCAATAGCATTTGGGGCGGTTATTATTTCTATGACCTCAACCTGAAAATCAACCATAAGTTCTCCGATAAGGACCGTCTTTTTTTCAGCCTTTATTCGGGCGATGACAAGGTGTATGCCCGAATTAGGACCAAGCAAGACTATGCGGACTATTACGATTTGGATTATGAAATGTCTTCAGAGCAGAAGATGAATTTTGACTGGATGTGGGGTAACCGCGTGGCAGCACTACGCTGGAACCACGTCATCCGTCCGAACCTTTTCATGAACGTTACCGGAGCTTATACCCAGTATCGCCATTATTTGGGAGCCGATATCGGTAGTGACACTTGGTATAAGGAATTTAATCAAACCTATAGTAGTTCTGAGAGCGCTCAGTTGAACTTGAACTCAGGTATTTACGATTTCAGTGGGAAAGCTGATTTTGACTACAAGCCTTTCGATAACCACGATGTGAAGTTCGGTGCCAACATCACCCATCACACCTATAAGCCTACTACTTTGGGCATCCATCTCGAAGAGGAGGAGAGTGGTCAGCAAGGATTCAATTACGATACGGTGACAAACGACTCACGCATTAGAGCACTGGAGACTGATCTGTATGTGGAAGACAATTGGGATATCAGTAACTATTTCAAGTTGAATTTGGGCCTGCATTACTCTACCTTCACCGTTGACAAAAAGACTTATCACAGTGTCCAGCCAAGGGTGAGCCTGCGTTCCCTGATTACTGAAAACCTCTCGCTTAAAGCAGGTTATGCCTACATGAGCCAGTATATCCATCTGCTCTCGAGCAATGCCATCAGCCTGCCGACAGACCTCTGGGTACCTGTCACCGGCGAGATCGTCCCGATGAACTCCCATCAAGTGGCATTGGGTGCTTTTTATGAGTGGAATGGCTATGAGTTCTCGGTGGAAGGCTATTACAAAAAGATGAACAACGTGTTGGAGTACAAGGACGGCGCTTCGTTCTTCTCGATTGACGAGACCGATTGGCAGGACAAGGTGGTGATGGGCGACGGCTGGGCTTACGGCATCGAGTTCTTCGTTCAGAAAAACGTGGGTAAGTTCACCGGCTGGTTGGGTTACACCTGGGCGCACTCTGACCGTCTCTTCAACCGTCCGGGACAGGAACTGAACTATGGCAAGCCTTTCCCCGCCAAGTATGACCGCCGTCACGATATAAGCGTTGTGCTTATGTATGAGTTCAACGACCACATTGATGTGGGGGCAACATGGGTCTACAGTACTGGCAACTGCGCTACGTTGGCCTTCCAAAACTACCATGGCCTCAGTGGCCTTGACATGTTTGGTTACTCTCAGACGGTTGGTTACATCAATAACCGCAACAACTACCGTTACAGCAACTATCACCGACTCGACCTAGTGGCCAATTTCCACTGGAAGTATGAGCAGGGAGAGAATATCTTCAGTATCAACGTGTATAACACATACGCGCACAATAATCCTTTTGTGGTGATTCCAATGGAAGGCAAATTGCGTCAGGTGTGTATCTTCCCAATCATCCCGACTTTGAGTTGGCAATATAAATTCTGAGCCTTATGAAAATGAAAAAGATATTATTGGTTTTGACCGTGCTCTTATGCGGCATGGCATCCTGTGTCAAGGATGTGGAATTCAACGGTGAACAATCCGATCCGCTGTTGGTGGTCAATGGCGTCCAACAGGCGGGAAAGACGGCAAATCTATGTATCGAAAAGAGCTGGTTCTTCTTGGATTCGAGAATAGATTTCCGTGTAAAGGATGTGGAGGTTGACCTATACGTGAACGGCAGTTTCAAGGAGTCGCTTCAAGTGCGTGATTCCATATCGGATTATATCTTCACTTATTGTGAAGGCCAGTATGAGCTGTGCGAAGGCGATAAGTTGCGTTTCGAGGTTCGTTCGAGCGAGTTTGAGACGGCCTACGCCGAGGTGACCTTGCCAGAGTCTCCCACAGTGATCAGTTTCGATACCGTGAGCGTTGATTATGAAAATGGAACTATCGATTTTGCTGTAGAGATCGATGATCCTGCCGGCACCGATTTCTATAACCTTTGTTTTTATAATGCTCTTGATGCGGAGTATTCCATGTATTCATTCTATTCCGAAGACCCGGTGTTTGCGAACCCTTTGGATTTGGGAGCGGATGAGTTAATGGGTGAGAGCAGCGATTACTACGGATCCGGTCTTTATAATTTGTTTACCGACACTTATTTTGACGGCAAGACCTACACGGTGAACTTCACGTATTTTTTCTGGGATGTGGAGGTATTTGAGCCTTTTGTGGTTGAAATGAGCCGAGTGGAAGAGAGTCTTTACAAAAACAAAAAGACAACCGAGGAATACTTGGAGAATGATCCCAACGGCATTATCGGCATGTTCGCTGAGCCGGTGCAGGTCTATTCCAATGTTGAGAACGGCGTGGGCATCGTAAGTGGTCAAAGCAAGCCGGTAACCATGACAATTGATCTCTTTGGAAATAAAAAACTTCATAAATAAACGATTATGGATTTCTATAAAGGACTGAATGTTGCCATCACCGTCAGTGACAAGGATGGCAATGTGATCTACCAAAACGACAGCTCTATCGATGTCAACGGGGATGCCCGCGGACGCAACCTGAAGCAATGCCACAACCCTCATTCATGGGAGATGATCTGCCACATGCTCGAGGCCAACGTGTCAAACGTGTACACCATCTCGAAAAAAGGGAAGAAGAAGTTGATCTATCAGACTCCTTGGTACGATGACGATGCCAAGACGACTCCTGCCGGTTTGGTGGAGTTCTCCATCATTCTCCCAGAGGAAATGCCTCATTATGATAGGGGGTAATTAAGCAAAGGTAAATAGCAGATTTCCGAAGAAATTCCACAGCATGGCAGCGCCTACGGCGAAGATCTTGCTGAGGTAAAAATTCCATTTCAGCTTGCCGTTGAGCAGATACACCGTCAAGGTGTCGATGCCCAAGCCAACCACTGAAATCAGGAAGTATTTTGCAAATTCAGCGCCCATCTGGGGATTGGTGCTTTGGAAGGTCCAGTAACGGTTGAGCAGATAGTTGCTTGTGGCCGCAAAGACAAAACCAAGGATGTTGCTGAAGTATTTGTTGAGCTTGCAGATTTCCTTGAAAAACCAAGTCACCCCGAAATTCACAAACACGCCGGAGAATCCTACGGCGCCGAACTTCAGGAATTTCAAAAGGAAACCTTTGTTGAGCTCAATCATAGAAACTTGTCAAGAAAGATAAAGGGCATCAGCGTTTCGACGCCATCAAACACCATAACGGCGCCCGTGTCGCCTTGGCATATGATGCGCATGGGCTGTTTAGAACGTTGCTCGGTCTCAACCATCACCTGACGGCAGGCACCGCAGGGTGGAATGGGTTCGTTGACTTTGCTGTGCTCAGACTCTGCCGTGAGAGCAATGGCTTCTACCGGAACGTTGGGATACTGTGCCTGGGCATTGAACAAAGCTACACGTTCGGCGCACAAACCACTGGGATAGGCTGCATTCTCGATGTTGTTGCCTTTGACGATGACGTTGTTGGCCAGTCTGACAGCTGCTCCTACGTGGAATTTCGAATATGGGGCATAGGAGTTTTTCGCCGCTTCGTGAGCGTGACGCAGCAATTCGGCATCCTTGGTGTCAAGTTCTTGTTCGCTCTCGTAAACGACGTAGTCAGAAATGAATTGTTCTTTTCTCATGTTATTTGGTTTCGGGGTGTGAATTCTTGTTTTGTGACGCAAAGATAAGCAAACTATTGAAAAAAGCAAACCATGAAGCTCCAGCTTGAGTCTCAATGGTGTCCTCGGGCAGCATGGAAATCAGTAAGATGACGAGGAAGATCGTATATAGATAGGTCCGATAGCGTTTCGAGGAGAGATAGGGATACAACAGTACGATTAGGAATAGCAATAACCCCACAATGCCGAACCCGACGGTGATGGAGAGGTATTGGTTATGGGCTTTGTGTCTGAACTCTTGACGCAAAGGCGACTGCAACTCGTCGTAAGCTTGTTTGTAGGCGTTGGGGATATCGCCAGTGCCCACGCCGAAGATAGGGTGCTTTTCGATGAGGTAAATCGAAGCCTTGGTGTATTCGAATCGTTGCGACAAAGACCCTCCGTTGGGATAATCGTTGCGACGGTAGAGGCCGTATTCAAATAACGTGGATGAGAGCCTGGCGTGAATTCCAGGATGACTCCAGTTGACATAGTTGGCAATGCCCTGCTCCACATTTTGGACGTCCTGGTCAGTCAAAGCGGCAACACCCTTGGCGTCCTTCCTGAGGTCTTTCGAAGTGAGATATCTTACTAAGGTTGCCTCCAAATTCTCTCCGTTGAGCGTCAATCCGTTGTAATCAAGTGTGCTGCGGCTGTTCCATGTCTCCCGCATTTCTGTTCGACATAAATACAAACCGACATACTTGCCATCTTCTACTGGGAAAGCAACCGTGTCATGCTGGTAATCGTTGCCTTGAGCGGTTTTCTTATCAAGACTGTCGAAATCGACAGCAGGGGGAGTAAGAAGGGAAGAGGCAAGGCGATAACCATAGATGCCTGCTGCAGTTGGTATGCCAATGATAAGGATCAATAAGGCTGTTCGCCAAGGTGTGCTTTGTACTTTGTTGAAAAACACATAAACCAACGAAGCTATCACCATGCTGATAAGGGCAAGATAGCCTGAGATGGACTCGAAGATGTAGAGCTGATAAAGGAACCAAACGATAAGCGTCGCTTGCAAAAGCTTTTCCCACCATGGTGCTGGTCGTGTGAATAGGTAATAGGCGATGATTCCAACCACGAGTACGATATTCAGGCAGAAGCGGATGTGGCTGATGAAACGTGAGATCTCACGGATATTGCCGTAGTCGTGTTTCAGGTAGGTGCCAAAGCTGATGCAGGTGGCTACAAAAACCGCCATTACATAAACCAGCATCAACCAGTCGAAATGTCTTTTTTCCAAAGGCTTCACCGAGGAGAGTATGATCGGAAAGGCCAACAACGGAAGCTTGACTTTCAGGTCTTTGAAAGCGTAGGCAAAATCGGAGGTGTAAATCAGTCCGATGACGTGGAGCATGTAGAGTGAGACCAGCAGAACAGCAATCCTATTATGGATGAAACGCTGGAATTTCACTTTGACGGGATCGCCCATGAAAAGCCATACGATCAGCAGCAGAAACTGCGATACACTCATCATGAAAGGCGAAAGGGTTAGGCTTATCGCCATCATAGCCAAGCATATAAAATATGCCATTGGCTCGTATTGCCGTGTCTGTTCCCGCCAACTCAAGGTTTCAGGATAGATTGGTAACGTTTTTGATCCAAGAGAATGTTGAAGGCCTCTTTCAGATCAGGATCGTTTTCGAGCGAAGCCATGATACGGCCCACCTGATAATAGTAACGTCCCACAATCTCAAGGCGTAGCAGGTCTTCGATGTCGGCACGGTTTTTCGTCAGGTCGTTTTCCTTGTCGGCTTTCAGCTGAGCTTCAAGGTTTTCAAGCTGATTGCCGATGCTTTCGTAGTAGCCTTCGTCCTTGGCCTTTTTCTTCAGCTCCTCGAGTTTCTTCTCGCTCTCGGTGGTGTAGGAGAATCCCTTTTCCTTCACGAACGCCATGAAATCGTTGTAGGTGGCGTCATCAATCTTGAACTCCTTGGCAGGAGCGATGGTCTTATGCTCGGACACGTATTTGGTGGCGTAGTCGAAGATGTAGTTCTTGGCGTAGAGGTATGCCGTGGCAGTGGCGTATTGTTTAAGTTCGATCTTGACGTCAGGCATGATGCCGTGGCCTTCGTAAACGGTACGTCCAGCTTCGGTCTTGAAGGGCTTGCCTAAAGTGTCGGAGGTGAGAGGTGAGAGGTGAGAAGTGAGCGTATCTTGTTTCTTGTTCTTTGAGTAGTCGATCTCCTGGATGCAGCGTCCGCTGGGGATGTAGTATTTGGCGATGGTGACTTTCATCTGGGTGTTATAGGACAGAGGCAGGATGTTCTGCACCAGGCCTTTACCGAAGGTGCGCTGACCGATGATCACGCCGCGGTCGTAGTCTTGGATGGAGCCTGCCACAATCTCGCTGGCGGAGGCGCTGCCACCGTCGACGAGGATGGCCACGGGGACTTGCTCGTCAACAGGCTGGTTATTGGTGTGGTAAACGCTTCCGGCATGTTGCGACTTACCTTTGGTGGAGACCACGGGTTTGCCTTTGGGGATGAAGAGGTTGACGATGTCGACGGCCTCGTTCATGAGTCCACCGCCATTGCCTCTGAGGTCGATGATGAAGCCCTTGAGGTCGTGCTCTTTCTTCATCTCCACGAGATGCTGTTTCATCTCGTTGCCAGCATTTTTGGTGAAACTGCCAAGGCTCACGTAACCGATGCCGTTGTCAAACACGGTGGCGTAGGGGATGTTGTCGATCTTGACTTTCTCGCGTTTGAGTTTGAATTCGATGGGCTTTTCAACACCGTAGCGCTTGACTTTGATGGTCACCTCGGTGCCAGGCTGTCCCTTGAGCAACTCGCTGACCTGGTCGGTAGGCTTCTTGTGGGTGTCTACACCGTTGACGGAGATGATGGCGTCGCCAGCCTGGAGGCCTGCTTTTTGAGCTGGCCATCCCTCGTATGGATCAGAGATGCGAGTGTATTCGCCGTCATACTGGATCAGGGCACCAATGCCGCCATATTCACCAGTAGTCATCAGCTTGTAGTTTTCAATTTCAGACTCGGGGATGAACACGGTGTAAGGGTCCATCTCCTTGAGCATGGCGTTGATGGCGGTCTCGTTCAGTTCCGCCGGGTTGATCTCGTCTACGTAATTCAAGTTTAGCTCACGGAGCAGGCTGTTGTAGATGTCAATGCTCTTCGAAATTTCGAAGTTGTTTTGCTTTACCTGAGCCACCGTTGTGATTGGGATCAGTAAATTGATGATTAAACCAAATAACCAAATCTTTCTCATCTATTTTATCTTTTATCTCTTATCTATTAACTTTTATCTCTCTCTCACGGTACCGGATCATACCCACTTCCGCCCCAGGGATTGCATGAAAGCACCCGCTTGATGGTAAGCCAGCTGCCTTTGAAGGCGCCGTATTTCTCCAGGGCTTGGATGCCGTAGTTGGAGCAGGTCGGCGTGTAGCGACAGGCTTTGCCGAACCAGGGCGACAGCGTGATCTGGTAGAGCCTGATCAGCCCGATGAGCAGCTTAGTGAGTGGCCTGAATCTCCTTTTCATATCTGTTGACAAGCTCGTGAACGGCTTTAGCGGTTTTTCGGTACATCTCCTCGTAGGAGTGGATGACGGTTGCGTTATATACTAACGCTACATCGACGGAAATAGTATCTCTTTCGCAGATTTCGTAGAGTGCCTGCTTGTTTTTGCGCCACGACTCGCGGATGAGCCGTTTCACGCGGTTGCGTTTGAAGGCGTGATGGAAGCGCTTTTTCGACACGGAAAGCAACAACCGACAGGTGACAGGCTTGTCGCCGACAGGCTTGAATAGGTAAACGACCCGATACGGATAACACGAAAAACCAGCCCCTTTTGCGAAAAGGGACTGGATGTCGTTCTCTTTGCAGATGTGTTCGTATTTCGGGAAGTCCTCAATCATTTTTTCTTGTTCTTCTTGGCTTCCGCAGCAATGAACTCCTCAATGGCCATAGTCATCGAAGGCGCTGTCTCTGTGGGAGCGTGGAAGTCAAGATTGAAGCCGGCTTCGGTGATGGCATGGCAGGTGGCCTCGCCAAAACCGCCGATGGCGACTTCCTTTTGCTTGAACTTGGGGAAGTTGGCCTTGAGCGACTCGATTCCGGCAGGGCTGAAAAATACTAACATGTCATAATCCTCGATCTTGATGGTCTGGGTGAGATCGGCCGAAACGGTGCGGAACATCACGGCTTTCGTCACATTGATCTTGGCTTCGCTTAGGAGTGCTATGTTGCTGTCGGAACTGATGTCGGAACAGCAGTAAAGATACTTCTCGTCCTTGTGCTTCTTGATGATCTCCATCAGGTCGGTGAAGGTCTGGTTGCCAAAGAACACCTTGCGCTTGCGATATTGGACATAACGCTGCAGGTAAAGAGCCGTCGACTCGTTGATGCAGAAATACTTCAAGGTCTCGGGGACAGTGTAACGCATCTCCTTTGCGACTCTGAAGAAATGGTCGATCGCATTGCGGCTTGAGAGGATGATGGCGGTATATTCTGAAAGTTTGATGTGCTCTTGACGAAGTTCACTGGCAGTGACACCTTCCAACTTGATAAATTTCTCGAAGGTGAAATTCACGCCGTATTTCTTCATCATGTCACCATACGGGGTTTTTGTGATGTCCGTAGGTTGTGGCTGTGACACCAAAATAGATTTAATCTTCATTAGCTAACTGATTATAATACAGTGTTATATGTGAAGTAACGCATCCCTCCTACAAGGAGTAGGACCAAGGGTGCGATTTCGAGCGTGCAAAAATACAAAAAAATATATAACGTCGGCATTTTTGTAAAAACTCTTGTCTCGTTGAAGTTGAGAAATAGCTTTACCAAGGCAGCTGCAAAAATAATGCCGATGCCAATCCAAACAAAGATGGAGTTGGGGATGTATAGCACTAATAATAAGATGATTTCCAAAACCAAAAAACAGAAAGTGGATACCGATAGCTCCACGGTGTTTTGGCGCATAATGACGTCGTTTTGCCGGAACAGCCATCCCATCAGCGCAATGATCAAATGTCTTAAAATGATCCATCCCGCCGTGATGGCGCAAAGCACACTGAAAACGTTGAAACTATTGTATTGGGTTATGTCGTTGGAAAAGATCACGAGGGCCTTCTGGAGAAACAGGGCGGCTACGGCGATGTATGATGCTGTGAACGAAAAGCCGATGAAACTGGAAGTGGGTGTCCATTCACGGAGCAGTTGGTTGGTGTGTGCCACTCCTCCGGGGACGGCGAGCAGCTGGCGGAACTGTCTGGGATACAACTGCTTGTTGAGCACTGCCAACAACAGCGTTACTGCTAACACGATCAAATTCCATTCTTCCAGCACCTCGTGAGTGACCCTCTCCATAGGGGTGATGAGGCCCCCGAAACCCGATGTGATGAACCCTGAAACTTCGTTCATAATAATGCTAAAAAACGTTTGCAAAAATAATAAAAATTCCTAATTTTGCCTTCTCTATCGAATAACAATTCAATAACTCAACAAATAAACATCTAACATGGATTTAATGCATGAAATTATTGCCAATGCCCAAGCCAACAAGCAGCGCATTGTGCTCCCTGAAGGTGACGAACCTCGCACCCTGAAAGCCGCCGACCGTCTGTTAGCTGACGGTGTCGCCGACATCATCCTCATCGGCCCTGCCGAGAAAATCAAAGAGATGACTGCCGAGTTTGGTCTCAAGAACATTGGAAAAGCTCGCATCATCGACCCGATGAACAACCCCGAGCGTCAGAAATATGCCGACTTACTCTTTGAAATCCGTAAAGCCAAGGGTATGACTCCAGAACAGGCCTACGACCTGGCTGGCAACTTCATGTACCTCGGTATCCTGCTGGTGAAGGCCGGCGAGGCCGACGGCCTCGTGAGTGGTGCCCGTAGCACCACTGGCGACATGCTTCGCCCAGCCCTTCAGATCATCAAGACCGTTCCTGGCGTGAGCTGCGTCAGCGGTGCCTTCACGATGTTCCTGCCCGAAGGTTGTCCTTACGGCACCGACGGCCGTATGGTGTTCGCCGACTGCGCTGTGACCCCCATGCCGACTGCCGAGCAGCTGGCTGAGATCGCCATCTGCACCGCCGACACCGCCAAGGCTATCGCCAAGATTGACCCAGTCACCGCCATCCTGAGCTTCTCCACCAAGGGCAGCGCCAAGCATGAAGTAGTCGACAAGGTTATCGAAGCCACCCGCATCGCCAAGGAACGCCGTCCCGACCTCGTCCTCGATGGTGAACTTCAAGCCGACGCCGCCATCGTCCCGTCAGTGGGTTCAAGCAAGGCTCCAGGCAGCCCTGTCGCAGGTAAGGCCAACACCCTCGTGTTCCCCTGCCTCGAAGTTGGTAACATCGCTTATAAACTCGTTCAGCGCCTCGCCGGTGCCGAAGCCGTAGGTCCAGTGCTCCAAGGTCTCGCCAAGCCCTGCAACGACCTCAGCCGCGGATGCTCCATCGACGACGTCTACAAACTGGTCGCCATCACCTGTAACCAAGCCATTGCACAAAAACAGAAATAATCATGAAAATATTAGTCTTAAACTGCGGCAGCTCATCCATTAAATATCAGCTGCTGGATATGGAAAACGCCAACAGCGCCCATTTGCTGGCTAAAGGTCTGCTTGAGCGCATCGGCCTCGAAATGGGCGAGTTCACCCATAAATACAACGGTGAGAAGTACTACGAACAGCTTCCCATCCCGAACCATACCGAAGGCATTAAGTTGGTGCTGAAGGCTTTGGTCGACCCGAAGATGGGTGTCATCAAGGATCTGAAAGAAATCAACGCCGTTGGTCACCGCGTAGCTCACGGTGGAGAGAAGTTCTCAAAGAGCGTCCGCATTGACGACACGGTCATCAACATGATCAAGGATCTATGCGACCTGGCTCCATTGCACAACCCAGGCGCACTGCAGGGCATCGCCGCCATGCAGGAGGTGCTTCCCGGTATCCCGATGGCTGCCGTGTTCGACACCTCGTTCCACAGCACCATGCCTCCCGAGGCTTACCTCTATGCCTTGCCGTATGAATATTACGAGAAGTACCGTGTGCGCCGCTATGGCTTCCACGGCACCAGCCATAAGTTCGTTGCTGAGAAGGCTGCCGCTTTCGTTGGCAAGGACTGGAACAAGACCAAGATCGTGACCTGTCACCTCGGCAGTGGCGCCTCCATCGCCGCCGTGCAGTACGGTAAGTCCGTCGAGACCTCCATGGGCTTCACCCCAGTAGAAGGCCTCGTGATGGGCAGCCGCACCGGCGACCTCGACCTCGGCGCTTTCATGTACATCATGGACAAGGAAGGCTATAACACCAAGGAGATGAATACCCTGGTCAACAAGAAATCCGGTCTCGTGGGTATCACCGGTGGCAAGCAGGACATGCGTGACGTCCGCGCCGGCAAGGAAGAAGGCGACGAGCGCTGCACCTATGCTTTCAACATGTTCGCACACCGTGTGAAGAAATACATCGGTGGCTACATGGCCGTGATGAACGGCGCCGACATCATCGTGATGACTGGTGGCATCGGCGAGAATGCTTGGTTCATGCGTGAAGCCATCCTCGAAAACATGGAAGGCCTCGGCATCAAGCTCGACCATCGTGCTAACAAGGAACTCATCGGCGAAGCAGGCATCATTTCCACACCTGACTCCAATGTCACCGTGGTGGTTTACCCAACCGACGAAGAGTTCGTGATCGCACAAGATACCTTTAATTTGGTTCAGAAATAAGTGAAACACCCCAATGGGGCATTATTTACCAGCCCAGGGCGTTAGCTCTGGGCTGGGTTATGAATAAAACGTAATGTATCGTTTAAACGAAATAGCTCAAATTGTTGGCGGCCGTCTGATGGGTTCCGCTGATGACAGGCCGATTTATAACTTACTCATTGACAGCAGGCGACTTGATGCCGCGTCGCAGACTTTGTTCTTTGCCTTGACAAGCCAAAGAAATGACGGCCATAAATATATCGAAGACCTATATCAAAATGGTGTCCGTGCCTTCGTGGTCAGCCAAGAACCCGAGGTGATGCATCCCGATGCTGGGTATATCGTGGTCGATAATGTGTTGCTTGCTTTGCAAAAGTTGGCAGCCTATCACAGGAACCAATTCGACATTCCTGTCATTGGCATCACGGGCAGCAACGGCAAGACGATCGTCAAGGAATGGCTTGCTCAGCTGATGAGTCCCGATATGAGCATCGTCCGTAGCCCTAAAAGCTACAACTCACAGGTGGGTGTGCCGCTTTCCGTGTGGCAGATGAACAACACCCATCAACTGGCTATTTTTGAGGCTGGCATCTCCAAACCCGATGAGATGACCGCCTTACAAAAGGTCATTCAGCCGACCATCGGCGTATTTACCAACATCGGACAGGCCCACGAGGAGAATTTTATTAGCTTCACCCAGAAAGCTGGAGAAAAACTCAATCTGTTCACCCAAGTGAAAACCTTGGTGTATTGCATGGACTACTTCGATATCCAGCAGGTGATTCTTAGGTCCGGACTGGGCAAGAAGATATCGCTTTTTTCCTGGAGTCGGAAATTCACGGAAGCAACGATGTTTGTGTCCAAGGTGGAGAAACAAAAGAAAAAAACATCCATCGAAGTGGTTTATGAAGGGAAGACCCAGTCTTTTTCCATTCCATTTATCGATGATGCCTCCATCGAGAATGCCATCCATTGCATCGCTGTGTGCTTGCTGATGAAGATGGATGTCAAGACGCTTGCGGAGCGGCTTTCAAGCCTGACTTCAGTGGCCATGCGATTGGAGATCAAAGCAGGTGTCAACAACTGTACCATTATTAATGACTATTACAACTCCGATGTCAACGCTTTGGACATTGCCCTCGACGTGATGAACCAACAACGGCAGCACAAGGAGAAGGTGCTTGTGCTTTCAGATATCTTACAGAGTGGGCGTGACGAGGAAGAATTGTATGCTTCCATAGCCCACTTAATTGAAGAAAAAGGCGTCAGTCAGCTGATAGGTATCGGCCCTGCTATCAGCAGGCAGGCTCGTCATTTCAAGCCAGATAGCCGTTTCTTCAATGATGTTGCTGAATTTATGCAACGTTATCCGTTGTCGCAGTTCCGCAACCAGACCATTTTGCTGAAGGGAGCCCGAGCCTTCGAGTTCGAGCAGATCAGCATGGAATTGCAGGAGAAAGCCCATGAAACGGTGCTGGAAATCAATTTCAACCATCTGGTCAACAACTTCAATCATTACCGATCGCTCATCAAGCCAGAGACCAAGCTTATGGTGATGGTGAAGGCGTTTGGATACGGTAGCGGCAACTACGAGGTGTCGAACATCCTTCAGTTCCATCGTGCCGATTACTTGACAGTGGCTTTTGCCGACGAGGGCGTGGAGCTCCGTCGTGCAGGCATCAATTTGCCTATCATGGTGATGAGTCCGGAGATCAATAGTTACGACAACATCATCAAATACCATTTGGAGCCGGAGGTGTTTAGTTTCAGGAATCTTGGTTTTATTGAAAAAGCCCTGGAGGTCACTGGTACTACCATACCGTTAAACGTCCATGTGAAACTTGATACGGGTATGCATCGCTTAGGTTTCTCGCTGCACGAGCTTCCCGAACTAATCCGTCGCATCCAAGCCAATCCGCTGATTCACGTGCGGAGCACCTTCTCACATTTGGCTACTGCTGACAATCCCGATGAGGATGAGTTTACTTTGAGCCAGATCAAGGTGTTTGAGCAAGGCAGCCAGATGATTGTGGACGCCTTCCCTTATAAGGTGTTGCGCCATATCTTGAACACTGCCGGTATCACCCGCTTCACGAAGTATCAATTTGATATGGTGCGGTTGGGCATCGGCCTCTATGGTGTACCCACATGTAAGCAGGACGAGGGTGTGTTGGAGACCGTGGTTTCGCTCAAGACTACCATTAATCAAATCAAGGAGATCCCAGCAGGTGACAGCATAGGATATAACCGTCATGGCAGGGCTGAACACGACATGCGCATTGGCATCGTACCTATCGGCTATGCTGACGGCCTCTCGCGTTTGTTAGGCAATGGCAACGGCAAGTTCTATGTCAACAACCAGCAAGTCTCCATTGTAGGCGACATCTGCATGGATATGTGCATGCTTGACCTGACCCATGTGAAAGCCGAGGAAGGCGATACCGTGGTGGTCTTCGACGCTGAGCACAGCATCAATGATATCGCCAAGGCCTGCCAGACCATCCCCTACGAGGTGATGACACGCATCTCCCAACGAGTGAAAAGAGTTTACTATCAAGAATAAAACAACCCATTATGCCAAAATTCTGCGAATACTGCGGTACTCCGCTAGAGGACGGAGTGAAGTTCTGTCCCGGTTGTGGACATAAAGTGCTTTTAACGGAAAAAGTAAATACCAATTATCAAGCACCGAAATACAATGCATCGACGAGTTCGAAGCCCGAGGCAAGAACCGAGGCTCCCAAGAAAAAAGATGGCTGCGGAAAGGTCTTGCTCATTGCGGTTCTCGCTGTGGTGGTGATTGTGGGTGCAGTGTCGTACTTCAAACACTCGAAAGAAAAGAAGGATTTCCATCAGGAAGTAACGCAAACGACCAACTCAAAACCCGAGAGTGCGAGCCAAGGCAGCAATACGACGGGCACTGGTACGAGGGTATACACTGGACAAGGATTTAGTGAACTGGTGGGTGTTGATGCCTCGAAAGGCGGTGTAACCCTTGGTGGAATGAAGACGGCGAACATGAAATTGTTTGTCGGGAATGGCACTTTCCCCGAAGGAACGGTCGTGGAGGCCCAACCGGCATCCAAGGAAATGATAGAGAAGATTCAGCGGAGCAATAAATTTGAGATGGTTGTCGCTCCGATGGACATCAGCAGCGACCAATATGACGGCTCATTCTTTGGGACGGATGTCGTGTTGACCATGCCATTGCCCAAACTGGTCGATGAAAAGGACATGGATCCCGGGAAATATGTGTTTGCGTGTTATGATGAAAAGACGAAGCAGATGCGTTATCTGTGGCCAACCGACTACAATCAGGAGAAGAACACCATGTCGTTGCGCATGCCACACTTCTCGTTGTGGTGGTCGGCCAAACTGACCGAAGAGGAAGAGATGGAGGCCTTTTTGGATAGCTATTGCACGAAAATAGCGGTGGAGAAAGGCCGTCAAAAGCAGGCGGCAGCTGAATTGACCCCATACGTGGAGGCCAAGGTGAAGATGCTGGGACTGACCCAAGAAGCGGCCAAGGACTTGATCCAGGCTACGGTGAACACTTTGGTGAGCAAGGCTACGTCAAGTTTCGGAGAAAATGTCGATTACAAGACTGGGAAGGTGACGGATTACGATTTTCAGGACAATTTCGCCTATGGCACGGGCACCAAGGCCCTGACAAGCACCATACGCGCGGCATGGGACAAGGATTCCGATGCGATGGACGGAGGCATCAACGACTTGGTGAACTCCACGCTTATGGAGGTGTGGAGTGATTACAAGTTCGGCGAGCGTGCAGCGGATGCCCTGTTCAAGTCGGAATATGTTAAAGAGTTTGTGCCTGGAACAATCAGTACCGTGACATCCAATTTGGGCGGCATCGGGTCGATGGCCGGACGCATCGTTGAAGGCGATACGAAAGGCGCTATGGAGGAATTGGGCAACATCCTTCAGGGCATTCATCCCGCAGCCGAACTGGGGACAAAAGGCGCCAAGTTCCTCGCGCTCACAGCTAACACAGCATTTACATATTGGAAGGCCAACGAAGTGGAGGAACTGTACCAAATTTATAAAAACGGTGGAAAATTCCTGTTCGGCAACGAGGTGATTGCGGGCGACAGGGAAACCTTCATCGAGTATTTGAATTATTCAAGCGGCTTCACGAAAGCCAAGGGCGTATATCGGTTTTACAACATGGACAAGGTGGCCGAGGTGTGCGAGAAGTTCGGATGGTCGCGTTCCGACTACGACAATCTGGACGAGCATTACAAGGGTATTTTCGAGCAACGCGTGGAGGATGGTCTAATGGAGTATTTCGAGCTTCGGAGAAAGCAGGAAGCTGAGGCGGAAAAGATCAAGAAGCTGGAACGGATATGCATGAAGGACATGATGAATGTCAATTCGGGAGTACTCCATAGGTACAATTACGCACGCTTTTTCGGAGAGAAATCCTATAAGGATTACAGCATCACCAACCGACTGGAACGCCTTGTGAAAATACGTGAGTTTATATCGCAGTATGTAAACGAGGAGGAGCTGGCAAAGACGGCCAAAATAGAAGATAGTTACAACTACGGTTCTTTGATCAATGAGTGGGTCGGTTTTGCGTCTAGATACCCGAAGGCGGATGCTATTACAAAGTTTTGTGAGTATCTGAAAAGTGTGGGATTGCTTAAGGAAGGAAGTGCGCCTAAAGTGCCTGAAGTCAATGATTCTGAACCCAACGATTGGGGTATGGGGGATCTTCGGGAGATTGAAGAATACTTGGCTGAATACGGAAAGTATGTCAAAAAGGATGTTAAGGAAAAGATAAAATCATGCCGATTCCAGCATAATCAGGATAAGAGCAAGGGTAACATCACGGTTGTCTTTAAAGACGGTACGGTAATAGAATATGAGATTTTGGATGAGAAATCCTATCGTAACGTTAATTCCGGTCAGGTGTATTATAAAAAGTCAGTAGAACAATAATAAATATGTCATCATGGGAAAATCCGTTGAATACTTCGGCCAAGGGCCTGAATCCATCATTGACCACAAAGTGCGCCAGTACAATGATGGCAAATACCGGTGGGTGTATGAAATGCCCCTCCTCACCAACCCTGTCATTTTCTTGACTGTTTTAAAGGTCTTCGGTTATATCTTTGGCGTCAGTTTCATCGTGTTCGGCACCTTTATCTACGCCATTCATGGCGACTGGGCTGGCTTATGGGAGATGGCCAAGAGCTATCTGATCGCTTTGGGAATCTTTACCGTGTTGACGGTTTTGGGCATGTTGGTAGTCGCTGCCATGTACAATGGCAAATACATCGTCATGTTCGAGATGGACGAGCATACCATCAAGCATATCCAAGTGTCGGAACAGTTTCGCAAGGCGAAAAAGTTGGGCGAACTCAACGCTTTTGCGGGTATGATGAGCGGCAATTTCACTTTGGCAGGCGCAGGGATGCTGATGGCCTCGAAGGATGCGTCCGTCTCGGAATTCACCAAGGTGCGCCGTGTGAAGCCTCGCCGCTGGATGCATGTCATCAAAGTGAACGAGTTTATTGAAAAAAACCAGATTTACGTCACTGACGAGGACTTTGACTTCGTTTACGACTATATCAAAAGCAGGTGTGTCAACGCTAAATCCTTAAAATCATGAAAAAACTGTATCTACTGTGCTTGGTTACGCTATTATGCGCCGCTTGCACCCAACAACTTCCTGAAGCCTCTTACGACATCATCCCCTTGCCGAAAGAGGTCCAACTGACAGAGGAAAAACCTTTTGTGCTTCAACAGAGTACAACCGTTTATTATGAGGAAGGCCTCCAGCGTGAAGCGGAATTGCTGAGCGAGTATGTGAATGATATTATGGGTTATTCTTTGGATTTGAAGGAATACCAAGATCAGCCAGATGGCATTGTTTTGAAACTCAATCCCGAAGATTTCGAACATTCCGAAGCCTATGAAATCACCGTCGTTCCCAATCAGATTGTGGTGAAAGGCGCCGACGCAGCAGGCGTGTTCTATGGCATCCAGACCTTGAGGAAGAGCCTCCCGATCACCTCTCATCTCTCACCTCTCACCTCTCAACTCCCTTGCGGTACCATCAAAGATTGGCCAGACTTCGGCTATCGTGGCATGCACCTTGATCCTTGCCGTCATTTCATGCCTTTGGATTCCGTGAAGATCTACATTGACATGCTGGCGTTGCACAATATGAACCAGTTCCATTTCCACCTCAGCGAGGATCAGGGCTGGCGTATCGAAATCAAGAAATATCCTAAGCTTACTGAGGTTGGTGCCTATCGTGATGGCACTGTCATCGGACGCAACGGAAGACTTTATGACAGCATCCGCCATGGCGGTTTCTATACCCAAGAGGAACTCCGTGACCTGGTGCAATATGCCGCTGACCGTCACGTCAACATTATCCCTGAAATCGACTTGCCAGGCCACATGCAGGCTGCTTTGGCTTCATATCCGCAGTTAGGCTGTACAGGTGGTCCTTACGAGGTTTGGAAACGTTGGGGCGTATCGGATGACGTGCTTTGCGCTGGCAACGAGGAAGCGATGCTGTTTGTTGAGGACGTGCTCAACGAAGTGATGGATATCTTTCCTTCACCATACATCCATATTGGTGGCGACGAATGCCCCAAAGTGCGTTGGGAGAAATGCCCGAAATGTCAAGCTAAGATTAAGGAATTGGGTATTAAAGGCGACGACCGTTTCTCTAAGGAAGACTACCTGCAGAGCTATGTGATGAACCGCATGGCCAAGGTGGTGGAAGCCCGTGGTCGCCGTGTGATCGGCTGGGATGAGATCCTTGAAGGCAATGTCTCCGAGACCGCCATCATCATGAGTTGGCGTGGCACCGAAGGCGGCATCGAAGCGGCACAAAGAGGCCATGATGTGATCATGGTTCCGGCTTCACATCTGTATTTTGACTATTATCAGAGCGAAGATCCTGCTACTGAGCCTTCATGTGTAGGCGGCTACCTTCCGGTGTCAAGGGTATATGAATTTAGGCCTTTGCCCAGCGTGCTGACCGAAGAGCAACAGAAGCATATCATCGGCGTACAGGCCAACATTTGGACGGAATACATCACTTCTTTCCATCATGTGCAATACATGGCCATGCCTCGTATGGATGCCTTGACGGAGATCCAATGGAACAACCCTGATCCCGAAAAACGCGACTTTGATGCCTTTGTGGAGCGCTGCCGTCACATGGCACAGCTTTACGACTTGTATCACTACAACTACGCCAAGCAGATCTTTAATCCACAGGTCTATACCGACACCGTGGTGCCGAACTTAGCTACCCGCAAGCCGATCTTCCTGCGTGAACAACCTAATGAGAAATATGCATCGAAGGGTGCAGTAATCTTGAACGACGGTGAGATGGGTCGCATCGCCTATACTTCAGGTCGTTGGTTAGGCTTCTGGGGACAGCCCATGGATGCCGTCATCGACCTTGAAGAGCCTGCTCCGATGAGTCATGTGCGTTTCCGCGCTTTGGTGAACAAAGGGGCGTGGATCTATAATCCCAGCCATGCCAGTGTGTTAGTTTCGGATGATGGCGAAAACTTCCGTGAGGTGGCACAACTTGACATCCCGATCACCACTTGGATGGACAAGGATGGTAACTTTACATACGAATTGGAGTTTGAGCCTGTTACAGCACGTTACGTGGAAGTGATCGTCAAAGACCACATGCTACCAGAAGACCATGACGGATACGGTTATCCGGCTTGGATCTTCATAGATGAGATCGAAGTCTTCTAACTTCTGTCTTCTTTATTCTACCTTCTTTAGAAGAACAACGTATACCGGGAAGTGGTCGCTATAACCGCCCATCCATGCACCAGAGCCAAAGGTGCGGAATGGGAAGCCGTTGTAGCGACCTCCGTGTTGTTTCAGAAATTCCTTGTTGTGAACCTTGGCGTGCTTGAACTGGTAGGTGCTGAAGTCGCCAGGAAGGAAGGCTTGCGTCATGATGGTCTGGTCGAGTACACCAGGCACGTCGCGATAGTAGTTGGTGCCGATGCCGTTTTGGTGCAGCTCATACATGGGGTTGTAATAGTCGCCTTCTTTCAAGTGCTTGCGGTCACCGTTGGCACGGAGGTATTTGGTGATACTTTTGTTAGTAGGATAGTCGTTAAAGTCGCCCATCATAATGACCTTGGCGTTGGGGTCATCGGCAAGGAGCGAGTCAGTGATGTGACGGCACAAGTTGGCGGCAGCCACACGGCCGGGCAGGGAACGCTTCTCGCCGCCGTAGCGTGAAGGCCAGTGCATTACGATAAAGTGCATCATCTCGCCATCAAAGAGACCTGAAACCAGCAACTGGTCACGGGTGAGGAACTCGGGTTGATCGGGCACCACGGTGCGATATGACTTGGTAGCGGTCACCTTGAAGTATTTTGGGTTGTAAAGCAGACCCACGTCCACACCACGACGGTCAGGTGAGTCGTAGTGTACAATCTGGTAATTGCGGTCTTTGATTTCGGGCTGCATCACCAGGTCTTCCAGCACATTGCGGTTCTCGATCTCCGAAACGCCTAACACCGCTACGCCGTCAGGGGTGTAGTCTAAGCCGATAGTGGAAATGGCGTAAGCCATGTTATGCAGTTTAGACATGTATTTCTCGGTGTTCCATTGGTTGCCTCCATTGGGCAGAAACTCCTCATCGTTGATGTTGGGATCATCAATGGTGTCGAAGAGGTTTTCCAAGTTATAGAATCCTACAAGTCCTATCTTGTAGGCATGTTGGTTTTGGGCATTGGCGAAATTCAAAAACAAACATCCAATAAGGATGAGGACGGCCGATAAGGTTTTGTTTTTCATTTGATCACACGTTTTGTATCTGCAAAAATAAAAAATAATGTCAATCCTATCTCGGTTTTTTTTATTTTTGCAAATTAATATAAATAGGAATAAATGATTTTATGCATATGAAAAAACTATTACTCTTGATGATGGCCGCGCTGCTTTGCGTGCGGCTTTCAGCTCAAACAGCGGATACTATCGGGGAAAATGAACATGAGGTCCCGACGATCATGCTGCTTGATTCTGATTTCGACGAGTCTTCCTCTTCGGTGAATGATGCATCCACCTTGCTGAACTCGTCACGCGATGTGTTCAATTCCATCGCGGCTTACAATTTGGGATCGTTCCGCTACCGTGTGCGCGGTAATGATTCAAAGTATTCTGATGTCATGATCAACGGCATCTTGATGAACGATCCTGAGACAGGTCGTCCGATCTACTCCAATTGGGGAGGTCTCAACGATGCCTTCCGTAACTCGACGGTCGTTGAAGGCCTTGGCCGTACCGATGCCGGTTTTGGTGGACTTGGTGGTCTTACTTCTTTCAGCACTCGTGCCTCGCAGTATCGTAAGCAGGTATCAGTGAGTTACGCCTTCTCTAACCGTTCGTACCATCACCGTTTGATGGCATCAGTTGCCACTGGCGAGATCGGCAAGGGCTGGTACTTGATGGTGTCTGGTAGCGGCCGTTATGCCGGAGCGCAAGGCTATAACAAGGAAGGTGCTTTCTTTCAACATCCTGAAGGAACATCGTACCAAGCAGCGAGCTATTTCGTCTCTTTGGAGAAAAAAATCAACGAAAAGCACAGCCTCGATTTGACCGTGTTTGGAGCTCCCTCATCACGTGGCGGATCGTCTTCGGTAGTGCAAGAAGCTTATGATTTGACAGGAACCAGTTACTACAACCCAGCCTGGGGTTACCAGACCTTGCCCAACGGCAAGCAAGTGATCCGTAACTCCCGTATCAGCCATTACCACCAGCCAATGGCTCAACTCACATGGTACTGGACTCCCAATAAGAAAACCCAGTTCAATACCACGGTCTTTGTTTTTACCGGTCCTGGTGGCCAGACCGCTTTGGATTGGGGTGAGGCAGGCGACCCTCGTCCTGACTATTACAAGAACTTCCCGAGCTATGCCGCAGGCCATGCCGCCAGCACTGCTGAGTATGAATCAGCCGTGCAATCATGGCTGGATCGCGATCCTTCGGTGACTCAAATCAACTGGGATGCGCTGTATGCTGCTAACATGAGCCATGGCGCAACAATCACTAACGCCAATGGAACCGGCGAGACCATTACAGGTAACGCTTCAAAGTATATCGTTGCAGAACGTCGCTTTGACAGATTCCAGGCGGGTAATTCCACCTACTTCAAGCATGAGTTCATGCCCAATCTTGTCATGACGGGTGGCTTCCAGATCAATTCCTCAAACACGCATTACTTTGAGGTAGTGAATGACCTGCTGGGTGGTGATTTCTATTATGATGCTAATAAGTATGCTGAAAACCAAGAGTCCGACGAGATTCAAACAGATTTGAACCATCCCAACCACGTGGCAAAAGTTGGCGACATCATCAGCTACAACTACAACGCCCACCGCAACTACGGCCGTATTTGGGATCAGATCAACTATTTGACAGGTAACTGGGATCTGTATCTCGGCCTTCAGCTTTCTTTCACTCAGATTTGGCGCGAAGGTCTGTTCAAGACAGGCGCTTTTGCCGACAATTCGTATGGCAATGACAAGATGCATAACTTCTTGGATCCAGGTGTCAAAGCAGGTGTGACCTACGCTATCAATGGCCGTAACCACATTGTAGCCAATTTTAGCTACATGCATCAAGCACCACAGTTCCGCGACATTTATATTTCGCCCCGCACACGCCATACCTTGGTGGAAGAGAATCCTGGCAGCGAACGCATCAACGCCATCGATCTTAGTTATATGTACCGTTCGCCCGTCTTCAAGTTCCGCCTTACTGGTTACTATTACACGTATCAGAACCTCATCTGGAACCGCAGCTTCTATTGCGAGAACGTCTATACCGGACCTTCAGAGTTGGGTAACTCCTACGAAAGTGAGTTCATCAACTTCGTCATGACCGGCATCAACCAGCGTAGCGTTGGTGTGGAGTTGGGCGCTGAATGGAACGTGACACCAACTATTACCTTGCAGGCAGCGGCTGCCCATGGTTCCCATACCTATACCAACAACCCGACCTTCTCAATTTATGACGATAACAATGAGAAAGCTTATATCAAGGACGAAGTGGCCTATCTGAAGAATTACAATGTGGCATCAGGTCCTGAAACTGCTGCTTCGTTTGGTATCAAATATAACGCTCCACAGAATTGGTGGCTCAGTCTGAACGCCAACTATGTGGCCAACATGTACTTCGACATCAACCCCTATAACCATACTAAAGCAGGCATGCTGCCGTTTATTGAAGGCGATGCACGCATCCCGAAAGTGTTGGCTCAAGATCCTCTGAAACCTGCTTTCACCCTCGACTTTTACGGAGGCATTTCACGCCGCTACAAAGGCTATTACTTCCTGCTTAACGTCAGTGTGAACAACATTCTGAACAACAAGAGCGTCATCCTGTATGGTTTCGATCAGTTGCGCTTCAACTCCAACGATCTTGACATGTTCCCGTCGAAGTATTCCTACATGTACGGAACCAACTTCTTTATCAGCTTGACGGTGAGAAGATAATTTAAAAGAAGACAGAAGAAAAAATTAAGAATTAAACATATATCAACATGAAAAATTTAGTAAAAACCAGTTTTATCTTGCTTGCCTTAGTGAGCATGCTGTTCACTTCCTGCAAGAAGGAGTATGAAAATCCTCCGATCCATTCCGTACCGTTTGGCGATACGTTGACCATCGGCGATATCTTGGCCATGCCTGCAAAGACCACTTTCGATACGGCATCGGTTTGCGGTATCATTACTGCAGACGAGAAGTCGGGCAACCTTTACAAAACAGTCTTCATTCAGGATCGTTCTACAGGCCAAGCTATTGAATTGCGTCTGAGTAGCTCTTCAGCTGCTCGTATCGGCGACTCGGTCCGCGTTTGCTTGGATCCCAGCCTCATGTACAATCCGTATCACAACCTTCCACAGATCACGGACAAGAACGGCAACGGCTTCAACCCTGATGGCCACCTGTTGATCTTCCCTTACAACAACCCCATTGAGCCTAAGACGGTGACCATCGCCGAGATTAAGTCAGGCGCTTACATCGCTGCTTTGGTGAAACTCGACAGCGTGGAATTTGTTGAGAAGAATGTCCCGTTCTGCGAAGTTGGTGAGACGACCAACCGTCATTTGATTGACGCCACAAGCCCTAATTCGGATGATAACTTTGTAGTCCGCACCAGCAACTACGCTAATTTTGCTTACGACTACATGCCGATTAGCAAAGGTAGCTTGGTGGGTATCGCTTCTATCTACAATAGCACATACCAGATCACGCTTCGTTCGAAGACTGAGATGATCTTCTCCGAATGGGGCACTCCTGCCGCTCCAGCTGGCGGTGTCCAGGCTATGCCGTACATCCAGTCGTTCGAATCCTCTTTCGGCACTTACACGACTTATAATGTTGAAGGCAATCAAGTTTGGGCCATTGAGTACAGCTCAGCTAAGATCACAGGCCACGAAGGTGGTGCTGGTGGAACTGACTATGCCAATGAGGACTGGTTGATTTCATCGCCGGTTGATGTTTCTGGCGTCAGCCATGCGAAGGCAGTTATTAATTATGCTGCTTGTTACACAGCTCCATTAGATGGTGATTTGACGGTTCAAGTCTCTTCTGACTATGAATTTGGCAAAGATCCTCAAACTGCCACCTGGACAGAACTTCCTGTGAGATTTGCAAACAATTCAACTTCAAGTTCGTGGAATTTCGCAGATCAAGAAGCTGATCTTGACCAGTTTATAGGTCAGACGGTGAGTGTTGCAATGAAATTTATATCAACAACCAGTGGCTCACGTACCATTGAGATAAAGAGCATTACCATCATGGAAGGTGAGGCTGGCGGTGTGACTCCTCCTTCACCAGGAACTGGCTCTGGTAGCGGCACACAGGATGATCCATATAATGTGGCAGCTGGTATTTCATTGCAAGGTCAAGGTTCTGGATGGGTGAGTGGTTATATTGTAGGTGCTGTGAAAAGCGGTCCCAGCAGTGTCTCATCCAATGATGACATCGATTGGGCTGCTCCGTTTACCCGCGCTACCAATGTCTTGATAGCGGATGATGCCAATTGCCATGAAGTTTCGAATTGCATTATTATTGAGTTGGGAAGCACTGCGATGAAACCCATAGTGAACTTGGTCGATAATCCAGGTAATCTGGGTAAGCAGTTGTCCGTAAATGGTACACTTCGTACTTATTTCGGCCAGTCTGGCTTGCGTGACTGCCCTGGTACTGAGAATGACTTCATCCTCGAAGGCGGCACACCTCCCACACCTCCCACCACGGAATATTTCAACCAGACTCTGACTACTCAAGGCAGTTTCGATACCTTTACCACTTATAGTGTTGAAGGCGAACAAGTTTGGCACTTCGACTCGGCTCATGCAAATTATGGTGCCCAGATGTCAGGTTTCGCCAACAACACCTCATATGCCAATGAGGATTGGATCGTTTCACCTGCTATTGACTTGAGTGGTAGTATTGCTCCAGTGCTTACTTTCGATCATACCAGAGGTCCGGCGGGCAGTATCAATGTCGGTGTTGCTGAAGGTTACTATACCGTTTGGGCTACTAACAATTACACAGGTGGGGATCCGACACAAGTGCAATGGACCGAACTGACAGGTGTCAATCATGCTACTGAAGCATGGAAATGGGTGAGCTCGGGTAATGTTTCTATCCCGGCTGAATTCAGGACTCCCACTTGCCGTATCGCTTTGAAGTATCTGAGCATTGATGGAGCCTCAGCCACTTGGGAAGTGAAGAATATTGTAGTCAAGGAGCAATAATTTGGAATAAACAATTGTTTTGAACATGTCAGAGAACTTAGTCATTATCCCCACTTACAAAGAAAAAGAAAACATTGAGAAGATCATTCGATATGTTTTCAACCTGCCTATGGCGTTCGATATCCTTATCATCGACGACAACAGTCCCGATGGCACCGCCGATATCGTGAAGGGCTTGATGAGTGAGTTCTCTGACAAACTGTTCATCTTGGAACGTCCTGGGAAATTGGGACTGGGCACCGCCTATATCATGGGCTTCAAATGGGCCTTGGAACGTGATTACCAGTACGTCTTTGAGATGGATGCCGACTTCTCTCACAACCCTGACGACCTGATCCGTCTGCACGACGCTTGTGCCAATGGCGCCGACCTTGCAGTAGGTTCCCGCTACAAGACGGGTGTCAACGTGGTCAACTGGCCTATGGGACGTGTGTTGATGTCATACTATGCTTCGGCCTACGTGCGTTTCGTGACCCGCATCAAGGTTCGCGATACCACGGCAGGATTTGTGTGTTACACACGCAAGGTGTTGGAAGCTATCGACTTCGACCGAGTTAAATTTGTCGGTTACGCCTTCCAGATTGAGATGAAGTATACCGCCTGGAAACTCGGCTTCCAGATCGAAGAGGTGCCGATTATCTTCACCGACCGCCGCGAAGGCCAGTCAAAGATGAGCAAAGGCATCTTCCGCGAAGCTGTGTTCGGTGTGGTTAACCTCCGTTGGAGAGGGATGACCGGAAAAATCAAACCTCGAAAGGCATAAGCGATGAACTATTGGATTAAAAACGCGACACTTGTCAACGAAGGCCAGACCTACGTGGCAAGTGTCTTTGTTTCGGATGGTAAGATCGCCAAGATTGTTGGTGAAGGTGAGCCGTTCGATGCTGGCAGCGCCACTGTGATTGACGCTACAGGGAAATATCTCATTCCTGGCATTATCGATGAGCATGTGCATTTCCGTGAGCCGGGATTGACACAAAAGGCAGATATCTATACTGAGAGCCGTGCTGCCGTGGCCGGTGGCGTGACCTCATTCATGGATATGCCCAACACCAATCCGCAAACCACTACACAGGAACTGCTTCAGCAGAAATTCGACCTCGCTGCAGAGAAGTCGTTGGCTAACTACTCCTTTTATCTGGGAGCCACCAACGATAACCTCTCAGAGGTCATCAAGACAGATCCTCGTAAGGTTTGTGGTATCAAGCTGTTCATGGGAAGCAGCACGGGCAACATGCTGGTCGATAAGAACGAGGTGCTGGTACGCTTGTTCCGTGAGTCGCCCTGCCTAATTGCCACCCATTGCGAGGATGAGGCTACCATTTATGCAAACACGGTGCGTTGCAAGGACTTGGCAGCCAAAGGAGAAGTCATAGCGGATGCCAGTATTCATCCCTTTGTCCGTACCATGGAGGCTTGCTACAAGTCATCGTCGAAAGCCGTAGATATGGCAGAGAAATTCGGTGCACGGCTGCATGTGATGCACATCTCCACCAAACAGGAATTGTCGTTGTTTAGAAATGACATTCCGTTGAAAGATAAAAAGATAACGGCTGAAACTTGTCCGCATTACCTGTGGTTCGACGATCGTGATTACGAGGCCAAGAGCTTTGCCATCAAATGCAATCCAGCTATCAAGTCGCATCGTGACAGGGAGGCGCTGCTTCAAGCCCTGCACAATGGGCTGATTGATACCATCGGCACCGATCATGCGCCGCATCTGCTTGAAGAGAAGATGACGGGTGACTATTTCACCAGCAAGTCAGGCTTCCCATCTATCCAACACTCGCTGCAGGTGATGGTGGAGGCAATGCGTAACGATGGGCTCAACATGCCGCTTTTAGTGCAGTTGATGTGTCACAATCCAGCTGTGTTGTACCAGATTGACCGTCGTGGGTTTATCCGCGAAGGTTATTATGCCGACTTGGCTTTGGTGGATTTGAACCATCAAGGGATGATCACCAACGAGGCTGAATTCTCCAAGTGCGGCTGGACGCCATACAATGGCTTGGAAGTCCATGCTCAGGTGACCCATACCTTTGTCAATGGCAATTTGGTTTACGAAAACGGGACTTTCCACGAAGAGCATAAAGGAGAAAGATTGTTGTTTAATAGAATGGCTTAATACTTTGAATCAATGAGAATAGTTCGTTATTTCATCATCGCATTGTTGTTCGTTTTTGTCAGCTGTGGAGGAAACAATAGCCTGACCGAGCGCGTAATCACTACTTTTGACAATGGCCAGCCGTCAAAAGTACGTTTGTACAACAAGGACAATCAATGTGTCCATGAGGTGCATTACTATGACAACGGCGCGGTATACATGGAAGGAGATATCAAGGACGATCTCCGTGAAGGCGAATGGGTTTCTTATTTCCAGGATGGCAAGGTGCAGAGCAAGGGCTTCTTCGAGAAAGACCTACGCACGGGCAAGTCGTTGGTGTATTACGAAAACGGCAATTTATGGATGGATGGCTTCTACAAAGAAGGCAGAATGGTAGGGCTGTGGATCTATTATGACGAGCAGGGCTACGAGACTTTCCGCATCGACCGCGGTGAGTGATCAAAGATCATCTTTCATTTTTTCAATCATCCTACGCTCTTTCTTGGTTGGGCGTCCGGCACCACGGTCGCGCCACTCGCTCTTGTAGGCATGCATGAACTCAATGCGTTCGTATTCTTCCTTAGGCGTGAGGTCGGTGTAGACTTCCGGCACCATCTTGGCGGGAACGCGATTCTTAATCAACGACTTCACCTGAACCACCTTGTGCAACTGTTCGATCTGCACTTGGATGATGTCGCCTTCTTTCACTTCCCTTGAAGGCTTCACAGGTGCATCGTCGATCTTCACCTTGCCACCTTTTATGGCGTCGGTGGCAATGGCACGGGTCTTAAACAACCGTGCGGCCCACAGCCATTTATCAATCCTAACACTTTGATCCTCCATCGTAGACTTATTTCTCCTTAAAGATCATCTGGATGGGAACACCTGTAAAGTTCCAATTCTCCCTAATCTTATTTTCCAAGAAACGCTCATACGACTCCTTCACATCCTTCGGGAGATTGCAGAAGAAGATGAATTGCGGGAAAACGCTCTTCAGTTGGGTGATGTATTTGATCTTGATGTAGCGTCCACGTGATGCTGCCGGCGGTGGCACAGAGCCGATGATCTCGAGCATGACGTCGTTAAGCTCGCGCACGGGGATGCGGCGTTCACGGTTCTCATACACCTGATGGGCGGTCTCCAGCACTTTGTAAATACGCTGCTTGTTGATGGCCGAGGTGAAGATGATGGGATAGTCGGTGAACGGTGCGGTCTTGGCACGAATGGCTCGTTCGTAAGCGAGGTGGGTGTTGGAATCCTTTTCAATGAGGTCCCATTTGTTGACCACCACCACCAGGCCTTTGCGGTTTTTCTCGATGAGACGGAGGATGTTCATGTCCTGTGCCTCGAAACCGTTTTGGGCGTCGATCATGAGGATGGCCACGTCGCAGTTCTCGATAGCGCGGATGGAGCGCATCACAGAGTAGAACTCGATGTCTTCTTCAACTTTACTCTTTTTGCGGAGACCGGCGGTGTCGACCAGCATGAAGTCCATGCCGAAGGCGTTGTAGCGGGTATCGTTGGTGTCGCGAGTGGTGCCAGCGATGTTGGTCACGATGTGGCGGTCGGTGCCGAGGAATGCGTTAATCAACGACGACTTACCGACGTTTGGGCGTCCCACCACAGTGAAACGAGGCAAGCTGGTGTCGAAGTCAGTGGTGTCGCTGGGCAACAGCTCGCAAACCTTGTCGAGCAGGTCGCCGGTGCCTCCTCCTGTCATGGCTGAGATGGGGTAGGGGTCGCCTAAGCCCAAGGCGTAGAACTCGCTGGTCAAGGCTTCCTTATTAGGCTCGTCGATCTTGTTCACCGCAAGAAGCACGGGCTTCTTTTGTTGACGCAGAATGATGGCCACGTCTTCGTCGAGAACATGAAGTCCGTCTCTGCCGTTAACAACGAAAACGATGACATCGGCTTCGTCGATGGCGAGGTCGACCTGCTTTCGAATCTCTTCCTCGAAGATGTCGTCTGAACCGATGACATAGCCTCCGGTGTCGATCACGGTGAATTCCTTACCGTTCCAGTCGCTTTTGCCGTAATGCCGGTCGCGTGTCACGCCACTGGTCTCTTCCACGATGGCTTGGCGCTGCTTCAGCATGCGGTTGAATAATGTCGATTTGCCCACGTTAGGGCGTCCTACGATTGCTACGATGTTTGACATGGTCTTCTATTTTGGCGGCAAAGATACGAAAAAACGTTTTACAATGTCTATTAGCCTTGATTAAGGAAGGTTTCGAGCTTCGGATCAAAGGTTGATTTGTCTTATCAACGAGTTGGCTTCACGTCGAACGTCCCAGAAAGCTAATACTTCTATGTGGTCGTTAACAATACGGTAAACCATCTTGTCTTCTCTTCGGCGGCAAGCTCTGCTTCAATGTCGTCCATCGCTTCGTCGAAATCTTGCTAATTCCCAACATTTTTACATCTGCAAATGTAAGCATATCTTTTAGTGCAAAGATACAACGTATATGTAAAAAGTCGAGACTTTTCTGCCTTTTAATGCAACAAAAAATCCGAATAATTGTTTTTCTCAGATCTTTGTTGTATTTTTGCCTCCGTCATGTCCTGAAAAGGCATGACATACATATTGAGAGAAGGCGTTTGCCAACGCTTGTTTTTGGTCTTATTGAACCTAGGAAATTCAACAATCCCGATCGAAAACGAAGCAACGGCAGGTGTCCACGTGTTAAAAGCGTGGGTATCTGACATGCTTGCTATCGGGAGGGTTTCCTAGGACCTAATAAGACAGCAAGTATTGAAAGATACCCCGCTTTCTTTTTGTATGTAGCGAAATAGTTGAAATGTTACATCAAAACACAAATAAAATGAGAAACAATTTACTTCAGAAAAGGGCCTTTTGTGCAGCCCTGTTCGTCCTTCTGCTGAGCGTGGCGGGCTCCAAGAATGCACTTGCTCAAACCCAAGTGGCTACCCTTCAACATGGCGATGACATTAGCGCGTTTTATGGTGCCAACGCCTTTGTGGAAGCCCACACTGCTGCTCAAACAGGCGACATCGTTACACTTTCAAGCGGTACTTTTGTGCCATGTGAAATTACTAAAGCCATTACCTTACGAGGCGCTGGTTGCGCTGTTGATACGGTAGCCAACTCCAATCCCACTATCTTTGGTGGAAACATTGCCCTCAATGTGGTGGACACAACCAATTATCTTACTATTGAAGGGATCCTGTTTACTAATTATGTAAATCATAAAACTCTTTACAATCCAAAGTTCAACAGATGTAATTTTACGAGAATTGATTACTACAATAGCTCCAGTAAGATGCGTAACGCACAGTTTGTCAATTGCATTATCAACGAATTCTATTTTAATTACACTACTAACACTGTGCTGATTAACTCTGTAGTTTGGAAGCCAAATAACATTTCTAATAATAGCCCAGTTGTATTATACAACTCAATTATGGCAAATTTAAATTATTTCAATGCTCTTTCAGCTTATAATAGTATTATTATCGATAATAATTCGGGTTATCCATACTCAACTTGCAGTTTTGTCAATTGCATTGGTATCGGAAGTAATACTAATATTTATACTAATCCTTTCGGAGAAGGTTACACTACAGGTTGCACTACCTACACTTCTTACGGAGAAGTCTTTGAAAGTTTCAATGGTGAGTTCTCCATGGATGAGCCTTTTATCCTAAAGGACGAAATTGCCACGGGTTTTCATGGCAATGATGGCACTCAAGTAGGTATTTACGGAGGATTCATGCCCTACAGCAACCGTCCCAGCTACATGGTGCTGAAGCGCTGCAATGTGGCCAACAAGTCGACCATCGACGGTAAACTGAGTGTGGATATTGAAGTGGTTACTGAGGAAGAATAAAAACACTCAGCCATGAAACGTTTCTTATTAATTATAGGTGCCATCCTGCTCGGCTTTGCTGTAAGGGCGCAGTCGGTGACTTACACTTGCCGCTATTGGTTCGACCAGAACTTTGCGCAAGCGGTCACCACCACCTTCGGTGAGAGCGGCTGGGAAGCGGAACTTGAGGTGGGCTCACTCACATCGGGCCTGCATTCGCTGCACCTCCACGTGATGGACACTTCCATGAAGTGGAGCGCGCCGCAGAGCTACCTGTTCCTCAAAATCGATGCGGCAGGACAAGGCGGAACCAATTATGTTTACCATTACTGGTTCGACCAAGACTATGCCCATAAACAAAGCGGCACCCTTGGCAACGGGCATTTGCTTTTGGATGTGGATGAACTTACTTCGGGACTTCATTCGCTCCATCTGATGTTGGAAGGCTCGACCTATTCTTGCGCCCAAAGCTATTTGTTCCTCAAAACCGACCCCGAAACGCAAGGCGGTGACAGTTTCGTCTATCACTGCTGGTTCGACCAAGACTTTGAGCACCAACAGAGCGATGATTTAGGCACGGGCCATTTGCTTTTGGATGTGGCCGACCTTGAAGAGGGTATGCATACCGTCCATGTTATGTTGGAAGGTACCCAACTGACGACCGCTGAAAGCTACTTGTTTATGAAGGTTGCTCAATTCACGACCGACACCATCGACATGAGTCATTTGGCTTATCATTGCTGGTTCGATGAAGACTTTGGGCACCAACAAATAGACTCTTTAGGCACGGGTCATCTCCTGTTGGATGTAAACGACCTTGAAGACGGCTTGCACACCGTTCATGTGATGCTGCAAGGCAACACTTTGACGGCTACGCAGAGCTACATTTTCATGAAAATGGCCGTGGAAAACCCTTCTGCTGAAATGCAATACATCTGTTGGTTTGATCAAGACTATGGCAGTGTCCAGACGGGGGCATTGGGCAGCGGTCTTTTCGAGTTGGAAGTCGGCGACTTGTCTAATGGCATCCATACGGTAAATGTGCAACTCAGCAACGGCTCACGCACGGCTCCGCAGTCTTATCTGTTCTACAAGCAGCCTTTGGGTGGTAACGGCATTGCCCGTTGGGATTACTGGGTAAATGATGACTTTGACAACAGAACCACAACCGTTTTCACTGCTTTGGCCGACACTTTAGACATTATCAGTCTGTTACCCGTGGGTCATCCCGCTTTGCGCAGCTCATGCTTCCATTTCCATCCCAATGGTGATGCACCATACATCAATGCGAAGAACCAAATCAATTTCCGCTTTTGGGACGCAGAGTTACGTATCCTTGAAAAATCGACATTCTATGTTGATGAACAAGTTCAGCAGGACATTGTAGCACAAGTCTTTGAGCGCAACACCACGAAGACCATTGCTGCACCTCGCAACAACCAAATCCAATGGTTCAAGTTAGAGGTTGTTGTGGGCGATTCGTTGTCCTTTATCGCTAACAAAGCCTGTACAATGCAATTGTTCGCCCCTTCGGGCGAGGAAGTGTATAATGTATCAGGCCCTGAGTCAATAACCCTTGGTGGTTTGCATGCTTGGGAAAACGGTACGTATTATCTTGCCGTGCATGACCAGACGGGAAGCGGGGAGACGCTATCTGTAACCTATCAACATCTTGACAAGTATGTGGTTTTGGCATATACGCCTACTGAAATCGGAAACACTTGGGGCGTTTTCGAAATGGATGTGTTAGGCAATGGATTTGACAAGTTGAACAATGTAATCCTTGTCAACGGTTCAATCGAATGGCAAATGGACTCCATTATGTATAGTCATATTAGCGAAGGTGCTATCCGATTTGCGATGGACGCAGCAACAAGCAACGGAAATTATGATGTTGTGTTGTGTTTCGAAGACCAAGTTGGAGAGTTAGATACATTGGTTCTTTCCAACGCTATTCAGGTTGTTGAAGCCCAATTCGGCACAATTGACATTGATTATAGTTACCAATTCAATACGACACCACCATACTTAATTACAGTTACTATTACAAATAATGGTAATATTGAATATCAAGGTGTTCCTATCATGTTTGCTCACACAAATGTGAACAATGTTGAGTTTGGATTATATAATGATTGGATAACTGTTCAGGAAGATTATTTTGAGAACGGAGGAAGAGGCATATATTATACCAATAATCTATTCAATCAAGGTATAGAAGGAAATATTATCCCTTTGATAATTCCAAGATTAGGGCCACATGGCACTAGAGAAATCACACTCAATGCAGATGCTGAAAGAGGAACTGATTTTGACTTTTATGCATGGGGCGGCATTCCATGGAGTCTTCAGACAGATGAAGCGTATAATGCAGATGCTCATTATTGTCAAACACATTCTGGGTCACCAGGGTGGGGAGGTAATCATAATGGAGGAAATGGTGGTAATTCAGGTAGCACACATGGCAGCTCTGGGGGCAGTTCAGGTGGAGCAAGTTTTACGGTCGGAACCCATAATTCAAATGGAGGCAATACACATGGCGCAGCCTCGGATGCTTATTATGATTCATGTGACGGACCACCTGATCCATGTGATATTGCAAGTGTTGCAGGAGATGTTCAAGAATGTTTATGTGGTGTGACTATGGGAATAGGACAAACATTGGGCAATATGCTTAATGCGATGCATGGATTAAATCATAGAGCACAACTCAATGGAGTTGGTATTCATAGTCAAGAAGAAGCTGAACAATATGGATTAGGAGATATGTGGCATAGTGCATATCATAGAAGATTGCGTACTCCTGGCAGCTTACTAAGAGATGCTATTGGACATTGTACAGGTATGTTACCTGATGATGCTCAACAGGTAGCAGATGCAGGACTTACTGCTTGGGGTATGTTGGATGATGATTGCTCTCAACCTCCTCGTCAAAGCCCTTCCATTCCAAGACCTTGCGAGCCCAACGAAATCCGAGGCTATCTTGCTGAGTCTGGAAGCCATTACATGATGAAGGAAATCCAGACGATTACCTACGAGATTGAATCGGAAAACGATACGACAGCCACGGCTGCGGCACATACAATTATTGTGCGCGACACCTTGGACGTTAACAAGTTTGATGTGGCTTCGTTGGCTGCCTATAGAGTGACCATTCACGACAAGGTGCTGGAACTCAGTGGTGAACATAACTTTGTCTACACGCTGGATTTGCGTCCCAATGTGTATGTGATTGCCCAAATCCAATTGGAATGTGATGATGAAACGGGTATCGTGGTATGGACCATCACCTCATTAGACCCGATGACGATGGAACCCACCACCGACCCGAACCAAGGTGCATTGCCAATCAACTATAATGGCGAGGGCATTGCCACCTTTACCTTCAATGTCAATCTGAAAGAGCCCTTCCCCGACGGAACTGAAATCAGCAACCGCGTGGGAATCATCTTTGACCTTGAAGAACCTGTCATAACCGACACTTGGACAAACACCGTCGATGCGGTGAAGCCCACCTCACACATCGAGGAAGTGACGGTTGAGGCTGATACGCTGAACTTTAGTTTCGTCTCCAATGATAGCCGTTCAGGCGTGTGGTACCACAGCCTGTATTATCGCAATAGCAACACCGAACAGGAATGGAAAGTGAAGAAAGCACAAATCTTCGAGAACAGCTATGCGCTAACCTTTGACGAAGGAGCCACTACTGAATTCCTCGTGATGGCAGTCGACTCGGCTGGCAACCAGGAGGAAAAGGAGATGCTGGCAGAATACATCTTTGTGTATGACGGCCCTGGACAAATCACCCAAGCCGATGTCCTCGCCCAAGGATGGAACTGGTGGTCAACCTATCTTGAACAAGAGGGTCAAGACGGTCTTGTGGAGCTGGAAAACAGTTTGGGCCACAACGGCTTGACCATCAAGTCGCAAAACGACTTTACCGACAATTTCTATCAGGACATGGGCGTTGACTACTGGTATGGTTCCTTGGAGAGCATCCAGAATGAGCAAGGTTATCTGATTAATGTGGCGCAGCCATGCAACACCTCGTTAACGGGAGTTGCCGCAGTCGCCACAAACCATCCGATCACCATTCGTCCCAACTGGAACTGGATCGGTTACCCTGTTGCCTCGCCTCAAGCTGTGACGAATGCCATGTCGGGCTTCAACCCATCGTCTGACGATGTATTGAAAGGCCAGTCGGATTTCACCTCCTATTACGAAGGCTATGGCTGGTATCCCGAAGACTTCATGTTGGTGCCTGGACAGAGCTATCTCTATTGCTCCAATGCCAATATCAACAAGACGCTGACTTATTCGGAAAACAATCGTGGCGGTGTTGTGAAGCTTAAAAAAGCGCAAAAACGCTATTGGAACAACAACGTTCATGCCTTTGCCGATAACTTTAATGTGATAGCCGTTGTGAACATCGATGGCGAGGAACAACGTGGCGAAAACCTTGAACTGGGTGCCTTCGTCAACGGCGAATGTCGTGGTAGCGCCCGTTTGCGTTACTTCGCACCGCTTGACCGTTACTATGCCATGCTGACCATTACAGGTCAGGAAGATGACGTGGTGGAGTTCCACCTTGTTGACACGGACATCCTTGACAACGAAGAGATCAGCCTGAATCAAGTGATATTCAAGAAAAACGCTGTTGTAGGTCGCCTTGGCAAACCTTACGAGGTGCATTTTGGCGAAGGTGGCTTGATCACTTCGAATATGGCCATGTACCCCAATCCCGTTGAAAAAGGCCATGAGTTCTCTTTGGACATCCCTCATGACGAAACAATCATAGAAATCGTCATCACGGATGCCTTGGGAACACAGGTGCGCCACGAGGCGGGAGCGGTGAACGCCAAATCCGTCAAAGGTCTGCCTGCGGCAGGTGTGTATGTGATCAAGGCGGTTGCCAAGTCTGGTACGACCTATCATGGAAGATTGATTGTTGAATAGTTTAATGAAAAGAAAATGAAGAAAATAGCATTAACTTTAGTTGGCTTTTTCCTAATGGGATGGGCCATGGCGCAGTCGGGTAACCACTGGACACCGATTTCAGGAACGCAATACAACATGACAGTGAAAGGCATCATCGTGATTGACGGCGTGACGCAAGCAAGCAACCAGCTTGAAATAGGCGCTTTTTGCGGTGATGAATGTCGTGGAAGCCGCAAGGCTGCGCTGTTTCCTCCTACGGGTGAATATCCCGTCATGCTGACTGTGGTCAGTAATGTGTATAGCGGCGAGACCATCACTTTCCGCATTTATGACCATACCACACAGAAGGAACTTGAGTTGGAAAGTGAGAGCACATTGACTTTTGAACACAACACGAACCAAGGATCAATGGGAAATTGGTACCCGTTTGTCTTCACCACACCACCTTCTTCAACTATTCATAACACCACTCCGGGCAGTTGGAACGACCCAAATAGTTGGGGAGGGACGGTGCCCACAGCGAGTGCAACGGTGGCTATTGATGTGGATTGCGTTGTTGATGTTGACGTGGAAGTGGCGAATCTATCCATCTCAGACGGAGCCACGCTTACCATTCAATCCGGCAACACCCTTACCGTCACTGGCGACTTGACCAACACTACTGTCACAGGGCTGGTTATCGAGGACGGCGCCCAAGTGATCAACGAATCAACCGATGTGAAAGCCACCTGCCAAAAGGGCATCACCTCCTACGACACCAAGAGCGACGGCGGATGGTATACCATGGCCTCTCCAGTGGATGAGATGGCCATCGCGGGAAGCGACTTCCTCACTCCAGCATACGATCTCTATCGTTATAACGAAAACCCCGAAAGCGGTCTTGAATGGGAGAATTACAAGGATAACTCCAACGTTGACTTCACCACGTTCGAAAACGGCCGAGGTTACCTCTATGCGAATAGCAACACGTTCTCGCCTACTTTCGTGGGTACGCTTAATGCGGCTTCCGTGGCACGCACGCTCACCTGTTCTGAAAGCCCCGACGGATTGAGTGGCTTCAACCTCATCGGCAACCCATTCCCACATGCCATCTACAAAGGCGAAGGCGGCGCCATCGATAATGCCAATCTTGCCTCCGGCTTCTTGACGTTGAACGACGAAGGGGCTTGGCACGTGAACACCTATGAAGATGCCATCATGCCGGGTCAGGGTATTTTGGTGAAAACCACGGCAAATACGAACCTTACCATTGTCAAAAGCAATACTGAGGCAACAGCTGAGTCAAACGGAGCCAAGAACACCATCGGACGCATCGGAATTACCGTGACGGGCGGCAACGGCGAGGATCGCGCGTTCGTCTACTTCGGCCAGGGCATTGGCCTGAACAAGATGAGGGGCTTCACGGATCAGACACCGATCTTATGGGTGCGCGACAACAACACGGACTACGCCATCGCCCATGTCGACAATACGTATGAGTCTCTCGATCTGTTCTTCCACAACAAGACAACCGGAGAGTACCGTCTCTCGGTTAGTACCAAGGATGTGGCCTTCGGCTTGCTGCAGCTTGTGGACAATATCACGGGCGAGGTGATCGACCTGAAACAGCATCCCAACTACGGTTTCCATGCCAACGGCAACGAGATGGACGGCCGCTTCAAGTTGATCTTCAGAGTGACCACAGGAGTGGAGGAGATGACGGAAAACGAGCCTTTCGCCTTCATTAGCAACGGACAACTCATCATCAACGGCGAAGGAACCCTTCAAATCATCGATGCCCTCGGTCGCCAATGCTACGCAAAGGAACTGTCAACTTCCAACTTCAAACTCCCCACTGCTAACTTCCTCTCGGGCATCTATGTCTTGCGCCTGATCAACGGAAACGAAACAAGAATTCAAAAAATCGTCATCAAATGAAAAAGGTAATTGTCGCAATAGCCATTATTTTTGGCATTAATTTTAGCACTTATGCCCAAATGGGCGGTGGCCTGTTTCAATACGGCGAAATCAACCAAGAAGATTACTATTACGGTTCTGTATGGTACGCTCTTGATCAAACCAAAAACATCATTAATAACAATGAAGATCCACTTTTGCCTAATCTTCCCGGGCATGGTCTGGATCATAACGAAAACGCCCCGCTTAGTGGCGGCGTTATCTTGCTTATCGGTTTCGGGGCAGTATATGCTCTGAAAAAGAGAAAGGATTAAAATTGATTATTAAAATGCATTTTTAACATCTGTTCTCCCAACCCGATCGTGTAACCTTGTTTTACAAATACCACCTCTCCATTGGCATTAGCAATAATGAAAATGGGGAGGTTGGTTTTATTGAGCTGTAAGCTGTTGACAAGTTCCAGTCTAATCTTTTCAAACTCTTCCTGATTATCATAAAGATAGATGATCGGTATGCCCCGCTCGTCGAATTCCTTTTGGAAGGCGGCAATATCTTGCAAAGCGTGTGTGGTGGGCTCGCTACCATGATCCAACAAACCGAGGATATAATAGCCTTCAACGTCTTTAACAAGATCGCCTGCATCGAAGTTTCCGATGACCTGAAGCTTTTGTTTGGGATTCCTTAAAATGAGATTCACCTTAGTGGTTTCCCCCGCTTTAATGGTGAAGAACTCGCTGTGAGTCAAGGCGGTGCCATTGTCGAGACGGGTGCCGGAAGTAAGGATGTAATAGCCAGGGTCCAAAGGTGTGGGATGATCGAAGGTGGAGAGCATCATGCCATCGTCGATGCCGGGATCCTTGGCATCGTAAGCCAGTAAGCGGAAGCTTTGGCCGTCAAACTTCTTGATGCTGAAATGGGTGTAGTATTTTGGATCGGTGACTCCTGCGAGAGGTTCGTATTGAATGTCGAGATAACCGACGGCGTTGTTGACGTGCTCATCGGCTTCGAAGTCCACGTCGATCCATTTCTTGTCAAAATATTGGACCTTCCCTGTTACCGGATGGATCTGGGCTGGGATGCCAAGACTACGTGCCATGGCCACGAAGAAGATGTCGCGCGAGTGTTGGTCGGCGACCATCGCTTTCAACACACCCGAGGGTGAAATGGGGATGCGCTGGGGATTCGCCTCGTTATTAATAGAAATGGATTGTCTGGTCCAATCCACCAGCAGGCTTGGATTGTCGTGGAATTGGCGGGCTTCCTCCTCTGAGAAGAACGTGGCAAACGCTTGGCGGAACGGCACGATCATTTCATTGCTGATACGAGGACTGAGGATGTATTGTGCGTATAGCTCCGGCGGCATGGAGATGATTGACGAGGTGAGCTCAGGCGTAAAGTCAAGATAATCTTTCAAGGCTTCAAGGCTAATGTCACGCAAGTCCTTGTCGGTGATGTTTTGCAACAGACTCACGGCCTGGGTCTCCTGGTTCTTGCTTTGGGCATATTGGATAAAGTCGGCAATGGTTTGGTAATTACCCCAGGTCTTTTCGTAGATGCTGCATAGGGTCTTGTTGCCCGTGTTAGCAATCAGCGCTTGTCGGGCTTTCTTGCAGTCGGCGATATAGGCGTTTCTCAATGAATCCTCATATTTAACGCGACGGTCGTTCTCGGCTCGCATCTCAGGAGTGACTTCAGGTGAGAGGGAGGATGGCACAGGCGGCACCATGTCGAATTCAAAGCAGTCAACGGTTCCTTCCTGATGGTCAAGCTTGATGGTGACTTGATCTTGTTCTCCCGACTTAAAGACTTGGAAGCCAAACATGCCATCCTTGGCGGCGTAGGCCATCATGCAACCTAAGCCTGAAGTGAGCCAGGTCTGGCCGTTTTCGTCGGTGGTCTTCCTCACCACAGTGCAGAATTCGGCGTAGTTGTAAATCTTGAATTCCACTTCAATTCCGGCTTGCGGCGTTCCTTCGGCATCCACCACGGTGAAAGTGGTTTTAGCCGTCTTGCCGTAGTTGTCGATCACGTTGATTTCGGTGAAATAAGGGGTGCGGCTGATGACTTCCTCAGGGCCGTCGTAGTTGCCGAACACTTTGGTGTGGAGCAGCAAGGCACGAGAGGCAGGCTCGTTGAACCAACCTAAATCGAGCACGGGCTCCGGCTCGCAGGCACCTAGGAAATGCCATTTCCCGTCCACCCAGGCTTCCACCCAAGCGTGGTTGTCATCGCAATGGGCCCAACGTGGGGTATAGACTTGTCTGGCAGGGATGCCCACGGTGCGCAAGGCCGTCACCAACAGTGTGGATTCTTCGCCGCAACGGCCCCAAGAGGTCTTGATGGTGGCCATGGGAGCACTGGTGCGGCTGTCGGAGCCTTTGTAATTGACATGCTCATGGCACCAATGGTTCACATCGAGCACGGCGTCATAAAGCGTCATGTCTTGAACTCTTGCCTTCAGCTCTTCATAATAAGTGGCTCTGAATCGGTCCAGATTCTCATTGTTCACCCTTGGAGGCAACACAAAATGCTTGAATTCCCTTTCAGGGATACTGGAGCCCCAGGGCATTTCCTTCTTGGCTCGAAAAGCATAATTAACACATTCCTGGTAATATTCCCTGGAATAGTCCACATTGTCGCCTAAAGGCAGGTATTCGTAAAGAAAATCCAAGGCGGCTTCTTCATTGAAGTCGGTCTTGTTGTTTTTTTCGTCGCAGCCACTTAAGATAAGCGTAGCGATAATCAAAGTGATGAAAGAGCGTATTCTCATGTTGCCGATGTTTTCGGCAAAGATAATAATTATTCTTCTTCTAAATCCTCAACAAGTTCTTTGGGTTCGCGACGGACATCCCAGAAAGAGGCTATATGTACGATGTCATCTTCGACATAGTATACCACCTTGTTTAGGTTGTTGACAAGGAGGCTTCTGTAAAGCCGCGAGTGATTTGCCAACAATGGTTCTGTTGGGCCTATCAAAGGAGTGTTGCATAGAAGCTTCTCCGCTTTTATTACAGATTCCTTGAATTTTTCTGCTGCGGTTATGCCAAAGTTTCGAATAATATATTTGGTAACACTCCTTAAAGTTTTTTTTGCTTTTGGAGACCAAATTACTTTCATGCGGTTTCGAGGTGAGTTTTACCTTTCTTGATCTCTTCTTCAATATCCATTAACACCTCTTCGGTAGAATAAAACCTACCAGCTTCAAAATCACGCTCGGCTTCTTCAATCATGGCTTCAATCTCTTCCATGGTATATGGAGTCAGCGAGTATTCTTCGTCTTTGATGGTTGTTTCTTTTTCCATATGGCAAAAATAAGGATTATTCCCATTCCGCCATGGCGTTGTAGTGCTTTTTTGTAAAATTTCCATAGTGACAAATTTTTATTTCGTCTGCAAATATACGACGTAAATAATATTTTGTCAATAGAATTAATAAAATATATTTATTAATTTGTATTAATATAATAAATACTAATGGTTTTTTAAATCATAAACTCTTGTAAGTCAGAGAAGAGGATTTCTTTTAACTCTTCTTTGTGTTCAGGAGCGGTCTTCGTGAAGAGGAACCCCCAGATGCTCATTGCGGGATTCTTGATGTCACGGGTCTCCAACACACCGTGGAAGTGCTTCTTGATGGCTTCAAAGTCCAAGGCTCTTGTGGTTTCGTAAGGCTTATCCAACACCACAAAACTAAACACATCCTCTTCGATGCCGTTCCACATGGTGGCATAGTCGGGGTGAGTGCCTTCGAAGAAAGCTCTCACGGGCAACAAGCCGCAGGTATGGCGGGTCAAGTCGTTCAGGCACATGCCAGCGAAACGCAAAGGATTCACCTCGATCGGGATGGCTTTGCCGGTGTTCTTGTCTACTCTGAACTCCACATGCATCGGGAAGTTGCGCAAGCCTAACACGCCGTTCAAGTCAATACAGAACTGGTTGAATGCGGGATAGTTGGCCTCAAAGATCTGCTTGCTCATGCAATAGAGACGGTCGCTTACGTCGGTCTCACTCTTGAAGATGTGATGGAAAATGTTGATGATGTTGGGCTTGCCATCTGCATCGAAATAAGCGTCAACGGCAAATTCCTCGCCTTCGATGAACTGCTCCAGCACAAACTTCTCGCTGCGCACCACGGTTTCAGGGAACACGGCACACTGCTTGGCGAAGTTCTTGTCGATATCGTCCAAGGCAGCTTGCCACTCGGCCTTGCTACGGACGATGTAGACGCCGACGCTCAAGAAACCTACTGCTGGCTTCAGCACCAAGGGCAAAGGCAACTCATCGGGATTGAGGCTACGCAACGCCTTCATCTCCACTTCTTTATAATAGAAGTCGGGGTAGATCTGTTGGCAGATGCGACGGAACTCAGCCTTGTCCTTTAAAACCTTGACTTTCTTCACCAGCTCCGACTCGGGTAACTGGGCGTAAAGCCATACCAAAGCGTTTTCCGAGACGGCATAAAGCTTGCCGCATTTCTGGTATTCATCAACAAAGGCTTTGTCACCCAAAAGGTTGAGCTTATGACCTTGCTGTTTCAGCAGCTCAGCCATGTCGTTATGCAAAACGGGAATCTGTTTTTCTTCGAGATATTCCACCAATGGAGTGGAAACGTATGGTTTTTCTAAAATGATCATCTCAAAATATTTTGGGTACGGTCGGGACCGTAGGAAACGAACTTGATCGGCACGCCGACGTAATTTTCAATAAACTTAATATAGGATTCCAACTTTTCAGGTATGCCGTTGGAGATCTTCTGCTGCCATCCCGGGAGCTCGGTGTAAACGGGTTCCATGGTCTCGGTGCAGGCGGCAAAAGGCAATTGCTTGGTCTCCTTGCCATTATAGCGATAGGCGGTGGCCACCTTGATGGTCTCGAACTCGTCCATCACGTCGGATTTCATCATCATCAGGTCGGTGACACCGCTGAGAATGACGGCATATTTCAGTGCGGGCAGGTCGAGCCAACCGCAACGGCGTGGACGGCCAGTGGTAGCACCAAACTCATGACCGTTCTGGCGTAAGGTCTCGCCGGTTTCATCGAACAGCTCGGTAGGGAAGGGGCCTGTGCCTACGCGGGTGCAGTAAGCCTTAAAGATGCCATACACCTTGCCGATCCTGCTTGGAGCCACACCCAAGCCAGAGCACACTCCGGCGGCGATGACGCTCGAAGAGGTGACGAAAGGATAGCTGCCGAAGTCCACGTCGAGCATGGAGCCTTGGGCACCCTCGGCCAACACCTTCTTGCCGTTGTCCAACGCCTCGTTGAGGAAATATTCACCGTCGACAAACTGGAACTGTTTCAGGTACTCCACGCCTTCGAACCACAGCTTCTCGTATTCGTAGAAGCTCACGCCGTCGAGCTGAAGACCGTTCAGATCGAAGTCCACGGCAGTCATCTGACGGAGGTGGTGCTGCTTCAGGCTCTCGTATCTGTTGCGGAAGTCGGGACTGGCGATGTCGCCGATGCGCAAGCCTTTTCTGGCGGTTTTATCCGTGTAGGTAGGACCGATGCCTTTCAGTGTAGTGCCGACTTTCATCTTGCCAAGCGCCTTTTCGTTGGCGGCATCCAAAGCACGGTGTGAGGGGAGGATGAGGTGGGCACGGTTGGCGATCATCAGAGTCTGACGAAGGTTGAATCCGGCCTTGCTCAGGTTCTCGATCTCATCTTTCAAGATGTGCGGGTCGATGATGACGCCGTTGCCGATGAGATTGACGCAGCCTGGTGTCAGCACACCTGAAGGGATGTTGTGCAGCACGAACTTCTTGCCTTCAAACTCGATGGTGTGACCGGCGTTGGGTCCACCCTGGAACCTTGCCACAATGTCATAATTCGGGGTCAAGGCATCGACAACTTTGCCTTTGCCTTCGTCTCCCCATTGTAATCCTAATAAAATGTCTATCTTATTCATCTAACTTTTATCTTTTATCTTTTTTGTGTCCGTAAAATATCAATGAATGGTGCGTGATGACCACTCCTAACTCTTTCTCAATGGTCTGTTGGATCTCCAGCAACCGAGGGTCGCAATACTCCATCACTTGACCTGTGTCGAGATCAACGAAATGGTCGTGTTGGCGGAACTTGTATGACCGCTCGTATTGGGCGCAGTTGTGGCCGAACTGATGCTTGATCACCAAATTGCAGTCGAGCAGCAACTCGATGGTGTTGTACAAGGTGGCTCGGCTGACGCGGTATTTGTTGTCTTTCATTCGGTTATAGAGCGATTCGATGTCGAAATGCCCGTTGTTGGAGTAGATCTCTTGAAGGATGGCAAACCGCTCCGGGGTCTTGCGGAGATTATGCGTGTGAAGATATTCGGTGAATATCTTCTTGACGGTCAACGCTATGTTTTCGTTTGGATCTTTCATGTGTTGGACTTTAATTCAGACGAACGACTTTTTTCACTTCTTTCATTTTGCTGAGCCTGTCGATGAGCAGGTTGAGTTCAGCGGTACTGTGAACATACACCGAGACGTTGGCTTCCACAAGGTCTTGCTTCGACTCCATCTGTAGCGAATGCATGTTGAGGTTCAACTCGTTGGAGAAGAGGTTGGTCATCTTGTTGAGCAACCCCACGTTGTCGATGGCAGTAATCTTCACGCCGGCGAGGAAAGCAATCTCGCTCTTGGGTTGCCATTTAGCCTTGACGATGTTGTTGCCGTAACGCGACATCAGTTCGATGGCTTTGGCGCAGTTGGAGCGGTGGATCTGCAGGGGCTCGCCTGGGAAGTTGAATGCCACCACCTCATCACCTGGGATGGGGTTGCAGCAGGTAGCCACGTTGAAATCGAACTCACCCGATGAATCCAAGGTGACTTCTTTAGGCTTCGAATCGCTTCCAAGCAGGCCGAAGGTGAGCCTTTTCAGGATACCGCCATTGTTGCTGCTTTGAGGCTTGAGCACTCTTTGGATGGTCTGCTCGTTGATCTTGCCTTGTGCGATATAGTAATAAAAATCGACCACGCTGGATAGGTTCTCTTCTTCCATCACCTTATGGGCGTTGGCTTTCGAAGCTTCCAGGTCGAGTTTCTTCATGATCTTGTTGTACATCTCCTCGCCTTGGTCACGAAAACCGCGTCGGTATTCCTTGATGCCTGCCTTGAGCTTTGATTTAGCGAAAGCGGTATTGAGGAACTCGAACCATTTTTCCTGAGGATGTTGTGCCTCAGAAGTGATGACCTCCACCTGGTCGCCCGTCTTGAGCTTCTGGTCGAGCTGTACAAGCTGGTTGTTGACATGGGCGGCGATGCTGTGGTTGCCTACTTCCGAGTGGATGTTGTAGGCGAAGTCGAGCACGGTGGAGTACTTGGGCAAGGTGATGGCCTTGCCATGCGGGGTGAACACCTTGATCTCATCAGAGAACAGGTCGTTGGTGAAGGTGTCCACAAAGTCGAGCGTGGAGTCGCTCTCGGAACTGATCAGCTCGTTGACGCGCTTCAGCCATTCGTCGAAGCCGCTCTCAGTCTGGTTGTCGGTGCGGTAAGCCCAGTAGGCAGTGAAGCCTTTCTCGGCGATCTCGTTCATGCGCTTGCTGCGGATCTGTACCTCCACCCATTTGCCGCCGTGACCCATGAAGATGGCGTGTATTGATTCGTAGCCGTTGATCTTGGGTGTCGATATCCAGTCTTTTAACTTGGAGATGTTAGGCGTGTAGACGTCAGTGATCACCGCATAAATCTTCCAACACTCAATCTTTTCTTGATCAAGCGGGCAGTCAACAGTGAAACGGATGTTGAAGTTACCGTATAGATCGTCGAAAGTGAGCTGCTTCTTCTGCATGCGTTTCCAGATGGAATGAGTGGAGCGTTCGAGGATTTGGGCGTCAACAGCCATGCCTCTTTTCTTAAAGGCTTCCTCAATGGGGACGAGAAATTCTTTCAGCTGGTTGGTGCGCTCGGATCGGATCTCGTTCATCTGCTTGTTGATGCTCTCGTAGATAACGGGGTCCCGGTATTTTAGGGAGAGATCCTCCAACTCGTTTTTGATGGCATGCAACCCTAGACGATAGGCGAGGGGAGCATAGATATAGGAAGTTTCAGAGGCGATTTTCAGTTGCTTATGGGGCGGCATGGAACCCAGGGTACGCATGTTGTGGAGTCGGTCGGCGAGTTTGACGAGCACCACGCGGATGTCGTAGGATAGGGTTCGGATGATCTTCTTGAAGTTCTCGGCCTGTATGCTCTCGGCGTTCTCCACCTTGTCGAGTTTGGTCAGTCCGTCGATGATGTGGGCGACCTTTTCACCAAACAGGGATGAGATGTCTTCAAGCGTGTATTCGGTGTCTTCCACCACGTCGTGCAGCAAGGCACAAGTGATGGAGGTGCGGCCGAGGCCGATGTCTTGGGCGGCGATGGTTGCCACCGCGATGGGATGGTAGATATAGGGTTCGCCTGTGCGGCGACGTTGGTTGCAGTGGGCGTTGGCGGCGAAGTAAAAGGCCTTCTCCACCATCTCGAGGTCTTGCTTTTCCTTGCGCGTTTGCCAAACATCTAGCAAACGCTCATATCGTCGCAGGATCTCTTCCTTTTCTGCTGATGAGTAATTATCGGGTAAAGTGTTATTCATGTTATGTTTTTTGAAAATAATCTGCAAACTTACTGAAATTTCTCATTATTGATTACCTTTGCACAGCAAAAAATTGAGTATGCGTAAACTTTTTTTATTGTTACTCTTCATGATCTCGGTCATCCCTTTGTGGGCATCGCATCAGCGCGCTGCCGAAATCACCTACGTGTGGAAGAATACCAATACCTACGAGTTTACGATGATCACCTACAACGTCCCTAACGAAGCTTGGAACCAACGCGATTCCCTGCTTGTGAAATGGGGCGATGGCTTTGAGAGTTATGTGCCTCGCATCAATTGGGAGAATCTGGGTGACAACACTGTTCGGAGCATCTACAGAAGCCTCCATAGCTATTCGTCGGCAGGGACTTATACCATCAGCATGGAAGACTCCTTCCGTAACTATGGTGTGGTGAACATGAACGACTCAGGGAGCGTCCCGATGTATATCGAATCGGAGCTGGTCATCAGCCCCTTTATTGGGCATAACAGCTCGGTTCAGCTCTTGAATGCCCCTGTCGATCAAGGCTGCGTGGGGAAGCCATTCTACCATAACCCAGCGGCTTACGATCCTGATGGCGACAGCCTGAGCTATCGGTTGGTGCCGTGCAAGGGCGCTTACGGCCAAGAGGTTCCTGGCTATTTTTACCCTCAGGCTTCAAGCCTGTTTGAGATCGATACACACTCGGGCTTGTTGCAATGGGAGAATCCCGTGATTCAAGGGGAGTTCAACGTGGCCATCTTGATTGAGGAATGGCGTGATGGCGTGAAGGTGGGCTCTGTGATTCGTGATATGCAGATACTCATCAATGCATGCAACAATAACATTCCGTTGATTGATCTCATTGCCGATACCTGCATTGAGGCTGGCGCTACGCTCGATTTCATCATCTCTGCTTTGGATCCCGATGGCGATCAGGTTACGCTGGAAGCCTCAGGCGCTCCTCTCGAAGTGCAGTCAAGTCCTGCTACCCTGACTCCTACTACGGATTATGGCTTGAATCCTGCCATCGAGTTCACTTGGAATACCCAATGCAGCCATATTCGTAAGATCCCCTATCAGCTTGTTGTCCATGCCAAGGACAACTCCGTTCCCATCCATTTGAGCAATGTCCAAGCCGTCAACATCAGTGTGATCGGCCCAGCCATACAGAATCTTGACGCCTCGTTTTCTCGACGCTCTGACGTCAAGGCCAACCTCACCTGGTCGCCTTATACGCATTGCTCTAATGTGAAGGCTATTCGTGTATATCGTCACCTGGGTTCTATGCCCTATCAGTCTGATTACTGCGAGACAGGGGTGCGTCCTGGTTATCGGATGATTGCTGAGCTGTCCGCTGATGCCACTTCGTATCAAGATACCAACGGAGGAGCGGAATTTGAGCAGGGTGTGGACTACTGCTACCGTGTGGTGGCGGTGTTCAACGATGGTGCTGAGAGCCGACCGAGCGACGAGGTTTGTATTCAGTTGCCCAACAACAGACCGTTGATGACTAAGGTTTCTAATAATGACGTGGATCTTATGGGAGGCCAGATGAAGGTTGCTTGGGCAAGTCCTCGTGAGATCGATCCACAATATACGGCACCATATTCCTATCAGTTGAAACGAAACCTCAACGGTGCTGAAACTACCGTGTATTCAGGCGTTGACTCGACATTCCTCGATTCGGACGTGAGTCTTGCCTCAGTGGAATCGCTCAGCTATCGAGTGGAGATGCAGGATGCCAACCATCTGCCGATGGGTACAAGCCCTATCGCGGGTGCCTTGATGCTGACAGGGACGGGTGGTGATCAATCCGCTTCGCTTTCATGGACGGAAGCCGTTCAATGGGTGATTGACAGCACAGAGGTGTTTAAAAAGATCGATACCGTTTTTGTGAAGATTGCTGGGACGAGCGAATTGACGTATGTGGATACCCGTGTCGTGAATGAGGTTACCTACAGCTATTACGTCCGTACCTACGGGCATTACAATCTGGAAGGCTTGCCACGTCCGTTGGTGAACTATTCGGCTATTGTCGAGGTGAAGCCTTCGGAGCACATCGAACCTGAACCGGATCAGCCTGTGTATGAACTGCCCAATGTGTTCACACCCAATGGCGATGGCATTAACGATGTGTTTGTTCCTATGCCCAATATCACGCCTGACTTGATTACCAAGGTCGACATGCATATCTTCAACCGTTGGGGCCGTTTCGTGTATGAGACCGAGGATATCTACATCAACTGGGACGGTCGTGTTTCTGGCAGTGGCCAGCCTTGCGCTACCGGCACTTATTTCTACATCTGCGACGTGGAAATGATCACCCCCGAAGGGCTTGTTACCAAGCGCCTTCAGGGGTCAATTATGATAGTTAGGTGAGAGGCCTCTCAACTTTTTAATACTTCATCATCTCAATGAGGTCGACCATGCGGTTGGAATAACCCCATTCGTTATCATACCACGACATGATCTTCACCATCTTGCCCATCACCATGGTGCTTTGGGCATCGAAGATGCTGCTGTGCGGGTTGTGAATGACGTCGCAGCTCACGATCGGGTCTTCGGTGTATTCGAGGACACCCTTCATCGGGCCTTCAGCGGCTTCCTTCATGGCGGCGTTGATCTCTTCCTTGGTGGCTTCGGTCTTCAGCGTGCAGACGAGGTCGACGAGCGAACCCGTAGGCGTGGGGACGCGGACGGCGATGCCGTCGAGTTTGCCATTCAGTTCGGGGATGACGATACCCACGGCCTTGGCAGCGCCAGTGGTGGTCGGAATCTGCGACATGGCGGCGCTACGGGCGCGGCGCAGGTCGCTGTGCGGACCATCGAGGATCACCTGGTCGTTGGTGTAGCTGTGGATGGTGGTGATGTAGCCCTGCTCGATGCCGAAGCGGTCGTTCAGCACCTTGGCCACGGGAGCCAGGCAGTTGGTGGTGCAGGAGGCGTTGCTGACGCATTCCACATCATCAGTCAGGTCGTTGTTGTTGACGCCCACCACGATGGTGGCGTCGATGGCGTCCTTCGAGGGAGCCGAGAGGATGACCTTCTTGGCGCCGTTCTTCAGGTGGTCGCCATAGCCGCCCTTGCTGCTTTCCTTGGAGCGGAACACGCCGGTGGACTCAACCACCACGTCGGGAGTCTTGCTCCACTTGATGTTCAGGGGAGCGCGCTCAGCCGTGACGGGGACGCGCACGCCGTTGACGATCAGTGCAGTCTCATCATATTCCACGGTGCCGGGGAACTTGCCCTGGGTGGAGTCATATTTCAACAGGTGAGCCAAGACCTTCGTGCTGGTCAGGTCGTTGACGCCCACGATCTCTAAGTTCGGACGTTCGCAGATGATGCGGAACACGTTGCGGCCAATGCGGCCGAAACCATTGATACCTACTTTAATTTTTTCCATCTTTGTAAATTTATGATTTCTAATTAATTACGTTCAATTTTAGTTGTAAAAAACCATGCAAAGTTAGTCATTTTTGTGTTGTCCGCGTATTTCTTCCATCAAAAAGGTGTAAATGTAGGCCGGACTTTGCAAATACAAACCTGTTTTTCGGTCTTTCAGTTTCTCAAAAGTCTTGGAGCTATACACTTTCTCAAAAGCCTCGGACAAGGGCAATTGGTAATCATCTTGCAAGAACGACACCAACGACTCCACATCGCAGTCCATCACAAACTGAAACTCATTCTCGTTCATAATCTCTTCAAATGCTGTATTGCCTTTTCGGTGCAAAAACAATATTGGTTGTTCAACTTTTTGTATTTCATTTCTTTGACCAGTTGCTTTAAGGTGATGATGTGTTGAAGATAACGGTTGATTTGATACACAACGCCATCATCGGCAATCGGCCCTATGACTAGGTCGTAACTATGGGATTCTTGTTGCTTTCTGTCTCGGTTTTTCACGATAAACTCCGCCCATTCCACAGAAATGCCTTCAAAAAGCAACGCTTGCAAATCGTTGGTGTTTTCATCCCATTCATATTTTTGGACGATGGGCGAACCTCCTTCGTTGAAGTTGCACCTGCGCTGGGCCATTTCAATGGCTTGGCTCTCGATGGAGGTCAAATAGAAACCTCGACCAAAGTCCTTGTTCGGCCTGCATTTTGACAAATCTATGCTGTCAAACGCTATGTTGGTGCCATGAAAAAGTATCATTCCAAAGTTCCTCCGTGGCGTTTGCAATAAGAAATCAAGTCGTCGATGGTGTCGTCCAAAGGCAACAGGTGTTCGGCTTGATAGTTTTTGTCAAGCAGTTCCAGTCCGCCGTGAAGATAAAGATAACGGCAAGCCCATTTAGGCTCCAACCCCAACCTTTGTCCAAACCCGACGATGCAACAATTTATGTATCTGATGGCTTCCATAGGATATTTTTTGCAAAACTACGATTTTTTTTGCGAAAAAAATTGCTTTATTGCGAAATTTCCTTTTTATTACGTTCTGAATGGAAGACAATATATGCTTGTTTTGGGAAGTAATTCCACTATGTTTTTTTTCGCTTAAAAAGATGCTTGTGTATGTTTTTTTGTAATTTTGCCGCTTCAAAATTAAAAAAACAATGAATAGTGTTGGTGATTTACTTTATATCATGCTCTATGGTGGAGCGACCATGGCATCACTCATCGCCTTCCTCTATTTGTTGCTGCGCAAAGGCAATGCCTTCGCGCCCGATGTCACGCCACCACTGACGTTGCGTCGCTGGGCTGCGGCATTCTTTGCCGTGTCATGTCTGGGCCATTTTTGGTGGCTTCTTTTGTACTTCTATACCAGGCATCTCAACATGATTGGCGTTATGGAGGCTTCTGTGCTCGATACCAGGCATCTCAATATGATTGGCCTTATGGTGGCTTCTGTGCTCGACTGCGTGGGGATGCTCACCACGATTACAGGCACGCTGTTAGCCATGCTCCAAGACCGCAAGCGGCCTCTCTGGCCTGTCGTCATAGCGACTATGCCATACGCGGTACTATGGGCGTTGCACCTTGCCTATCCTGATGGCCTTTTCCTCGACTTGGCCATCGCATACATGGTGTTGTCCTGTGTGCTCTTTACCGTTTATCTGGTGTTTGCCGCCTGGCGATACAGGCACTGGCTGTGCGACAACTATGCCGACTTGGAGCATAAGGAGATAAGGTCGAGCTATATAATGATCTTCATCACCGCACTGCTGCTCATCCTCTTTTTCGGGTTCGAAAGCCGCTACAAGGTCATCGGCTTTATCGTGCAATTCCTCGAGATTCCTTTCTTCGGTCTCATGCTGTGGAGGGTGGAGACGCTGCAACAATTGGATGGCATGACTGGCGTCGACACGGAAGATCCCCTTCCTGCCGAACCTGAAGAAACGGCTCCATTAGCCACGCTCTCCGGCATAGGAGCCCTGCTTAAGCAACATTGTGAGGATGCCCAACTTTACTTGAAGCAAGACCTTTCACTTTCCCAACTCTCGCAGACCATTGGCACCAATCACTATTACCTCAGCCAGTATTTCACCCAGCAGGGCCTGACCTACAACGCCTACATCAACGGTCTGCGCATCAACCATTTTATCAACCTTTACCATGAAGCCGTCGCCACACAACGTTCTTTCACTGCCCAGCAGCTGGCCTCCGAGAGCGGCTTCCGAAGCTACAGCACCTTCAGTGCGGCCTTCAAACAACGCATTGGACAGACCGTGACGGCCTGGATGCGCGACACCACTGGCGTGGAATAACAGCCCCCAATTACCTTCTTGTTTGACTTTCAAAATCCGCAAAGTCCGATCTGTAGAATCTGCAAAAACGGTTTCAGAATCTGCAATTATTGCTGATTTTGCAAAACTTGTTTTGGGATTTGCAAAACCTTCGGAAGGAGGTTTTGGGTTGGGTCAAATGGACTATTTTTGCAGTCTCAAAAAAAGATGATTGTTTAATTTTTATTAACATTTTATTTAAAACAAATTTTCAAACCAATGTTCAAAAACACAAAAAAGCGGAAAGCCGCAGTGCTTTTCCTCGGATTGGCAGCCTTGATGGTGCCGTCCACTACGCTGATGGCCCAATACGATGGCAATGGCGGGTTGTTTGGCAAAGGCGCAGAAACGGAGGCTGGCGCTTCTAACGGAATCTTCATGAGCGCTACGGACGCCTCTAACGGACTCTTCATGCTCGCTACGGGCACCAACAGCTTCGACATCACGACCGGACAGTTCGGCGGCAACGGTGGCCAAGCAGGCGGCAACTACGGGATTGGCATCGGAGTGTTTGGACAAAATCCTCCTCAGCCTGCCCCGCTTGGCAGCGGACTCTTCATCATGGCAGCGGCTGGCGCGGCCTACGCATTCTCGAAAAAACGCAAAAATCAGGAAAACAACTAAAAACACAACGATTAAAATGAAGAAACTTAGCACAATCATCATGGCCTTGGCTCTCGTGCTTGGAATGAGCCAATGCAAGAAAGAGGAAACTCCCACCAATGGCAATGGCGGAGAAAAGGTTCACATCACCTTGAACGTGAACAACGGCGAAAGCCTCGATGTGAACGTGAACGACAACGGCGGCAGACACGCAGTGGCCCCGAACCTCGGCATGATCAAATTCGAAGACGGCGATGTCCTCTATGTGGGCCACGACGGCAAATACATTGGCTATCTGACCTACCAAAACGGTGCCTTTGCCGGCGATCTTGAAGCCCCAACTAACACTGCAGACTATCTGCACTTCTACTTCTTGGGAGGGAAAGGTCCTGACGTCGAAAGCATTACCGAAAATACAACCAGTTTCAACATCAGCATTGCCGACCAAAGCCAGAACCTGCCTGTGCTTTGCTACGGTGCTTCGACCCAAACTTACGGGAATGGCACCAAATACTCTGCCGTTTTGGAATACAAGTGTGCCTTGGTGAAGTTCAATCTCAACAAGGAAACAAATTATATATGCACCTTGTCGAACATGCCGACCGAGGCCACCATCAGCTTTGCCACAACAGCTGGTGATGATTTCACTCCGATTGCCAAGACCTCAACCACGGGCACCATCGACCTTTACAGGGAGGAAGGCAACACGGGCGTGAGATGGGCCATCCTGCTGCCCGGCACCAACCTTTCTGCCGACGGCAATGTGAGCGGGGCACCCGCTGGAACACTTAATGCAAACCAGTTTATCAACTCCGGAATATCGCTTACAAATCCTGTATTTGCAGCACCTGGTGCAGATTATGCTGTCAAGAATAGTGCTGGCGAATTGAAACAATTCTCGGTCAGTTCTACGCAGAAGGTCTATTTCTCGAGGGCCAACCTGAAGTGTAACGCAGCCAACCCCAACCAACTGGTGTGGGGCTTCCACGAATACCAGTATGACGAGTGCCCTGGTTTTTATGCCATAACCTCTAATTCGGGGAGCACGGGTACAACTGCGGTTCATATAACTAGTAGCAATGAAATGGATCGATTCAGCTGGGGATTTCACGGCACTACTACTGTATCAGAAAACGATTGGGTGGACGGATCAAGGAACCTGAACTGGAATGATGGAACAGACTGGGGATGTGCACTCAGAGGGACTGCCTATGGCAACTATTGGCGCACGCTGACGGCAGCCGAATGGCAATACCTTCTCAGTTCGAGATCAGGTAAACGTTTCCTGAGGGCAAGTTGGAAGCAGCCGGTGTATAATGGTACAACCCTCGTCAATTTGGTGATTACAAATGGCATTTTCATAGCGCCTGATGGCTATAACGGCGGATCCACTTCCGGTTATACTGAATGGAACAAGACAAATAAAATTCATAAATTTACTGGTAGTGGCTATATTAATCTGGTGAATGAACTTCTTGATGCCGGATGTGTGTTCCTGCCTGCTCTCGGCTACCGTGAAGGTAGTTATTACTATGAGTACAATTACCACTATAAGATGGATTGGTACATGTTTGGTAATTATTGGACGGCCACTGGTGTGGCACAGCAACCTAATTCGACAGCAACTCCACAAGCGACGGCTTTCCGCTTTGAAGATGATAACATTAATTATGCGTATTCCCCACAACGCCATCTTGGCATGTGTGTTCGTTTGGTGTGGGATGCCAACTAAGCGGTTAGCAAGGAGGCGGGATTTCCAATTCCGCAAGCCGAGGGAAGGGAGATTTGCCATTCCCGCATGAAAATCGTAGAGACGTCACATTGTGGCGTCTCTATGTGTTTTTTGCCTGCCGGGGTTTTCGGAATTCCAGCCCAAACTAATTTGTCAGGTAGGTTGGTATTTAAGATACTCTATTTTGGCAAGCTCTACCCAAGGAGTTCCCAAGGTGATGGCATCTCCTTGCGAAAGGCGAAGGAAGTGCGGGGGGAAGTTGGGGATTTTCTGACAGGAAAACACGGGTTTTGGTCGAGAGGAGACCAATGGAACACTTATGTAGGGTAAAGGATGACCTAAGGAGGACGTCAGTTCAAACCTCTGAAAAAAGCTGAGTTTTTTCCAAAATTGAAGAAAAATGACGATTTTGGAAAAAACTCAACTGTTTTGAACATATTGCTAACGGTAACTTTTTTCCTCAACCCACAGTCTCTTTCACGAAAAAGGCGTATTTTTGCAGGTTATGTAATACAACACCATGTCCGAACCTTTCAAATCAAGCGCCCTCGAAGCCAATCTGGCGCAAACGCGCTACAAAGATATCTTCATCCCTGAAGAACACCAACAGTTTATCGCCTTGTCGGCCAAATACTTCGGCATCAACAAACGGGCCAAGGAATGAAGAATGTTGAGGCAAAGATAAGCATTTTTCACTATCTTTGCAAATCGAACAAAAACAAGGTCATTGCCGATGAGCGAGGAACAACCATATATCAATTTCGATGAGTATATCCGACAGGGGGAACCTCAGCAGAAAGAGAGGGCTGAGGCTTGGCGTGTGGCGATTGGCTTGCAGGCTGTGGATGGGTTGAAAACCTCGGAATACCTGCAGCAGACCGCCCGTAGGAATATTGAGGGCGAAATCACCATCGATGAAGCTCGCGAACTGGTGAAGGAATACTACATCAAGAAAACTGCCCACGACAATGACGACGCGGATAAGGAAGAGGCAGACCGTGTGTCGAGCAACATCTCGAAGCTTCTCCAGACAAATGCCTTTACGTACAGTGTAGCTGGACTTGCGGCTATCCATCGTGACATTTTTGAAGGGGTTTTCAAACATGCCGGACGATTTCGTGAATACGACATTTCCAAAAAGGAGTGGGTGCTGCGAGGCGACTCAGTGATTTATGGTCGCTGGCAGGACCTACGGATGGCTGTAGAATACGATCTAGACCAGGAGCGTCAGTTTGATTATTCTGTGTTGAACAAAGATCTGATGGTGGAGCATCTGGCCAAATTCGTGTCTGGTTTGTGGCAGATACATCCATTTTGCGAAGGTAATACGCGCACCACGGCCATTTTTACCATAAAATACCTGCGTTCACAGGGATTCAGCGTTAACAACGACCTGTTTGAACGGCACTCGTGGTACTTCCGCAACGCGCTGGTACGCGCCAATTACCGCAATTTGAACAAAGGAATCAATTATGAGCCATTGTTCCTGATACGGTTTTTCCGTAATCTGTTGTTGGGCGAAAACAACACGCTGAAGAATAGATATATGATGATTGATCCTCCAGAGGATTGGAAGATGCCTGCTGGCGAACAAGTACCCCACAAGTACCCCACAAGTACCCCACAAGTTCAGGATAAGTTGCACACAAACAATCCAGATATTGTAAAAATGGTACAAGCTATAGGTTGTCAGGAGCTTACGGTAAAGGAAATGATGGAAATGCTAGGACTAAAAGATAGAAAAAACGTTCTGAATCTATATCTCAACCCCGCCATTGCTGATGGCTACGTCCGTCTGCTCTATCCGGACAAACCTCATCACCCTCGACAGAAATATCTGCTAACGGTGAAGGGATTGGCTTTATATAATGAATTGCAAAAACATGTCTGAACCTTTTAAATCACAAGCCCTCGAGGCTAACCTCGAGCAAACCCGATATAAAGATATCTTCATCCCTGAAGAACACCAACAGTTTATCGCCCTGTCGGCCAAATACTTCGGTATCAACAAACGGGCCAAGGACTGTATCACCGAATACCATCACCCACTGTCGAACCATACTTTCGTGACCGAGGAGCTGCGCAAAATGCTCCTCGACGACTTCTGGTTTTACACCCGCGAGGATATTCCGTCGGAGGCGCTGCACATCCCCTTGGAGATGATGCGCAGCCTGCTGAAGCCCGAAGTGGCGGCAAAACTGAGGCTCAATATCATCATCACCTTGATGGAGTTTGCCGATAAGACGTTTACGTCATTGCGAGGAGGAACGACGAAGCAATCCAGACAAGAGGCTACATTGCAAGGTGATGCGTCGCTACCCGGCGTTTCCGTCATTGCGAGGAACGAAGCAATCCAGCCTACAACTGACGATAATGGATTGCCGCGCTCCGCTCGCAATGACCTTCTCGCCCAGGTCTTCAATATCTTGAATGATGCTTTTGAAACCAACAAAGACATCTTCATCCTTGCCACCAAGCACGCTGGCCGCTATCTTGACAAGGTGGCGCACGATGAACGTTTCAAGGATACCGCCTGCCATTTGCTGCGGATGATGTTGCAGGAAAACTACCGCTACTGGCAAGAGACCTCGCAGGTGGAGAACTGGGTGGAGAGCAAAAGGCAGTTGCTGACCGACGAGGAAATCAAAACGGTTAGCGACGAAATCGGCCAACCCTATTTTGCCCAACTGAATGCTGACTTGAAGGCTGCCGACACTTGGGAGAAATTGACAGATATGCCACATTTCGAGCAGATTGCCAAGCGTTTCATCGAGTCGGAGAAAGCTTTCCCACATTTCATCACCAAGTTCCATTATGTCTTCTTCCTGCTGCATCTGCCAGGTATGGAGAATCAGCGCGAACGCCTTATCTGGAACATGAACCGCATGATGTGCGACGCCATCGATGAGATGCCGCAAGAGCAGCTGATTCCTTTCATCGACACTATCTTCGACCTCGCCGAGGAGCTGCGCAAGGACTACATGTCGGCTGTGCTTGACTTCCAGCTGACTTTGGGTTTGAAGATCATCGATGTCGACCAAACCGAGCAGAAAGAAATCGTCAACTACTTTGAGAAGAAACTCATCAATTTCGGCTTTGTCACTCCCGGCAAAGTGTTCGTTGATGAGGATTGGCAACTCTCTGTGGATGAGAATCATATCAAGAATATCCGTGTTTGGCTGGAGCTCATTGAGCACTCCAAGTTCCCGATGGAGAAGTTGCTTTCTTCTTTGATTGTCAACCTTAAGTTGGGCGGCATCTTCCTCAGTGATACCGACCTCTTCCAGCGTGAAATCACCAAGATTCTCAACTCCAACATCAGTCCATATTATAAGAAAGTAAAACAGCTGACCCGCATCTTCCCCGTCTATTTCAATGAGATTGGCGCCGAAGGCGAAATCCGTAATGTCACCACCAACATGGATGAGATTTCGGGTCGAGAGGACAAACTGGTGCACTTCCTCCGCAAGCAGGTGCATACCGAGAGTAACAACACGTTGATTGGTCTTACTTTCAGCGTATTCCAGTTTTGGAGTGATGGCATCAAAGAAAACCTCAGGGCGATTCTTCCGAACAACGTTTACGACAGCATCGACGTCAACAGCGAGTGGTTCACTTACGTGCACAATATCACTGTTACCATGAGCGAAACAAGTTGTCTCGATGCTGAAGACCTGCTCATGCTCTCGAGAGACGATTTCGATAAACTCATCGGTCGTGCCGCCGAAAAGTTGCAACTCGACCAAACCATCGCCGACCGCGAACATGCCCGACTGATGGATATCAAGGATCTTTACGCTTTCCTCCGTGAGAAGTATTCGTTCGAATCGGTCAACATCTTCAATTCGCTCAGGAATTATCCGTTTATCGCAGATAAGGACATCGACGCTTTTGAGAAGGCCTACAAAAAGAAAGACATTGGCACTTCGTTGAAGATGATCTACGCCTTCATGGAGAAGCTGAAAGAAATCATCTTTAATCCCGAGGAGAGCGAAGGCTGGGAGAACATCTACCACAAGCGCCATATCGCCATCGGCATCCCTTCGATGTACGGCACCTATCGTGAGAATAAATTTGAGGCTATGGGTCTGACGTTCAGGCTTGAACGTGTGGCTACCCAGTTGATGGAACAGGTGGTGCAAGGCATTAACTTGGAGTATATCTCTGCCCGTACGTTGGAGGTGATCTATGACATCCTCGAATACTTCCGTGAAGGTCTGGAACTTGACGGCATCACCAACCAAGGTCTGAACGCAAAGCTTCAAATGCTCAAGTATTCGTTGACATCCCGAAGCTTCTCGTTTGACCAATACATCAATATCTTCGGCTTTATTTCCGAGGACGTCAAGCGCATCGTCATCAGCTATTTTCTGAAGTCGTATGAATACCCGCTGAAGGTCGTTGTTCCGCAAATCTTCGATCCGGAGGGCAAGCTCGACGAGCGTGAGACTGCCGCTTTGGTCAGCAAGAAATCAGAGGAATTCCACCGTGACCTTTTGTCGGATGCCTTCCTGATGCAACCGTTGGACAACTTCATCGCCCGCATCTTGAAGTCGCTGAGAGGCATGGCGGCAGATCTCGACCAAAAGCTGATCAACGACATCATGACCTATAACTCCGAAATGCTGATCAGTCCTTTCTGGAAAGCCACTCCAAAGATGGACAACCAGGTGTTTATCGGCAACAAGGCCTATCACCTGAAGAATCTCTATCTGAATGGCCTGCCGGTGCCTCCAGGTTTTGTGATTACTACCGAAACTTTCCGCCGAAACGATACCATCAACACCATTCCTGAACTGCGTTCCGAGATTCACGGCATGATCCGCAAGTTCATCGGTGGACTGGAAGGCATCACCAAGCGAAGCTTCGGCAATCCAAACAATCCATTGCTGCTTTCGGTACGCTCAGGCACGGCTATCTCCATGCCTGGTGCCATGGATACCTTGCTCAACGTGGGCTTGAACGACGAGATAGCCGAGGCGGTAGCTCAAGATCCTGAAAAAGGCTGGACTGTTTGGGACTCCTACCGTCGTCTGTTGCAGAGCTGGGGCATGGCTAAAGGCATTGAACGCGATGTGTTTGATGACGAGATCAACGCCTATAAGCAGCAGACCGGCGTGGTGATGAAAGCCGACTTCACGGCGGCCCAGATGAAGGAGATGGCCATGGCCTACAAGCGTATCTTGGCAGAACACGGCGTGGTCTTTGAGCAAGACTCCTTCAAGCAGTTGATCGAATGTGTCAACATGGTCATCGACTCATGGAACAGCGAGCGTGCTTTGGCTTACCGTCGCCATTTGGGCATCTCGGAGAACTGGGGAACCGCCGTTATCGTGCAGCAGATGATCTTCGGCAACCGCAGCGCCACTTCAGGTACTGGTGTGGTGTTCACCCAGAACCCCAACCGTGAGCGTCCAGGAGTGCATCTCTATGGCGACTTCACCTTGCGTAGTCAAGGCGAGGACATCGTGGGAGGTTTGGTGAAGCCGCTGCCGATAGGAGAGACCCAACGTAAGACGGCCAAGCTGGAAGGCTATTCCATGCAGACCATGCTGCCTGACATGTATAAGAAGATTTATAATACCGCAGTGAAACTCACCGAGGATCTGGGTTATGGCCCGCAGGAGATCGAGTTCACTTTCGAAAGCGACAACCCCGATGATTTCCATATCCTCCAGACCCGTGACCAGGACCTGAAAACCGAGGAGAAGCCAGCTGCCTTTGTGCTGTCGCCCGATGAGATGCATCCCGTTGGCCATGGTATGGGAATCGGCGGCGGTGCCTTGAACGGCCTATGCGCTTTCAATCCGCAACAGATCGAGAGCCTGCGTAAGCAATTCCCTGATGAGCATGTCATCTTGGTTCGTCCCGACACGGTGCCTGACGACATCGGCATGATCTTCGATTGTGACGGCTTACTCACCGCTCGTGGTGGTGCTACTTCCCATGCTGCTGTCACGGCAGTACGTCTTGGCAAAGTCTGTGTGGTCAGCTGCGACGGCCTCGAGGTCGACGTCAACGACGAGTTCGGCGCCATCAACGGCCATCCGCTCCATAAAGGCGATAAGATCGCTATCGATGGAAATCTTGGTTTAGCCTATATCGGGCATTATCCCGTTGAGAAGCAATAAGCATATCTTTTTTGCTTTTTCTGAAAAATGTTTTATCTTTGTCCCGTCAATTGAAAGATTGGCTATCCGGTATTTTCCGCGTGGGAGTAAGACTACACCGCCCCTGCTCCAAAATCTAAAAAGCCGCTCAAGCGGCTTTTTTTCTTACCTATATCGTTTCCTGAAATCGATGATAAATGATTTCTGAAGAGCGTAGTTCTTTTAATGGTTTAATAGTCAGATTTTGGGTATTGTTGAAAAAAATCCTCAAAACAGTTGCGAAGGATGAAAAAAGTTGTTTATCTTTGCAGCGTGAAAAGTTGATGCATGTCTGACAGGGAGCATTCAACCCACCCAGCGGTCAACTTTTTCTTCCCATAGAGCCATCTTCGGTTAAGGAGGTGGCTCTCTTAATTTCTACAGTGATTGAATGCAGGTTGGTCCGATGCCTTAGTCTATTTTCCTTAAAGTTCAGAAAAAGTGTTCGTCTATCAATCTCTATTTGATAATAATGGAAGAACACGCCACGAACATGCTTTTTGGTATCCTTTTCGGTTTTAACGTAGACTGCTTTTGCAAAATAAACAGGTAATATAGGAAGATCGCTAATGAATAGAAAACCTTTTGATCGATGAAGTGCGTCGTCAATAAGGTGCTCAATGTCTTTTCCGGTTACTCTGAATTTAAGTTTCTTTCCTCGGTTGTTTGTTACAAAATGAGTTTGTGAAATCAATAATGAGCTTCGGGCCTTCACGTGATCCTCAATCTCCGTTTGAGTCATGTTGGCATATCGCCAGTCAGGATTATATGTTTCGTCCATTATTTCAATTCTTTTGAATGCAAAGATATGAAATAATTTCAATAAATAATATATAAATTATAATGTTTTTTAAAATAGCACATTATTATATTGGTTATATTTTTTGACTGGAGAAAGTTTTTTTTTGTATCTTTGCGCCCCATGAAAAACATCCGAAACTTCTGCATCATCGCACATATCGACCACGGCAAATCAACCCTGGCCGACCGTCTTCTGGAGCTTACTAAAACTGTGAGTGAGAAGGAATTAGTAGACCAAGTGCTCGACGATATGGATCTCGAACGTGAGCGCGGCATCACCATCAAGAGCCACGCCATCCAGATGAAATACGAATACAAGGGAGAAGTCTATACCCTCAACCTTATTGATACTCCCGGTCACGTCGACTTCTCCTACGAGGTGTCACGTTCCATTGCCGCTTGCGAAGGCGCTCTGCTGGTCGTCGATGCCACCCAAGGCATCCAGGCCCAGACCATCTCCAACCTATACATGGCCTTGGAACACGACCTGGAGATCATTCCCGTGATGAACAAGATCGACATGGATAGCGCCATGGTCGACATCGTGGAGGACCAGATGGTGGACATGCTCGGCTGCGACCCTTCAGAGATCCTCAAGGTCAGTGCTCGTACTGGCGAAGGCGTGCCTGCCATCCTCGACGCCATCGTGGAACGCATCCCGGCGCCCAAAGGCGATCCAGAGGCACCACTGCAAGCCCTCATCTTCGACTCGGTGTTCAACTCCTACCGCGGCATCATCGCCTATTACCGTATCATGAACGGCACCATCCGTACCAACGACTTGGTGAAGTTCTTCGCTACAGGTAAGGAATATAACGCCGACGAAATCGGTGTACTCCAGCTGCGACAAGCACCGATGAAGGAACTCTCGGCTGGCAACGTGGGCTACATCATCTCGGGCATCAAGACCTCCAAGGAAGTCAAGGTGGGCGACACCATCACTCACGTGGAACGCCCCTGCGACAAGCCTGTGGAAGGCTTTGAGAACGTCAAGCCGATGCTGTTTGCTGGTATCTATCCCGTGGATGCCGACGACTATGAGGAGTTGCGTGCTTCGCTTGAAAAACTGCAGCTGAACGACGCTTCCTTAGTTTGGGAACCTGAGTCTTCGGCGGCTTTGGGCTTCGGTTTCCGTTGCGGCTTCCTCGGCCTGTTGCACATGGAGATTGTGCAGGAGCGTCTCGACCGTGAGTTCGACATGGATGTGATCACCACAGTGCCGAACGTTTCGTTCAAATGCTATAAAACCGACGGCGAGATGATCGAGGTGCACAACCCCAGCGGTCTGCCTGAAGTCACTAAGATCGACCATATCGAAGAACCCTATATCATTGCTCAGATCATTTCCAAGAACGAGTTCACAGGTCCGATCATGACACTCTGCATCGAGCGTCGTGGCGTGCTCAAGAACCAGGTCTACCTCTCCACCGACCGTGTGGAGCTGACCTTCCAGATGCCGCTGAGTGAGATCGTGTTCGACTTCTACGACAAACTGAAGTCCATCTCTAAGGGCTATGCTTCGTTCGACTATCATATCGCTGGCTATCAGGATGCCGACCTGGTGAAGCTCGACATCATGCTTAATGGTGAGTCGGTCGACGCCCTTTCCACCTTGATCCATCGCGGCCATGCCTACGACTTCGGTCGCCGCATGTGCGAGAAGCTGAAAGAGCTGATCCCAAGACACCAGTTCGATATCGCCATTCAGGCGGCCATCGGTGCCAAGATCATCGCCCGTGAGACCGTGCGTCAGGTACGTAAGGATGTGACGGCCAAGTGTTATGGCGGTGACGTCTCCCGTAAGCGCAAGCTGCTCGAAAAGCAGAAGGCAGGTAAGAAGCGTATGCGTCAGATCGGTAACGTCGAAGTGCCACAGTCGGCCTTCCTTGCTGTGCTCAAGCTCGATTAAGTTGATACCGTCTCCCAGGAAGGGAAAGAAGGATACCATCGAATTCTAAGTTAAGCAACAAACTCGCCAACTCGGTGGTCGGAAGTCTTGTGCCGATAATCAAGTCGTCGAGACTGACAATGGCTTTGCCGATAAAACAGTCCATGATGAGTTTTTCTTCGTCGGTGTAATCGCGAAATAGCGCCGTTTGATGTTCTTCGCTTGAGGGTCGTTCCCATCGCATCACATAACGCAGGTTGACTACACTCTCCATGAGGTGGGCGCGGTTGGTGCGGATCAGGTAGTTGCAGCCTTGGCTGTAGAGATCCTTCACCCGACCAGGATAGGCAAACACGTCACGGCTGTAGGAGTTGGCTAGGTCGGCAGTGATCAGCGAACCGCCCTTCAAAGCGGATTCAATCACGATGACAGCATCGGCCATGCCGGCGATGATTCGGTTACGGCGTGGGAAGTTCTCCCTGTCGGGCTTCGTGCCACTCATGCACTCGGTGAGCAATCCGCCATTAGCAAGCATCTCTGAAGCCAATTTCTTGTTTGCCGCTGGATAAATCTGCTGTAAGCCATTACCCAACACACCTACTGTGGGGATTCCCGCTTTCACCGATGTTCGGTGCGCCATGGTGTCGACGCCGTATGCCAGTCCACTGATCACCAACACGTGGTCGTCCACAAGGTCATTCACCAGCTGGGCGCAGTTTTCTTTGCCGTAATCGGTGATGTTGCGGGTACCGACGATGGCTACTACGCGGTTGGCATTGAGGTTGGCGTTGCCTTTGTAATACAGCATCAGGGGACTGTCGTCGCATTGCAGAAGCCGCTTCGGGTAGTCGGAATCCCTATAAAACAAAGGCTTGATTCCGTTTTGCTCGATGAATTCCACCTCCTGCTCGGCACGCTTCAAAAGGTCTTTTGAATTGCATAGTGCATCCACCGTCACCTCTCGTATCCCATTGATCTTTAACAAGGTCTTTCGAGTTTCCTTAAACACCGCTTTGGCGCTACCACAATAATCAACAAGCTTCTTTCCGCTGATGTCGCCGATGCCGGGGATCAGCGTGATGGCAATTTGATATAAGATTTCGTCATTCATAATTAATAGTTTTATTGATGCAAAATTAGTAATGAATTTTATATATCAAATAATTCTATAAAAATATATTTTTAAAAATTCTGACTTCTGACTTATAACTTCTGACTACTTTTCATTACTTTTGCATCTTTATGAACGGTAAAGTCATCAAGTCAACGGGAAGCTGGTATATCGTCCTCGACGAGTCGGGACGTCAATGGGAGTGCCGTCTCCGGGGTAAGATCCGCCTCGACGGACTTCGGTCGACCAACCCCGTGGCGGTGGGCGATAACGTCGTGTTTGAACAGGAACCCGGCAAGGACACAGGCGTGATCAAGAAGATTGAGACACGCAATAACCTCATCGTCCGTAAGTCAGTCAACCTGAGCAAAGCCTCGCATATTATCGCCGCTAATGTCGACTTGGCCATCATCGTGGCCACCGTGGCCAATCCACGCACGTCCACAGGGTTCATCGACCGTTTCATGGTCACCGCCGAGGCCTATCACATCCCCACGGCGTTGGTGTTCAACAAATGTGATATTTATACCGACGACCAGATAGGGGAGATGGCAGAGTTGATCGAATACTACTCCAGCATTGGCTACACCTCGTTCGGCGTGTCGGCCAAAACAGGTTTCCAACTGGACGAGTTGAAGGCATTGATGAAAGACAAGATTTGCCTTTTTTCAGGCCATTCCGGAGTGGGGAAGTCGGCATTGGTGAACGCCCTCGATCCTCATCAACACCTGCGCATCGGAGAGATCTCCGACGTGCACAATAAAGGCAAGCATACCACCACCTTCGCCGAGATGCATCATCTTGAATTCGGCGGCTGGATTGTGGATACCCCTGGTATCAAGGAGTTTGCGCTTTACGACATGGAGACAGAAACCCTGGCCCAGCGTTTTCCCGAGATGCGTGACTTGATGAGCGAGTGCCGCTTTAGCAACTGCACTCATACCCATGAACCTGGATGTGCCGTGAAGGAAGCCGTTGAGCGAGGCGATATCGCCGATTGGCGTTACAACAACTATCTGAGAATGTACAATAATGAAGACTGGAGCTATGGAACCGACGATTAAGGATTTGATGCTGAAGAAATTGGAAGATGAGCAGGCTTGCGTCATCCAGCTTGAGATGGGCGCTTATGACTACAGTCTGTCTGAGATTGCAAGGATTGTGGAGGAGAACGATGCCAAGATCTTGAACCTGACGGTGGACGGCATCCCTGAAGATCCCGGACGCATCATGGTGAGCATCTTGGTCAACAAGTCGGATTGTACCGCCATCGTGAAAAGCTTCTATCGTTATAACTACAACATTGCCAATACTTTCAGCTCGCCCGATGAGGATAGTGACCTGCGCGACAGGTACGCCTTGCTGATGAGATACATGAGCGTTTAACAAGCATAGCCTATGAGAATCGCGATTTTTAGAAAGACCATCGCCCCGGAAAACGAGGTGTACATGCAAAAGCTGATTCAGGAACTGACCGACAACCATGTGGAGGTCGTGGACTGCTTTACAAGCCATGGCGAACTCGACGGTCGTGTCGACATGCTGCTTTCCATCGGTGGCGACGGTACCATGCTTGACGCAGTGCCGTTGGTAGGCAACTCGGGCATCCCGATGTTAGGCATCAACATGGGAAGGCTGGGCTTCATCTCCAGTGTGGCTAAGGAAGAGATACACGAAGCCATCAAACAGATCGTCGAAGGCCGTTTTACCACGGAGTCCCGTACTTTGCTTGAACTGGTGGCCCCGCAAGGCGTTTTTCACGACAAGGTCAACTATGCCTTAAACGAGATCAACATCATCCGTAACCCTGAGCATTCGTTGTTGACCATCAAGGTCTTTGTGAATGATGTCTTCCTCAATACCTACTGGGGTGACGGCATCCTGATGGCTACTCCGACGGGCTCCACAGCCTATTCGCTGAGCGCCGGCGGCCCCATCCTCACCCCTGACTCGCACTGCTTCGTCATCACCCCGATAGCCGCCCACAACCTCACGGTGCGCCCCATCGTCATCCCCGACGACAGCGTCGTCCGCATCCAGGTCGAAGGTCGCGAGAAAAAATTCGTGTTCAGCATGGACTCCCGTGTGTGTGCCCTCGATACCTCAGTGGAGCTGGTTGTACGCAAGGCTGACTTCTGCATTAATACCGTCAGAATGGAGGGCACGGACTTCTTCAGCACCATTCGTAACAAACTATCGTGGGGCAAGGACAATAGAAATTGAATTTCTGCGTTGTCACATAAATAAAAAAGTCTTAACTTTGCAAACTTTATGAAAATGAAGAGAAGACTGCATATTTTGCTGATAGCGTTTTGCCTGATTTTATTGGGTCAGGCTGGTAGTCGTGCGTATGCTCAAGCCCCGCAAACCATCGAGGTAGGACCTCATTTCGGAGCCACCGCTTATGTCGGTGACCTCAACGTATGGCGTAACTTGCCAAAATGGGATTGGAAGAAGTTCAACCAGTTTGATTATGACTGGGGTGTGTTGGCTCGTTTTAACTACAACACCCGCTGGGCATTCCGTCTCGATTACACCCATGGACGACTCAGAGCCAGTGATCCGGTAACCGCTTGGCGTCCCGAGGCAAAACTCAATTTCAAGTCTACGGTGAATGACCTTGCAGTGATGGTTGAATTCAATTTTTTGGATTATTATACCGGTCATATCAAAAATACCATTTCACCCTACATTTTTGCGGGCTTCTCTGGAATGGTCTACCAAGTGCAGCCTTACACAGGCATCGACTCACTGGATGTCTTGTATTTCAACGACCTCCAGCAAGGTGCCAACGATGCCGACGTCTTCAACGTGAGCGACTCACTAAAGCCGTTTTTTCAACGTAATATGGCGCTTTCCATCCCCTTCGGCATAGGCTGTAAAGTGTCCATCTCGAAACATCTGGCAGCCACGGTGGAGTGGCGGATGCATTATACCCTGACCGATTATCTTGATGGCGTTCATGCTAACTATGCTGAGACGCATGCGACCGCCAAAGGTTATGACTTCACCGACCCAACGGGGACTTTCGATGCTGGTTATCAGCGCGGTAACTCCCAGACCAACGATTGGTTCGGCATGCTTAACCTTTCACTCACCTGGAAGTTTGTGATCCCCAACTCCTCTGCTTGTAAAATGAATTTTGAATAGCCATGTCATTGAAAGATCAAATACAGATAGAACGTCTACCTAAGCACATCGCCGTTATCATGGATGGCAACGGCCGCTGGGCTAAGGAAAAGGGTATGCCCCGTATCTTCGGGCACCGAAACGCTATTCAATCGGTGCGCGAGGTCAGCGAAGGCTGTGCCGAACTTGGCGTCTCCTATCTGACCCTCTATACTTTCTCCACCGAAAACTGGAACCGCCCTGCCGACGAGGTGGGTGGACTGATGACACTCTTCGGACAAACCCTTGTCAAAGAGACCGAGACACTGCTGAAAAATGGCATCCGACTCACCGTTTGTGGCGACACAAGCCGTTTGCCTAAAGCCGTTTTCGACAAGATGCAGGAAGTCATCGAGATCACCAGCAAAGGCGAAAGGATGGGACTCAATCTCGCTTTGAGCTATTCCGGCCGATGGGACATCACCCAAGCGGCTCGCAAACTGGCACAGCAGGTGAAAGACGGCAAGATGAACCCTGAAGATATCGATGAGAACACCTTCGCCAATTCGCTTGTCACGGCAGGCATGCCCGACCCCGAGTTGCTCATTCGTACCAGCGGCGAACTGCGTATCAGCAACTTCCTGATGTGGCAGTTGGCTTATTCAGAACTCTATTTTACCGACAAATACTGGCCCGATTTCAGGAAAGAAGACTTGTATGAGGCCATCTTGGACTATCAACATCGTGAACGCCGATTTGGCAAGACCAGCGAACAACTAAGTAAATGAAAAAGATGAAGAAATATATACTTCTTGCGCTACTGATGATAGGTTACAACCTGATGGCTCAAATCAGGATTGGCGACGACTTATCGGATATTGACTACAATAGTCCCCAGAAATACGAGATCGCAGGTATCACCGTCGAAGGGACCAGTTATGTGGACCCGAACGTCCTTGGCATGCTCTCTGGCTTGAGAGTGGGTAAGGAGATCACCGTTCCGGGTGATGACATCTCAATGGCTATCCGTAAGATTTGGGATCAAGGTATGTTCGAGGATGTGGAGGTCAACGCCACCAATATCCTTGGCGACAAGATCTTCCTTCAGATCATCGTTCAAGAGCGTCCAAGAGTGTCGAAGTTCTCCTTTACCGGCATCAAAAAGTCGGAAGCTGATGATATCCGTAACATGATCAACATCACAAGAGGCGATATCGCTACCAGCCATCTTGAGACCAAAACTCGCCGAATCATTGAAGGTTTCTTTGCTGAGAAAGGCTTCTACAATGCCCAAGTGAATATCACCCAGGTGCCCGATACCACAAGAGACCATTATGTGGATCTGATGATTGATATCGATAAGGGTAAAAAAGTGAAGATCGGCGCTATCAATATCACTGGTAACGAAGGCCTCTCCGATGTTCAGATTCTCTCAGCTATGAAGGAAACCAAGCAGAAAGGCGTGTTTAACCCGCTGGATCCGCTCGGTCCCATGGTGATCAACGCAGTGGCTGACGCATTGACGCTTAAACCGCTCAGAGCCATCACCGATGTGGAAGAGTACTTTTATGAAAACTATCGTCCCCGCATCTTCAAGAGTTCCAAGTTCTTGGAATCGAATTATGAGGACGACAAGCAGAATATCATTGCTAAATACAACTCCAAAGGTTATCGCGACGCTATCATCGTCAGGGATTCAGTCTACAACTTGGCAGACGGCGATATTGGCATCGATCTGGAGATCGATGAAGGCCATCTGTACCATTACCGCAACATCACTTGGACAGGTAACACCAAATACAACAGTGAGACTTTGGATGGCGTCCTCGGCATTAAGAAGGGCGACGTTTACAACAAGGAGCTCTTGAATGCCAACCTGACCTACAGCGAGACTTCACTTGATATCTCGTCGCTCTACATGGACGATGGCTACCTGTTCTTCAGAGTGGATCCCGTGGAAGTCAGCGTCGAAAACGACTCCATCGACCTGGAGATCCGCATGCAGGAAGGCAAGCAGGCACGTATCAGCAACGTCACCTTGAAAGGCAATACCAAGACCAACGACTACGTGGTGATGCGTGAGATGTATTCCCGTCCCGGACAGCTCTTCAGCCGTAGTGACGTGCACCGTACTATCCGTGAACTTGCTACCTTGGGCTTCTTCAATCAGGAATCTATCAATCCTGACGTGAGACCCAATTATTCTGACAATACCGTCGATATCGAATATCAAGTGGAGGAGGCCAGCGCCGACCAAGTATCGTTCTCCGCAGGTTGGGGATTGAACATGCTGATCCTTTCGGCAGGTGTTTCGTTCAACAACTTCTCCATGAGGAATCTCTTCAAAAAGGATGCTTGGAAGCCTATTCCATCTGGTGACGGACAGAAGTTCTCGTTGCAAGTGTCAACTTACGGCACCCGTTATATCTACTACTCGGCATCGTTCACCGAGCCTTGGTTAGGCGGACGTAAACCCAATGCGTTGACGGCCTCGATATACCAATCGTTCTATAGCAACGGATACGAGCGAAAAGACGAGAATTTCGGCTATTTCCGCATGACTGGTGTGTCGGTGGGATTAGGCAGTCGCTTGACTTGGCCTGATGACTACTTCACGTTATACCATGGATTGTCCTATATGAATTATCGCTTGAAGAACTATTCAAGCATCTATAACTTTGGCACGGGCAACGGCTATTTCAACTTGATTAGCTACAACATCAACATCGGCCGTAACTCTGTCAGCCAGCCTATCTACCCAAGAAACGGTTCAGAGATTCAGCTCTCGCTGGAAATCACTCCGCCATATTCGCTGTTCTCGAATACAGACTACTCCACGCTTCCTGAGGACGATAAATACAAGTGGATTGAGATGCATAAGTGGAAGTTCAAAGCTGTTTGGTATGCCGAGTTGTATGAAAAACTGGTGTTGATGACCCGTGTGCGTTTCGGATACCTCGGTTATTACAACGACCAGATCGGTCCCACGCCGTTCCATCGTTTCTATCTCGGCGGTGACGGTCTTTCGACGGGCGGCAGCATGTTTGATAGCCGTGAAATCATCGGTATGAGAGGTTATGCGAACGAGTCACTTACCCCGAATCTTAATAGCTCTTCTGGTATTACCGGTGGTAACATCTTCACCAAGTACACCATGGAGTTGCGCTACCCCTTGTCGCTGAATCCATCAGCCACCATCTATGTGATGGGCTTCTTGGAGGCAGGTAATTGTTGGGTGGGCTTTGAGAACTTCAACCCGTTCAAGGTGTACCGTTCTGCTGGTGTGGGTGCCCGTATCTACCTCCCGATGTTCGGTCTCCTCGGTCTCGACTGGGGTTATGGTTTCGACGCGGTGCCAGGCAACAGCAGTGCTAACGGTAGCCAGTTCCACTTCTCCATTGGAGGCTCCATCGATTAATGCCGTCAATGGAAAGCGGCACGGTTATTGTTGAAAAGCTTATTTTGGATAACAAATAAACAGACATAAAAATGAAAACATTGAGATCATTGCTTTTGACCGCAGCTATTGTGTGCTGTGGTGTCTTTAGTGCCAATGCACAGATTGGCGGACAGAAATTCGCTTACGTCGATTCCGATTACATCTTGAGCAATATTCCTGAGTACGGCGATGCGCAGGAAGAACTCAACACACTTTCGGCCAAATGGCAGAACGAGGTGAAAGCCTTGTATGACAAAGTGTCGGAAATGTATCAGAAATACCAGACCGAGATGGTGCTGCTTTCGGAAGATCAGAAACGCGCCCGTGAGCAGGAGATCATTAATAAGGAACAGGAGGCCAAGAACTTGCAGATGCAGTATTTTGGCGCTGAAGGTCAGCTGTACCAAAAACGTACTGAGCTGGTGCAGCCCATCCAGGAAAAGATCTACACCGCGCTGACAGAACTCGCCCAGACCAAGGGTTATACCTTCGTTTTCGACATGGCCTCGGGAACCTCAATCCTCTATGCTTCCGACAAAGTGGATGTCAGCGATGATGTCCTCGACCAGCTGAGCAACGTGATGCAGACCGTCCGTCGTGAGGACCGCAAACGCGCCACGGCCACCGCTCCAGGTACTTCAGGCAAGACGAATACACCCGCAAAGACTGGAAAAAAGTAAAAACCGATTCGACAAAACGAAATTTTTGCTATCTTTGCGCCCTCAACGAAAAACAAAAATAGTTAAATCATAAATAGTTATAAAATGAAGAAGTATTTCAAAGTATTGTTTTTGGGAGTGGCCCTCTTCGTGTTGTCAGGAGTTGCCAATGCCCAGATGAAGATTGCCTACGTCAATTCCGCTGAGATTTTGGAATCCATGCCCGAAAGCGCTAAAGTTAAGACCAATTTGGAGGCTTATTACAACGAGCTGCAAGCACAGCTGCAAACCATGCTGACCGAGTATTCCAATAAGGTTCAGGATTACGAGGCTAACCAGGCTTCATTGTCAAACTTGGTGAAACAGTCCAAGGAAAAAGAAATCGTTGACATGGAAAACCGCATCCAGCAGTTCCGCGCCAATGCCGAAGAGGAAATGGCTAAGAAGCAGGAAGAGCTGCTGAAGCCCGTTCTTGACAAAGTTCAAAATGCTATCAACGCTGTCGGTAAGGAGAAGGGTTATACCTATATCATCGACAATGCCGGTGGTACCATCGTTTACCTTGGCGCTGATGCCATCGACGCTTCTAAGGATGTCAAGGCTAAGCTGAATGTTAAGAAATAAGAAATAGAGCTTTATGAAAAAAAAGCCGCGCATCGCGCGGCTTTTTTATTTGATATTCTCTCGTTTTACTTTGGCAAACCGAAGCAGCTTGAGAATACCAAGCGGCTTGTGGTCGTCTTTGTTGGCCAAGTTGAGATACAATCCTATTTTCTTGATGATCGGGATCTTGAAAGTCTCGACGAACTCGATGAGTGTGCCGTCGGGGTCTTCGACGTATGTGAAATGGCCGTTGGCCTCGCCCATGCCGAAGTCGGCACCGCTGTCGCATACGAAGGGATGGCCCATAGCCTCGGTCTCTTCCTTAACAGCGGCCATATTGCGCACGTCGAAGCAGAGATGGATGAATCCGGGATCGCCCCAGTAACGGCCCTCAAAGAGTTTCTTGCCTGGACCGTCGACGCTTTGGATCAACTCCAAATGAGAGGTGCCCATGATGCGGCTCAAGGGGCCTTCGATAGGCTTGGAACGCTCGAGGATGACGCGACGCAGCTTGCCATCGCCACCAGGAAGCGGCTTCAGGTCATCAAACACTGCCGTTTGGTCAAAAACGATTTTATCGTATTCGAGGAGCTTCATGTAGAAGGGTAGGGAACGGTCCATGTCGCTCACGCCGATGACAGCGCCGTTAGCACCGCCCGTGGTCTTCTTCTCGTCGACAAAGACGTAGTCATCTTCCTCCAACTCGAACAGGTTGCCGTAAGGATCCTTCATGAAGAAGTGCTTTTGTCCTGTGGGAGCGGTGAAGATCTCACTGATGACATCAGCACCTTTATTAATAAATGTATTGTAAGCATTCTCAATATCGGCAGTTTTGACCTTGGCGATAAGGATGCCCAAGTCGCCCAAGCGAAGCGGCTCTTTCAGATAGTTGAGCTCACGGCCCTTGGGTTGCCAGATCTCGAAGCCTCCACCGCCACGGATATTGACGGCGATGCCCGAGCGACGGGGCTGCGGCTTGCCTCCCGTGTATGGGAGCATGCGTTCCGCCACGCCTTCGTCATCGACAATCTTCACCTCAAAACCGAAGTTGTCGTAATACCATTTCCAGGCCTCCACGAAGTCGTTGACTCCGATGCCCACTTGTTGTATGCCACAAATCACTTTTTCTTTCATGTCGCTGAGATTTTTCTTGATAACTTATAGTAGAGAGGCAAACACCATTTGTGGATATAAGCCATCAGCAGCTCGGTCTTGCCGATAAGTTTACGGTGCCTTTGCCGTTTGATGGCTCGCACTGCGATGGCTCCGCATTTGTCCACATCCAAGCCGTTGGCTTGTCCAGCGTCCATCTTGGCATGGGCACTGCCGTCGCCCATCAGGGCACTCTTGCTGATCTGCGTGTTGATGCGGCCGGGGATGAGGAAGGTGACGTTGATGTTGGGATACTCCAGTTCCAACGATTCATAGAAGCCGAACAGGGCGTGTTTGGCGGCACAGTAAGCAGAACGTAATGGAAATCCGAATAATCCTGATAATGAAGTGGTTACTGAGAATTGTACGTGTTCCGCAGCCTTGATCATATCGCCAAATTTTTTGACGAGATACACCCCGCTTAGGAAGTCGATCTTCAGGATTTTTTCATCTACGCTGAAGTCTGTGTCGAGCGCCTTTTCGCGTTGCGAGATGCCGGCGTTCAGCACGAAGAGGTCGATGCTAACGCCCTGTTGCATCACGTAATCGTGGAATTCATCGATGGAATTGTAGTCGTCGAGTCGGGTCTCCGTGGCCCAGGCCTGAACGCCCAAGGCCTCACATTCGCCTTTCACCTTGTTCAGGTCGTCGATTCCTAATCCCGTGAGGATCAGGTTGCAGCCTTCTTTGGCCAGATGGATGGCGATGGAGCGGCCAATGCCAGTCCCTCCTCCAGTTACAATGGCATGCTTGCCTTTTAAATTCAACATGTTTTCATTATTTTTTGCAAAAGTAATAAATCTAAGGTTGTGGATAATCAATATATTTACTAATTTTGTGAGTTTGAAAAATTGTCAAAAGTTAAATTCTATAAACCTTTAAAAATGGATATATTTGAAAGAATAGCAAAGGACTCCGGTGGTCCGATTGGGCAGTACCGTGAGCGTGCTGATGGTTATTTTGCTTTCCCTCGCTTGGAAGGTGAACTTGGTCCCCGTATGGTTTTCAATGGCAAAGAAGTGCTTTGCTGGAGTTTGAACAATTATCTTGGCTTGGCCAACCATCCTGCCATCCGAAAGGCTGATGCCGAGGGCGCTGCCCGCTGGGGCCTTGCCGCTCCAATGGGTGCCCGTATGATGTCGGGTCAGACCCGCATGCATGAGCATTTCGAGAAAGAACTGGCCGACTTTGAGAAGAAGGAAGCTGCTTACCTGTTCAACTTTGGTTATCAAGGCATTGTCTCCACAATCGATACCCTCACCAGCCCTCATGATGTCATCGTTTACGATAACGAGGCTCACGCTTGCCTGCTCGACGGCATACGGTTGCATCTTGGCAACAAATACAAGTACCGTCACAACGACATGGCCAGCCTGGAACAGAAACTGCAGGTGGCTACTGAAGTGGTGAAGGAAACCGGTGGCGGCATCCTCGTGATCACTGAAGGCGTGTATGGCATGACTGGCGCTTTGGGTGACTTGGCTGGCATCGTCAAGCTGAAAAAGAAATACAACTTCCGCATCCTCATCGACGACGCCCATGGCTTTGGCGTGATGGGACCTACCGGTCGCGGCACTTCAGAGCACTTTGGTGTGATGGACGACATCGACATCTACATTGGCGCATACGCCAAGGCAATGGCCATCATCGGCGGCTTTGTGGCTGGCCCGAGACACGTGATCGAGTACTTACGCTACAACATGCGTTCACAGATGTATGCCAAGAGCTTGCCGTTAGCCATTGTGGAAGGCTGCGAGAAGCGTCTCGAGATCATCCGTGGCGAGGAAGGCGACCGTTTGCGTGCCCAGCTCTGGAAGGTGACTCGAACCTTACAGGATGGCTTCCGTAACATGGGCTTCGACATCGGTCCTGCCGAGGCTTGCGTGACCCCAGTACATGTGAAGGGTGACGTGGTGCAAGCCACTAACATCGCCAAAGACCTGCGCGAGAACTACCGCATCTTCTGCTCGGTGGTGACCTATCCTGTCATCCCCAAGGGCATGATCATCTTCCGTATCATCCCCACTGCCGCTCATAGCATGGAGGATGTGGAATACACACTGAACGCCTTCAAGGAAGTCAAGGAAAAGCTTGACAAGGGCGTGTACGATGGCACCGAGGTGCCCAATATGGCCATCCCTTATAACTATTAAGCTATGATGCTCGTCAAACAGGTTGGCGTTCTGGTCAACATTCTCAACTGCAAGTTGAAAAAACATATCGCTTCGGTCTTCAAGAAAGAAGGGATCAATCTCACGGCTGAACAGTTCCTGGTGATGGATACGCTTTGGAATCAAGGCGAGATGACCCAGCAGAACATCGCGTATATCATCCAGAAGGACAAAAACTCTGTGACCCAGTTCATCGACAACCTGGAGAAGAAGGGCCTGGTACAGCGTGTTGTTGACACGGCGGACCGCCGTGTCAACAATATCAAGCTCTCCAAAGCCGGGCTTGCTATGAAAGACAATACCAAAAAAGTGGCTATCGCCGCTGTCAACGATATCTTGGAAGGCATTCCGGAAGAGGAATTGAAAGACTTCGTGAAGGTGCTGAACAAGGCCTGCGAAAACATTGAAAAACTTGAGCCATGAAAAAAATTGCTGTTTTAACTATGGGATTCGCCTTGCTGCTGGCGCTTTGTGGCGCCTGCAACAACAAAGAGGGTGAAGGCGGCACCGGAACGGTGCAAGGTTATGTGAAACTCATTCATCATCCTGATGATGACTATAACTTGAATGTGGATACGTTGGACGCTTCCAAGACGGACGTCTTCATCGTTTATGGCGATAAACCTTTCTATGGCGATGACGTGGAGACCAGTCCCGATGGCATGTATCAGTTCGAGTATCTGACACCAGGCGAGTACACCGTGTTTGCCTATTCCACGCTTGCGACAGGCGAGAAGGTAGCCGTTTCTGAGACGGTGACCCTCGAACGTGGTCAAGTCGCTAAGGTCCCCACCATCTACATCCATGACGGAAAGTCATACGGCACCTCTGTCATTCAAGGCAAGGTCTGGGCTTTGTATTTCCATGGTGCGAGCCCACGTGGCTCAGGATGGGCTTACGAGCATCGAGTCTACCTTCGCAAACTCGGCGATACCTACCACCAAGATGATGTCCGCGTGGGACTTGGTGGCGTGTTTGCCTTCCAAAAGGTGCTTCCAGGAACTTACGAAGTGTTTACTTACACCGAGGATGCCAATGAAGTGCCCTCACCGATGATCGACACCGTCACCGTTGGCGCCAATGAGATCTTGCAAATGGAACCTGACACTACCTTCGTGGTATGGGTCCAAGTTTAGTAAAGTTTAAAACCTGATTTACCATGAAGAAATATCTGATTCTTCTTTTATTGGCATTCGTGGCGCTACCGGCGTTCTCGCAATCCGTTTCCGATGCCACCATCCAAAAGCGTGAGAACCGCAGAGGCATGGTGTTGAAAGAGTGGAACACGGCAGCAGGTGCTAAGATGCCATTCCTTGACCACGTCACCACCTACGACGAATTAGGCCGAAAGATCGAGGAAATCGAGTATGCCAGCTACGGACAGAAGTCACGTGTGGTCAGCGAATACCCGCCTGACAGCGACATCACCGCCAAAGTGGTGCGCGAGATTGAGTACAACGATCGCGATAAGGTAGTGCGCATTCGTAAGTTCGAATATAACGAAGACGGCTCCAAGAGCCGCCAACTGAATTATTATCCCAACGGCAAGTTGGAATCGGTCAAGGTTTTTGAATACGTGGCAAAGTGAATCCTGAAATCCTTGACATAGTGAACGCCATGCCTCCCATCACGCTCGATGAGATGAAAGATGTGAAGCTCATGAATCGGATCGATACCAAGTTTTTGGTGACTTCCAATGAGTTGATCGCTATCCTCAAGGGGATTCGTGACCGTTACTATGCCCAGGAAGTGGAAGGAAACCGCCTTTCGCCCTACAGCACCGTGTATTACGACACGCCTGATCTCAAGATGTACACCATCCATCACGACAGGCATCTGGTACGCGACAAAGTTAGGGTACGTACCTACGTGGATTCACAGCTGACCTTCTGTGAGGTGAAGCATAAAAACAACAAGGGACGCACCAAAAAGAAACGCATCGAGGTAAGGCCAGGCACCGATGTGACCAAAGATCCCGAGACGGTGTCTTTTTTGACGGAGAAGCAACCTTATCCGGTGGAGAGCCTGAGCCCTAACCTGGAGACGGCTTTCGATCGTTTTACCTTGGTCAATTTCGAGAAGACAGAACGTCTCACCATCGATTGCAACTTGCATTTCAACAACTTCGTTTCAGGTGCCAAGGCTTCGATGGATCCGCTGGTGATTATGGAACTCAAACAAGATGGAAGGGCTCGATCATTGCTGAAAGAGGTGCTGTTCGACCTTCGCATCAAGCCTTATAAAATTAGCAAATACTGTATCGGAACGGCCATGACTCGGCCTGAGGTCAAGCAGAACCGTTTCAAGAAAAAAATCAGACGAATCAATAAACTTCAAACATCCTCTATATGAAACTATTACAAGCTGTTCCCGGTTTTGATCCCGATATTGCCCGTGAATTCGGCACGGCTCCAGGCGTCTCGGACGTGAATTTTTTAGGCGTCCCGTTGTTTGACTCAACGAGCTTTTGGACCCTGCTGTTCCGTTTCGTGTTCAACTTCCTCGTATGCTGGATCATCATCCGTTGCTTCTATTACAAGAAGTCGCAACGGCGTGACTATTACTTCACCTTTATGATGTTTGCCGTGGTGATCTTCTTGATTATCACCTTGATGGATAACATGAAGATGAATGTGGCATACGCACTTGGACTTTTCGCCATCTTCGGCATGATCCGGTACCGAACCGAGACGCTGCGTATCCGTGAGATGACCTATCTTTTCGTCGTCATGGGCGTCTCCATCATCAACGGTCAAGCCTTGACTACCAGCTATGTTGAGCTGTTTGTCACCAATGCATTGGTGATCCTCGCCATCTGGGCTTTCGAAGGCAACAGGCATGCGAAACAGATGGCTGAGAAGGTGATCCTTTACGACAAGATCGATCTGGTGAAGGCAGGCCGTGAATCAGAACTGCAGGCAGACTTGGAGGAGCGTACAGGTATCAAGATCGAGAAAATGGAGATTGGTCACATCGACTATCTGCGTGACGTGGCTTTCATCAAGATATGGTACAAGCAAGCACCTGGCGAGTCCAATACGATTGGCACTATTACCAAACTTAAAGATTTCTGATAGTGAAAAACGGAAAACGGAGAACGGCAATCCTGATCTTGGCGCTGCTGATGGCAGGGGCAATGCCTTTGCTTGCGCAGAGCGAGAGGTCTACTGATTTTGGCGCTATCGTCAGTGGAAAGTTTGAAGCCAACCTGACGAATAAATGGGCCATTGAGGTGGAGGAGGAGTTGCGTTTCGACCATAACTGCTCCCAGCTCGACCGCTGGCTCAACTCGGTGACGGTGGAATATCCGTTCCTTCACAACCGCATGCATGTGGGACTTACCGGTGGTGCCATCCGTCGCTATAATGACAGGGGGTATTATGAGAACCGTTTCCGTGTTGGCCTTGATGTCAACTATGCGGAGACTTATAGAAGGTTTAAGTTCTCTTTCAGAAGCCGTGTCATGGCCACTCTCAGGGATGAAACCGTGGCCGACTATCGTGTCAACCCCAAGCTCTATTGGCGCAACCGCCTTCAGGCAAGCTATCAAGCACCTTACAGTCGATTCAAGTACTCCCTTTCAGTGGAGTTGCATTGGCTGCTTAACGACCCTAAAGCCAGTGTGGTGGACAATGTGCGCACGGTGTTTTCAGTCGATTACAGGATGTCGCGCTGTCAGCACCTCGAGTTCTCCGCTCGCATGGATAACGATATTCAAGTTAAAAAGCCGGTGGATCGCTTCTATTTCGGCATTACATACCACTATAAACTCTAAGCTATGGAACTGTTTAAAAAAGGAGATAAGATTGGTAAATATACCGTGAACTCATTCATCAAGAAAGGCGCTGTCGCTGAATCCTATACCGTATATGGCAGCGATGATATGCTATATTTCTGCAAGGTGTTCGACATGGGCAACATGGGCTCGTCGCTGTTGTTCGAAGGGAAAGAAGTGTTTGAAATCGTGTTTTGTAAAGAACTCAGCGAAGATGCCAACGACAACGTTGTCCGTTATGTTGACAATGGTGGTTTCCATAAAGGGAACAAGGACTACCATTATTTGGTGACGGAGTTCTATCAAGGCGAGTTGCTCGACCATTCCGTGGAGAAAGACGGCGTTTTCGATATGGAAGATGCCGTGCAGATCACGCTGTGTGTGTTGAACGGCCTGCGTTACATGCACTCTAAGGCCTTGCTCCATAACGATATCACGCCGTCGAACATCATGCTGAAGGAGCTTGAAGACGGCATGTTGCTGCCTACCATTATCGACCTTGGTCACGTTTCGACTATGGTGTTGGGCCGTCCCAACTTCTTCTTGGGAGACTTAGCGCCGTTTTTCCGTGCACCGGAGACCTTTAGAGGCATCTTCACGCCCAAGTCTGACGTGTTCTCGGTAGGCGCATTGCTGTATTTCCTGCTCTTTGGCAAAGCCCCTTGGGAGGTTGATCTCACTGAGTGTGGCGACGACAAGAACATGATCAAGGCTAAAGTCAGGGAAGCCCGTAAGGAGGCTCTGGTGCTGGATACAGAAGAGGTCCATCTGCCAGACTTCTTGAAGGAAATCTTGAAAAAAGCTTTGTCGCTTAGAGTGGTGTCGCGCTTCTCATCGGCAGATGCGTTCTTCGATACCTTGGTTGAACGACTGACACCAGAGAACGGCGTTGGCGAGGAAGCTGTGGGCACCGGAAACGGATTCGATCAGGTGGCTGGTCGCGACGAGCTTAAGGAACAGCTCCGCAAGGAGGTGATCTTCGCCTTACAGCATCCCGACAAGGCCAAGCTGTACCATCTGCCTCCGGTCAATGGCATCCTGCTGTATGGTCCTCCTGGATGCGGCAAGAGCTTGGTGGCTGAGAGTTTTGCCAACGAGTTGGGATTCACCTACATGGTGCTGAAAGGCTCGGAATTTGGTAACATCTATCAACCCGGAGCACTCGACAACTTGCAACGAATCATTGATGCCGCTACGCTTAAGGCACCATTCGTGCTGGTTATCGACGAGATTGAATACTTGATCCCCAATACAGGTACGGAGAATATCACCAAGGAGAGTGTGGCTACACTGAGCTTGATGAGCAATTGCTCCGAGAAAGGCATCCTGCTGGTGGCTACTTCCAACCAACCCGATCAGCTGGATCCTTTCCTGATGCGTCCAGGCTGCATCGACAGGATATTCTTTGTGTCGCAACCCGATTTTGAGGCCCGCAAGGAAATCTTTAAGAAGCATCTCACCGACCGTCCCTGCGAGGAAATCGACTATGACGAGCTGGCCAGACTGTCAGAAGACTTCGTGGCTGGCGATATCACCGAGACCGTCAACGAGGCTGCCATGACTGCCGCCTACATGGATGTGCCCATCTCGCAGAAGATCCTTGTGGATGTGCTGAAATACAAGAATCCTACCTATTCTACAAAGACTAAAATCGGATTCAACAAATGACGGTGAGGAAAAATGTGGCAAAGAACCTGACGCTTGCCTACCTGAAAGCCCATGGCATCGAGGCCAGAAACTCAAAGGTTGGAGTCAACTTCGTGTACGAAGGCTGGAACTTCCTGCTTTGGCATGATGCCGACGACCCTTTGTTTTTCCGCTTGACGTTGCCTGGCATCCTTGACGTGACCGACGAAAACTATGCCCAGGCGCTAATGGCCTGCAACACGCTCAACTGGAACTATAAGGTGGTGAAAGCCTCGCTGTATGAATACGACGAAGCCGGTAAGAACCGAGCTTCGGTGTGGGTGTGCTTTGAGCAAATGCTTGACGGTGCGATGGTTTCCGATGAAATCGTTGACCGCGCCATCACCGCCTTACTCGATGCTGCCGAACAATTTCAGAACTTAATTGCTTGTTAACTATGAAACAACTGCTGATGACACTGCTATTGCTTAGCGGCTATACCGCTATGGCTCAATACGCCCCCGCGGGTGACAAGATCAAGACCCGCTGGGCTGATGAAGTGAAGCCTGACCATGTGCTTCCTGAGTATCCTCGTCCGTTGATGACCCGAGAGGCATGGCAAAACCTTAATGGGCTTTGGAATTATGCCATCACCCCGAAGGACGGGAAACAGCCTCAGGCGTATGACGGTGAGATTCTGGTGCCGTTCTGCATCGAGTCGTCGCTGTCGGGCGTACAGAAGACCGTTGGCGCAGACAAGGCTTTGTGGTATGAACGGACGTTCACGGTGCCTAAGGCTTGGAAAGGCCAGAGGGTACTGCTGCATTTCGGTGCTGTGGATTGGCAGACCGATGTGTGGGTGAATGACATCAAGGTGGGCAGCCATACTGGAGGATATACGCCGTTTTCGTTCGATATTACCCAGACTTTAAATGCCAAGGACAACACCTTGGTTGTGCGCGTTTGGGATCCTACGGACGATTCTTACATCCCTCATGGCAAGCAGGTGAACAAACCCCGTGGCATTTTCTACACCTCTGTCACTGGTATCTGGCAAACCGTGTGGATGGAGCCTGTGCCGCAGAGCTATATCGCTTCAGTGAAGACTACCCCTAATATTGAAAGAGGCACGGTGACCGTGATGCCTGATTTCAGGGGCTTGACATGGGATGACCTATATCAAGTGGAGGTGAGTTTCGAAGGCAAGAAAGTGGCCGAAAGCAAGGCTCTTGGTGGGCAGTCCGTGGAGGTGATGATGCCTGATCCGCTCATGCTTTGGACGCCTGACCATCCTTTTTTGTACGATATGAAAGTGACGGTGTTGCGCAAAGGCAAAGCCATCGATGAGGTGGGCAGCTATTTCGCCATGCGTTCATTTGGTACTCAACGGGACGACAACGGCATTGTTCGCCTGACTTTGAATGGCAAGCCTATCTTCCATTTCGGTCCTTTGGATCAAGGCTGGTGGCCTGATGGGCTGTATACCGCACCCACCGACGAGGCTTTGGCGTTTGATGTTGAGAAGACCAAGGAATTGGGTTTCAATATGATCCGTAAACATGTGAAGGTGGAGCCTGCACGTTGGTATTACCATTGCGATCGCCTCGGGATGATTGTGTGGCAGGACATGCCCAGCGGTGGGAGAGGACCGGGATGGCAGACCGACAAGTATTTCAACGGTCCGGAGAGCCTGCGCTCGATGGAGTCGGAGGAGTGTTACAAGAAGGAGTGGAAGGAGATTATTGAAAGCTTGATTTCTCAGCCATGTATTGGCGTTTGGGTGCCTTTCAACGAGTCGTGGGGCCAGTTTAAGACCCCTGAGATCGTGGAGATGACCAAGAAATTGGATCCTACCCGTTTGGTGAATCCTGCATCGGGAGGCAACTTCTATGCCTGCGGCGATATCCTTGATTTACACCATTATCCCGAACCAAAAATGGTGCTGTATGATCCCACGAGAGCTACGGTGCTGGGCGAATATGGCGGCATTGGTCGCAAGGTGGAAGGCCACACTTGGGTGAAAGACCAGGGTTGGGGCTATGTGGAGTTCGATACTGAGGAAAAGGTGACGGATACCTACGTGGAATACGCCGACCTGCTTTATAAGATGGTGCAGCAAGGCTTTTCCGCTGCGGTTTACACCCAGACTACCGACTGTGAGACAGAGCTGAACGGCCTGATGACTTACGACCGGGCAGTGATCAAGTTGGATGCTCAACGGCTCCTTCAGATCAATCGAAAGATCAGTCATGCCTTAGCAGAATAAGGAAATAAAAAAACGCTCCGAATCTCGGAGCGTTTTTTTATCACGTTAAACTAACGTTAGATTATTTCCATTCACCTTTGATGGTGACGTCAGTGCCTTTGAAAGTGCTGACAATGCCTTCAGTGATGTGGATCAGGTAGTATTCACCGTTGTAGCGGGTAGCGATCACATCATCGTAGGTGTGTGAAGACCAAGCTGAAACACCTTTGTAAGCACGGATTGGAAGAGCACCACCACCTTCGCTGAACAAAGCGACTTTTTCAGGTTGGGTAGTGACCTGAGCCCATTTTTCAGCGGGAACTTCAAAGAGTTCAGCGCCTTCAACAGCTGTAATGATAGCAAAGTCTTCTTTTGAACCGTTGGAATTCCAAGCAAGACCGAGTTCGGCGAGGTTGCCAGTGGCAGCATCACCGCCGTGTCTATTCCATTCGAAGTTTTCGAGGATCAGCTCTTGGGTTTCGTCAAGGATCAGGGTAATGGTAACTGAAGCGGATTTACCGAGCACGTCGGTGACGGTACCGGTGATGACAACATTGTCAATATCATCACGTGTGTCCACTGTGTTCAGAGCCAAAGTTCTTTCGAAAGTGAACTCAGTGTCGTCAAGTTTAACGGTTTCAAAAGTCTCGTCGTCGATAACGAGGGTGAAAGAAGCGAGTTTTTGTCCACTCTCAATGCTTGATGACATTGTGAAACCGATGTTGAATTCTTGGTTCACATTGATTATGTCACCGTCATGAACGTACTCTTCGCCTGGGAGGACAGAAATGGTAGGTTGACCTTCAGGTGTGCAGCTTGCAAAGAAAGCAACGCTGATGAGGCAAACGAGTGCCAAAGCTAATTTCTTCATAGTGAAAATTTTTGTTGGTTAATAATTGGTTAGTTAATAATGTTTCTTTTTTAATTGTTTAATTGGTGTTTTCAAGAAAACAAGGCAAAGTTATCAAATAATTTGCCAAAATTACAAAAAATGCAAAAAAAATGAAAAAAGCCTGTTTTTGGGCAGGCTCTTCTCCTTTTTAATGCACTTAAGCTTCATTGAAAACTTAGTCTTCGACGATAGCGTCGTTCGGGCAAGCGCCGGCGCAGGTGCCGCAGCCGACACATGAATCAGCGTCAATGACGTAGATGCTGCCTTCTGAAATAGCGCCCACTGGGCATTCATCGATGCAGGTGCCGCAAGCGATGCATTTGTCTGTGATTTTGTAAGCCATAATGTTTGTTTTTAAAGTTAGTATCTAATTTTCAGGGTGCAAATATACTGGTTTGTTTCTTACCCAAAAGGGATTCCTGCAATTTAGAAATAGTCTAAAATAGAATTGAAAAAGATTTTCTTTTTATATTAGGTTGAACCAAATTAAAACCGTACCTTTGCAGTCTCAAAAAAGATACCAAATTGAATCATTAAATATTGAATTTTTAAATCTTAATAGTTATGACAGGAAAAAGTAAAGTTGTAGCCCTTGAGCATGTCGTAATCCGCTTTGCGGGCGACTCGGGCGATGGTATGCAACTTACCGGAAATCTTTTCTCCGATTCGACGGCCTTCGCCGGAAACGATTTCGCCACCTTCCCGGACTATCCGGCTGAAATCCGTCCCCCGCAAGGCACCGTTGCTGGCGTCTCCGGATTCCAGGTACATTTCGGACACAAACCCATTCATTCCACTGGCGACCTCTGCGATGTCCTCGTGGCCATGAATCCCGCCTCCATCAAGGCTAACATGCGCTGGCTCCGTCCAGGCACCATCATCATCATCGACACCGACTCCATCACCGATAAGGCTCTGGAAAAGGCCGGCTACGAAGCCGATCCTACCGTGGACGGTACCCTCGCCGACTACCAGGTGGTGAAAGCTCCCATCTCGGAGCTCACCAAGGAAGCCCTGAAGGACTTCGGCATGGACAACAAGGCGATGCTGAAATCAAAGAACATGTTCGCACTTGGTATTGTGATGTACCTCTTCAACCGCGAGCTGGATTCAGTGTACAAATACTTTGAGACCAAGTTCAAAGGCAAGGATCAGGTGATCAAGGCTAACCGCACCGTGCTCGATGCCGGTTACCACTACGCTGACACCTGGGAGCTCTTCACCAACACCTTCAAGGTGGAAGCTGCCAATCTTGAAAAAGGCAAGTACCGCAACATCACGGGTAACACCGCCGCTGCATGGGGTCTGATGGCCGCTGCTGAAAAGTCGGGTCGCCCGTTGTTCCTCGGTTCATATCCTATCACTCCCGCCACTGACATCTTGGCAGAGTTGACCAAATACAAGAACTTGAACGTCAAGGCTTATCAGGCTGAAGACGAAATCGCTGGCATCATGTCATCCATCGGTGCCGCTTTTACCGGCTGCCTCGCCGTCACCACTACCTCAGGTCCTGGCCTCTCACTGAAGAGCGAAGCTATGGGTCTCGCCGTCATGACTGAGCTCCCGCTCGTCATCATCGACGTACAGCGTGGCGGTCCTTCAACAGGTCTTCCTACCAAGTTCGAGCAGAGCGACCTGCTGCAGGCCCTCTACGGCCGTAACGGCGACGCTCCTTTGATCGTCATCGCCGCCCGTGGCTCTGCCCAATGCTTCTACGCCGCCTTCGAGGCCGCCCGTCTCGCCCTCGAGCACATGACTCCAGTCATCATGCTCAGCGACGGTTCACTGGGTAATGGCTCAGAGGTGTTCCGCATCCCAAGAATGGCTGACCTCCCGACCATCACACCTCCGCTGGCCAAGGCCAACGATCCTGAATACATGCCTTTCCGCCGCGACGAGAAATGGCTCCGCCGCGAATGGGCTATCCCGGGAACTCCCGGCCTGCGTCACCGTGTAGGCGGTCTCGAAAAGGAAGATGGCAAGGGCAACCTTTCCACCAATCCTGAGAACCACCAGCGCATGACCGAACTCCGTGAAGAGAAGGTCGCCCGCGTGGCTAACGACATTCCGCTGCAAGAGGTCTACGGCGACAAGAACGCCGACCTCCTCGTGGTCAGCTGGGGTGGCACCTACGGTGTGATCCGTACCGCTGTCGAGAACCTCATGGAACAAGGCAAGTCGATCGCTCACGCTCATTTCGACTACATTATGCCTCTGCCTCGCAATACCGAAGAAGTGCTGAAAGGTCACAAGAAGATCGTGGTCTGCGAAATCAACCGCGGCCAGTTCGCCAAGTACCTCCGCATGAACTTCCCAGAGTACAAGTCAGAGCAATATAATAAGGTGATGGGTCTGCCGTTTACCATCGGCGAACTCGAGAACAAGTTTAACGACCTCTTAAAATAATACGACCATGGAAAATCAGAATATCGAAAATCAAGTCATGCTGACTAAAGAGGATTTTGCAAGTGATCAGGTGGTGAAATGGTGCCCTGGCTGTGGTGACCATGCCATCTTGAAGGCCATGCAAGACGTATTTCCCAAGTTGGGCGTTAAGAAGGAAGACATCGTGGTAGTGTCCGGCATCGGCTGCTCCTCACGCTTCCCTTATTATATGAACACCTACGGTTTCCATAGCATCCACGGTCGTGCCGCCGCTGCCGCCACTGGCGTGAAGCTGGCTAACCCGAAACTGAGCGTTTGGATGATCACTGGCGACGGTGACTGCACCGCTATCGGTGGTAACCACTTCATCCACGCTTGCCGTCGTAACATCGACATCAACCTGGTGCTGTTCAACAACCGTATCTATGGTATGACCAAGGGGCAATTCTCACCCTGCACCTTCCGTGGCACCAAGACCAAGACTTCGCCGCAAGGCACCTACGAAGATCCGTTCAACCCCGGTGAACTTGCCATCGGCGCCAAGGCTACCTTCTTTGCCCGTGGCGTGGATGTCAACCCCAAGGAACTCACCGAGATCTTCATGGAGTCGTACCACCACGATGGCATCGCCGTGACCGAGGTCCTGCAAAACTGCATGATCTTCTCCAATGGCGTGCATGAGAACATCACCGGCAAGGACGTCCGCGACGACATGCAAGTGAAGTGCGTCCACGGCCAACCGCTGATCTTCGGCAAGAACCGCGACAAGGGCATCCGCCTCAACGGCAACCACCTCGAAGTGGTCACTATTGGCGAAAACGGCATCACCGAGAAGGATATTCTTGTTCACGACAAGACCACTGAAGACACTGGTATCCACATGATGCTGGCTCACATGCAGCCGCCTCATTTCCCAGTCGCCATCGGCGTGATCCGTGACGTGAAAGCCCCGACCTTCAACGATAGCCTCGACGAGGTCATCGCTAATGAAAAGGCCAACTCCAAGATCCACTGCATGGACGACCTGCTGAATAGCGGTTCCACTTGGAACATCGAATAATTACATGACCTCAGTAGCAATCGACGGGTACGTCATTGCGAGGAGGAACGACGAAGCAATCCAACCTGACCCGAAATGGTGTTTGTTGGATTGCTTCTTTTTTATATCTTTGCAATCATAAAGCATTTGGTTATGAGCGAAGAACAAAACAAATCGGAAAAGGAAGTTGTTCCGAATCCCGAAGGCTATACTCTCGTGAAGTATTCATATATTACCATTTTCATCGGGATTGTGATATTTGGTATCCTGTTTTTGTTATTTGTTGGATTTTTGCAAGGTGATGATGGAAAGTGGCTGGTGGAGCCTTGGTTATGGTGGCTTTTGGCTATTATCTTCCCCATTTCAGGTTGGCTCATTACTCATAAGTTGACAGAGGCAAAGGTTAACATTAAGCTTACTGATAAAGGATTGGAGCAAACAAGATTGTCTGGGTCAAGATTTGTTCCAAAATATCGAAATATTCCATGGAGTAATATGAATAGAGTATTCTTTTATGGGAGGAACCAAAGCGTTAATTTTCTGATATGTGTTGATGAAGGCGTAAATCTTCGTATTTCAATGCCTGTTATTCGTGTATTTGAGCGTCAAAAGGCGAATGATGATGTCCTTGAACAATTAAGAGAAGAGTTTAAAGAAATGGGTATACTGCATGGTTTAATACCTTATGGCGCTTCCCCAAACATACTAAAAAGAACTTAAATCTCATGAAGATCCCTTTTAAACCCGGAACCTTAATCTATCCTCTGCCAGCGGTGATGGTCACCTGTGGCGATAGTGAGGAAAACTATAATATCATTACCATTGGTTGGACTGGAACGATTTGTTCTGACCCACCGATGTGCTATATTTCTGTGAGGAAAGAACGTTATTCGCATGACATTATTTTGAAGAATAGGGAGTTTGTTATCAATCTGACCACGGAAGAATTGGCTGCCGCTACTGACTGGTGTGGCGTGCGTTCAGGCCGTGATTATAACAAATTCAAGCAAATGCATTTGCATCCAGAACCTGCACAGATTGTGAAGGCTCCATTAATTAAGGAGTCGCCGTTGAGCATCGAGTGCAAGGTGGTGGAGGTGAAGGAACTCGGCTCGCACGATATGTTCATCGCTGAGGTGGTGGCCGTCAATGCAGAAGAAAGTTTGATTGATAAAGGCACAGGTGCCTTCCAGCTGAACCATGCGCGGCCTTTGGCATTCTCTCATGGCAAATACTATGGCTTGGGCGAGAAGATCGGCGGATTTGGGTTTTCGGTAAAAAAGAAAAAGTAAGAGATGAACAATGACGGACGAATCATCCTTGCACTCAGTGGCGGCATCGACTCGATGGTGCTGGCCGATATGCTATTGCAGTCCAAAGCGGATTTTGTGTTGGCGCATTGTAACTTCCACCTGAGAGGTGAGGAGTCCGATGGCGATGAAAAGTTTGTTCGAGACTATGCCGAACGGAAGGGCTTGTCGCTCTATGTGAAGCAGTTCGATACGCTAAACTATGCAGAGGAACATAAACTTTCCATTGAGATGGCCGCCCGAGATTTGCGTTACGCTTGGTTTGAGGAGCTACGTCAACAATTGGGTTATGATAAGATTGCCGTGGCCCATCATGCCGATGACCAGCTGGAGACCTTTTTCATTAATCTATTAAGAGGTGCTGGCATCCGTGGCTTAAAAGGAATGCGACCCGTCAATGGTAATATCATTCGTCCATTGCTTGATAAATCTCGTGAAGAGATCCATCAATATGCCATTGAAAATGGGATAAAATGGCGGGAGGATCATACCAACGCCGAGACTCAGTTTTTAAGAAATAAGATCCGCCACGAGCTATTGCCTGTGATTGACAGCATCTCTAAGGAGGGTAGGGCATCCATTCTGAAATCCATTAGCCATCTGGCATCAGAGAATGAACTTTATCGGGAATTGGTGGATGAAAAGCTGTTTCAGATTGTGAAAAAAGATGGTGAAGTTCAAAAAACCTCTCACCTCTCACCTCTCACCCCTCAACTCCTCTTCGAGTGGCTCCGTGATTATGGCTTTAACAGTGATCAAGTCCGCTTCATTTATGAAGCCATGAACGGCCAACCTGGGACTATATTCTTTTCACCGACTCATAAGGTTACGATTGAGCGTGATGGAGTGGAACTGACACCAATTTGTCAGCATGACAACACCCAAGTGGAACTGGTTTATAAACAGCATCCCAATGACGATAATTTCGTGATTGACAAATCCCCCGAAGTAGCTCAACTGGATTACGATAAGCTTACATTCCCCCTCAAACTGAGAATGTGGCAGGCGGGCGACCGCTTTTATCCCATAGGAATGAAAGGCTCAAGGCTGCTGAGCGATTTTATGAAGGATTTGAAACTCACTACCAGGCAAAAGGAAGAATGCCAGGTGCTGACTACCGCCAAGGATGAGATCGTTTGGGTGGTCGGCAGACGCGTCGATGAGCGCTTCAAGGTGACGGACAAAACAAAAACAATACTTAAAATACAGATGGTTTGATTGTTTTACTATTTTTGCACAAAAAAAGAAAATTAACTAATTTTAATATGAGACGCTTCTTTTTATCTCTCTTGCTGGTGCTGGTCACTACGTTTTCTGTGACAGCTCAGGTGATGGATCCAGTGAAATGGACGTTTGCCATCAACGATTTGAACGACGAGGAATTTGAACTGGTTGCCACAGCTACCATCGAGCCTCAATTCCACATTTATTCCACTCAAATGCCCGACATGGCTCCGCTGCCGACGGTGTTCAGCTTTGAAGCTACCGAGTATTACGAGCCTATCGGTGAAGGCTATGATCTCACTGATGTGGAGCTATACTATGACGACATCTTTGAGGTGGAGTACAAGCAGTTCTCCGGCATGGCTTCGTTCGGACAAAAATTCAAGAAGCTCAAAGAAGGCCCCTTCCAGCTTATGGGAGAGCTGAACTACCAATCCTGCAAGGACGGCATGTGTGTGTCGCTGACCGAAGATATTGATCTGACCTACGGTCAGGCTGTGCTTACGGCAGATGAAGATACCGAAGACGCTGGCGCTCAGGGTAAATCGAACATTTGGGCTATGATTCTTGAAGCCATCCTTTGGGGCTTTGCCGCCTTGTTGACACCTTGCGTGTTCCCGATGATCCCGATGACCGTGTCATTCTTCATGCACGGCGAGGGTGAGACCAAGGCTCAAGGAAAGTTCAAGGCTTTCATGTATTTCGTCTTTATCGTACTGCTTTATACTTTGCCAATTGCCATCATCATTTTGGTGACTTGGCTGGTGGGTGGCAACAGCGTCACAGCTGATATTTTCAACTGGCTGGCTACGCATTGGCTGCCAAACATCATCTTCTTCCTCGTGTTCATGATCTTCGCTGCCTCGTTCTTTGGCGCCTTCGAGATCACCCTGGGAAGCAATATGGTGAATAAGAGTGACAGTAAACAGAATGCCAAGAGCTTGGGCGGTATCTTCTTCATGGCTCTGACCCTCGTGTTGGTGTCATTTGCATGCACGGGTCCCATCGTGGGCACGGTGCTGATCAAGTCCACCTCTGGTGAGTTCTGGGCTCCTATCGTGACGATGTTCGCTTTCGCAGTGGCCTTCGCTTTGCCATTTGCCCTGTTCGCCTTCTTCCCGAATCTGCTCCAGCGTCTACCTAAGAGCGGTGGCTGGCTAACTTCCGTGAAGGTGGTGTTGGGCTTCATCGAAGTCGCTCTCGGTTTCAAGTTCTTGAGCGTCGCCGACCAAACCTACCACTGGCATCTGCTCGACCGTGAGGTCTACCTCGGCATCTGGATTGTGTGCTTTGCTCTGTTAGGCCTTTATCTGCTTGGAAAGATCCGCTTCAAAGGCGAAAAGGAAGTCAAGGAGTTGGGCGTGTTCCGCCTGATCCTGATCATCATAGACTTCACCTTTGTAATCTATATGATCCCCGGCATGTGGGGTGCTCCTCTGAAGGCGCTCTCAGGCTATCTTCCTCCGAAGCAAACCCTCGATTTCGACCTGAATCGTATCATTGAAGAGAATAGCGAAAAGGTGATTGAATACGTGGATGCCAAGTTCGCCAATATGTCCGTTGCTCCTACCACTCAAGCCAAAACGGTTGAGGGTGATGCCAACTTTACCTGCGAAGAGCCCAAGTATGCTGATCTTTTCCATTTGGCTCACAACCTCAAGGGTTATTTCGACTACGACCAAGCATTGGCTTGCGCTAAGGCCCAAGGTAAGCCCATCTTTGTGGACTTCACTGGTCACGGATGTGTGAATTGCCGTGAGATGGAAGCCAATGTGTGGAGCGATCCTCGTGTGAAGGACATGCTGCGTAGTGATTTTGTGATCTGCGCCTTGTATGTTGACGACAAGACCTCGCTGCCCAAGGAGGAATGGTACACTTCTACTTACGATGGCAAGGAAAAGAAGACCATCGGTCGCAAGTACGCCGACTTCCAAATCTCGAAGTTCGGCACCAATGCCCAGCCATACTACTGCTTGATGGATCACAATGGCAACCTGCTGATGAAGCCTCGTGCCTACGACCTTGACAAAGACGCTTTCGTGGCATTCCTCAAGGAAGGCATCAAGAACTTCCAGGAAGGAACATTCTATCAGCATGTTGTAGATTAATAAAATAGCGAAAATGTCAGAAATCCTTCGCGTGGAAGGCCTTAGCAAGACTTTCAAACTGACACGCAAACAACAGCAGATCGAGAGGACAAGCCGTAAGAAGATTGTTGCGGTTGATGATCTTTCGTTTACCGCCAACCGTGGCGAGATCTTTGGCCTGCTTGGCCCCAACGGCGCCGGCAAGACCACCACGCTGCGTATGCTGGCCACCTTGATTGCCCCTGACAAGGGTAATGCCTTTATTGATGGCTGCTCCATCGTGAGCCAGCCGGAACAGGTGAGGGCTAAGATCGGTTTTCTTACCTCGGAATTGAAGTTGGAAGACTTCTTTACTCCCAATTATCTGTTCGACTTCTTCTCCCAACTCTATGGGATTGCCCCAGATGTTATCGCTCAACGCAAAGCCAAGTTGTTTGAACGCTTTGGCATCGACCGTTTTGCTGAAGTGAAGGTGGCCAACCTCTCCACGGGCATGAAACAGAAGGTCTCTTTGGTGATCTCTTTGGTCCACGATCCGGAGTTTGTCATCTTCGACGAGCCCACTAACGGTCTGGATGTGCTCACTGCTCGCACCGTGACGGATTATCTTCAAGAATTGCGTGAACAAGGTAAGACCATCATCTTGTCTACCCATATCTTCAGTCTCGTTGAAAAGCTCTGCGACCGTGTCGGTGTCATCATCGACGGCCGCATGACAGCCTGTGGCCCACTCGAGGAAGTGTGCAACGGACTCTCGCTGGAAGACCGTTTCTTTGAGATGTACAAGGAAGTGAAAGGAGGTGAGGAATGAAAAACAATGCATGGACCATCATTAAGAAAGAGTTTGCCCGTGTCTTTGGCGACCGCCAGCTGCTGTTCACGTCAGTGATTATGCCGGGTTTGCTCATCTATATCATTTACAGCCTTTTGGGCTCAGGTATGCAGAAAATGGCTACTGAGGGGACAGATGAAATGGTGATCGTTCGTGTGGAGAATCTCCCCGAGAGTGTGGCTCCGATGGTGGAGAATCTGCCATCTGTTGTGGTATTGCAACAGGCTGTTCTTCAGGAAGACATAGATAAGCTGGAAAGCAAGAACCTCAACGAGGTGCTTGCCCGTTTCCCTGAAGCTTTCGATTCGATAGTGGCTACCTACGATCCTCAAAGCGGTGTGGCTGCACCTAATATTGAGATCTATTACAACTCGGCCAACAATGCTTCCTCTCGCGTCTATCAAATGTTGAAAGGATCCCTTACGGCTTACGAAGAACAACTGAGTAACCGTTTCGACATCAACCGTGCTGACGTTGAGGAGGCTCAATTCGACATGGCCAGCGATGATGATGTGTTGGGTAGCATCCTTTCCAAACTTATCCCCATGCTCATCTTGATGATGCTCTTCAGTGGCGTGATGGCTATCGCTCCCAGCTCCATCGCCGGTGAGAAGGAACGCGGCACCATCGCTACATTGCTGGTGACCCCATTGCGCAGAAACGAACTTGCCTTGGGTAAGGTGGTGTCGTTGAGCGGCATTGCGTTGATGAGCGGTATCTCGAGTTTTATTGGCATTGCCTTGTCGCTGCCGAAGATGATTCAGGCCGATGCGGCAGGTATTGAGTTGCACTACACGACAAGCGATTACTTGGTCATTCTGATTACTATCATGGCAGCTGTGCTCATCATGGCTTCGGTCGTCAGTTTGCTGTCGGCACTGGCCAAAGATGTCAAGAATGCAGGCACTATGATCATGCCTTTCATGTTAGTGGTGGTGTTCTGCGGCTTGACGCCGATGTTTCAGAGCGGCACTCCTGAGAGCCTGACCGCCTACCTGATTCCGTTCTACAACGCCGTTCAGGTCATGACTTCCGTCTTTGCCCACGAGATGAAATGGATGCCCGTTATCGTTACCTTAGCTGCCAATGTATGCTATACCGGCATAGCAGTATGGGGCTTGACGCGGATGTTCAATAGCGAGAAAGTGATGTTCTCCAAATAACGTGTCGAAGACACGTGACATTAATAACCCCACACAAGCAAATGCGCAGTGTGGGGTTTATAGAATGTGATTATCAAATATGGCGTGTCAAAGACACGCTACATCATTTAGAAAAATGCTGATAGAATGCGATAATCGTCTCGATACCCTTGTAGAAATGGTCGAGGCGATAGTTTTCGTTGGGTGAGTGGATGGCGTCCTCGCCAAGTCCGAAGCCCATTAAGATCGACTTGATACCTAACACTCTTTCAAACTCGGAGATGATCGGGATGGAGCCACCTGAACGCATTGGGATAGGCTGTTTGCCGTAGGTTTCCATGTAGGCGGCTTCGGCAGCCTTGTATGCCGGCAGGTCGATGGGGCAGCCGTAGGCTTGTCCACCATGCAAAGGAGTGACCTTTACGGTGACATACTTTGGAGCGTTCTTCTCGAAGTAGTTCTTCACCAACTTGGCGATCTTCTCGTGGTCTTGGTTCGGCACCAGACGGCAGGAGAGCTTGGCATATGCCTTCGACGGCAACACGGTCTTGCTGCCCTCGCCGGTGTAACCGCCCCACATACCGCAGAGGTCGAAGGTAGGACGGATGCCCACACGCTCGATCTTGGTGTAGCCCTTCTCGCCACGCAGCGCCTTCACGTTCAGGCTTTCCTTGTAAGCCTTCTCGTCATATGGTGCCATGTTCAACAGCTGGCGTTCCTTGCGTGAGCAGTTGATGACATCGTCGTAGAAATGAGGGATGGTGATATGGTTGTTCTCATCCATGCACTTGGCGATCATCTCGCAGAGCGTGTTCAATGGGTTGGCTACGCTACCGCCAAAGATGCCGGAGTGGAGGTCCGCATTAGGGCCGGTGACTTCAATCTCCCAGTAAGCGAGACCTCTCAGGCCAGTGGTGATGGAAGGAACGTCTGAAGCGATCATCGAGGTGTCGGACACTAAGATGACGTCAGCCTTCACTAAGTTCTTGTATTTCACGATCCATTTGGCGAGGCTGCCGGAACCGATTTCCTCTTCGCCTTCAAGCATGAACTTCACGTTGCAGGGAAGGGTGTTGGTCTTTACCATAGTCTCGAAAGCCTTGGCATGCATGAACGACTGACCTTTATCGTCGTCGGCGCCACGAGCCCAGATGCGGCCGTCTTTCACCACAGGCTCAAAAGGCTTGGTGTTCCACAACTCGATGGGATCCACAGGCATCACATCGTAGTGGCCATACACCAGTATGGTGGGCTTCTTCGGGTCGATGATCTTCTCGCCATAGACGATAGGATTGCCATCGGTAGGCATGACTTCAGCCTTGTCGGCACCGGCCTTCAGCAAGTGCTTGCGCCAGCACTCAGCGCAACGGATCATATCGGGTTTATGTGCTGCTTCCGAGCTGATGGACGGAATGCGGATCAATTCAAACAATTCTTCAAGGAAACGGTCCTTGTTTTCTTTGATGTACTTGTCGGTTGTTTTCATTTTATAATGCTTTAAAGATTAAAATTCTAAAGACTGGCAAATTTAAAGAAAGTTTGTTATTTTTGCAAAGAACAATAGAGTTATATTGAATGAAGGAAAGACTAAGCTTTGTAGTAGTAGCGCTATTGGCGGTGCTATTTCTTTTTACGTCATGCAACAAAAAAGAAGTCGCTGAAGCGCCTGAAGCTCCCAAAAACCTGACGGCGGTGGCAAATGATGATCAAATACGTTTGTCATGGGACGAGGTCCCCAATGCCGATTATTATAGAATTACAGTTGATTTTCATAAGATAGACCTAGTAGGCCAGGTTACTGGTGAGACATTCAAAGTGTTTCTTGGTAATACAACCGATACCTATTTTATGGATGTCTGTCCGTTTGATGATATCAATCATTATAAAGTTGTGGCTGTGAATGAATACGGCTTCAGTCCAATTAGTGAAGTCTCATGCTATCATCCAAGAGTTCAAGGAGAATTCCCAGATTATCAAGGTGTCGTGATGTATCCTAATCCGACAAGCTCAAATTACGGTGTGAATTTTGATGCTCTATCATGCGAAATGCATCGTATTAAGGTGGTGGATCTTGCTGGTCAAGTGATTCTGGATTCCAATATTGGAGGGGAACATTGTTATATTGATGTTACTCAATACGAGGAAGGTATCTATCATGCCCATGTCTTTACAGATGAAGGCGAAGTGGTCAAACGCTTTGTTGTAGTGAGTTCACTGTTTAATTAATATTCCTCAAACCTCTTTAATTCCACCGTCTCCCCGTCGAACACCGCATAGGTGAAATCGTAAATCCAGTTGCCCACCACGGTGGTCAAGGCGTGATCACCACTTTGGTACTGCATGGGCTTGTGCTGGTGGCCGAACACGAAGAAATCAATGGAAGGATCCAAGGCCGCTTGCTCTTGGGCATATTGGTACAGGCGGGTGTTGGGGATGTCGTTGTAATACCCTCGCTCGACTTCGTTCTTGAGTTTCTTCAGTCTGTGCTTGTGCGACCAGCGCAGGGCCAATCGGATGCCAATGTCAGGATGGATCCAACGGAAAAGCCATTGGTTAACCCGACATTCAAAAACCTTCTTCAGGAATTTGTAGCCTTTGTCGCCGGAACCTCTGCCATCGCCGTGGACCAAGAAGAATTTTTTGCCTTTCAGCGTAAAGATCTCGGGCTCGCGATGCAGCTGGATGCCCAACTCGTCATGTAGATAACCAAAACACCACAGATCGTGGTTGCCGATGAAGAGATGCACTGGGATGCCGGCGTCGGTAAACTCTGCCAACTTGCCTTGAATACGGACAAAACCTCGTGGGACCACCGACTTGTATTCAAACCAAAAGTCGAATAGGTCACCCATCAGGAACAATTCCTCACAATCAGCCTTGATGGAGTCTAAAAGCTTCAAGAGTTTCAACTCACGCTCATGGCTGTCCTCAAGCGAAGGAATGCCCAGATGGAAGTCGGTGACGAAGTAAACGGCCATCAGAACTTGATTTGGGAACTGCGGCGGATAAGTTCGGTGATCAGGGTGATGAGCTTAGGCTCAACGGCGTTCACGGCCCTGATGACTTCCTCATGGGTGATGGTGATCGGGTGATCGACACCGAAGATGTTACCCATGTCGGAGACGATAGAAAGACCAAACACCGGCAATTTGCCTTGGCGGGCTACGATGACCTCAGGCGTGGTCGACATGCCGATGGTATCGGCGCCGATGATGCGGAAGTAGCGGCACTCGGCAGGAGTCTCGTAGGTCGGTCCCGTAGTGGAGCAATATACGCCGTGCTGCACCCAGATGCCTTTTTCCATGGCAATCTCGTCAGCCAACTTGATGAGTCGTTTGTCGTATGGTTCGCTCATGTCGGGGAAACGCTCGCCAAAACGATCGTCATGAGGCCCAATCAGAGGATTCGGCATGGCGTGGATGTGATCGTTGATGATCATAATGTCGCCCACGCGGAAGTTCGGGTTGAGTCCACCTGCCGCATTGCTGAGGATGAGGAACTTGATGCCAAGTTGCATCATCAAGCGGATGGGGAAGACAACGGTTTCCATGGGATAGCCCTCGTAGTAATGGAAACGACCTTGCATGGCGATGACTTTACGTCCTGCGATGGTGCCGAAAAGCAATTGTCCCTGGTGACCTTTGACGGTGGAGACGGGGAAGTTGGGAACCTCTGAATAGGGAATGGCATACTCTATGGCGATACCGTTGGCCAAGCCGCCTAAACCGGAGCCTAACACGACGCCGACTTCGGGCTTGAACCCTTTGGTCTTCATGTTGATGTAATCAACCGTGGTGAGCATTTTTTCGTACATAGTCCAATATTATTTTATCGAATTTTTCTTGTTGATGAATACTGATGCTGATCGGCACCACGAAAAGCGGAACCGATTCAAACTTACAAAGGTAAGGAGAATTTATCAAACGCGCAAAATCTTTTTCCGTGGTGACCATGATTTTACGGTCGCTTGGGATTTGCTCGAATCTCTTGATTAATGTATTGATTTCGCTGTCAGTGTATGTGTGATGATCGCTGAAAGTGACGGCCTCCAGCTGTTGATAATGGCTTGAAAGCTCATTGATCAACGGCTTGGGATTGGCAATGCCGCAGAACAACATGGTGGCTTTGACCTGTTCCAAATCGAGTTCGTCAGCTTTGGTATTGATGGCTTTCAAGGGCTCGTATTCCAATGATGAGAAGAATACTTCCTGATGGGGCAATGGCTTCAATTGTTTGATGATCTCCGCCTTTTGGTCTTCATCCAAATTGGTCGGCGCTTTACTTACCACGATGATGTCAGCTCGTTTGGAGGCTTCTCTCATGTCGCGTAAGGTGCCAGCGGGAACTAAAAAATCGTTGGAATACAGTTTGTTAAATGAAGTTAGCAGGATGTTGAGCCCAGCCTGTGTGCTGCGATGCTGAAAGGCATCGTCGAGCAGATAAAGCTCAGGCGGTCGGTCGATGGTACCCATCAGTTCAATGGCCTCATTACGGTTCTCGTCTACCGCCACCATGATGTTGCTGAACTTGTTGACGTATTGCAAAGGCTCGTCGCCGACGGTTTCTGAAGCACAGCCGCTGTTGGCCAACTGAAAGCCTTTGGTCTTGCGCCCGTAGCCGCGGCTGACAACGCAAACACGGTATTGCTCCGACAGCAGGTCTATCAAGTATTCTATGTGAGGAGTCTTCCCTGTGCCGCCCAAAGCTAAATTACCCACGCAGATCACAGGCATATCGAATCTTTTCGATTTCAAAATACGCCAATCGTACAGCTTATGCCTGATACTCAGGATAATATGGTACAAAAATGCTATGGGTATCAGCAAAATCTTCATATTGGGGTCAAAAATAGAGATTTTTCCCTAATTTTGATGCCCTAAACCACGAAAAATATGACCGTTAAGGATATTATGAGCTGCATTACGGAGATTGCGCCGTTGCAGTGGCAGGAAGATTACGACAATGCTGGGCTTCAGGTGGGCGACTTGAATGCCGAGGTCCATAAGGCGTTGATTGCCTTGGATGTGACGGAGGAGTTGGTCGATGAGGCCATTGCCAAACAGTGTGATCTGATTGTTAGCCATCATCCGTTGATTTTCAGAGGGTTGAAACATCTGACGCCACAGACCTACATTGAGCGTGTGGTGATGAAAGCCATCAAGCATGACATTGCCATCGTTTCCATGCATACCAATCTGGATAACAGCTATCTGGGCGTTAGCCGAGTGCTGGCCGACAAGTTGGGCTTGACGAATCTGCATATCCTTCAACCTTCTACGGATGAGCCTGAACTTTGTGGTGCGGGTATGATCGGTGAATTCGGTCAACAGATGAAAGAAATTGATTTTCTGAATCTTGTTGCCGATAAAATTGGCTCTCCTTGCCTGAAACATTCCGCTTTGACGGGAAGGATGATCAAAAAAGTGGCTTTGTGTGGTGGCTCTGGCACGCCCTTCATGTCCGATGCCCTTCGCCAAAAGGCCGACGCTTACCTTACTGCCGATATCAAATACCACGACTATTTTGTGCCTGAAGGCAATATTCTGTTGGTGGATGGCGGACATTTTGAGACCGAGCAGTTTACAAAAGAATTAATTAAGGTCTTGATAAAGAAAAAAATTCCTACCTTTGCAGCCGAAATCGCCGAGACTAATACTAACGCGGTTCACTATTTTTGTACAAAATAAATCTAATCATAGCTATGGCAGAGAAAAAAGAAGTCAAGAACATGCTCAACGAAGAACAAGTTGAGATCAGCATCGAGCAGAAGTTAGAGGCGCTGTATACCTTGCAACAGGTGGACTCAAAGATCGACAAGATCCGTGCTTACCGTGGCGAGTTGCCTCTGGAGGTTCAGGATTTGGAAGATGAGGTTGCCGGTCTGGAAACCCGTATCAACAACTTCCAGGAGGACACCAAAAAGTTCAATACCGAGATAGCCAACTACAAGATCAAGATCAAGGAAGCTGAAGCACTGATCAAGAAATATGAAAACCAGCAGAACAACGTTCGCAACAACCGCGAGTACGATTCAATCAGCAAAGAGATCGAGTACCAACAACTTGACATTCAGCTTAGCGAAAAGAGAATCAGAGAGGCTACTGCCAAATCAGATGACATTGCCGCTAAGATCGGGACTGCCCAACAGCGTCTTGAAGAGCGCAAGAACGACTTGACTGCCAAGAAAGAAGAACTCAACTCCATCGTCGAGGAGACTCAGAAGGAAGAAGAATCCCTGCTGAAGCGTTCCGCCGAGTGCGAAGGCTTGATTGAGGAACGTCTGCTGGTGGCTTACAAGCGCATCCGCAAGAACGCCCGCAACGGTCTGGCCGTGGTCGGCATCAACCGCGACGCTTGCGGCGGCTGCTTCAACAAGATCCCTCCGCAACACCAACTCGATATCTGCACGCACAAGAAGATCATCGTTTGCGAATACTGCGGACGTATCCTTGTCGACAAGGAAATCATTGAGAAATACCACGAGTAATAAAAAAGCCGCTCAATCGAGCGGCTTTTTTTATTCAATTGATTCTGAATTTCAGCGTAATCATCAGCTTGTTGCGCCAAAGCCGCTGAACGACTTCCCCAGCCACGTTCTGACCATCCTCGAAATAGCTGTAGGGCGAATATCCCGTTGTACATTCAGTGAGCTCATAGGCGAAGTCCCAAGATGTCGTCGGGCTGCTGGCATAGCCCAAACCCAAAGCGAATTTCTTGACACTGCCGTAGTTCTTTCCAAAGCCGTAAGGGCTGCCGTAATAGGCGGCCCCACAACGCAGGAAGAACTCCCGCATCTTCCATTCGGTGCCGATCCTGATGTTGCAAGTTGGTTTCAGGATTTCCTTGATTTCGTTGTTAAGGTCCTCGAACGAGTATTCGTAGCTTGTGAATACGGAGGAGCCATAGTTCATGTATTCAACGTCTGCTGATACCAATCCTCTTTGTCCGATGATGAAAGCAAGGCTACCGATAAAGGTATGTGGCGTGCGGTAATCGTATGTCTGATAAAACAAAGGTGAGAGGTGACGGTGATAGTATTCTCCGTCAGGACGGTCTTTCAATGAGGTGCTGATCTCGGTAGCCCAAGTCTCACCGAAGGTGTAGCGTGTTCTTGAATGCCATGCCGCGCCGATTCTCAGCCAGCTGGTAGGGTAGAAGATGATGCCGACTTTGCCGTTTACGCCCCATGCGGTGTCGTTCAGTTCCTCGGTATAGTCCCAAGTGTCAAATAGGTTGTTGGGATCTCTCTCGTTGCCTGGAGTCTCGGTGTATTTTCGGATGCTCTTGCGTTTGCTATGGGCCAAGCCGAGGCTGGCTCCAAAAAAGAATCTATCGTGTATGTTGGTGCTTATGGCGAGAGTCCATTCTTCGGAACGTCCTCTGGAGGTAACGTTGTTCTGCTGATTGACATTGCCTGGAGGTACGGGGCTGTCGTAATAGATCTGCCCCAAAGAGTCCGTGTATTGATCAAACAGGAAAGTTTCCCAAGCGGGGCTGAGGTCGTATGGATAGTTGTCGTTCAGATAGTCGCTGACATTGGTGCTTGGATCAAAGAGATTGTCGATGCCGTTGACGGTCTGAAGGAAGGCGTCGACCATGGAGTTATTGGGGTTAAGGCCTCTGGCAAGACTGTTGTAGTTGAAGTCATTGGTTCTGGTGAATCCGAGGCCGAACTGGATGTAACGCACGGCTTCGTAGTTGCTGAACTGAGGGGCGAAAACGAATCCCATGCTGGGAATGGTCATCCTCAGCTGGCCGTCGTTTTGTTTGTTGCCGTAATAGCTTGAGTTCACTAAAGCGTGCTGCAATCCCGTGGTGAAAGTGAATTCCTGGGCGCGGTACAATCCCATGCCAGCTGGGTTGATGCATGTGGCTGTAATGTCGCCGCCTACGGCTCCTGTGGCATTGCCCATGGCCATGCTACGCGATGTGCCTTCGTATAAGGTCTGAGAGTTAAGGATGGCATCGTTCACGCCTTGGGCGAAAAGCCCGAGGGGAAGCAGGAGCAGAGCAGATAATATGGTTTTTATAGTACGTGTCATCATAAAAAAAGACTATCTTCGGCTTGCAAAGATAGTCCTTTTTGGTTTATGTCGGTTGTTTTAACGTCTTCCGCCGCCGCTACGACCGCCGCCGCCTCCGCTGCTGCGACCGCCACCGCCGCCACCACCGCCACGGCTGCTGCTGCCACTGCTATGGCTGCTTGAACCGCTGCTGCGACTGCCGCCGCTGTAGCTCGGGCTGCTGCTTCTCGATGATGAGCTGCTGTGATTGTAACTTCCGCTGTTGCGGCTGCTGCTGGAGCTGCTCGATGATGGTCTGCTCATGCTGCCGCTTGACGAAGGTCTGCTTGATGAGGAGTTCGGACGAACATATTCAGAGCTGGAGCGTGACTGACGGTTGTCGCTGGGAGAGGTGTAGCTCTTGCGGGCTGAAGAGGTGCTGGCACTGGCGCTGCCAGGACGAGTGGTTGAGCTTGTTCCAGCGCTTGGGCGTGTAGTGCTTCCCGTTGTAGGTCTATTGCTAACGGTCGGTCTATTGCTAACGGTCGGTCTGTTGCTAACGGTAGGTCTGGTAGTTGCCGAAGGTCTAGCGTTGGTGGTTGGTCTGACACCAGCGGTGGTAGGTCTTGAGACGCCTGCACCAGCTGCGCTGCGAACGTTGTTGTTTTGAGGTGCGCGGTAGCTCATGGAACCAGGCGTGTTGTTGCGGTGGACGCTAGCCACGTAGTTGCCGAAATCATTGTGTCCGTAACCATGTCCATATCCTCCGTGGCCATAGTAGTCGTGGTGATGATGGTGATGGTGGTGATGTGGGTGATACCAGTAGTGGTCATACCAGGCCCAGTGATGTCCATACCAATAGTATGGGCGATACCAGTAATAATCGTAGTACCAGGGGTTGTAATAACCGTAGTAGGGATAATAGTAGAAGCTGAAGCCGAAGGGATAGAAGCCCCAGTTCCAAGAGTCGCCTATATAAACATAGGTGTTGCCCCCGGTATAGTAATCGTCATAATAGTCCATGGTGGAGCTGGCGCCTGTGCCGAAACGCTTGATACGTGCCGCATAGTCGGCATCGTAGTAGGTTTCGGTGGTGGTGTAAACCACACCGTTGGTGTCGGTCACGGTTTCAGTGGTCTGGTACACTGGCTCCGTGTTGGGCACGTAATTTTTACTGTCGGTGTAATAAGCCTGATAGTCGTAAGTGGAGCTACCAGTGCTCGGCGTGATAGTGCCGCCATTGCTGCGAACCTGCGAGTTGCCGTTGTTGTAAGGCGAGTAGTAGGTGTCGTCATAAGCCGTTCTCCTGCTTGATGAGCAGCTCGCAATCATCAGCGCTGCCAGCATCATGGGAATTATTCTAAGCGTTTTCATCGTATTATGTATTTAATTTTCTATTTTTGCAGTCTGAAAAACCAAGTAAGAAATATACAAATATTATACCAAGATGGCAAAGGAATTAACAACTCGCAAAGAAAATTATTCGCAATGGTACAACGACCTGGTAGTGAAGGCCGATTTGGCGGAGCAATCCGCAGTTAGAGGATGCATGGTGATCAAGCCATACGGCTATGCGATCTGGGAGTTTATGCACGACGCTTTGGACAAGATGTTCAAGGAGACGGGACACGTGAACGCCTACTTCCCGCTGTTCATCCCCAAGAGTTTTTTCAGCCGTGAGGCCGACCATGTTGAAGGTTTCGCCAAGGAGTGCGCCGTGGTGACTCACCACCGCTTGATGAACGATCCTAACGGCAATGGCGTGGTTGTTGATCCTTCAGCCAAGCTTGAAGAGGAATTGATCGTCCGTCCTACCTCTGAGACCATCATCTGGGATACCTACCGTAACTGGGTGAAGAGCTACCGCGACCTTCCGATCCTCTGCAACCAATGGGCTAACGTGGTTCGCTGGGAGATGCGTACCCGTTTGTTCCTCCGCACGGCCGAGTTCCTGTGGCAGGAAGGTCACACGGCTCACGCTACCATGGAAGAGGCTGAGGCTGAGGCCAAGAAGATGTTGGGCGTTTACACCGATTTCGCTGAGAAGTGGTTGGCAATTCCTGTATATCAGGGTGTTAAGTCGGCAAACGAGCGTTTTGCCGGTGCTTTGAATACCTACTGCATCGAAGCCATGATGCAGGACGGCAAGGCCTTGCAGGCTGGTACCTCGCACTTCCTCGGACAGAACTTCGCCAAAGCTTTCGACGTGAAGTTCCTCAACAAGGAGAACAAGCTTGAATACGTTTGGGCTACCTCATGGGGCGTCTCTACCCGCTTGATGGGCGCCTTAATCATGTCGCACTCCGACGACGATGGTCTGGTGCTGCCTCCAAAGATCGCTCCGATCCAAGTGGTGATCGTGCCGATTTACAAGAACGACGAGGAGAAGGCTTTGACCTTTGGCCGTTGCGAAGAGATGAAGCAACAACTCGTTAACGCTGGCCTGCGCGTGAAGTTCGACGACCGCGATACCCAGAAGCCTGGCTTCAAGTTCCACGAGTGGGAACTCAAGGGCGTTCCGGTACGATTGGTGGTCGGTCCTCGCGACGTCAACGAAGGCACAGTGGAACTGGCTCGCCGCGATACCATGAGCAAGGAATCAACTTCTTACGAAGGCATCGTCGCCAAGGTTCTCGGCTTAATGGAAGAGATCCAATCAAACCTCTATCAGAAAGCTCTGAAATACCGCAACGACAACACCTACGATGTCAATACTTGGGACGAGTTCAAGGCTCAAATTGAGAAGGGTGGCTTCGTGCATGCTTTCTGGGATGGCACCACCGAGACCGAGTTGAAGATCAAGGAGGAGACCAAAGCCACCTTGCGCTTCATCCCGCTTGATGTCAAGGAAGAGGAAGGCGTGGATGTCTATTCAGGCAAGCCTGCCAAGATGAGAGTATATTTTGCTAAGGCCTACTGATTATTGTGTCCAAGATGTTTTCGGGCCTTTGGCCTGAACTGTTGACATTTAATGGGCAAAAGAAAACAGTGTCGATAGTGTCGGTGGGGATCCATCCGGCTTCAGGGTCGTCGTGACCCCACTGAATCACTTTTCCAGGTTTCGCATATCTGGCATAAAAGATACGTCCGATATTGTCGTTCTTTGCGATGATGCGCCTGAACGCCTTGGCGTAGACCGTGTTGGTGCCATAATAGATGACTCTGTGATATAAGTTGGCCTCCAAATCGATGCCATTGATGATGCCGTGACTTTCATAGTCGCCGAAGGTTTCCGCACGCTCAACCAATCCTTTGACATTGATGTTGGAAGTGCCTTGTGCATATTTGGTTATCAATCGATAACAGTTGGTCAATACGGTGAATTCGCCCGAGCCACCTTCAATTTCGAGAAGGAGGTTGGGTGCAAGAGAATAAAAGGTGCCGGGTACAGAGTCGTTATCAGTGGAGAAATCCGTCAAATATTCGTAGCCCCTGAGGGTGTCGGTGGTGATGATACCGTTTGAGTTGAAGAAGATCTTGAGCAAAGTGTCGTAATACACGGTCATGTCAAGCGTGTAGTCGTATGGCCGCAAGAAGTCAAGCGTGTTCTCGTTTCTAATGACGAGTTTGTTGAAGAATAACGTATCAGTACCATAGTCGGTGTCAACTTCGATAGCTTGTTCCTCTATCTTAGTGGTGATGAGGTCAATCAGGTTCTCGCCGGTTTTGACGATGACTTTGCCCGCGGGGTTGGCGGCATCGGAGTGCTTCAGCTTGACATTGACGTTGTCGCACAACTCGATGACTTGGAACGGAGAGTCCACTATGTATTGTCTCTCGGTTACATCGCCGTTGGAGAACTTCTTGCAGGAGAAGCACAACAGGCTAATGCAGGCCAGGAGCAGTATGTCGAGTTTTCTTTTCATGGTTGAGATAGTATTTTTGGTTGAAACGGTATCCAATGCCGAAGCAGAGGTAGTCGGCCCTGCCGAAATGGGTCATCAAGGAGACATGGGCGTAGATGTTGTCGTACACCTGATATCGGGCAGTGACTTTTTGGAAGATGTTGCCTTTGCTGAGATCGGTAAACTTATTGTATTTCAGGTGCCATCCAAACTCGAAGTAATATGAGAGGCGGCTCATCGTCAGGGAATAGCATAAGCTTAGGTTAAGCTTTGCCATCTGGTATGGCTTGATGATATATGTCTTAGTTCCCTGTTCCTCGTGAACCTCAATTTCAATGCCTTCGTCAACGCGTCTGTGGCCAGGAAGTTTCTGGTCGGAAAGGTCGAGTACCAACGACAGTCCGAATCCGGCTCGGCTGTAATGGGTGAATTGCCCAAGAAAGATGGCGGTAAGGTCGTGGACAAGGTAGAAGTGGGTGGAGTCGCCGCCTAAAGTCTGTGATACGTTTTTGAACCCGATGCCGTAATCCAAGTCGAGTGAGAGCCATTTTTTTCTGTCGAACTCAAAGGGGTAGTACTCCGGACGTGTCCCAGGATTCTCATTACCGCGTGGACGTGCCAGGTGATAAGCCAGTCCCCATGCCCCACTGAAGGTGTTCAGCCCATAGTTGGGCAGCTTGGTACTTCCGTTGGAGAAATGGGTGAGGCCGATCGAAGCTACTGACATCAGTCTGTCAGTGATTCGCTGCCGGTATTCGAATGAAAGGTTCACGGCAGCGTTCAGGTGTGATCCAATGGAGAAGTTATAGTAGTTGTCGCTGTCGTATGGCTCGAAGTGGTTGGTGAGGTAGCCTAACCCGATGCCCAGTTTAAAGGTGATCTGGCTTCTTTGGCTATTGTTAAGCGGATAGCTGATGAAAGGATAGAGTGCATAAACCCGTCCCAACTCCTTGAAACCTCCCAAGTTGGAGTGATAGAAGGTGAGACCGATGTAGGGATACTTAAAGTCGGCTTCCCATGCCTTTTTGCCAAAGGTCCTTGTATACACCGAGGCTTCAATGGCTCCGTAATGTGCATTGAACTTTTCCATCTCAAAGTGGTGGTGATAGAAGAAACCGTAATGCACACGGGCCTCGACCATGATGTTGTTATGCTTTGCCCAAAGGAATTCTTGTCCCTTAGCCGTCGTACCGAGACTCATAAGGAATGCCAATATGCCGATAACAAGTGCCTTTGTGGGTTTCATAACAGAATAAACTGCAAAAGTACTCATTTATTTTGAAATGCTTATTTTTGCATTTTCAAAACTACTGTTATGGACGAACGTCTTGAAGCTTTCAAACGCCTGCTTGACATCATGGATGCAGTTAGAGCGGGATGCCCTTGGGATAGCACGCAAACCATAGAGAGTCTGCGTCATCTGACTATCGAGGAGACATACGAACTGAGCGAGGCCATCTTGGCTGAGGATCTCAATGAGGTGAAAAAGGAACTTGGCGACCTGATGTTGCATCTGGTGTTCTATGCCAAGATCGGCAGTGAGAAAGGTGCTTTTGACATCACAGATGTGCTTAACGGCATCTGCGACAAGATGGTGGTGCGCCATCCCCATATTTTCGGTAACGAGAAGGTGGAGAATGCCGAGCAAGTGGAGCAGAATTGGGAGAAGATCAAGTTGGAGCGGGAGCACAACCGCAGTGTGTTGGGGGGCGTACCCAATGGCTTGCCGTCGTTGTTGAAGGCCTACAGAATGCATCAGAAAACGGCAGGTGTAGGGTTTAAATGGCCCAGTACCGAAGCTGCTTGGAATAAGGTGGAAGAGGAGAAGAAGGAATTGTTTGAAGAACTGCAAAAGCCAGACAATCAAGAAAATATAGAAGCAGAGTACGGAGACTTGCTATTCGCTTTGGCTGCCTATGGAATATATATAGGTGTCAATCCCGACGATGCTTTGGAAAAGACCAACAAGAAGTTCAAGAGCCGTTTTGCTTATGTGGAACAGAAGGCTCGCGAGATGGGAAAGGGTGTGCAGCACCTGACTTTGGAGGAGATGATTGATTATTGGAGAGAGGCGAAGGAAGGTGAGAGGTGAGAGGTTTTTTTGAAAAAAAACACCCTTTTTCCAAAACAATTGTTATATTTGTAGCCTCAAAAAGAATGTAAACTAAATTCATTTATTCAATTATTATTAACTAATTTACACATTATGAAAAAGTTATCTTTACTTTTTGCAATGTTTGTGTTTGTTTGCGCCAATGCATTCGCACAATCAATGTACTTCGATTTTAACGACTGCCCGGCAGGCGCTAAGATCGCTCAGACACTTGGTGAGCCTTGGACAACGTGGTCAAACGCTCCTGGTGGAGCTGAAGACGGCGTCTTCGGTGAGGCTGGTGGTTCAATGGCAGCACACTTCACTTATGGTAACGACCAGGTTTTAAGACTTGGTGGTATTGAATCAGGCGTTTTCGACCTCGTGTTCGATGCTTACGTCCCTAATGGAAAATGTGGTTATTTCAACGTTCTTCACAACTTTGCTGGTGGCGGTTCAACATGGGCTGCTCAGTTCTATCTCTGCGCAACCAATGATGGTAACGACCAGACAGTGGTTGGCGAAGGCCATGGTACAGTTCACGCTGGTAGCAATGGTACAGCTGATATTCCTTGCGTTTGGGATCAGTGGATGCAGTACAGAGTGCACATCGACATGGACAACGACGTTGCTACTTTGTTCTGGAACATCGCTGGTGAGCCTGAGCAGGAAATCTGCACATGGCAGTGGTCACTCGACAGCTTCGGTGAGAACACAGTCGGTCGTACCCTCGATGCTATGGACTTCTACCCACCATCAAACGGCGCTGAGTACTATGTTGACAACATCGGTATCATTTCCGGTGCTGACGACCAAGTGCTGATCAATGACGATTTCGAGGCTTATCCTCTCGGTGGCAAGATCGCTGAAAGCGCTCAAGCCATTGGTAACGACTGGTGGACCACATGGACCAACCATCCCGGTGGCAACGAAGACGGTGTTATTGCTGAAGCAGGTGGTACCCAGTGCGGTTACATCTCTGGTGCTAACGATAACGTCCTCCTCCTCGGTGGTCAGGAATCAGGCGCTTACAACCTCGAGTTCGCTATCTACTGCGAAGCAGGCAAGTACGGTTACTTCAACATCCTTCATGAGTTCAATGGTTCAGGTTCAACTTGGGCTATGCAGGCTTATCTGAATGCCACCAACGATGGCAGCACAAGTTCAACAACTTATTCAGTTGGTCACGGTACCGTTCACGCCGGTGCTAACAGCAACGGTGATATCCCGGCTGTTGTTGACGAGTGGATGTTCTTCAGAATTTATGTTGACTGCGACCTCGATATCGCTCAACTGTACTATTATTCAGAGACTACTCATCCAGAAGAGCAGTTGATCGTTGAATGGCAGTGGTCACTCGACAGCTTCGGTGAGAATGTCGTTGGCCGTAAGATGGACGCTATGGACTTCTTCGCACCAAACTCAACACTGGGTTGCTACTATCTCGACAACTTCAGATACACAAGAATCGGTCAGGAAACCCACGCTTCACTTGAGTTCGACCATGAAACTGTTGATGCATTCCTCGCTGAGGACGATGCTGATGCCATTACCATTGAGATCAGCAATGAAAACGGTACTTCAATCGGTGACTGGACTGGTTGGATCGATTTCGGTACTAGCACTGTTACCACTGGCAACCATCAGATCAACTACGACGGTGAAATCGGCGAGAACTCTTCACTCGTTGGCCTCAACATTGAAGAACCTACTCTTGTTGAAGTTGGTGCTATGTTCCCAGGTTCGGCTTACGCTGGCTCAGCCATGGGTACTAAGATCGTGAGCGCACAATATGTGTTCTTCACTAATTCAGAAACAAGTACAATCGGTATCGCTCCTAACACCTCTGTCACCTTCCGTATCTATGGCCAGGGTATGTATGGCCAGCCTGGTAATGTCCTCGCTGAAAAGGTTGTTCCTTATAGCACCGTTGCAGCAGGCGCTGATGATTTCATCACTGCTACTTTCGATACTCCTGTTGACCTTACTGGTTTCAATGTTTGGGTAACCGTTGAGTTCACACAGGCTGTTGATGGTTATGCCATGTCATTTGATGGCGGCGTTAACTCAGGATCCGGTGACTATTACCGTACCAACGGCGGTGGTGCCTTCCACAGATGCGCTGAGACCTTCACAACCGACTACGGCAACTTCCACATCCGCATCAACACTCAGGGTTCTCCTGTCCCAGCTACTTGGGCTAGCCTGAGCAAACCCGAAGGTTCAATCGCTATTGGCGATACCGACGAAGTTGACGTTAACGTGAACTCAATCGGTCTCTCAGAAGGCGATGTGAAGACTGCTGATATCTACTTCATCACTAACGATCCTGAAAATCCAGTGGTTATTGTTCCTCTGACTCTGACCGTTGGTCCAGAAGGCGTTGCTGAAAGCAATGTTGACGCTTTCGAAGTTTATCCTAACCCGGCTACCTCCATGGTGACCGTGAAGGGCGACAACCTCAGCTCACTCGCTATCTACAATGTCGCTGGTCAGTTGGTCCGCATCGTGAAACTCGACAGCATGATCAACAACATCGATATGAATGTTGAAGCTGGTGTTTACTTCTTCAGCATCTACGACAACAATGGCAACAGCAGCGTACAGCGCATTGTCATCACCAAATAATCTTTTCTTAAAGATTTGAAAAAAGCCGTCCATTATGGGCGGCTTTTTTTATCTTTGCATCACTATGAAAGAACTGCTTGTTAGAACATTGTCAGGTGCAGTGCTGGTGGCACTCATCATTGTTTGCATCATGGTCTCGCCTTGGACCTGTGCGGCCTTGGGCTTGTTGATTGTTGCCGTCGGCACTTTTGAGATGAGCCGACTCCAACATATCGATGATCCTCGACAGGTCTTTTTAGGAGAACTATTGGCTGTTGGGACCTATGTGCTTGTAGCATTAGGAGTATTGAATGTGATGCCTTATAATGGGCTGATGCTTTTACTCCCCATGCTGCCTTTCCTGTTTGCCTTGTTCTCCACTACCACCGACTTCAAGTCAATTGCGGCATTCACTTTTGGCTCCATTGCCTATCTGAGCGTGCCCTGTGTCCTGATGGTATGGATGCATGAACTTTTCAGCCCGAAGATGCTCCTGCTGGTGTTCGTCTTGCTTTGGGCTAACGACACCTTCGCTTATCTTACGGGAAAGTTGTTGGGTAAACACAAACTTTCCCCACGTATCTCTCCCGGAAAGACCATCGAGGGTAGCCTCGGCGGCTTGCTGTTCACTATGGTAGGTGTCATAGTATTCAGCCGTTGTGCCGACTGGCTTACGTTGAAGGCTGCCGTTGGTATGGGCCTGATTGCGGTGGTGTTCGGTACGCTTGGCGACCTATGCGAGTCGATGCTGAAACGTCAGGCGGGAGTGAAGGATTCTGGCAGGCTCATTCCAGGTCATGGCGGCATTTTAGATCGTTTTGACTCTGTTTTGTTCGCCGTACCGTTTGTTTTTGTATATTTGCTGCTGCTATGAGAAAAATCAACAAGCGGATTCACGAAGAAGGCAATAGGGCCATCATCATAACCTTTTTGGTTTGGGCGGTGGTGATCGTTGGCATAAATCTGCTGTGGCCTCATCAGGATTGGTGGCATATCATGATTTATGTCATTGCCATTTTTGTATCTGCTTTGATTGTTCGGTTTTTCAGGATTCCCATTCATCGGAAGACCACCATTATGGAGAATGCGGTGATCTCGCCTGCCGATGGTGAGATAGCAGCCAACGAGATCGTGATGGAAGACGAGTATTTCCACGAAGAACGCCGTCAGATCTCCATTTTCATGTCCATTTATAACGTGCATATCAACTTCTTCCCGTTTGATGGAGAAGTGACCTATTACAAATACCATCCAGGCAAGTTTTTGGTGGCCTTCAAGCCTAAATCTTCAACGGAAAACGAGCATAATTCCATTGTGATCAAGGATGCTCAAGGCCGAGAGGTGTTGGTGCGTCAGATTGCCGGTTTTGTGGCTCGCCGCATCGTGTGCGATTTGGAGCCGGGCGATGCCTCGATCGTTGGTGAGGAGTTCGGCATGATCCGCTTTGGTTCACGAGTGGATGTGTTTCTCCCAGTGGATGCTGAGGTGAATGTCCACATCGGTCAGAAGGTGAGAGGCAAGTCGTCAGTGTTGGCAACCTTGAGAGGTGAGAGGTGAAAGGTTAAAGGTAAGAGGTGATTTCAAGCAATTTGTTTACTTCGTAAGTGCGTTCGCCATGGACGGGTTGTCCTGAGGCGTTGAACAGCAATTGATCCATGCCGGCGGCACGGGCGCCATCAATGTCGACGGCCATTTCATCACCAATCATCAGGCTTTCGTCAGCAGTGGCACCAGCTTTTTTCAAGGCATAGAGGAAAATCTCGGGATTGGGCTTCTTTACCCCGACTTCCTCGGAGACGGTGAGGGTCTCGAAGTAAGGTTCCAAGCCAGAGCCGCTGAGCTTGGTGTGTTGTACCTCTTGAAAGCCATTGGTGATGAGGTGTAAATGGTATTTCGGCTTGAGGTAATCCAACAACTCCATGGTGCCGGGAACCAGCCTTACGATGCGAGGTGACCAATACACGTAATCCTCGCTCAAGTGGTCGGCTAACTCCTCGTTGTGGATGCCGTAATGTTCCAGTGGCTTCATGAAACGCGTGTGGTTCAGCTCGTCTTTGGTGATCAGGTCGGCACGGTATAGCTCCCAAAGCTTTTCGTTCAGCGGATGATAGACCTCATGGAACTCATGGGCGTTAGGGATGCCGAGGTCTTTGAGGTGGTATTGCTCGTAGATGCGTTCAAAGGCCACTTCGGCGGCGGCATCGAAGTCCCAAAGGGTTCGGTCCAGATCGAAGAAAATATGCTTATAGGTTTTCATTTTTGGAGCATTTGGCGTTGCCATTCGAAGAGGGCGACGGCGGCGGCATGACTGACGTTGAGCGATCGGGTGGGGCCGGGCACGGGGATGTAAACCGCCATATCGCATTGGCGAAGCAGATCCTCGCTGAGTCCGTGGCTCTCGCTTCCTACGATGAAAGCGACGTCTTCAGGCAGAGGCGTGTCATAAATGCAGGTGGCGTTGTCGGCAGTCTCAATGGCGACGATGGTCTTGCCTTCCGGGACGATCTTGCGTAGGTCGGTTTCTTCGGTGAAGTACCAGCGGATGTTGCCACGGCTGGAAGCGGCGGCTCGGCGCACCTTGCCCAAGCTATGCCTGCTCTCGTCACCGAGGAAGCACATTTCTGACGCTCCGATGTTGTCGGCGATGCGTATCATAGCGCCCATGTTGTCAGGGGTCATCAGGTGGTCGGCGATGACGATGGGATGGGGGATGCGTTGGTATATTTCCTCCGTAGGGATACTCTTAAAAAGGTCGTTCGATTTGATATAGGTCATCCGTCAAGGTATTGAGAAACGCTTTGAGTTGTTGTTTTTCTTGTGGGGTGAGTTGTACGCCGCCTTGCATCACATGGTGCATCAGCGGACTGATATGCTCCGAGTACTGCACGCCTTCGGAGTAGAAGTCGATGACTTCGTCGAGGGTTGTGAAGCGGCCGTCGTGCATATAGGGGGCAGTAAGGGCGATGTTGCGTAGGGTAGGGGCTTTGAACTCGCCTTGGATGGCGGCATCAAGGCCGTTGTTATAGCGCAGGTAGGTGGTAAACAAGGCATTGGCGCCACCGCCGTGGCAGTGGAAACAGTCGGCACCGTTCTCCGTGATGAAAAGCATGTAGCCGTTTAGTTCATCTTGTTCAAGCTGTTCTTCGCCACGCAGGTATCGGTCGAACTTGCTATTGGCAAAGACTAGACTGCGGACGTATTGGGCAATGGCTTTCTCCACAAGGATAAAGGTGATTTTATCTGTACCGAAAGCCTTTCTGAAAAGCTCGGGATAGGTATCGGATTGTTGCAGTTGTTGGACTACTTCGGAGGTATCTGCGTTGATCTCCAACGGGTCGGTATAGGCAGCGTAAACCATGTCCTCAAGCGTGGCCACCTGGCTTTCCCAGCCTAATCCAGTGGTGTTCCAAGCCAAATTGATGAGAGGGAGCATGGTGTGTGTTGTACCAAGGTTTTCAAGAGTGCCTTCAGGTCCCATTTCAAAACTGTGTTCCTTATGATGGCAGGAAGCGCAACAAGATGAGAGATGAGAGGTGAGAGGTGAGAGGTTGGTGCCGAAAAAAAGCATTTCTCCCAATGCAACGCCTTCCTCGGTCATGGGGTTGTCATCAGGAATGTTGTTTGTGGAGGGAAAAAACAAGGGTTGCGGCAACTCGTAGGGCGTTGGCTGGTATGAGTCGTCATGGGTCGGACGGCATCCGGCCAGCAGCAAACCAAAGAGCAAAACGACAGCGATCCTCGCTTTCATTATTCTTTGTTATTGTGGTTGAAGAAATCTGCGAAGAGCGACTCCATGTTTTTCTTCGTGTAGAAATGGGGCTTTGGTGCCGCCTTGTGCATGAGGTCTTTCAAAGTGCTAACAATCTTTTCCATATTATGATCAATGCTACTGATGCTGAATACGTTATGGCCATTTTCCTTGAAAAGCTGCTGTGCTTCTTGGTTCTGCATGATGGCGCTGCCATAGGTTTGACAATCGTAAATATGCGGGTTTTGGAACCAGTTGTCGATGTTCATGTTGAGCTGAATCGCGTTGACACAGTCCTGTTTCAGGTCCAGCTCCAGGGGAAGCTCCACGGTGAAATAGTTCTGATAGAAAGCGGTTAGGTCTTCATTCTGGCCAATGCCGAGATGGATGTTCATTGGGGCGAGATCGCCGTTTTCATCAACATATTTACCGTTGAGTTTCATATAATGGTAGCCGCCGCCAAGAGGCTCTGGCCAGAACATGTCGCGTTCAGGTGGATTGGAGAATAGCCCGGTGACGTTGTCCTCGCGGTCAAGTCCGAAAGTGAAACGCATGGAGGTGTATTTTTGACAAGGGACTGAAGCTGTTGTGAGAACTTGGCTTTCTGGGATGTTGGTGTCGATGTAAAAGATCTTGCCCAAGGCATATTCGTCGCCTTGTTCACCAATTAAAGTGACGTTCGAGATGAACCATTGTATTTCATTGATGAGGAACTGGTTTCCTGCCGCATTGGTATAGCAGAGGCTGTCAGTGATCAGGTCGTGACCATTGACGGTATAGCTGATATGGATTTCGGTGTCGCCGTTGCTTACGGGTTTGTCGCAGGCAACGTTCATCATCGAAACCAAGAGAAGCGGCAGAAGGGCAATCTTTTTCATCTTCGTCAGAATTCAATTGCAATGATACAAAAATCTTTCCAAAATCGTATCTTTGCGGTCTAAAACTATTGAATTATGGCAGAATTTAAGATAGGCGACAGGGTAAACTTCCTGAGCAGTACTGGTGGCGGTAAAGTCACCAAGATCATTGACTCACGCATGGTAATGGTGGAGGTGGAGGATGGCTTTGAGTTGCCCACCCTGATCAGTGATTTGGTACCCGACTTCCGTAACCAGCCTTCGCGGCAGCAGCAGATTGTTGAGACGGTGCAACAGGAGGTCAAGGAGAAGGAACTTGTGCAGCAACAGCAGCTGGAGGATGCCCGTCATGGAGGATTGCGCCGTTTTGCCAAGGAGGCGGAGAAAGAAGGCGTGTATCTGGCTTTCGTGCCTCACGAGCAGCAGTGGCTCTTGACAGGCGCCATGGACGTGGTTCTGGTGAACCATACGCCATACGAGATGCTTTACTCTTTCACTATCAAGGAGGAGGATAAGTTTGTTAACGTGGATTACGGTCAGGCCGACAAGCATGAAAAGGTGGTGGTGGAGACCATCTCGCGTGACGATTTGGAGTACTGGTGCAACGGCATCGTTCAGGCCATTTTCACTACGGAAAGCAGCGATACGGTGTTGCTCCCGCTGAACGCTCCATTCTCGCTTCGTACCAACCGTTTCTTCAAGGAAGGCAGCTACCTGATGTCGGGCTTGCTTGGTGAGAAGGCGGTGATGATCAGCCTGTCTGACCTTGTCTCGCTCAAGAGTGGCGATGGCGATTTGATGAAGATTATGAAGGAAGGCGTTGGCTCTCAAGCACAAAAGAAGGATTTGGTGAAGCAGGAGGCTCCCATCGATAAGCATAAGACAGGTCAAGGTGAGGCCACGGTTGATCTCCATATTGGTGAGCTGGTGGAAAACATTGCCGGACTTTCGAGTCACGACATGTTCAACATCCAGATGGATTATTTCAGGAAGATGCTCGATAGCGCCATTGCTGCTGAATACACCAAGGTGACGTTTATCCATGGCGTGGGCAACGGAGTTTTGAAGAATGCCATCATTGAGGAGCTAAAGAAGTATAAGAACACGGAGAACCGCATGGCATCCATCGCTAAGTTTGGCGTTGGGGCGATTGATGTGTTAATAGAAGACAGGAGACAGAAGTAAGAAGACAGAATATGGGGAGATTTGTTTTAGCAATAACGGCTGTGCTGTTGTTCGCTTCATGCCACAGGGCCAGCGATCCTTTGATCGGCCGTTGGACGGTGGAGAAGGTCAATGTGGAGTTTAACGAGCAGATTGCCACTCCGGAGATGGTACGGCAATATGGGGAGTTGGAGAAGGGCAATGTCATTGAAATTGCAATGGACTCGATCATATCGTTGATTTCGGAGGGCGATACCCTGACGGGTCGCTGTTCGTTAAAAGGGAATCAACTATTCATGGACGGAACTCCCTTCGGTAGATACGAAAACGGGACGATCCATACAGAATCGTCCACGCCATTAGGGATAATCAAAGTTGTTTATAAGAAGTGAACCCGCAGGGAATCGAACCCTGATCGAAGGAACCGGAATCCTTTATTCTATCCATTAAACTACGGGTCCAGGCGCTAAAAGCGCTGCAAAGATAGTGTTTTTTTTAAATAATTCTCACCTCTCACCTTGAACCTCTCAACTCTGTTTAAGGTGTTCCACAAATTCGTCAATGCGTTGCATCTCGCTAGCGATGGCGATCTTTTGCGGGCAGTGTGACTCGCACTGGTGGCATCCGATGCAGTGGCTGGCCTGGCGCTCATAAGGCACCTTGCTGTCGTAGCTCTTGAGGAAGGCACGACGATTGCGGCGGTATTCCTCGGCTTCGGGGTTGCCGGCAGGCATGTTGCCCTCAGTGATGCAGTCGTTGTAATGTGCAAAGATGGCAGGGATGTTCAGGCCGTAAGGGCATGGCATGCAGTAGTTGCAGGCGGTGCAGGGCACGGTCTTCAGCTCCACGAACTCCTCGGCGATCTTCATCAGGAACTCGTTTTCCTCGTCGGTGATGGGACGCAAGGGTGAGTAGGTGGCTACATTCTCCATCAGATGCTCCATATAGGTCATGCCGCTCAAAACCACCAGCACGCCTTCGGGGGTGCCGGCGAAACGGAAGGCCCAGCGTGCCACAGGCGTCTCGGGCTCACGTTCCTTCATCTGCCGCACGATGTAGTCGGGCTGTTTGGCGAGTCGGCCTCCAAGAAGGGGCTCCATGATGACGGCGGGGATGCCACGGCGATGCAGCTCGTTGTAGAGATAAACGGCGTTGACGTTGTCCGAATCGATGACATGGGCATAGTTCCAGTCGGCGTAGTTCAGCTGGATCTGGACGAAGTCCCAGTGGTAGCGACCCTCGTCGTGCCAGCGCAGCATGGTGTCGAACACCTCCACGTCGCCATGGAAGGAGAAGCCTAAGTTACGGATGCGACCGGCTTGCTTTTGTTCTACCAACCAGTCAAGGATGCCGTTGTCGATGAATCGGGCGTTGAACATCTCCATGCAACCCAACTCGTTGCTCGATCCGCCGATGCTATGCAGCAGCAGGTAGTCGACGTAGTCGGTACGCAGGTATTTCAAGGAGTTCTCGAACATGGCTTTGGAGGCCTCGGTGCCCCAGGTGGAAGGGCTGAAGTTCGACAATTTGGTGGCCAGGTAATAGCTGTTGCGTGGGTGCCGTGAGAGGGCGATGCCAGTGGCTTCTTCAGAATGGCCTCGGGTGTAGACCGGGGAGGTGTCGAAATAGTTGACGCCGTGCTCGAGGGCATAGTCGATCTCTTCATTCACCATATCCTGGTCGATCTGGGCGTTAGGATTGTCGCGGAAGGTAGCTCCGTCGACCATCGGGAGGCGCATCATGCCGTAGCCTAACAGTGACACTTTGTCGCCACTGTTGGGGTTGATGCGGTAGGTCATTTCACCCTGTCCGTCGATGACGTCAGTGGGAGTGACACCGGGGTTGGTATTTGATTTACAGGCGGAGAGCACCACCGAGGTCGCCACGGCAGCGCCGCCCATTTTCTTTATAAAGTCTCTTCTTTTCATGGTTTCAGTCCTTTTGGTGTGTAACGTTGCCCTCGACGTAGATGGCGCTGAACGGCCGAGAGGGACATAGATTCTCGCAAGCGCCGCAGCCGATGCAACGGCTCTCGTTGACGGCGGGCACCATGACCGTCTGGCCATTGTGCTGGTATTCCACCATCTGGATAGCTCCGGTGGGGCAGTGGCGGGCGCAGTTGCCGCAGCTGACGCCGTCAGTGAGCACTACGCAGTTATCCTTCACCCAAACGGCGTGGCCTGCATGGATGGCGGTCTTCTCCTCCTTGGTGATGGGCTTGATGGCACCAGAGGGACATACTTGGCTGCAGCGGGTACATTCAGGACGGCAGTAGCCTATCTCGAACGACATGGTGGGCTGCATGAAACGGTTCAGATCGGTTGAGGGACGCAACACGTGGTTCGGACAGGCCGACACGCAGAGTTGGCAAGCGGTGCAATGCTTCTGCATGTGACGTGCCGAGATGGATCCGGGAGGCGTCAACGGGGTCTCACGCTTGGGAGCCTGCTTCTCGGTGATGACAGCCAGTCCGCCGTCCACCTTCATCTGAGCTTGGGCCATGGCAGCGGTGCCAGTGGCTATGGCTGTGCCGACCAGGAACGAACGACGGCCTTGGTCGGGTTCGCTTGACATGTCTTGAACCGGCTTCTTGGCCGAATAATTCATTGCGCCAAACTTGCATTGTGCAGTGCAGTCTCCGCAAACCACGCAACGGGAATAATCCACGGCGCCATTCTTGACATCAATGGCCCGAGCCTTGCAGTTCTTCTCGCAGAGACCGCAGTGCGTACATTTGCTCTCGTCAATACGCACTTTAAACAGTGAGAAACGGGAGAAGAAGCTGAGGATGGTTCCTACGGGACAAATCGAGTTGCAGTAGGCGCGGCCGTAAAGAAACGCCAAAACGCCGAGCACTAGCATCACCACCCAAGCGATGATGGAGACGGTGACGTTGCGCATGTAGAAACTGGTGACGATGCGACCGTAGGTGCTGTATGGCGCAAGCAACGTGGTCACTGGTGCGAAACCAATGATGAGGCAGATGACAAACAGCGCCAAAACGCTGTAACGTAGCCATTTGTGTTCTTTTACATAGCTGAAGCGGTTCTTCTTGAACTTGCCGCCAAGCCAGCTGTAGATGTCTTGCATGACGCCCAACGGGCAGATCACGCTACAATAGGTCCTGCCAAAGAGCAGGGTGATGATGAGCAGGATGGCCACCACGATGAAGTTCATGGCCAACAGCGCTGGTAGGAACTGGATCTTGGCAATCCATTCCACCCAAGGGGTGATGCCATAGCCGACACCCACGAACAGCAGGGTTACCAGTAGAATGGCGATGACGGCCAGTGTGATTCGGAGTTTGCGTAGCATAGGAGGTGAGAGGTTAGAGGTGATTATTGGATGAAGATTTTTTTTGTGCCATGTTCAGTGATCACGAGGTAAACACCGGGCGTCAGCGATTCGGAGTAGTTGACGCGTTGGCCGGTGAGTGTGAAGATAGTGGCTTTGGTAAGGTCGATTTCAGTGGATTCGAGGTTGTATTCCTCCACGCCTTCACTTCCAACATAAGGATAGAAGGTGACGAGACCAAGACTTGGGTCATCGGCTTGATGATAAATATGGCTCTCGATTTCATCGTAATCCGTTGAGCCCCATTTGTTTCCGACTGCCATAATGTCGTATGACGCGTTGTTGTACAAGTCATAAATCATGCCGCCGTTGCCGTTGTCATGAATCTCATTATAGCCCCAATCGTCTTCGGTTCCAAGGTCGATATCGTGGAAATAGATGGCGGTGATGCCCCAGAGGTTGCCAGTGATCAAGTTGTTGCGCAGGATGGCTTTGTTATTGGTGGATGAGCCATAGATGGAGATGCCGCTGCCGCCGTTCATCGGGTTATCCTCGTGGTTGTTGTCAATGAACTGGTTCCCAGTGATGACTGATGAAATGTTAGCTCCCTGCTGGTTGTATCCGTAACGGCCCTCCTTGATGATATTGTCCTTCAACAGTACTTTGGTGGAGCCGGTGCCCATGAGGTCAGCCACGGAGACGCCGCCCACATACCATTGGGCCATGATGGTGTAAACCTCGTTTCCAACGATACGAATCGTGTCGTTGCCACCGGGACCGAGATTGATTTGTGGAGTATTCTGGTTGTCAGTTACATTGGTGTCGAACTGGCAATTCATGATCTGAGGAGAGGCCTGTCCGTTGGCAGGTGAACTGATGGCTGCACCATGGTTGAGCATGAAATAGCAGTCGCTGATGACGGGGTCGCAGTTGAGGATGTCGATCACAGCATTGCTATAATCTCTTGTGAAATAAACGAACTTCACATCGTTGAAGGTCACGTCGGATTCGATAATCTTGATGCCAGCGCCGTCAGAGAGATACATCTTGTTGATATAACAATCGGTAGCATTCTCAAAACGCATGCTGAAATGTTTCGTCTCGTTCAAACCGTAAAGCTTTACCCTGCTGTTGTTGGTACAAACCATGGAGCCATTGATGGTGATGAGGGCGTCGTCGACATCGATTCTTGCCACTTGATTGTCAATCTTCAAGATGTCATTTGTTGAGATGGTGAGGTCGGCGTTGACGAGGAATCCGTCAGGACCATTGGTAACCACGCCTTCGGTGACATCGACGAGGTCGGGTAGGGTATAGGTGGTGCCATTGCCGGGACTAACCCATTGGGCATTTAATGTAGTTGCTAAGCCAATGATTAACAGTAGGATGGGTAAAATTCTTTTCATAATGGTGTAATGTTTGTGATTTGCTTTCAAAAATACATAAAATTTTTTTTAGTTTTGCAAACTCAAAAATGAAAGAATGGTCATCCCTCACGATATAGTAAACCTGTTAGCCTTTTCGGTGAATTTGATCCTCCTCGTGGTCAATATCTATGGTTGGCTGTTGAAGCGGTTTTATGTGCCGGATGCCTATAAGAAAGTTTTTTTAGAGTTATTTCCCGCGCGGCGCTCGGTGGCTCAATTCTATTTTCTTCAGCTATTTGAGATTCCTTATTTATTAATGATAGATCGGCCGGAGGCCCTGTTTTATGTGAACGGCTCGGCGTTACTGGTGTTTTCATCGTTCATTTTGGTGATGGTGAAACGCTATTTCTATCTGCAGACCACAACGTTCCGCAAGAGGCTTTTGTTTTTGCTTCCGATGTGGGCCTGTTGGGTGGCATTGCTGCTTCCACTGTTTGACATCATTCCTTTCTCCGTTAAGTATCAACGGATTATGATGGGTATAGTGTTGGCGGTATTTGCGGTTTACATGTTTTTACTCGATCGGTTCCGTACGCAACTGAACAAACGCATCCGTGAGTTTGACGAGGACGAGTATTCCAACGAGGAGGACTTCCCCGTGCAGTTTGCCCGCACTGTTAAATGGCTGCCGTTTATTCTATGTATGATATTGCTTGTCAACTTCTTGATGAACAATGTTGTTATCAAGATGGTGCGTGACATTATCTTCACCGTTATCAGTGTTTGGTTTGTCATCTACACGCTGAATCCACACCGCAGAATCAAGAGGATCCATATTGAGTTGCAGATGGAAGAGCCAGTGGAGACAGAAGGAAAAGAAGAGGTAACGACACATCGCCATCTTACCGAAGAGCAATGCAAGAATTTGGAGACCAAGATGTTGGATCTTGTTAAAGGCGAGAAGCTTTATCTAGAAGACCACTTTACGATGAGCGATTTGGTGAAACGCATGCACACCAATAAGGTTTATTTGAGCGAGGTGATTGCCAATACTGAATACGGCTCATTCTATCAATTGATCAATACTTTGCGTGTTGAGCATGCCTGTTGGATGCTTGGTGAGGATCCCACACTCAAGATGGAGCAGGTGGCCTTAGCATCGGGTTTCTCGTCCGGAAGTGCCTTTTCGCAGGTCTTTAAGCGTATCAAAGGCGTCTCACCTTCGGAATATTCGCACGAAAAGGATTAATTCCTTGAATATCATTGGTTTTATTCTTAGTAAATTTCCTGAGAATAAAACGATTTTTACCTAGATTAAAACGATTTTGACGGAGCGTAAAGCGATTTTACGGTCAGATTAGGAATTTTGCTGCCAGAAAAATCGGTGATTTATTATTACTCAAGATGGCAAAGAATACGCCATCGTCAGCGCTGAAGCCAAAGGCGAGGTACCAGTCAATTTCAAGGCCAAAGAGAATGGTGAATACACACTAACCGTCTCCTCAACACTCTACTCTCAACTCTCAACTCTAAGCTCTCTTCACTTGATTGACAACCTCGCCGGCGCTGACATCGACCTGCTCCAAACCCCGAGCTATACCTTCACGGCTAGAAACGACGACTATGCCTCCCGCTTCAAGTTAGTGTTCAACGTCCAGCAGGGTGGGGAAGTGGCTGATGAAGACTTCGCCTTCATCAGCAATGGCGAACTCATCGTCAACGGCACAGGCACCCTTCAGGTGATCGACGCCCTCGGCAGAGAGTTGGTTTGTAAAAAACTTTCACCTCTCACCTCTCACCTCTCACTTCTCACCTTCAAACCCGGAGTGTACGTGCTGAGATTGGTCAACGGAGAGAAATTAAAGACGCAGAAGATTGTTATTAGATAAAAGATAAGAGATAAAAGATAAAAAATAATAGTTTCATATATGAAAAAAGCATTATTAACCATTATGATCGTTCTTGGAGTTGTCCTCGGTGCTTCAGCACAGGACAACGGTGGTCTGTTTGGCAAAGGCCCCACGAGAGGCTATGAGGATGATTTTTACAACGACAGGGCATACGGGATGTTGAGTCTGCCTACCACACACGGTGATTCTAATGATTCTCCCGCAGCTCCTCTTGGTGGCGGAGCCCTTCTCCTGATCGGCTTTGGCGCTGCATACGCCGGGCTACGCAGGAAGAAGAGATAATACCGATTTGGATTTAGTCAAAAAAAGCCGCTGAACTCAGCGGCTTTTTTTGTGGAGGTGAAGGGAGTCGAACCCTCGTCCAAACAAGGAACCCCCAAGGTTTCTACATGCTTATTTCGCTGTTGGTTTTCGTGCCAGGCAAGGGAGCGAACGCCCTAAACCTGACCTTATCTCCTAAATCTCACCCGCGTGTCGGAGCGCCACGCAAGCTATCCCGAAATTGATTAGCACCCCGTGCTCAGGCCGGAATCAGGCATCTCCACCTGCGGGATGTTTCGTCCACCCACCTTGTGAGCGGATTAAGCCAGTGATCTACTGTACTTCGATCAGGCAGCGAAAGCGTAGTTATTTTCGCCAATTACTTTTTTGCAGTTAAGATTTACGAGCTTCGCTGCAAGGCTCGGCATGCTTCCGTGACAATTCATCTTGCTGTCAAAACCATACACCCCCGAAAAGCGCTGCAAAATTATTACAAAAAACGTTCCACCGCAACCTAACTTTTATCTTTTATCTTATTTCAGCGGATTTCCAAAACGAATCACGTCATCCTTGGTAATCTTGTTGCCACAAAGGATTACCAAACGCTCCACGATGTTGTGCAACTCACGGATGTTACCCGTCCACTGGTAATTCTTGAGCTCCTCCAAAGCCTCGTCGGTAAAAGCAGGAGCGGCCTTGCCCATGTTTTGGGCAATGGTATCCACAAAACTGCTTACCAGCAGCGGGATGTCGTCCTTGCGGTCCCGCAACGGCGGCACGTGTACCACGATGACGCTCAGACGATGATACAAGTCCTCGCGGAAAGCATTCTCTTCAATCATCTTGCGCAGGTCTTTGTTGGTAGCTGCAACGATGCGCACGTCCACCGGAATCTCCTTCTCGCCACCCACACGGATGATCTTGTTCTCCTGCAAGGCACGCAATACCTTGGCTTGGGCCGCCAAGCTCATGTCGCCGATCTCGTCGAGGAACAAGGTGCCTCCGTTGGCCAGCTCAAAGTCGCCTTTCTTTTGCTTGATGGCTGAGGTGAACGAGCCTTTTTCGTGACCGAACAGCTGGCTCTCAATGAGTTCTGCTGGGATGGCTGCGCAGTTGACCTCGATGAAAGGTCCATAGCGGCGCGGGCTGAGCTCATGCAGCTGACGGGCCACTAACTCTTTACCGGTGCCGTTCTCACCCGTGATGAGAACACGGGCATTGGTGGGAGCCACCTTCTCAATCATGTCGCGTACCTCCATCATAGGTGCCGAAGTGCCCACCATCTCGTTCTGCTTGCTGACGGCTTTCTTTAGGGCCTTGTTCTCGGTGCTGAGACTCTGCTTGTCAAGGGCGTTACGCACGGTGATGAGCAGGCGATTCAGATCGGGTGGTTTTTGGATGAAGTCGAAGGCGCCTTTCTTGATGGCATCGACGGCAGTGTCGATAGTGCCGTGACCTGAGATCATGATGACAGGTGTGTCATTAGTGGCTTTCACCTGCTCAAGCACCTCGATGCCGTCCATGTCGGGCATCTTGATGTCGCACAAAATGGCATCGTACTCCTGCTCTTTCAGCATCTGCAGGGCAGTTGGACCATTGGCAGCGTCGTCAACTTGGTATTTTTCGTTCTCCAAGATCTCACGCAGCACACGGCGGATGGGATCCTGGTCGTCGATAATGAGTATTCTTGACATAGAGATAATGCTTTCTTGTGCAAAAATAAGTATTTTTGTAGGTTGAAACACCCAAGATGAAACATTTTCTTTTGCTGATATTGCTTCTCAATGGCTTTGTTCTTTTCGGAGAACCTCTCACCTCCCCATGGCTTGGTGGCTTCAACGCTTGCCAGTTCGGACGGATGGATCTCGATCAAGACGGGAAAAAGGACTTGTTGGTGTTTGATAGGCATGGCGATAGGCTACTGTGTTTCCTGAATAAAGGCTCGGAAGGGGAGATCCGTTATGAATATACCTCGGCTTATGAAGATGCTTTTCCGAAGTTGAATGCCTGGGCGGTATTTGCCGATTACGACGGCGACGGCAAAGAGGACATTTTTACCTACTCCAAAGGCTGGGCAGGCATCAAAGTGTATCGCAATACCTCTACTGCCGATGCCTTGAGTTTTGAACTAGAAGTTTCGCCGTATCTGACTTCGTGGCAGGGTGGAGGCGAGGTGAATATCCTTGCCACCGATGCTGATTATCCGGCTATCGTGGACATCGACGGCGATGGCGACTTGGACCTCCTGACCTTCGGCGTAATGGGTACTTTCATTGAGAAACATCTGAATCTCTCGATGGAGCGTTATGGCAGTCTCGACTCGTTGACGTTTGAACGTACGGATCAATGTTGGGGACGTGTGGCGGAGAATGACGAAAACAACGTGATGTATCTGGATACTTGCCTCTTCGGCTATGGCTTGACCATTTCAAAAGACGATTCCCGACATCGTGGCGCAACGGTTACTATACGGGATATGAACGGCGATGGCTTGATGGACCTACTCCTGGCCGATGTGGATTATCCAGGATTGACCTTGCTGACCAATGGCGGTGATACCGACAATGCGTTGATGGTGAGCCAGACGGATCGTTTTCCGCAATCCTATCCCGTTCAACTGCCTTCAATGCCGGTGCCTTTCTTTACCGATATCAATAACGATGGCATCGACGATTTGTTGGTATCGCCGTTCGATCCCAACCTGATGGCTTCGGTAGGCAAGGAAAGCGTGTGGCTTTATCTGAATCATGGGACAAACGAGATCCCTGATTTTCAACTTTATTCCAAGTCGTTCCTGCAAGATCAAATGATTGACGTGGGCAAGGGCGCTTATCCTGTTTTTACGGATTGGGATGGCGATGGCTTATTGGATTTGAAGGTGAAGGATTTCGATGGCCAGTTTACGGTGTTCAAGAACGTGGGAACGGCATCGCAGCCTGCCTTTGAACAGGTTTACGAAGCTAAGGAAAGGGATTTGGAGTGGTCCGCGCAGTGCTATTTCGACGTGGATCAAGATGGACTGGCGGATTTGGTGGAAGGCAATGTTTCCGGTAAGCTGACTTATTATAAAGGCAATGCCAACGGCTTTGAATGGGTTACGGATTTCTGGGGAGCGGTGGATGTTTGTGACCACAGCTCATCATACTATGGATATAGCGTCCCCACCTTGTTTTACTATCAGGACCAACTGCTGCTATGTGTGGGTTCCGAACAAGGAAAACTGTTCTTGTATCGGGTTTCAGAGGATGCCGTTTTTGAGGAGGTCGGTTATCTTTGGGAAGAGATTTGTCCTGCTATGCCTGAGTCGTTTGGGATACATTCGGCTGCCGCTTTGGCTGATTTGAATGGAGATGGCGTGCTTGAAGTGGTGGTGGGTAACTTTGCCGGTGGATTGCAACTATACAACGCGGTAATTTCCGTGAACAATATAGGAATTTCGGAACAACAAGATGATGTCGAGGTGTTGATCTTCCCCAATCCGGTAACAGCGATGCTCCATGTTATTTCGACGGGCTCGTCATTGCGAATTGTAGATTTGTTTGGAAGAACAGTAAGGGAGCGGGAAATATCCTCTGAAGAAACGATCCTTGACGTTTCCGACCTGCCTTCAGGTGTCTATTTGCTTTCCTTGACTTTGGATCGCGGCTTGGTGAACCGAATCTTCCTTAAGCGGTAATTGATGGTGGCTTTGAAGCGGTAGAGAAGGTCGCCACCGATGATGCCATCGATGGAGGGTAGTCCAAGTTTCTGGTAGGTTTCGTGAATGTTTTCGAGATCGAGGGCGACGGCTTCGTAATCGTGGATTTCAATGTCGCCAAAAGCCAATGAGTTGATGGTGAAAGTGGAACTTTCGAGGTCGTTGCCGCCGACGCCAGCGGTGATGCCGACTTTCTTTTCGAATGTCGGGTTGTCGATATAGCGGCCGATGACGTTAGGGTCGAACACAGAGCGTGAGGCGCCAGTGTCGACCAAAAAGTTGGCTTCCATGCCATTGATCTTGCCTTTGATCATGACGTGGAAGCCTTCTCCTTCGATGTCTAAAAGACGAATGGGAATCTGCATCAGAGTTCCAGGTTGGGTTTCACACTGTAGCGGTTGTAGAAGTCCTCGATGACCTTAACGGCATCTTCGGCGGTGTCGACCACGTGGAAAATGTCGAAGTCTTCTTCGTTGATCATGTGTTCCGGAAGCAAGGTGTTGCGGAACCAGTCGAGGAGTCCTTGCCAGTAGTCCTTGCCGACGAGCACGACGGGGAAGTCGCAGAGTTTCTCGGTTTGGATGAGGGTGAGGGCTTCCGACATCTCGTCGAGGGTACCAAAACCACCGGGCATGGCGATGTAGCCCTGGGCGTAACGCATGAAGATGTTCTTACGGACGAAGAAGTAGTTGAAGCGGATGTTCTTGTCGAAGTCGACGTAGTCGTTGCACTTGCCTTCGAAGGGCAGCATGATCTCGAGACCTACGCTGGTGCCGCCGCCTTCTTGAGCGCCTTTGTTGCCGGCTTCCATGATGCCGGGGCCGCCGCCGGTGATAACACCGAAGCCAAGTTTGGTGATGCCGCGTGCGATGTCCACAGCCATCTCGTAATACTTCTCTCCCGGCTTAGTGCGTGCTGATCCGAAGATGGCGACACAAGGTCCTATTTTCGACATCTTTTCCATGCCATCCACAAACTCGGCCATGATCTTAAACACTGACCAAGAATCGTGCGCTTTCACATTGTTCCATGCCTTAGGTTGGAAGCTTTGGCGGATGATTTTTTCTTCTCTTTCGGTAATAGGCATAATAAAAATGTTTATTTTTGCAATTCCAATGCGAATGTAGCTCAGTTGGTAGAGCATCAGCTTCCCAAGCTGAGGGTCGCGGGTTCGAACCCCGTTATTCGCTCAATGCGAATGGGTTGCGCCTTGGCGCAACCCATTCGTTGTTTTTATGCTACGGGTGTACCGCATTCAGGGCAGAACTTGCCTGTCACTTCAGCGCCGCACTTCGGGCATTTCTTTGGGCCTACGGCTACCAAAGGCGTACCGCACTCAGGGCAGAACTTACCAGTGCTTTCAGCACCGCACTTTGGGCACTTCATTGCAGCCTTGGGGGCTGGAGCGGGTGTGCCGCATTCAGGGCAGAATTTGCCAGTGATCATTGTGCCGCAGTTGGGGCAGGGAACGCCTTGTGGTGCTTGTTGTCCACCCTGTGGAGCCTGCTGTCCGCCTTGGTTGTATGGATCGTAGTTGGCCTGTCCACCGCCTTGGTTGTTCCAAGCATTCTGCATCACGCTGCCGGTCATGCCACCGCTTCCCATGTTCATCATGCCCATGCCCATGAAGGCACCGGCTGCGCCAGCAGTATTGTTGGCTGCATCGCCCATGGCTTCGATGATCTTGCCTTGTTGCATCATTGCATTGGAGCTGAATTCGTAACGGTCGATCTTGGCCTGGCTGGCTTCATCGAGCGATACGGATTCCACAGTGAAGCTGACCAGACGGATACCGCGGGCACGGATGGGCTCGTCGAACACCTTCTCGTCCATCACTTGCTTGATCTCGTCGGTGTTGCTGGGGAGCTCGAGCACAGGTACACGGTGCTGGCTGTTGCCCATCTCGTTAAGCACGTTCTGGAACGAAGCGATCACCTCGCTACGCATCTGCTCAGTGATGTCTTTCTTCTTAACAACGGTGCCGGTACCGGCGTGGTTACGCATGAAGATGCCGATATCGTCAAGTTGGAAGGTGTATTTGCCATAGCAACGAACGTTGACACCCATTGGGCTCATCGAGCCGGTCATCTGGTTCGGGATAGCGTGTGACCAATCCTGGAAAGGAATAGGAGTGGCTGTGCCGAACTTGTTGTCCAGAATTTCCTTAATATTGAAGAAGAAGACAGCCTGTTCCTTGGCGGGGGTGCCACCGTAGGTGAAACGCTGCCACATTTCCTTGAAGACGGGTCCGAACTGGCCGCCAAAGAACGACGGTGAGCTCGACTGATCGAAGGTGTAGACGCCTTCCTCGGCCGATGCGTCGAGGACGGAACCGCTGTCGTAGATGACTACGGCTTGGCCAGGAGCCACAAGGATGCGGCTGCCCTTGGAGATCTGCCCTGACTTGGTGGTTTGTTTCACCATCAGGGTGTCCATGTCCATGTTATCACATTTGATTAGGTCTAACCATTGGTCTTTCATGGTTCCGCCAACGGCTCCGGTGATTGCTTTAATAAGTCCCATAATGTTTATTTGTTTAGTTGTTTATATATTGATTTGTTTATCTATTATCTTTTATCTCTTATCTCTTAACTCCTCGAACGTATATCTGTCAACACCCAATCATGTTCGCCATTGGTGATGACGCTGCCGCAGTAGGAACATTGTCCTGACGAGGTAACCTCAGTGGGTGCGCCGCAGTTGGGGCAGTTCGTGATGGAATTACCCTTACGTCCTGGGTCGGTCTTCAGGCCAGCCTTGCGGTTGAACACCATCTCGTATTTCATGTACCAATCCATGTTGGGATCGCTCTCGAGCACCTCCTTGGTGGCATCGTTAATCACATAGTCGCGCATCACGGCATTGAGCCACACAGTGAGCACTTCCTTGTCGCCATCTTCCACGAAGCTGTGCAACGAGCAATGCTTGATGCCGATCTTCTCCACCACATTGGTCTTGCCCAAACGGATGTATTCGTCGAGTTGTTGCTTATGCTGGTTGAAGAGCGTCTCGCTCTCGAAGGGGCGGATAGGCTTCCAGTCCTTGGTGGTCCAGGCTTCCTGGATCTTCATGAAGACTTCACGGGCAAAGCCGATGAACTTGTCGGCCGAGAAAGCGGGGTCGATGGTCTGGATTTGGTTGGCCACGATGGCGCTATAATCGGGAGTGGTGTCGGTCCTAACCTGGTTCTCTACCTGCTGATTGACATAGCCAGGGTTGCTGGCCTGATTCTGGGCTTTCTTTTTCCTGATGAAAAAGATGACTAAAATGATTGCCAACACAATCATGCCTGTAACAGGATCGTCGATGAAGGGGCCGATCAGGTAGCCGATGAGCATGCCAAGATCGCCGTCGCCGCCATTTCCTCCACCAGAATTATAGCGATTCTGATTGCCTACGTCGCCAAAGGCAAAAGTACATGCTAACAAACTGATAGCCAATAATATGAAAGGTAGATATCGCTGTAGTTTCCTTAAGGTGTTTTTCTTCATGACTAAACTATTGAAGAGCAAAGATAATAAAAAACTAGAAAAAAGTCATGATATTTGAAAAAAACGACTATCTTTGCAGCCGCAAATGGGAGTTTAGCTCAGTTGGTTCAGAGCACCTGCCTTACAAGCAGGGGGTCGCTGGTTCGAATCCAACAATTCCCACAAAACAAAAGGCTGCCAATTGGCAGCCTTTATTTAGTTGAGAGTTGAAAGTTTAGCGTTTGGAGTTAACTAATTTACGGGTGACCAGATTGCCGTTCTGGGTGAGGCCTTGGATGAGGTAGATTCCGTAAGGCAGATGCTCCAAATCGGTTTCTTTGACGAGTTGCCCGTTCATCGTGTAGATCTTCGTGATGGTGACGATAGGCTCGTCAACGTTTTCAGCGACGGACTGGAAATTCGGGATTTCGAGGAGGATGTAGTTGTCGCCATTGGGGGTAAGGGCATAGTTTGACTCGCAGTCGTCAAATACGGCGGTGAGTTTCATGATGTAGTCTCCTGGCTCTAGATCCTGATGGAACGAGGTGGCAGCGCCGTCGATGACTATCGTTTCCTTAAGGCCTTCGCAGTAAAGATTGTATTGGTCGGGCTGTGGCTCAGGTGCAGTCCATGAAAGCATAGCAGCACTACTACCTGTGGCGTTGTTGTAATAAGCTTCGCCTTGGAAATTGGTCGGTGCATCGCATGGCGCAGGTGGGGTTGGAGGTGTGACTTCGCCCATCTCGCCGTTTTGACCGATGTTCTGTCCGTACATACCACCAGGGCCGCTGCCAACAGCATCGGTTGAATTGATCCAGGTGATGATGTTCTGTCCGTCATGGAATCCAGTGCTGTTTCTGCAACTTGTCTTGCTGTAATTGCTTGAGCACATCTGTGTGTTCCAAATATTGTTGCCGCTCATATCGAAACCTTGGGCCTCAACAGTTGCCATGCTTCCGGCTGTTTGGCCGATACCTTTGAAGTAGGTTACGACAAAACCGTCGCCGAATTCGAAGGCGTCGATGTTATAACCTCCACAAGGGATGGTGCCGTTGTCAAGCACGAGGATGCCGTCGCCCCACAACACTTCACCGTATGACGTGATGCGGTTCACGTAAATCTTGCACTGAACCTGATTAGCGTCGTCGGTCTGTTCATAGACGAGGATGATGTCGTGGCTGACGGGATCGACGGTGGCGCTTGCGGAGATGTATAAGTTGTTGTTGTCGGGTGAGTGTACCGGAACGCCGTTGGGATCCATGATGGTTGTGTTACCGTTTTGGTCGAAGTGGAACACGTAAACGTTGAAATTATAAAAAGCAGGATGGAAGATGTAAACGTAACCGCCGCCCATGCCGTCGGAAATGGCAGAATGGATATAGGTTGATTGGAATGTCTGTTCCGCCATCAGCTGCGTTTCTGGACTGAACTGTGTGCCATCGGTATTGTAACCTGCGACATAGATCGATTTGTTGGTGTACATACCGCTTCCGAGTTTCTCGTATGTCACGAAGACTTTGTTGTCATTGCCAAGCGTGAGCTTTCCGAACATGCATTTTAATCCGGTGTTATCGGAGATGGTGATGACAGGTCCGGCGGTTTCGTTGATATACTGCAGATAAAGGTTGGTGTAGTCGAAACCTAAAGCCCAGATGCCGCCATTGTCGGTGGCGATGACTTCAGCGCGTGAGAAGCCGAGGCCTCCGAAAAGTTGAACGCCTTGTTCGCCCCATGGGAAGGTGCCATCAGGATTAATTTTCACAGCATAGGTATAGCCATCGTAAACAGCGAAGCAGCTTACCACGCCACCGTCGGTTGTTGTAGCCATGGAAACGCCTTCCGACATTGAGGAGAACTCATGTGCTGCGATGTGAATGCCGTTGTCGCCCCATTGGGGTTCGCCAGCGAAGTTGAGTCGCTGCAAATTGGGTGACCAGCCGTTGCCGCCCACGAAACTCATCCATTGGACGTAGGTGTCACCGGTATTGGGATTGGTGGCAAGGTAAATCTCACCGGCATCAGCCGAGGTGTTGGCAATAAAGGTGTTGTTGACAGGGTCGTTGACCCATTGTGCTTGCATGACGCTAAAGGTTAGCAATGCAAAAACGAGTATAAAAAGTCTTTTCATGGTGAATATATTTGGTTTATCGAAGTCCAAAAATAATAAAAAAAGTAATGGCCGCCAATTGGCAGCCATTACTTTTTACAATTATTTTGATTTTATTCGCTTACTTGATGTTCGGTTCTTCCAGTCCGAGGTGCTTCTTAGCATCCACACGTTTCAGGATGATACCGATGATCAAAGCAGCCACGCCAAGGCAGGCAAGCATCACCAGAGGCCAAGTGTAGTTGAGGGCCACCGGGTCGTCGACGCCTGGGTTGGTGTTTTCAAGTACCTTACCGATGAGCAGTGGGAACAGCCACAGACCGATATTCTGGATCCAGAAAATCAGTGCGTAAGCTGAACCGATGATCTTTTCGTCCACCAGCTTCGGTACGCTTGGCCACAAGGCGGCAGGCACCAGTGAGAATGAAGCACCCAACACCAAGATGGTCAAATAAGCCACGATGACACCACCGACGGCATTGCCCTTGAACATAGGCAGGATGAAGGCGAAGGTGAGGTGGCAGATGATGAGCAGCAATGAACCAATCATCAGCATGGAAGCGGCTTTACCCTTATTGTCGACATAGCTGCCGAGGATAGGAGTGATGGCCACAGCCAACAGCGGGAACACAGCGAAGATGGTCTCGGCAGTACCACGCATGTAACCCATGTAGCAGTAAACCACGAGGGCGACAACGGCAACTGCCATCAAACCAAACTTCAAACCTTTCTTCTTCGAGAAGTTGCTGGCGAAAGAGCAAATGGCAACCACGAGCATGATGATGTATTGTACGATGGTGACGGTGTCGCCGGCCCAGAACGAACCTGCTTCAGGAGCGCTCAGGGTAAGGTTGCACTGCAGCATGTTCACAGCATACTTCTGGAATGGGAAGATGGCTGAGTAGTAAAGCACGCAAAGGAGGGCGACCAGCCAGAAACCGAGGCTTGATAAGATCTTGCCGATATCGGATACCTTGAAAGGATCGTCTTTCTCTTCAGCTTCACCAGTCTGAGCGTCGAGTTTCTTATCCATGAAGAAATAGACAACGAACATGATGAGGGCGATGCAGAGGAGCACCACGCCGAAAGCTACGGAACGGCTAACGTTGATAGTGCCACCGAGACGAGCGAAGTAAGGTGAGAAGATCATGCAGGTAGCCACACCCAAGCGGGCGAGTGCCATTTCTGAACCCATGGCCAAAGCGGTCTCACGACCCTTGAACCACTTGACGATACCACGGCTCACGGTGATGCCGGCCATCTCAGTGCCGCAACCGAAGATCATGAAGCCGAGGGCAGCCAACTTAGCAGAAGCAGGCATGCCACGGTAGAACGGTGAAACGCCTAATTCTTCGAACACAGGGATGTAGTTCAGGTTGTTGTTGAACCAAGTCTCAGCACTGCTGCCGTAGAACGACTCGCTGATGGCGTAGTACTTGATAATGCCACCGACGAGCATGACGGCGCCTGAGAGCACTGCGGTGAAACGCACGCCCATCTTGTCGAGGATGATGCCTGCGAAAATCAGGAAGAACACGAAGACGTTCAGGAAAGTCTCAGCGCCCTGCATGGTGCCGAAAGCGAGGCTGTCCCATCCACGTTCAGTCTGCATTAAGTCTTTGATGGGTGACAAGATGTCCATGAAAATGTAGCTGCAGAACATGGCCAGAGCCAAAAGCAGCAGGGCAATCCACCTCATGGTGGGATTGTCTCTCAATGTGAGTTTTTCTGTCATTGTGATATTGATTTAATTTGTTTGATTATTCGGGAAGTTGAACGATTTCCTTCTTGTAGCCTTTCAGCACTTCCTTGGCGAAGTCGGCAATGGTCTGAGGTGTAATGCTCTTGACAATAGCGTCGTATTCACCAATGACGTTGATCTTGTCATCATTGAAGGTTTCCATGGCATTGATCCAGAAACTGTTCTCTTCAAGCTGCTCAGCGCGTTTCTTGTAGAGGTTCTCGACAACCTTGGTGAGGTCTTCTTGTGCAGGACCGTTCTTAGCCACGTCGTTGAGGCCTTCGTAAACCTTGCTCATGAGCTTTTCGTACATCTCCTTGTTGGTGTCGAAAGCGACGAGGAACAGGAATGCATCTTTAGGTTTGTCAGAGACCTGACCCATGACGCCGACGCCGTAGGTGCCGCCTTCCTCTTCACGGATGGTACGGGTGTAGTAAATGTCCATCACATCGCTCAAAGCCTTCATATAGATCTGGTTGCGGTAGTTGTACTCCATGGTGCCATTCAAAATCATATAGATGCTGGCTTTGGGGTTCTGCATCTGTTTGCTGAAGTGGCAGATGTTATTGGTCTCAGGAATGCTGAGGTTGATGTCTTTCCAGCTTTCCTTACGCTTGTCGGCTTTCAGGGAAGCCAAGTATTGCTCAACCATAGGCTTGAAGGTTTCGGTATCGATGTTACCCACGAAGTAGAAGGTGAAGTTGTTAGGATCGGCGAAACGGTCGCTGTAGAGCTTCATGGCCTTGGCATAGTCGATCTTGTCGATATCGGAGGCCTTGGTTCTCATGCGGAGTGGGTGGTTGTTGTAAAGCACGCTGATGAGTGAGTCGGAGAAAGTGACCATCGGGTTGAGCTCTTGGTTTTCAAGGGCAGCCTTAGTACGTTGTGCATAGGACTGGAATGCTTCTTCGTCGGAACGTGGAGCGGTGAAATACAGGTAAATGAGCTGCATCGTTGTCTCAAGATCCTTAGGTGAGCAGTTGCCGCTGATGCCTTCTTCGTAGCTCTCAATGTAAGGCATGACGCGCACTTTCTTGCCAGCGAGTACCTTGGGCAGGTCGGTAGCACTGAAGTTGCCCACGCCACCGAGGTTGATGACTTCGTCAAGGTTTGACAAAGTGGTGAAGTCCTCTTGCTTGAGGGCGGAAAGGCCACCTTCGCTAAGGCCTCTGAAGCGGATTTCGTCTTCCTTGAAGTCGGTCTTCTTATAGACAACCTTCATGCCGTTGCTGAGGGTCATGACAACAGCGTCGAACTCAGGCATCAACTCTTCTTTCTTGATCTTGCCGGGTTTAGGCATGTCAGCGATCATTGGGCCTTCGAACACTTCTTCTTTGTAAGGCTCTACCTCAGCTGCGTTGGCGGCGTTGTAGATTTTCAGGACCTCTTCCTTGGTGGGAAGGACTTCACCGTCTTTCTTAGGAGCGGTCACGGTGATCACGAGGTTGTTTTCAGGGATGAGCTGTGCAGCAAATGCATTGATGGCCTCGATGGGGAGGTTCGGGATAATCTGCTGATACAGGGCATACTCAGTCTCGATACCCATCATAGGCTCGTTGGTGAGGAAGTGCTCCAAGCATTCATTGACGTAGCTTCCGTTTTCGGTGTTGTTTCTTTCGTTGTATTGGTTTTCAATACGCTTCATGAAGTCGGCCTTGGCACGTTCGTATTCCGAAGCGGTGAAGCCATATCGTGCCATACGATTGTTCTCGGTGACCAAAGCGGTGAGAGCCTCGTCGATGCCAGCGGCGTCTTTAGCCATGGCTATGCTGCACCAAGCTTCCTTGGTAGGAGCAATGTAATAGTTTGAATAGTAGCTGTATCCATAAACAAACGGAGGATTGGCCTTTTGGGTGATCTCTCTCAAACGGTTGATTTCCATTTGTGAGATGATACCTAAAACGTATTGTCCGATCCAATATTGAACGTCATTCTTCAATGAATCAGGAGTGGCGTCGGTCTTGTAGTACATACGCACTTGATAGGCGGTTTCTTCAGGGTCGGAGGCAATGGCCACGATGGGTTCCTCATTGTCGTCGATCATGAATTGTGTTCTCGGAGCGGGATTCACAGGAGCCTTGATGTCAGCGCACATCTCCTTGATGCGAGCCTCGATGGCGTCAACGTCGATGTCACCAACGATGATCAGGCCTTGGAGGTCAGGACGATACCACTTGTGGTAGTAGTCGCGGAGGGTTTGGTATTCGAAGTTGGCAACCACTTCTGGAAGACCACCAGGCAGACGGTTGGCGTATGGGCTGTTGGGGTACATGATGGGGAGAATCTCCTTCATGATACGCTCGCTGGCGTCCTCGCGAGTACGGAGCTCTTCAAGGATGACGCCGCGCTCGTTGTCAATCTCTTCTTCTTGGAGGGCGATGAAGCTCGACCAGTCGTGGAGGATGAGCAGGCAGGTGTCAACCAGTCCAGGAATGTTGGTAGGCACGTTGGTGACCATGTAAACGGTTTGGTCGATGCCAGTGCCGGCGTTGAGGTTCTCACCAAACTTGATACCACGGCTCTGGAGATACTCGCGGAGCATCATGCCGGGGAGGTTAGTGGTGCCATTGAAGGCCATGTGCTCCAAGAAGTGAGCAAGACCGCGTTGTGATTCCTCCTCAAGGATGGAACCAACTTTCTGGGCAATGTAGAAGTCGGCACGTTGAGCTGGCTTCTCGTTGTGACGGATGTAATAAGTCATTCCGTTGTCAAGCTTGCCGTATCTCACGTTGGGATCCATGGGAGTAGGCATGGCTTGTGCAGCAGCCATCATAGTCATGGCCAAAACTGCGAAAAGTGTTAATGCTAGTTTTTTCATGATTTAATTAGTATAAATGAACAACATATTTTTCTTCGAAATACTCTTCCTTAAAGTATTTGGATACAGGAGTCTTCTTGTAATGCCAATATTTGGAGATGGCTTGGAACTCTTCCTTGAGGTCGCCTCCTTTGAGGTAAAGGATGCCGCCAGCTTCTATATCGCCTCTGATTCTCAGCTTGTTGCCTGCAAGGTTGGCAATCTCGGGTAAGGTCATCACAGCACGGCCGGTGACGATGTCGAATTTTTCCTTGACTTCCTCGGCGCGCTTGTGCTCGGCCACCACGTTCTTCAACCCGATGGCATCCTTGACGGCGTTCACCACATTGATCTTCTTGCCAGTGCCGTCAATCAAATAAAACTGAGAGTCGGGAAACATAATAGCCAATGGGATACCGGGGAATCCGCCGCCAGTGCCGAGATCCATCACCCGCATGCCAGGCAGGATATCGAAGTATTTGGCGATGGCCAGAGAGTGCAGTACATGGTGCTCATAAAAATGGTCCATGTCCTTCCTCGAGATGACGTTGATCTTGCTGTTCCAGTCCAAGTATAGGACTTTCAACTGGTTAAACTGATCTTTCTGCGTCTCAGAGAGCTCTTTGAAATAATTGAAGAGGCCAGTCGTATCCATAATAATATAATAAACTCACAAAAATACGGATTTATTGAATACGATTGTAGAAATACCGAAAAGTTTTGTAATTTTACCTCCTGAAATTCTATCACAATAATGAGACGTCTACTGTTTTTTATGCTGCTGCTGCCGATATCTTTGATGGCGCAGAAGATTACCGTTGAAGAGTATATTGAGACCTATAAGGACATCGCCATGAGGGAGATGAGGGATCATAAGATTCCGGCATCGATCACCTTGGCTCAGGGCATCATCGAATCAGGGGCGGGCAATAGTGCATTGGCTCGTGAGGCGAAAAACCACTTCGGCATCAAGTGCCATAAGGAATGGAAAGGCAAGACCTACACCATGGACGACGATGAGAAGAACGAGTGCTTTCGTGTGTATAAAAACGCCGAGGAATCGTTCCGCGATCATTCAGAGTTCCTCACCAGTCGCTCCCGGTATGCCGATCTTTTTAAGCTCGACATTATGGATTACAGAGCCTGGGCCAACGGCTTGAAGGCAGCCGGTTACGCCACCAATCCATCGTATGCCTCCATGTTGATCAATCGCATCGAGTTGAACAAACTGTATCTGTATGACCAACTCGCCATGGGAAAAATCAACGAGAAAGAGGCTGAGAAAGAGATAGAATTAGAAGAGGAAAACGCTCCTGAGGACATCGAGTTGGAATTGGCTTATTCGCCTGTCGACAAGTCGATGTATGAACTGGTTGACATGACGGTCAACAAGCGTTTCATCTATGAGAACAATGGCGTGAGATTCATCTACGCCAAGGAGGGCGAAACGCCTGAAAGCCTCTCGAAGGAACTGAAAATCAGGAAGAGATTGCTTTGCCAATACAATCTGGTCAACCGACCCGACGAAATGGTGTTCCATCACGGTGACGTAGTGTATTTAGGAAAGCTTCGCAACAACAATAGAAGGGTAAAGAATTACGTTACCGATGGCAGAGAGAGCGTTCGTGACCTGGCTTTAAAATTCGCTGTGCAGCCTGAGCGGCTCGCCAAGTTGAATAGGCTTGAAAAAGGGAAGACGTTCAAAGCTGGACAAAAAGTTAGGTTAAGATAGCTCTTCTCGTAAGTATCGCGCTGTGTAACTCTCCTCGTGCATGGCCACCTCTTCGGGAGTGCCTTGGCAAATGATTTCGCCGCCTCTGTCACCTCCTTCAGGACCCATGTCGATAATGTAATCAGCCAGTTTGATCACATCCATGTTGTGCTCGATGATGAGCACCGTATTGCCCTTGTCGACCAACTTGTTCAGCACATTCATCAACACCTTGATGTCCTCGAAATGCAGTCCAGTAGTGGGTTCGTCGAGCACATACAGCGTCTTCCCAGTGTCGCGTTTGGCAAGTTCGGTGGCAAGTTTCACACGTTGGGCTTCACCTCCTGAGATGGTGGTTGATGCTTGACCTAAGGTTAGATAACCCAATCCAACATCTTGCAAAGTTTTGATCTTCTGAATAATTGAAGGAATGTTTTCGAAGAAAGCTACAGCCTCGTTGATGGTCATGTTGAGCACGTCATTGATCGACTTGCCTTTGTAGCGTACCTCCAAGGTCTCACGGTTGTAGCGTTTGCCTTGACATTCTTCGCAAACCACTGACACATCAGGGAGGAAGTTCATCTCGATGAGCTTCATGCCAGCGCCCTTACAGGCCTCGCAGCGACCGCCTTTCACGTTGAATGAGAAGCGTCCCGCTTTGTAATTGCGGATCTTGGCCTCGGGCAACTCTCCAAAGAGCTTGCGGATGTCGTCAAAGACCTTAGTATAGGTGGCAGGGTTGGAGCGCGGTGTGCGTCCGATGGGAGCCTGGTCGATCTCGATGATCTTGTCAATCAGCTCAACGCCTTCTATGCTGGCGTAGGGTAGGGGTTCCTTTACCGAACGGTAAAACTTCTTGCTCAGGATAGGGTTAAGGGTTTCGTTGACTAAAGTCGATTTGCCTGATCCTGAAACGCCTGTAATACAAGTCATTACGCCCAGTGGGAGTTTAAGGGTGACATTCTTCAGGTTGTGACCGGTAGCTCCATTTATAATAAGGTATTGCCCTTCAATAGGCTTGCGTCTTTCTTTCGGGATTTCGATTTTACGGTTACCGTTGAGATAGTCGCAGGTGATGGAGTGGCCTTGCATGGCTTCTTCAGGAGTGCCAGCGAAAACAACCTCACCGCCGTGGCGACCGGCACCAGGACCGATGTCAACCAAATAGTCGGCATTGAGCATGGTGTCTTTGTCGTGCTCCACCACGATGACGGAGTTGCCAATGTCACGCAACTCCTTCAACGATTCGATCAATCGGTGGTTGTCTCTCTGGTGAAGGCCGATGCTCGGCTCATCTAGGATATAAAGCACCCCGGTGAGTTGCGATCCAATTTGAGTGGCCAGACGGATGCGTTGTGCCTCGCCGCCTGAAAGTGATGCCGCTGGACGGTTCAAACTGAGGTAGTCGATGCCGATATCCAACAGGAAATGCACTCGTTTGTTGATTTCACGCAAAATCTCCTTTCCGATTTCGTTTTGGCGCTCATTGAGTTTCGATGGGAGCGCCTCAATCCACTGGCAAAGCGAATAGGTGTCCATCTCAGCCACTTCGGCTATGTTTTTGCCGTCGATAAGGAAATACTGGGCCTCTTTCTTGAGTCGGGTGCCATGGCAAACGGGACAGGTGACGTGGTTCATGAACGATCCTGCCCAACGTGCAATGCTGGCGGGAGCATCTTCGTTGTTTTGGCTTTCAATGAAACGGATGATGCCTTCGAAGTTGATCTTGTATATGCTATTGATGCCGATGTATTCGCGTTTCACCTCAAAGGTCTCGTTGGTGCCATAAAGGATAACATCCAAGGCCTCGTCGGAGATTTCCTTCATCGGAGTGTCCAAGGTAAAGCCGTATTTCAGGCCGATGGCTTCAAGTTGGTGGAAGATCCAGCTACCCGACTTGTATTCACCTGCCGGTGCCAGTCCGCCTTTCTTGATGCTCAGGTCCGGATTGGGGATAAGCTTTTCCTTGTCGACCACGGTGATCTCGCCCATGCCGTTGCATTTGGGACAAGCACCGTAGGGTGAGTTGAACGAAAAGGTGTTGGGCTCAGGATCCTCGTAGGAGAGACCGGTGGTGGGACACATCAGCAAACGACTGAAGTAGCGCACCTGCTCGGTTTCGTGATCCATCACCATCAACAGACCTTTGCCGTAGCGGAAGGCCGTTTGCACCGACTTGGTGATGCGGCTCTTGCAGTCGTCATTGACTTCAAGACGGTCAACCACAATCTCGATGTCGTGGGTTTTGTAGCGGTCGAGCATCATGCCGAACTCGATCTCACGCATCTCGCCATCGACGCGCACACGTGTGAATCCTGCTTGACGGATATGCTCAAACAGCTCACGGTAGTGGCCTTTACGACCTCTGATGGAAGGAGCGAGGATGTGGATGCGCCTTCCTTGGTAGTCCTTGAGGATAAGGTCTGTGATCTGCTCCTCAGAGTAGCGCACCATGCGCTCTCCGGTGTTATAGGAGTAGGCTTCGCCGATTCTGGCGTACAGCAATCTCAAGAAATCATAAATCTCGGTGATGGTGCCAACAGTGGATCGTGGGTTTTTGTTGACAGACTTCTGCTCGATAGAGATGACAGGGCTTAATCCCGTGATTTTGTCAACGTCAGGGCGCTCCATGTTGCCAATGAACTGCCGCGCATAGGCCGAGAAACTCTCCATGTAACGGCGTTGTCCCTCAGCATAAATGGTGTCGAAAGCCAACGACGACTTGCCGCTGCCGCTAATGCCGGTGACGACCACCAAGGCATTGCGCGGTATCGAAAGGTCGATGTCTTTCAGGTTGTTCTCACGAGCACCTAAGATCTCTAACGTCTTATCTTCCGAGAATTCGTTCATTTCGGTAGTTTAATCTGGTAGCTGTTTCCTTCGGAAATCGTCAACTTGTTGCTTCTAAGCCAAGGATTATAGTATTTGAGCATCTTGAGGTTGGTGCCCTTGTCAATGGCGAATTGGGCAAGGTCCTCGATGGTCTCAGTGACTGTAATGGTCTTGTATTCCAAGGGTTGGTACCAGCCTTCGTCACTGATATGGAAACCGTATTTTTCAGGGTTTTGTGTGATCAGCTTGAATGCAAGAATGCGGTAGATGTAACGCTCGGTCTCAGCAGGTAACAACAGGTCGTAATAGGAAGACACATGCTGTTCCTCGATGGAGCGCGACATCTTGCCGCCGCCACAGTTGTATGCTGCCGCAGATAATGTCCAGCTACCGAACTTGGCATACAAGTCCTTCAAGAAATCACACGCTATCTGGGTCTCCAACTCCTGATTGTAACGCATATCCACCTCCTTGTAGATCTCCAGCCCGTATTGCTTTCCGGTGCCTTCGAGAAACTGCCAGAAGCCGACAGCTTTAGAAGGTGATACCACGTTGGTCAAGTCACTCTCAATCATGGCCAGGTATTTGAAATCCTCTGGAAGGTTGTTCTTCTTCAGGATAGGCTCAATGACAGGGAACCAACGGGTCGTTCTTTTCAGCAGGAGAATAGTGTTGGAATGACGATAAGAATTGACTATTATCTCACGCTCAAGACTTTCCCGCACATAGAAACGGTCGAGCGGTACTGATTCACCACAAAAATCTAAGGTTTTAGGCAACTCAATGTCATGGATGTTCTGGTCGAGGTAATCGTAACTCAGTACATCAGGATTGAGTCCGTCGTAAAAGCCGTCATCTTTCGTCTCAGTACTTTGAGCAATGCCGAAAGTGATGGCAGCGGTTACACCTATTAATATAATAGCGGCGCCTATAGTTAAAAAGAGGTTCCTCGTTTTCATTGTTGTTTAGAATGGAGTGACGAAATCCTTGAATAGTGGAGAGACTTTATCTTTCTCTGACAGGATGGGGTTTTCGATGTCCCATCGGATGTTCAGGTCGGGATCGTTCCATCGGATGCTGCCTTCAGAGGCTTTGTTGTAGACGTTGGTGCATTTGTAGGTGAACACCGAGTAATCCTCGAGGCACACGAATCCGTGGGCAAAACCTTCCGGAATCCAGTACATGAACTTGTTACCTTCGGTAAGCTCCACTGACTCCCATTGTCCGTATGTAGGAGAGCCCTTGCGGAGGTCGACAGCCACGTCCCTGACGGCACCTTTCACCACGCGCACCAACTTACCCTGTGCAAAAGGTGGTTTCTGGAAATGCAAGCCACGCAACACACCTTTCATGGATTGGCTCTCGTTGTCCTGAACAAAGTTCATGTCGAGTCCGTGCTCTAAAAAGCGCTGCTTGTTATAGCTTTCGAAGAAATAGCCGCGCTCATCCAGGAATACGTCCGGCTTGATGATTGATAAATCCTTAATCCTAGTTTCTATGATTTCCATAATTATCTCTCACCTCTCATCTTTCACCTCTCACCTCATTAAAGGTGAACGCACTCGTTATAGGCTGCGGCTGCGGCTTCCATGATGCCTTCCGACATGGTGGGGTGGGGGAACACCGCGTGGATGATGTCCTCGCCCTTGGCACCGAGTTCACGGCAGAGTACAGCGGCGGCGACCATTTCGGTGACGTTGTCACCTACCATGTGGCAACCTAACCAATCGCCAGTCTTGGCATCAAACACGACTTTGATGAAGCCGTCCTTGTTGCCTGCTGCGGTGGCTTTACCTGAGGCGGTGAAGGGGAACTTGCCGATCTTGACCTCATAGCCGGCAGCGATGGCTTTGGCTTCGCTTAAGCCGACAGAGGCGATTTCAGGAGTGGTATAGGTGCAACCAGGAATGTTGGCATAGTTCAGAGGCTTGGGATCGAGGCCGCAAAGTTTCTCCACGCAAATGGTGGCTTCGTGGTCGGCCTTATGAGCCAAAGCGGGACCATGAACGATGTCGCCGATGGCATAAACGCCAGGCACGTTGGTGCGGTAGAAGTCGTCAACGATGACTTTGCCGCGTTCAGTGGCGATGTTCAGTGTCTCCAGTCCGAGGTCATCGATGTTGGTCTGCACGCCGACGGCGGAGAGTACGATGTCAGCTTCCACGGTCTTTTCGCCCTTCTTGGTGCTGATGGTGCACACGCATTTCTCACCGGTGGTGTCCACATGGGTCACTGAGGCTTCGGTCATCACCGTCATCTTCAGTTTCTTGAAGGAACGCTCCACTTGCTTGGACACTTCTTCGTCCTCATTAGGCACCACATTGGGCAGGAACTCCACGAGAGTCACTTTGACGCCCATGCTGGTGAAGAAGAAGGCAAACTCTGAACCGATGGCACCAGAACCGACTACTACCATGCTTTCTGGAAGCTTGTCCAGCACCAAAGCCTGACGGTAACCGATGATCTTTTTGCCGTCGATAGGCAGAGCGGGCAGTTCGCGAACGCGGGAACCGGTAGCGAGGATGATATGATCGGCTTCATGCAAGGTAACGTTGCCCTCGGCATCGGTCACTGACACTTGCTTGTCGGCAGTGAGACGGCCATAGCCGTTGATGACCTCTACGTTATTCTTCTTGAGGAGGAACTGAACGCCTTTGCTCATGGTCTCGGCCACGCCACGGCTGCGGGCAACCACGGCCTCCATGTCGGGCTTTGCTTCGCCTTCCACCTTGATGCCATAGTTCTCGGCATGGTTGATGTAGTTGTAAACCTGTGCACTCTTCAGCAGCGCTTTAGTCGGGATGCAACCCCAGTTGAGGCAGATGCCGCCTAATTCAGCCTTTTCTACTACGGCAGTTTTCTTTCCAAGTTGTGATGCTCTGATGGCAGCCACGTACCCACCAGGGCCGCTGCCGATAACGATGACGTTGTATTTCATGATTTATTCTGTTTTTTGTTTTTCTTTTCGCTAATTCGTTTGATGATTGACGCTAACAAAGCCCAAAGGACGAAAAAAGCGATCACGCCAACCACCCAAACAAGAACTAAACTTCGGACCATAATTAATAATTAAGGTGCAAAAGTAAGAAAAAAGTATGATTTTTTAGGGTTCCGTTGTAGGATTATCAAGAAAATTTCTTATGTTTGTACCCAGTTATCAATAAAACCTACGATTATGAACTACGATTCCAATCCAGTACAACTTCTTTTTAACAACGAGGAACTCAAAGAGAGAATCAATATGGTGATGTCAAGCCGTGACCATACTACAGGTATTACGTTTGTCAATCTGTGTTACCAACTTGTTCAGCTCGCTTTTCAGGAGCATCGGGTGAAAAAGAATGACGAAAATACCACCCTCACCAGTGAGGAATTATGTGCTGACGATCAGGTGCGCGTGAGCAAAATCTTGTGGGAATTGATTTGGGATCACAAAATTTTCCTGCTTTTTGGACGCAGTGAATTGCTCGGTTTGAGTAACGGCGAGGACCGTTTTGTGAAATACTAAATTCAGAATTTAGAATTTAAAGGGTGTGTTTCCCCTAATCTTGTTTAAAAAAATTATCGCAAAATCCTCATTGCGAGGAGTTTTGGCGACGAAGCAATCCATCAAAAAACCCAAAAATAGGGTCAAGTTGGATTGCTTCGCTGCGCTCGCAATGACGTTTTTTATCGTAAAACTAAAACAAGTAACTGATATTCAGCAAAATAAAAATTTTTCAAAAATTTCAAAAAAAATTGTTGAAAACTATTGCTGGTAAAAGAAATTGTTGTACTTTTGCGCCGCTGAAATCGTGAAAGGTTTATCCTTTTGAATAGATATGGTCGGGGACCTGAAAACTAAACCGTTATAGGTCTCTGCGCGATGCTGACGAAACGTCGAAAAAAGCGGTTGCATCGTGGGTTTATAGACTTCAGGCCTTAATTATGGCCGAATCTTTCCCTGACTACATCTTGAAAAATCGTGAATCTTGAGCTGTTTCGGCTTGAGCAAAGAAATATTTGTCCAAAAAATAGGATTTAAACAAACAGTTAAAACTTAAACGTAACAAAATGCCGACTATTCAACAATTAGTGCGCAAAGGGCGCCAAAAATTGATCGACAAGAGTAAGTCACCAGCATTGGATTCATGTCCGCAGCGCCGTGGCGTGTGTGTTCGTGTGTACACAACGACCCCTAAAAAACCTAACTCAGCAATGCGTAAGGTCGCCAGGGTTCGTTTGACCAACCAAAAGGAAGTCAACGCATACATCCCGGGTGAAGGCCATAACCTGCAGGAACACTCTATCGTGATGATCAGAGGAGGCCGTGTGAAGGATCTTCCAGGTGTTCGTTACCACATCATCCGTGGTGCTTTGGACACCAGCGGTGTCGACGGACGTCGCCAACGCAGATCTAAGTACGGTGCTAAGAGACCTAAAAAGACAGCCGCAAAGAAGTAAAGGCAACTAAATCAAGTAATTAAGACTTTTTGAGAAATGAGAAAAGCGAAACCAAAAAAGAGAATCATCCTTCCAGATCCTAAGTACAATGACGTGCAGGTCACAAAGTTTGTGAACAACATCATGCTCAAAGGTAAGAAGAATCTGGCTTATGAGATTTTCTACGAAGCTATGGACATCATTGAAGAAAAGCTCAATGAGAATCCTGTTGAGGTGTGGAAGAAGGCTTTGGCCAACGTCACTCCTCAGGTCGAGGTCCGCAGCCGCCGTATCGGTGGTGCCACTTTCCAGATTCCTTCAGAAATCCGTCCCGCTCGTAAGCAGAGCATCGGTATGAAGAACCTGATCAACTACGCTCGTAAACGTCACGAGAAGTCGATGGCCCTCAAGCTCGCTTCAGAAATCATGCAAGCCTACAAGGAAGAAGGTTCTGCTTTCAAGAAGAAGGAAGAAATCCACCGTATGGCTGATGCCAACAAGGCCTTCTCGCACTTCAGATTCTAATTTGAAACAGGTATAGGAAACATGGCAAACGTCCCAGAAAATATGATCAACCTCAGCCTCACTCGTAATATCGGCATCATGGCTCACATCGATGCTGGTAAGACGACTACGACCGAGCGTATCCTCTATTATACTGGACGTAGCCACAAGATCGGTGAGGTCCACGACGGAGCCGCTACCATGGACTGGATGGTCCAGGAGCAGGAACGTGGTATCACCATCACTTCAGCTGCCACAACGGTGTTCTGGCACCTTAATAATGAGGCTTACAAAATCAATATCATTGATACTCCCGGCCATGTCGATTTCACAGTGGAGGTGGAGCGCTCGCTCCGCGTCCTCGATGGCGCTATCGCTATCTTCTGTGCCGTGGGCGGCGTCGAGCCCCAGTCCGAAACCGTTTGGCACCAGGCTGACAAGTACAGAGTGCCCCGCATTTGCTTCGTGAACAAGATGGACCGCGCCGGTGCCGACTTCTATAAGGTCATCGACGAGATCCGTGAGCGTTTGCACGCCAATCCTGTTCCGCTTCAGCTGCCCATCGGCGTCGAAGATACCTTCGTTGGTGTGGTTGACCTGTTGAAGAACAAAGCTTACGTGTGGGACGAGGAAGACAACGGCTCGCATTTCGAGGAAGTGGCTATCCCCGATGATATGAAAGATGAGGTAGCTAAATACCGCACCATGATCATCGAAGGCGCCGCCGAGGACAACGAAGCCCTGTTCGAGAAATACATGGAAGATCCCGACAGCATCACCGAGGAAGAGCTGATCGCCCAGATCCGTAAGGAGACCCTGAGCCTCAACATCTGCCCCGTGTTCTGCGGCGCTTCGTTCAAGAACAAGGGCGTTCAAATGCTTCTCGACGGTATTGTCAACTACCTGCCGAGCCCATTGGATGTCGATCACGTGACCGGCACCAACCCCAAGTCCGGTGAAGAGGAAATCCGCAAGGCCGACCCGAACGGGCCGTTCTGCGCTCTGGCATTCAAGATCGCCACTGACCCCTTCGTCGGCCGTCTGTGTTTCTTCCGCGTCTACTCAGGCACCCTGAAAGCCGGCGAAACCGTTTTGAACACTGGCACAGGCAAACGCGAACGCATCGCCAAGATCGTTCAGATGAACGCCAACAAGCAGACTCCTATGGAGGAGATCTCAGCTGGCGACATCGCCGCAGCCATCGGGTTCAAGGTCATCCGCACCGGCGATACTTTGACCGTCGAAAACAAGCCTCTGGTACTCGAGAACATCAAGTTCCCCGATCCAGTGGTGAACGTCGCGATCGAGCCTAAAGCTACTGCAGACATCGAAAAGATGGAGACCTCACTCACCAAGTTGGTGGAGGAGGATCCCACTTTGTTCGTACACCTTGATGAAAACTCAGGACAGACCATCTTGTCCGGTATGGGCGAATTACACCTTGATATTATTATCGACCGTCTCAGAAGAGAATTTGGCGTCGAAGTCAACCAGGGTCGTCCACAGGTCGCATATAAGGAAACCTTTACAAACACGATTCAGCACCGTGAAGTCTATAAAAAACAGACCGGTGGAAAAGGAAAATTCGCAGATATCGAGTTTACAATGGGTCCTGCAGATGAAGGTGTCGTCGGTTTGCAGTTTGTTGATGAAGTGAAGAACGGTGCCATTCCGCGTGAGTTCATGCCAGCGATTGAGAAAGGCTTCAAAGGCGCTCTCTCCAATGGTGTGCTTGCTGGATTCCCGGTCGAAAGTGCCAAAGTCATCGTCACTGACGGCTCATTCCATCCTGTCGATAGCGACGCCCTCTCGTTTGAGTCGGCAGCGCACATCGGGTTCAAGGAGGCTGGCCTCAAGGCCGGTCCTGTCTTGACGGAACCTATCATGCGAGTGGAGATCCACTGCCCTGACGAATACATTGGTGATGTCACGGGCGATCTGAATAAGAAGAGATCCATACTGCGTGAAGTCAATGCCAACATCGGCTATCAGATCATTAAGGCAGACGTGCCGCTGGCTGAGATGTTCGGTTACATCACAACCCTTCGCTCGATCACTTCGGGCCGCGCCACGTTCAACATGGAAATCAGCCATTACGCCCCAGTACCTGAAGCCATTGCTGACATCGTGATTAAAAAAGCAAAAGGACTTTATTTCATTTAAGAAAAAAGACAAATCTATAAATAATAATTATTGTGAGCCAGAGAATTAGAATTAAATTGAAGTCACACGATCACAACTTGGTTGACAAGTCAGCCCAGAAGATCGTGAACACCATTAAGTTGACTGGAGCAGTTGTCAGCGGTCCTATTCCGTTGCCAACCAACAAGAAGATCTACACCGTGCTGCGTTCAACTTTCGTTCACAAGAAATCGAGAGAGCAGTTCGAGCTTTCAACCTACAAGCGTTTGCTCGACATCTACAACTCGACTTCTCAGACGATCGACGCACTGATGAAGCTGGAGCTCCCCAGTGGTGTGGAAGTAGAAATCAAATTGTAAAAAACCTATCTAGTACAAAAAATTAAAGCTAAGTAGCAATGTCAGGATTACTAGGAAAAAAGATTGGGATGACAAGCATCTACGACGAAAGCGGTAAGATGATCCCGGTAACGGTCATCGAGGCTGGTCCATGCGTGGTCACCCAAGTCAGAACAGTAGAGAAAGACGGTTATAGCGCCATTCAGTTAGGTTTCGATGAGAAGAAGGTGAAGAACACCTCCAAGGCTGAGCAAGGTCACTTTGCAAAAGCTAACACGACTCCTAAGAAGTTGGTGCGCGAATTTTCACGTTTCGAAGAAGGCCACAGAAAACAATTAGGCGAAACGTTAACCGTTGACGTCTTCATGGAAGGCGAATTTGTCGATGTCTCCGGCATCAGCAAAGGTAAAGGCTTCCAAGGCGTTGTGAAACGTCATCATTTCAATGGCGTTGGTCAAGCAACTCACGGTCAGCACAACCGTTTGAGAAAACCAGGTTCCATTGGCGCTTGCGCTTATCCTTCAAGAGTTTTCAAGGGATTACGCATGGCTGGTCAAATGGGTAACCACAAAGTTAAAGTAACGAACTTGCAGATCGTGAAGATTGATGCAAGCAAGAATTTGTTGGTGGTGAAGGGCGCTGTTCCGGGCCACAAGAATGGATATTTAATGATTGAGAGATGGAGTTAACAGTTTATAACATCAAAGGCGAAGACACCGGCCGTAAGGTCCAGCTGAATGACAACATTTATGCTGTTGAGCCTAACGAGCATGTCATGTATCTGGCAGTGAAACAATATCTCGCTGACCAGCGTCAGGGAACTCACAAGTCGAAGGAACGCAGCGAAATCAGTGGCAGCACCCGCAAGCTCTTCCGTCAGAAGGGTACCGGCGGTGCCCGCCGTGGCGACATCAACTCTCCATTGCTGAGAGGCGGCGCCCGCGTGTTCGGCCCCAAACCCCGCGACTATAGTTTCAAACTGAACAAGAAGGTCAAGGCCCTTGCCCGCAAGTCAGCCCTCACCTGCAAAGTTAAGGACAACGAGATCATCGTGGTTGAAGACTTCACGTTCGATACCATCAAGACCAAGCAGATGGTCAACATCCTGGACAGCTTCAAGGTCAACGGTATGAGAAACATGTTCGTGTTCACCGAACCTAACCGCAACGTGGTGCTGAGTGCACGCAACATCCAGCGCACCAACGTGGTTCTGGCTCGCAACCTGAACACTTATGATATTCTGAATGCCAAGAGGATCTTCATCACCGAAAGTGCTCTGAAGCCAATCGACGAGATTCTTGGATAATGTTTAACTTTTAAAATCGAAAAGAGATGATTATCATTAAGAAACCCGTCATTACAGAAAAGATGACCGCAATAAGCGAAAAGCTTAACCGCTATGCATTTATCGTTGACAAGCGCGCCAACAAGATCCAGATCAAGAAGGCCGTTGAAGACCTTTACGGTGTGAAGGTTACCGCCGTCAACACGATGAATTACGAAGGAAAGTCAAAGTCACGCTACACCAAGAGCGGCGTCATTACCGGTAAGGCTAATGATACCAAGAAAGCTGTTGTGACATTGGCTGAAGGTGAAACAATTGACTTTTTTAGCAATATCTGAAAATGGCTTTAAAGAAATATAAACCTACGACACCAGGTCAGCGTTTCAAGGTTTTGAGCGCTTTCGACGAGATCACGACCGACAAACCGGAAAAGTCATTGCTTGCTCCTATGAAGAGCACAGGCGGTCGTAACTCCAGTGGTAAAATGACTGTTCGTTACAGAGGTGGCGGACACAAACAGAAATACAGAATCATCGACTTCAAGCGTGATAAGGACGGCGTTCCGGGCATCGTGAAGACCATCGAATACGACCCGAACCGCACTGCTCGCATCGCCCTCGTATTCTACAAGGATGGTGAGAAGCGTTACATCATCGCTCCTGCTGGCTTGAAGGTCGGTCAGGAAGTCATCAGTGGCAAGGGTGTCCAGCCAAACGTTGGTAACACCATGTTCCTGAGCGAAGTCCCGTTCGGTACTATTATTCACAACATCGAGTTGCGCCCAGGTCAGGGTGCCAAGATGGCAAGAAGCGCCGGTTCATACGCACAGCTGATGTCGCGTGAAGGCAAGTACGCCATCCTCCGCATGCCCTCAGGCGAAACCCGTATGATTCTCCAAGCATGCAAGGCTACCATCGGTTCAGTCTCTAACGGAGACCACAACCTCGAGAAGTCAGGCAAGGCTGGCCGCAGCCGCTGGTTGGGCCGCCGTCCTCACAACCGTGGTGTTGTTATGAACCCAGTCGATCACCCAATGGGTGGTGGCGAAGGCCGCGCTTCCGGTGGTCACCCACGCTCACGCAAGGGCTTGCCGGCAAAGGGCTACAAGACTCGTTCGCCAAAGGCTGCTTCAAGCAAGTACATTATCGAAAGAAGAAAGAAGTAATCATCAGGAAAATCGCATAATACTATGAGTAGATCATTAAAGAAAGGCCCGTACATCCACTACAAACTCTATCAGAGAGTGATGGAAAACGTCGAAAGCGGCAAGAAGACCGTCATTAAGACATGGTCAAGAGCATCCATGATTTCTCCTGATTTCGTCGGACAAACCATCGCCGTCCATAACGGCAACAAGTTCATCCCAGTCTATGTGACTGAGAACATGGTTGGCCATAAGCTTGGCGAATTTGCCCCGACTCGTATCTTCAGAGGTCATGCCGGTAACAAAGATAAAGGTAACAAGTAATTAGGAGGACGTAACAATGGGATCTAGAAAACACAATAGAGCTGAATCCATTAAGGAAGCTCGTAAAACTGTAGCCATCGCTCATCTCAACGATGTGCCTACTTCACCATTCAAGATGCGTCTTGTGGCCGACATGATCAGAGGCCAGAAGGTTGAAGTCGCCTTGCACTCCCTGCAGTATTCCACCAAGGATGCCGCTAAGCCAGTGTACAAGCTGCTCCGTTCAGCCATCGCCAACTGGGAGGCCAAGAATGAAGGAAAGCGCGTTGAGGATAGCAACCTCTACGTCAAGGAAGTTTGGGTCGACGAAGGCCGTACGCTGAAGCGCATCCAGGCAGCCCCTCACGGACGTGCATTCCACATCCGCAAGCGCTCGAATCATGTTACTATCATTGTGGACAGCAGAATTGCAAAGGAAGAATAAGTAAATAATTAGATAAGTAAAATGGGACAAAAAACTAATCCTATCGGTCTTAGATTGGGAATCATCAAAGGTTGGGATTCCAATTGGTATGGCGGAAAAGACTTTTCAGCCAAGCTCGTTGAGGACGACAAGATCCGCAAGTATCTGAACGCTCGTCTCGGCAAGGCTGGCATCTCAAAGATCGCCATCGAACGTTCCTTGAAGTATGTCACCGTAACCATCTTCACTGCTCGTCCGGGCATGATCATTGGTAAGGGTGGTGAGGAAGTCGACAAGTTGAAGAAAGAGCTCGTCAAACTTACCGGCAAGGAAATCCAAATCAACATCAACGAGATCAAGAGACCAGAACTCGACGCTTACATCGTTGCAAGCTCGATCGCAAAACAAATTGAAGGACGTGTTTCGTACCGTCGCGCCATCAAGACCGCCTCTGCAGGTACCATGAGAATTGGTGCTGAAGGCATCAAGATCTTGATCTCAGGTCGTGTCGGCGGCGCCGAAATCGCACGCTCTGAATCCTACAAGGAAGGCCGTATCCCGCTGCATACCCTGCGCGCCGATATCGACTACTCCTTGGTTGAGGCTCACACCTCTTACGGCCGCCTCGGCATCAAGGTGTGGATCTGCAAAGGTGAAATCTATGGCAAGCCAGAACTGGTTCCGACGAGCATCAACAGCCAGGCCAAGCGCCCAGTTGCCGCTAAACCCGCCGGTGCACCACGCCGTGGCAATGGAAAACGTAAATAATTTTTTGTGAACTTTAAAAGTTAAGTAACGATGTTACAACCGAAAAGACAAAAATTCAGAAGACCCCAAAAAGGTAAGATGAAAGGCAACGCTTTCCGTGGCCACGAACTCGCTTTTGGATCTTTTGGAATCAAGACAATGGAAGAGGCTTTGATCACGGCTCGCCAGATTGAGGCTGCCCGTCAGGCCGTCACACGTTATATGAAACGTGAAGGACAGATTTGGATCCGCATCTATCCCGACAAACCCATCACCAAGAAGCCTTTGGACGTCCGTATGGGTAAAGGTAAGGGTGATCCGGAATACTTTGTAGCTCGCGTTACCCCAGGTCACATGCTGTTCGAAGCCGAAGGCGTTCCGATGGCCGTCGCCAAGGAAGCTCTCCGTCTCGCAGCTCAGAAACTGCCCGTAACGACGAAGTTTGTGGTTAGAAGAGATTACGTCGAATAATTAAGTTGGAACAAGCTATGAAAAAGGAATCATTAAGAGATTTGAGCATCAACGACCTGAACGAACGTCTCGAACAGGCCCGCGAACAGCTGGTGAAGATGAACCTTAACCACGCTGCCTCCCCACTGGAGAACCCGAACCTGATTCGCGCCAAACGCAAAGACATCGCTCGTATCCTGACTGAGTTGAGAAGACGCGAAATCGAACAAAGTAAATAACTTTAAACGACGAAACAAATGGAAGAAACAAGAAATTTGAGAAAAGAGAGAATCGGCGTGGTTGTCAGCAATAAGATGGACAAATCCATCGTCGTGGAGATCGAACGTCGTGAAAAGCACCCGATCTACGGTAAGTTTATCAAGAAAACGGACCGTTTTATGGCTCATGATGAGAAGAATGAATGCAACATCGGTGACACCGTGCGCATCATGGAAACCCGTCCAATGAGCAAAAGAAAATGTTGGAGATTAGTAGAAATTATCGAAAGGGCTAAGTAATTATGATACAACAGGAAACCAGACTCGCAGTAGCTGACAATAGCGGTGCAAAAGAAGTCCTCTGCATCAGAGTGTTAGGCGGAACCAAGAAACGTTACGCCCACACAGGCGACATCATCGTCGTCACCGTGAAAAGCGCCATTCCAAGCGGTAACATCAAGAAAGGTACCGTTTCAAAGGCAGTCGTAGTCCGTACTAAGAAGGAAACCCGTCGTCCTGACGGTTCCTACATTCGCTTCGATGACAACGCCTGTGTTCTTCTGAACAACGCCGGCGAACTCGTCGGAACCCGTATCTTTGGTCCCGTTGCCAGAGAGTTGCGTGAAAAGCAGTTTATGAAAATAGTTTCACTTGCTCCAGAAGTGTTGTAATTAAAAATTGATCAGACTATGAAATTACATGTTAAGAAAGGCGACACTGTCCTGGTACTTTCAGGCAATGACAAAGGCAAGCAAGGCAAAGTGATGAGCGTTGACCCAAAGTCGCAGAGAGCTATCGTCGAAGGCGTTAGAATCATCTCGAAGCACACCCGTCCAAACGCTGAACATCCTCAAGGCGGCATCATCAAGCAAGAAGCCCCTATCCACATCTCCAACCTCATGGTGGTCGACAACAGCGGCAAACCTACGAGAGTCGGACGTAAGATTGACGAAAAAACTGGCAAATTGGCCCGTTATTCAAAGAAAACCGGAGAAATAATTAAGTAAGATGAACTATCAACCCAGACTTAGAACTCAATACAAGAGTGAAATCGTGCCTGCATTGATGGAAGAATTCCACTATAAGAGTGTGATGCAGGTTCCACGGCTTTTGAAAATTTCACTCAATCAGGGTATCGGTGCTGCCTTGGCAGACAAGAAACTGATTGATTATGGTGTAGAGGAAATGAGCGCTATCACCGGTCAGAAAGCCGTTCCGACTATCTCAAGACACGACGTCAGTAACTTCAAACTGCGTCGCGGCAACCCGATCGGCGTCCACGTAACACTGCGCGGCGACAAGATGTACGAATTTCTCGAGCGTCTCGTTTGCGTCGCCCTCCCACGTGTCCGCGACTTCAGAGGTATCAACGACAAAGGCTTCGATGGCCGTGGCAACTACAGTTTCGGAATCACCGAACAAATCATCTTCCCGGAAATCGATATCGAAAAGGTCAACCACATCAATGGTATGAACATCACCTTCGTCACTTCAGCCAATACTGATCAAGAGGCTTGGGCTTTATTGAAGAAATTTGGTCTTCCTTTTAAAAATCAAAAAAAGTAAACCATGGCAAAAGAGTCAATGAAAGCGCGTGAGCGCAAAAGAGCACAAATGGTCGCTAAATATGCTGCCAAACGTGCAGCCTTGAAGGAAGCTGGCGATTATGAAGCATTGCAGAAACTGCCGAAGAACGCTTCTCCAGTCCGTCTCCACAACCGCTGCCAACTCACTGGCCGTCCAAAAGGCTATATGAGACAGTTCGGTATCTCACGTATCAATTTCCGTGAAATGGCACTGAAGGGCTTGATCCCAGGCGTAAAGAAAGCTAGTTGGTAATCATTAAAATTAGTAGAAGATGTATACAGACCCTGTAGCAGATTATTTGACCCGCATCCGCAATGCCGTCAATGCAAAGCATAGAATCGTTGAAATCCCCGCTTCAAACCTCAAGAAGGCTATGACCAAGATCCTCTTCGAAAAAGGCTATATCCTCAACTACAAGTTTGAAGAAGGTGAAAAGAAGTCACAGAACGTCATTAAGATCGCTCTTAAGTACCATCCCGTGACTAAGATCCCGGCCATCTCAACCATCGACCGCGTCTCGCGCCCTGGTCTGAGAAAGTATGCCGATAGTGAAAACCTCCCACGCGTGATGAACGGCCTCGGCATCGCTATCATCTCCACCTCTCAGGGTGTGATGACCGACAAAGAAGCCCGCAAACTCCACATCGGTGGCGAAGTACTGTGTTATGTTAGCTAATCTAAAGGAAAGGAGATAGGAATTATGTCAAGAATAGGTAAGCTGCCAATCGCCATTCCGGCTGGCGTAACCGTCAATATCGATGACAAAGAACATGTCATCACCGTTAAAGGTAAATTAGGTGAACTCTCACAGAAGTTCTCCGACCATGTCATCGTCGAGGTCGAAGGCGACCAGATCCATGTCAAACCGAACGAGGCTATCGCCGAAGCAGGTGCTAAACACGGACTCTACCGCGCTTTGATCCACAACATGGTGAAGGGTGTCAGCGAAGGCTTCGAGACCGTTCAGGAATTCGTCGGCGTCGGCTACAAAGCCGAAGCTAAAGGCCAACTCCTCGAAATGGCTCTCGGTTACTCACACACCATCTTCATGGAGATGCCTCCTGAGATCAAAATCGAAACCATCAACGAGAGAGGTAAGAACCCCATCTTGAAGATGCGTTCATACGACAAACAACTTCTTGGTCAGGTGGCCGCAAAGATCCGCTCAATGCGTAAGCCTGAACCTTATAAGGGTAAGGGTATTAAGTTCCAGGATGAAGTCCTGAGACGCAAGGCAGGTAAAGCTGCTGGTAAGTAATCATTAATTAAATAGTTAATACCTCAGTAAGATGGCAATTAATAAAGAAGAAAGAAGACAGAACATTAAGAAGAGAATCCGTAGGAAGATCTCCGGCACCGCCGCTCGTCCACGCATGTCTGTCTTCAGAAGCAACAAGCAGATTTATGTGCAGATCATCGACGATGAAGTCGGTAAGACCATCGTCTCTGCAAGTTCCCGTGAAAACGGAATCGAAAACGAAAAGATCACGAAGATCGAACAAGCCGCTAAGGTTGGCGCTCTGATCGCTGAAAAGGCTAAGGCCGCCGGCATCGAAACCGTCGTGTTCGACCGCAATGGTTATTTGTATCATGGTAGAGTCAAGTCGCTTGCCGACGCAGCTCGTAATGGAGGACTTAAATTCTAATTGTTATGGCAGAAGTAAATGTTAAAAGAGTAAAGTCTAGCGAAATCGAGTTCAAAGAACGTCTCGTTAGCATCAACCGCGTCACCAAGGTGACCAAAGGTGGTCGTACTTTCACTTTCGCAGCACTTGTTGTCGTAGGCAATGAGAATGGCGTAGTCGGTTACGGTCTCGGCAAAGCCAAGGAAGCCACCGCCGCTATCCAGAAGGGTATCGACGATGCCAAGAAGAACCTGGTTAAAGTTCCAGTTCTGAACGGCACACTGCCCCACGAGGAATACGGTAAGTACAGCGGCGCTTACGTCTACATCCAACCCGCTACACCTGGTACCGGTGTCATCGCCGGTGGTGCTATGCGTGCCGTGTTGGAAAGCGTTGGCGTCAAGAACGTGATGGCTAAATCCAAAGGCTCTTCCAACCCTCACTCAGTAGTGAAGGCTACTTTCGACGCTCTCACCAAGATGCGTGATGCTTATACCGTCGCCCAACTGAGAGGTGTGGATCTTGACACTGTGTTTAACGGATAAACTTTTGAAACCATGAAGAAAGTTAGAATCACACAAATCAGAAGCGGTATCGGCAGACCCCAGGATCAGAAAGACACCCTGAAATCGCTCGGCATCAGAAAGATGCACCATTCAGCTGAAGTTGACATGGACAACCCGAGCATCGCCGGTATGGTTAATAAGGTAGCTCATCTCCTTAAGATCGAAGAAATTTAATTGTTGAACTAATAAATCTGCATAATATGGATTTAAGTAATCTCAAACCAGCAAAAGGTTCTGTAAAGAACAAGACAAGAAAAGGCCGTGGCCAGGGTTCGGGAAAAGGCGGAACTTCAACACGTGGTCATAAGGGTGCACAGGCTCGCTCAGGCGCCAAGCGCAAGATTGGTTTCCAAGGCGGTCAAATGCCTCTGCAGCGTATCGTCCCCAAGTTCGGTTTCACCAACTTCAACCGTGTGGAATACTGCCCCGTCAACCTTTCTACTTTGCAGAAGCTTGCTGATAACGGTATCGCCGTCATCACGCCGGAGGTGCTCGTTGAAAACGGTGTGGTCCACAGCAAGGAACTCGTGAAGATCCTCGCTAAGGGCGAACTCACCGCTAAACTTGAAGTCAAAGCCAACGCATTTTCCGCTAAGGCTCAGCAGGCCATTGAGGCTGCCGGCGGCACTTGCGAAAAAATCTGATTGATATGCGTAAACTGATCGAAACTATTCAGAATATTTGGAAGATCGAAGAGCTGCGCCAGCGTATCCTCTTTACGCTGCTGATGATTCTCATCTATCGTTTCGGCTCCTTCGTTGTCATTCCAGGTATCAACCCGAACGAGCTGGCTAACCTGCAGAACTCCAGCAACAGCGGTCTTCTTGGCCTGTTGAACATGTTCTCAGGCGGCGCTTTCGGTAACGCTTCTATCTTCGCTCTTGGTATCATGCCTTACATCACGGCATCTATTATCATCCAGCTGCTGGGTATGGTTATCCCTTACTTCCAGCGTCTGCAACGCGAAGGCGAAAGCGGCCGTAAGAAGCTGAACCAGGTGATGCGTTACCTCACTGTGGGTATCGTCGTCGTCCAGGCTCCGGGTTATATCCGCAATGTCATCTATCAGCTTCCTAACGAGGCTGTGACTCCTTTCGATCCTTACGTGTCCAACCCTGGTGTGTTCTTCTGGATTTCTTCTATCATCCTGCTCGCCGCAGGCACCCTGTTCATCATGTGGCTGGGTGAGAAGATTACGGATAAGGGCATTGGCAATGGTATCTCCTTGATCATTATGATCGGTATCATTGCCCGTCTTCCCGGCGCTTTCGTCGGTGAGTGCGCTGCTCGCTTCACCCAAGGCGGCGCAGGTATGCTGATCCTCGTCATCGAGCTCATCGTCCTGTTCTTCGTCATGGTTGGCACCATCGCTCTCGTGCAGGGAACCCGCAAGATCCCGGTACAGTATGCGAAGCGTGTTGTCGGCAACCGTCAGTACGGCGGCGTCCGCCAATACATCCCTCTGAAAGTCAATGCTGCTGGTGTTATGCCTATCATCTTCGCTCAGGCTATCATGTTCCTGCCGATCACCGTCGCCGGTTTCCGTCAGACTGAGAACCTCAACGGATTCCTTCAGGTGTTCACCAACATCAACGGTTTCTGGTATAACTTCGTGTTCTTCATCCTGATCATCCTCTTCACATACTTCTACACCGCTGTGACGATCAACTCGAACCAGATGGCAGAAGACATCAAGAAGAACGGTGGCTTCATCCCCGGTGTGAAACCTGGTAAGAAGACCGCGGAATACCTCGATACGATCATGTCAAGAATTACTTTGCCCGGTTCCATCTTCCTGGCCATCGTGGCTGTCATGCCCGCTCTGGTCAGCCTCATGGGTGTGACGACTTCGTTCGCTCACTTCTATGGTGGTACCTCACTGCTGATTCTTGTTGGCGTTGTACTTGATACACTGCAACAAATTGAAAGTCACCTGCTCATGCGTCACTACGACGGTCTCACCAAATCAGGCCGTATCAAGGGTCGCGTTGGCAGAATGTAAATGATGATGGTTTTGTTGGAAATCCGCGATTGCGGATTTCCAACAAAACTTGCTTGCGAATTAAAAAAATATTACTAATTTTGCCGCCCGAATTATTTCGGACACAAGAGAATAGAAAACTGATCTGAATCGTATATGGTAAAACAACTGTCAATCGAACAAGAAGGCACCGTGATCGAAGCGTTGGGAAACGCTATGTTCCGCGTTGAACTGGAGAACGGGCTGGTCATCACCGCCACCATCTCCGGCAAGATGCGCATGCACTACATCAGGATCCTCCCTGGCGACAAAGTGAAACTCGAGATGTCGCCTTACGACTTGACAAAAGGCCGTATCACCTTCAGATACAAGAATTAATTTGCATTATCTAAAAAGTAATTACCGATATGAAAGTTCAAGCATCCGTAAAGAAAAGATCCGCCGACTGCAAGATCGTGAAGCGCAAGGGCAGAGTCTATGTTATTAACAAAAAGAACCCTAAGGAAAAACAACGTCAGGGTTGATTAGTAGAAATCCAATAAAAGTAAAAGAATACTATGGCAAGAATCGCTGGTGTAGATATCCCGAGCAATAAAGCTGGTGAAATCTCTTTAACCTACATTTTCGGCATCGGAAGATCTTTGGCTAAGGAAATCTTGGGTAAGGCAGGCGTCGACCCGGCCAAGAAAGTCCAGGATTGGTCAGACGAAGAACAGAATACCGTCCGTAACATCATTGCTGACGAGTATAAGACTGAAGGTGAACTCCGTGGTGAAGTTCAGATGAACATCAAGCGTTTGATGGACATCGGCTGCTACCGTGGCATCCGTCACCGTGCCGGTTTACCAGTGCGCGGACAGAGCACTAAAAACAACGCACGTACCCGTAAGGGCCGTAAGAAGACTGTCGCTAACAAGAAGAAAGCTACCAAGTAATAAATAGGTAGTTGGACCATATTTAACACAACAAATCACAACAACAACAAATGGCAAAGACCAGTAAAGTAACAAAGAAACGTGTTGTTAAGATCGAAGCTACAGGCATGGCCTTCGTGAAAGCTTCCTTCAATAACATCATCATTTCCTTGACAAACAATGAAGGACAAGTCATCTCTTGGGCATCAGCCGGTAAGATGGGATTCAAGGGCTCCAAGAAGAACACACCTTACGCCGCTCAAATGGCCGCTGAAGAGTGCTCCAAGACCGCCTATGACTTGGGATTACGTAAAGTAAAAGTATATGTTAAGGGACCTGGCGCAGGACGTGAATCAGCTATCCGTGCCATCCACTCGATGGGTGTTGAGGTGACCGAGATTATCGACGTTACCCCATTGCCACACAACGGATGCCGTCCTCCAAAACGCAGAAGAGTGTAATCGTTGAACATTTAAAAAGTTAGAATTATGGCAAGATATACAGGTCCTAAAACGAAGATTGCTCGTAAGTTCGGTGAACCTATCTATGGTTCCGACAAGTATTTTGAAAAGAGAAACTATCCTCCGGGAATGCACGGTGCTGCCAAGAGAAGAAAGAAAGTCTCTGAATACGGTACTCAGCTCCAGGAGAAGCAAAAGGCTAAATATACCTACGGTGTCCTCGAACGTCAATTCCACAAGACTTTCGAACTGGCTCGCCGTAAGGAAGGCGTTACCGGCTTGATCCTGATGCAACTGCTCGAATCACGCCTCGACAATGTCGTCTACCGCCTCGGAATAGCTCCTACACGCGCAGCCGCCCGTCAGCTGGTGAACCACTGCCACATTACTGTCAACGGTGAAATCCTCAGCATCCCCTCATACCTTGTGAAGGTTGGCGATATCGTCGGCGTCCGCGAAAAATCAAAGAGCTTGGAAGTCATCACCAATTCAGTCGAAGGCCACTCCAACCGCTTCAGCTGGCTGGAATGGGACGGCGAAAAGATGTGTGGTAAGTTCATGAACTACCCAGTCCGCGAAGACATTCCGGAAAACATCAACGAACAGCTCATCGTCGAATTGTATTCTAAGTAATTGTTGATTGTTAACCTGGTAAAACAAATAAAATAACACTAGACCTATGTCAATATTAGCGTTTCAAAAACCTGAAGAGGTAGTGATGGTCGAATCAACCGACACCAAAGGCGTGTTCGAGTTTCGTCCTCTGGAACCAGGTTTCGGTACTACCATCGGCAATGCGCTGAGAAGGATCCTCCTTTCCTCACTGGAAGGTTTCGCAATCACCTCAATCCGCATTGACGGTGTCAGTCACGAATTCGCATCCATCGACGGCGTTATCGAAGACGTTGCCGACATGGTGCTGAATTTCAAACAGGTTCGTTTCAAACAACAAGTGGCGGAAGAAACACACGAGAAAGTGAACGTCGTGATCAGCGGCCAAGAAGAATTCAAGGCCGGTGACATCAACAAGTTCCTCAACGTGTTCCAAGTGCTCAATCCTGAGCTCGTTATCTGCCACATGGATCCCTCAGTGAAACTGAACATCGAACTTACCATCGGTAAGGGTAGAGGTTATGTTCCCGCTGACGAAAACAAAGTTGTGGGCGCTCCTGTCGATACCATCGCTATCGATTCAATCTATACTCCCATCCGTAACGTGAGCTTCAAGGTTGAAAACTACCGCGTGGAACAGAAGACCGACTACGAGAAACTCGTTATCGAAATCCTGACCGACGGTTCTATCAACCCCAAGGATGCCCTTAAGGAAGCCGCCAAGATCCTCATCTATCACTTCATGCTTTTCTCCGACGAGAAGATCACTCCAGTGCTGGACGAAAAGACGGTCACCGAGGAATTCGACGAAAGTTCACTGCATATCCGTCAGCTGCTTAAAACTAAGCTGGTTGACTTGGATCTCTCGGTCCGCGCTCTTAACTGCTTGAAAGCCGCTGAAGTTGAAACGCTTGGTGAACTTGTAGCCTTCAATAAGCAAGACCTGCTTAAATTCCGTAACTTCGGTAAGAAGTCCCTCACCGAGTTGGATGAGCTCGTCCGCAGCAGAGGCCTTGAGTTCGGTATGAATGTCAGCAAGTATAAATTAGATAAGGAATAAGAAAGATGAGACACAATAAGAAATTCAATCACTTGGGAAGAAAAAGCGCTCACCGCAAGGCTATGCTCTCCAACATGGCTTCATCGCTGATTCTTAACAAACGCATCATAACCACCGTTGCCAAGGCCAAAGCCTTGAGAATGTATGTCGAACCGTTGATCACCCGCTCCAAGGAAGACAACACCTCCAACCGCCGTCTTGTTTTCAGCTACCTGCAAAACAAGTATGCCGTTACCGAGTTGTTCCGTGAAATCAGCACTAAGGTTGCTGAGCGTCCTGGTGGTTACACCCGCATCATCCGTATGCCCAACATGCGTGCTGGCGACGCCGCCGACATGTGCATGATGGAAATGGTGGACTATAACGATGTCTACACGGCAGAGGCCAAGAAGCCAGCTAAGGCTAAGACCACCCGCCGTTCCAAGAAGTCCGCTCCTAAGGCAGAAGCAGCTGTCGAAGCTCCGGCTGAGGCTCCTGTTGAAACTCCAGCTGAAAAACCCGCTGAGTAAACAGCCTTATAGGACTGAAACGACCCCAAACAGCCATACCTTATATAAGGTGTGGCTGTTTTTTTGTATTTCTAAGAGACTGATAATCAATGGTGAGAAAAATTTTTGAAAAAAAAGTGAAAAAAGGCTTGCGGGAATGAAAAAAGGTTGTACCTTTGCAGCCGTTTTCGACCACACGGAAGAGGGGCAGTAAGAAGGGAGGTCGAGAGTTCTTTGAAAGCTTGAGGCCAGCATAAGAAGCAAGAAGTCGAGCGGGGCCGCCGAGTAGGCGGGGACCGCCGGTAAGGAACAAGGAATCATAGCGGAGCCCTAAAACAGGAAAAAGAAAAAGTACAAC
>JAFXLL010000009.1 GCA_017531225.1 Bacteroidales bacterium | reverse complement strand
TGCCATCTTCAGTGAAGGTAACTATAACTTCTGAATCCAATACCAGTTCTTGATCCGTGGCATGATTGTAAGCCTTGAAAGTCAGTGTATGTCCATTCTCTCCATATACATTAACCTGAGCTATATAGCGGTGAGTGATCGGAAATTCACCGGTCATAGCAGTACCTCTACATTCGTCACCACTAAACACTGCAAGCTCTATCTGAGTTGAGGTCTGCTCCACACCATCTATCGACACAACAGCAATAATCGTGGTAGAACCTGAATAGAGGCCTTCATCGACTGGAGTCCAATGCAGCCCCTGTGCCTGCGACAACAAGCAGGCACAACAAGCGAATAATAACAAAAATACTTTTTTCATCTTTATTGAATATCTTAAACTATTTCTTGATCAATTGTTTAGAAATAACTCCTTTATCTGTAATTACATGTAACATATAGGTTCCAGCAGCATAGTTACTCAGGTCAACTTGCAGGAAGTTACCTTCAATTTCCTTTGATATGATAACTTGTCCGTAAATGTTGACAACCTCTATCTTGCGGATTCCCGCACACTGGATGTTAAATACATTTTTCGAAGGATTTGGATAAACCACGGCATGGATTTGCTTATCTTCATTCACATTCCAAGCACCAAAATGGATGGTAGCAGGCTTTGACAACGCACCTATCGTAGCGTCGGATACATATAACAGTTGGTCTTCGGACCATTTAGTTTCGGAACCATTGGTCAAAGCGAAACGAACGTCTTCATTTCCTTCGCCAAAGATAGTAAGGAAGGCTACGTATCTGTCAAATGGCTCCACATACATCAACCTAACATTACCGCGGCATTCGTCGCCGACGAAAGCTGCCAACTCATAGTTTTCTGAACGCAGTTCCTCGCCATCCATGTCAATGACCGCAGTCACCGTCATATTGTCGGCAAAACGAGCATTGCTATGTATAAAGACGTTATTTTCAAATGTGTTGTTGGCAAGCTTATCTTCTCCTCTGTCGATTTGGAAAGTCAAGGTCTTTGCTGTGTTGCTATTCGATTTGTACATATATCCTTGGCCTGGCTCCAAATTGTTCAATGTACCATACCACATGGTGGTGGTTCCGTACACAATAAAAGTCGAATAGCCGTTTCTACCTTTGATAATATCGTCGGCTTCCGGCACAAACCCGCTCAATGCACTCGTCACGCTAACGCTATGGTTAACCGGGAATCCTATCCAATTCCACCCTCGGTTGATGGTGATTGGGTGGTTGGCTACCGAGGCTACATCACCAATCATTTCAACATTGCATGCGACGTTAGTGCGCACTTTATACATCTGCTCATTATTAATACCATTGAGTGTTCCATACCAAGTCTTGATCCCTTGGTACTCAAATTGTTCGACATATCCGTTCCTACCCTGAATGCGGATGCCCGCATCGCCCAAGCTATTCTCAAGCATGGTCAGGCCATTGATGCCGTTCAACTCAATATAGGTGGAATACCAGTTCCAGCCTGAAACAAGGGCTCTCGTGTGAGTGATGGTATTAAAGAAATCCAGAGCATATGGGGCGACTGGTGTTCCATAGCCATCAACATTAAATGTCACATCCTCTGGTGATGTCAAGTCGAGTTCCTGCTCGGTAACATGGTCGTATAGTTTGAAGGAAAGGTTATCACCAGTGTTGCCATAAATGGTGAGCATTACAATATACCGATCGGTGGGCTGGAAATATGACAAAGTATTCGAACCTCTACACTCATTACCACAAAATACGCCAACTTCAAGAGTTTCGGTACGTTGTTCCACACCATTGATTTGGATAATGCCAGTCAAACCCATATTGTCCGAATAGTTAGTATCTTCTGGTGTCCAGTGGTTGGCCGTCGATGTAAAATTAGCCACAAGATTTCTATCCGCAGTAACAGTAAAATGGCATGTGGCATCAGTAAAGACAATTGAGTCGTTCTCTGTCCAATTGACAAATGCGTAATTCTCATTAGCAGAGGCGGTCAATGTGCAATTGGCACCATCTTGATAGAAGCCAGTGCCAATAACTTCTCCTGCTCCATCGGGGTTAATGTCCACACTAACTTCCCATAAAAACTCTTTTTGAACAATATAAATCATCTTTGACATTCCCTCTATTTCGGGAGCGAGTATTTCAAGTGAATCTATCCTCGTACCCTGATTACTAAACGGTTCATAGGAGAAAGTGAAGTATCCATCATCGATTCCTTCTGCAACACCATTCAGATGCACCCAAGTGCTCAGAGAATCCGAAACATACCAATCCATTTCTATGTCGCCCAATCCTACATTTCGGATTTGCACCTCATATTCACCACCACCACTACCAACAAATATTGTGTCTGCCACACTAATGACTGGAATCCAAAGTTCGTAATTAGCTCTGTAGAATTGGTCGGTCATCTTGTTGATGATCAATTCGGCAGTTTCCGACACTACATTACCTGCTCTATTTGTCCAATTCAGGAAATGATAGTTGCCGTATGTCTCTTCAGCAGTGAAAGTTACCGTTCCACCGCCTCTGGTGTAGGAGCGGTGAAAACTGCCCTTTCCATTGCTTCTTCCGTTTCTATCCGCTTCTGAACAAGTGATGTAGGCCAGCAAGCCATCACTCGTAGTAATGTCAATATTGCGAATGGCATCAGGACGTGGCGTGAAGTCATATTGCAAACTCAAAACGAGAGAATCTATTACAATGTCGGCATTACCCGAAGAATGTACTTTCTTTGACATGAAAATGTCGCTCCAAGCGGCAGGCCTTGAAAACAGCATGATGTTCTGCGCATTACCGTTTAACAAGGAATATAACAATGACTGCGTGGCCAACGAGGGACCAATGGCTGTCGTCTCTTGGTTGGTTGGATTATATCTGATTTTCCATGTGTTAGGATGGGGATTCTGCGTCTTTCTGGAAATATGATTAAACCAATACACTTCTCCGTCCTTTCTGAATCTTGAAATACCGCTGTGTACAAGGTCAATATCCATATAGGTTGACATACCTGTATTCCCTTCCGTATGCGCTTCCATATATTGCACATCGAAACCCGTAATCCTGATGTTTTCCTCGTCGGGTGACAAGACACCGAGATTATACAAATCCAGGTTATATTCCTCATTTGCGTTGATTTTGTCCAGCACTTCTTTAGGGATAACCAAGGAAATGGAGGTCGTTTGTTCAGGTGCATTGTAAACCAAATCATCTATGACATCCTCAATGACAACCGAAACTTCTTCCCTGAACAAAGCAGCAAGCACACTATAAGCCGTCGGAGAAGCAGGTGTTGAGTTGTCAAAAATGACTTGCCCTTGGTCAATCATGGCTTCCAAACGATTATACATGCTCTCCAAACTGAAATCACCTTGATATGGACTCAGCAGTCTGTATTCGTACGCCTTTCTCATATAATAATGATATTTCACCAAACGGTTCATGGCGCGTTGTCTCATCTTTTCCACACATTGCATGGCTTGCAGGTCGCGTTTGCTGTTGCCTTGGAACACATCATTTCTTAAAGCATCCAATGTGACCATATCATTGCTGACTTCACTAGTCAGATTAACTATATCGACGAAGGTCTGTGTAAGAACAGCCGCAAATTCCGCATAACTTTGCTGAAGAGCTTCTATTTCTGCCTTGAAATTTTGAAATTCTGCCGATTGCGAGCAAAGCTTGTCAAACTCTGCTTGCACCTGGTCGTTGGGAGCAGAACTTTTGGCAAAAGTCTCGTGAAGACTGGCAATACTGTTATAGACTGGTTTGATGGCAGACTCGAGTTGTTGATAACTGTCTTTGAGTTGATGACCCGTTTGCCCAAGATGACTCAAGTCGATGCCATTGATGGCCTGCCGTAACGTACCCAATGCCGCACCATAGTCGAAATTAGTAAAACTTTGATAGGCACTTGTCAGGGCACTTTCATAACCGTATGTGTCGGAAATGCCAAAATAGTTCCCAGCAACACTTAGCCCAGTATTGATTGCAGGTCCGTAAACTGGAATGCAATTGGCTACTGCTTTGCAGATACCGAAAGCCTTTTTGAGCCGATTTCTTTTCTTCACATTGTGCTTGGCTTTCGCCATCAATTTAGCTTTCAACTGCTCCAATCTGTTTTGGGTTTCTTCAATCTGTCCTTGTAATACGTTGATTTTGTTCTCCAAAACAGGGATTTCATTTGTCAACGAATTGATTTGTCCCTGTGCCGCTACAATGTCATTCTGCGTTTGACTTGCTGCTTCCTGACTTGCCGTTACCCAACTTTCCAAGGTCTGGTCAATATGTTGCAACCAATAATTGAGATACAATGTCGGAATGGCGCGGTCGATCTCATTATTATAATTGGAAAGGAGCACTTCAAACGAAAGCATAGGTGCCCAACCCAACGGATTGCCAAAAAAGTCGAGGTTTTCATTGAGCTTGTACAACAATCCTTCTAATTCGGTCCGCTGATCTTGCAATTCGACCTTCAATGTTCCGTCAAAATCATCCCATTCGTCAGAGGCTTCAAACTCATTGATGAGGTTGTAGTAATCATTGGCAGTAGTTTTGGAGTAGCTAAAATAGTTGTTCAAATAGGAATCGTTGATATGCCTGACAACCGCTGCGATGTAATAGGGATGCATCCAACTGTACTGGTCTGTGATGCGTTCAAAATGTCCATTTATACCAGCTTGTCCTGCACCGATAACCGAATTCAGCGTGTCGTACCTCACTCCTGCACTTCCTCTGGCGAAATCACCATAGCCCTCTATATTAATAGGTGCGGATAAAACGCCTCCGTTACCACCATTGCCTGGCGTTCCGTTGAGGTTTGTGCTTTGTCCTTTAGCTCCATTAAGGATAAACCTTTTGGCATAATTCGCTGTTAGTTTGTTGACATGAAGCGTAATGTTTCCCGCGTCTTCACCGTTCATGCCTGTTTCATTGGTAATTGGTATGATTGCTGACGGTGTTGTGTTGATGGAGGCTATCTCGCTTCCATTGTCCTCAAAAATAAGCTCTCTTGCATAGATATTGACATTGGTGTGTGGAAAGGCAAGGGCAGAACGGATGTAGAGTCTTTCAGCGAAAATGTTCAACTCATAAATGTTTTCCTGGCCGCTTAATCCCCATACCTTGTTCTGCAAATTGTTGTCGAAAACAACGTCTTTACCAGAAACACTGTAGCTATAGACGGTTCGGGTTGTGTTGTTCAAAAACATCTGCGTATGCGATTCCGCAAGGATGGTATAGTTTTGTGCAGAAGGCATTTCACCTAGGTTTTGGATAGCATATTCTTCTGGTACTACTTCTGGCATGATGTCGAATTCAACGGTCTGCGATAAGCTATTCAAACCTGCCGTCGCCGTAAATGTCACATGGAACGTTCTGTAATCACCCGTGTTAGGATAAAACTTGAATCGTCCTGTGTTGGCATTGAACTCAAACGGGCCGATAGGTGGATTATCAACCGAATAACTGTAGACCACCTGATTGGAATGCAGCGAGTCTGCCTTTACATAAAAGCCGATACCGTCTTCAAGGAAACGGACGGTCTGATTTGGAATCTGTTCTATTTCATAATGGGGCAGCGAATCCAAAATAATGTCGTGCAGATACAGTCCGTTATGAGTGAAAACCAGATTGTTATAGGTGCTTTCCCCCACCACAGGCGGATAAGCAGGAATGAAATGGGCATACTTGGTCTGTGGCTGTGCAAAAGCCGACAGTCCAAACATCATTAGTATGATGGAAAAGAATAGTTTTCTCATGATAATCAGTATTTAATGATGTAGTTTACATAAACATTCTTCGGTCGGTTGTCATTGCCAACAGGAACTACGCGAGAGGCATCAAAAGTTATAATAGATGCTCCACGCCATTCAGAGTTTCTACCTCCTTCTAAACCTGTATCTGTTGAATTAAATGCGCCAGAAGTTGTCCTCACACTTGGGTTAGTTTGAAAACCACGCACAGGCGACATACTACCTGTAATATTCCTAATCGCATCGCCTTGATAACTGCCGACATTATTACCTGTGTTTCCACCGTTATCATTCAACACAAGTCTGTCTTCTGCATCTTCATCATTCCCTGATGCTCCAGAAACACCGCGAAGGAACACACCTCTCATGTCTGGAAGGTTGAAAGTGGTAGCTCCGTCACCAATGCCCCAGCAAACACCAATGGCATTATACAAGTTAGCATATTCCGTTCTGCTGACCTCTGCACCGTCGCAAAGCATCCACCCGAAAGGAACCTCTTCTCCTCCAAAAGGCACGATTACACCTGCAGGAATGGCAAAGGCATTATAAGCCACTTCAGCGTATGGTGAGCTGGGCAATTGCGAGTAGCTGATTTCCCGATAAGTACCACCTTCAAGAATTTCTATTTTCAGCCAATAATAAACGGCAGAGAAATTGACATCAGTAAAATATTGGGCAATGCTGCTGTTGTCGCGTTCGCCCTTTCCTACAGTAATGCCGAAACAGCCTGAAAAATCCGTTTGGACTTCGTGCGTTTCAACCCATGTGGGAGCTGAAGCATATCGTCCCGGATAAAGGGAAACGCGCAAATTAACGGTAGTATCAACCAACACTACGCCGCTCTCATTTCTTACTACGGCTTGATAATTGAAGCCCAAGCCACTATTACTTTGTGTTTGCGTGTTTTGTGCATGGGCAGCAATAGCGACCATCATTGCAAAGATGAATAAAAGCTTATTCATAATGATTAGTATTTAATGATATAGTTTACATATACATTTTTTGGACGGTTATCACTTCCGACAGGAACAACTCGGGAAGCATCAAAACCAAACCCATAATTACCGCCATTGCTCCCATCATCCGCATCTCTGGTACCAGACCAGAATCTATAAAACGCTCCATTAACTACTGGTTGTGAAGCATTATCGGTAAGGTCATTTCCAGCAAAAGTACCAGTAATGTTCCTTATCGCATCGCCTTGATAACTTCCCACTTGATTACCGGTGTTTCCTCCATTATCATTTAAAACGATTCTATCTATTGCATCAGGGTCATTTCCTGATTCTCCAGAAACGCCACGAAGGAACATACCTCTCATATCTGGAAGATTGAAAGTGTTTGAGCCATCTCCAGCCCCCCAGCTTACACCTATTACATTATATAGATTGGCATATTCCGTCCTGCTAACTTCAGAGCCATCACACAACAGCCATCCTGCAGGAATACTATCACCAGCAAAAGGCGAAACCATTCCTGGAGGGAACAATATGGCATTATGTGCTACTTCCGAATAGGGCGAACTGGGCAGTTGCGAATAGCTTAACTCTCGATAGGCATTGCCTTCAAGGATTTCTATTTTCATCCAATAGTAAATGGCTGAGAAATTGACATCGGAATAGTTTTGAACAATGCTGCTGTCGTCGCGCTCACCCTTACCTATGGTAGTACCAAAACAACCCGAGAAATCCGTATGGACCACATGGATTTCCACCCAAGTGGGCGTACTGGACCGCTGCCCAGGATAAAGTGAAACACGTAAATTAACGGTGGTGTCGGCCAGCAACACACCGCTAAGGTTTCTTACCACAGCTTGGTAATTGAAGCCCAAACCACTGTTTTGTGCATTGGCAGCAATGGTCACCATAACTGCAATGAAGAGAAATACTTTTTTCATTTTTTTGTTTTTGATGTAACATTCCACTTAGTTTTGCTACATACAAAAAGAAAGCGGGGTGTCTTTCGCTGCTTGCTGTCTCATTAGGTCCTCGGAAAACCTCCCTGATAACAAACAGTTCAGACACCCACGCTTGTTTACGTGGGCATCTGCCGCTGCTTTGTCTTCGATCAGGGTTGTTGAATTTCCGAGGTTCAATGAGACCCAAAAACAAGCCGGCAAACGCCTTCTCTCAATATGTATGTCCAGCCGAAACGGCTAGACGGGGCAAAGATAATAATAATCCTTGAAAAATGCTAAATTAAAATGTATTCGACAAAAATCTTACTTTTTTATTGCGGAATAAAAAAAGATGTGTATCTTTGCAACGTAGGTCGAGCCATGAAAATGGCTTTTCCCGCCCCACGAAAAGACAGAGAGATTCTGTCTTTTTTATTTTATCCATATTTCAGTCAATTGATTTTCAAGAAGATAGTAGACATTAGGCAACTCGTTCAATGTTACATTTCCCTTTCTTCTACCACATTCCCTTCCAATAGCAGAATGAACCGCTGCAATATCATAAAAATTCGAAACAACAAAAATAACATTATCCGCCTTCCTCGATTCCTTGATTAACTGTCTTACAGAATCGACATTTTGATATGTGGGAGCCTTGAAATCCCAGGTTTGCCCATCAAAATATACATCAGGATAGCCTCTCGGTTTAGTTTCACCTATTCGAAATTTTAGCAATTCCCGATAAGGCTTACCTTCTATAAAGATCTCATCTATAAGGTTCGGGATGTTTTCAGGAAGCCTCAACACGTGTTTGCCCATTTTAGCCAAACTCATACAGCCTCTGACTTCTGCAGCAATACCGTTACGAGTCATATTGTCAACAGTCTTTTTCACATGTGCAGCAACAAAACCTCCCGAAGCGGCACAAAACCATTGTTTTACCCATTCATCGGTGGGCAAAGCATAGTATTTCTTTTCCGACTTCTCGATCCAATATGCATCAAAAGCACTTATTTTGATTGACATATCTTTACATTTACGTATATAATTTAATCCGCAAATATAAATATATTTTATATATTAACAAAATAATTATTCTATAAAGATAAAAACTTTTACAATAAAAAAACGAACTTGGAGTCCCCATCAAAAGGCAAGAAAAAAGGAGCGGTTTAACCCGCTCCCCTTTCGCATAGTAAATCGCACGTGCGTTACAACTTGCGTGCAATCTCCTTCTCGGTATAACCCTCGATGATGTCACCGACCTTGATGTCGTTGAAGTTCTCGATGTTCAGACCGCAGTCCATACCGGCGGCGACTTCCTTGACGTCGTCCTTGTAACGCTTCAAGGAGCCGAGTGTACCGGTGTAGATCACGATACCGTCACGGATGATACGGATCTTCGTGTTACGGGTAATCTTGCCGTCCAAGACCATACAGCCGGCGATGGTGCCAACCTTGCTGATCTTGAAGGTCTCACGGATCTCGAGGTTACAGGTGACCACTTCTTCGATTTCAGGTGCCAACATACCTTCGATAGCAGCCTTGATTTCTTCGATGGCCTGGTAGATGATGGAATAGATGCGGATATCGATCTTCTCCTGCTCTGCCAGCTTACGAGCCTGCACGGTAGGACGCACGTTGAAGCCCACGATGACAGCGTTGGATGCCGAAGCCAACATGATGTCGGACTCGCTGATGGCACCCACCGACTTGTGGATGACGTTAACCTGCACCTCCTCGGTGGAGAGCTTCAGCAAGCTGTCGGCCAAAGCCTCCACAGAGCCGTCCACGTCGGCCTTGACGATGATGTTGAGCTCCTTGAAGTCGCCAATGGCGATACGGCGTCCGATCTCGTCCAAGGTGATGTGAGGGCTGGTACGGCGAGTCTGCTCACGTTGCAGCTGCTCACGGCGGTTAGCGATGTCTTTCACCTCGCGCTCGTCAGTCATCACGTTGAAGGTGTCACCGGGTTGTGGAGCGCCATTGAGACCCAACAGCAACACAGGAGTTGAAGGTCCTGCGGCCTGGATCTTCTGGTTATGGTCGTTGAACATGGCCTTCACCTTACCGTAGGTTGTGCCGGCAAGCACCATGTCGCCAACGCGGAGGGTACCACCCTGCACCAGAATCTTGGCCACATAGCCACGGCCTTTATCGAGAGCTGATTCGATGACGGTGCCCTTAGCCAGCTTGTTGGGGTTAGCCTTCAGGTCAAGGAACTCAGCCTCAAGCAAGACCTTCTCCAGCAGTTCATCCACATGGAGACCCGTCTTAGCGGCGATCTCCTGCTCCTGATACTTACCACCCCAGCTTTCCACCAAGATATTCATCTTAGAGAGCTGTTCACGGATCTTATCGGGATTGGCGGTAGGTTTATCGATCTTATTGAGAGCGAACACAATCGGAACACCAGCAGCTTGGGCGTGGTTGATGGCTTCAACGGTCTGCGGCATCACGTTGTCATCAGTAGCGATGACGATGATGGCGACGTCAGTCATCTTGGCACCACGGGCACGCATAGCGGTGAATGCTTCGTGACCAGGGGTATCAAGGAAAGTGATCTTCTTGCCACTGGCAGTGGTCACCTCGTAAGCACCGATGTGCTGGGTGATACCACCTGCTTCACCGGCCACCACGTTAGTATTACGGATGTAGTCGAGGAGCTTGGTCTTACCATGGTCGACGTGACCCATGACGGTGACGACAGGAGCGCGTGGCACCATGTCTTCCTCGTGGTCAACCTCTTCGGTCTCAGCGATAGCTTCTTGCACGTCAGCGCTGACGAAGTCAACTTGGAAGCCGAACTCGCTGGCCACCACCGACAAAGCCTCAGCGTCGAGACGCTGGTTGATGGACACAGGCATACCTAAGCCCATGCAGGTAGCGATAACCTTGGTAACAGGGACACCCATCATCACAGCCAGATCATTAGCAGTTACAAACTCAGTGACTTTCAGCACTGACTGCTGCTCCTGCTGACGCATCTGCTCCTCCATCATGTTGCCAGCCACCTGCTGACGTTTCTCACGACGGTGTTTTGAGGTCTTCGACTTACCCAATGGCGACAGGCGAGCCAGAGTATCCTTGATTTGCTTTGAGATTTCCTCGTCGGAGAGTTCCACCTTTTCCTCGTGTTTGGGTTGTGGTTTGCCTTTCTCCTTCTTAGGATTCTTCTTGCCTTGTGGTTGCTCAGGCTGAACTTTACCAGCTACGTTTTCGGGCTTTCCACCGATACGTTTGCGTTTCTTCTTCTTGGCGTCGCCGCTTTCTGACGAAGCTACGGGCTGTTGCTTGGAGCGTTTGCGCTCTTCGGGCAGCTCGATCTTGTCGAGGATCTTGGGACCATCGAGTTTCTTGACCTCGGTCTTGATGAATCTCGGTTCAGCAGGAGCCTGTGCCTCAGCTTTCTTGGCTTCCTCGGCTTTCTTAGCTGCTTCAGCCTTGGCTGCTTGGGCAGCCTTTTCGGCTTCTTGAGCCTCTTGAGCCTTCTTAGCTTCAGCCTTGCGTTTTTCGGCTTCGGCTTTTTCGCGTTCAGCCTTTTCCTTAGCTTCGCGTTGACGTTCCTCTTTCGATTTCTTGTCAGGACGCGTCTTGGGGTTCAGGCTGTCGAGGTCGATTTTGCCGACCACCTTCAGTGGGCTGTCGCTATCGGGAGTCTCTTCCTGCTTAGGAGCCTCTTTCTTTTCTTCCTTTTTCTCTTCGACGACTTCTGCGGGAGCGGGTTTCTCTGCCTTCTCCACCATCGTCTGAGGGCTTATGGTGCTGGTGCGGATAAACACCTCTTCAGTTTCTTCTTCCTCTTTGTTGCTTACCGATGACTGCACGGCCGAATCCACTGAAACCGAACCACCTTTATAGGAGAGGTCGCCCAATTTCTTCGCCTCGTTCTTCACGTCCCTTTCGCCCTGATATTCCTTCACGAGCAGCGCATACATCTCCGATGTGAGCTTCGTGTTGGGTGACGGGTCCACCTGGAATCCCTTTTTGGTGAGGAACTCCACTATGGTCTCCCTACCCACATTGAATTCTTTTGCCGCTTTCGACAATCGAATGTTGATAGTTGATTCTTCGGACATAGTTTCTTCTCTTTGTTAATAATATGTGATTCGTGCCTTAAAGCATCATTCGGCATCATTTTCAAATTCGGCCTTGAGGATCTTGAACACGTTGTTGACGGTTTCAATCTCAAGGTCGGCACGGCGGGCGACTTCCTCTGGGCTGATGGCGAGCACCTGCTTAGCAGTGTCGCAGCCAATGCCGACGAGGGCGTCGATGACCCACTGTTCGATTTCATCGGAGAACTCCTGGAGGTCGACATCCTCTTCGTCAGGAGTGATCTCGCTGTTACGGTAAACGTCGATGTTGTAACCTGTCAGCTTGCCGGCCAACTTGATGTTGTAGCCGCCCTTACCAATGGCGAGGCTGACCTGGTCGTTGTCCATGTAGACGTTGGCGAGCATGTTCTCGTTGTCGAGGACGATACTGGTGATCTTAGCCGGGCTGAGGGCGCGGGTGATGAACAGGGTCGGGTTGGTGGTCCAATTGATGACATCGATGTTCTCGTTGCGGAGCTCACGGACGATGCCATGGATACGGGAACCCTTCATACCGACGCAGGCGCCGACGGGGTCGATACGGTCGTCGTAGGATTCAACGGCGATTTTAGCACGTTGACCAGGTTCACGAACGATCTTCTTAATGGTGATCAGGCCATCATAGACCTCAGGAACCTCAGCCTCAAACAAGCGCTGGAGGAAGATCTCGGAGGTACGTGAAAGGGTGATTACCGGGGAACCGTTGACGTTTTCAACGCTCTTCACGATGGCGCGGACGCTCTCACCTTTTTTATAAATGTCTGACGGGATCTGCTCGTTGCGAGGCAGGATCAGCTCGATGTTTTCATCATCGATGGCCACAATCTCGCGTTTCCACACATGGTTGACCTCGGCGTTGATGATCTCACCGACTTTGTCCTTATACTTCTGGAAGATGTTTTCCTTCTGGTACTCGCTGATCTTGGTCTGGAGGTTCTGGCGCAGGGCGAGGATATCGCGACGGCCGAAGCTTTCGATCTTAAGGATCTCGGAGACGTCGTCACCCACCTCAAAGTCAGGCTCGATGCGGATAGCATCGGAGAGCTTGATCTGACGGAGCGGATCCTCGACCTCGTTATCGTCCACCACGGTGCGGTTGTGGTAGATCTCGAAGTCACCCTTGTCCACATTGACGATGATATCGATGAAGTCTTCGGTATCGGTGTCGAATTTCTTGTTCAACATGCCTCTGAACACGTCCTCGATGATACGCATCATGGCTTCACGATCGATGTTCTTGAACTCCTTGAATTCGGAGAATGTTTCAACTAATTTGTAGTTTTCCATTATATGTAGTTTTAAAATATTATTGCGGGTTTGATTTCAGTGGATTTCCGATCCAAAGGGAGCATCCTTGGTTCTTCCGCCGGCTGTTTTTTCGATACTTTCTTAGGCGCAAGAAGGATATCCACACGCTCGGCATCGAAGCCCATCAGCTTTCCTTTCACCTTACACAACTCCTTGGTCTTCACCTCTACATCCTTGCCGACATACTTCTGCAGCTGACGGTCCAGTTTAAGGGCGCCGCTGAGGCCCCAAGAAAACACGCTCAGTTCGAAGTCTTCGGCATCACGATCCAGCTTGCCTTCCACAAAGCGGCTGATCTGCACGCACTGGTCGATGTTGACGGCCGAGTCGGCGTCCACATACACTTCGATGACGTTGGCGGGTTTCACTTTCACCTCAACCAGGAAGAGGTCGCTATCCTGAATAGCTTCTTCCACTAATTTCGAAATTGCTTCTTTTTCGATCATTTTTTTATACAATTAAAAAAACCTGTTACATCCCGTAGCAGGTTTTCTCCACTTCCAACATGTTGTCGAGCAAGGATTCGAACCTTGACAGGCAGAACCAAAATCTGCAGTGCTGCCATTACACCACTCGACACCTACATTCGACTGAATGCGGGTGCAAAGATACGCCTTTTTTTATTCATAGCAAGTATTTTTTGATATTTTTTGTATTTTTGCATTTTCAATTCAAATTCGACATGAACTTTAAGAAGTTAAACAACATTATTGGATGGTTGGCAGGTATCATTGCCACCGTTGTTTATTTCACGACCATGGAGCCTACCGTAAGCTGGTGGGACTGTGGAGAATACATCTCAACCTCGTTTAAACTTCAAGTGGGTCACCCGCCTGGGGCACCTTTGTTCCAGCTGATCGCACGTTTCTTCACCCTGTTTGCGGCAGGCGACGTCACCAAGGTGGCTATGATGGTCAACGCCATGTCGGCCATTTGCAGCGGCTTGACAATCACCTTCCTGTTCTGGAGCATCACCATGATTGCCCGCAAGATTTGGATGAAAGAGGGTGAGGACTCGCCTTGGAGCAACAAGATAGGCGTGTTGGCAGCCGCTTTCGTGGGTGCCATGGCCTACACTTTCACTGAATCGTTCTGGTTCAACGCCGTTGAGGGCGAGGTTTATGCCATGTCATCGTTCTTCACCGCAGTGACCTTCTGGGCCATCCTGAAATGGGAACGTGTAGCCGACGAACCCGGCAGCAGCCGTTGGATCATTCTGATTGCTTTCCTCATCGGCCTCTCCATCGGTGTGCACTTGCTCAACCTGCTGTGCATCCCGGCCTTCGTGTATGTGGTTTATTTCAAAAAATGGCAGAAAACTACGTTCAAGGGATTCCTGCTCGCAGGCCTGGTGTCATTGGGATTGCTGTGGCTCATCAACATGTTCCTGGTGCCTCAGATCGTCAACCTTGCAGGCAAGTTCGAACTCTTCTTCGTCAATAGCTTGGGCGCTCCGTTCAACTTGGGCGTCATCGTTTACTTCGCCATCCTGATCGGCCTCATCGTTTGGGGATTGCTCTATACCACCAAGAAGAAAAAGGTCATTGGCAACATCGCCATCCTGTCGTTCATGTTCATCCTGATCGGCTATTCATCTTTCTTCATGCTGGTAATCCGTGCTAACACCAATACACCTATTAATGAAAATGAGCCCAAGGACGCCCTTTCGATGCTCGCCTACCTCAACCGCGAGCAGTACGGATCGTGGCCGTTGCTGTACGGAGCTTATTATAATGCACCAATCTCTAGTGCTTCGGACGGCAAACCGATCTATGTGAAAGACAAAAAAGCCGGCCGTTATGTGATTACCGACGACAAGCGCAACACACAACCCGAGTATCCTGCAGAGATGAAGACCTTGTTCCCCCGTATGTGGAGCAACCAGCCCCGTCATGTGTCGATGTACGAGAGCTATCGCAAGGATCAGCGTGGTGTGATGCAAGGCAACAAAGTCACAGTGCGCAACATCGACGGCACTACTCAAGTGGTCAACAAACCCACCTTCGGACAGAACCTGCGGTTCTTCATCAGCTACCAGTGCAATTGGATGTATTGGCGCTATTTCATGTGGAACTTCGTTGGCCGTCAGAACGACATTGAAAGCCAGGGCGAGATTGAGCACGGCAACTGGATTTGCGGTATCGACGCCATCGACAGTGCTCGTTTGGGCGACCAAACCAATATCCCTGACTGTCTGAAGAACCCTGGCAGGACAAAATATTACTTCCTGCCGTTGATTCTCGGACTCTGCGGTCTGTTTTGGCTGTTACGTAAAGACATGAAATCGAGTTGGGTTATCTTCCTGCTCTTCCTGTTGACCGGTTTGGCCATCGTGGTTTATCTGAACCAGACCCCATATCAGCCTCGTGAGCGTGACTACAGCTATGCTGGCTCGTTCTATGCTTTCGCCATCTGGATCGGTCTTGGCGCATTGGCCATCATCGACTGGATTGAGCGACTCACCAAGAGCAAGAACATCGTAACCACGACCCTCGTAGCGCTGATCTGTCTCATCGCCGTGCCAGGCCTCATGGCTTCACAAGGCTGGGACGAGCACAACCGTGGCGGCAAGACCTCAGCACGCGACTGGGCACGCAACTACTTGGCACAGCTGCCTCCCAATGCGGTGATCTTCACCCGTGGCGACAACGACACCTTCCCCTTGTGGTACATTCAGGAGGTCGAAGGCTTCCGTACCGACGTACGCGTGGTCAACTACATGCTCTCCTCGGGCTACTGGTATGCTCACCAGATGGGACGCAAGGTCTATGACTCCGAGAAACTCCCCCTGACTTTGTCTTCGAAAGAATACGACAACGGCGTCAACGAGTCGATCCGTGTGATTGAGGAAGAGGCATTTAAAGGCAAATATATGGAGTTGAAGCAAGTCATTGACTTCATCCACAACCCGAAAGCCGTGAAATACTACACCACTGGCGCCTCCACCCACTACGTCCCGGTTCGCACCCTGAAGCTGACCGTTGACAAAGAGGCTTGCATCCGCAATGGCATCGTCCCCGAGGACATGCAGGATAGAATCGTTGACGAGATCCGTTGGGAAATCAATGATACCTATCTCTATAAGAACGCTCTGCTGTTGCTCGACTTCATGGCCAGCAACAACTGGGAACGTCCGGTGTATTTCACCTCGTTCAGCGACATGGCTTCGGTGCTTGGCATTCAGGAATACCTCCACATGGAAGGCCTCTCCTACCGCTTCATTCCTGTGAAGGCTGATGATTACTATAAAGGTCTCGGCGGCGTTTACCGCGACGGCAGCTATGACCTGTTGGTCAACAAGGCCCAATGGGGTAGCATGAACGAAGAGGGTGTCGTACCCGACCGCGAAAGCATGCGCAACGCTGAGTTTGCCCGCCAGAGCTACGTCCGCCTCGCCCAGAGCTTGGTGAACCACCAGCAGTACGACTCAGCCGTCATCGTGATGGACAAATACCAGGAGTTCTTCCCGAACGAGAAGTTCCCGTTCGCACTCCGTCTCTACCAATTCCCAGAGATGTACTACATCTGCGGTGAGATGGAGAAAGGCGATGACTTCATGCGTAAGATGGTGAAGAACGCCAAAGACAAAGCCGACTACTATCTCGGTATGAAGCCGAAATTCGCCACATACTACGAAGAAGACATTGATGAGCAACTCTCCATCCTCAGCCAGATGCAGCTGATCGCTCAGCGCTATGACCGTGAAGAGATGCAGGCTGAACTTGAGCCCATCATGAACGACTATCTTTTGAAGTATTAAGGAGTGATCTGACGATCATCACGATACCCACCACAACGAATGGGATGCTGAGCCATTGACCCATATCGAAGGTCATGTTGCGCTCAAAGTCGACCTGTACGTTCTTAAGGAATTCTATGCAGATGCGTGATCCGAAGATGATGATCAAGAAAGTACCGAACATCATACCCTGACGCTTGTCGCCGATGTTGTATTTATAGTACATCCATAGCAGAAGACCCATCGCCAAAAGGCAGAAGAAAGCTTCGTAGAGACCCGTTGGGTGGCATGGAAGCCATTCCTCAGGCGGGCAGCATGAAGCCCAGGAGGTGCAAGGCGTGTAGTTATCGACTGTACCGCAGAACTGCTCGTTACCACGAAGGAACACAAAGCCCCATGGCAATGAAGTCGGGGTGCCGTAGATCTCATGGTTGAACACATTGCCCAAGCGAATCAGCGAGCCGACAAGACATACGGCTATCACAACACGGTCAAGGATCCAGAGGTAGGTAATATGCGTCTTCTCCCCTTTTGCTTTCTTGGTTGACTTATTGAAATTGCGCACATAAAGCAACAGGCCCAACAAAATACCAATAGCACCACCATGGCTGGCCAGTCCACCTTCCCAAATCTTGAGCATATCCAAAGGATGGACGAGGTAATACTCAGGCTCATAGAAGAGGCAGTGACCCACACGGGCACCAATAACGGTCGACACCAACATGTAGAGTAGCAACGAATCCATCGACCAATCCGGCATCTTCTCGTGCTTGTAAATCTTACTCATTAATATATAGCCCAGCAAAAAGCCCACTGCCCAGCAGAGGCCATACCAACGGATCTGCAACGGTCCTAACGACAGGGCCACTGGATCGACGTTCCATGTGATGTAATTCAAAATCATAGTCGTGATATTTTTTGGCAAAAGTAAAATTTATTTCTGGATAGCTGTAACATTTTTAATTTTGAAGCGTCTAATTGGTGTTTTTAGAACAGAACATCAACAAACAAAAATAGCAATGAAAAAAGGTATTATTACAATGATGGCACTGATGCTCGGCTTATCGGGCATGATGGCCCAAAACACAGTGGTGGTGGCTGGCTCAGGCGACGTATCCCTCAAGCAAGGAGAAGTGTTGGAAGTCAGATGCGAAGGCCAACCGATCACATTCACCCTCGACGGCAAGATTGTTTTGAGTTCCTACAAAGACTACGATCTTACCATGCCCGACCTGCGCGACATCCGTATCACCGGCGCTGGCGATGTTCAAAGCGAAGGTACCCTGGCGTTCCCCACGTTGAACATCTTGATCTCTGGCACTGGCGATGCAGACCTGACCGTGGAATGTGACACCATCAAAGCCACACTGACCGGCACCGGCGACCTGAACCTCACTGGTCACTGCCGTTATCTGCAAGCCAACATCACAGGAATGGGTGACTTGGATTTTGACAATTTCAAGGCAGACTCCATCTCCATCCTCAAAAATGGAAGTGAAAGCTGGGAATGGTATTGGGAATCAAAAAAAGGCACTAAAGAAACGAAAAAAACTTCGAAAAAGCATAGCACCTTGCTCTTCAACCCCCGTTGGAACGGTGTCGAAGCAGGTTTGAACATGCTCTTGGGCGCCAAGCCAAACGATGAATTCAGCGGCCCATACGCACTCCTGGATCTGCGTCCTATGAGAAGCTGGAACTTCAACTTCAACATTGCCGACGTCGGGTTGGCCTTCTCCTACTCCCATCGCGTTGGCATCTATACGGGTATCGGTTTAGGCTGGAACAACTACAGTTTCAATACTCCTGTAAGACTTGAGAAAGGCAAGAACGCACTGATTTGCAACGCCATCGACGAGTCAGTGGAAGGCAGGGTGAATAAAAGTAAACTAGGTGTGTTATACCTCCAGATGCCTTTGATGGTGGAATTTAGGCCAACCGAAAAATCATACATCGCCATCGGCGTTACCGGCGGACTCCGCATCGACACTTGGACTAAGGTCAAGTTCGAAAACGGCATTAAGGAAAAGATTCATAACGACTATTACGTCAACCGTTTCAAACTGGATGCATCGCTCCGCGCCGGCGGCAGACTCCTCGGATTCTTCGCCCACTACAGCCTCCTGCCGCTCTTCAATGTGGACAAGGCCCCAGAGGCACACACACTCAGCTTCGGATTGAGTCTGAATTTCTAAACTACTTATATGACAAAGGACGAATACAACAAGTGCGTTCAACACTTCTCAGACGGACTGTTCAGGTTCGTCCTTTCTAATTTACGCAACCGCGAAATGGCCGAGGACATCGTGCAAGAGAGTTTCGTGAAGGTATGGGAAAGACGTGACGGCATCCCCCTCGAAAAAGCCAAATCGTATCTGTTCACCACCGCCTACCACACCATGATCGACCAAACGCGGCGAAAAGACTACGCAGCCTCCGTTCCCGAAGAGGCTGCATTCAACATTAATGAGCAAGACGGCAGGACGCAGTATCCCGATGTGCAAGAAGTGCTGCACAAAGCCCTCGCCACCTTGCCTGAGGTGCAGGCGTCCGTCATCCTGCTCCGCGACTACGAAGGCTATTCCTACGAGGAAATCAGCAACATCACAGGACTGACCGAATCGCAAGTGAAGGTCTACATCTTCAGAGGACGTACCGCCCTCAAAAATTACTTGAAAAGCATGGACAACCTAATTGATATTGAGTCATGAAAACGAACATGGAAAACTACGAAGAAAGGTTTGTGGACTACATGGAAGGCCAACTCGACGCTGCCGAGATGAAGGAGGTAGAGGCGTTTGTGGCCTTGCACCCCGAACTCGAAGAAGACTTTAAACTCTTCTGCTCCAGCAAGTTGGCACCCGACACCACCATCGTCTTCGCCCAAAAGGACAAGCTGATGAAGCAGAAAACCACAGTGATGCCTTTATTCATTAGAGTTGCCGCCATCGCTGCCTCCGTCGCCTTACTGATTGGGATTGGCATTCATTTCATGAAGCCCAGGCAGGATGTTGTGCTCGAAAAGACGCCACTCATAACCGGTTTAACACCAATAAAGTCGACCATGATCGACAATCCGCAAAGTCCTTCCCTGCTGAAGCCATCTACATTGAAAGCCATTCCTATTCCCAAAGACATCGTTGAGGTAGACGAACCCGTGATGTTGGCCCAAAACGAGGTAATTCCCACCTTAGAGCCCATCAAGTCAACCATTGTCTTCAACGAGACAGAAACTGAGACTGAGCTGAACTATCGGGAACCCGAGATTTTCCTCGCCGTACTAGAGTCTGTCGACGATCCGGAAACATCCGTTTTCTCGGCCATTGATGATGACCTATACGAAAACACCCAAAAAGTTAAAAACTCGATCTACAAAAAGACCGCCAAAGCCTTTTTATCAGCCGTTTACACAGCGGACTGCTATATCAGCGAAACTGTCAAAGACTTAAAAGAGCTCGCGAGTCGCTAATACCGAATCGCCTTCGGTAAGCTCCAACTTCACGCAAACCTGCTGCGGATCTGCATTTAGCAGACATTCGCTCAGGCCCTCCACATAGTATTTCTTGTTCTGGTTGGCATTCATCTCCACCTTCACCTCTTGATCAAACAGGTGGTTACCTTCCTTATCCTTCACAGAGACCTTCAGCATGCCGTCGATGTTGCGGAGCAGATCGGAGGTCACAAACACCTGATAATCCCGTCGATCGAGGCTTAAAAGTACCGGAGCATAGAGGACCTTGAGCCGTTCCTGCAGCACTTTGGGATTGCCATAATAATCGATCGACGACCATGAGGTCACAGGCCAGGCGTCGTTGAGTTGCCAATAAAGCGTACCCATGTTGTATGGCTTAGCTGTGCGGTGCGCCTCAATGGCGATCTCCATCCCGTAGGCTTGGGAAAGTTGGCTCAGATACACATATTCTTCGAAGTCCTTGGGCTGAGCCGTTGGATAATACCGTTGGATGAAATCGTCGATCTGTCGGGTGCCACGGGCGTGTTTTTGATGTGCCGCAATGACCTTGGCATCTATGCTCAGCGATTCCCCTTGGGCGATCTTTTGCAAAGTGGAATAGTCAGGATAGCTTTGGTAGCCATATTCGCTATTGAAGCGTCCCACCTTCTCACGGTAGACCTCGTAGGGTTGCTCGCCCCACCAAACGCCCCAGTAGTGCACATCGCCTTGGGTCAAGCTCTCAGGTCTCCCCCATCCTTTGGAGGGCGAACTGGGCCAATAAGGACGGGTGCCATCGTAGGTGTCAACCACCATGGGGAGGATGGTTTCAAATAGACGGTCATAGCCTGCCTTGATGGCTTGATCGTCCTCCTCTGACCACTCCAACGACTGTTGCCAGCCCCAGTTGTAGTAGCCTTCGGAGATCTCGTTGCCGCCACACCACAAGCCTAACGAAGGATGTGAGGCAAGACGTTTCACCTGCTCAAGTGCCTCAACCTTGGCGTTTTCGAGAAAAGCCTCATCGTATGGATACATTGTACCCGCATACATGAAGTCCTCCCAAACTAAGATACCTAAGGAGTCGCAGATATTGAAGAAATCATCCGATGGATAGATGCCGCCACCCCATACACGCAACATATTGAAATGCGCCTCTTGGGCCATACGGAGCAGCTTCAGCGTGTTATCAGGATTGATCCAGGTCTCAATCATCTCTTCGGGAACGTAGTTGGCGCCTTTGGCATACATCGGCACGCCATTCACCTTGAAATAGAACGAAAAACCTTTCTCGTCGGGTTCCTGCACAATCTGAACGGTCTTGATACCGGTCGTAATCTTTCGGGAATCCAACAGCTTGCCATTCTCTTTCAGCACGACCTCAAAATCATAGAGCGTCTGGTCTCCCATCTCATTGGGCCACCAAAGCTTTGGATCTTGGATATTGAAACTGAACATCTTATGATGGTTGCCGTTTTCCTGTTGGAACGGGAAGCTTTGGAACAGTTTGCCATCTTGATGGATTTCAGCAATCATGTCGCCTCCGGAGGTGCTCTCCACATCAAGGTGGAGCGTCAGCTTGGCTTGGCTCTCTGAGGCCTCATTGGTGACGATATAAGCGTTTTCGAGCCTTGCGGTAGACCATGCCTGAAGTAAGACAGGTTTCCACAAACCCACGTTTTTGTATTTCGGAGCCCAGTCCCAGCCATGCTGGTAAGGAGCCTTACGGGTGACTGCATACTTCTCAGGCAGCCGTGGTTGGTGCGCTTCATACAATGCCAACTGGGTGCTGTCATAGCGTGGAAAGTCCACCACCAGCAGGTTGTCAGTGGGTTTCAGGAGCGGTTTCACATCGGTTTTCCAAGTACGGAATTGGTTATCCGCATCAAAGAGTTTCTGGCCATTCAGTGCCACCGAAGCGTAGGTATCGATGCCTTCAAACACCAGTTCTACCACGTCTTTTTCCAGCAACTCCTTATCCACATCAAAGTGGGTGGTGTATATCCAAGGATGGTCGGAGATCCAAAGTAGTTCCTCTTCGACAACACCAAGGTATGGATGCGGAATCAGTCCAGCATCATAGAGGCTTTGCTGCACTACCGAAGGTACGCTGACAGGCAGATGAATATCCAAAGTATCACCCGCAAGCGTCCATCCGTCGCTGAGGGATCGCTCCACCACAGGTTGGCGATGGGTACAGGCTGTCAACGCGATCAGTAGTGAGAATAAAACAACTGATTTTCTCATGGATTAATCAGCTTTTCCATCTCATAAATAATGTCGTAATTCGACTCAGTCCAGACCATGGAAGCGCCTGTAGCGTCTTTTTGGTTGGGATAGAGCTTCTCGTTGAATCGCGGTACCCAATGACCCAATGAGGCATGCACGTTGACCACTCCAGTCTGATTGACGATATCCATTACGTTGCCTAAATTAACGCCACCACCTGGCATGATGGCGATTTTGTCGCCATAACGCAGCTGCATCTCCGCAATCATCGGGATGCCCTCTTCGGCAGTGGGTTTGCCACCAGAGGTCAGCACCTTGTCGAAGCCCAGTCCTATAATCTGCTCCATGGCCTCGAAAGGCTTCACGCAAGCATCGATAGCACGGTGAAAGGTAAATTTCATTCCTTCACCGGCTTCCATAAGTGCTTTCAGTGCCTCCACATCGGGCATTCCCTCGTTGTTCAAAGCGCCGATGACCACGCCTTCGAAACCGAGTTTCTTGCAAAGCATGATATCAGTCTTCATTAGGTCGATTTCCTCCTCATCGTAGATGTAATTGCCCGGTCTTGGACGGATGAGCACCCGCATAGGGATGAAAGAGATATCGATGGCTTTGGCCAAAGTTCCGAACGAAGGAGTCAGTCCGCCTACTTCGAGAGCTTCGCAAAGTTCAACACATTGGGCGCAGCCTTCCATGGCATTGCGCAGGCTTTTGATGCCATTGGCACAGATTTCGAGACGGATCATAAGGTTTTATTTTCTTCTGAACAAAGAAAGAATGAAGAGGAACAGCACGGAGCCGAGGGTACCGACCAGCAGTTGTCCCCAGAACGATCCGTCACTTGAAATGCCAAGGTGGCCGAAAACCCAACTACCAAGGAAACCGCCGATAACGCCGACGATGATACAAATTAACAGGCCCATGCCTTTGTTCATGATCTTACCGCCGAGCCATCCGGCGATTGCACCGATAATCAGAGATACAAGAATTCCCATCATATTGAATTAGTTTTAAAGGTTAGTTTTTGCAAAGATAGTAATTCTTACTTTTCTCTTGCTAGAAAAGTAAGCAAAAGATCAAGGCCAAAAACAACGGCCTTGACTTTTTGGTTACTTTTGGGTCAAGCCAAAAGTAACATAAAAAAATATTACCTTTGCAGCCACTATGATCCACCCAGAGAACTTCGAGCAGAAAATAGGCTTCAACCATGTCAGGGGAGCCATCAAAGGTCACTGCATCAGCGCCATGGGACTGGAACGAGCCGAAACGATGAACTTCAGCACCAACCGCGAAGCCATCGAACGCAACCTCGACCAGACCGTGGAGTTCATGCAACTGCTTCAGAACGGCGTGCCCTTCCCCGTGAGAGATTACCACGACCTGCGCGAAGCGTTCCAACACATCCGCATTCCGGGAACAGCCATCAGCCTCGAAGACCTATTCGCCCTGAAGCCCTCGCTTAACGCCCTAGGGTACATCCTTAAGTTTGGTCAAAGCGACGCCCGCGAGGACTACCCCGAGCTATGCGCCCTCACCGACGGCATCGAAGTGGATCCTATCGTGTTCAGCGAAGCCAACCGCCTCGTCGACGACAAAGGCGAGATGCCTGACAACGCCTCGCCTGAGCTAGCTGAGATCCGGCGCGACATCCACCGTAAGACCGGCGGCATCGAACGGCGTATCCGCCAGATCATGAGCGATGCCAAGACCTCAGGATGGGTCGACCCAAAGGCCGAACTCACTATCCGCGACGGCCGCATGGTGATTCCCATCCACGCTGGCGACAAACGCGCCATCAAAGGTTTCGTTCACGATGAGTCGGCCACGGGACAGACGGTCTACATTGAGCCTTCCGAGATCGTGGAAACTTCCAACGAGATCAAGGAGCTGGAATACGCCGAGCGCCGCGAGGTGCAACGCATCCTCATGCAGTTCACTGACCGCATCAGGCCTTCTCTACCCGACCTGCTGAAAGCCTGGGATCTGCTCGGGCAGCTCGACTTCATCCGTGCCAAAGCCCTCTATAGCCAAAGCATCGGCGGCATCAAGCCCATCATCCGCGAAACGCCCTACTTCCACTGGATCCAGGCACGGCACCCTGTGCTGGAAAAGAAGCTGAAGTCCGAAGGCAAGACCATCGTGCCCCTCGACCTCAACCTTGATCAAGAAAACCGAATCTTAGTGATCTCAGGCCCCAACGCCGGCGGTAAGTCAGTATGCCTCAAGACCACTGGACTCATCCAATACATGCTGCAATGCGGTCTCTGCGTGCCCATGCACGTCGACTCAGAATGTGGGCTGTTTGAAAGCCTCTTCATCGATATCGGCGATGAGCAGAGCATCCTCGATGACCTCTCTACCTATAGTTCACATCTGCGTAACATGAAGGCGTTGCTGGAACATGCCGACGAGCGTTCATTGTTCCTCATCGACGAGTTTGGCACAGGCACTGAGCCACAGCTGGGCGGTGCCATTGCCGAAGCCATCCTGCTGGAACTCAACAAAAAGCACATCTTCGGCATCGTCACAACCCACTACGCCAACCTGAAACTGTTAGCCGACCATCACGAAGGCATCGTCAACGGCGCCATGCTGTTCGACACCAAGTTTATGCAGCCCATGTACATCATGGTCATCGGCAAGCCCGGCAGCTCTTTCGCCTTTGAGATCGCCCGTAAGATCGGCTTCCCGAAGGATATCCTCGACTCGGCCTCACACATCACTGGCGAGCAGCACCTAAGGTTTGAGCAGCAGTTGCAACAGCTCGAGGTCGACAAGAAAGCCATCCGTAAAAAGGAGCGTGAGCTTCAGGTGGCCGACACCCTCCTCACCGAAGTAGTGGAAAAGTACAAAAAGCTATTCAGCGAGCTGGAAAGCAAGAAAAAACAGCTGCTTCGTGATGCCGCCAACGAGGCACAAGAGCTCATCGACAGGGCCAATAGCAGCATCGAGCGTACCATTCGAGAAATCAAGGAAGCGCAAGCGGAGAAGGAACGTACCAAGGAAGTACGTCAAGAGTTACGAAAGACCAAGGAAGATATCGCCGAGACCGCCAAGAAGGTGGCCGAGCCTAAGAAGCCAAAACCGGAGGACGAAGGAGCCTTAAAGGTTGGCGACACCGTTTGCATTGACGAGATGGAGATTGTCGGCGAGATTGTGAGTATCAGCGACACCGACGCCACCATCCTGTTCGACACTGTAAAGCTCCGCACCATGCCTGACAAGCTGCGCAAGATCAGCAGGGCCGAGAGCCGCAAGGTAGTGCGCAAATGGCAATCAGGGCTCTCTGACACGCTCAACGAGAAAGCCGAACATTTCGATTTGACTTTAGATGTAAGGGGAAAACGGGCCGAAGAAGCCCTGGATTGTGTCGCCCATTACCTTGACGAAGCCAAGTTACTTAGCATCAAAGAAGTAAGCATACTTCACGGCAAGGGGAACGGCATACTGCGAAAACTCATTCGCGAATACCTCAGTCATGACCATGATATACAACGCTTCAGTGACGCATCCCTCGAAACTGGAGGTAGCGGCGTCACCAAAGTGGAGCTTAAATAGCTTGACGAATCAATAATCGTCACCCATTCCGAACAGGCCTATGAGCAGCAGGAGCAATACTGCTCCACCAGCACCGGCTCCAATCTGAACTAAAATGGCTTTAAGGCCACCACCAATCAGAGAGCCCATCGCCCAACTGCCAAGGACAGCTCCCACAATACCAAAGATGATGCATAACAATGGGTGTATCACCATTTGCTCACCTCTGTTGTAAAAGTGGTCGGCAGCCCATCCGATAAGACCTCCTAAAATAAAAGAAATTCCAATTCCTATCATGATTGATATTGTTTAGTTTTATAATCCTTTTGTTTTCAAATAATTCTCTAATTCAACATTCTGTTGTTCGATAAAATCCAACACTTCGTCACGTCCCAACTTGGTTTCCGATGAAGTGACAAAGATCGGAGGCAACTCTTCCCAATCCTCCAACAGACGTTGCTTGTAAGCCTCAACATTTCCGTCCAACTCAGCTTTACTCAACTTGTCGGCTTTGGTAAAGACGATACAGAAAGGCACCTGATTCTCGCCGAGCCATTCCATGAAGCCAATATCACTATTTTGTGGCTCGATGCGCGAGTCAACCAATACGAAGGTATAGATCAGGTTGCGACGGCGCTTGATATAATTGGCAAGCATAACCTGCCATTCCTCGCGCGCCTTCTTGGAGCGTTTGGCATAACCGTAACCCGGCAAGTCGACCAAATACCATTGGTTGTTGACCACGAAATGATTGATGGCGATGGTCTTACCCGGCGTGGCCGATGTTTTGGCCAAGCCCTTGCGTTGCACCAATGCATTGATGAGTGATGACTTACCCACATTGGAGCGACCGATGAAGGCGTATTCCGGAAGGTTGTCCTTCGGAAGCTTATCGATCTTACTATTGCTTGATATGAAGTGGGCGTCTTTGATAATCATGGCTCAACTAAGGTGTAAGGGTTTTTCATTGGGTTCATAGGTGGTGTAGCGCTCGTATTTGTCAGGATAGATATCGCTGATCGTGACCAGGATACCAGTTTCCTCTACGTTGCCGAAAGGCGGGTTGACGGCCGTTCCAAACGAGCGCATGGTGGCCGAGAGACCCATATATGCATTGACCAGCGGCGGTACAGCAGCATTGCGTTCACGCACGCCTCTGACCAAGATCTTATAGTTCTCTTGATAGCTTTCGCCCGTGAAGATCGACTTAAGCTGTGCTTCATCCATCTTAATAGGCAGGTTCAATTCAGGCCAAGGCTTGAGCAAACCGTCAGGATCTGGAAAATGAAGCTTCATGAAATAGAGAATCATATCTCGTGACTCACGTTCCAGTTGAGGATACATCGTGACTTTGCCAAAGAAGTATTTGGCTTGGGGATAGGCTGTGCAGAGATAGCCTAACCCATCCCACAGGTTATCAAGCGAATACATGCCTTTGGAGAGGCTCTTCGACGGCTGGTAGTCAGGCTGTACAAAGGAGCGGCCCAACTCGATGGTATAAGGTAAATACTCTTTGATGAATCTCTCGGAGTACTGGAAAAGCTCTCCCGTAGGGGTATCGATTCTGCCATCGGGAAGAGGTTTTATCTTGTCGCACATCAGGAAACGGTAACCGCCGACAATGGCTTGATCGAATGGATTCCACACGATGAGCTGTTCAAAGTAGTTCTCCGCACAATGGTCGAAGTTGTCGATATCGCAATCCAATCCAGTCCCACCTCCTGAATCACGGAAGCTCAACTCACGCAAACGGCCTATCTCACGCATCACATTGGGTGCATTGAAGGCATTGACAATGTATATCTCGTTCTTGCCATTGTTCGTCTTCCTGATGAACCGCTCTTGCGTCAGTTCTTCAAGCATCTTCTTTACTGGTATAGGATCTATGACACGCTTCATAATCACGGTTTTTCAATTCATGGAATTAGGTACTGTTTTTCCGGATCAAAAGTGAGATCCTTGTCGATGGCTAAGTTGTAAGAGAAACAGCGCAGCTTCTCGGCCCAATCAGCATCAGAGAGTCGGCTGTCGAAGGTTTGATAGGGTATTGGCTTGCCGAAGATGATGGTGAGGGTCTTGTTGCGTTGCTTGAAGAATTCGTCTACGAGAAAAGCCATTTCAATATTAGCTTTGATTTTCAGGCGTTTACGCAGACGAGCGAGATTGTAGAAAAAACGAGTGTTTTGTCCGTCGATATGGGTGGGTATGATGTCGCGATGGTATTCTTTTGACTTAGAGACAAAGGTCTTCTTCCAGTCCAGGTCCATGATCTTGCCACCTTTCACTTTACGTGAGCAGAGTCCGAAGGGGAAATAGCAGATGGCGCGATCGCTGGCGAAGGTCTCATTGAACAAACGAAGGTTCTCTTCACGGTTGGCCACTCCCTTACCCACTTTGTTGACTGGAATAAAAACCGGTTGCAAGTTCTTGATATACATCAGGAAATCGTTGACCGGAGTGACGGGGTTGGGGCAATAGCTGCCTACCGTGCCGATGAGGGCGATGCCATCGAGCCCACCCAACGGATGGTTCGAGGCCACCAAGATACGATCTGAGGCAGTCAAGTTTTCAGCGCCTTTCACCACAACGTTCAAGTTGAAATCCTTGACCACAGCTTGAACGAACTCCACACCTTGAAGATGCCCGTATTTACTAAGGATGGTGTTGATATCGTCCTCATGGAGTAGTTTTTGGATACGGCGAAACAGCCAATTGGGCATCCGCTTCATCAGCTTGGGAGCCTTGGCTTCAAGTATCTTCTTGAAATCGATCAAGTTACCGTATCTATCCTCCATTGAGAATTCTTTTATTGCAACCTACAAAAGTAATGATTTTTTTCAATCATAACCAAATCCAAGCAAAATATTTCAATTTCAATCCTATAATTCATTGTTTTTCAACAAATTAACAACAATTAACTATTAACTAACAGCATATCAACAAGATATTAACAGGGTTGTTGATAACTCTGTTGAAAAATAGTGGTGTAAAAAAATGGGAGAAAATGGAACAAAATGGGATTGATTTTATAATTTTGCTTCGAAATAATTCGGAATTATGAGTAACCCCACTGGAACATTCACTTGCAAGCTCGACTCGAAAGGCCGACTGATGCTTCCCGCCGATTTCAGGGAGCAGTTGGGCAGTCAAACCGAGGAGGATTTCGTCCTGCGTCCAGGCCTGCACGGCGACTACCTTGAGCTGTACACCAACAGCGATTGGAACCGCCGCAAAGAGATACTGATGCAGGTGAACACCTTCGACCGCCGCAAACTCGATGTCATGCGTAAATACCTCGACGGAGTGAAGCGCGTGAAGCTCGATGCCAACGGCCGACTTCAGATCCCCAAAGATCTCGTCGAACGCCACGGTCTCTGCAAGGACATCGTCATCGACTCCATGTTCACCAACATGGAAATCTGGGATAAGGCGAAGTACGACGAACGCGTCAACGCCATCTCCACCGAAGAGCTTGCACAAGGTGTGGAAGAACTCTTTTCCGGATTGAGTTTCGGACTCTAAACCATAAACTCTAAACTAAAATGTATCACAATCCGGTGTTATTGAACGAGTGCATCGAGGGATTGAACATCAATCCCGAAGGCGTCTACGCCGACGTCACCTTCGGTGGCGGCGGGCACTCGCGTGCCATCATGGAACGCCTTACCACCGGACATCTATATGCGTTCGACCAGGATGAAGATGCCGCCAAAAACGTCATCGACGACGAGCGGTTCACCTTTATCCCACAGAACTTCAGCTATTTCAAGAACTTCATCCAGCTCTACCACCAAGGTCGCATCGACGGCATCTTGGCCGACCTCGGCGTCTCATCACACCAGTTCGACACTCCCGAAAAAGGCTTCTCAACTCGCTTCGACGGCCGTCTCGACATGCGCATGAGCCAATCCAACCCCGTCGACGCCGCCACCGTCGTCAACACCTACGACCACGCTGCCCTGACCCGTGTGCTGAGTCTCTACGGCGAGGTGCAAAACGCACATCTGGTGGCTTCCGATATCATCATGGCCAGGGATATCCAACCCATCGAGACTACCATGCAGCTTAAGGAAGCCGTACAAGCAAGGCTCCCCCATGGACGCGAAAACAAGGTCTTGGCTCAGATCTTCCAAGCACTCCGCATAGAGGTAAACCAGGAGATGGACGCCCTTCAGCGCTTCCTCTCGCAATGTGCCGATGTGCTCAAACCCGGTGGAAGACTGGTGGTGCTGTCGTACCACTCGCTCGAGGATCGGCTGGTGAAGAACTTTACCAAGACAGGCAACGCCGAGGGTAACGAAGAGAAAGACTTCTTCGGCAACTCCTTGACACCTTATATTATTATTAACAGGAAGCCCATCGTGCCTTCCGAGGAAGAGATCGCAAACAACAGCCGTGCACGTAGTGCCAAGCTCAGAATCGCAGAAAGGAAACCGCTATGAAGACAGAAAGAAAGAGCCGTGCAAAAGGTGGTAGCGCCTTCATGAAAATCTTGGGCGGTAATTTCCTCACCCGTGAGGATATCTCCAAGTTCTTCCCCTTCCTCGTGTACCTTACCGTACTGCTGATGCTCATCATCACCAACGCCTACATCGCTGAGAGCACCAGCCGCTCCATCAAAAAAAACACTTTGCTCCTGCGCGACCTCCGCGTGGAATATATCTATGCCAAGTCAGCCTACACCCAAGAATCGACTCAGACCATCCTGATCGACAAGCTGGCAGGTGAAGGACTGAAGGAATCGTTGGAAACAAGAATCGTTAAAAAAGAAAAGTAATGACACGGGATCCACAAACAAGATGCATGATCAGGACCTTCCTGGTTTACATGGCCGTCTTGGTCGTGGGTATTGCTATTTTGGCCAAAGCCGTGTTAGTGCAGACCAAGGAAGGCGACGATCTGCGTGCCCTCGCCGAGCAGGTGGAGACCCGTTTTGACACGCTGCAAGCCTCACGAGGCGACATACTCGCCTGCGACGGCAGCCTGCTGGCCACCGACGTGCCCATCTTCGAAATCGGCGTCGACCCCTCCGTCATCCACGATACCACCTTCAACAAGGGTGTGGACCAGTTGAGCCACAAACTGGCAGAGCTCTTCCCGAAACGTAACGCCGCCAAGTGGAAACAAGGCCTCGTCGAAGCCAAGGGCAACCACAAACGGTATTTCCTGATCGACCTCAACGCCACCTTGGCGCAATATCAAGAACTTGAGACCTGCAATATCTTCAACCAAGGTAAGCGCAAAGTCGGCCTCACCAAGTCACAGCCCAAATTCAAACGTATCCACCCTTACGGATCATTGGCCAGCCGTACCATTGGCTACGTCAGTGACGACAAGTTGGTGGGACTTGAGAGTGCCTGCGACACCATACTCCGCGGCAAAGACGGGCACCGCAAACAACGCCACCTCCATCACGGCGTGTGGATTCCCGTTGAAGACGACAACAACATCGAAGCCGTCAACGGCAACGATGTCGTATCGACCCTTGACATCAACATACAAGATATCGTTGAACGCGCGCTCCGTCACGCCTTGGTCGAAAACAAGGCAGAACAAGGCTGCGCCATCGTCATGGAAGTGGCCACTGGCGATGTGAAAGCCATCTCCAATATGCAACGTGACAAGGTGACAGATCAATGCTACGAAGGCTATAACTTTGCTCTCGGCGTAGGTATTGAGCCGGGATCGACCTTCAAGCTTGCTTCCATGCTGGTGCTGCTCGATGCCCATCCTGAACTCGACATCAACAAAAGAAACGTCAACATCGGCAGAGCGCATACGCCACTGGTGTTCTCCAACAAGAAGATGTTTGACGACCACCCAGTCAACGAGGACGGCATCGTCACTATCAGAGAGGTCTTCGAGCAATCGTCAAACAAAGGTACTGCCCGACTGATCACCGACTACTTCGGCGAAAACCCCGAGCAATACGTCAACAAGCTTTACAGCATTGGGCTGAACGTACCATTAGGTACAGGAATGGCTGGCGAAGCAAAGCCCTATATCAAACATCCCGTTCTCGATAAGAAGAACTGGTCGAAGACCTCACTCCCTTGGATGTCCATTGGCTATGAGCTTCGTTTGCCCCCGCTGCAGATTCTCACCCTTTACAACGCCGTGGCCAACGGTGGTAGGATGATGAAGCCTCAATTTGTCAAAGAGATCCGAAAGGAAGGCGTTCTCTTGCAGACCATCGATCCTGTGGTACTCAAAGAGCAGATTGCTTCCAAGAAGACCATCGATTCTATCCAAAGCATGATGAAAGGCGTGGTGGAACGCGGAACGGCCAAGGTGCTTCGTGGCACAGAATACGGTATCGCTGGAAAGACCGGCACCGCCCAGCTCTACAACGTGGAGAGAAAAGCTTACAAATGGCCCAATGGACATGGAGGATGGGAGCGCGACTATAACGTGACCTTCGCAGGGTTCTTCCCTGCCGACAACCCAGTCTATAGCTGCATCGTGGTTATCAGCAAGGCCAAAGGGCGCTTCTATTCCGCCGGTAAGGTCGCCGCTCCCGCTTTCAAGGAGATCGCCGACCGCGTCTATGCCATCAAGATCAAAGGCATGAGAGAAGCCGAGATAGAGGACGAAAAGAAAGCCGACAGTGTCATTCGCCATCAAACGGAAGCCGCTCCTTATCTGCAAGGCATCGGTGTGACCTACGTCGACTACTCGTTAGGCAGCGAATGGGTCACCACCTCCTACTCAAAGAATGACGATAAATACATTGTGAGACCCATGGAGTTCGACTCGTTATGCGTCCCCGACGTACGTGGAATGAACGTCACCGATGCAGTATACCTGCTGGAGAACTTGGGATGGGTCGCCACCTTCGACGGATTCGGCAAGGTCAACCAACAGTCAGTGAAAGCCGGCGATACACTTCAGCCGGGAGGATTAATTAGATTAACACTTGGAAAATAATGAAGATCAAAGACATCATAGTAAACTGCAACCTGTCGGAACTTATCGGTGACAAGGACATTGACATCAACAAGGTGTCGTTCGACTCACGTACCGTTGAGCCAGGAACCATGTTTTTCGCCGTGAAAGGCACTCAGACCGACGGGCACGACTACATCGACAAGGCTCTGGAAAAAGGTGCTTCAGCCATCGTTTGCGAGAAGATGCCACAAACCTTGAAAGAAGGCGTGACCTACATCCGGGTGGATGACAGCGCTTACGTCTTAGGCGTTGGAGCTTCCAACTTCTACGGCAACCCTTCAAGAGCATTGAAGCTGGTCGGAGTGACAGGCACCAACGGTAAGACCACCATCGCAACGCTGCTCTACCGTCTCTTCACGGATGCCGGCTATGCCTGTGGCTTACTTTCCACCATTGAAAACATCGTTGACCACGAAGTCATCCCATCAACCCATACCACCCCTGATCCCGTTGAACTGAACGCCCTATTGAAGAAGATGGTCGATCGTGAATGCGAATATGCCTTTATGGAGGTCAGTTCCCATGCCGTCGACCAGCGCCGTATCGCAGGATTGCAGTTTGCCGGAGGCATCTTCACCAACCTTACCCACGACCATCTTGACTATCACAAGACCATGGTCAACTACCGTAACGCCAAGAAGAAGTTCTTCGACGATCTACCCTCCAGCGCCTTCGCCTTAACCAACCTCGACGACAAGAACGGTAGTGTGATGTTGCAGAACACTAAGGCCAAAAAGCTCGGCTACGCTCTGAAACATGACGCCGACTTCAAGGGTGTCGTATTGGAAAGCCATTTCGATGGCATGTTGATGAAGGTCAATAACACCGAGATGTACACCCGTCTGGTCGGAGGCTTCAATGCCAGCAACATCTTGGCTATCTATGGTGCCGCCACCGCCTTGGGTTTCAACAAAGAGGAACTGCTTGTTGAGATCAGCAAGCTGAATGGCGCCAACGGTCGTTTCGACATGGTTCACAGCGATAGTGGTATTGTAGGCATTGTCGACTACGCCCACACCCCTGACGCCTTGGAGAACGTGCTCAAGACCATCAACGAGGTGCGCAAGCATCACGAGGCCCTCATCACCGTGGTAGGTTGTGGCGGTAACCGCGACACCACCAAGCGTCCTGAGATGGCTGCCGTGGCCGTCAAGCTTAGCGACAAGGTCATCCTCACCAGCGACAACCCACGCGACGAGGAACCTGATGAGATCATCCGTCAGATGAAGGAAGGCATCGCTGCCGAGGACATGCGCAAGGCACTCGCCATCACCGACCGCCGCGAAGCCATCCGTACCGCCGTGGCATTAGCCAACAAAGGCGATATCATTCTGCTGGCAGGCAAAGGTCACGAGGACTACCAGATTATCAAAGGCGTGAAACGCCATTTCGACGATAAAGAAGAACTCTCATCAGCATTAAAGGAGAAATAAACCATGTTATACTATCTCTTCCAGTATTTAAACCAAATTAACTTTCCCGGAGCAGGCGTATTCACCTATGTCACCTTCCGCGCCGCTGCCGCCATTATCCTTGCACTTATAGTTTCGGTATGGTTTGGCAACTGGTTCATCAAGATGTTGAAGCGCAAAAAAGTCGTTGAGACCCAACGCGATGCTTCCATCGACCCGTATAACACCAAGAAGATTGGCGTCCCTACCATGGGTGGCGTCATCATCATCGCATCCATCCTGATCCCCGTACTGTTGGTGTGTAAGCTTCACAGCATCTACACCATCCTGATGATCGTCACCACACTCATTCTTGGCATCATCGGGTTCTCTGACGATTACGTCAAATCTTTCAAGAAAAAGAAAGACGGCATTAAGCCCGCGGTCAAACTTGGCGGCCAGATCCTACTCGGTTTGATCGTAGGCCTCACCCTGCGTTTCAGTCCTGCGGTGCAAATCAACGAAAACGTTCAAGTAAAGATTGAGAACAATAAAGAGATCGTCATCAAAAGTCCCGACGTGAAGTCGACTCGTACAACGATACCTTTCGTAAAGAGCCACGATCTCAACTATGCCAACCTGTTCAAATGGGCTGGACCGAAGTGGATGTATAACTTGGCATGGGTATTCTTCGTGATGCTCACCGTATTCATCGTCGCAGCCGTCAGCAATGGCAGCAACCTCAACGACGGCATGGACGGTATGGCTTCAGGCAACTCTGCTGTCATAGGTATCACATTGGTTATCCTTGCTTATATCTCCAGTAACGCCGTCATGGCGGGGCACCTCAACTTGATGTATATCCCAGGCAGCGAAGAGCTTGTGGTATTCTTAGCCGCCTTTGTGGGCGCACTCGTCGGTTTCCTGTGGTTCAACTCATACCCTGCCCAGATCTTCATGGGCGACACCGGTAGCTTGACCATCGGCGGTATCATTGCCGTGTCAGCCATCATCATGCATAAAGAACTGCTGCTGCCTCTGCTTTGCGGTGTGTTCCTTTTCGAGATCCTCTCTGACCTCGATGTGAAACGCTTCGTCAAGACCGGCAAGAAGCACAGAATATGGAAGAAAGGCCCCTTGCACGACCACTTCCGCACCAGCTATAGCGACTTTAAGAAAGCATGGCCCAACAGCACAGTCACCTTCAAAGGTCACGGCGAGGGCTACAACACCGTCCACCACGAGGTGAAGATCACCATTCGCTTCTGGATCATCACCATCTTGCTGGCTGCATTCACACTGATAACTTTCAAGATAAGATAAAAGATAAGAAATAAAAGATAAAAGTTATGAGATACTTATTTGAAAAAACGGAAAACCTTTCCAAGCGCAGACCTGAGAACATGGCCTCCAGCATCACTGCCAAGATTCTGGAAATCAGAAAAGAAAGTATCAAGAACTGCATGGGCGACCTCAACACCTTGACCCATCGTCAGCACTTCATCACATCCATCGATGGCGTGATGTACTACGACGATGCACAGGCCGAGAACATCAACGCCACTTGGTTCACGTTTGAAAACATCGTCAATCCAGTCGTGTGGATCGTAGGCGGCTCATGCCATAACAACTACAGCGAGCTCATCGAAACCGCTAAAAAGAAAGTCAAGACCATCATCGCCTTAGGTAATGAAAAAGAGAATATCGCCTTGACCTTCAACGGCGTGGTGAATGAGATCCACGAGGCCGATTCGCTATCAGAGGCAGTCCACATGGCCTCCGCAATTGCCGAAAAGAACGACATCGTGCTCTTCTCCCCTGCCTGCAAGGACCATGAGATGGATTACGCCGAGCGCGGCAATTCCTTTGTGAAAGAAGTAAAATCTCTAAACGCTCAACTCTAAACGCTCAACTAAAATGAGTTGGATCAACAAGATATTAAAAGGCGACAGAGTCATTTGGGTGGTGATGCTTATCTTAGGCATCATCTCGTTGCTGGCGGTTTACAGTGCCACCAGCTCTGAGGCGCATGTTCGTATCGGCGCTTACAACGAGAAGGTGCTGTTGAAGCATGCCGCCACGCTGATGGCTGGATTCGTGATGATGTTCATCGCATCGCGGATCAATTACCGTCATTATTCGAGAGCGATCGAATTAGTGCTTCTGTTCTGCTTTATCTTGCTGATATTCACATATTTCTTTGGCAGCCGCATCAACGGTGCCTCACGTAGCATCATGGGATTCCAAACCAGTGAGCTGGCTAAGATCGTGCTTATCGCCTACTTAGCAAAATACATCGTCGTTTGGAACAACCGAGACTATACGTTTAAGAATCTCATCGTCCCCATCTTCCTGCCCATCGTCCTAATTGTGGGGCCTATCTTCCCCGAGAACCTCTCCACAGCCGCCATGCTCTTTGTAGTCTGCATCGTGATGCTTTACATCGGGCAGATCAAGTTCAGCTATCTCATGGCACTGATTGGCATCGTGGTGTTAGGAATGGGTCTTTACATCCTGACGGACGACATGGTCGCCAACATCAAGCAAAACCGCTATGAGAAGGTGGTAGCCGCCGCCGAGTTGCACCCTGAGGATGCCAAGTTACAAGAGAAAGCCAAAAAGAAACCCAGAATCAGTCGTGTGAAGACCTGGCAAGGCCGTATTGAGGCCGCCAAAGAAGAGCGGGAAGCCAAGATCGCTGCCGGCATCGACCCAGAACACTCACCCCTGCAAATTGACGATCGCAACGCACAGAAGATGTACGCCAAAATCGCCGTCGCTCGCGGAGGTCTGTTCGGCAAAGGCTCCGGCAAGAGTACCCAACGTAACTTCTTACCTCAGCCATTCTCAGATTGTATCTATGCCATCATCATCGAGGAGTACGGATTGGTGGGAGGCATCTTTGTGATGTTGCTCTATATCATTCTGCTCACACGATCTGTCAGGATCATGAAAAAACGTCCTTTGACCTTCGGTGCGCTGATGGCGTTCGGCATCGCCTTCATCCTGATCATGCAAGCCATGATCAACATGGGGGTGTCCACTGGTCTGATGCCTGTGACGGGACAACAGTTGCCTTTTGTGAGTAGAGGTGGTTCCTCAATGCTTATGACTGGATTTGCTGTGGGTATGATACTCAGCGTGACAAGAAGTTTGGAGGAAACGCCAATCGTAGAACAGAAAACGGAAACAGAAGAAGTAATAGAAAACGAAGAAATGGAGGTAGCCCATGAAGAATAACTTGAGATTTGTCATCAGTGGAGGTGGCACTGGAGGCCACATCTTCCCCGCCATAGCCATTGCAGACGCATTGAAAAAACGTTTCCCTGAAGCGGAGATCCTTTTCATCGGTGCCAAAGGCAGGATGGAGATGGACCGTGTGCCTAAGGCTGGCTACCCCATCGAAGGACTATGGATCAGCGGCTTTACCAAAGACCTGTCTGTGATCACCCTGCCGTTCAAGCTCGTCAGCAGCTTGACCAAGGCCCGTCGCATTCTGAAGCGATTCCAGCCTAATGCCGTCATCGGTGTCGGTGGATTCGCCAGCGGCCCCACGCTGAAAGCCGCCAACTGGCTCCACATCCCAACCATCATCCAAGAGCAGAACTCGTACCCTGGCAAGACCAACCGTAATGTAGGACAAAAGGCCAAAGCCATCTGTGTGGCATACAACGGCTTGGAGCAATGGTTCCCGAAAGAAAAGATCCATTTCACCGGCAACCCGCTGCGAGGCAATATCAACGGCAACTGCGATCGTAACGAAGCCGCTGATTATTTCGGCGTCAAAGCCGAGCAGCCAGTCGTGCTACTCGTCGGCGGAAGCCAAGGCGCCTTAGGCATCAATAAAGGCATCTCGGCACAGCTTGCCAAGTTCAAGGAAAGCGACATGCAACTCATTTGGCAGACTGGCAAATACTACCATGAGCAGGCAGTCAACGAGGTCAAAGAACTGGGACTGGAAGACAAAGTGAAGCCCGTGATCTTCATCGACCGCATGGACCTCGCCTACTCCGTTGCGGACGTGGTGATTTCACGTGCCGGCGCCATGTCGATCTCAGAACTCGCCTTGGTGCAAAAGCCCGTCATCTTTGTGCCGCTGCCCACCGCTGCTGAGGACCATCAGACCAAGAACGCCAAGCAGCTGGTCGATGCTAACGCCGCTGTGATGGTCAAAAACGACGAGACCGAGACCAAGCTCGTCCCTGCTTTGCAGGAGTTGCTCAGCAACAAAGACAAACAAAACGAAATGAAAGCCAACATCGCTCAGTTTGCGCGTCCCAACGCCGCTGACGACATCGTTGACATCATCATAAAAGCCATCGAAAAATGAACATCAAGGGATTGCATAGTGTGTATTTTGTAGGCATAGGCGGCATCGGCATGAGCGCCCTGGCAAGGTATTACCACAGCCAAGGCATCGCCGTGGCTGGCTACGACCTCACGCCGTCATCCCTTACCAAGCAGCTGGAAGAAGAAGGCATGGCCGTTCATTACGAGGACAACCCTGCACTGTTGCCTGACGACATCGACATCGTCGTCTACACCCCAGCGGTTCCCAAGGACCTTAACGAGTTGGTGGAGCTCCGCCGTCGCGGCATCCCCATGATGAAACGCGCCGAAGCCTTAGGTGCCATCTCTAAGGAGCATTTCACCATCGCCATCGCTGGCACCCACGGCAAGACGACGACCACTGCCATGGTGGCACACATCCTCAACGAGTGCGGTGTCGACATGACCGCCTTCATTGGCGGCATTGCCAACAACTTCGGCAGCAACCTGCACCTCGGCCATACTACCGAGTCGGTGCTGGTGGTCGAGGCCGATGAGTTCGACCGCTCCTTCCTGCAGCTCTCGCCCAACATCAGCATCATCAACTCCATCGATGCTGACCATCTCGACATCTATGGCGACAAGCGGCATCTTGTGGAAAGCTTCAACGCCTTCGCTCAACTGACTCAAGACATAGTCATCGTCAAAGAAGGGCTGGACATTGACGTCTCGAATCAGGTCAGCTTCGGTTTTGGAGAAGACTGCGACTATCGTGTGAACGAGCTTAATCTGCCAATGCCCATCCCTGGCAAGCACAATCAGCTTAACGCCACCGCAGCTTTCGCAGCCGCTTCACAATTAGGATTAAATCCTGACGAGATTGCCAAAGCGCTCTCCACCTTCAAAGGTGTGAAACGTCGTTTTGACATACGCGTCAGAAATGACAATTACTGCTATATCGATGATTATGCACATCATCCTGAAGAAATAAAATCTTGTCTGTCGGCCATAAAAGCATCGTTCCCGTCAAAACGGGTGACGCTGGTCTTCCAGCCGCACCTCTTCACTCGTACACGCGATTTTATGGAGGACTTCGCCAACGTCCTGGCGATGGCCGACGACCTGATTTTACTCGACATCTATCCCGCCAGGGAGAAACCTATCGAAGGCATCACCTCACAAGCCCTTCTCGACAAGGTCAACCTGAGCGACAAATGCCTCTGCCCCAAAGAACAGCTGCTCGAGATCATCGCCGAGCGCAAGCCCGAGTTGTTGGTGACCATGGGCGCAGGCAATATCGACCGTTTCGTTGAACCACTCCAAAACATGATCAGCCAATGGTAAAGAAGATCTTGAAAATAGCGTTATGGGTGATCACGGGAGCTGCTCTCATCGTGCTCTTCGTCTTCGGACGTAAGCAGTATCTGGATACGCCTCTCAAAGGCATCACTTTCCAGCTGGAACGCTGCCACAGGAACGGTTTCGTGGAGAAGGACAGCGTCATCACCCATGCCGAAGCCATCTGCAAGATAGATCGTCATGCCGCCATCTCTTCTGTCGACATGATGCAAATTCAGAAACTGCTCGATGGCAATCCGTGGATCGACCAAGCAAGCGCTTATATCGGTCTCAACGACACACTGGTCATCAAGGCAAAGGAGTTCGAGCCTGTGCTCCGCGTGTTCAACCACGACAAGGGTTCGGTTTACGTCACCCGAGAAGGCATCGTCTTCCCGTCGTGCCCCCACTACTCACCCCGTGTGATCATCGCCAGTGGTAACTTCGACTTCCCCATGCCAAGCAAAAACAGCCGTGTCACCGATAGCATTTATGCCATTGCTGGACTCCACGATGCACTTTCCATCGCCTTGGCCATTGGCAACGATCCATTCCTTTCAGGGAACGTCGGTCAGATCTATAAAAACGATCACAACGAATACGAACTGGTCGTCAACAACCTCTCAGCCAGAGTCATACTCAACAACACCGATGCTCTTGAAAACAAGCTGATGCGTCTGGCGACACTTTTGGAAAAATTCAGCGGAACAGAAGAACTTAATGCATACAAGACATTGAACTTGAAATATAAAAATCAAATTGTGTGTACAAAATAATAATACTATGAGTGAAGAAAAAATCATTGTCGGATTAGACATCGGCACCACCAAGATCGCATGTATCGTTGGAAGAAAAGGCGCCAATGGAAAGATTGAAATCCTGGGTTACGGCAAAGCCGCATCCACAGGTGTTAGTAGGGGTATCGTGACCAACATCGACGAAACGGTCAACGCCATCAAGGCAGCTGTAGACGAGGCATCCGCCCAATCGAACGTCGACATTAAGTCGGTGAACGTCGGCATCGCCGGTCAGCACATCAAGAGCCTGCAGCACCGCGGCGTGTTGATGCGCGACGACCGCAACAAGGAAATCTCCGACGAGGAGTTGGAGAAGCTGCGCCTTGACACTTGGAAGATCAACATGATCCCTGGTGAAGAGATCATCGACGTCATCCCACAGGAATACTTTGTGGACGGTGAGATCGGCACTACCCCCAAGGGCATGCTTGGCAGCAAGCTGGAAGCCAACTTCCACGTCATCATCGGACAGAACGCCGCCGCCATGAACATCTTGAAATGCATCGAGCGTGCTGGCCTTGAGATGGATCACATGATCCTTGAACCCATTGCCTCAGCTGAGGCTGTACTCGACGAGGAAGAGAAAGAAGCCGGCGTCGCCTTGGTCGACATCGGAGGCGGCACCACCGACATCGCCATCTTCCATGAAAACAAGATCTACCATTCCGCTGTGATCCCCTTCGGTGGCAACATCATCACCGAGGATATCAGCAAAGGCTGCGCCATCATCCGTCGCTACGCCGAGGACGTGAAGGTCAAGTTCGGATCGGCCGTGGCCAGCGAGAACCGTGACGACGAACTGGTGTCAATTCCAGGCATTCGCGGCAGAGCGCCCAAAGAGATCTCGTTCAAGAACCTCGCCAACATCATTCAAGCCCGTATGGAAGAAATCTTCGAACTCGTCAACTACGAGATTCAGAAGGTCAATTCACAGCATAAGCTCATCGCTGGCATCGTGCTTACCGGTGGCGGTGCCCTGATGAAACATATCCAACAGTTAGCCTCATTCAAGACCGGTCTGGACGTTAGAATCGGTTACCCGAATGAGCACCTGTCGGAAGACAGCATCAAGGAACTGGCCAGCCCGATGTACGCTACCGGTATCGGTCTCGTGATTGAAGGTATCGCCAGAGCTGAATATCAGGAAAAGATGGAACGTGCCAAGCACAAGGAGCCCATCGTAGTGATTCCACACAAACCCGTCGAAGAGGAGGAAATAGTGGAAGAACAGCCTGAAGAGCCCACCAGAAGGAGCAGAAGACAGAAGAAAGAAGGAGAAAAGAAGCATCGCTTCGATCTCACCAAGATCATCACTGTGTTCTTATCCGAAGAAAACGAAATCAAAGAATAAAACAATAAACCCAAAAGACTATGGAAAACTTCACTAACGACATGTTCAAACCGCTGTGCGAAAAGCCAGCTAACTATATTAAAGTAATCGGCGTGGGAGGAGGCGGCGGTAACGCCGTCAACCACATGCTCGAAGAGGGCATCCAAGGTGTTGACTTCGTATTGTGCAATACCGACTATCAGGCACTCATGAGGAGCACCGTCCCCACCAAGATACACCTCGGCAAGCGTGAGCTTGGCGCCGGAAACGACCCCGCCGTGGGCCGTGAAGCCGCCTTGAGCAGCGAAGAAGAGATTACCAAGATCATGGACGACAAGACCAAGATGGTGTTCGTCACCGCCGGTATGGGCGGTGGCACCGGCACTGGCGCCGCTCCTGTAGTGGCCCACATCGCCAAGGAGAAGGGCATCCTCACCGTCGGCATCGTCACCATCCCCTTCGAGTGCGAAGGCCGCCGCCGCAAGCAGCAAGCCCAGTCAGGCATCGAGGAACTGAAGAAAAACGTCGACACCCTCATCATCATCAGCAGTGACAAGCTGCGCGACTCTTACGGTAACATGAAGCTCACCGAGGCCTTCAAGAAGGCTGACGATGTGCTCACCACCGCCGCCAAAGGTATCGCCGAGATCATCACCGTAACCGGCTACGTCAACGTTGACTTCGAGGATGTCAAGACCGTGATGAGAGACAGCGGCAAAGCCATCATGGGCACCGGTCGCGCCAAAGGTGAAAACCGCGCCGAGGAAGCCATCAAGCTCGCCATCAACTCACCGTTACTCAACGACAACAACATCGAGGGAGCCAAGAACATCCTTATCTACATCACCTCTGGCACCGACGAAGTGTCACTCGACGAAGTGGTTGAGATCACCGAATACGTCCAGAACACCTGCGGCAACTGCTCCGATGTGATCTGGGGTAACGGCGTCGACGAGTCATTGGGCGAAGATATCAGCGTGACCCTCATCGCCACTGGATTTGAAAACAAAGCCAAAAAGATTGAGCCAGTCATCGCTCCCAAGGAGACCGCTACCGTTCATCCGCTCAACGAGCCCGAACAACATGTGATCCCTGCTGTGACACCAGAACCAGCACCTGTAACAACACATGTGATTTCAGAGATTCCAGCTACCTGCAAGCCTGAACCCGAAGCAGAACACGATGAGGACGAACACATCGGCACCGTGGTCCATTCGTTGAACGAGACTAGCGAGCCCATCCGCTTCGACACCCCAACCATCAAGCACGATGAGCCAGCAGCGCCCTCTGTCAAGGTATATGAAAACCCCTTCAAAAACAACTGCGAGGACGATAGCTTTGAGATCTCCAATATCCATACTTTAGGCACTGAAGCACAGCATGAAGTCACCGAAGTGGAGACCCTCGTAATCGAAGAACCCAAGGAGAAGCCCTACGATCCCAAAGAAGAGCTGAAGCGTAACCGCCTCAGAGCCCTGAGCCTCAACTTCAAGACCCAGAAAGGCCTCGAAGAGCTGGAACGTCAGCCCGCCTACATGCGTAGGGACATGGACTACGAAGAGATTGTTTCCGAAGAAGAAGTCTCGCAGTATTCAGCCTCCAGTCAAGGCATCAGCTCCGAGAACTCATTCCTTCACAAAGGCGTTGACTGATGATGAAAAGACTCTCCATCTTTGTCTCCGGCAACGGCACTAACCTGCAGCGTATCGCCGAGTATTTCAAAGGCAACAACGACGTTGAGATTGTCAATGTCGTATGCAACAACCCCAAGGCTTACTCCATCGAGCGTGCCAAGAACTTAGGCATCCCCTTGAGGATGATCACCAAAGCTGAGTTCAACAGCCCTGAGTTCACCGAAGAGATGAGAAGTTTGAATTTAGACCTAATTGTGCTTGCCGGATTCCTCTGGAAGATTCCGGCAAGCCTTATCCAGGCTTATCCTCGACAGATCGTCAACATCCACCCTGCCCTACTGCCTAAATACGGCGGCAAGGGCTTCTATGGGGAGCATGTGCACGAGGCCGTGGTGGCTGCCAAGGAGCAGTTTTCCGGCATCACCATCCATTATGTCAACGAGATTTACGACAGCGGGGAAATCATTTTGCAAGCCTACACTGCATTAGAGCCTGGTGAAACGCCAGATAGCTTAGCGGCTAAAATCCACAAGCTGGAGCAGGCCTATTTCCCTGTTGCAATTGAGCAGGTGTTAAAACACTAAGTTTTACAGTATCCTGTAAACCAACTCCAAGCTGACATACCGGCTATTCACTTTTTTGGAACTGTAGGAGATGTAATAAGGATTGGATGTGTAATTGTTCTCCTTGTTCCAGTTGAAGATGTCGTAAGCGTTCAACAGCACCGAGAGCCGTTTGTCGAAAAAGTCGGCACGGAAACCAAAATCGATGCCATAGGCCGTTTGATTGGTGGCGAAGAGGGTTTGTGTAGGAGAATTGTAATAAGCGGTGGCGTGGACCTCGAGTTTGTTCCAGAACTTGGCCCAGACGCTGAGGTTGAGGTTATAGGCCCACAGCTCGCTGATGATGACGCTGTCTTGCGTCTTTTCATAATAGGTCTCGATGTATGAGTCGAACACAATGGCGTCCAAGCGGACGTTGAAGGTAGGAGTGGGACGGTATGTGATATTGAACTCGCTTCCCGCCTCGAAATATTTGTTGAGGTTGACGGGCTTCCTATATGGCACCACGCGTCCCCAGACTTCGCTATAGGCCACATCGCTTACCTGGTTGATGGCATTGATGGAATTATTGTAATACCCTTTGATATTCACTGATCCTAAGCCTTCCCAGTATTTCGACCACGATAGCTCAAAGACGTCAATCAAAGTGGGTTTTAGCCATGGATTGCCCAAGGTGAAACTCTCTTCCTCGTACATGACGCGTCGGGTAAAATAGCGCATCCAAGGGTAATCATTCTTACGGGTGTAACTCAGACTGAAGTTGTGCTGAGAATCGGTGCGGTAGGAGATGTGTAGCGAAGGTAACCAATGGGCGAAACGCATCAATGTGTCGTATTCAGGCGTATCGAAATAGCGTGCTCGCAAAAAGGTGGTCTCATAACCCAATCCAGGCTTGACGGTTAGCCGACCGAAATGATGTTGTACCATAACCACTCCCATCACATGATCTTTACTGAACTTTCGGTTTTCTGATCGAAGCGCATCGTTGACATAACCATCAATGCCGAGCGTATCATATAAGCCGATGTTGTTGTCGGGAATGAATGTGTTGCTTAGGCTGAGGTAAATCTCGCCTTTATGGCTATATGGATAGATGTATTCCAGTTTAGACACATTTCCGATGTCAACGAAATCGTTGGATAGACGAATGTTTCGGTTCAGATACGGTTGATCCTTAAAGTAGCGAATCTCCTTGGCTATGTTGCCTCCAAAGTCATAGTCGGAATTGGTTTGGAAGCTGATGCTATGACCAGGTTTCGCAAAACGATGGTGCCAGCTGAATCCTGCTGAGCCATACGCCATCCTTTGAACATTGTCATTGTAAATCGAATATTCATACTCGCCAGCGTTATCGATGTATTCTTTTCTGTATGTATTTGTCAGCAATGATGTTTTGCTGGTATTCGGAGTGCCATAGAAATACAGCACAAAGTCGTTACGCTCGTTGGGATGGTATTCGCCTTTCAGGTAAATCTCGGCGCTATAATACATAGCGGTGTCATCGCTGAACGATCGAGAGTAGCTGGCTGTGTCAAGCGTGTTGATTGGAGTATCCACAAAGGAATAGCTGTAACTCTCTGCATGTTCAGTGGTATTTGAGAAAGTGCCTTTCAAGTTGGCGGTAAAAGCGAACTTGTCGTTGTTCCAAATGTAGGAAATCCATGGAGAGACAACAGGTTGGGTGTTCGTTTGAATCCCTACGCTAAGATGCCTTTCGGAGCGTCCTTTGTTATTGGTGACGATGTTAATGACACCCGTGCCAGCTTCCGTAGTATAGCGTGCCGAGGGATTAGTCATCACCTCAATCCGCTCAATGTTGGCTGCTGAAACCTGCTGCAAGTAGTTCTTCTGGCTTTCCTCATCGAAGTGGGCAGGCTTTCCGTTGATAAAGACCTCCACCTGACTTACCCCACGTAGTGTGATATTACCTTCGGTATCGACTTTTACACCAGGAACGTTCTGGAGCGCATCCGAAACGGTGCCTTTCCGACCTTCGGGATCACGGCTGATGTGATACACTACCGTTTCACCCTCGTTGACGAAAAGAGGACCTTCTTGGGCTGCCAACGGGAAGCCCAACAGCCACAGCAAGAGGGCTAGGAGGAGGGAGAAACGCTTCATGAGGATAACTTCCTATTTTTAGCAAAGATAGTGAAAGTTTGATTTTGAAGGAGAAAAATTCTTAATTTTGCCGCTTTAAAGTCATAGACTTATGAAGAACGAGAAACTGAAGCAGCAAATTATTTCCTATGCCTTGCTGGTGCTGGGCTCAGCCCTTTTCGCCATTGGCGACGTGATGTTTGTGAACCCTTATCACATGGCTCCTGGTGGCGTGTATGGTCTCGCCAACGTGTTCAACGCCATGTGGGGTTGGAAGATCTCCTTGGCGGGTATTTGCATGGATATCCCGTTGCTTATCATCGGTACCATTATCTTGGGACCTCGTTTTGGCATCAAGACAGTGATTTCGGTGATATTAATCCCGGTGTTCACCTATTTGGTTGAGACCTTCTGGGGGTATGCTCCTGTTATTCACGATGGTGCATTCTTCGATACCGCTACCCAGTCCTCATTGTTCTTCATGGATGGCGAGGTGCAGCGTTTCTTCATGCCCGACTTCTTCCTTAACACTGTGGTGTCAGGCTTGATCTACGGTGTGGCCATTGGTGTCATTTTCCGTTCGGGTGCCACCTCTGGAGGCTCCGATATCATCGCTATGATCGCTCATAAATACACTAAGATTAGCTTAGGTACTTTGGTGCTGATTGTCGATAGCATCATCTCGCTGACCACACTCGTGGCCTTTGAGGATATCCGTCTCCCAATCTATTCCATCATCTTGATCTTCATTGAAAGTAAGATCATCGACCTCGTGGTGGAAGGCGTGAAGAGCTATAAGACGGCATTCATCGTCACCGACAAGATCGACGAAGTGCGCAATTTCATCATCAAAGACCTTGACCGCAGCGGTACTGTTTTCGCTGGTAGCGGCCTCTATCAAGGCGCAGAACGCAAAATGATCTATGTCACCTTGAACCGTAGCGATTTGGTGAAATTAAAGGCTAATTTGAGATTCCTTGATCCGAATGCTTTCGTCAATGTGATCGAGAGCTCGGAGATTATGGGTAACGGCTTTAAGGCCTTACCGACTGAATAATCGATTCAGTCATAACAACAAAAAAAGCGAAGGTGTTTACCTTCGCTTTTTTTGTTCACAAAGAGACTGCATTACAGCAGCTTCTTCTTCAACGTCTCGATCATGTCGACCGTCATCTTGTCGAGGTCGTATTTCGGATTCCAGCCCCATTCCTTGCGGGCGCAGCTGTCATCCATCTTGTTCGGCCAGCTGTCGGCAATGGCTTGACGGATAGGATCGAACTTGTACTCCATCTCGAAGTTAGGATAGTACTTCTTGATGGCATTGTAGATGATCTCCGGGTCAAAGCTCATGGCAGTGACGTTGAACGAGTTGCGGTGCACCAGCTTGGTAGGATCGGCTTCCATGATGTCGACCATGGCATCCAAAGCGTCGGGCATGTACATCATGTCCATATAGGTGCCTTTGCTGATGGGGCAATAGAACTTCTCACCCTTCACGGCAGCGTAGTAGATCTCCACAGCGTAGTCGGTGGTACCACCGCCAGGCAAGGTCAGGTTACTGATCAAGCCAGGGAAACGGACGCTACGGGTATCCACGCCAAAGCGGGTGTAGTAATAGTCACTCAGCAACTCACCCGTGACCTTGGTCACGCCGTAAATGGTGTTAGGACGCTGGATGGTATCCTGAGGTGTGTTGTCGTGAGGCGTTGAAGCGCCGAAAGCGCCGATGGAAGAAGGTGTAAAGACGGCACAGTTGAAAATACGTGCTGTTTCAAGGCAGTTCACCAACGAGCCGATGCCGACGTTCCAACCCAGCATGGGATTCTTCTCGGCAGTAGCCGAAAGGATGGCAGCGAGGTTATAGATGGTGTCGATATTGTAGCGTTTCACCACATCGACAATTTGCATGATCTGTGTCGAGTCGATACGTTCAAAAGGACCGTTCTCAACGATTTCACCAGTTAAAGGGCGAAGATCCGAGGCCACCACATTCTCGTTTCCGTAGGTGGCACGGAGCTTCTTCACCAATTCTGTTCCGATCTGTCCGCCGGAACCAACGATCAATATCTTTTTCATTTTATGGTAAGTATTTAATGATTCTTCTGTTTAGGCTCGCAAAATTAAAAAAAAATCGTATTTTTGAACTCTCTTGCCGAGAAAAATGAAAAGACACCTTATTATTATTATAATCCTACTGGCATCGGCATCCTTGCATGCAGGACAATCGTCGGAGAATAGTGGCCTAACGCAAAAAAAGTTGGAAACAGAGCAACTACCCGACCTCAATATTCCACGTTACGGCCACTGCACTTTCTTTGTCAATGGCGAACTGACAGTCATCGGGGGTCACACCACTGGCTTCGTTCCAACGGCAACAGCAGAGTATTTCAGCGACGGCGCCTGGCATACGGTGCAAACAGTCTATTCGCACGACTTCGGTATTGGTGTTCCCATGAAATCGGGCAAAGTGCTGGCATTAGGTGGTGCCAATGAGCCATTGGGCATCGGGCGAACTTACCCGGCAGAATGGTACGACCCTGCTACCCATACCTTTGAAGGTTTTGGCTGCATGGACATGAAACGCAGCAACTTCTCCGCCACCGAAATTGACAGCGGACGTGTGGTGATTTCAGGTAACTGGTATAGCGACGACTGCATGGAACTTTTTGACGGCCACTCGACCTTTGTTCGCGTCAAGGATGTGGCTGCAAAGCGTTCCTGTCCCTATATTTTGCGCACGGCCAAAGACAACGTAATGGTATTCAGCAGCTTGGACACAAAACACACCAGTGGCATTCGTCCTGACAGCATCATCGTTGACCAACTATTAGGTGAGCCTTTCCACGCGCCTCTGCTTGACGAATGGCGTCCGTTGGCCTACGACATTCCCCGAATAAGCGATTTCTGTTTCATCGGCGACGAGACTGCCGGCGACTTCGCTTACTTGCTGCCCGTGAAAAACACCGAAAATCAAATAAGCTTCGTCAGAACCTGTGGCACCGACTTCAGCCTGCTTTCTACCACATGCGCGGTGCCAATGATGTTTCAAGGCGACAGCATCCAGTATCATTTTCCCGTAATGGACAGGCAGCGTGGGCGGGGCTATTTGGTGGGCTTTAACCGACAAAGCAAACAGGTCTATGTGTTGCGCGTGGATTATACGGAGAATCCAGCGCCATTGACGCTCTATTATACCGACCCGCTGCCTAACATGGGCCTCTGTTGGCCTGTCCTCGATGATGACGGCAACCTCATCCTTGCCGGTGGACTCGATAATTCCAACTATTACCCACTCAAGTCTGTAGTGGTGTTGCGTGTCAATCCCGAGGTCCCAATGATTGTTGCCCATGCATCGTTTTCATGGCTATGGCTTGGGGTAGGCTTGGCTCTTTTGGCCGCATTTATCGTGTACCTTATAATAATACACGCGCGGAAGGCATCACAACGCATGGATAACTTGGAGGAAAAGACTGACGAAGCCAATGAAACGGAAGACTCGACTGACTCCACGAGACCGACGAGTAGCATTACAGAAGAAGAGCTGTTGCAGCGCATTTGCCAACTGATGGAGGAAGAGCGTCTTTACTTGAACAGCGGACTGAAAATGTCCGATGTGGCGACGATGGTAGGTTGCAACCGCAACACACTATCTGCCTGCATAAACAACCTGCACCACTGCTCGTTCAGCCAGTTCGTCAACACCTATCGTGTGGAGCACGCCAAGCAGTTGCTCAGAAAGCCCGACACCCGTGCCACGGAGGTATGGATGGAGACGGGATTCGCGAACGAGACGACCTTCTTCCGCACCTTCAAGGCCATCGTCGGCATGACGCCTTCCGAGTGGAAAAGCCACAATCAGCAATAAATTCACTTACAATATATCATTTGTAAGTCCTTTTTGACAATTTGTAAGTACACATTCTTTCTCGTATTCCGATTTTTGCAACACGCTGTTGCAAACAGCGTTTATTGTCTACAAATTTAAGCAACTAATCTTTAAATTTAACCAATATGAAAAAAATGATGAAGGCAGTAGCAGCCTTAATGCTAATGACGGCGGTGGTTTGCGCCACAGGATGCACGAAAAACGATGGACCGAATAATGGGGGCGACAACAACGAAGTGAATCTCAATGGTACTGGTACCTACAGCGGCCATGATTACGTCGACCTTGGCCTGCCGAGTGGCACCCTTTGGGCCACCTGCAACGTGGGTGCCACCACCCCCGAAGGTTACGGAGACTATTTCGCTTGGGGAGAAACAGAAACTAAGACAAACTATGATTGGAATACGTATAAATGGTCCAATGGCGATTATGACCAGTTGACCAAGTATTGTTGCGATACCGTTCTTGGCTATCATCATTTTACTGACAATCTGCCCCTTTTGCAGACTGAAGATGATGCGGCTACGGCAAATTGGGGCGCTGGATGGTGTATGCCTACGGATGAGCAGTTACAGGAATTGATACAGAGTACTACCCATGTTTACAAAAGGCTGAATGGTAAAGGAGGTCGACTGTTCACCGCACCGAATGGACACAGCCTCTTTTTGCCATTTGCTGGTGAGCGTATAGACGGTAATTCATTCGGATTGGATGGAACGGGTCATTATTGGTCGAAATCGCTTGATACACACTGGTCAGAAAGAGCGTGGCAACTATACATGGGCAACCCAACCCTAGATAGGACTTCTCGTTCCCGTGGCCATTCAGTTCGCCCCGTGCGTTCATCCAATTAGTTTTCCATTGAGGCCATAACAGCATAAATCCTACTAACGAACAGAGCCCCGAAAGTTGGAAAAAACTTTCGGGGCTCAGTTCATTGATAGTCTCTCTAAATTCTAAATTATTAATTATAAATTATTTCAAGACTCCGAGTTCCTTACCAATCTTGACGAAGGCGGCGATGCACTTGTCGAGGTGTTCACGTTCGTGGGCGGCGCTCACCTGAACACGGATACGAGCCTGACCCTTAGGCACCACAGGATAGTAGAATCCCGTGACGAAGATACCTTCTTCCTGCAGTTTGGCGGCGAACTTCTGTGACAGCGGAGCGTCATAGAGCATCACGGCGCAGATGGCGGATTGTGAAGGTTTGCAGTCGAAGCCAGCCTCAGTCATCTTCTTGATGAAGTAGTCGGTGTTGGCATGAAGCTTATCCTGAAGGGTGTTGGTCTCGCTCATCATCTCGAACATACGGATGCCTGCGGCCACGAGGCCTGGAGCCATTGAGTTGGAGAAGAGGTATGGACGTGAGCGCTGACGCAGCATGTCAATGATCTCCTTGCGACCGGTGGTGAAACCGCCCATAGCGCCGCCGAAGGCCTTGCCGAGGGTGCCGGTGAGGATCTCAATCTTACCGCGGAGGTTGAAGTGCTCGGTCACACCACGACCGGTCTTACCAACCACACCAGCGGAGTGGCTTTCGTCAACCATCACCATGGCATTGTATTTCTGAGCCAGTTCATAGATCTTGTCAAGAGGGCAAACATTGCCGTCCATCGAGAACACGCCGTCGGTAACCACCAGGCGGAAGCGGCAGTTCTGAGCGTCTTGGAGTTGCTTCTCGAGGTCAGCCATATCGGCGTTGGCATAGCGGAAACGCTGGGCTTTGCAGAGGCGCACGCCGTCGATGATGGAAGCGTGGTTCAAAGCGTCGGAGATAATGGCATCTTCAGCGCCGAGCAGAGGCTCGAACACACCGCCGTTGGCATCGAAGCAGGCAGCGTAAAGGATGGTGTCCTCAGTGCCGAAGAACTCAGCGATCTTGGCTTCCAACTTCTTGTGGAGGTCCTGGCAACCACAGATGAAACGCACGGAGGCCATACCGTAACCGCGGCTGTCCATGCCTTCCTTAGCAGCTTGAATCAGCTCCGGGTTGTCGGCAAGACCGAGGTAGTTGTTTGCGCAGAAGTTGAGGCAAACCTTGCCACCGACCATGATCTCAGCGCCCTGTGCGCTCTCAATGATACGTTCACGCTTGTAGAGGCCATCGGCTTCAATCTGAGCCAATTCCTTCTTCAGATATTCTTGAAAGTTCGTGTACATTGTATAAATGTTTTAAAGTTGAATCTTTGGCCGCAAAGGTACGAAAAGCATTGATAAATTGTTTATCTTTGCACGGTTTTTTTAATACAACTTCGCATCATGGAAAACGCCTTATACATCTATAACAGCCTTTCGCGCTGCAAACAGCCTTTCAAACCCTTGAATGCTCCACATGTGGGCATGTACGTATGCGGTCCCACCGTCTATGGTGATGCGCATCTGGGTCACGCCAGACCAGCCATCACCTTTGACTTGGTGTTCCGTTATCTGAAACATCTGGGCTACAAGGTCCGTTATGTGCGCAACATCACTGACGTGGGTCATCTCGAACATGATGCTGACGAAGGCGAGGACAAGATCGCCAAGAAAGCACGTCTCGAGAACCTCGAGCCGATGGAAGTGGCACAGTACTACACCAACCGCTACCATGCCGCCATGGACAAGCTCAACGTGCTGCGTCCGTCCATCGAGCCGCATGCCTCAGGACATATCATCGAGCAGATCGCCATGGTGCAGAAGATTCTCGACCACGGCTATGCCTACGTGGAGAATGGCTCGGTGTATTTCGACATCGAGAAATATAATAAGGAGCACCCCTACGGCATCCTCTCGGGTCGCAACTTCGAGGAGATGCTTAACACCACCCGTGAGCTGAGCGGTCAGGAAGAAAAGCACAACCCCGTCGACTTCGCTTTGTGGAAGAAGGCTGAACCCAAGCACATCATGCGTTGGCCTTCACCTTGGAGCGACGGCTTTCCAGGCTGGCACATGGAATGCTCGGCCATGGGTTGCAAGTATCTCGGCGAGACCTTCGACATCCACGGTGGCGGCATGGACCTGATGTTCCCTCACCACGAGTCGGAGATAGCGCAAAGCATGGCAGCCAACGGCAAACAACCAGTTGTTTACTGGATGCATAACAACATGATCACCATTGGCGGACAGAAGATGGGTAAGTCATTAGGCAACTTCATCACTTTGGATGAGTTCTTCAACGGCAGCCACATCAACGCCAAGGGCGAAGAGATGATCGCTCAGCCCTACAGTCCGATGACCATCCGCTTCTTCATCCTGCAAGCCCACTACCGCAGCACTTTGGACTTCTCCAACGAAGCCCTGCAAGCCGCTGAGAAGGGCTACAACCGCCTGATGGAAGGCGTGAAGACCGCCAAGGACTTGAAAGCCACGGAAGGCGCTGCCGACCTCGACATCCAGAAGATCGTTGATGCCTGCTACGACGCCATGAACGACGACTTCAACAGCCCCATTGTCATCGCCAACCTCTTTGAACTGGTGCGCATCATCAATACCATCAAGGACGGCAAGGCACAGATCAACGCCAAGGAGCTGGAGCTTTTGAATAAGACCTTGAATGACTTCGTGTTCGACATCCTCGGCTTGGTTGACAGCAGCGCCGCCGAAGGCAATGGAGACCTGGTGGAAGGCCTCATGCAGACCATCATCGACATCCGTAAAGAAGCCCGCGCCAAGAAGGATTGGGCTACCTCCGACCTCATCCGCGACGAGCTGGCCAAGTACGACATCGTCCTCAAGGACGGCAAGGAAGGCACGACTTGGAGCAAGAAGTGAGGTGAGAGGTGAAAGGTGAGAGATGAGAGATGAGAGGTTTATGAAGGGGCGTTGTTTCTTGCTCTTGCTATGGGCTTTGGGCTTTTCTTCGATTTGCTTAGGCCAATCATTCTACTTTGAGCCCGGCTTCGACCTTGGGCATTACACTCCGTTTAGCGAAAAGCATAAATACATCGCCGATTATCACCATTATGGATTCGATCTACGCATAGGACAAGGCCACCAGGGGCTACTCATTGGATACACCCACAACACCCTTGACAGCGTCATCTATTACACTCACGAAGGCGACCAATACGGTCCCATCGGAGAGTGTTTTTCTTTGGCCTATTTCGTGGACGAACATATCTATAAGGGGAAGCGCTGGTCGTTTGACTTCGACATCATCTTTGGTGCCGACCTTTGGACGCGTCATGGCAATGAGATGTTAGGTTCCGCCTTGAACTTCCACGTCAGCTTTGACTTGGGTCCAACCATTCGTCTTAGCAACCAGTTGGATGCCGCCATCCGATACGGGTACTACCATTCCTCCAACGGTGCCACCTTCCTTCCCGATAATGGCATCAACAGCCATTTCCTAAGGCTGGCGCTACGCTATCATCCCAACGGACAAACAGAGGTCATTCAACCTGACAACCAGCCCTTCAAAAAGAAGAATAATTTTATGATTTCGGAAGGCATCGGATGGCTTCAGACCTACACCCGCTTGGAGGGTCAGCTACCTAACGAGACTCCATTTTTCATTGGCAACACCTTGCGTTTCGGCTTTTCAAGACAGTTCCATCCGCGTTTCCGCTGGGATGTCGCCATAGATCTATTGTGGACTGGTGAGACCCGTTATTGTCATCAACTTGCCAACGAGCCATACAGTTTCTGGAACTCAACCCATCTGGCCGCCTCTGCCGACTTTGAAGTCCTTTTTGGGCGCTTCGCATTTTGTGCTGGAGCGGCCTACTACCTATATCACGGATCAAAACTTCTCCCCGAGTTTTACACGCCCTATTACGAACGCGTCGGCTACAAGTTTTACTTAGGTGAAAAACGAAATCATTTCATTGGGACCTTCATGAAGATCCACTTAAATTCCATCGACTACATCGAATGGACCTACGGAATACATTTGTAATTGTGAAGAGAATCGTTTTGTTCTGTTCAAGGGCGAGTGACGACAGCGTGTTGATGTCCTGATGCGGTCCAGCATAGCGGCAGCCCATGCGGCATCGCCGGGCAGTTGGTAGCGGCAGTTGCCGGTGGCCGACGGTGTGAAGATGGTTTCGGCATTGTCAGTAAGCTGCACAGTGCCACGCTCGGAGAGTGAGAATTGGCTGTCCCCTTCCACAGCATGAATCGCTGACATCGCGTCCCACATGCGCTGGCCGGTGTTGCAGTTGCACTGTAGATAGACCTGCTTGATGGGATGCACGTCGGTCCACGAGACATCGGCGATGACCTGTTCGGGTGTATACTCGACATCCTGTCCCACCTCCATAGGCGAGAACACCATATCGACCTCCTGCGGCCAAAGGCGGAAGAAGGCCTTGGCGAATTCGATGCTCTGGGCAAAGTTGAAGTCAGGTTCCTCTGCCACTCCGAACACACCGCCCATCACGTAAATGCACTTCACCTTGCGTCGTACAAGCTCCACGCCGTTGAGCGGAGAGTAGCTGTCAGGATCAGATTGCAGCAACTGCGCCAGGCAGGTGACAAAGCCGGTGGAAACGATACTCACACTATTATCGGGCTGGGCGGTCAGTAAGCGACGATAGAGCTGCCATCCATCGGGTAGCTGCGAGTAATCGTCGATGCTGCAAGCAAACATCGGCTGGCCATTGCTGTCCTCCGTGGCAGCCACATGAGCGTAGTCGATCCACACCCGAGGGTCTTTGACGCCGTTGCGAACAAGTCCAATGGGGACACTGGCATGACCGAAATAGGTGCCCATCACGTCGGCAAAGCGGGCGTTTTCTTCCCCCTCACGGTCCACCACTATGCCTAACAGACGGCACCGTCCCTGTTCTTCGTAACGGTAAAGCATCTCGAGGGCAAAAAGGTCGTCAGTTGACGAGCAGATGTCGGTGTCGAGAATGACGAGCGGCACGCCGGTGTAGGGCTGGATGTCGTTTTTGCTGCACGAAGTCATCAGCATAGAACCGAGAATGACGGTGGCGGCGAGCACCATGAGGATTCGTTTCATTGTGATATAGTTTTTTTTTTACAAATAGAGTTTTGCGAAAACAAGTTGAGCCGCCCTTACAGCGGCTCAACCTTCCACCCGAAGGCAGGATTTTTCATTGAGGTTAGTGGTTCTTTTATACCATCAGTGCGCCGACCAAACCCAAGATTGCGTAGAACTCAGGAAGAGCAGCGTAGATCAAGGTGTTGGTGAACACATTGTGGCCCTGGCTGACGCCGACGATACCGTTGGCGCAAACCTGACCTTGACGAATGGCGGAGATCATGCAGACCAGACCCACGCAGAGGCCCACGCCAAAGATGACGAGACCCTGGCTCGGATCAGCCTTCAACTTGCCCAGCAGCATGAAGAAAGCCACGAAGCCATAGATACCCTGAGTGGCCGGCAGAGCCGACAGCACCATGAAATTACCCGATGACTCGGGACGTTTCTTAAGACCACCTTCAGCAGCATTGCCTGCCGTCGAAGTGCCGATTGAACTTCCGATACCTGCCAAGGCCAACACAAGGCCCAAACCGAGATAACCTAAAATTGTTGCTAACATAGTTTTGATTTTTTATTTGTTGATTTGTTATTTTGTTGATTGCAAAGGATTATAATTACGGCCTGAGCCTTCGTAACCGGAGTTTTTGAAGAACTCAAGGAAATTCAAACGTAAGGGATGAACGAAAGCACCCAAGACGCACATGGCAATGTTCAGGACATGGCCAACAACCACGATGAGGATAAAGAATATCCAATTCACACCGCCATCACCCAAGGCCTGCACGCCAATGGCATTGAAAGCCTCACCAAGCTTGGCACCAGCCAAACCCAAGGCATACAGACGAAGGTAACTCAACACGTCGCCGAGCAAACCCGTGACCATCTGATAGGTGTCCCAAAGCCCAGCTCCCATGTTCACCAACGGGTTTCTGTGCAAATCGTTCAAGAAGAAGATTCCCAAGGCCGACAATATGCCGATGATGATTATGGCCCATGTCGCCAAAGAGGTCTCCATCACTCCGAGGAGCGCAAAAGCGCCCACGATGACGCCGCCCACGATGAGCAAAGTCCAGCCCCAGGTGCCCAAAGAGTTGGCAAAGCCTTTAGTCTTGGTGGCCTGGTAGGTCTTCACTATCATGGCGAGACAGATATGCACAACACCGACGAGAAGTGCCAGCACCATGGTGCCATCAAAGCCCGCTATCTGCGAGGGTAGCATGATGCTTTTCACACCTTCAGGAAGCCAGCTCCATTGGAGCATGTCCACCGAGAAGAACGTGTGGAAAAAGAATCCCACCACGGTGGTGGCAATGCCCAAAGTAACACCCAAAGGAGCGATGTTGCCTAACATCTTCTTCAGTCCGAGGCTGGCACCGATAAGCACCAGACCGTAGCCCATATCGCCCATACAGAAGGCGAAAAACAGCATGAAGAAGATGGAGATGAACACCGTCGGGTCGAACTCATTGTATTTCGGACGGCCGTACATGTCGGTCAGTAACTCGAACATCGAGACGTATTTATTGTTTTTCAGCTTGATAGGCGGGTTGTCGTCAACCTTGGCCTTGTCAGCTACATAAAACACATCCTCTTGGTCGAGTAGCGCACGCAGACTCTCTTCGGACGAGGCGGGAGCGAAGCCTTCAAATACGGTGATGTAATCCTCAGCCACCTTCTCCCCTGCCACGTGGGCCAGATGAAGGTCAAGCTCTGAGGCCATTTTGTCCATCTCCTTGCGGAGATCGTCCTCGTGGCACTTCAATTCAGAGAGATGCTTGTTCTTCTGCTCGATATCGTCCTCCAAAGCTGAGATTTCCTTCTTAATGGAAGCGCAATCCCTTGTGGGGGCTGGCAGTTCCTTCAAAGGAAATTCATATTCATTTTGGTCATCAACTACTACGAAGTAGGTATTGACGCCGTCGTTGGAGATCTCGCTCAAGGCGTACTGCTCCTTCCAAGCGGGATCTACTGCCTTAGCCTTGTAGAAATGCAGTTTCAGTCCTTGTTTGGCAAGTCTCTCGATGTCATTCACGTCGAAGTTACCCCAGGGCTGGCACTCCTCGAGATCTCTGCGCAGCTGGGATAGCTGGTTACGATCCGATTCGATGCCGTTGACGGTCTCCAACACATTGGCAGCGAGATCGCCGTAAGTCTTTTCGGCGAACTCGGCCGGCTCCACCTCTTTCAAGGCAACGATGGCCTTCCGGTAGATGTCAGCTTTGGAGGAAAGCTTCTCCGACTGCTCATCGATGGGCTTCACCGAGCGGGTGATGTCGACCATTCCGATCTCCTGAAGTTTTTTCAAGAAGGCGTCAGCTTCACCGCTCATGAGGATGAAACCATATTTCGTCATTTCAGTTACCATGTTCTGCCTCCTCTTCTTCCATGTGTTTATTTTTCACGATTTTCTGAGAAGCTTTGTCGAGATTCTCGGCGTCTTCCATATATCGCTTAATCTTACGTATGGCTTCGTTGTAGCCAGGAATTTGCACCTTCTCGTAAAGGTTGACTTTCTGTGTGGTCTTTTTCCGCTGATAATCCAAGATACGGCTCACCTCGGTATAGACCTCCGACTCGATGCCCAGTTGGGCCAGATCTTTCAAGATTTGAACGCCGTCGGCATACCACATCGGCTTGGTAAAGAGGTTGATATCCTTCACATCGAAGAGCACCTCTTCCAAGGCCGGCACGGGAACACCCGCAATCTTGACGGTCTTCAGTTTGACATCGGTCACGGAAATCAGTCCTGGCTCAAATTCATTCCAAAGCCGGGCCATGTACTCATACGACTTGAGTTCGGCCTCTAACTGTGCAACAAGACTCTCCGAATGCTGCTTGGCTTTCTTCACCTCAAGGCGCAGGGCACTCTCCTTGCTCTTCAGCGTGGGCAAGGCACGGGTACGCGTCTTGAGCTGTTTGTTAAGCTCATTCAGCGAGGTCTTGTTATATTGGAACTTGATAGCCATAGTTTATGCTTTTTCTTTCCAGTACTTCTGAATCAACGATTCCTTCAGACCTGTCTCGGCCTTGGTGAAATACTTGCCGAACAACTCCCAAGCGGTGTCGAGCATCTCTGTGATTGAGATGTTGACGTCGATGGCCAGCAGTCTCGTAGCGTATTCCTTGGCGTAGTCGAGGCAGCGCAGGTCGTAGTCGCTCAGGTCGAAGCCGTTTTCCAACTTGGTCTTGGCATTGGAAGCATCGGCGTATAGACGAACTGAGGTGTTCATCACGGCGCTATGGTCCTCACGGGTCTTCTTGTTTTGCACATGCTGTTTCAGACGAGACAGCGAGCGGAACGGGTCAACGATGACTTTACCCGAATCGGGGTCGGCACGGAGGAACAACTGTCCTTCGGTGATGTAACCTGTATTATCAGGAATGGCGTGAGTAATGTCGCCATCATTCAGGGTCGTCACAGCAATGATGGTGATGGAACCGCCCGAAGGAAGTTGCACAGCCTTCTCGTAAATCTTCGCCAAGTCGGAGTAGAGCGAACCAGGCATGGAGTCCTTGGAAGGAATCTGGTCCATACGGTTCGAAACGATACTCAGAGCGTCGGCATACAAGGTCATATCGGTAAGCAGCACCAGCACCTTCTCGTTCTTATCAACGGCAAAGTATTCAGCCGCAGTCAGGGCCATATCGGGGACCAACAGACGCTCAACAGGCGGCTGGTCGGTGGTATTCACAAAACTTACAATCTTATGCAGGGCACCTGCGCTCTCAAATTCGTTCTTGAAGAACAAGTAGTCGTCGTTGGTCAAACCCATGCCGCCAAGGATAATCTTATCTACATCAGCACGGAGAGCCACCATACTCATCACTTGGTTATAGGGTTGGTCGGGGTCAGCGAAGAACGGGATCTTCTGGCCGGAGACCAAGGTGTTGTTCAAGTCGATGCCAGCGATACCTGTTGGGATCAGCTCTGAAGGCATACGACGTTTGTACGGGTTCACGGAGGGACCGCCAATCTGGCGTTTCTCACCCTCGACAGCTGGACCACCGTCGATAGGCTCGCCGTAAGCGTTGAAGAAACGACCAGCGAGGTCGTCACTTACATTCAAAGTAGGCGGCTCGCCAAAGAAGGTCACTTCAGCATTGGTCGGGATGTTTTCTGTGCCGCCAAACACCTGCAGGGTGACAGCGTTATCCTTGATTTTCACCACCTGTGCCAAACGGCCTGCCACAAAGGCCAGTTCATCGTTGGTCACGCCTTGGGCCTCAAGGGTCACGGTGGCCTTGGTGATGGCGCTCAGCTTCGTATAGATGCGTTGAAAGGCTTTCTCACTCATGTTTCAGTTCCTCCTTAAGCTGGTTCAAATATTTGTTGAATTCTTCCGACTCGTATTCCGAGTAGTTCATCTGACGGCAGATGTTAATCAAACCCTTGAAATAGGTCATGCACTCCTCGAAGTTGTCAAACTTGAAGCTGCGGTCGCAGATTTCAAGGATCAAGTCGAGCATGAACTTCTGACGCTCGAGCGGAGAGCAACCGTCGATACTGTCGAAAGCGTCTTGCTGAAGTATGACATAGTCGATGAGTTCCGACTTCCAATACTGCTCATGATACGACATCGGCACGCCGTCGTCGCCCAAGATGTTGATTTGCTCGTAGGAGTCCTTACCTTTTCTAATAATGTATTTCGTCTTGGTGACTTTGTCGACCCAACCCTTCTCAATCTTTTCATCCAGATATTCGATGATTTCAGGATATTCAAGATATTTCGAATAGGAGTCTACGGGATCAACAGCGGGATAACGCTTCTTGTCGGCACGGTTCTGCGAGAGGCCGTAGAAGCAACGAGCGGCTTTCTTGGTGCTCTCGGTGACAGGCTCCTTCAGGTTACCGCCTGCTGGCGACACTGTTCCGATGAAGGTGATGGAACCCGACTGGCCGTTGTTGAGTTTCACATAACCTGCACGAGCGTAGAAGTTGGAGATGATCGCGGAAAGGTCCATGGGGAAGCCATCCTGACCGGGCAGCTCTTCCAAACGGTTACTCATCTCACGCAGTGCCTGTGCCCAACGTGAAGTGGAGTCAGCAAGCAGCAGCACCTTCATACCCATGGCGCGGTAGTACTCGCCGAGGGTCATGGCCGTGTAGACGGAAGCCTCACGAGCGGCGACCGGCATGTTGGAGGTATTGCAGATGATGATAGTACGCTCCATTAGGCTACGGCCAGTGTGTTTATCCTTCAGTTCGGGGAACTCGGTGAAGATTTCAACGACCTCGTTGGCACGCTCACCGCAGGCCGCCATGATGATGATGTCGGCATCGGCTTGCTCTGCCAGGGCGTGTTGCAGCACGGTCTTACCGCAACCGAAAGGTCCGGGGATGAAGCCTGTGCCGCCTTCGGCGATAGGATTCAGCGTGTCGATGGTACGAACGCCAGTCTCCATCACTTTGAAGGGACGTGGCTTCTCGACATAACCGCCCACAGCCACCTTCACGGGCCACTTCTGCATCATGGTCACCTTCACATCCTCGCCTTCCTCATTGGTCAGCGTGGCGATGGTGTCGGTAATCTTATACTGTCCGTCAGCGGCCACACTCTTCACGGTGTATGTTCCTTTGAAGTTGAACGGCACCATGATTTTGTGAGGCAGCCAGCCTTCCTTGACTTCGCCTAACCAGTCGGCGGCAACGACTTGTTGTCCCGCTTGGGCAATAGGTGTGAAGTCCCATAGTTTTTCTTCATTAAGGGCCTTGGTGTATTCACCGCGTTTCAAGAACACGCTTTCCATAGTGGCAAGGTTGTTCTGCAGGCCGTCGAAATTGCTCGAAAGCAGACCAGGTCCCAGGGTCACCTCAAGCATGTAGCCTTGGAATTCCACTGGGTCGCCGATTTGAAGTCCACGGGTGCTTTCAAACACCTGCACGGAGGCTTTGTTCCCGTTCACCTTGATGACCTCAGCCATCAACTTGACGCCTTGCAAGTCGATAAAGCAGATTTCATTCTGTGCCACAGGTCCGTTCACCTCGACGGTGACCAAGTTGGAAATGATTCCTGTAACTTTTCCTGTTGTTTTCATATATTAATCTTTTATCTCTTATCTTTTATCTCATTTACCAACTTCTTGAACATCTCCTGTCCTTTGGCAGGGTCGAGTTCAGCCCAACGCTGTACGGTTTTCGCTTTCACCATAAAAGCCAGGATGGCGTTCATGTTGAAGTAATCCAAGCGAGCGATATCGGATGCCTTTTCCCATTTCAACTCATCCATCTTCTGCTCACGTTGCACGAAGTCGGCTTCGGCAAGGATATCCATTATCAGCTTCTCCTCTTCAAAGTCGGCTTCGGGTAATTCCACGAGGTAGTTGTCGCCTTGTTTGCCGAGGCGTTTGGCCAGGTACTGCACCTTGAGGTTACGCAGGCGTCCGTCGAAGTCGAAGTACTCACGGATGAAGCGGTTTTTGCTCTCGGCGGCCTTGGCGTAGAAGTCGGCGCCGAGGGTATTCTCGTCGAAGCCTTCTTCCATGAGCTCGACCAGTTGCTGATCCTTCTCGGAGAGCAGTTCCATGATGCTTTCCTTGACGGCGCTATAGTCGAAGCCCGTATTCTCGAAGCCCGAGGTCAGTTCCGGCAGGCCGGCCACGATATAGACGTAGTTATCCATTAGCCGAAAAGGATTTTCTTGGTAGCGGGACGTAGGTAGTTGGCGATGAGTTGGGTAAACTCTTCGTCGGTGAACTGGAGCACATAGCCTCCGTCGCGTGGAGCGATCTTGAAGCCGCCGTTCATCTTCTTGGAATAGTCCACCTTGATTTCACCCTTAAACTGGTTAGTGATTTCGTTTTGCACGAAAGGCTCCAGTTGGGCTTTCATCGATTCGGGCAGGATAAGGTCAAGTGCCACGGGGCTGGCGTTTTGGGGATTGAATGCCTTCACCACGTTAGCGATCAACTCTTTCACGAAGTCGACGTTGGTCATATTGGCTTTCACGCCTTCGGCAGCGGCCTTGCTCACCACCATCTTTTCGATTTCTTGTTTCGTTGCGGCGATGCTTTGGGTAGCGGCCATCTTCACGTCAGCGGTGACTTTGGTCTTCAGCTCTTCAGCCTCTTTGTTGGCTTTGGCGATGATGCGTTCAGCTTCAGCTTTGGCTTGAGCGACAATGTTGTCGGCCTCGGCATGGGCTTTTTGCAACAGCTCTTCGCCTTCCTGTTTACCTTTTGAAAGGCCCTCGTTATAGAGCCTATCGGTTAATTCTTGAAGTTTGTCTTGCATACTATCTTTGTTTATACCTAATATCGAATTGGGTGCAAAGATAATAAATTAGAAATCGAGAAACAAATTATTTAATCGATTAAACAAGATCGCGTGGATTTTTCCAACCTGTTCCATTAGGTATTCATCCTCATCATCGTCTTCATGAGCGATGACAAAGTCAGCCTTGGTGACCTTCTCCGACTGGGGCAGCTGCATCGCCATGCGGGCACGTACCTGCTCCTCAGTACAACGGTCGCGTGTCATCACCCGACGGATGCGTACCGACTCTGAAGCTGCCACCACAATGATGGCATCGAACATCTCCTCCAGATGCTTCTCGAAGATCAAGGCAGATTCATACAGCACGTAGGGAGTTCCTTGTTGGTCAGCCCAGTCCGTGAAACGCTTATTTAAGACAGGATACAGGACCGACTCCACATAGCCCAAAGCACAAGCATCGGCAAACACCTTCGAAGCCATCAGCCTGCGATCCAAGGCTCCTTCTTCATTATAGATATTGGCGCCGAAACGCTCCACCATCTTTTGACGCACCTCAGGAAGATCGTAAAGCAGCTTGGCTTCACGATCAGAATCAAAAACAGGAACACCAAGAGACTTAAAGAGATCACAGACGTAACTCTTCCCCGACCCAATATTTCCCGTGATAGCAACTCTCATCTCAATTCACAATGAGATATTCCACTTGTTCCGGCTCGATTTTCAACACTTGAACGTTCTCCGGAACTTGCACGAGCTTAACGTCGAGCAAAGGCTGTAGCTGATGCAACTGGGCGGTGTCAGCCAACACCTGGAACAACGCTCCGTTGATGGAAGCATATTCCTTGATGGGCACCATGCACTTCACCTTCACCGTCTCAGGGAAGAAACGTAGATTTCGCCGATCGGTGGCCTTCACCGGCACTTCGATGTCGATTTCGGTGTATTGTTCGACATCTACTAAGACCTCCACTGCTGTGACGTCGGAACGGACGGCACCGTCGTAAAGGTCGAGTGCGAGGGTCTGGACGACATCCTCGCTGGCATTGACTGCATGGAGTGTCGCCGTATACACCGCCGTCATGGTGTCGAGCATGTTCTTCGGTCCGTAAACCGTGATCGACGACGGCGTTGCATGAGGCTGTCCATACACTTGATACTGACGTTGGGTCTTGACATCGAGAGGCACACGCACCTGCAGCTCTTTCGACTGGAGGTCCTCCATGTTGAAAAACTGCTTGTCATCGTTAATGGTGACGCTGCCTGTAGGAACGCCCAACCAATCAGCCACTCGCTCGGCCACATATTGCGAGCTATAGCTATAGGTATTGCCCCCTTCAAGGCGGTATGTCACCTCGTTAAGGGGAATCGTAATGGTACGGTATTGCTTCCGCACCAGGTTATGACGAAGGGTAATAAAACCGTCGGCCACAAACGAGAGCTTTACCGCCTGCTGCGAGGTGGAGACCCATTTGTTGACAGGCACCTCTGTGTATGTGACGAAGAAAGAGGTCTGGCTCGTGTATTCCTTGGTAAGCTTAATGAGAAACCAAAGTACCGCTGAGATAACCAAAAAAACTAAGAAGGTCAAGACTTTCGACTTGTCCTTCTTGGCAATATCCTCTTTAATCTGTTCGACGGAATCCATATTAGGCCTGTCCACCAACTTGTGAAGCGTTCTGAACGAGAGCGGATTTTTCGAGTTCGACCACAACGTCTGGAGCCAATGAGACCATCACGGTGTTCTCCTTGACTTCAGTGATCTTGCCGTGGAAGCCGCCGATGGTGACAACCTTGTCGCCTTTCTTCAGCTCATCGCGAAACTTCTGTGTTTCCTTTGCTTTTTTCCTTTGGGGAAGGATGAAAAAGAGAACGAAAACAACCATGATTAATAACAGTGGAAGCAGGCTTCCGAACATGCCGCCTTTAGGCTGTTGAGCCTCTTGCAGTAAAACAAATAATGTATTCATAGTAATTGCATTAAACTTTTATCTTTTATCTATTAACTTTTATCTTACAACTGATTCGGCGTTCTCACCTCAGCCTTGATACGCAGGGTAGTTTGCGAGGGAATGGTATTGGAAATGACCACCAGCGCCTTCGACTGGAAGCCATGATGACCTTTGCTGTCGTAGGTTATCTTGATGTCGCCTGAGCCACCCGGTTCAATCGGCGTGCGTGGATATTCACTGGCAGTGCATCCGCAGCTCTTATCGACATTGGTGATGAGTAACGGGGCGTTGCCGGTGTTGGTGAAATGGAAGGTGTATGACACCACCTCACCCTGAAGGATCTTACCGAAGTCGAACTCCGTCTTGTCGAACTTGATCACAGGAGCCTTGTCCGAGGGGCTCTGTGCCGACTTGGGATTGGTCACTAAATCGCCCGAGAGCTTTTTGTCGTTGCCGTTGTGGCATGAGGCCATGACCACCGACAGCGCCACTAATATCAATAGTTTTATGGTTTTCATCATCTTATTGTCTTGATTTGGTAAGGATCATCACCGAGCCTTGGTACTGCACCACATCTTTCAAGCCGATGCATTTCAGCACATAGAAATAAGTGCCGTCTGCGAGGCCGCCACCGTCCCAGTCGTTCTGGTAGTCGTTGGATTTATAAACGATACGTCCCCAGCGATTGAACACCACCAGCTCCGACGATTTATAATAGGTGCTGAGCGGCTCCTCGTCTTGATCGTCTTCATCACGGTTTCGCTTGCTGCCTTCGGATGCAGCGCTCTTGAGTGTGATGACAAACTTGTCGTTATGACCATCGCCGTTAGGCGTGAACACCGACGGAATCTTCAGGTCGGGCGGAACCACTTTGAACAACTTTGTAAAGGTAGTATCGCATCCGAAATCGTCGGTAACCCTCAGAGAGACGTTGTAATCACCAGGTTCCACGTAGGTAAACACAGGCTCATCAAGAGTGGATGTGATGTCGTGCTCGAACTTCCAGAGGTGATCGACCACGGCGATACTGTCCTCCGAGTTGTTCTCAAACGAGAAGGTGACGTCAGGGGTTTGAAGATAGACAGTGTCGCCTGGATCAAGTGAGATCTTAATATCCGGAGTGGGGAACGCCTTGGTGCCAATGACCACGGACTGCACGCAACCGAGGCTGTTTTCAGCGGTGAACTTATAACGGCGGTAGGCTTGCAAGCCATATGCAAGCATCGGATTATCAGGGTCAACGTGAAGGATGCCATCCATCTTCACCCAGTTGCCGCCTTTCCATTCATACCATTTGAAATTGGAGAATGGAGCGCCGTAGCCAGAGACATCGGCCTTTACCTGAGCAGTCTTGCCATTGTCAGCGTCGTTGTCGCTACACGTAAGCCTAAGCTGGGTCAAACGAATGTCGAAAGTAGGAAGCACCTCGACGGTGAAAACATTGTCGCAAATGGCAAATCCAGCGGTATCAGTCACGTAGACGTGATAAGGAGTAGTCGTAACAGGTTCCACGGTGATACTATTGGTAGTGAAACCGCCAGGAGTCCAGCTGTAGCGGTACAGCGGATTATAAGGAACGCTCAGTGTCACGGGCGTCTCGCTACACACAGGCATTTCCGCATCGCAAGTGATCTCGCATTGAGCCCAGCCAAAATTCGGCAGTGCACAAAAGAGCGACATCAGGACGGAGATCAATATTTTTGAGACGATTCTCTTCATGGATTTAAAATAAGATTGCAAAGATAACACTTTTTTGTCAGTTCAATGAATAAAAATCGTAAATTTGCGAGTTCAAAACAAAATCAACCACTATGATCGAATATAACGATTTCCAAAAAGAGATCCTCGCCGGCATCTCCGACGAGCTACCCGAAGTGAAGCCTTATGATCCGAATATCAACCATGCGCCCAAGCGCAAGGACATCCTGACCAAGGCCGAGAAGAAGTTAGCCATCCGCAATGCATTGCGTTACTTCCCCGAGAAGTGGCACGCCACTTTGGCTCCTGAGTTTGCCGAGGAACTGGAGAAATACGGACGCATCTACATGTACCGTTTCCGTCCTTCTTATAAGATGTACGCTCGCCCGATTGAGGAGTACCCGGCATTGTGCCCACAAGCCGCAGCCATCATGCTGATGATTCAGAACAACCTCGACCCTGCTGTGGCACAGCATCCCCACGAGTTAATCATCTACGGCGGCAACGGCGCCATCTTCCAGAACTGGGCTCAGTACCGTTTAGTGATGCAATACCTCGCCAATATGACCGACGAGCAGACCTTGGCCATGTATAGCGGTCACCCGATGGGCTTGTTCCCATCACACAAGGACGCTCCGCGTGTGGTGGTCACCAACGGTATGATGATCCCGAACTATTCGAAACCCGACGACTGGGAGCGTTACAACGCCCTCGGCGTGACACAATATGGCCAGATGACCGCTGGTTCCTACATGTACATTGGACCTCAAGGCATCGTCCACGGCACCACCATCACCGTGCTGAATGCCGCTCGTAAGCAAGGCGGCGGCACCGCAGGCAAGCTGTTCATCACCGCTGGTTTGGGCGGCATGAGTGGCGCTCAGCCCAAGGCCGGCAACATCGCAGGCGTGGTGAGCATCACCGCCGAAATCAACCCTGCCGCTACCCAAAAACGCTATCAGCAAGGCTGGGTCGATGAGGTTTACGACAACATCGAGGAGCTCTTCAAGCATGTGAACGAGAGCCTCGCAAAGAAGGAAGCCCGCTCGTATGCTTACCAAGGCAACGTGGTGGACCTCTGGGAATACGCTGCCGAGCACGACCTCCACGTCGATCTCGGCTCCGACCAGACCTCACTGCATAACCCGTGGGCTGGTGGTTACTACCCCGTGGGACAGACCTTCGAGGAGTCGAAGACCATGATGGCCGAGAATCCTGAGCTCTTCAAAGAGAAGGTGCAGGCTTCGTTGCGCCGCCATGTGGCCGCCATCAACAAGCTCACTGCTAAGGGCATGTACTTCTTTGACTACGGCAACGCCTTCCTGCTGCAGAGCAGCCGCGCTGGTGCCGACATCCTGAAAGAAGACGGCACCTTCCGTTATCCTTCATACGTGCAGGACATCATGGGCCCGATGTGCTTCGACTACGGCTTCGGCCCCTTCCGTTGGGTGTGCGCTTCAGGCAAGCCTGAAGACCTCGCCGTCACTGACAACATCGCTTGCCAAGTGCTGGAAGACATCGCCCGCACAGCACCCCATCAGATCCAACAACAAATGCGTGACAACATCCAATGGATCCGCGGTGCTCAGGCTAATCACCTGGTCGTTGGTTCGCAGGCTCGTATCCTTTACGCCGACTGCGAAGGCCGCACCAAGATCGCCGCTGAGTTCAACAAAGCCATCGCCGATGGCCGCCTGAGCGGCCCGGTGGTCCTCGGTAGAGACCACCATGACGTTTCCGGCACCGACTCGCCGTTCCGCGAGACCTCAAACATCTATGACGGCTCGTCGTTCACCGCCGACATGGCTATCCAAAACGTCATCGGCGACGGCTTCCGTGGCGCCACTTGGGTCTCCATCCACAACGGTGGTGGCGTAGGCTGGGGCGAAGTCATCAACGGCGGCTTCGGCATGATGCTTGACGGCACACCTGAGGCCGACCGTCGCCTCCACTGCATGCTCCATTGGGATGTGAACAACGGCATCGCCCGCCGCAACTGGGCCCGCAATGAAGGCGCCATGTTCGCCATCGAGCGCGCCATGGAACGCGAACCCAAACTAAGGGTCACCATGCCTAATTTAGTTGACGATAAGATTTTAGAAAACCTATTTTAAATATTATTCACCATGAAAAAAACTATGCTTTTGCTCGCCACCCTGCTGATTGGTGGCTTGATGATCACAGGATGCTCAAAAGAGCCAACACCAACTCCAACTCCGACACCGGAACCGTCATCCAAAACCGTCAAAGTGTCTTATCAGTTTGTCAAAGAGAATGCTGGCGTTGTTTTGTCAGATTGCTTTAAACTGAATGTGACCTACATCGATGCCAGCGGAAAGGAAGTCACCGAGAACGGCGTTACAATGCCATGGGTAAAGGAATTTGAAGTTACTAAACCATTCCATGCCAAGATGGAAGGCGAACTTGTTTACAACGAAAACGAACTGCCTGAAACAGTGTACTTTGGAACATGTTGCGGCATTGGCTACTACCAAAGCTCAGAGCTCAATATTTCATTGCAAGGAGGCTTTGGCGTGGGCAGCAAAGAAAAATTCCTCAACACTATGGCTCATAATCCCGACAAACTGAAGTTCAAAGTTGAGAAAGACTTTTGATCTCTTTCTTGTAAAAAAAGAAAACCGCTCCTGTTGGGGCGGTTTTTTTTGTTTTAGTCTATCGGAATCTCAGGATGCTGCACTGACAGCGGCACACCCTCCTGGGTTAGATAGAACATGTAGAGGATGACGGGCTTGCTGCCACGGTTTTCACCATGGTGAATGGTGTCTACCATCTCCACGACGACCTCGCCCTCATGCACCACCTTCTCTTTGCCGTCTATGCTGACGATGGTCAGTTCGCCCTGCACCAGTATGCCGTGGTTCATCACGGGATGATGGTGCCAGCCTAACTTCTGTCCGGCAGGGATTTCGTATTTCACTGCCACCAGCTCGGGTCGCCCCTGGAGGTAGTCGGGCAGCTCAGCGCCATCCCAGCTCTGCGAAGTTCGAATCATCTCAGTAGACTTTGTATTGTTATTCTCTTTCATCTCACATTAGTTGACGGGTTAAGGCCCGCCAAAACAACTATGGCAAAGGTAAAAATTTTTTTGGAATTGAAAAAGGATTCAGAAGAATGTTTTGGATGAGAGACCAGCAACACATCTCCAATAACGGCGTGCCGGAGGCACGCCATCTTATTAACCCCACACGAAACGAAGTGCCGTGTGGGGATTAGCGGCCACTATCACTCCCAGCGTGCCGAAGGCACGCCATCTTATTAACCCCACACTAAGCGAAGCGCAGTGTGGGGCCTCAGCGTCACATCTCCAACAACGGCGTGCTGGAAGCACGCTACAGCGTATCATTGAGGAAATAACGCTCATCGATAGCAATTCCGTTCTCCATAAGAAAAGCTCTGTATTCCTCAGCAAAAGTAGTCACTCGATGATGCTCTTTCTGTCGCATGATATAGCCGATAATCTTATCTTTATCACGAAGACTATAGCTGAAACCAGCATATTCCCGTCCCCACCCTTGAAAAAGTGGGAAATGCGGATTTGCCTTCATCCATTTACTACTGTCAGTCTTCACTCGCTGAACGAAAGAGGCCAAAGATAGAGATGGCGGTAATGAAACGAATAAATGGACATGGTCGGGCATACCACCGATGCGATAGACCTGACCACGGATGTTTTTCACGATACCAAGAAAATAGGCATACAGTTCCTTCTCATGTTTAATTGGAATTGTTTGTTCGCTTTTATAGGTGCGAAAAACGATATGATAATATGTTGTAGTATAACTCATAATCATATAACGTATAACATATGGTTTTATTGTGTTACTGTAGCGTGCCTCCGGCACGCCTCAGAGGATAGAGAGGAGTTCCTATCCCCCCATACTGCTAAGCCCCACACTGTGCTTCGCTTAGTGTGGGGTTAATAAAATATCGTGCCTTCGGCACGACTCCACAAAAAAACGCTATCTTTGCTCCCCGAAAAGTATCAATCCTTGTCCGAAACACCCAAACATATTCTCTATTCTGGCCTTGTGGGATCCGCCAAGGCATTTGCCGTGGAGGAACAATTCCGTGAGAAAGGCGGACAACACTTAGTGATCTGCGCTTCGAAAGAAGACGCAGCCTACTTCTATAATGACCTGGAAGCCCTGTTCGGCGAACGAGAGATGGATTACAGCAAGAAACAAATCCTCTTCTACCCCACCTCCTACAAACGCCCTTACGAGCCAGAACGTCCTGACAACACCTATATCCTCTCGCGTACCGAGGTGCTGCAACGCCTCTCCACCAGCGAAAGGAGAACGGTTATCGTCAGCTATCCCGAAGCACTCTCAGAGAAAGTCTTCACACGCAAGCTTTTAGCTAAGAACACCTTCAAGGTGAAACAAGGCGATAAGATCAACCTCGATTTCCTCACTGATCTGCTCTATGAGTACGGCTTCGAGAATGTGGATTTCGTGGTGGAGCCGGGCCAATTCGCCGTCCGTGGCGGATTAATCGACGTGTATTCCTTCGCCAATGACAACCCCTATCGTATCGAGTTCTTTGGCAATGAGGTGGACAGCATCCGTAGCTTCGACATCGCCAGCCAACTCTCCATCGAGCGGTTCAACAACATTGTGCTGTTACCCAACATGCAACAGCAGGCGTTCATCGAAGAGCGTGAATCCATCTTGGAATACCTGCCTAAAGCCACTACCATCTGGATCGAAGAGATGGGCTTTTTCGCCACGCAGATCGACAAGGAATACGAGCGCGCGGTGGAAGCCTGGGAGAAGATGACCGCATCCTCCTTAGAGGATGCCAGCTCTATAGAAAGAGTCCTCTTCACCACCCCATCCCCTGGGGATGATAGATTAATTACACCTGGTAAACTGTTTGCGAAATCGGGAGAACTGTTGAAGGCTTTGGAAGATCATCCAACAATAGAATTCGGCAATGTAGCATCCCTTCGGGATGCGAATGATAATGTGGATTCGTTGGCTACAAAGCTAGCATCCCCTGGCGGGGATGCCTCTTTCCACACCACACCCCAGCCTATCTTCAACAAGAACTTCAACCTTCTCATTGAAAATCTCAACGACTATAAGGAGAAAGGCTACCAAATCATCCTCTATTCGGAGAGTTCCAAGCAACTGGACCGCATCCAGGCCATCCTGAATGACATCCAGCATCACGATGAGCTGCATAGTGACTTCGAGCGAAAGCTCATCGCCATCCATGCGGGCTTCATCGATCACGACAACAAGGTGTGCCGCTACACCGATCACCAGATCTTCGAGCGTTACCATCGCTATCACCTGCGAGACAACTTCAGCACCAAGCAGGCCATCACCCTCAAGGACCTCTACGACCTGAAGCCCGGCGACTATGTCACCCATATCGACCATGGCATCGGACGCTTCGAGGGACTGATGACCATCGAGCTGCACGGCAAGGAGCAAGAGGTGCTGCGCATCACATACAACCACGGCGACACGCTTTACATCAGCGTCCACTCGCTCCACCAGATTGCCAAATACAGCTCCAAGGACGGCGCCGAACCGAGTTTGAGCACCCTTGGATCCAACACTTGGAACCGACTCAAATCCAAGACCAAGAGTAAGGTTAAGGACATCGCCCGTGAGCTCATCAAGCTTTACGCCGAGCGCAAGCGCAGCAAAGGTTTCCAGTTCGCCCCCGACAGTTACTTGCAGACTGAGCTCGAGGCTTCGTTCCTCTATGAAGACACCCCCGACCAACTCAAGGCCACCAACGACGTGAAACGCGACATGGAGTCAGAGAGTCCCATGGACCGCCTGGTGTGCGGCGACGTAGGCTTCGGCAAGACCGAGGTGGCCATCCGCGCCGCTTTTAAGGCTGCAACCGACAGCAAGCAAGTGGCGGTGTTGGTGCCTACCACCGTGCTCGCCTTACAGCATTACCAGACCTTCAAAAACCGTTTGGACGGCTTCCCGGTCAATATCGAATATCTCAACAGATTCAAGAGCGCTAAACAGCAGAAAGAGATTCTGAAGAAGCTGGAAGAAGGCCATATCGACATCATCATCGGAACCCATCGACTCACGGGCAAAGACGTTAAATTCAAAGACTTAGGCCTGCTCATCATCGACGAGGAGCAGAAGTTTGGCGTCGCCGTGAAGGAGAAACTCAAAGAGATGAAGGCTAACGTAGATACGCTGACCCTCACCGCCACCCCGATCCCCAGAACGTTGCAGTTCTCCATGATGGGCGCACGCGACCTCAGCGTGATCAACACTCCCCCACCCAACCGCTATCCCGTGCAGACCGAGCTTAGAGCCTTCGACGGCGAGCTCATCCGTGAGGCCATCCTCTTCGAGATGGCCCGCAATGGGCAGGTGTTCTTCATCCATAACCGAGTGCAGAACATCATGGATGTGCACGACCTCATTATGAGTTATGTGCCTGGGTGCCGCATCGCCGTGGCTCACGGTCAGATGGAAGGCTCCAAACTGGAGGAGATCATGCTCGACTTTATCGCAGGCGAATACGACGTGTTGCTTTGTACCACCATCGTGGAGTCGGGTCTCGACATTCCCAACGCCAACACCATCATCGTCAACGACGCCCACCGCTTCGGTCTCAGCGACCTGCACCAGCTCAGGGGACGTGTTGGACGTTCCAATAAAAAAGCTTTCTGCTACCTGCTCACCCCGCCTTTCAACACCCTCACCGAAGAGGCCCAGAAGCGCCTCCGTGCCTTGGAGGAGTTCTCTGACCTCGGCAACGGCATCAACATCGCCATGCGCGACTTGGACATCCGCGGTGCAGGCAACCTCTTAGGCGCCGAGCAGAGCGGCTTTATCAACGACATCGGTTTTGAAACCTACCATAAGATCCTCGACGAAGCTATCGCCGAGCTGAAGGAAAACGAATTCGCAGATCTCTTCGATAAGGAAACCGAATTGGTATATGTCACTGATTGCGCCATTGAGACCGACATGGAAGTGATGTTGCCTTCCGAATACGTCAGTTCCACAGCCGAGCGTATCAGCCTGTACACTGAGCTCGACCACATCAAGACCGAGGAAAGACTGGTGGAGTTCACCGGACAGCTCATCGACCGTTTCGGTCCGTTGCCCAAGCCTGTCAACGACCTGCTCAACACTGTGCGCCTGCGCTGGGCAGCTAAGGATTTAGGCTTTGAGAAGATCGCTCTGCGCGACAACCTGATGATCGCCCATTTCGTCAGCAATCAGGAATCGCCCTATTATGAGACCGAAACGTACCATAAGGTGATGCAATACATCATCACCCATCCCAAGCGCTGCAGCGTGAAAGAAGCCCATGCCAAGCTCATCCTCACCATCAAGGAGGTGAGCACGGTGACACAGGCTTTGGATATCGTCAGAGCTATGGGAGAATAATCTTCTGCGTCTTCACTTCTCTGCCTTTAACGAGGCGAAGCACGTACACTCCGGATTTTAAGGTGAGAGTTGAGAGGTGAGAGGTAGAATTTAAGAGATTCTTACTGAGCACCGTTCTTCCAAGGACATCGACTACCTGGATCAAGCCTTTGCCATTGATAATGATGTCGCCATTACTGATAAAGGCAAAGTCATCGTTATCGGCATTGTCATAAGCAATGAACACCAGTTTGAATCGGGAGACGTAGTCGTCTGTCCTGCCTTCGAAGGTATAGCTCGACGTTGCCAGCAAATCGACGTCGGTACCGGTCAGATTATCAATAAGGTGTAGGTAACCCACTTTCACGTTTTCAGGAGCGACCGTAATGGTGTACTTGCCATTCTTCATAGCTTTGAAACACAGCGGCATCTCTCCTTGCTTCTTGCTGAAAGCAATGGCGAAGTCCTTGCCGTCTTGCGGGATGTAGATATTGGCATCCTGTTGCATGAAGTAGAACTTACCAAGTTGACCGCCTTCGTTGAAGCTTACGACAGCCTTATCAGAAGTGGCTGCAACACCGCGACTGGAGGCCTGATGCGCCACAGCGATATTCAGGTTGCCGTTATTCGTAGCCTGAGCCAGTTGGTTCGTCTTTGTGAAAATCACTTCATCCGCTCCCTCGGCTTCAATCAACACGCCCTCACAAGGTGCGATAACCAAGTTATCATTCACCAATTCAATGTCGGTACGGTCAGAGTTCAACTTATAATAAGGCCTGTTGACGTAGGTGTTGAAGGTATATGGATTGCCAACGAGGTTGAAGCCATCAGACAGCGGTATGGAGGTTTCATCGTATGGTACGGTATTGCCGTTAAACTCAATCTCTGTGCCGTTTTCGCTGGCATAGAGGTAGCCTCGTCCTTGTTCGAGGGCGAACTGATAGTGACTACCCTCTGCCTTATAGTTCTCCCAAACAGTGGCATTGAGTTGATAGAGGTCGTAATCTTTCCCTTCGATTTCAGAGATTAATCCAGTAACGCTATAATCTGAGTCTTCCGTATTGACCGGCGAGACAATGAAATACCATCCTCCCACAGGATCAGTGGTCCAAGCCGAGATGTTCTTCCGCATTGCCACCTTGACTTCATTTTCGGCGATGAACTGGCCACTATCCTCGATGGTGATACTACCACCGTCATTTACATTGGCCTGTTTCACCTGGGCGGTATAACCTGCAGGAACAACGGCTTGGGCGACAATATACACGTCATCGTCAGCACCGGGAACCCGACTAATATTCCATTTATCAGGATCATTCCAGTTGCCATTGACAAAGAAGGTAATACCATCGAACGTGACGAAGCTGACTTCCTCGCTCCAAACGCTGAAAGCATCCCCGAAGTCAGCCCGCACCTTGATGGCATACTCGGTTTCAGGAAGGAGTCCGGTGAGTGTCCGGCTATTGGTCGGTGTCTTCCCTCTGAACCTCAGTTCGCCGAGTTGGAAGCTGTCACCGCTTTGGACTGCTGACACCTCAAAGCGGAAGTAACGGTAGGGTAAATGATTATCGATGGCAAACTCATAATCTGTTGTATCCTTGGCCTGAAGTACATTGTCGTTGGTAACCGTGGCGATGGTCGTCCATTCGTCACCATCGTTCAACTTGGCCTTGATGACCCAGTCTTTAGGATTGCGTTGTGGATTCTTTTGAGCGTCTGCAGCTGTGGTCAGTACATAACCTGTGGGAATAAAGTCATGCTGACTGTTGAACTCGATATAAATATTGTTCGACCAACGGCACCACTTGGTACTCCTGTCGTTATCCACAAGTTTAGCGCAGCCCTCATTGTCGCTGTAACCATTCGTACCATCGGTGACTGTGTAGCTTGTAATGATCGGATCGGGGATGATGGAGTCGTTCACGCTAACGGTATAGCCATCCGCTCCGATTATTTCCTCCCAATTGAGAACAGCAGTGGTCAGGGTAATGTTGTTGACCGTAACTGTGGGAGCAATGATGTTGAAAAGTGTGGTGAATCCGATTTCATTGCTCCATGCATCGTCAGCTCCTTCTTGATGGTTCCTCACTTTGACGGTGTAATGCGTATGTTGATCCAGACCAGTCAAGATGTATGGATTTGTATTGACCATAATCAGATTTTCTTCATCGCCGTTGAGGCAGATTTGCCACTGGGTGATGTTGCTATTTGCTGCCCAACCCAAGGTCGCTGAGTTATAGCCGATATCAGAAACCGTCAAATTGGTTGGTGGCAGGTAGAGTGTTCTAAAGTTGACCGTATTGCTCCATTCGGAATGCGTTTCCCCAAAGTCACCGCGTACTTTGACGGCATAGTCGGTTTCGGGAAGCAGGTTGGTGAGATGCAGGCTGTTGGCCAGGGTCTTCCCCCTGAACCTCAGCTCGCCGAGCTGGAACGAATCTCCATTTTGGACCGCCTTTACCTCAAAGCGGAAGTAACGGTAAACTGCATGATTATCGATGGCAAACTCATAATCTGTTGTATCCTTGGCCTGAAGTACATTGTCGTTGGTAATGCTGTCAATGGTCGTCCAAGCGTCACCAGCGTTCAACTTGGCCTTGATGACCCAGTCTTTAGGATTGCGCTGTGGATTATGATTAGCATCATTGCCTGTGGTCAGTACATAGCCTGTAGGAATAAAGCTAGATGTGGTATTGAACTCGATGTAAATATTATTCGACTGACCGACGCACCACTTGGTACTCCTGTCGTTATCCACCAGATTGGGATAATTCTCCCCGCTGTAACCCGATGTACCTTTGGTAGCCGTATAGCCTGTAATGATCGGATTGGGGATGATGGAGTCGTTCACGCTAACGGTATAGCCATCCGCTCCGATTATTTCCTCCCAATTGAGAATAGCAGTGGTCAGGGTAATGTTGTTGACCGTAACTGTGGGAGCAATGATGTTGAAAAGCGTGGTGAAACCGATTTCATCGCTCCATGCATCGTCAGCTCCTTCTTGATGGTTCCTCACTTTGACGGTGTAATGAGTATGTTGATCCAGACCAGTCAAGGTGTATGGATTAGCATTGGTTAGGATCAGATGGTCTTCATCGCCATTGAGGCAGATTTGCCATTGGGCGATGTTGCTATTTGAGGTCCAGCCCAAGGTAGCTGAGCAATGGTCGATATCGGAAACCGTCAACTCGGTTGGTGGCAGGTATAGCGTTCTAAAGTTGACCGTATTGCTCCACTCAGAGTGTATTCCCTCTTGGTCACAGCGCACTTTGACGGTATAGTCGGTTTCAGGAAGCAGGTTGGTAAGGTGCAGGCTGTTGGTTGGGACATATCCCAAAAACCTGAACTCACCGAGCTGGAAAGAATCGTTGCCATGGTTCGCCGACACCTCAAAGCGGAAGTAACGGTAGGGTAAGTGATTATCGATGGCAAACTCAAAGTCGGTGGTGTTCACGTCTTGCAGCACCTGGTCGTTGGTGACGGTGGCGATGGTAGTCCAAGGATCGCCAACCTTCAACTTGGCTTTGATAACCCAATCCTTGGGGTTGCGGCCATGAGCCGTAGCATTGTCGCTGCCTGTGGTAAGGATATACCCTGTAGGGACAAATCTCGATTCGCTATGGAACTCGATATAGACATTTTCCATCTTGCGGCACCACTTGGTACTCCTATCGTTATCCACCAGGTTGGCGTAGTCCTCGTTTGTGTTGTACCCTCCCGCACCTGAGGTGGCTGTATAGCCTGTGATGATCTGACTGGGGAAACTAACAATAGCGTCATTGAGGCTGACGGTATAGCCATCTACCCCGATTATTTCAGTCCAGTTGAGGTCGGCAGAGGTTGATGTCACATTGTTCACAGTAAGCGTCGGAGAAATGACATCGAAAAGCGTTGCGAAACGGACTATATCGCTCCAGGAACTGTAGCCTTCTCCTTGTTTGACTCGTACTTTGGCAGTGTAATCAGAATGTTGGGTTAGCCCCGTTATGGTAAACGGATTGGAGTCGGCGTCAATCAGGTTGTCCTCGTCATCGTTGAGGCATAGCTGCCAATGGTTGGCGCCGCCATTCTCAGTCCAGTCCAAAGTGACAGAGGTATAATCGAGATTAGTGACGGTTAGGTTGGTTGGCGTCAGGTAGAGTGTGCTGAAGTTGACTTCATCGCTCCATTCGCCGTTAATCTCCCCGATCTTAGCACGAACTTTGGCGGAATAAGCTGTTGCAGGTTCAAGGTCGGTAAGATAAACACTGTTTTTCGAGTCTCCCAAGAACCTCATCTCGCCAAGCTGGAACCTATACCCACTCTGCACATCCGATACTTCAAAGCGGAAGTAACGGTAGGGCTCATTGTTATCGAGCGAGAAATTGTAATCGGTTAAGGGCTCATTTTGCATCACATAGTTGTCTGTGACGCTTTCAATAGTCGTCCACTCATCTTCCGCATTCAGCTTTGCCTTGATGACCCAGCTTTTTGGATTGCGTCCTGGATGAGTACCACTATTATCAGTATCACTGGCCGTAGTTAAGACATAACCCGTAGGAATAAAGACATGCTGGCTGTGGAACTCAATATAGCAACCGGCAAAATGGCCGTTACCGTCGTTTTTGTTGACAAACCACTTTGAATTCTTGTTGTTATCCACAAGATTGGTATACCTCTCATTGTTCGAACCCTCTGGGTTGGCGGTGTCGGCGGTATAGCCAGAATTAACAGGGATTTCGATGGAGTTGTTCAAGCTAACCGTATAGCTATCCGCCCCAGGAGTTTCTGTCCAGAAGAGCCCAGCGCTTGTACAAGTGATATCGTCAACCGTAAGTGTCGGGACGTTATCGAGGAGCGTATAAAAATCGATGCTGTTCGAAGCATTGCTCTCAATGCCATTGCAGACACCCTTCACACAAGCTTCATAGTGAGTCTTGGCATCAAGTCCAGTAAGGGTAAAGGTGGTTTCGGAGAGATTTTCAGCGGCGAGAATCCATTCTCCCGTAGTCCTGTAGAACACCTTGTAGGAATCACTGTTGGCATTCCAACTCAAGGTGGCCGAATGTCTCATGATATCGTCAACGGCAAGGTCAGTCGGTGCAGCACAATAGGCGAGCGTGGTGAAACCGATAGCATCACTCCAAGCACTGTAAACCCCTTCATAGCAGTCTCGTACCTTGACGGTGTAATGCGTCTCTTGGGTCAAACCCTCCAAGGTAAAAGGATTGGTGTTGACGGCAATCAGATTGTTTTGGTCATTGTTGAGGCAAAGCTGCCATTGGGTGGCGTTGCCATTTTCGGTCCAACCAATGGTAGCAACCGTTTCGGCGAGGTTGCTTACCGTTAGATTGGTTGGCGGATCATAGGTGGTGAATTCTACCGCATCACTCCACTCACTGTAATGTACTCCGTGTTTGGTTTGTACCTTGACGGAATAGGTATCTCCCGGAACGAGGCCAGTGAGTTGTGCGCTATTGGTGTTGGTTTCAACGGTCAAGTGGTCCGAAGCTATGACGATGTCGTCAATCCATAAAGCACTCTGGGATTGGGAGCAGTACTTGATTCTTAGTTTTGTGATGTTTTGTGGGATGTCGCAGGTGAACTTTTGCCACTGTCCATTGGTATTAACAGAGATCTCCTCGGTACTGGATTGGTTGTTGTTGCCAATATCGAAGAGTATCTGGAAAGTTTCACTGGTATTGTTGGTTTTATAATAAAACTCCAAATAAAAACAATCCTCAAAAGAAGGCGAGACTTGGAACTGGGCATTAGTTCCAGAGTTCGCAACGAATTGGAAACTATATGAACCCGAATGGGAAGTATTATTGACCATGGAACTTGTCGGTTGCGAACCCATATAACCATAGGCCCAATTCGAAGAACCGTTTTCGTAGCCAGTAAAAATGACCGTTTCCAAAGCGGTGGGTATTCGATTGTATCTCACGGTATAATTCGCCCCGGATGTTCTTGTCCAGTTAAGGTTGGCACTGGTTTGGTTGACATTGCTAACCGTAAGGCTCGGAGTGAGGACCAGCGTGGTGAAACTTATTGAATTACTCCAATCGCTAAACAAACCATCATGGTAGGCGCTTATCTTGACAGTGTAGGCGCTTTCGGGTGTCAAGCCATCTAAGGTATACGGACGTGAGTCAACGGTAATCAAGTTGGTCATATCACCATTGAGGCAGATTCTCCATTCGGTAGCGTCGCTGTTCTCAGTCCAATTCAGGATAACGTGGTCTGAATGGATTTCAGTGACGGCAAGATCAGTCGGTTCCTGATATAAGCTCTTTGTGGTGAAATTGATGGATTCGCTCCAATCGCTAACGTTTCCTTCGTGACTGGCTCGCACTTTAACGGTGTATTGCGTCTGTTGGGTCAATCCCGTAAGGATAAAGGGATTGGTGGAAGCATCAATCAGGTTGGTTTCGTCGTCATTGAGACAGATTTGCCATCCAGGAATGCCGTTATTATCAGTCCAAGCCAAGACAACGGAGCTATAGGTCATGGAGGTGGCGGTTAGATTGATTGGTGCCACGAAGGACGTGGTGAAGTTGACTTCATTGCTCCAATTGGTGGACATTTCTCCGATGTTGCCGAACACTCTGGCGGAATAGTCTGTTCCGGGGGTGAGGTTGGTAAGTTGTAAACTTGTGGACGTTACATTGTAGGATATGACTTGTCCCCTGAACTTTAACTCACTCAGTTGGAACGCGTCGGCGCTTTGGACAGCAGACACCTCGAAACGGAAGTAACGGTAGGCGTTGGTGTTGTTGAGTTCGAATTCGTAGTCGGTGTAGTTCACATTTTGCATCACATGGTTGTCAGTGACACTATCAATAATCGTCCAAGGATCGTCAAGGTGCAACTTGGCATTGATGGTCCAGTCCATGGGATTACGGCCCACACAAGTAGCGTTGTCATTGCCAGTGGTTAGGATATAGGATGAAGGGATGAATGCTGTTTCGCTTTGGAACTCGACGAAGACACCTTCATTACCCATGACGGCGCACCACTTGGTGGTTTCGTAGTTATCCACTAGTTTATTGTAGCCCTCGTTTGGGTTAACACCCGCCGTCCCTTGAGTAGCCGTGTAGTTCGTAATGATCGGGTAGGATCCGCCAGTAGGAGGAGTGTTCAGGATGATGGAATAACTATTAGCCCCAGGTATCTCTGTCCAACTAAGATCGGCAGTGGTTGTGGTGACGTTGCTGACAGAAAGCGTCGGAGGATTGCAATAGAGAACCGGGGTGAAACTCAGCTCGTTGCTCCATTCAGTGTACGTTTCACCGCAAACGGAACGTACCTTGACCGTATATTGGGTTTGTGCGTCCAAATTGGTCATGACATATTGATTGGTGTTGACCGTGACCAAATTAGCCTCTTCACCATTGATACAGAGCTGCCATTCGGTAGCGGTACCAAGATCGGTCCAGGCCAAGGTTGCGGAATCTATGGTGCCTTTTACGAGTGTAAGTTGAGTCGGCGGATAGCAATAGAAAAGCGTGGTGAAATTGGCAGCAACGCTCCAGTTACTGAAATACTCTCCTTGTTGAGAACGCACTTTAACGGTGTACTCCGTGTTGGGATTCAGATTGGTCAAGGTATATGGATTGGTGATGACAGCCATCGGAGGTTCGTCGTTAAGTTGGATTTGCCATGCCGTGGCAGTGCTATTCTCCGTCCATCCCAGATTAGCGGAGAAATAGTCGATGTCGGAGACCGTTACATCAGTGGGTACTTGGATGCAGTAGGACGTGGTGAAATTGACAGCACTCATCTCCGAACTTTCGGCACCTCCGCAAACGCCCTTCACCTTAGCCTCGTATGGGGTCTCTGGATCAAGTCCGGTAAGCGTATAGCTGGTACCGGGATGATTGTTGACGGCCGTCTGCCATTCACCCTCTGGCACGGGAGCGCCAACACAAACATTGTCAATATGGATTTGGACGTTCCAAGGAAAATCATCACTTCTCTCTCCATAAAAGGCGATACGCACATTTTTACCCGCATAGGCGCTTAGGTCAACACTAACATTCTCGCCTGTTTGGCTGATGTCTTGCAATACGTAACTCGGGCCCTGGTTGTTCCATTGCCTCAATAGGCTCCATTGGCCCGAATCGACATCTTGGACAAGCACGGCAAACAAGTCATAGGGCCCATGGTACGAATACACAGTCAAGGCTATATCAAAGTTGAGAATGTTGTTATTGGCGATGGCAACAGTGGGTGAAATGAGCCAGTGGTGAACGTTTGGAACGAGACTAAGTTTGGCGTGGCTGTCAAATACGTTGTCGTTCTCCCCAAATTCCCATGCAGAACCGTCTGTCAGTGAACTTTGCCCCGGCAACACCTCTCCCAACAGACCGGATTTTTGACTCCATCCCGAAGGAATGGTCGTTGTCGGGAAAACTTCCAACGGACCTTGGGCATATATTCTTGGACGATACAACACCTTATAAGAATCGCTCTCACCATTCCAATTCAGATCGGCGGAGTTATGGGTGATGCCACCAACGGCCAGATTAGTTGGGGTAGGACACGCAAAGGCTCTGGTAATGAAGGAGACACTCTCACTCATCTCGCTATCGTAACCTTGATTGCAGTGTGAAAACACCCTGACGTCGTATGTTGTCTCAGGAGTCAGACCTGTGAGTTCTATCGACTGGTTAGTGGTAGCGACCTGGTTCCATGAGATGTTTTCATAATCCTGGTTTTCAACGTGGCCATGAATAATCCATCCCTTGTCAGGATAAACACTTTGTTGAGTCCATGCATTTCCGTCAAAATACCATCTGCTGTTGGGGTCAGTCGCATTGGTCATGCTCATCAGCCATATACCCGTTTCCTCAAGAGTGATCCAAAGGTTCTCTCCAGAAGGCAAGTGTAGAGGAGCATCAAGGACCACCAATTGATAGGAGTTGGGAATGGCAGTTACCACCTTGGTTAACAAAAGCGTCCCTGGAGCGTTGTCGCCACCGGAATACACTCGGATGGTAATATCATTAATATTATTGACGGTATTAAAGAATCCCACTTTTGTCAGCACATTGCCAGGCACCGATTCGCCGGGGAACATCACGCCCCATGTCCAAGTGCTTTCAGAATCATTACCCAAAGCTCCCTGGAGTGTCATTTCACCATAACCCAAATAATGTGATGTGGATGGCGGTGTCCCATACCACACGGTGTAGCTGTCAGCATTCCCATTCCAACTCACAGTGGCCGAGTTGGACGTAACGTTTGTGACGGTAAGGTTTGTTGGGGAAAGACATTGTGAGAATGATGCCGCAGAAAGCAAAAACAAAGCTAATGCAAGCAATATGTACTTAGTTTTCATGTTAGTAGTTATTTAGCAGCAAAGAGTATATGCAGTTTTGCCGGCGCAAAAATAAAAAAAACATAAAATAAAAAACATATTGGGATTTTTTTATTGATTGTATGCACGCCCAAAGAGATCTTACTATAATTCACTACATTCTTTGGTCGGGTAAAGAATTGTTTGTTTCTTCGCCGCAATTTCTATCACCTATCATCATTTAGAAGTTGCGCCCGACACGGATTAGGGTTAAAGCGATGAACATTAATGATTTCAACAGTCGTAAAGAGATGAATGTCCAAAACGGTATTCTCGACAATGTATGGCAATGCAGCAAATGCGGCATGACCTCCCTGATTGGGCCTTTCCCGTTAAGAGGTTGTTCGGCCAGTGGCGGCGGATCGCATTACTGGAGAAAAGTGAAATAATCACAAAAACCATTACCTTTGCAGCATGAACAGCCGCTTCGAGATCAACAAACGGAAGGAGTACCAGGAAGGCCTTTTGGCCGCTTTCAACGTGTCGCTTCCTGACGACTTCAGGTCTGACCTGGAGGAACTGATGGCCGACAAGGAGGTGAGCGCCGCCACCAAAGAGACACTAAGGCTCTGGCGTGAAATCGCGGCCCCTTTCAGCAACACGCTATCCTACATCGTCAACAACCGGTTCATCTTGGAGGCATTGCCCGAGATCATCGACGACGACTCCTGCGATCACGTCACGATGTTGGCCGAAGACGTGTTTGACCTGCTGCAACGGTTGAACAAATCCACCGCCAAGGCTTTTATCACCACGGTGAAAGGTAAGACCGGATGCGTCGAAAGCCTTTATGCCGCTTTGTTGGAAGGCGACAAAAAGGCTTTCGTCCATTTGTTGAGCGACCATCAAAGCGACGCTAAGCCGCTGATCCGCCTGTGCCGTTGCTGCTGGGACGATGTCCGCCTCGGCACCACCATCAAGGAAGACGAGCTTGACCCCTTTCTCGAATACATGTCGGACATACCTTGCGAGGATGATGATGACCAAGCCTTGAATCAAGCTGTTCGGCAGGTCCGACCCAGTTGGAGACGCCTGCAAGAAAGCGACGACGCCGATTTTGACCGAGATTTCGAGCAGTATTTCAGGGATTGCCGCAAGTTCTACGAGGCACATTTCAGGATGTGCGTGCATTTTTATCAGGACAACCGCGCTGATTTCAAGGCAGACGAACAAAAGCTGTTCGACAGCATCCTGGAGCAGCCCGATGCCCAGCTATTGCTAAAAGAGTCGGTGCCCTGTATCCTCAGCGATGCCGACCCCGATGAAACGAAACCCTTCACTCTACCGAGGGACTTTTTCGAATGGCCTCATGCCTCCATGATGCCCGTTGAGCATCTCTATATCAAGAAAGAAGTTGTCCAGCGAGGCGCCTCCACCTTTGTGGAGCTCATCAACTACCTGGCCGAGAGCGGCTACATCGAGGACCATCCGGCAGTGAAGGCCCTGTTTGCCTACCGCTTGACGGGGCGTTGCCGTCCCGAAGGCACCCTGCCCCCCATCACTTGGCGTGGCAAGAACGGCAAGTCGTACGAGTTGATTTTCCTCATCCGTTACCTCTCCGAGCGGGGCGACTACAAGAAGATGCGTCGTTTCTTCCAAGGCCCCGAGTGGGTGAAGGACCGCGACAGCAGCTATGCCACCTCAGCCGACTCCAAGTTCAAGCAACGCATCGAGGAGCTGTTTCCTGAGGTGTTTGAGGGGAAAAAGTAAATTGAATTTTGCAGACTTTCGGGCCATAAGTCGGTTTTTTTATGCGTTAAAGCCCGAAAGTCTACATTTTTTCATTCAAAAAGGTCTTTTAGGGTGATGACGTTTTGAAACAGGTGGCTGTATTTATTGTGCGTCAAACCGTATGTGGTAACGAGAACGGGATGGATGGCTTTGTGGATGTCACGGGTTTCACGAAAGATCCTAATTCTTCGTTCCATGTCTTCGTAATCCTTGACTTTCATTGTGTATTTACCCTCATAAAACTTCATTTCACAAACATTAATCACCTTGTCGGCACGTTGAATGATTAGGTCAATTTGCGCTTTCTCCATTGCATCGGAAGGTGTCGTCCAAGAATAGACCTGAGTGATGATTCCTGAGATACCAAGTGCTTTCTCAATTTGCTGATGGTGGTTGAGACAGAGTTGCTCAAAAGCCAGTCCAGCCCATGTATCGTGTTGTCGCGTCCCCATCTGGTACTGCCAAAACGGTTTGTCGGAATGGCCAAACTTCTTGATGAATTTGTAATAAAACAAGGTGAAGGGGTCTATGAGTTGGTAGATGCCCTTTCGCGCTTTGTTGCCGAATCCTTTGTAACAACGGATGAAATCGCAGTCGATGAGATTTTGCAGCAACTTGGAAAAATGTCCGTTCATCTCGAGTTTGGTCGCTTGCAGGATCTCCTCACGTGTCAAGCCTTTGTTTTTCGTACTCAGCGCCTCAACGACTTTAATGTAATTTTCCGATTTTTCGAACAGGGAATTGTAAAGGGCATCAAATTCGTCATCCAACCGGCCTCGTTCGGCAAAAAACATTTCGTCCACATTCTGCGCAAGGCTTGCACCACGTCTGAGGCTCTTCAAATAATATGGGATGCCACCCATAATCATGTAACATTCAGCGACTTCCTTGTCATCCATCTCTAGGCCTCGGCTGTGGATGTATTCTTTGCATTCCGCCAAAGTAAATGGGCGGATATAGAGTTTTTGAGTGACCCTATTATGAAGTCCGCCGCGGTTTTTCAAGATTTTGCGCGTGATCCACGATGTAGCTGAACCGCACACTATCAGCACCATGTCATTTTGTGTAACGGCCCAGTCGTTCCAAAAATGTTCAAGTGCTGGGATGAGGTTGCTTCCTCGGGTGTCGACCCACGGTAGCTCGTCGATGAACACCACACGTTTGCCTTTACTGTGGTTGGCTTCAAGCAACTCGCGGAGTTTGTCGAATGCCTCGTACCAAGTACGGGGTTTGGTGAACTTTTTCCCATTGCCATATCTGTTGAGTGACGCGGTGAAATTGGTCAGTTGGTCGCGTTTGCTTTTTTTGGCGAGGCCTGTTAGCTTGAAGGCATAACTATCGTTGAAGAAGGTGTTGACGAGAAAGGTTTTCCCCACCCTTCTTCGTCCATACACCACCACAAATTCGGCTTCTTTAGAGGCCATGATGGATTTCAGTTGATTGATTTCATTCTTACGTCCGACCAGTAAATCGGGAAAAGACTCGTTTTGCGCTGCCATACTCGGTTGTTTTGAAAGCAAAAGTAGGAATAATTTTGATACGAAACACCAAAAAATGCATACTTTCGGGCCATAAGTCGGTTTTTTTATGCGTTAAGGCCCGAAAGTCTGCATTTTTTCATTCAAAAAGTTCTTTCAACCCTTACTATAATTCACTACATTCCTTTGCCGTCTATTGCGAACCTTTTATTTTCGCAAAAAAAATCTCATGTACAGAGCATTAGTCCGAAAAATGTTTATATTTGCATACGAGTTGGGGGAGAAATGCTGTGCATTCAGCGAAGCTAAATCCCGGCTCAGCAAGGAAGGCATTCCAATAGTCCCAAACTATGAAATCGCCAATTTTTAGTTACGAGGGACGAGGACTGATGCTCTCTGTTTTTGTTATCAACGCAGGTGCGCCAGTACCTGCTTGAGATAAAAACAAGCGTGAGGTATTGGTTTCTTCAGTTCATTTCGTAACGGGTGTTTGGCGATACCTATAGTTTGATGGACTTGACAGAATCGAGTCTCACGCTTTTCTTGTATTATCACATTAAAGCCCGTTTTGGTGGGACTGGCGGGCGGAAAGAGAGCTAACCGACTATGTTATTCAGAATCACAGTAAAGAACTCGAAACTGACCAGCGGCATCCGTGTAGAAAAAGGGATGTCCGTTGATGTGCCAAGCAACAGCATGAGCAACCCCGTGACGACCAACGGCGGCCAAGCCGTGGTGGATGCCTTCATGAGAATTTACGGAATTGACATCAGAAAAGCCGGTGCTTTGAGCATGGCTTATTTAAATGTGGAAAGGATTGGATAAAACACTTTCCTAAAATAAAAGATTATTAATTACAAACACAAAACAAACATGGTTACACTTTCAATTTTTAAAACTTTTTTTGCTGCCACTGCAGTTATTGGTTTGGCAGCCTATGCTTTTTATCGTATCGGTAAAAAGAAAACAAGCGACACCCCAAAAAACGAAAATCCCGCTTCCAAAACTATAAAAAGCAACCCCAACACCATTCAAGCTCAACAAGCATTTCTTAAAAACCTAAACAGACTATTGCCGTTTTTCAGCGGGGTTTCAGAAATAAAGATTGACACGGAGGGGTTAACGGATGCCATCATTACTATAAATGATGAAGATTTAATTGCCTTTTGGAAAAAGATGGTCAATCGACCTGATTTATGGTTAAGCCAGATGGCAGCATGGGGTGTAAAACCTGATTTGTGCCAGAGTTTTGTGGCTATGGAGAAACACAAAGCACAGTATATGACAACCGATAATTCCGAATTGGTATTGGGCGAAAAATATACTGTCACGTCAGCGTGTTGGATTCTTACAACAAACGAAGACGGCAAGATCATTAAGAAAGTGGTTAAAAAAGGAATAGTGACAAAGCAATGAAGCCAGTATTAAACACATACAACATTTGCTTTCTTGGACGAACAGGCAATGGCAAATCGAGTCTGATCAATAGCTTGTTTGGCACATCTTTGTCAACGGATCCGTATGTTCCTTGCACTAAGATATTGTCTGCAACAACAAAACTTTCTGATGAAATAGAAGGTTACGATTCGATTACCGCTTACGACACTCCTGGAATTGGTGAGTTTTCCAGCATTGTTCCTTATCAACGATATTATGAGTATGCAGTTAGTAATTCACATTGCATTGTCCTTGTGACAACCCTTGATAGAAACGATGCATCAGCGCAACGATTATTGCTATCATTGAAAGATTTTGTCAATGAGGACTATAGTCCAAAGTTCGTTATTGCTCTGAACCATATTGATTCTCGTGTCGCGATTGAAAATAAAGAAATCGTGGTTTGGAATGAAACAGCAAACGAACCTACAGAATATAGACAAAACCAAATAGACCAGAGAATTGCCATGTTAGACCAGAAATTTACTGGTAAATTTCTTCCTTTTGAAACTATTCCCGTATGTGCAATACGAGGATATGGTCTGGATAGATTAAAGACATCAATTATCAACAAATAGAATATGGAACAGAAATTTGCAATCGAAAAGTTATTAAGCGCAATCCTTGGAGATAAAGTGTCTGAAGGAGAGCGTAACCAAGTGATGGAAGCAATTAATAGCGAAATCACAGAAAAGCCTTTCCGTGTAGCTGTCATTGGTCAGTCAGGTGTTGGGAAATCCACCACCTTAAACTCTGTGTTTGGCCTAAAGAATTACACCTCAGATATAGCAGAAGGGACTACTGACATAGAGGAAAAGATTTTTGAAATGAGGAATGGTTTCAATCTTTCAATTTACGATATGCCAGGGATTGGATATGATGTTGAAAAGGATGCCGAATATGAAAGAATGTATGCCAAGATTCTTCCTGATTGCGATGTAATTGTTTATATCATCAATGCTCATGCAAAAGACATTGGCGAGGATTGCCGTATTTTGCGTGATGTAGTGCTTCCTGTTTGTAACACTAATCAGATAAAGGACAATTTGATTTTGGCATTCAACAAAATAGATACTATTGGCGAATCAGAGAATCCCAACGATCCAGAATTGCGCTGGAATGTAACTGAGAATCTGCCAACTGAAAAACTAAAGAAAGCAATCAAAGTTAAACTCAGCGATCTTACCGATAAGTTGATAGATGAGAAATTAATTGGTAGTGTTGATGCCATTGAGCCTCATCAAGTGGTATTCTACTCTGCAATTTACAATTATAATCTTTCAGAGTTTCTTAGAGCTATAACCAAAGCAGGTAAGCGCGGATGGATTTGGACAGCCACTGTGGGCTTTGAACAAATTGGGAAATGGTCAGACAAAAAACTCTCATAAAACCTAAAACCATGCAAATGACAAATGAAGAATGTCAGGATTACAACAAACTGACAAAAGAACAAAAAGAAGACTTTGAATACCATTCAAGGAAACATCCAGATTGGAATTTTAAGCAAGTCATGGCAAAAATGGTATTTGATGGAATAGTTGATGAAACTATTGGTAAAGGAGGGGAAGATCCCAACCCTAAAGATCCTACCATTTGGCTCACAATCCTGGAAGGAGTAAGAACTACATTGACAAAGTTTAAATCTATTGGGAGGTCTATTTTCATCGCGATAGATAGTGCCATTACCTCGTTGAAAGGATTGATAAGAGCAGGTATCCAAAGAATTGGTGATGTGATAGATAACCTATTGGATAAAATATTCTAACACTTTAAATTTATAAATTATGAACAACAACGAAAGATTCGACAGAATCAAAGCCAAGCACCCTGATTGGAGTGACGACCAAGTTTGGATGGCCGTGTCACTCGATTTGCAGCAAGATGCCACCATTGAGCAAAACAAAGATGTGGATCCTAATGACCCTAACATCTGGAAAACCATTGTGACCAAGGCTAAAGGTTGGTTGCAAGAAGTATTACCTGTAGTGTTTGAGAAGGTTAAGGAAATCTTCAATACACTTCTCAATCGCCTAAAGGAATGGATTGCCGAGAACGTTCCAGTGATTTTTGAAAAAATCACAGAGTTGATAAGTGGATTCACTCGTCGTTGCTAATGGGAAGGAGATACCCTTCTAATTGAATTGGGAGGGTATCTTTCTTTTATTGAGTTTGGCATAAAGAGTTTTGTGCCATTAGAATTGTAATACATTATGCAATCAGTCATTCTTTCATTCAGCCAAAATGCCCGTCGCGTCTATACCGCCACGAAGAAGGCCGTCCAACAATGCGGCCAGTTCAAACGCATCGAATGTAACGACCGGACCTTCACCATCACGGCAAGGCACGGGATGAGTCTGCTTTCTTTCGGCGAAAACGTCACCATCCATGTAGTGGCCACAAGCACCCAGGAAACCGAGGTGAGGATAGAATCGGCATCACGCATCTTCCTCAACTTCATCAATGGCGGTGCCAACAAGAAGAACGTCCAAAGCCTCGAAGACTACATCAGAAACGAGGTGGATAAGCTTTGCGGGGATGAGGAAATCAAATTGGAACAAGGATGAAACCATCGTCACGCCTATGCTCACAGTAGCTGTGTCATATACAGCGGCAGATACACCAACCCATCTTTCTGCTCCACATCCTTTGTGTGCAGCACATACGGCGTGCTCAGGTACTCTTTGAATTTCTTGATGCACTTATTGATCGACGTCAGCGTGTAGCCCGAGCCGCTCTTCACCTCGATGGGCGAGATGTTGTGCCGCGAGGTCACCACTTCCTTCTGTACCAAAAAGTCCACCTGCATTCGGTTCTCCGCCTCCTCCTTGTCGTAATTCGAGTAGAAGAACAGCTCGTTTCCCGCCGCTTTCAGCATCTGCGCCACGATGTTCTCCACCAGCATCCCTTCGTCAATCTCTAACTTGCCGAACATCAACTTCTGATAAATCTCGTTCGTCACAATACCCCTGGCACTGAACGCCAGCGAAATCAACAAGCCCGTGTCACAGTAATAACACTTCAGCACCGTGCGGTCTTCGTTCAACTGCAGACCAATGTTCGGAGCCGTGGTGTTGTAGCAGATGTTCACCATCTTCGAATCCTCTAACCAGAAGAACGCACTGTCATATTCCCGCATCCGAGCATCGTCCTTCAAGGCCGCCAGTACAAACTTCTTCTCCTTCTTCTGCAACTGGCCCGGTATGGCATCATATATCGCACTCACACGCGCTGTGGCTCCACCCGCATATTTCTTGATGTCGTTCTTATACAGTCGAAGGATCTGTCGCTTCACGGCATCCACCTTCGTAAAGTCACGTGAAGCCGCATATTCCGCCACCGCTTGAGGCATACCGCCTACAATCAGATACTGGCGGAAGTAGTGCAGCGCCTCACGGTGGAATTCACCCATAGGCTGAAGCTTTTCAAACCGCTCGCGGATGTAGGGCATCATCACTTCGTTGCCCATCGCCCACAGAAATTCCTCGAAGTCCATCGGGTACATATCGATACCATCCTCTTCTGAAGGAATCAGGATGCCATCCACATTCTTCTTGATAGAAATCAACGACCCCGTCTCCAGATAGTCAAACCTGTGGTCGGCCACCAGCGATTTGATAGCCTCACGGGCGCGAGGGCATTTTTGCACCTCGTCAAAAATGATGAGTGAACGTCGGGGAGTCAGCTGTTTCTTGTAGTGCAACTGGATGTTCTGCAGCAGCGTGTCCACATCCTCCAGATACTCATCAAACCAGTCTTTCACCCGTTTTGGCACCTTGCTGAAGTCGATGAGGATATATGAGTCATACTCGTTGCGGGCAAACTCCTCAGCGATATAGCTCTTCCCCACACGTCGAGCACCCTCGATCATCAGGGCTGTTGTGCCGTCCTTTTCTCGCTTCCATTGAACCAACTGGTCATAAATCTTACGTCTCATAATCACGTTTCCTAAGAGTTTAAAAAACTATTTTATACACATTTCCTAGGTTCAAAATCAATATATAAACCTTTCTATATCAGCAAGAAATATTAAAAATTTCAATTAAAACTATTCTTTTAGTTTTGCAAAGTTACTATTTATTTTGAAAGAAACAAAATTGACAGTGATAAAACACTTTCCAGGTAAATTATTTTTTACTACATTCCATTGCCCATTGATAGCAGTGCTTTAGTTTTGCACTCGTTATTAAAACCAACACTTTATGGGTTCATTTTTCTTCATCGATTATCTCGTCTCGTTCTTCATCCTCATCGCCATGGATGCGCCGGGGTGGGCCTGGGCCATCTATGCGGTCAGTGCATTGTTCTGGTTTGTGGTTTGGACATTGAGTGATGGCGGAGCAAGCGAGAAAACGACTGACATTTCAAAACAAGGACAATCATGTACCGAGGACTAACAACATTCGAATGTACCAACTGCGGCCACACCTTTAAGTCGCACAACATAGAGTACAAGATGACTTGGTTATGTGTACCACAGCGTTGCCCCCAATGCGGAAGCGTCAGGACCATGCCGATTTACAGCGAGGGAAACACCTACAAGCCACTTTGGGAGGAAATCGAGCAAATTGAAAAAGAGAGGGAAGAGAAACGCTATCGAGCCGAGGCCAAAAGAAAAGCCGAAGAAGAAACACAAAGGAAAAAGCAAGCCAAAAAGCGAAAGCACCTGAGCCGCGGCCTAAAGGAGAAACAGGACAAACAACGCGAAAAGAAAGCGGCAAAGCGTAGCGAGCGCCAACAGCTCGTGGAACCCCAAAAAGAGGAGACCATCCTCCTCGGAGCCACTTGGTTCCCACCAGGGACGCCGCTAAAGATCGATGAAGAGTTATAGTTTTGCGTCCGTTATTAAACGGCCTATTCCATCATTTCTCAAAAATCACCGAACCAACCTGGGTGGGATGGTCATAATTCAAAACCTCCTGCGATTCGGGTTGCTTTTTGAAGCGCAACACTTTCCAAACAATCATCAGGTCACCGCCCGCCGAAAGAATCATGATGATTCCCGTCCAAAACCAGAAATACGAACCGAACAGGATTCCCAATGCCGTAGGAATAATCCCCAAAACGATACAAGGCATCAAAGCGCCCAAGATGTAATGGCTTTTCGACAAAGGCACCGCACAGGTACAATAGGGCGTAAGGTATTCTTTCATGAAACCGAAATCAATATCCTTGAAGTGATGCTCGGAAAACAAACTCCAGGTCAGCCCGTGAAGAAACTCATGAACCACGACCAACACCATAAACAAAGCGATAAACCATAAACTTCCTTGTGGCGAGGGTCTCAAAAGCCCAATAGGATTTCTCCAGACGAAAAGAAGCACACTAATACCCACAACCGGGATGGCTAACAGCAATACAAAAAGATTGGCCTTGGCAATACCGATAGTCAAATTGGTCTTCTTGTAGCCCTCCTCCAGAAGCCGTTCACAGGTCCCCTCAAAGACATCCAAACGTTTTTGCTCCTTGGCGCTTAGTTTTCTATTCGTTTCTGCTGACATAACATAAAAGTAGAGATGCACCTTAGTACATCTCTAACTTATTGATTATGTGGAGATTACCGGATTATTGGACTGAGCAAATACGCTTATCACAGAGCAATAACTTGCTGATTTCCAACATTTTTGAGTAGTCTATTATTCTTTCTTGTTCAGTTATTGTTCAAACGTTTTCACAAGGGGGGGGTACTTTCCACCTGGATTTTTCATATTATCTTTGCTGCCTACACCCCAGATTTCACCCCGTGATTTCTGGGTGCAAATGTAGTAAATACATCAAATATTGAGATAATATGATTGAAATTAAGTATCGCACGAGGGTCTTTATCGACCGAAAGACAAAACGCATCACCATCCGCGTAAGATGGAACAACAATGAGACTTCCTTCACCCTGGATTGCAAAGCCGATCCTGAGAAATGGGACGGCAATTCACAACGTCCCATGCCTGGCACCATCCATAAGTTCAGCGACCAGAACTATAGTGCCAAAGTCATTTCCAACATCATCGACGAAGGTCTGGATATGATTAAAATAGCCTTTACAAAATGTGAGCTTGATTCCGTTGTACCGTCAAAAGAAATCCTTAAAACGATGGTGCGCGGCGAGCGACCCGAGCAAGAGCCTGTCAAAGTGAAAAAGACACTATCCGAATTATATGAGGATTTTCTTGAAGCGGCAAGCAACGATAGAAACTGGACGAAAAACTCATGCTACAAGTATAATCAAACGTGGGATCATCTAAATGAATGCTGCCCAGGAATCACGTTGGAGAAATTCACTAAAGAAAGACTGCGTGATTTAAAGAACTGGTATGTTGACAAAGGTTATAGCAATACTACAATTAGAAAGATGTTTTCTTTCTTGGGAACTTTTATCAAATGGCTGCATTCGGAAGGCTATGAATTGCAACCCGGAGTGTTGGCTTACAAACCGAATCTAACCATAGTCCCCAAAACCGTTACCTTCCTCAAGCACAAAGAACTGATGGATTTTTACAATTACAAGTTCGCCGACGATGAGAAGAACCTGGAATTGGCAAGGGACATGTTCTGCTTCATGGCCTTCACATCATTAAGATACAGCGACTTGGAGAACCTGAAAAAGGCAAATGTGTTTGATGACCATATCGAGGTCTGCACAAAGAAAACTCATGACAAACTATCCATCCCGCTTACCATTCACGCCAAGGAAATCATCGAGAAGTACAAAGACCAGGAATACAAAAACGGCAAGATGTTCAGGGTGTATGCCAACCAGAAAATTAACGAGCTTTTAAAAGAGGCCGCGAAGAAGGTGGGACTTGATCGGGAGGTCGTTTTAGTCCATTACCAAGGCAACACCAGGATCGAGGAGGTGAAAAAGTTCTATGAGATTATAGGGTGCCACGATGGAAGAAGAACATTCGTCTGCTGCTCACTCGCCTTTGGAATACCGCCGACTGTTGTTATGAGTTGCACAGGACATTCCACATACAACGCGATGAAACCGTATATCGAAGTCGCGGATGAAACTCAACGAGTCGAATTGGCAAAATGGGATAAAGCTGAAAAACGAGGCGACATCAAGAGCGATATTGCAAAGAAACTTGAAGGTGTCGATGAAGCGACGTTGGCAAAAGTACTGGAGTTGTTGAAGTCGGCTTGATGAAAAAAAAATACTTAAAGTTTACTTCAATCTTATCAAAAAGTAATATCTTTGCAGAAAATTTTAAGCAGTAATGGAAACGGCTTTTATGAAACCAGATAACGAAGTGTGCTACAACACACGGAAGTCGCGGCTTTACAACAGGACACGAAGGGGCTTGTTGGCGCATGTCCGTAAGGGCGTGTATGTGCCTTCGAATCTGACCGACAAGTTTATGATTGCGTGTAATGCTGTAGAAAACGGATGCTTGGTCTATCACTCGGCCTTGGAGTATTATGCCCTTCATACGCAATCTTTCAATTGGTTGTATGTCCATAGCACTACACCTTTCCGAACATTTGAACACTTGAATGAAATCTATCTTTTCAAGCCTGTCAGCTATCTGATAAATCCCCATATTGACCTTTCCAATGAGAACTATCCTGTTCGAGTTACATCATTAAGTCAAACCATCATTGACTGCATCCGGCATATCGACCTTGCTGGCGGCTTGGAGGAACTGATGAAAGCCTTGGATTGGATTGGCATTGACAAACTTGACGAGGCCGAAATGATACAATGCCTTGATATCGCTACATCAAAAAGCGTTTACCAAAGGGCTGGCTATTTGCTATCTATTTACAAAGACCAGATTGGGCTTTCTGACAATTTCTTCATCCATTGCAAAGAACGGGCGGGAAACAATGTCAGCTACCTGTCGCCCGACGAGGACTGCGACGCATACGATAAATACTGGAAAATCTGTGTGCCGAAAACAATCAAACACCAAAAGGAATATGAACTCTATTGAATTGACAAGAAAACGAATCACGGCCATTGCCGAAGAGTATAGCTTCACAGCGACCAATGTGGAAAAAGTAATCAGACTTTGCGACATTCTCGATGATCTGAGTTCAATCGAATCGTTCAAGGGAAAATTGGCTCTGAAAGGCGGTACGGCTATCAACTTGGTTTTAATCCCAGATTTGCCACGCTTATCTGTAGATTTAGACTTAGATTTAGCGATTGACTGCTCCAAAGACGAAATGCTCCTGTTACGACAACAATTGGATATGGCGGTTTCATCCTATTGCGTTGAACAAGGCTACACTTTGGGTAAACGAGAGAGCTATTCACTTTGTTCTTATGAATTGCTGTATGACACCGTTACGGGCAGTCGCGACAAAATCAAGCTCGACATCAACTATTTGGCACGTTGTCATGTGTTTGCTCCGATTGAATCTACCATCAACCATCCGTTTGACCCAAACAAAACCATCAAGGTGTTCCACCTTTGGGATGTTGAAATCTTTGGTAGCAAGATGGGCGCTTTTTTTGAGAGAACGAAGCCGAGAGACTTGTATGACCTGTATTCGCTTTCGCAGTCAGGCCTTATGGCAAGCAATGAAGAAAAAAGTTTGTTGAGGAAATGTGCCGTTTTCTACTCCACGATTGGCAATGACAGCAGGGATAATTGGTTGGACAAGGATGTTGATGAGCTAACCCAAATGAGCTTCAGCAAAATCAGGTCGCAATTGTTGCCAATGCTACGAATCAAGGCGGGTGCTTACCCCAAAGAGAGAATCGAGCAAGCCGTTTCTGATTATGTGAAAACGGTAATGCAGCTGGATGATATTGACAAGGAATTCATTGCAAGATTCCAATCATGCGATTATCAGCCCGATTTGTTGTTTGGGTCGGAAATGAAACATCTGAAACATCATCCTGTGGCTATGGCAACTTTGAGTAAGGTGAAAAGATGAAAATGCTAAAGCTATTTTAGCCATGAACCTCCTCAAACGCTCTCTCCAATCTCGGTAGTATAGGTGAAAAATGTGTTCCTTCGACAAGTTCAAATAATATGGAAGCCTGACTATTTGCTTTCAGTATCTCGGCGGCAGCATGAGTTCTCTCCTCTACTGTCGCCATTCTTTTTTCTTTGGCATCCTTCTCCTTTTCACCTAACAACATACAAACCTTTTCCAACTGAGGTGATGGCATCCGTTCATTCATCCACTCAACAAAGCCGTCATACCAGAGTGACCCGGATATGCTGATGACGTTGGTAAAAGCGTTTGTGTTAAAACAAGCCCATACCGCAAAAAGCCCCGACAACGAAACGCCCATGATTGTCCTCTCAGCATCCTTTACGCCCAAGGTCTTTTCTGTTTCAGGGATTATCTCGTTGGTCAATTTGTCGAGGAATGATGCCGCCTGTCCTCCAAATGGTTTCGCTTTCTTGAATACTCCCTCAGCCGGCCATGGTGTTAGGTCATCATTCCAGTTCGCGCCAGGAATCACAACAATGGAAACGCCGTATTTACCCGCCAATCCCTTCACCCCCACTTCCAAGTCCTCCCGGATTCCCTCGGGCAGAATCATGTAGCAGATTTTGTTGGTATCTTGCGCAGCGTATATCATTTTTCACCCAATCCTATCAATACAAACATCCTTTCGGCCACAGTTCTTGCAGTAGGCTCCCATCCAAACCTTATCGAACTGGTTAATGGCTGACTCTACAAACTCAGGGTCGTTGGTAAGTATGCCAGCTTCAAAATTGCGACGGTTCTCACTCTTCATGCCCATACCCGCGCCTGTAAGGTTAGCCGAGCCAATGTAAGCTGTCTCTGTGTCAAATATCATCAGCTTAAAATGCACCCTAGGACAGCACACCCGTTCCAAGTCAGTTGCGAGTATGGGATATTTGTCGAAGTCATCCCTAAACATCGGTCCTGGTTCCTTGGCGTGTATCAACCTCACCTCAACACCCTTCTTCAATAAGTCGGCGAGGGTTGATAGGAACGGCACCGCATCACCGCCCTTTGAGACGTATAGATCCTTAATGTCAGCGGTTCCAATCCACAACGACTGCTTCACCGCTGCCACCCTTGATATGACTTCGGTGTAATGCTGCTCGTTTTGTATGTACCTGATGAAGGGCGATGGCATCAGAAAGTGATCTCTTCTGGTTTTGCGGTGAAAGAGCTGATGGTTGCCTTCCCGTCCTTGATGAAATATACCGCCGTGTTGCCATCATTCTCATCGTACATTGCTCTCAGTTCGGGGTAAGCGTCAAGCATCGATTTCTTTGCCTCGATTCTTGGGTCTTCCACTAGTACGCCACTCACCCTTATCCATTCCTTGCCGTTGAATGCGCAGATCTCAACCTTCGGATTGGCTGCGACTTGGTGGGCGAAAGGCTTAATGTGGCCTGTTTGGATGTAGAGCTTGTTTTCGAAGAGGTTGATGGTTCCGAAGGGTCTGACTCTGGGTTGGTCTCCTTCGACTGTGGCAATGTAGTAGGTGCCGCAGGATTTCAAGAAGTTATAGACTTGTTGCATAGCGTTTGTGTTGTTTCGGTGGTCAAAGATACGAAATAATCCCGAAAACTCACAACCGGGCGGACTATCGGGTTGCTGTTTTTTTTCGTACCTTTGCTGCCATGTGTAAGGAGATAACAGAATGGCAAAGAAACGTGTAATAGGCATAGGTGAGACGGTCCTGGATATCCTGTTTAAGAACGACCAGCCGCAGAAAGCCGTTCCGGGAGGTTCAACGTTCAATAGCATAGTTTCGCTGGGCCGGGCTGGTGTTAATTGTGCGATGGTAACGGAGGTGGGCGGCGATCATGTGGGAGACATCATTTGCAACTTCCTCGTTGACAATGGCGTTTCAGCTGAATATGTGTGCCGTCATGAACAAAACAAGTCGCATATCACACTGGCTTTCCTGGATGAGAATAACGACGCACAATACCAGTTCTATAAAGACCACGCATCAGTTTGGTTGGATGGGAAATTGCCTGAGATTGGAAAAAACGACGTGGTGCTCTTCGGATCCTTCTTCGCAATCAATCCCGCCATACGTCCTGTCGTTGGAGATTTGTTGCGTGGCGCATGTGAGGCAGGTGCTTGGCTCTATTACGATGTCAACTTCAGGAAGAACCATATAGCCGCGTTGCCGGAAGTGATGCCCAATATCGAGGAGAATATGCAGCTGGCCGATGTGGTGCGCGGGTCGATGGAAGACTTTGGTTATCTGTATGGGCTTCAGAACGGGGATGAAATCTATGAACGAGTGAGCCGTCTTTGCAGTACGTTGATCTTGACTGATGGAGCAAAAACGATACGGGTTTACACGCCTGATGGATGCGAGACCTACCCTGTCCAAGCGATAGAGACGGTCAGCACGGTCGGAGCCGGGGACAACTTCAACGCCGGGTATATTTACGCCATTCTGAAAGGCTTGGACGAACAAGCCCAACGGATTGAAATGGCGCAGCGTTGGAGCCAGGATGTGTGCCAGCAGATTGGAAATAATATTAGTGATGAGTTGGTGGCAGAACTAAAAGCACTTTGATATGCCGTTGAAACCCCAAATATTGATAGTTTGCCTTATGTCTTTCATGGTTTGTGGATCATGTGGGACGAAACAGGAGGTGGTTGAGATGCCTAAACCCATTCAAGGCGGCGAGTACATTCCTGAGCACTCGAAAACTGTTTTCTTGGTAATGTATGATGCCGAGGTTGGGAAAGCGCCATTACTGAAGGCCATAGACGACTACGGATGTGAAATTGTGTATGATTATAACATCATTACAGGTATGGCGCTGAAGAAGCCCGAGGATAAGACGCTGGAAGAGACGATGGAGTATTTCAGGAAGGTTGATGGAGTGACCAACGTGGAATACGATCACATATACCGTTTGACAGATCCAGTGAAGCCAAAATTGGAAAAAAGATAAACAATCCGCAACTCGTGAACTATGAACATCTCTAATAGACCCAATCCCAACGAGGCATTTCCTAATCCCAACCTGCCACGTCTCTGTTTTATCAAGAACGTGGTGAAGAATCCTCGCATCATTATTGGTGACTATACCTATTACGATGACATGGACGGTGCTGACCAGTTTGAAAAACATGTCACCCACTTCTATGATTTCATCGGCGACAAATTGATAATAGGCAAATTCTGCGCTATTGCCAAGGGAGTAGAGTTTGTCATGAATGGTGCCAATCACAGGATGGACGGTGCGACCACTTATCCCTTTTACATCATGGGCGGAGACTGGGGTTCGGCAATCGCTCCAGTGAAAGAGGAACTGCCATTGAAAGGCGATACCGTCATTGGCAACGATGTTTGGATAGGCCAAAACGTAACAGTGATGCCGGGGATTCATATCGGTGACGGCGCCATCATAGGAGCCAATTCGGTGGTGGCTTCGGATATTCCCCCATACGCTGTTGCGGTTGGCAATCCCTGCCGCGTCATCAAGAAACGCTTTGATGATGAACTGATTGAATTGTTGCTCAAATTCAAATGGTGGGATAAATGCATTGAGGAGATCGAGAGCCTGATGCCCATCCTTTCTTGTAGAGATTTGGAAATAGTCAAAAAGGAGATAAAGACAAGATTATGATTATTCTGATAACAGGTGCCTCCCACACGGGGAAAACACTTCTTGCCCAGCGGATGCTTGAGAAGTACAAATATCCCTATTTGTCCATCGATCATTTGAAGATGGGCTTGATTCGTAGTGGGGATACAAGCCTCACACCAGAAGACGATGATGCCCTTACCGATTATCTGTGGCCGATTATTCGGGAGATGATGAAGACTGCGATTGAGAACCATCAGGATTTGATTGTAGAAGGCTGTTATATTCCGTTTGATTGGAGGAAATATTTTGATGAAAGATACTTGCCATCAATCCGGTTTGTTTGTCTTGCGATGTCAGACGCCTTCATTGATGCTCATTTCGATGAGATCAAGAATCATAATTCCGACATAGAAACAAGGTTGTATGACATGGGCTTTACAGCAGACACTCTTAAGGAAGACAATCATTACTATATCAATGGCTTTGCTCAATATGGAGAGCGTGTAATGTTGATAGATACTGATTACGAAGACATAATAAATGCCATTTTGGAGAATAATTGAAATAGAACTATGATGACAATAGACACAACAAATATGTGCTCTCACTTGCAGAAGAAACTGTTCGAAGAGGATGGCGCATATCATCGTCTTTGGATAGCGATGCAAGATGACCCAGAACTGGCAGCTGTGGTGCGATCAAGGCAGCTTCACATATACAGGAATGGCAAGAAAGTGTTGGTGCTTGCAGGGAAGTCGGCACCAAAAATCATCAGGGAAGATAGAATCTGTGAAATGCTATTCTAAAAATCAAACCCAATGACCTCAATGAACTCCATAGCACTAATCGACCTAATATGAAAAAGCAATTGTTTTTCGCAGCCCTTGCCCTATTGCTGGCTACAAGCTGCAACCATAAGAAGCAAGAACAATCAACAAATACAGATAATATGGAGTCAACAAAAGGTAAAGTGATTGGCATAGGAGGAGTTTTCTTCAAGAGCCAAGATCCTGAAAAGACAAAACAGTGGTATGAAGACCATCTGGGTATTGAAAACGGCCCTTATGGACACATCTTCGCTTGGCATCTTGACAAGGATGGTAAAACAGAAGGGCAAACCGTATGGACACCATTTGAAGCGAACACTGACTATTTTGGCGATAATGATATGATGATCAATTACATCGTTGACGATATGGATGCCATTGTTGAACGTTTACGTGCGGATAGTGTGAAATTTGTTGACGAGGTGACTGAATACGAAGGCTTGGGCAAGTTTGTTCATATTGAGGACGGTGAAGGCCGACGGGTTGAACTTTGGGAGCCGGGGGAATAATAATCTTTGCAGCACCTAACTTTGTCATCAATCTAATCATCCATAGTTATGGCTTCAACAAAAGACTACGCCGATTTCATTTTGGAACAGCTTTCAGGCTTGAATGAAATAAACGCTCGAAAGATGATGGGCGAATACATCCTCTATTACCGAGACAAAATCATTGGAGGAATCTACGACAACCGTTTTTTGGTCAAACCAACAAAGTCGGCACGTGAGAAAATGCCAGATGCGTCGTTAGAGTTGCCGTATGATGGAGCCAAACCGATGCTATTGGTTGACAATGTGGAGAATCGCGATTTCTTGAAAGAGTTGGTTTTATCAATGTATAATGAACTGCCAGTTGTGAAAAAGAAAAAAGGGTTATGACATTCAACACCTACGGAAATAAAAAGAATCAAAGTTTGCTGCTGATTCCGGGATTGGGAGTATCATACGAAATATTCCTGCCGCTGATAAAACTGCTGAAGGACGATTTCTTCATCGTTGCAGTTGGCATCGACGGTTTTCTGATTGGTAAAGCGTCTAATTTCACCTCCGTTGACGACCAATCTGTTCAGGTAATCAGATATGTTCAAGAAAACCTTGGTGGACATTTGGAGGTTGCCTACGGATTATCATTAGGTGGTAAAATCCTGTCCCGAATCATGGAGCGGAATGAGATTGTCATCGGCCACGCCATTATGGATGCTGCACCATTGTTGCCTTTGCCTAAGTGGAGCGTGAATCCATTGCGATACTATCAGAGCTTAAACGTATGGACGTGCTATCATTGGACAGGATTCTGGAAATTCGTATTCCATTCGCACTATTTCGATGTGTTGCTGGACGAATGCAAGAAGGTTTGGCCTTATGGAAAGGGTAAAGCCGTCCGTGACGGTTACAAGGATGTTTATACAAACAAGTTGGAATCCATCCAAGGCGAAGACATCCATTTTTGGTACGGCACGAAGGAAGCATTTGTAGCCAAACCTCAGGTGGAGCATCTGCTAAAACTTTGCCCTAATGCTCACATCGAGGTCTTTCCAAAAATGAATCATGGGCAATTGTTAGTTGACCATCCCGAAGAAATAGCAACCAGGATTCTCAACATGAAAACAAACAGATAGAAAGATATGATACAGAAACATTGCTTCGAGTGCGGAACGGCCCTGATCGAGAAGGAGCTTGAGGGCGAGGGGATTGTGCCTTATTGCCCTAAATGCGAGCAATACCGGTTACCCATGTATAATGTGGCGGTGAGCATGATCGTCATCAATGAGCAGACCGGGGGAATACTACTGATCAAGCAATATGGAAGGCCTTGGTTCATTCTTGTGGCAGGCTATGTAAACCGTGGCGAACAGGTGGAACATGCCGTCGGTCGTGAAATCAAGGAAGAGACGGGAATGACTGTTAGCCGCATCAAGTTCAACCGCACCAGTTTCTTTGAGCCGTCGAATACTTTGATGTGCAATTTCACAGCCTTTGTAAAAGATGACAGTGAGCTTTCGACTAACAAAGAGATTGACTCCTATCAATGGTTCATGCCAGATGATGCACGAAGAAACATCCGTCCAAATAGTCTGGCTGAAAGTTTCTTGAACGCTTATTTGGATGAAAAAACCGATTATTCGTAATGCCTAACCCTCACCTCGATTCCATCGGCTTCAAGTTGTGATGGGATTCCGTTTACATCAGTCTGGCCATAGTGGTAAGGGAAGAGCACTTTCGGCTTGACCATCCGTGCAGCATTGACAAGTTGTTCAACCGTCATGGTGTAGGGCTGGTTGCATGGTAAGAAGGCAATATCGACATCCTTGATGCCAGCCATCTCAGGAATATCTTCAGTATCTCCAGCGATATAGATTCTCAGTCCATCAAGAGTTAGGATGAAGCCGTTATCCCTTCCCTTGGGGTGGAAGTTCTGATGCCCTTCTGTGGTGTTATAAGCGGGAACAGCCTCAACAGAAAAGTCATCGGCCAACTGAAGCACATCACCATTGGCCATTACTGTGCCATAACCAAGCATATCAGCACAGCGTTGGTTTGTGATAAGCTGTGTGTTGTCACCCGTCAGAAGTTTTATTGCCGCAGTGTCAAGATGGTCAAAATGTTCGTGGGTGATGAAAATATAGTCGGTTTTGGGCATGGAAGCGTAGTCAATGGTTTTCTCTCCAAGCTTCAAAACGGGGTCAATCTCTATCTCTGTACCGTCATATTCGATGCGCATGGAGGAATGAACAAGGGCATGAATTTTGACTGTCTTTCCGTTTTGCGTTGTAAAGCTATCGACTTCGTAAGAGCTTTGTTGGCTACATGCGGCCAATCCCAAGAGGGCTAGTAAGCCAGTGATAATCCTTTTCATACAATTCGTTTTGTTTGAAGCAGTAAAGATAGGTAAAATTGGAATTGGTTTTTTCTTTTTTTGTTTATGGAAATAACAGTGGCCAATCACCTCCAATGAATTATTCCGTTATTTCAAGAAAAACGATATATCACCTTCAGTTAATTTACTTATTGACCAATCGTTTTTGAAATCCCTGTACGATATTGTATCAATATAATCTATTCTTAATGTTCAAACACAACTTGTTTTTGTGTCTTTTTAATCAAATAGATTTGATTGACTATTATTCTTGACGAAATAGCATCTATTTGATTTTTATTTATCTTTGCATAAAAGAAACCTAAATTATAAAACCATGAAAACAACAGCGATTATTATTTTAAGTACTTGTTTATTAGCATTAATTGTTGTCTATCTTGTGTTGAAGTTAAAAGGGAAAACAAAGGACGCTATGTTAGTTCAACCATTATTTGCAATCTCAAAAAATGGTTTTCTTGGTTTGGTTATCGGCGAGGCGTTCGATTTCGTATGGGCAAGGATTACACATCTTGGTTTAGCGACCCAAAAAGAAATGCTTGATTATAAAAAGGACTTGGAGGCAATGCAAATGTTGGGGACAGGCTCGAAAACTATTAAGGTTGCCAGAAAAAAGTTTGAAGAGATAGACTATATCTCTTTAGGCTTTGATGCAAACAACAATCTCAATAGTATTATGGTGTATGTAAACAACAAACCAAACACGATGATTAAAGACTACTTGATGGAAATCCGTGATAAATATGCAAAGATATTAGGTGAACCAAATATGGTTAATAGTGACATTACATATCAATGGATGTTCAATGGAGTAATGATTGTATTATTTTATGCTAACAACCAGATAACTCTTCATATTCATAATTAAAATCCAATCACTTAATATCTATCAATTGCTCCCTTTTTAATCCAAGATAATTCTTGGCCTTGTTTTCGGTTTCCTTCATAATGATTTCGCCCTTACGAATGATGTAGCCAGTTTTGGTGACATATTCCAAGGGCTTGTTTTCTTTCCGTAACTTGCAGAACGCATTGTTCAACGAATGAATGTTGATGCCAAGTTCTTAATCTGTATGCTTGTTGTATTAAAGAAGCAGGAGAGCTGAAGATAAGCCTAAAAAATGGATGGTTATCGAACCGAAAATAAGAACGAAATTTTCGATGTATTTCGAAGATTTTCAAATACTTATAAAAACAATAAAGGGGACAGCAGTTGACCTGTTGTCCCCTAAAGTGGAGATTACCGGACTCGAACCGGCCACCTTCAGATTGCGAACCTGACGTTCTACCAGATGAACTAAATCCCCTTTTGATTTCAGGCGGCAAAAGTAAGAAAAAAATTGGATTTAGAATAAAGAATACAGAATTTAGAATTATCTTTGCGCACATTTTAAAAACTAACTAAAATGAACGTTGAAGAATACATCGTTGCTAGAGTAAACGCACTATTACACACTCAAGACGCTAAGATCGTCATGCGCCTCGAAGGCGGCATGAGCAACTACACCTACGTTGTAGAAGCCCTCGGCAAAAAATACACCTACCGCGTCCCCGGCAAATTCGCCGAGAAGTTCGTAGATCGCGTCGATGAATGGCATAACATCCAGGAAGTGGATAAGTTAGGCCTCAACAACGTGACCACCTACGTGGAGATCCTCTCCGGCGAGAAGCTGGCAGAGTTCGTGGAAGGCACTATCATGAGCACCACCGACGTGGTATCATATAATGAAATGTCTGTCAAAGCTCTGAAGAAGATCCACGGCAGCAACCTGAAGTTTAAGGATTACAACGCCTTTGGCCGCCTCGACGACGACGAGCGCTACTGCCGCGAAACAGGTTTCACCCATCCTCAAGAATACCTCGATCTCCGCGCCAAGCTGGAAGAGTTGCGCAAGACTTATCGCAGCGTGACTATGGTGCCATGCCACTGCGACTACCAACCTACCAACCTCGTCATCAATGGCGACAAGCTCTATGTGCTCGACTGGGAATTCGCAGGCATGAACGATCCTTTCTACGACATCGCTTGCTACGGCAACGCCGGATTCGACAAGGCCTTGGCATTGCTTGAATGTTATGTTGGTCACAAACCCACTGAGGACGAGTTGAAGCGCCTGTATTTCCACCGCGCCTTCCAGTGCCTGCAATGGTTCAACGTGGCCATCTTTAAAGATAGAGTCGGCCTGAGCAAAGACCTCAACATGGATTTCAATGCCGTGGCTCTGATGTTCCTCGGCATGGCTAAAGATCTGCTTGAAAAATGAACGAAGAAGAACGCAACCAGCTGAAAGAAACGGTCATCAGCGTGCTGAAGACCATCTACGACCCGGAGATCCCGATTGACATCTGGACCCTGCACCTGATTTATGGGATTGAAGTGGACGAAGAAGGCAATGTGAAGATCGTGATGACGGTGACCGCACCCAACTGCCCAGTAGCCGAGGTATTACCCGGCGAGGTTAAGGAACGTGTTCAAGCCATCATGGGCGTGAAAAAAGTTGAGGTGGAGCTGACCTTCGATCCCGTTTGGGACATCAGCATGCTCTCCGACGAGGCCAAAGCCGAGTTGGGTTTGGACGGCGATTATGCAAATTATTCCGCAACAGATTTTTTATATTAAAAACATTTTTTAAAATTTGCTCCCGACTTTTATTAACCATTTAATAATTTGCTTATGAAAACTGGACACAAAATTTGGCTCGTTATTTCGGGTATCCTTCTCATAGTGTTGGGTGTGACTTGCATTGTTAGACCCGCCGCAACGCTGTTTACAACCGCTTGGCTTATCGGCTGCTTTACGTTGATTTCCGGTCTTTCCAAGTTGGTGTTCGCTTTCAGAACACGCTTTTTCCTGCCTAATCCCGGCATGCGCATCCTGTCTGCTTTGTTTCAGATCATGATCGGTTTCTTCTTCCTGGGCCACAAGATGTTTGTTGCCCTGTCACTGCCAATGATCTTCTCATTGTGGGTGATGACTGAAGGCGTGGTTATTGCCGTACAGAGCTTCGACTATAAGAAGGCTGGCTTTGGTTCATGGTGGGCACTGCTCCTTTTCGGCATTGCCGTTGTCGTTCTCGGTTGCTTCGGCCTGCGCAATATCGACGTCGCCAGCAAGGCACTGTCATGGATGATTGGCATCGGTGTCATCGTCGTTGGCTTGGCTTATCTGCTGGCCGTTATCGGTGTCAACCGCTTCGAGAAACTTGAAAAAGAGGCGACTGCCAACTAAAGACTAAAGCAGTTCCAAATAAAAAAATCCGCCAAGCATTTGGCGGATTTTTTTATTTTGTTGAAGCGGCAAAGGCTTCGGCGTAAAGCAACATCTGCTTCAACATCGAAAGCAAGCCGTTGGATCGTGTCGGACTCAAATGCTCCTTCAAGCCAATCTCATCCAAAAACGAAAGGTCGGCTGATAAAATATCTTCCGGGGTCTGGCCCGAGAACACTTTGATCAACAAATTGATAATTCCCTTGGTAATAACGGCGTCGCTGTCGGCGGTGTAATACACTTTGCCGTCCTTAAGCTCGGCATGGAGCCACACCCGTGATTGGCAACCATTGATCAAGTATTGGTCATTACGGTATTGTTCGTCAATGATGGGACACTCCTTTCCCATTTCAATCAGCATGGCATAACGGTCCATCCAATCGTCAAACATCGAGAAATCATCGATGATACCTTGTTGTATTTCTTTAATAGTCATTATTAACTTTTATCTTTTATCTCTTATCTTTTATCTCAGCATATTCGACGCTCTTGTCACCGCCTTCACCAACACTTCCACTTCCTCCATGGTGTTATACATCGCAAACGAAGCGCGTACCGTTCCTGGGATGCCGAAACGAGTCATCACGGGCTCAGCGCAATGGTGACCGGTGCGGACGGCCACACCCATCTTGTCGATAATGGTGCCAAGATCGTAAGGATGGATGCCGTCGATGATGAAACTCACCAAGCCGCTACGCTCGGGAGCCTGACCGATAAAACGTATGCCATCAATCTTTGAAAGACCCTCGATAGCAGCCGCCAACAAAGCATCTTCATGCTTGGCGACCTCCTGACGGTCAAAGCTTTCAATGAAATTGATTGCCGTCTCCAAGCCCAAAGCAGCGCCTACATTGGGGGTTCCTGCTTCGAACTTGAAAGGCAATTTGTTAAAAGTGGTCTTCTCGAAACTCACCGTATCCACCATCTCACCACCGAACTGATAGGGCGGCATCTTTTCGAGCCATTCGGTCTTGCCATACAGTCCACCGATGCCCATGGGGGCGTACATCTTATGGCCTGAGAACACGAAGAAGTCGCAATCCAAATCTTGCACATCGATAGGCAGATGCGCCATCGATTGGGCACCGTCAACCACTGCCAAAGCGCCATATTGATGGGCCAAACGGATCATCTCCTTGATGGGATTCACCGTAGCAAGCGTATTCGAGACGTGAGCCATAGTCACAATCTGAGGGCGTTGTTTCAGCAGTTCCTCGTATGCCTGAATATCGAGCACGCCGTTGTCATCCATCGGAACCACCAGCAATTCTCCGCCATGACGTTGAACCATCTGCTGCCAAGGGACGAGGTTGGAATGGTGCTCCATGGCGGTGATTAATATTTTTATTGAATCGTTTCGCCCTACAGAGCTAGCATCCCCTGACGGGGATGCAGATAGGCCATGGTCATCGCATCCCGAAGGGATGCTAGCTCTGTAGCCGTCGAAAAACAACATTCCCAAAGACGTTGCCAACAAATTCAACGACTCGGTAGTGCCTCTCGTGAAGACGATTTCATGGGATTCAGGAGCGTTGATAAACCGAGCTACAGTCTTGCGGGCGTTCTCGTAAGCCTCTGTGGCCATCTGACTGAGATAATGCACCCCACGATGGATATTGCAGTTCTCGTGCAGGTAATAGTCGCGTTCCCGCTCAATCACACATAGTGGTTTTTGGGTAGTCGCGGCGTTGTCAAGGTACACCAATGGCTTGCCATACACCTGCTGGTCAAGCACGGGAAACTGTTTCCTTATCTCATTTATGTCCATTGTTCACCGGTTTTTTGCAATGCAACACGCAATGGTCGCAAGCCGAGAGTTCGCCGCGCAAACGGCGTTTGATCATATCGTCGATGGTCTCGTGGAGATCCTCAATCTGAATGTGGTTGCTGATATCAGCAGCGAAGGCGTACATCAACAACATTCTTGCGTTGGCCTGGCTGATGCCACGCTGACGCATATAGAACATGGCCTCTTGATCCAGCTGGCCGGTGGAAGTACCGTGCGAGCACTTCACATCGTCGGCGTAAATCTCCAAGAAAGGCTTGGTGTCGATCTTTGCCGTGGAGGTCAGGATGATGTTGGCGTTGTTCTGCTGGGCATCCGTCTTTTGTGCCCCTGGAGCCACGTACACATGGCCATTGAACACCGCCGAAGCCTCATCGTCGATGATGCCCTTGAAGCGGGTATCGCTCGAGCAATGCGGCACGTTATGGTTGATCTTCAGGTAGTTCTCCACATGCTGTTTCTTATCCACCAGATAAAGGCCATACACCTTGGTCTCGCAGCCCTCGCCGTCAATGTCGACCTCAATATGGTTGCGAAGGTCGCCAGCGTTGAAACTGACCACCACGAAATGCACACGGCTGTCGCGCTCCTGATGGATGCGGATATGCGTCTTCAGGTTGGCCGTGTCGTCGAGGTTCTGGATGCGGTACATCTCCAAAAAGGCGTTCTCCTTCACCACGATGTCGCAGAACTCCTCGTTGGCCTGAAGATGCTCCGTGTCGTCCAGCACGACGATCTGGCGCTGCTGACCACGTTCGACTACAATATTGTTTTCAAGATAATCCATCTTAGCGAGCATTACAGGTTCATTTCCTTGATCCATTCGTAACCCTTCTCTTCCAGCTCAATGGCGAGATGCTTGCCACCGCTCTTCACGATGCGGCCGTCGTACATCACATGCACGAAATCGGGCACGATGTAATCAAGAAGGCGCTGGTAGTGGGTGATCACCACGAAGGCGTTGTCCTTAGTATGGAGCTGGTTGACGCCGTTAGCCACGATGCGTAGGGCATCAATATCCAGACCCGAATCAGTCTCGTCGAGGATGGCGAGGCTTGGCTCCAGCATTGCCATCTGGAAGATCTCGTTTTTCTTCTTCTCACCGCCGGAGTAACCCACGTTGACGAAGCGGTTCTGCAATTTCTCGGTGATTTCCACCATAGCTTGCTTCTCCTTCATCATCTTCATGAACTCGATGGTCGACAAGGCGGGAAGGCCTAGATATTCACGCTTCGAGTTGATAGCGGTACGCATGAAGTTCTGGATGCTCACGCCAGGGATCTCCACAGGATACTGGAAGCTAAGGAAGATGCCTTCGTTAGCCCTGTCTTCAGGTGACATACCAACAATATTCTTGCCTTTGTACCAGATTTCACCTTCGGTGATTTCGTAGCTTTCACGACCCGTGATGGCAGCGGCTAAAGTGCTTTTGCCAGTGCCGTTGGGACCCATGATGGCATGAATCTCACCTTCGTTGACGCCAAGGTTCAATCCCTTAAGGATTTCTTTTCCTCCGATGGAGACGTGTAAATTCTTTATATTCAGTAACATAACTTAATTATTTATCCTACACTACCTTCTAATGTGATTGATAACAGTTTTTGTGCTTCCACGGCGAACTCCATGGGCAAGCGGTTCAGCACGTCCTTGGCATAGCCATTGACGATGAGGCCGATGGCCTTCTCAGTGGGGATGCCTCGCTGTTGGCAGTAGAACAGCTGATCCTCAGAGATCTTGGAAGTGGTGGCTTCATGCTCGAGGATGCTCGATTCGTTGCCGCACTGGACATAAGGCCAGGTATGCGCGCCGCATTTGTCGCCCATCAGCAGGGAGTCGCACTGCGAGTAATTGCGTGAATTAACGGCTTTCGGGGCCACCTTCACCAGACCGCGGTAGCTATTCTGGCTATGGCCAGCGGAGATACCTTTCGAGATGATGGTGCTACGTGTGTTCTTGCCAAGATGGATCATCTTGGTACCCGTATCGGCCTGCTGATAGTTGTTGGTGACAGCCACAGAATAGAACTCACCTACCGAGTTGTCACCCATCAGCACGCAACCAGGATATTTCCAAGTGATGGCTGATCCCGTCTCCACCTGAGTCCAAGAGATCTTGGAACGGTCGCCGCGGCAGAGGCCACGTTTGGTAACGAGGTTATAAACGCCGCCCTTACCATCCTTGTCGCCAGGATACCAGTTCTGCACGGTGCTGTACTTCACCTCGGCATCAGTCTCGGCAATGATCTCCACGATGGCAGCATGCAACTGGTTCTCGTCTCTTTGCGGAGCGGTGCAGCCTTCCATGTAACTCACGTATGCGCCTTCATCGGCGACAATCAAAGTGCGCTCAAACTGACCTGTGTTGGCCGCATTGATTCGAAAATAAGTGGAAAGCTCCAATGGGCAATGCACACCCTTGGGGATATAGCAGAACGAGCCGTCGCTGAACACGGCGGAGTTCAAGGCAGCAAAGAAGTTGTCAGTATATGGCACCACCTTGCCGAGATATTTCTTCACCAAATCAGGATGCTGCTTCACAGCCTCGCTGAACGACATGAAGATGACGCCATGCTTCGACAAAGTCTCCTGGAAAGTGGTCTTCACCGAAGTGCTATCCATGACGGCATCCACAGCCACACCCGAGAGTTTTTTCTGCTCATCGAGCGAGATGCCCAATTTATCGAAAGTGGCCAGCAACTCGGGATCCACCTCGTCGAGGCTCTGCTTCTCTTTACGCTTGCGGGGTGCGGCATAATAGATGATATCTTGATAGTCGATCTCCGGCAAATCGAGATGTCCCCAGTTGGGCTGCTTCAGCGTCAACCAGTGACGGAAAGCCTTCAGGCGGAACTCAAGCAACCACTCTGGCTCCTCCTTTTTCTCGGAGATCAGCCGGATGATGTCCTCATTCAAGCCCTTCGGCACAAAATCGGTCTCAATATCGGTCACAAAACCAAACTCATACTCCTTGTTAGTGACCTCATTGATAATGTTTTCCTTTGGATTTGACTCCATTTTTTCTCGTAATTAAGAATAATTTTAAATAACGGTGCAAAAATAACCATAATTTATGAATTGGCAATCAAAAAGAAAGAATTACATTTGCAATAATTTTAGAAACAGCAGATGAACACCAAACTTTACAAACGATTGCTGTGTTACTATGGCATCAGCATGGCCGTATTAACGGTTCTGCGCTTGGTCTTTATTGGTGTGCATCACAAGGCTGGATTGTGTTTTCCGGATATCCTGAAGGCTTTGGGCATCGGCATCCTCATCGACTCGAGCGTGATGTCGTGTTGCATTGTAGCCTGTTTTCTGCTGGGGCTGCTGGTTTCATTATTCGCTGAAAAAGCCGGCAAGAAAGCATTAACCATTAGCCTGACCATAGCCTTGCTGTTGGTGACAGCCATCAACGTAGTGGATCTGTTTTACTATGCGTATTACAACACCCGGTTGAGCTACAATCTGGTAAGCTATTTCTTCGAGAACTTCGGGGAGAACTTCAAGATGCTATGGGCCAGTTTCCCCCTGTTTTGGATCATCCTCGGCATCATCGTGATGCTGTGTTTAGCCTGGCTGCTTGTTGAACGTCTTTTCAAAGACGCGAAGATTAAGGAGAAATGGACGGCGATTCCCGCTACCTTATTGACTTTCGTCGTTTTGTCGTTCCTGTATTATGGACCTCCTTTCTGGAGACTCACCACTTTTTCAACAGAAGTCATGTTGAACCAAGCCGCAAGCAACGGCGCCTACACCTTGGCCAAATCGTACAGCGTGATGCGCAACAGTCATAGAGACCTGTATCCTTTCGAGGAACAAAAGGTATTGTCCGAGATGGCACAAAACGTAGATTTCATCTGTTCCGCAAACGAAACGCCCATGGCTTCGATGACGCCCACAATGCGTAAATTCAATCAGCCGGCTAAACCAGAAGCGCCTAAGAATATCGTCATCATCATCAGCGAAAGCTTCAGTGCCACGCTGACGGGAGTCGTCGGTCAGGATGAAAGGTCCTATGCGCCCTACTTCGATTCCATCTGCAAAGAAGGCGTACTGTTCACCCACTGCTTCTCCAACGGGCCCCGCACCCAACACGGCATCGTCTCGACACTGTCAGCCTTCCCCTCGGTCCTTGGCAGTTCCCTCATCCGTCGAAGGGAGACCAACGCCTTCTACACCCTTGCCGACGCCTTGCGACCCGAAGGCTATGAAACCAACTTCATCCATGGCGGCGACGTGAATTACGACGACATGCGCGACTATCTCTGTCAAGGCAATTTCCAGCGGATTTATGGCATCGAGGACTTCGAGAGCTGGAGATTCAAAAACGACTGGGGTGTTTGCGACGAGGACCTGTTCGACTTCGCATTCCAAAAGATCAGCGAGGCGACTCAGCCCCACCTCACCGTGATTCTCACCATGAGCAACCACATGCCTTTCGACATCCCACCCTATTTCTCCGAGACACATCCCGAAGTGACGGAGTTTAAGGAATCCAAGGCCTCCTACTACTATTCCGAATATGCCTTTGGCACCTTCATCGACAAGATGAAGACATTGCCCGATTACGATAACACCCTGATTCTTCGCCTTGCCGACCACGGCGAAGTGTATTCCCAAGCCGACCATCAATTCAGACTATTCCATATTCCCGCCTTGTTGCTGAATGGAAGCCGACGTGACACCGTCTTCGATGCAGTATGCTCCCAAATGGATTTCGTCCCTACACTACTTTGGGAGATTGGATACGAAGGCGCCTTCCCTTGCATTGGCAGAAATCTTTTTGACGACGATTACGAGCCTTTCGCCACCATGAACACCTACGACAATGTCCATTATTGGATGCAAAATGGCAAAGTTGTTGCATGGAACATGATGAACGATCAAGCCGCATGCTACCGGATGAATGACCAATTCCTTCTGGAACCGTCGGAACAGCCCTATGAGCCAGAGTTGAGCAACATGAAGTCATATTTGGCCTTTTTGAGTTTTATCTATCAGAAAGGCCTGTATAACACAACCGCTAACGATGTACAAAAGAATTAAAAATAAGATAGTAAGAATAATCCTGATTGCACTGACCTGCTTGGCTTGTCTGCCGATAGCCTATTGGCTGTTCGTGTACTTGATCACGCCCCGTTACCAGTTTAAGATGGGTCAGCCATTCCACGGCGAATATCTATACAACCCCTATCAAAACATGGATGCCGATCAATGGAAACAGTATAACTTCCATTGTCACTCACGCAAATATTTAGGCCTCACCAATGGTCGCATGAGCAAGGAGACGGACATTGACCGTGTTTATCAGGCTTTGGGTTACGACCATTACGGCATCTCCGATTACATGCGCATCAATCCGTATGGCAGCGACCGATACGATTACATTCCTGCATACGAACACGGCTACGGATTCTTGAGAAAGACGCATCAGCTCTGTATCGGTGCCGAGAATGTGGTCATGATGGACTATCCTTTCTTCCAAAGCCTCGACATGAAGCAGCACATGCTTTCGGTATTGCAGCAACACACCCGTTTCGCCGTGCCGGCCCATGCTTCGTTCACCCAAGGCTATAAAGTCAACGAGATGCGCTACCTCAGTGGCTATCGTCTGCTTGAAGTCGGCAATCCCTACGGAACGGCTTTTGAGCATTGGGATGCCGCCCTCTCCACTGGACACCGCGTATATGGCATCGGCGACGACGACACGCACAATGTACTGAACCCCAACGAGGTGGCAAAATTCTTCACCATGATCAATACCCAAGACATGAAGGCTGACAGCGTTTTCGATGCTTTGGATCGTGGCTGCGCTTACACCGTGGAGTTCCATCCCCATTACAATGAACCCTTCGATAGCAAGGTGGAGAACATGCACACGGAATTGTTCCACTTGACCCGTTGCGAGTTGGTTGGCGACACGCTCTTCATCGAGACTAACGCCCCCAGCATCCAAATGATCGACTTCATCGGCCAGGATGGCAAGGTGCTGAAACACATGGAGTATTGCCAACAGGCTTGGTATGTGATTCAACCTGAGGACAGCTACGTAAGAGCGATGCTCAGGGTTCACAACATGACCTATTTCTACCTCAACCCCATTACACGACACACCACCTCCACTCCAACGGATCAATCCACCGCCGTGATCAACTGGCCTCAAACCCTGCTGTTTTACTTTGTCTATATAGTAATTATCTTAATATTAATAATAAAATATTTTAAAAAACATGGAAAAACTTCTTGATAAATTCTTACGTTACGTCGCCGTAGAGACGACTTCTGACGAAAACTCCGAGACTCAACCCAGCGCCATGAGAGAAGTCGACTTGTTGCGCATGCTTCGCGACGAGTTGAGACAGATGGGCATCGAAGCTGAGCTCGATGAATTCGGTTATGTGATGGCTACCATCCCTTCGAATGTCGACAAACCCATTCCAGCCATTGGCTTCATCGCCCATGTCGACACCGCTCCCGACGCTTCGGGCAAGGACATCCGTCCACAGATCATCCCGAACTACGACGGTGAAGACATCGTGTTGAACAAAGAGAAGAACATCGTGTTGCGTACTGCCGAATTCCCTGAGATGAAGCAATACAAAGGCCAAACGATGATCACCACCGACGGCACTACCCTGCTGGGCGCCGACGACAAGGCTGGCGTGGCCGAGATCATGTATGCCGCCCAGTACATGATTGAGCATCCCGAGTTCAAGCACGGTGAGATCAAGATTGGCTTCACCCCCGACGAAGAGATTGGACGTGGCGTGGTGAAGTTCGACGTGAAGAAGTTCGGTGCCCGTTACGCCTACACCATGGACGGTGGCGAGATTGGTGAACTGGAGTATGAAAACTTCAACGCAGCTGCCGCTAAGATCCACATCCAAGGCAGCAACATCCATCCCGGCTACGGCAAGGACAAGATGGTCAACTCCATGCTCATCGCCATGGAACTCGACTCCATGCTGCCCGTGGAACAGCGTCCACGCTACACCCAAGGCTATGAAGGCTTCTTCCATCTCATCGGCATCAATGGCACCGTGGAAGAGACCACCATGAGTTACATTATTCGCGACCACGACCGCGCCAAGTTCGAGGAGAAGAAGGCCCTGATGACCTCCATCACCGAGTTCCTGAACAAGAAATACGGCAATGTAGTTGAACTGGAGCTGAAGCATCAATACTACAACATGCGTCAAGAGGTGGAGCCTCACTTCTTCATCGTGGAGAAAGCCATCAAAGCCATGGAGATGGCTGGCATCAAACCGAAAGTGCAACCCATCCGCGGCGGCACCGACGGAGCCAACCTCTCATTCATGGGTCTGCCCTGCCCCAACATCTTCGCTGGCGGACACAACTTCCACGGCAAGTTAGAATACGTGCCGCTTGAAAGCATGGAGAAAGCCTCCGAGGTAATCCTGAATATCATCAAATTGTTCACTGAAGACTAAATGACGATTCAAAACGACGAACGGAATATCAAACGAGCACTATGGTGGCTGTTAGGCATCAGTGCCTTGCTACGCTGCATCTTAGCCGCCACCATTGAATTCGGCAACGACGAGGTCTACTACTGGACCTACGCCCTCTACCCTGACTGGAGCCACTTCGACCATCCGCCCATGGTTGGTTGGATGATCCAGCTATTCAGTCTTAATCTACTGCTCGACAGCGAGTTCTTCATCCGATTCTCGTCCATCGTCTTTATGACCTTCAATACCTGGCTGATGTTCCGCATCGGCAAGGAAATCAAAGACAGCATGGCTGGGCTATATGCCGCTTTGCTAAACACCGCCTCGGTCTATGCCTTCGTCATCACGGGCGTCTTTATCATGCCCGACACTCCGCTGAGTCTGTTCTGGCTGTTGGCCTTCTGGATGGCGATCAAGTATTTCCATGCGGAACAGCCACGCAACCTGCACCTAATCTTGATCGGGCTATTCACTGGATTGGCCATACTATCCAAATACACAGGCGTCTTCATTTGGTTAGGTGTAGGATTGTATATCTTTCTGTTTGACCGAAAACAGTTCAAGAACCCCTTCTTGTACCTATCCATCTTGATCTCTGCCATCTGCTGTTTGCCCATTTTGTATTGGAACATGCAGCACGATTTCATCAGTCTCGGCTTCCATGGCAGCCGTGTGAGCCTTTTCGGCAAGCCGAACTTCGGGTATTTCGGCACTGAACTTGTCGGGGAGTTCTTTTACAACAACCCCGTGAACTTCGTTCTCGCCATCATCGCTGTCGTTGCAGCTTTCCGAGGGAAAATCAGCATAGAAAAACCAGTGTCGCGCTTGGTGCTTTGCATCGCCTTGCCTTTGATCGCGGTCTTCCTGTTCTTCTCCCTCACCCGTCCTACCTTGCCGCATTGGAACTCGCCTGCCTATAACCTGCTTATCCTGCTGAGTGCATGCATGTTCAGCTCGAAACGTATCGAAAACGACCATCGTGTCGCCATCCCGAAGTCCATCATCGCCGCCATGGCGGTATTGCTGTTGGTGGTTGGCATCGGCAGTGCCGAGATCCAAACGGGTTTCATCCCGTTGGACCACAATACCGAGGCTGAGCGTTTGGGGCACGACGACTTCACGCTCGACATGTATGGATGGCGCCAATTGGGTACTAAATTCGCAGATTTTCGCGAAGAGAAGATCGCCGAAGGCCTGATGCAGGAAGAAGACGGCATCGTCGCCGACCAGTGGTTCCCTTTGGCCAATATCGACTATTACGTCGCCCGTCCTCTTCATATAAGGGTGATGGGATTAGGCAAGCCTGAAAACCTGCATAAATACATTTGGATCAACGAAGACCGTGGAGGTTTCCATCCAGGCGAAGACTATTGGTTTTTGTCCGACAGTCGTTACATGAAAAAACCAAACGAGCTCTATCCGAACCAATTCAATTCGATAGAGCTCGTTGGAATCATTCCGATTGAGCGTGGCGGAAGAACCGTCAAGAACTTCTTCGTTTATACCTGCAAGGGTTATTCAGCGCCGCCTTCCAGTTTACCGTGACAGTTCTTGTACTTCTTACCTGAGCCACATGGGCATGGGTCGTTACGACCGACTTTCTTTTCCACACGAATCGGCTGTGTGATTTCCTTCTGTTGAGTGTTGCTATGTGCCTGTGAGAGCAGGTCGTTACGTTGTTCCTTAATCTTGGAACGGTCGATGCCACGGGCACGGTGTTCACGCACATTGTCAGCATCCTGCACAGGGATGTCGGCACGCATCAGGAAGGAGATGACCTCTTCGTTGATCTTCTCAATCATGGCGCTAAACAGGTTGAACGACTCGAGCTTGTAGATGACCAACGGGTCTTTCTGCTCGTAGGTGGCGTTCTGCACAGATTCCTTCAAGTCGTCGAGTTCACGGAGATGCTCTTTCCATGCATTGTCGATCAAGCCAAGGGTGATGCTCTTTTCGATACTAAGGGTCACCTCGCGGGCGCCATTTTCAACAGCCTTCTTGAGGTTGACGATGACGTTCATGCCGCGCTTGCCGTCGGTGATCGGGATGGCGATGTTCTCGAAGTGAGTCTCACGCTCATACACATTCTTGATGACCGGCATGGTCTTCTCGCCGATGATGCGTGACTTCTCACGATAGTGTTCCAGGGCGCTATCGAAGATCTTCTGTGCCAACACGTCGCTCTTGCTGCGGTCAAACTCTTCCTCGTCGAACGGCACGTCGATACCCATGGTGGAGAGCAAGTCCATCTTCAGGCCTTCGTAGTCTTTGGCTTCGCGGGCGTCGTTGAGGATCTTCTCGCCGAGATCGAACATCATATTATTAATATCGATGGAGAGGCGTTCGCCGAATAAGGCATGGTGACGCTTGCTATAGATCACGGTACGCTGTGAGTTCATCACATCGTCGTACTCGAGCAAGTGCTTACGCACGCCGAAGTGGTTCTCTTCGACCTTTTTCTGAGCCTTCTCGATCTGCTTGGTGATCATCGGGTGTTGAATCACTTCGCCTTCCTTCAGGCCCATACGGTCCATGAGAGGAGCTATACGCTCGGAGCCGAACATACGCATCAGGTCGTCTTCCAGTGAAACGTAGAACTGGGAGCTACCTGGGTCGCCTTGACGGCCGGAACGACCACGCAGCTGACGGTCCACACGACGTGACTCATGACGCTCGGTGCCGATGATAGCCAAACCACCAGCTTCCTTGACGCCAGGTCCTAACTTGATATCGGTACCACGGCCTGCCATGTTGGTGGCGATGGTAACGGTACCAGCCTGACCAGCTTCGCGGACGATCTGTGCCTCCTTAAAGTGCAGCTTAGCATTTAACACGTTATGCGGGATGCCCTTACGGGTCAGCATGCGGCTCAGCAACTCAGAGATCTCCACCGAAGTGGTACCCACCAAAACAGGACGGCCTTCTTTCACCAGCTTTTGGATCTCGTCGATGACGGCGTTGTACTTCTCGCGCTTGGTCTTATAGATCATGTCCTCATGGTCGATACGGGCAATCGGACGGTTGGTCGGGATGACCACCACATCGAGTTTGTAGATATCCCAGAACTCACCTGCCTCAGTCTCAGCGGTACCGGTCATACCGGCCAGCTTGTGATACATACGGAAGTAGTTCTGCAGGGTGATGGTGGCGTAGGTCTGCGTGGCGGCTTCCACCTTCACGTTTTCCTTGGCTTCCACAGCCTGGTGCAGGCCATCGCTCCAACGGCGGCCTTCCATCACACGGCCAGTCTGCTCATCCACGATCTTGACTTTATTGTCTTGGATGATGTAGTCCTTATCTTTCTCAAACAACGTGTAAGCCTTGAGCAACTGGCGCACGGTGTGCAGACGTTCCGACTTCTCGGAGAAGTTACGCATCAGCTCGGCCTTGCGCAGCACCTTTTCGTCGTTGGAGAGGTTCATGTGTTCCAGCTCGGCGATCTCGGCGCCCACATCCGGCATCACGAAGAAGTCGGGGTTATTGTAGGCAGCACAGAGGGCGTCGATACCCTTTTCGGTGAGGTCCACGGTATTGAGTTTCTCGTCGATGACAAAATAAAGTTCATCGTCGATGATATGCATGTTCTCACCGCGGTTCTGCATGTAGAAGCCCTCGGTCTTTTGGAGCAGGGTCTTCATGCCTTCCTCACTGAGGAACTTAATCAAAGCGTTGTTCTTAGGCAGACCGCGATAGGCACGGAAAAGGAGGTCGGCACCATGGCTCTTCTGCTCGTCAGAAGAGGCCGGATTCGTAAGAATCTGCTTGGCTTCAGCCAAGATGGTGGTGACCAGACGCTTCTGGCTGTCGAACAGGCGGACCACATCAGGCTTCAACTGGTCAAACTCCTGGAGGTCGCCACGTGGTGTAGGACCACTGATGATCAACGGGGTACGGGCATCGTCGATCAACACGGAGTCAACCTCGTCGACGATGGCGTAGTGATGCTTGCGTTGCACCAGCTCCTCGGGGTTGCCTGTCATGTTGTCACGCAGGTAGTCGAAACCGAACTCGTTGTTGGTGCCGTAGGTGATATCGCAGTTATAGGCACGGCGGCGAGCAGCGGAGTTGGGTTCATGCTTGTCGATGCAGTCCACGGTAAGACCGAGGAACTCATACATGGCGCCCATCCACTCGGAGTCACGCTTGGCCAGATAGTCGTTGACGGTAACCACGTGCACGCCTTTGCCAGCAAGGGCATTCAGATATACCGGTAAGGTAGCCACGAGGGTCTTACCTTCACCAGTAGCCATCTCAGCGATCTTGCCTTGGTGCAGCACGATACCGCCGATGATCTGGCAGTCGTAATGCACCATATCCCAAGTGACCATGTTACCGCCAGCCATCCAACTGTTCTTGAAATAGGCCTTGTCGCCATCAACGGTGACATGCTCGTATTTGGCAGCCAGCTCACGGTCGAGTTCAGTGGCCTTCACCTCCACGGTTTCATGCTCGCAGAAGTATTTGGCGGCAGCCTTCACCACAGAGAAGGCCTGAGGCAGAATCTCATTCAAAGCCTCTTCGATCTTCTCCAGCTCGCGTTTTTCAATCTTGTCGACCTCAGTATAAATCTTTTCCTTTTCATCGGGATCCATATCAGGGTTGGCTTCAACACGGGCTTTCAACTCGTTGATCTGAGCCACCTCGTTGGCGGTTTTATTCTTGATATATTCTTGGAACTCAACGGTTTTATGGCGGATGCTGTCAATGTCGAGTTTCACGATCTCCTCATAAGCTTGGAGTGTCTTTTGTAGTATTGGCTGCAAGGCCTTGTTATCACGTGAAGCCTTGTCGCCGAAGAGTTTCTGCAGAAATCCCATTGGTGTAAAATTAAGTTAAGAGTTATGCTTTTAGGCAAAAACCGTGCAAAGGTAGGTATTTTCCATTAAATATGGAAATATAGGACAAAAAGTCATGAAACGCTGATTCAAAACACCTTCTCGAGCATCCCACGGATGTATTCCTTGAGGGTCTGGTCAGGCGAGGGTGCCGGTGCCACGCCGATTTTGGTATCGGGCATGATGATGAAGTATTCCGGAAAAGTGTGGACCTCATAACGTTCCAGCAAGAGGATGTCGTTGCCGAGATTTAGCAAAGGCCAATCGTAATGATGTTCCTCAAAACGCCTGCGATGGTTAGCCAACTGGTCTTTGGTGCTGACAGTGATGATCTGTACGCTGTCCTGCCATTGCTGATGCAGGTCGGCCAAGGTCTCAAACTGATGATCCACAGTGTATGATGAACCATCCACAAACTGAAGCAGCACTATTGATTTCTTATAGTCCGAAAGCTTCACGGAAGCCTCTGTTGACGATTGTAACTCAAAGTCGGGAGCCTCTGCGCCTTGGGCAAAGCGGTCAAAACGCGCCAAAGTATTAGCAACCAAAGCTTTTGTCATCTGCGACTTACTCTGTTTACTGATGGAACGGAGTTGTCCCCTCACCCACTGACGGCTTTGGTATTCCTCGTTATACAAGTTACGTAACTGATAGATATTGACCATATCAGCCAATTCGGGATTACGACTAGCAAACTCATCAGTCAGCGTGAATGCTCTGAACAGATCTTTGAACAGATCCATATAGGATTGGCAGTGGTAGAGCACAGGCTTGCCGTAATAATACTCGTCGATTACTTTTTTCCCACCATCAGCGTTCACAGCCATTTGGACAGCGGCTATTCGGTAGGTGTTGTATTGAAACACGTATGGGTCAGTGACATGCAGCTCATCGTCAATCGTAGCACGGATGGAGTCGAGATAGCGATACTGCCGACGACGAAACAGCTCATCGAAATAGTTCAGCACGTAATAGTCAATAATCTCTTGTGAAATCACTATCTGACGGTAAACCCCTTTGTCAGTCGCGGTCCTCACCCGTAAAGTCGGCGACTCGCGTTCAAAGTAAGAAGCGTTAGGATCTGCCTCAGGAACGACAATATTAACCTCGTAAGAGGCTCCAGGAGCGATCACCAAATCGGCACTTTCGAGCCCCACAAAGATAGCTGCAGGCATGGTCTTCTGTACTTTGCCTTCCAAGATGAAAAAGCCTCGTTCGTCAGCGGAAGTCTGGGCTACCAGGGTCTCATGCATGTTCAGCAGGTCGTCATAGACCATCAGACGCACCAAAGCCTCGGGACGGTTGACACGGCCGGTAATAGTGACGTTTTGCCCAATGAGAAGCAAAGGCAACAACGACCAGAGAGAGACTATTATGTACTTTAGACGATTCATAACTTTGTTCCGCTCAAGACCACCTCTTCAGGGACAAAGCGAGAGGTATCGCCACCGTTTTTATAAATGTCGCGTACCACGCTGGAGCTGACGCCTACCAATTCACTTTCGGTCAGCAAAAACACGGTCTCCAACTCGGGATGAAGGCGTTTGTTGGCATGGCAAATCATGTTCTCGTACTCGAAGTCGGAGCCGCTACGAAGGCCACGAATGATGAAACGTGCACCCACCTTCTTGCAAAAATCGGCAGTAAGTCCGTCGTAGCTTTCAACGATGATATTCGGATAGTCGGCAAAGACATCCTTAGCCCATTTGATGCGGTTTTCCAATGGGAAAGTGGAGCGTTTCTCCATGTTGACGCCAACGGCAACGTAAATGATGTCGAACATCGGCAAAGCTCTCAACACAATGGAGCGGTGACCAAGGGTAATGGGGTCGAATGAGCCCGGGAAAACGGCGATTCTTTTCATAGATAAAAGATATAAGTTATGAGATAATAGTTTTCAATTCTGATTCTAGGGTTTCGGCGATGGAACGATAGGTGTTTTTCAAAAACCATTCCAGATCGTACTCACTGAGGAAAGTGACCTCGGTGATATCCTCAGCGGTCTGAGGGTTGGTATGCGAGGTGTCGTCAGCGGTCATCAGGAACCATGAGGTTTGCTTCAGTCGCCATTCGTCTTCGTAAAGGTAGCAATGCCATGATGACGGCAGCTGGCGGATGATCTTCAGGCCCATCAATCCCGTTTCCTCTTCCACCTCACGGATAGCGGCAGTGGCGATGTCCTCTCCCTCCTCAACATGGCCTTTGGGCAGGTCGGGGATACCATGGCGCTGGATGGCGGCAAACTGTCCTTCCTGCACCACCACCCCACCGGCGGCAGGAGCCATATAGAAGGTACGGCACAATGCGGCAGACAGCACTTCGGGACTGACATGGTCGATTACGACATCGTCAGTAAGGTTCACAACCAGCCATTGACGAAGAAAATTATGGATTTTTTCAACCTCATAAGACTCTGATTGTTGGGCGGTTGCATCCAAAATCAGATCTTTTTCATCGATATTCGGAAAAATCAAAGCGCGTTGTTCATAGAAAATTTTGTACATTTGTAACCGAAATCTTTGGGGGTTTCAATCCGCAAAAATAGACATTTTATGAAATATGACGACTCTTCGCTGATTTTAGCAAATCATCTTTTGCAAATCAAAGCCGTAAAACTCAGTCCGAACAAACCTTTTACCTGGGCATCGGGATTACACAGCCCGATTTATTGCGACAACCGCGTTACTTTGTCTTATCCCTCAGTGCGTACCTTCATACGCCAACAGTTTGTGGAGCAGATGATGCAGCATTTTGGTAAGCCAGACGTCATTGCTGGCGTAGCCACAGGAGGCATTGCCCAAGGCGCTTTGGTAGCACAGGAACTGGGACTGCCGTTCTGCTACGTCCGCTCTGAAAAGAAATCTCATGGCATGCAAAACCAGATCGAGGGTGTCGTCGAATCCGGTCAGTCGGTCATCGTTATCGAGGACTTGGTCTCCACGGGCAAGTCAAGTTTGTTAGCCGTTGACGCTCTTCGCGAAGCTGGCGTCAATGTCAAAGGCATGCTTGCCATCTTCACCTATCAGTTGCAGTCAGCAGCCGACAACTTCAAGGCCAAAGATTGCGAGCTCTACACCTTGACCAACTACGAGACCTTGATCCACAAGGCCATTGAGGAAAACTACATCACCCCCGACGACCAACAGTCGCTCATGGAATGGCGTAAGGATCCTCAAGCTTGGTCAGACCAGCATTAAATAAACTTGATCTCTTTAATGTCGTAAACGTTTTTCGCACCAGATTCGTCGATGGTCTCCAATCGACCAAATGAATCTATTCCAGTGATGAAACGCCTTACTTTCTCACCGTTGACTTCGTAATCTGCCCAAATGCGGTAACGATAAAGGCGGCTTAAATACGCTTCTTTGATTGTAGCGATGCCCTCTGGAGAGCGTAGCTGCTGAATCCGTTGATCCACAGCGTCGACCAGTTGCTTAAGCAAGGGCTCCAAGGCTATTTCTTCCTTTAAAATTATTTTCATCGAAATCGGATGCGTTGGCCAATCTCGAAAACACATCTGATTGACATTCAACCCAATACCGATCACCGAGACACCCATATCCATACCACGAATGGTACTATTGATCAGGATACCGCAAAGCTTTCGGTTTCCATAATAAAGGTCGTTGGGCCATTTCACCGAAAGCGCTTCTGAAGGCAATTGTTTGTCAAGCACTTCAAGCAGCCCCAATGGCACCGCTTGGGAAAGCAGAAACTGGTCAACTGCCTTGAGGAATGCCATGTCGACACCCATGCTGAAAGTGAGATTCAAGCCAGGTTCGCTCTCCCAGACGTTAGTACCCATGCCCTTGCCAGCAGTCTGCTCATCGGCATAGACCACACACCGGGCACGTTCGTGTTCGTTAATTTCCTGAAGATAAGTGTTGGTCGAAACGACCTTCTCAAGATGAAGAAAACGAAATGGCATCATTTGACCACTGTTCTCCAGGCCTTATCACCAACCTTGACGGCATAAACGCCTACGCCAAAGCTACTGAGGTCGATTTGGAGTTGTCCCTCGGCGATGCCTGTATAGACGCATTGACCAGTCAAATTATAGACCGCAACAGTTTGTTCACCTTGACAAACAACGTTAATGAGGCCAGTGGTCGGATTGGGGAAGATCCGAGTTAGCTCATTCTGGGACTCTTCCACGTCAGAAGTAGCGCCATAAGAGAACTCATTGCTATCGCTAGCTCCGAAAGTTGTACCATAAAAGAGCGTCTTGCTACCAGCTTTCACATAATACATTCCATTATTTGTAATGCCATCACCACCGGCATCATAGATGGTAAAGTCATAACAAGCATCGTCAGTCACATTCAAAGTCTCGGTATATGTATGATTTGTTTGGTCGTAAGAGCCACCCTCCTGAACCATCTCACCTGTGGTCAGGTTCATCAGTCGCCATGTCAGTTCTTGAGGATTGGCATCGGTTTTAATAGTTAACTTGATAGTCACGTTCGAGTTTTCAGGCGATCCATCAAAGGTCGTGGAAAGCATATTGTTTTTCGGACCTTCATCGGCCATGCCATTAACGCTGACAATCCTAACAACCAAGTTATTCTCTTCTTGCACAGCAAAAGCAACCTCTCCCAATTCAACGGTAGTGCTTTCAAACAAGCCCAGGCTACCTGTCCATTCCACGGTTTTCAAAACCTCGTCATTGACAATCACCTCAAATTCAACATTCGTCAAAGTCTGATTGCCATAATTAGACATAGCAACCTTGGGTTCAGCCAAGCCGCTACAGTTCATGCTTTTCACATTGGAAAGCTCGCTGATGGCAGCTTCATAATCATAAAAAGGCACAGGAGACACGCTCGATTTGCAGGCTTGATACACCTCTTTGGTGTCGGGATTCTGAACCCAAGCGATGGCATCAATCATGTTGACATCGTAAACATTGGCCATTGTCCAAGTGAAAGAGTAGGCGAAATAATCGCCTGCCATCAAGTTGCCCAGAGAAGTGCCTGAAGCTGCTGGAAGGAGCTTTTTCATCACGCTGTAGAAATCACGTTCTCCATTGCTTCCAGGAGCAGAAGCGTAATGGATTTCCTTCTCGATAACGCCCACAAAAAGTTTCGAAGCGCCCGAGATATCAGTCGATGCGCGTCCCATCACATGCACGGTGACAGTATTGGAGGCTTCATCAACATCACATCTGAGACGCATCTCCAAGGGAGATTCGATGGGAAGCCAGTTGTTGACCATATTCTGATTCAAACTACCTGGATTACCAGCATAACGAATACCATCAACAACGGTATGAGGCACCGAGTTGACATTATAAACACCTTTTCTCGAATTGTTGTCAGCCTGATTATGAAGATACATCGGATCGTTGGCGCCTGGCCAGTTCATGTGGTACTTGATGGCTACCACGCGATCACCGTTGTTATTGATAAGCGCATCCAACCCAGGATTGTATTGTGCGCACGGGCCGCAGCTCGTATTTGTAAAACATTCAAAAAGCAACACCCTCTCGTTTTGGGCGTTCAGTTTAATAGACACAAGCATCAGTAAAGACGCAATGAGAAATGTAGTTTTTTTCATTATGATAAAGAATTTGCAAATTTTGATGCAAAAATAGATTTTTTTCATAACTTTGCAAACTGATTTTAATCATTAAATAAAAATAGAATTAAAAATATGAAAAAGACACTTTTTACTCTAATGCTTCTTGCCGTCGTGTCATTCATGTCGGCTCAGAGCCTCCAATTTGAATGCGATGGCGTAGTTTACCAAGATGGGCAAACGATCATCGCCACGTATGACGAATCCATGTTTGAATATGCTGTCCACCTGCACATCCGCAATCTCACTGATAATGATCAGAACGTTATTGTAGTTCAAGATGTTATCGAAGAAGTAGCAGGTGCCATGGTATACATGTGCTGGGATCAATGCGCAGCTCCCAACAATCATATTGAAGATGGTCCTGTGGCTATCCCCGCTCAATCCTTGTCGGATAACGAGCTGTCATGCCACGCTATGTTCTCAAAGACCTCCAATGTCGTGAAGGCAAACTACTCCGCATACGATCGTGCCAATCCAGATGAAAAAATCAATATCATTGTTCTTTTCGGACCTGGTGCCGGCACTGAAGAGCACACCATCCGTCTTGGCCAAGCCTATCCCAATCCAGCCAGCAGCCAAGTCCATTTCGACTTTAGCCGCAACGGCAATTCTAATGTCAATGTGATGGTTTACAACCTCTTGGGACAGGAAGTGAAATCACAGATTGCCAGCGGTAATCAAGGCAGAATCAGCATCGCCGTGGATGACCTCCAACCCGGTATCTACTTCTGCAGCTTCAGAGTTGACAACGAGGTGGTGAGAACCGAAAAGTTCATTGTGAAGAGATAAAATGATCACTGAAGAGCAAGCCAAGCAAAACATCCGCGAGCTGATAGAATACATCGGCGACGATCCCGACCGCGAAGGGCTGAAAGCCACTCCCGATAGGATTTTGCGGATGTTCAAGGAGATGTTTCGTGGTTATGACCCGAGCCAAATGCCCGTCATCACCACCTTCCCCAACGGTCAGGACGGCATCATTTATGACAACATGGTCATTGACAATGGACCGTTCTACTCCGTTTGCGAGCACCATTGCCGCACCTTTTTCGGCGAATATTGGTTCGCCTATATCCCGAACAAGAAAGGCAGGATCTTAGGTCTCTCGAAAATCGGCCGCGTCATCGACTATTGTTCCTCGAAACTGCAAGTTCAGGAGCGTTTGGTACAGGAAGTAGTTGAAGTGCTGACCGAGGCCTTAGGCGACGAGAATCCGCCACGTGGCATGGCTCTCATGATGAAAGGCCGCCACATGTGCAAGGAAAGTCGCGGCGCTCGCAAGGAAGGCTACATGATCTCGACCTACCTCACCGGAGTGTTCAAGTCAGACCTGCGCGTGAGAAACGAGTTCATGTCGTACATCAAGGAATGGAAGCCTTAAAACAAAATTTCAGAAAGAAACAGCAAATAAACGAAATAATTCCTATTTTTGTAGCACAATTCCAAGTCTGAAGAAAGATGGCCGAGATGAACATCATATTGTCCGAGATTGAGGTCAAGGTGAGGAAACTCATCGATGCGAATCACCAGCTCACCGAAGAAAACAGACGGTTGGCGAACGAGAACCAGGCGCTTCGTGAAGAGAACGAGACGCTCAATCAAGCAAGCCAGGAGTTGCACGAAAAGATAAATAAAACAACAATTGTAAACGCACTCGGTAACAACGAGGAAGAGATTAAAGAAGGAAGGAAGCTCATCAAGGAGTTGATCAAGGAGATCGACCAGTGCGTCTCAATTTTGAACACTAAAGAGTAAGTCAGATAAAGCGTCAGCACCATGGATGAAATCACGATCAATATTGTCATTGCCGACAAGTCGTATAAACTGACAGTGTCCAAGGCTGACGAGGAGATGGTGCGGAAAGCGGCCGCGATGATCAACGACAGAATTAAGTCGTATTCGGCACATTACGCCTTCAAGGACATGCAGGATTTACTATCGATGACAGCCTTGCAGTTTGCCACCTCCGCCGTGAAATACGAACAGGAACTTGCCTATAGGGATCAAGATATGGGACAAAAGCTCAACGAATTGAACGCCTTGCTGAGCGAACAAGTATAGTAGTTCTTTGAAAATTTAGAAACTGTCTGTCCGAACGCATCAGGTAAACTCAACATTAAAATCAAATCAACAGGTTTACTCGTGTACTGTAAAAACAGGCCTCATCCTCTTCGGAGGAGCACTTTGGTGCCGGTGGACGTTTGCGCAACGCGGTGACCACAAGCGTGTCTTTTAGGGTTTATTCTTTTCCCTTTAGGACAGACAGTCTCTTTTTTCTCTCGCCCCCTGCATCCGAGTAAAACAGAAGTAACATGTTATTACTCACAGCCAATTTAACCATTATCCTACCTATCGCAGGCCTTATTGTAGGCTTGGCTTTAGGTTACTTTATTACCGCTACCCTACTCAAAAAAGCCGTAACCAAGGAAGCCAACGCCTACCTTGAAGAGGCCAAGGAAAAGGCCGAAGTCATCAAGAAAGAACGCATCCTCCAAGCCAAGGAGAAGTTCCTTCAAATGAAAGACGAGCACGAGAAAGCGTGCAACGAGCGCAAGCGTGAGCTGCAAAAGACCGAGAACAAGGTGAACCAGATGCAGCAGCAAGCTAACCAAAAGATGGAAGAGATCCAGCGCAAGAGCAAAGAAGTGCAGACCATGCAGGACAAGCTGACCGCGCAACAGGAAGCCGTCAACAAACGCAAGGCTGAACTTGACCACATCTACGAAGAAGAATCGAAGAAACTGGAAAGCATCTCCGGCCTCTCTGTCAAGGACGCTAAGGATCAGCTCATCGAGCTCATCAAGGACGACGCCAAGGCCGAAGCCATGGTGTATGTGAAAGAGATCACCGAAGACGCCAAGATGACCGCTCAGCAAGAAGCCAAGAAAGTGGTGTTGGAGACCATCCAACGTACCGCCGCTGAGACCGCCATCGAGAATACCGTAAGCGTGTTCAACATCGAAAACGACGAAATCAAGGGACGCATCATCGGTCGTGAAGGCCGTAACATCCGCGCCCTCGAAGCCCTCACCGGTGTGGAGATCATCATCGACGACAGCCCAGATGCCATCCTGCTCTCAGGATTCGACCCGATTCGCCGTGAGATCGCCCGCCTGTCGCTCCAGAAACTGGTCACCGACGGCCGCATCCACCCCGCACGTATCGAGGAAGTGGTTCATAAAGTCGAGAAACAAGTAGAACAAGAGATCATCGAGACTGGTAAACGTACCGTCATCGACCTCGGCATCCATAACATGGCCGCTGATTTGATCAAGATGATCGGCCGCATGAAATACCGTTCCTCATACGGACAGAACCTGCTGCAACACTCCATTGAGGTTGCTAAACTGAGCGCTACCATGGCTGCCGAGCTGGGTCTGAACCCCAAGACTGCCAAGCGCGCTGGTCTGCTCCACGACCTCGGCAAGGTAGCTGAGAACGAGGAGGAACTGCCGCACGCCATCTTGGGTATGAAGGTCGCCGAGAAGTTCAAGGAAAAACCCGATGTATGCAACGCCATCGGTGCCCACCACGACGAGATCGAAATGGAAACCCTGATCGCTCCTATCGTTCAGGTGTGCGACGCCATCTCCGGTGCACGTCCAGGTGCACGCCGTGAAGTCGTTGAGGCTTACATCCAGCGTCTGAACAAGCTGGAAGAGATGGCCATGAGCTATCCGGGCGTGGTGAAGACCTACGCTATCCAAGCCGGCCGTGAGCTCCGCGTCATCGTGGGTGCCGACAAGGTAACCGACCAAGACGCCGACCGCATCGCCTACGACCTGTCGAAGCAGATCCAGAACGAGATGACCTACCCAGGCCAGATCAAGATCACTGTGATCCGCGAGACACGCGCCGTGAGCTTCGCAAAATAAAATTCAGGAAGCTTGTAACAACTTCTTTCATGACGCTACTTTGTGGTGTTATGAAAGAAGTTTTTTTATATTATCTTTGGGAGGGGCGCATGTTTTGGGGCGATTTGATCACGGATCAAGGGTCGCCTGTGCAAATCATCGATCCAGGCTATAGAAACACGAATTCAGGGCCTGATTATCTGGAGGCTAAGATCAAAATTGGGGAACAACTATGGGTAGGTCATGTGGAGATTCACGTGAAGACATCCGACTGGAACCGGCATGGGCATCAGCATGACAAGGCCTACGACAATGTGATACTCCATGTAGTTTACGAAAACGACATCAATGTGAACCGCATCCCTGTGTTAGAGCTAAAAGGACGCTTCGATGAAAGGTTGTATACACAATATGAGAATCTCATCATCTCTCAACGCTGGATTGCATGCGAGCGAAGCTTGGAACAAGTCTCTCCTTTCGTAAAGTTAGCCTGCCTCGAACGGATGGCTGTTGAACGCCTGGAAGAGAAATCAAATATCGTATCCAAGATACTGAGCACCAATAAGTTTGATTGGGAGGATACATTTTATAAGCTATTGCTGCGTTATTTGGGCATGAAGGTCAACAACGAGGCCTTTGAATACTTATCCAATATCCTGCCATTCAAGATTTTACTGAAACACGCTGACAATCTCCTTCAAGTGGAAGCCATGTTGTTGGGTTGCGCTGGTTTTCTTGAATTCGAAAGTGAGGACGCCTATCCACAGCTGCTCCAGCGCGAGTTCAGCGTGATGCGGGCCAAATTCGGCTTGTTGGTAATGCCAGAAGAACGGTGGAAATACATGCGGATGCGTCCCGTAAACTTCCCCACCGTGCGATTGGCTCAATTGGCACAGATGATCCACTTGAACGGATGCCTTTTCTCGAAAATCAAGGAGGCTACCAGCGTTGATGAAGTGAAACTCCTATTCAACGTGAAAGCCTCTGAATATTGGGATACACATTACCGATTTTCTGTTGAGGGTCCTGCCAAACCGAAACATTTGGGAGAAAGCACCGCAGATGTGCTGATCATTAATGCCGTAGTGCCACTATTATTCTGCTACGGCCGATTTCACAAAGACGAAAGCTATTGCGGAAGAGCCTTACAGTTTTTAGAGGACATCACAGCTGAGGACAACAGCGTCACTCGTAGTTTCACCGCCTGTGGTTTAACTTCCGCCAACGCCATGCAGTCGCAAGCGGTGTTGCATCTCTATAACCACTACTGCCGGCGAAAGCAATGTTTGGAGTGTAGCATTGGCAATTATTTGTTGAAGCGTAACTGACAATGCGTTTTTTTTCATAATTTTGCACCTTGATTAAAAAGAATTTAATTATGGAAAACGATCAATTCAAACTGCCCGAAAACGCACAGCGTGAACTGAAGCCGGGCGAAGAGTACGAACCTATTCTTTCCAAAAACAAGAAATACCAGGAAGTAACGGTATGGTCGGTGTGTATCGGCCTGTTGATGACCATCCTGTTTTCGGCTGCTGCCGCCTACCTCGGACTGAAAGTCGGACAGGTGTTTGAAGCTGCCATCCCGATTGCCATCATCGCCATCGGCCTCACGGGACTGACCCGTAAAAACGACGCCTTGTCACAAAACGTCATCATCCAAAGCATCGGCGGATGCTCTGGCGGCGTGGTGGCCGGTGCCATCTTCACCTTGCCTGCACTTTACATCCTGCAAGGCAAGGGCTACCAGATTGAGATCAATTTCTGGCAGGTGTTCATTGCCTCGCTGCTTGGTGGTATCTTGGGCATCTTGTTCCTTATCCCCTTCCGCAAGTATTTCGTGAAGGAACAACACGGCAAGTTCCCCTTCCCAGAAGCCACGGCGACAACGCAAGTCTTGGTCAGCGGACAGAAAAAGGGTAAGGACTCCCTCCTGCTTGTCGTCAGCGGCTTGATCGGCGGTTTGTACGACTTCATCGTGTCGACCTTCGGCTGGTGGTCAGAGACCGTCACCACCCGCATGATGGGCTGGGGCGCGGCTTTGGCTGACAAGGCCAAGCTGATGTTCAAGGTGAACACCGGTGCCGCCATTCTTGGCTTGGGTTATATTATTGGCCTGAAATATGCTTTCATCATTTGCTGTGGTTCTATGCTCGTTTGGTTTATCATCATTCCTGGCATGAACCTTATCTGGGGCGACCAGGTCATCGACCTGATGAACACCGGTGTGCTGAACACCATTGGCGAGATGGCACCTGAACAGATTTTCAAGGACTATGCTCGTCACATCGGCATCGGCGGTATCGCCATGGCCGGTGTCATCAGTATCATCAAGTCGTGGAAAGTCATTAAATCATCCGTAGGATTGGCTGCCAACGAATTCAAGGGCAAGAAAGCCTCTGCTGAACCCGTCGACCGTACCCAGAGCGACCTTTCCATGAAGACCGTCGTTATCGGCATCGTAGCCGTGTTGATCATCACCTTCCTGTTCTTCTGGTTTGGCGTGGTGCATAACTTCGGCCATGCCTTGATCGGCATTTTGGTTGTGGCCGTCATTGCTTTCTTGTTTACGACTGTGGCCGCCAACGCCATTGCCATTGTGGGTAGTAACCCTGTGAGTGGCATGACGCTGATGACCTTGATTTTAGCCTCATTGGTGATGGTTGCCGCCGGATTGAGCGGTCCTGGCGGCATGACAGCCACTTTGATCATTGGCGGCGTGGTGTGCACGGCTTTGGCCGTGGCAGGTGCCTTCATCACTGACCTGAAGGTAGGTTATTGGATTGGTACGACTCCTAAAAAACAAGAGATATGGAAGTTCGTCGGCGTAGCTGTGGCCGCTGCCACCGTAGCTGGCGTGATTATGGTGCTGAACAAGGCTTACGGCTTTGTTGGCGAGGGCGCTTTGGTAGCTCCACAGGCCAACGCCATGTCGGCCGTCATCGAGCCGATGATGTCGGGCGGCAGCGCTCCTTGGTTGCTTTACGGCATCGGTGCTGCCATCGCTCTTTTCCTCAACTTCTGCAAGGTGCCAGCTTTGCCTTTCGCTTTAGGTATGTTCATCCCGATCGACCTGAATATCCCGTTGCTCATCGGCGGTGCCATCTCATGGTACGTCAGCTCACGCAGTAAGGAACAGAAACTCAACGACGCCCGCTACAACCGTGGTACCCTCATCGCCTCTGGCTTCATCGCAGGTGGCGCCTTAATGGGTGTGGTGAGTGCCATCATGCGCTTCGCCAACGTCGACTTGATGGCCCGTACCGCCGACGGAGGCCTCTTCAACGAGCTCCCGCTTGCCGGCCTCATCGCATTGGTGATGTACATCGTCATCATCGTTTACATGATCTGGGATTCAAAACGCGCTAAAGTAGAAGAATGAAAAAAAACGCTTTTATTCTAACGCTATTATTGACGGTATCGCTATCGCTGTTTGCAGAGCATGTTGATCCCGAGACAGCTCGTAAAGTAGCGACCACCTTCCTAAACAACAACGGCGCCAAGTCCAACCAACTGGTTGACCTCTCGAAGACAGCTGGTTTCCAAAACCTTTATATCTTCACCACCGAAGAGAGTTTCGTCATCATGGCTGCCGACGACTGTGTTCAACCCATTTTGGGCTATTCCTTAACAGGAAAGTTCGTTACCGAGAACATGCCTGAAAACGTCAGTTCGTGGCTTCAAGGTTATAACGATGAGATTCAGTATGCCGTTGACAACCAGTTTAGAGCGACCTCTGAGACATCACAAAAGTGGAAAGGTCTCATCGAAGGCAAAAACAACGAGGCAAAAGTGACTACCGTGGTTGGGCCTTTGATTCAGACCCAATGGAATCAAAACAAGTATTACAATAGGCTATGCCCAGTTGCATCAAGCGGTCCAGACGGACATGCTTATACGGGCTGTGTAGCCACAGCCATGGCTCAAATTATGTACTATCATAAGCATCCTACTCAAGGCATCGGTTCCCATTCATACGTTCATTATGCGTTTGGCGAGCAATCCGCCAACTTCAGTGAAACCACATACGACTGGAGTCACATGAGCTTAACTTACAACAACAACAGCACCGAGGAACAAAAACTTGCTGTTGCCACCTTGATGTACCATTGCGGCGTATCCGTCAATATGGACTATGGCGCAGATCGCAGCGGAGCTCAGTCTATTGACATTCCACAAGCGCTCATCAATTATTTTGATTATAGCGTTACAGCCAATCTAAAGAACAGATACCCAAGCGACTCCACCGCAATTTGGATCGCCGACTTGAAAGCAGAGCTGGATGCCCATAGGCCTATGGAATACTTCGGTTACGGGTCTGGCGGTCATGCTTTTGTTTGCGACGGTTATGATAGTAGCGACAATTTCCATTTCAATTGGGGTTGGGGAGGCTCCTATAACGATGGTTACTACTCTCTTGATGACATGACTCCCGGTACGCACAACTATAATTATAACCAGGGAGCCATATTCGGCATCAAGCCTGCCACTTGTGCTGTAAGCGCTCCCACCGGCTTTTCCGCCACTTTGACCTCTGGAACCAAAAATGTCACTTTAGCTTGGACTGCCGTTTCAAGTGCAGTCGGTTACAAGATTTTCAGAAACGGAACCCTAATCGGCACCGCCACTTCAAGTGATGGGGAGACCTTCGTGGATGAAGGAATTCCATACGGGACCTATGTTTATCATGTCAGAAGCGTTGATTCAAACGGCGAAATGTCATTGCCGTCAGATTACAAAACCATTTCCCATATCATTCCTGCTCCAACGGAATTTGAAGCCTCTTTATCAGCAACTACGGGTACGATTCTTCTCTCATGGAACGCTTCCGAAGGCGCTTCCAAATACAATATTTATTGCAATGAGGTTCTTATAGCCTCTAACGTCAGCAACACCTCTTACGAGGACGCTTATCCAATTTCCGGGGAGCTTATCTATAGCGTTAAGGGCGTTGATGTTTCGGGAGACGAGGCAAACACTTCAGCCACAACGTCAATCAACGTACCTTACAAAACTCCGATTGTAAACGATTTAAGTGCCTCTATCTCCAACCAAGAAGCCGTGTTTTCTTGGACAGCACCCGAGTGGTGCTATCCTGAAACCTCCACCGAGGTGTCCTATGGCGATGGCGATTCGTACCTATCTGCGGATTTCTCCTATTACGCACATCGCTATCCCGCAAATCTATTGACACCAGGCAAATCGGTTTATAAAGTCAGCATCAAGGTGAAATGTATTGGCACCTATACCGTTTATGTTTACACCAACACTGTAAACAACAAGCCTGATGCCAATGCGTTGGCCGACACACGCGTGTTAAAGTGCAGCCTCGGCGGTTGGATCGATATTCCCTTTAGTCATCCCATCCCAATCGTCGAAAATCAAGATTTATGGATAGTGGTCAAGCCTGAAGTCGCCGATGTCAATTACCCCATTTCCTGTTTTCAATTATCAAGTTATAATGCTAATGCTTGTATTGTGGGAGAGAATTCTGAGGATCCGACTGATTTGGAATCCTATCCCGGATATAATTTCTCTTGGTATATCAAAGCCCACCTCACCGATGGCACCTACACTTACAACCTCTATCAAGATGGTTCAAAGATTGCTAAAGGTTTAAGCACAACCTCAAGCAACGCCTCTTTAAGCAACGATGCCGTCAATTTATTTACTGTGACTACAAATTACTACGGGGGTGAGACTTCTTTTTCGAATCAAAAAGGATTTGCAAAAGGTTCAGCCACACTTACATCCTTAACCCTTAGTGACAGCGACAAGATGACACTTACAAACGGCAGCACCCTTACCGTCACCGGCTCATTAACCAACACAAACGCCGACAACCTTATTCTGGAAGATGGTGCTCAGCTCATCCATCATAGCGATGGAGTGAAAGCCACCGTCAAGAGAAGCATTACAACTTACACTTCCGATAGCGACGGCTGGTACACCATCGCCGCTCCATTCACCGAATTCTCCCCAACACAAGTTGCTACCGGCTCCTACGACCTGTATGCTTACGATGAAGATGGCGAAAAAGAATGGATCAACTACAAAGCTCATCTCACAGACTTTCCCATTACCCAGACCAACGGCTACCTGTACGCCCATAGCCCGAGTACTACCATAAACATGACAGGCACCCTCAACAACGGCGACTTCACTGAGACGGTCAATCTAAGTTATGGCAATAGCCAAGAATCCATCAAGGGATACAACCTCCTCGGCAATCCTACTACCCATGACATCACTTTCACCAAAAGCGCCAACGTTTCCGATGGCTATTATTACCTTGAAAACGGCGATCAATGGGTCTATTCAGCCAGCAACACTGTTCCTTCAGGACGAGGCTTCCTTGTCAAGGCCGAAGCTCCGGAACAATCTGTCACCTTGAATCAGACAAGTCGTGAAAAAACCACGGATTCATTCCTTTGCATTAAGATTGACAACCAAAAAACCTACGTGAAGATGGGCGAAGGCGTTAGCATGCCCCTGCTCGATTTCAAAGGCAAGCGCTCCAACACTTACCTTATCCGCAACGGCCAGCCCTATATCATGCTCGTTAAAGACGATAAAAACGAAATCCCAGTGTGCTTCAAGGCTCCAAAAGACGGAGAATATACATTGACCGTTTCAACAACTCCCAACTCCCAACTCCCAACTCCCAACTATCTCCATCTGGTCGACAACCTCACTGGTGCCGACATCGACCTGCTCCAAACTCCGAACTATAGCTTCAATGCTTTGGCCGACGATTACGAATCAAGATTCAAGCTCGTCTTCAGCGAAAGCGAGGTCAATGATCCCGGCGAAGACGAGTTCGACATTACCGATGATTCTTTGGAGATCTTAGACGTGACCGGCCGCGTCGTTGCCACCGACCTTAACACCAAGCTCACCCCAGGCGTCTACATCCTGAAAAACGCCAACAATAATAAAACCAAGAAAATCATAATCAACTGATCAACTACAAACTGACAACTATGAAATACAATCGCGTTCTTTTGAAACTTAGCGGCGAAGCCCTGATGGGCAGCCAGCAATACGGCATCGACCCACAACGTTTGAACGATTATGCCGACGAAATCATCGAGGCTGCCAAGAGCGGCGTGCAAATCGGTATCGTCATTGGCGGCGGCAACATCTTCCGTGGTCTGCAAGGCGCTTCCAAAGGCATGGACCGCATCCAAGGCGACTACATGGGCATGCTCGCCACCGTCATCAACTCAATGGCACTGCAATCAACGCTTCAAGGCAAAGGGCAAAAAGCCACCCTGCTCTCCGGTCTTTACATCGACCGTATTGCCGACACTATGAGCTCGGCCAAGGCCATCCGCCTGCTGGAAGAAGGCCACATCGTCATCATGGGCGGTGGCACCGGCAACCCTTTCTTCACCACCGATACCGGTAGTGCACTCCGCGCCGTGGAAATCAAGGCCGACATCATCCTGAAAGGCACCCGCGTGGACGGCATCTACACCGCCGACCCCGAGAAGGACCCCACCGCAACCAAGTTCGAGCACATCACCTACGACGAAGCCTACCAGCGTAACCTCAAAGTGATGGACATGACTGCCTTCACCATGTGCAAGGAAAACAACATGCCTATGTATGTTTTCGACATGAACACCAAAGGCAACCTGCTGAAGGTTCTCAAGGGAGAAGAAGTCGGAACACTTGTTACGAAGTAAATGATCAGAAAACATCATTTAAGGAAGGTAAGGAACAAGACCAGCCGTAAGTTGGATTATGCCCTCTTGGGTGTGATCCTACTAACGGCTTTTGGCCTCCGCCTTTGGAAGAATGAACTGTGGTCGGGACTGCTGTTTGCATTCCTCAACGTGGCTGCTATAGGTCTCGTATACTATATTGGCAAGTTGTGGAACTGCCGCAAGACCGGTTTGCTGGCTGCCACTTTCTTTGCTGTCAGCCAACTCACGATGTTTCAAGGACAACTTCCTGAGATTACAACGCCATGGCCAGTTCTCGTCGTTGATTACCTGAGGTACAGCATGTATGATTCCTACCTCTTCATGTTCGCCACCGGGCTATTGGTCATCCTGCCTTTCATCCTGGGACGTTGGAACAAGAAAGTACGTATCATCGGCTGGGTCAGCATCGCAGGTTTCTTGATCCTACCACTCTTCTTTTTCCCTTTCTTTATTATCACAATTTTCTCATTCTACCGCAGCAGCACCATGTCAAAGTCCCAAACTGCAATTGCGGTCATCGGATTGCTTTTCATCGGAACTTGTGCCTTGGTTTTATAAAAAATGTTATTTTTGCACTCAAATTTCTTGAACTATGACAGACGAATCTCAATTTGTATTAGACGAAGCCACTGAAAGCATGGACAACACCATCAAGCACTTGGAGCACGAGTTCCAGGGCATCAGGGCAGGAAAAGCCAGTCCGGCCATGCTGAACGGCGTTATGGTTGAATATTACGGCACCACCGTGCCCATCGAGCAGACCGCTAACATCGGCTGCCCCGATGCACGCATGATCGTTGTGGTTCCGTTCGACAAGAGTGCACTCAATAATATCGCCAAGGCTATTCTGAACGCCAATTTGGGATTCAACCCCATGAACAACGGCGAGCTGCTCCGTATCTCCGTTCCCCCGTTGACCGAGGAGCGCCGTCGCGATCTCGTCAAGCGCACCAAGACCGCTGCTGAAGATGCCAAAGTGGGCATCCGCAACATCCGCCGCAGCGCCAACGACGAAGCCAAGAAACTTGAAAAGGATACCATCTCAGAGGACGAGTCGAAACTGCTTCAGGAAGAAATCCAAAAGCTCACCGACAAATACATCAAGAAAATTGATGACCTCACAGAGTTGAAGTCAAAAGATATTTTGACAGTGTAAAAGAAAAAGGAGCCGATCGGCTCCTTTTTCTTTTATTCCAAGACGTTCTCTATCGCCATCCCGAATAGCCGCTCCAACGTCAGGCCGAAGCAACGCGCCTGCGATGGAATGATACTCGCATCCGACATACCCGGAACGATGTTCGCCTCAATGAAGAACACGCCTTCGTCACTGACGATGTAGTCCATACGGACAAAGCCCTTGCATTCCAATTTTTCATACAGCATTGCCGTAGTGGCCTTGATTTCAATTTCGATGTCCTCGTCTACTTGGGCCGGCGTTATCTCGTCACATTTGCCAGCGGTGTACTTCGCTTCATAGTCGAAGAACTCATTCTTGCTGCAAATCTCGGTGAGCGGGAATACCATCATCTTGCCTTTGTAGCACATGGCACCGCAACCAAATTCACGGCCGTCAACGAATTTCTCGCACATTACCTGACTGCCTGCCGCCATGGCTGTATTAATAGCAGGAACTAATTGCTCAGCAGTCTTCACCTTGGTCACGCCCACACTGGAGCCATTGCAAGTCGGCTTCACAAATAACGGCAGTCCCAATTGTTTGATGATTTCGTCCGCATCGTAGGTATCTCCTTTATTGATCAGCACTGAAGGTGACACTTTGACATCGTAAGAAGCCACCACGCGTTTGCAAAAGTCTTTATGGAAAGTAAGCGCACATGTGGTCTGGTCAGAAGAGGTGCAAGGGATGCCCATCAACTCCAGATAACCAGATAAAGGACCGTTTTCGCCAGGCTCGCCATGGACGGCGTTGAAAGCAACGTCAAACTTAATCTTTTTGCCATTCACTTGAACGGAAAAATCATTCTTATCGACATCCAAATGGGTGCCATCGTCCAAAAGACAATACCACCCTTTCTTGGAAACCACCACAATCTTTGAATCGTAAAGCTCCGGGTTAAGGTTTTTTTTCACCACCTGAGCGCTCTTGATGGAGATCTCAAATTCACCTGAATCTCCACCACAAACTATCGCTACATTCTTCATATCCAAAATAATTATTAAATTTGCCGCTAAATTAGTAAATATGGGAAAACTATCGTTTCTAAAACAAAAGAAATTCTATATCAACCTATTAATGATTATCTTATTGAGTTTCATTATATTATGGTTGACATTAAAACTATTGAACATATACACTAGGCACGATAAGGTCTACGAATTGCCCGATTTCACAGGAATGACCACCGAAGAAGTCGAAAAAACTTATGGAAAAGAGTACAATTTCATCTTAATTGACAGCGTTTATTCCAAGACCGAAGCACCCGGAACCATCGTTCAACAGGATCCTTTGGCGAAATCGAAGGTCAAACAAGGCCGTAACATCTACTATATCATCGTGGCCAAGACTCCAGAAAAAACCAGCATGCCTAACCTAAAAAACCTTTCGTTGCGACAGGCCTTGGTTCTCCTTGAGTCAAACGGCTTGCAAGTTGAAGGCCTGAAATATGTGGATCACTTCGCCAGAAATGCCATTTGCGAACAGCGTTACGAGAACAGCATCATCAAACCAGGGACCGAGATTGTCAAAGGCAGTAAGATTATGCTGTATGTGGGCCTTGGACCTGACCAACAGAAGACTCAGCTACCTTCGCTTTATGGTGTATCTGCCGAGGAGGTACAGCACATACTCAACATGGCCGGGCTGAACCTTGGCAACGAGGTTTTCACCGATTCCGACAGCATCCAGTACATGAAGGTTTACAAGATGGATCCTCCCTTTAGCAAAGGAGCCGTCAACCCAGGCACATACGTGAACGTGTGGTACCATTCCAATAAACAATTCGATTTTGACAAGGAGCGTAATAACTTACTGCATGAAGACTCCTTAAAATATGCCGAAGAACATACTTCTTTGATCGACAGCGCATCCACAGTTAATGATACTATTGCATCAGATATAGAAGAAAATTATGAAGACGATTTTTGATAGAATTGGATTGGCATTGCTGATATGCCTCCTTCCAGCCCTCGTTTCAGCTCAAGCAGTGCAGACTTTGCCGTTCTACGACGATTTCAGCAGCTCGAACATCTATCCTGACAGCACCAAATGGATAGATCGGAACGCATACATCAACTCCGGTTTCCCACTCAATCCAGTTACCCGCAATGCTGCCACCCTCGATGTGCTCGACGAGTATGGCGAAGTTTACGACTACGCCATCAGCAACCCCTTCATAGCTGAATACCTTTCTTCGACTACCATACGCCTCGACTCGGTTTTCGAGCCTACTCCCAAAGCTCTGACACCAGCCGATTCACTCTATTTTAGTTTCTTCTACCAACCACAAGGCAATGGCAACCCTCCTGAGAATCCAGACTCTTTGGTGCTCGAATTCGGCTTCATCGAAGAACTCGACACCGTCTGGAACCATGTTTGGAGTACCCCTGGACGAACGCTGTCGCAATTCCTTCAGGAGAATGACAACAACTTTTTCAAGCAGGTCATGATTCCGATCACCGACCCGAAATATTTCACATCCAACTTCTTTTTCCGTTTCTACAACTACGCCAGTATTGTCAGCCAATCACAGCCAAACTCCAGAAGTAATGAAGACAACTGGAACATCGATGTCGTCTATATCAATTATGACCGTAGCATCCACGACACCTCGTATCCGAAGATCTGCTTTACAGGTCAAGCACCATCGTTCCTCAACCGCTACCAATCCATGCCTTACAAGCATTATCGTGCCAACCCCACCGCCAGTATTGCTGAGAATCCCCTACTCCACTTCTCCAACCTTGACAACCAAAATCACACGCTTAAATACAGCTACACTGTTGAGCAAGTCAATGGAGTCCAGTCGTACGCCTATGTGAATGACGACCCCATTGAGATCGATTCCGCAACATACTGCGAACCATATAGTACCACCGTTTACAAGTTGTTTGCGATAGATTACGACCGCGACACCACTTCCTTCATCATACGCCACTATATCAGCGATTCCACCGTTAATCCGCCAATGGTCGACTCCTTGGTTTACACTCAAGGTTTCTACAACTATTTCGCTTACGATGACGGCACTCCTGAATTGGGCTATGGCGTTGAGCCCAGTGGAGGCGCTTTCGCTGTCAGGTTCGACTTGAACGAGTTGGACACGCTTCGTGGCGTTCAAATCCTTTTCAACCACACCCTCAATGACGCCAACTACAACTATTTCGACATCGTAGTTTGGAAAGACAATGACGGCAAGCCCGGCGACGAAGTGTACCGCCTCTCCAACCTCAAACCCCGTTGGGAAGACCACATCTACCAGTTCTCCTACTATAAATTCGACCGTCTTGTCAAGCTTAACGGTACGTTTTACATCGGCATCGTTCAGCAAAGCAGTGGTTTGATCAATATTGGCTTTGATTCGTCGAGAGACAACTCACAATACAACTTCTATAACGATGACGGATCTTGGCATCAGAGCCTGATGGCTGGATCCATCATGTTGCGTCCCGTGGTTGGTGGCGACTACTATATCGACGTTGACGAAATTGCGGCTATGCCTCAAGTAAGAGTTTATCCCAACCCCGCCTCTTCCACCATCCATATCGATGGTTTGGACAATGGCGCGAGCATCAACCTTTACGACATCACCGGACGTATGGTCATGCATAGCACCTTCACCGGCGAGTTATCCGTAAGCCAGCTGACCAGCGGCCTCTACCTCCTGAATATCACCACCACTGACGGCATTGTCATCAGTAAAAAAATCATGGTCAACCAATGAGCGAAGAACTTCTTGACGACATCCTCGACAACGAGAACACCGAAGAGGAAAGCGGTGAACTATATGAGCATATCCGTATCGTGGTCGACAAAGGCCAGGCCCAGGAACGTATCGACACCTTCCTGACCAACCATATTCAGAACATCTCGCGTAACCGCATTCAAAACGCTGCCAAAGCAGGCAACATCCTTGTCAACGACAAAGCGGTGAAGCAGAACTATAAGGTGAAGCCTAACGACGTCATCTCCATCGTGTTCAGCTATCCCCCGCGGGAAATCGACATCACACCTCAGGAGATTCCGTTGAATATCGTTTACGAAGACGACGACATCATCGTGATCAACAAACAGGCTGGATTGGTGGTACACCCCGGCCATGGCAACTTCGAAGGCACCCTGCTTCACGGACTGGCTTGGCATTTTCAACAAACCAAACAGCCTGTGGAGAACAAATTCGGCTATTTGGTACACCGTATCGATAAGGACACCACTGGTCTGATGATCGTTGCCAAGAATGAGACCGCACAAGCCATACTGGCACACCAGTTTTTTGAGCACACCATCCACCGCCGTTACCACGCCTTGGTTTGGGGCGACTTCAACGAGAACGAAGGCACTATTGAAGGCAACATCGGGCGTAGCCCCAACGACCGCCGCAAGATGATGGTGTATCCCAACGGCGACCATGGCAAGGAAGCCATCACCCATTGGCACGTGTTGGAACGTTTTGGCTATGTCACTTTAAACGAATACCGTTTGGAGACCGGCCGTACCCACCAGATCCGTGTTCACTCGCAATTCATCGGACACCCCCTTTTCAATGATGCCACTTATGGAGGCGATCAGATTCTGAAAGGCACCACTTTCTCAAAATACCGCCAGTTCATCGACAACTGCTTTAAGCTGCTGCCTCGTCACGCATTGCACGCCAAGGAATTAGGCTTCGTGCATCCTACCACCAAGAAAGAGATGCTGTTCACTTCGGAACTGCCTGAAGATATGACTGCTGTATTGGAAAAGTGGCGCAGATACGATAAGACTGAGATTGCAGGAAACTGACATATTCCCGAACACCATCTTCAAGACTGGTGAAAGGCTCAGTGTATCCCGCATTGCGTAACTTTGCCATATTGGCTTCCGTGAAGTATTGGTATTTATCCCGAATCTCCAATGGAGTGTCGACAAACTCAATATTCGTTTCCAAATCTAAAGCCTTAAAGGTGTTGTCGGCAAGATCATAAAATGAGCGTGCCTTGCCTGTACCAACATTATAAAGGCCGCTTTCGGGTCTGTTTTCCATCAGCCAAAGAATCACCTTGGCCACATCCTTCACATACACGAAATCGCGCAACTGCTGACCATCTTTAAAGTTGGGATTATGCGAGCGAAACAGCTTCACCTTGCCCGTCTCCTTTATCTGGCGGTAAGCGTGTAAGATCACGGAAGCCATCTTGCCCTTATGGAACTCGTTAGGGCCATACACGTTGAAGAATTTCAATCCAGCCCAGAACGGAGGTTGCTCTGTCTGAGCGAGAATGTATTTGTCAACCTCGTTTTTAGAGCGTCCATATGGATTCAAAGGCTGCAAAGCGTTGACGATGTCGTGCCGGTCATCATAACCCAACTCGCCCATGCCATAGGTTGCCGCCGATGATGCATACACCAATGGAATCTGATACTTCGTGCAAAGCGTCCAAATATGGATGGTGTAATCCACATTCAATTGTTGAAACACCTTGTAGTCGAATTCCGTAGTATCAGTGCGAGCGCCAAGATGTATGATGAAATCCAGTTTTTCATGATTCTCCTCAAACCATTCGAAAAAGCGGTTTCTGTCAATTAACTCACGGGAGACAATCCGATCATAGTTACGTTTCTTCTGCGTCTTTGAAAAATCGTCGACAAGAACCAAATCATTGAAACCATGTTGATTCAGTTGCTCCGCCACATTGCTGGCAATGAATCCCGCTGCGCCTGTAATTACAATCATAACTTATTTGCGAGTTCTTTATCAAGATCCACAAGAAACTTTCTAGTCTTGTCAAGCGTTTCGAGCAACATCACGCGTTCCTCGTATTCTGAGAATTTATCCTTCAATGCCAACTTGGCTCCGGCAAGGGTATAACCTTTCACCTTAGTGAGATGGTAAATGACATGGACATAACGGACGTCGCGTTCGGTAAACAAACGGTTGCCTTTCTTGTTTTTTCGTGGCCGAAGCACATCAAACTCGTTCTCCCAATAGCGGATCATTGAGGTGTTGACGCCAAACATCTTGGCCACTTCACCAATCGTGTAATAATACTTTCCCGTGTTGTTTTCTTCCATAGCTTAATCCATTGTTATTGAAGGCTTTTCTGCTTGTTCCAAAATTTTTTCATACTCCTCGGGCGAAAGATCGTTGAAGAAGAAATGAATTGGATCGGTGGGCTTATCGTTCTTCAGCACCTCATAATGCAGATGCGATCCCGTTGATTTTCCAGTATTGCCGACATAACCAACCACCTGTCCGCGTTTCACTTTCTGTCCTTTCTTGACCGCGAACTTCGATAGATGCGCATAATTCGTCTTGTAGCCATAACCGTGATCGATGGTGAGCATGTTGCCGTAGCCCCAATGGTTGCGTTCCGCACTCACCACTACCCCATCGCCGGTAGCGAAGACCTCTGTGCCTACAGCCGCCGCAAAGTCCATGCCGCTGTGGAACTTGGAGACCTTGTAGACGGGATCGGTACGGTAGCCAAAATAGGAGGATATTTGCCTAATCTGAGACTCCTTCACTGGGATGATCGCAGGGAGGCAAGCCAACATTTGCGATTTGTTGCGCGCCATCTTAAACACATCGTCGTACGACTTCGACTGGTAATAGAGCTGACTTGCAATGGCATCGAGTTTGGTTGATACCTTCAGCACCACTTCCGAATTCTTGTAGCCATAGAGATTCTCATATCGGTCTGCGGTTTGGAAACCCGTCTTGCGCACTGATGACGGAATAGGCTCAGCCTCGAAAATCATGCGATAAACGGTATTGTCACGCTGCTCAAGATCCTCAAGAATTACCTGCATATCATCCATCTTATCATCAAGGATCTGATACTGAAGCTTTAAGTATTCTATCTCACGTGCCTGCATCTTTTCTTTCGGAGACCCAAAGAAGAAATAGATCAGCAACACAATAAAAAAGGCAACAACAAAAGTGGTGAGCAGAAACACAATCACTCGGCCTACGCGATTGCCCATAGGCTCCTTGAACCTGTCGAAACTCAAGGTCTTTGGGTTGAAAATGTATCTGTTATCTTTCTTTTGTCTTGCCATTTTCCTTCCATAAAGAAGTACAAAATTACAAAAAAAGCCTAACTTTGCATGTTTTTTTAGAAATTCATTCAATGAACGCTTACGAAATCAGAAATAGCTTTTTGGATTTTTTCCGTTCCAAAGAGCACGCCATCGTGCCATCGGCACCCATCGTCGTCAAAAATGACCCCACCTTGATGTTCACCAACGCCGGCATGAACCAGTTCAAGGATATCTTTTTGGGTAACCAGCCTTCGAAATGGAAACGTGCCGCCGACACTCAGAAATGCCTGCGCGTGTCAGGTAAACACAACGACCTTGAGGAAGTTGGCCACGACACCTACCACCACACCATGTTCGAAATGCTGGGCAACTGGTCGTTTGGCGACTATTTCAAGAAAGAAGCCATCGCCTATGCTTGGGAATACCTCACCGAGGTGGTAAAGATTGACAAGGACAAGCTCTATGTCACCGTTTTCGGCGGCGACGAGAAGGATGGTCAGCCTGCCGATATGGAAGCCTACGGCTACTGGAAAGAGCATGTTACTGAAGACCGTATCATCTATGGCAACAAGAAGGACAACTTTTGGGAGATGGGCGAGACTGGCCCCTGCGGTCCTTGCTCCGAGATCCACATCGACTTGCGCGACGAAGCAGCCCGCAAACAAATCCCAGGACGTGATCTGGTGAATAAGGATGACCCACAAGTGATTGAGATTTGGAACCTAGTGTTCATGCAATACAACCGTATGGCTGACGGCCATCTGGTAGAGCTCCCCGCCAAACATGTCGACACCGGCATGGGCTTTGAGCGCCTTGTCCGCGTGCTGCAAGGCAAGACCTCAAATTATGACACCGATGTATTCCAACCCATCATCCAAGCCATTGCCAAGATGTCAGGCATCGAATATGGTAAGGAAGAAAAGACAGATGTGGCCATGCGCGTCATCGCCGACCACCTCCGTGCCGTGAGTTTTGCCATCGCTGACGGTCAACTGCCTTCAAACAATGGCGCTGGCTACGTCATCCGCCGTGTGTTGCGCCGTGCCGTGCGTTATGGCTTCACTTTCCTCGGCTTCGAAGAACCGTTTGTGTGCCAATTGCTGCCCATCCTGGTGCAACAGATGGAACATAATTATCCCGAAATCAAAGCACAGCAAGAGCTTGTTAGCAAGGTCATCCGCGAAGAAGAAGCTTCGTTCCTTCGCACCTTGGCACAGGGCATCAAGCGCTTTGAAAGCTACGTGGAGCAACATCCCGGCCAAGACATCGACGGCAACTTCGCCTTTGAATTGTTTGACACCTATGGCTTCCCCATCGACCTGACCCAACTGATGGCCAACGAAAAAGGCATCAACGTGGACATGGATGGCTTCAAGACCAATCTCGACGAGCAGAAGAACCGCTCACGCAAGGCAGCCGAGAAAGCCAATGGCGACTGGGTGGTGGTGAACGCCTCCGAGCAACCCACCGAGTTTGTCGGTTATACCGACATGACTTGCGAGAGCCACATCCTGCGCTTCCGCGAGGTGGTCGCTAAAAAACAGAGACACTTTGAGATTGTTCTCGACAAGACACCTTTCTATGCTGAGATGGGCGGTGAAGTGGGCGACACTGGCACGCTGACCTCCGAAAACGAGACAATTAAAATATTGAACACGGTGAAGGAGAACAACCTCGTTATCCATATTACCGAGCAACTGCCACAAAATCCTGAAGTGGCTTTCACTGCCACCATCGACACCGAACGCCGTCAGCGCATCGCCAACAACCACACCGCCACCCACTTGATGCACGCCGCTTTGAGAAAGGTGCTCGGCACTCATGTGGAGCAAAAAGGTTCATTGGTCGACGACCAACGCCTGCGTTTCGACTTCAGCCACTTCTCCAAGATGACCCCTGAAGAGATTCGCCAAGTGGAAAAGATCGTCAACCAAAAGATCCGTGAGAACATCCCGAACGTGACCTACGCTGAGATCCCGATTGACGAAGCCAAGGCCATGGGTGCTACCGCTTTATTCGGTGAAAAATATGGCGACAAGGTCCGCGTGGTGGTCTTCGACAAGGATTATTCCATGGAGCTTTGCGGTGGATGCCACACCAGCGCCACGGGCAACATCGGCATGTTCAAGATCGTTTCGGAAAGCGCTATCGCCGCTGGTATACGCCGTATCGAGGCCATCACTGGCGAAGCCGTGGAACAATATCTCGACGAGCAGCTCGACCTGATCGGCCAACTCCGTGAAAACGTCAAGTCGAACGACTTGGTGAAAGGCGTAGTGTCACTTAACGAGCAGAACGCCGCATTAAGAAAAGAAGTGGAACACCTGATGCAGGAAAAGGCTCAGGACACCGCCGAAAAGCTGCTTGGCAAAGCTGTGGAGCACAACGGTTGCAAACTCATCATCGACCAACTGAAATGCTCGGGCGACCAATTACGCAACATCGCCACGATGCTGAAGCAAGCCGACAACAATGTCATAGCCATCATCGGAGCAGTCAGCGAAGGCAAACCCGCACTCTGCCTCATGTTACCTGAAGCTTACGCCGAGGCCAAAGACCTTGACGCCACCAAACTCATCCGTGAAGTGGCCAAGGAAATCCAAGGCGGTGGCGGCGGACAGAAGACGCTTTGTGTGGCTGGCGGCCGCAATGCTGACGGATTGCCCAAGGCAATGCAAATGCTGAAAGAAAGAATCTAATCAACCTAAATCCTTTAAAAACGCTATCAGTTTTTTCGTGGCACGACCACGATGACTGATGGCGTTTTTCTCTTCATGGCTCATCTCAGCAAACGTCTGGTTAAAGCCGTCAGGCATGAAAATAGGATCATACCCAAAACCGTCAGTGCCACGTTGTGACTCTATGATTTGCCCATCGCAGCGGCCTTCAAAAGTATACGATTTTCCACCAAGATTCAAGGCAATGACCGTGCGGAAGGCTGCCTTTCGGTTGGTTTTACCCCTCATGGCATTGAGCATCTTGTTCACGTTGTCCTGATAGCTGCAATGCTCGCCAGCATAACGTGCCGAATACACACCAGGAGCGCCGTTCAAGGCTTCTACCTCTAACCCCGTGTCGTCGGCGAAACAATCCACATGGTATTTGTTGGTAACGAAATCCGCCTTGATCTTGGCATTGCCTTCGATGGTTTCAGCATCTTCAACGATCTCCTCGTGACAGCCGATATCATCAAGGCTTAGCACCTCATATAGATCACTCATAATCTCGCGGATCTCGCGCAGTTTATTCTTGTTATTGGTGGCAAATACGATCTGTTTCATAAGCTCCAGTCAATGGGCTCAACCCCATGTTCTTTTAAGTAGTTGTTGGTTTGTGAAAAATGATGACAGCCGAAGAAGCCTCTACTGGCTGACAATGGCGACGGATGCACCGATTTAAGGATCAAGTGTTTGAACGGGTCTATTAAGGCTTGTTTGGCAATGGCATAGTTACCCCAAAGGATGAACACAAGATGCTCGCGTTGTTCTGACAAGGCTCGGATGGCTGCATCAGTAAACTGCTCCCAGCCATGACGTGAATGAGAGGCAGCCTGCCCAGCACGTACTGTCAACGAGGCATTAAGCAGCAGCACTCCTTCCCTTGCCCACTTCTCAAGGTTTCCCGATCGGGCGATCGGTACGCCCAAGTCATCATGAAGCTCCTTGAAGATGTTTTGCAAACTTGGCGGAAACGGCACACCGTCTGGAACTGAAAACGAGAGACCGTGTGCTTGTCCCGGACCGTGATAGGGATCCTGTCCCAAGATAACCACCTTAACCTTATCAAAAGGCGTCAGGTTGAATGCGTTGAAAATCAAAGGCCCTGGAGGATAAACAGCGTACTGTCGCTTCTCATTGACTAAGAAAGACTTCAGTTCCATGAAGTATGGAGCCTCGAACTGCGGACGCAGCACTTGGTACCAACTTTCATCAATAGCAGGTTTCTTCACTTCCATTTCCACAAATTTTCCGCAAAGATGATAATTTTTCGGAGAAAAATCCGTTATTTTGCATATCAAATTCAACGAAATGAAAAAAATCGCCATCACCTTGTTAATCGCACTTGTGTCGGGCCTCATCCTTTCGTCATGCAAATCATCGACCGCATGCGCCGCTTATGGAGAGACCAACAAGTATCAAATTGAAACACGCTATTGAAACTCAATCGCCTTTTCATTGCGATAAACTTTGCCTTGTGCCCATTCGTTGTTGAGGCGCAGGAGATTGCTATTGGCAACGACGATACGCAGCCAATAGATGAGCGGATTATTTACAATCGTGAGTCGACCATGCATGCCACGCTCCATTCACGTGGCCTGAGCTTGGGTTATAAAAGCGGAAAGATACGCAGCATTGAAAAGACCACCTATTGGGATTTTGAGCTATCTTACATAAAATCTCAGAAACAGATCAAGCTGATCAATTGGTACAGCGGCGCCTCCTTAGTGTACGGCAAACAGTACGACATGTTGGCGCTCAGGGGCGGTTATGAAGTTGAGCGCAGGATCTACGGCAAGCCCTATTGGGGCGGTATTGAGTTACGCTGGCTTTACGAGGCTGGCGCTTCATTGGCCTTCCTGAAACCTTATGATCCATACGAATCGTTCTGGCATGGCTTCGGTAATATCAAGCTGAGACCAGGTATCTATGCCAAGGGCGGCTTGAGCTTCGAGATTGGTTCCTCACGCACACGTGCACGGGCTATTGAAGTCGGAGGCATGGCGGAGTATTTTCCTCAGGGCGTTGACCTTATGGCGCAGAATCCCACTGAATATGTTATTTTAACTTTGTATCTATCGTATCATTGGGGATCGAGATACAATAAATAAAAAAAGGTGCGTCAGATGACGCACCTTTTTTACTTTTCAATGTCCTTTGGTTTAGAACACCATGAACTTCACGCTTGAAGTCTTGCTTCCAGCATTGAGGCGGAGGACGTAGGCACCCTTAGCGAGACCGTCAACACTGACATTGACCTCGTGCTTGCCTTGGCCGTAGTTGCCCATACGTTCAGCCTTGACCATGCGACCGCTGAAGTCGTACACCTGATACGAAACAGCAGCGTTGTCATTCAGTTCGAAGCTCACCGTGGCGGCGTCACGAACTGGGTTAGGATACATGGTAACAGTGCTCTGAGCAACCTCAGCAGGAGTCTCATGAACGTTGGTGCCGCTGTACTGGCTACGATAGTTTTCGCAACGGAACAGGCCCTTACCGTAAGTGGCAGCATAAATCATACCCTGATTTCTCACACCAGGATAAATGGTGACTGAAGCAACGCCATCAATCACGGTAACAACCTCTTGATCAGGATGGCTCATGTTTTGCTGTCTCATGTCGAGAACCGGGACATCACCCATCAGGAATTCATCAGCAACCCAAACCACTGGATCAGCATTGATATCAGTGGTTCTGTACACACCGTGTTCAGTACCAACCAACACATGCTCTTCCTCATAAACGAGGCCGTCTCCGTCTTCATAACGATACACTGAGTAAACGCTTGAGTAAATAGGCATCTTGTTCAGTGTGCCTTGTTTTGAAACGAAGGTCGGTTCAGCGGACATAGCGTTGTTGGAATAGAGGATGTATGAATCGTTGCCATAGTTACCTAAGGTAACCACAACCTTGTCATTGTCTTCGTTGAAGACTGACACGCTTGTGATGCATTGGTCAGAGATTGACATTGACAACACCTCGGCGGCATAGTCTTCAGAAGTGATATCGGCGGTATTGCCATCCACCACTTCGTTCAGGTTGCTGATACGAACCAACGTGCCTTCCTTAGTACCAACATAGAGAACATCGCCATCAGCGCTGACCGTGAAGCAAGTAGGATAACCGGGAACAGTTGCAACCTGATACCACTCAGCTTCTTTACTGAACTGCAAAGCATCGAAAGTCATGTAGATGAAATGATCGTTGCCTGATGCACTAGGAGCAAAGAACTTAGCTGTCACAGGATCAGGAACCAGCAGTGAGTCGCTCAGATCAGGATTCACTGTGTCGTAATGCATGTTGATAGGCAGAACGTAATCAAACGGATAGCCAGCGTTATTGCTGAAGCACTGAACGGTTTGGCCTGCTACCATATCCTCGGTGCACTTGAACCAAACGCTAGCAACGCTGTTTTCATCTTCGAAGTTTTCGTACAACGCGATTGGCATACGGTATCCTGTGAAAGTAAAGCTCTGGTTAGCTGTAAAGTTAGTTGCGTCATAGTCGACACCAGCAGTATTTGTACGTTGGAGGCCACCATCTAAGGTCGTGATGATGTAGGTTTCAGGATGGATGGCTGAAACAGCACTAGAACCAGAAGTGTATGATTCGTCATATAAAGCGTTATTGACTGAAGTGTATTCAGGGAGCAGCAGTTCAGCTGTACCTAAAGTATTGGTATTCTCCAAACCTTCAATCACAACTGGACCGTGGTCAAGGACGCCGGCAAGGATACGCTTGGCATCACCAGAAGGAGCCACATTGAGGCAACGAGTGGAGATGTAGTTTCTGTTGCAGTTTTCGAACAAGATATAGTCGCTATTGCTAGCATCGAACTTGTAGACACCACCATCAGTAGCTGCATAGCCAATCTTAGCGTTTCTTGGATCAAACATAAGGCTATTCATACCGTGAACCTGATAAGAAATTGAGAGTTGCTTAGCCAGATAATAACCGGTTTGTTGTTCTGATCCTTCCAAACTCCAGACGTCATTACCAAGCACAAATAAGCGATAAGCATTGGCGGGATCCACCACAAGAGCGTGATTGAACAAACCTCTTTCACCATAAACGTTATGTCCGTATGTTGCTGTTACGGTAGGAAGAGCGATCATCCAGGTTTCGCCCAAATTGCCGGTACGATAGATCTTTACGTGATTACCTTTGTTATCGATAGTAGCAGCATAGATCACTTTGGCATCGCTTGGAGCGACTGCGATATCCAGGAAACCGTCAGTTGCAGCGGGAGCGATCTTTATGATATTGCCGTTATCGTCGGTAGTTTCACCGCTTTCACCAGAATAGCAAACCATGTTGTCAAGTGAGCCAACATAAAGCTTACCATTGACAGAAGCTACGACAACATGATTGCTGGTAACTTTCACTTTCACAGCATTGCCGGTAAGATCAACACCGTCCACTTTGGCATAAGCCCATGCACCAGTACCAAGAGCGCAGTATCTGAGGCCATCGCTTGTAGCAGCAATCAGGTTATTGCCGTCAACAACAAGGTCGTTGACAAAAGCCCATTCAACAACTTCATTCTGTGATATAGGAGCAGTGCCTGCCATGCGTTCCATCGTAAGGTTCTTGACGGTGTAGATACCAGAGCCGATAAAGCCGTTCTCATAGCCGAGGTCAGCCATGCCATTGTAGGTGTAGGCAGCAGCGCCATCGCCAGTACCGACATAAATCGTACCGTCAGAAGCCTGAGCCATGCAGCTCACCAAAAGATCTTCACCAACCTGTTTCCATGTAACGCCCTGAGTGGTGTAATACACACCGCCGCCCATGGAACCAATGAAAATCTCATTCTGGTTCTGATTGTTATAAACAACAGAAGTTGTTCTACCGCCCAGGTTGTTTGGGCCCATGTTGATCCAATACAATGGAGGAAGTTCATCGGTCCTCGTGTTGGTTACGTTTTGCTTCGAGGCTGCAATCATCCATGCTGGGTCAATCAAACCGGTGTGCTGATTGACGCGCATGCTGCTCATGAAAGCCTCAACGCTGGTAGTTTCTTTTGCACGCGGAACATAACGTCCACCTCCGTCAGCCATAACGGCCTGACCTAAGATCATGATTACCAAAAGTAAACTGAAAGGTAAAAATCTTTTCTTCATATTACGTAATTTTGATTGAATTTCAATTTGTATTAGTCTGCAAATATAAAGAATTCTTCCAAAGAAAAAATACTCTGGAAGAATTTTTTTTAATTTTTCAGAAAAAAGGCAGAGCCGTAGAGCTCTTCAGAAGATCAAAATGCGACCATGTCGCTAGCCTGAAGCCATCCCAGGCTACCATCGGCGATCCTGATTTTATTCCAGTCCTTCGCCGAATCCAGGATGCGCACTTTGGTGCCTTCGTGAAGCACAAACAAATCGACGCTGTTCACACTCGGGGAGCTCTTTGCAGTCACGGTGGGCGTCATGATGATGGCCTCGTCCTGATACTTCAAGTCACGGTACTGTCCAATGGCAAAGACCAGCGAGAAAGCAAGGCAAACCACGGCCACCAGTCCAACAAAGAAACCGGCTTTTCTCCATCCAGTACGCCTCGACATCAAAAAGACGAATAGGCATATCAGCAGCAAACCAAACATGGCTACACTAACCCATGCCCAACCATCGGCCGAAAACGATTGCTTCAAACCGTTCCACCAACGTTTGATGAACGACTGCGGCAGCACGTTGATCTTGTCAACAATAGCCATATTGGCGATCTCAAGGTTAGTCCTGATATCCTCGTTTCCTGGATCAAGTTTCAAGGCTTTCTCATAGTATAAGATGGCCTTGGGGTATGACTTCATCTTATAAAAGGTATTGCCCATATTGTAATACAAGGCCTCCGATTCCACACCAGCCTCCTCGATCTGTCCGTACAGCGTCAACGCCTGTTCGTAGTTGCCTTCATCGTATGCGGCATTGCCCTCAACAAGCCAGTTTTCGTATGAGTCAGACTGAGCCTTGCAGATGCTAAACATCCCAAGGACCATTATAATTCCTAAAAATGCTATTCTTTTCATGTCTTTAAATCGCTTTTTCCACTTTCATTATCACATCCAAACCCTTTTCATAGAGGCCTTCCATCTTAGCTGCGGCATCGCCTGGGGCGAAACGCGCGAACTCACACGTGTTCAGGGTGTCAACAAACTGATCAGAGAGCTCTTCTTCGATTCCCTTGCACATCATGGCTTCTTTTACCGTATCCATCGAAAGCACTGAACGCTCGATACCCAACTTGTCGGAAATATAGCCCCACAAGGCTTGTGACATCTCCTCATAGAAATGAGTCTGGTCATTGTCTTTCATAAACTTATAGGCACTCTTCAGCCTTCCTTTGGCCACCTTGGTGGCTTTCTTGTTACGCACAAGCGCCACATCCTGCTTGAGCTGGCGTTGTTTCTTGAGCAGCATCAACGCAATCACAAAGACGAGCAGTAAGGCTGCAATGGTCATGAAGTAAAGGGGTGAAGCAAAGAAAACCGTGTTTGATGGTTTCAACTTCAAATCTGTGGTGTTGATATGACGAATATCACTTCCCAAATATTTGATGCCTTCTTGGTTTGAGGCATACAATCCGCCTCCTTCGCCCGACTCGTCACCCGAACCTTTGTGTATCTTGATATCCATTTCGGGCGAAGCAAGGGTCACATACTGATTCTTCGAGGGGTTGAAATACGAGAACGACACAGCTGGGATGTTGAAGTCACCTGCTCGACGTGGAATAATCAGATACTCAGCTTTTTTGGTACCATTGGTTCCTTGACTGTTGACATCAACAGAAGAGGTAATCTTAGGATCGTAGACCTCGAAATCAGGAGGGAAGACCGGAGCAGGAAGATTGAGCAACTCGATATTGCCGCTGCCCGATACCGTCAGAGTAAGGTTGAGCGCCTCGTTAGTGGCAGCCTCCGTCCTGTCAATAGAGGCGGAGAAGTTATAGTTTCCGACAGCGCCAGTGAAGCCTGCTGGTTTTCCATCCTCAGGTAGGCTCTTCACATCAAGAGTAAGGGGCGCTGTCTCAATGTTTTTCTGGACATTGGTATAATTCCTCGAGAAGAATGGATCATTGAAAAAGATGTCGAACGGGTCGTTGCTCTGTTGATTGCTCCGCTGAGTAACGATTTGAGCCACACACTCGATGCCCATGGGCTCAACGGAGAGCTTGCCGGACTTTTGCGGAATCAGCACCACCTTCTTGACTTCGGCGGTAGTGTATTCAATACCGTTGACCACCTCTGACGACTGACGTAAGGTGCCATTATTCTCATTAGCCTCCTTCATCCAAAAGCCGCCGTAGGAGGGCATCTTCGATACCGAGAGCTGTGACACTGGCACACGGGTGTAAAGCTTGTATGTCAACACCACGGGTTCTCCGATGTAAGCCGATCTCTTGGATGGAAACACCTTCAGGAACAAATCTTGACCACTGACTTTTGGATCCGTGGTTGTTTGCTGCGACTGGCTTGAGGTTTGACTTCCTCCTTGCGAAGCAACGCTCGCTGATGAAGCATCCTTAACAACAGAAATCTGATAAGGCTCACTCTTGATGGTATTTCCATTCACAACTATCGAAGCGGATCCGATGGCGAAATCGCCTTCCTTTTCGGCTCTAAGCACATAGGAATAGGTGTTGTTCACAGTGCGTGACATGGAACCGTTCACTATTTGAACGCTGGAGCTCGACGAGTTAAAAGGTCCACCGACTATCGAGAAATGCTCGAAGCTCGGGGCCGTAAACTTCTTTCCATCAGCGTTCACCTCGAAGGCGATCTTGAACTGCTCGCCGACCGTCACCTGGCGCTTCGCCGATACCTTGATGCTTGGATCCTGAGCCATCATGGCAAAAGGAAGCAGCAACGCAATGATTAATCCGATTAAACTTATTCTTTTCATTCTTACTCCTGTCTTCTAACTTCTAATTACCAATCTTTGTCTGTCTTTCGTTTCGGTTGGGTCCTTATCCTTTGTTCGTTGACCTTTTCCATGGTCTTCTTCTCTTGATTTTCAAGGGCATCCAGCATACGTTGGGCATCGTCTTTCGACATATCCTGTGAGTTCTGTTGTTGCTGCTGTTGCTGCTGTTGTTGCTGCTGATCCTGCTGGCTTTGCTGCTGGTCTTGCTGCTGCTGTTGCTCTTGCTGTTCCTGCTCGTCCTGCTTCTGATCTTGTTGTTGCTGCTGTTGTTGCTGGTTTTCACCATCCTGTTTTTCGAACACAGCGCTAACCATCACATCCATGCCAGGCATGGTGAAGAAGTTACCCAAAGGCTGCACATGGATCGAGGTATCGCCCAGCTGGCAGATCTTGTATTCCTTAAACTGATAGCCAGGTTCAGGAGCATTCCTCAGCGAAACAGTCTCTCCTCGTGTGGCCTTGTCGACGTCGAGCAACACATGACCTCCTTCAACTGCGGTATCGGCCACCACCTTATAGTACTCCTGTGCCTCCACAAACGAAGCATGCACCGTCACGTCAGCATCAAGCATCTGGAACAAGTTCATATCGTTAACTGGAGCTGTTGTTGAAGCATCCTTGTCGCTGGTCACTCGGAGTTCGTCCAACTGGTAACCCTGGTCAGGCTTGACAATGATGCCGATGTTCTGTCCAGGCAATGCCAAAGAGTCTGTCACTCCAATTGTTCCATGAGACGTTGTATCGATACTCACACGCAAGGCGGTACGGAATTTAGCCGTGACCGTAACATCGAAATCAGGCATCTTGAACACTGTGTCGTTGACTTGAACAGTATCCTTGGGACTACCTGTCTTATACACCTTATAATGATCAACCATATAGCTTGGATCAGGATTGGCATGTAGCACCACCTGCTGGCCTTCGATGGCTTTCGTCTTGTCAGCCGAGATAGTACCATGCTCAATCTTCTTGTCAATGGTGATTTTATGTGACTGTTTAAACTCTGCTGTCACGATCACGTCGAACTTAGGCATCTCAAAACGGTTGCCACTCACATTCACCGTCACCTGTTGGTCATCAGCCTTCACCACGATGTATTGCGACAAAGCATACTCGTCATCAGCCTTTGAGGTCAAGGCCACCATTTGTCCGTTGAAAGCTTCACTCTCGCTGGCTTCAACCATTCCGTGCGGAATCTGAGAATTCACCCAAATATGACTCTTAACGAGATGTGCCCTGCAATACTCCAAGTTGTAGAGGGCATCAGCATTGTCCGCATCGAGTTTTAACGACACCTTATAAATATTAAAAGCATCGTAATAGCGTCCTTGCTCCAACAGGCAGTTGCCCATGTTGAACACCGCCTTCGACTTTAACTTGGCATCGGGAGACAACTCTATCACCTTCTGGAAAGCATCAAAGGCATCATTGTAATTCTCTTGTTTATAGAGAGCATCACCAAGGTTGAACTGGGCTTCGGCACTGTTGGGTTTGGCATCCAGCACCTTGCGGTATTGTGTCTCCGCCTCAGTATAGTTGCCCTTACGGTATTGACGGTTGCCTTTGCGAATCTGCTTCTCAACCGTCTGAGCCTGCAATGTCAAGGCTGAAAGCAGGCATATCACGATCATCAGTTTCTTACTCATCACCCACTCCTTTCCTTTCAAAAATATTGAACTTCGTCTCCCAAGCCTTCTTTCCTGTTGAAATGAAGATTTCAATCAGCAGAAGAATGATGGCGGCACCGACAAACCATTGGAACTGGTCTTCATAGTCGGTGAACACTTGGGTTTCTATCTCAGTCTTGTCGAGTTTTGAGATATCGTCGTAGATCTTTTCCAGACCCACATTGGAGTTGTTAGCACGCACATAGATGCCGTTGCCTGCATCAGCGATACGACGAAGCATGTCCTCATCAAGACGGGTCACAACGGTATTGCCTTGCTTGTCTTTCTTATAGCCCATCATACGGCCATATTGGTTGTATTCAGGGATAGGAGCGCCTTCAGGAAGGCCCATGCCGATAGTATAGATACGAATGCCTTTTTTGGCAGCGGCCCTGGCGGCCTCCATGGCGGCATCGTTCTCATGGTCCTCACCATCAGAGATGATGATGATGGCTTTACTCCGCTGATCTTCAGCAAAAGAATTGACAGCCAAGTTAATGGCCTCGCCAATAGCTGTACCCTGCGACGCCACGCTGCTCGTATTGACCGAAGCCAGAAACATCTTGGCGGCGGCATAGTCAGTGGTGACTGGCAACTGCACGAAAGCCTTGTCAGCAAAGACAATCACACCGAGGCGGTCACCTTGCATGTCGCTAATCAGCTTGTTGATGGCTTGTTTTGATCGGTCAAGACGGCTCGGCACAATATCTTGCGCATTCATGGAGTTCGACACGTCGACGGCGATGTAAAGGTCGATGCCCTCACGCTTCACCTCCTCCATCTTGGAGCCGCTCTGAAGGTTGGCTAAGCCCAATATCAAGCAAGCGATCATCAGCAGGAACACCACGAACTTAAACACACCGCGACGACCAGAGTGCTGTGGTATCAGATACTCACGCATCTCGATGTTGGCGAAACGCTTAAAGGTCTTGTCCTGCCATAAACGAATCAGAATATAGATGATGATCAGTACGGGAATGACAATCAAACCGTACAGATACTCAGGATGTTCAAATCTCAATACATTTTCCATAGCCATTACTCCGAAATCGTTCTAAAAACAGTCTTACGCAAAATGAATTCCAAGAGCAGCAGAGCGATAGCCCATGCCACCAAAGGATAGAACTCCTCATGGAGATGACGGAACTCAGTGACTTCGATCTTGGAGCGTTCAAGCTTGTCGATCTCGTCATAAATCTCGCTAAGTCGCTGATTGGAGGTAGCGCGGTAGTACTTGCCGCCCGACTTGACAGCGATGGTAGTCAGCAACCTCTCGTCAATCTCCACCTTCATCTGCTGGTATTGCACGCCAAACATGGTTTGTACCGGGAATGGTGCCGTACCATAAGAGCCCACACCGATCGTGTAGACGCGAATGCCAAAGATCTTGGCCATATCGGCAGCGGTGTATGGATCGACGGAACCTGAGTTGTTCAAGCCATCGGTAAGCAGGATGATGACCTTAGAGATAGCTTCGCTGTCCTTAAGGCGGTTGATGGCCGTAGCCAGACCGTCACCAATGGCAGTGCCATCATCAATCATACCGGTCTTCAATTCCTTGAGCATATTCTGCATCACAGTATGGTCTGTGGTCAGCGGCACTTGGGTGAACGACTCACCTGCAAACACCACCAGACCCATGCGGTCGGTAGGACGGCCTTCTACAAATTCGGCAGCCACCTTCTTGGAGGCTTCCAAACGGTCTGGTTTGAGGTCTCGGGCCAACATACTGCCTGAAATATCCTGTGCCAAAATGATGTTGATGCCTTCGATGTTGGAGGTCTGGCTTTGTGAGGTGCTCTGTGGGCGAGCCATGGCCACAATCAATAAAGCCAAGGCTGCCATCTTCAAGGCAAACAGCAAGTGACGCGCATACACCTTCCAACTCTTGGGCAGGGTATCGAAGCCTGTCGTGTCGGAATAACGCACAGCGGCCTCTTGTTTCTTGTGGCGGAAGATATACCATACGATAATCGCGGGAACGATCAACAATCCCCACAACAGTTTAGGATTCGCAAAGGTGATGTTCTCAAACATGTTGGCGAGCCTCCTCCTCTTCCTTGGCCTTCATGGCCTGATAATGAGCATAGCTGTCGTTCACGAAATCGGTCATATCACTCATGGCATTGTCGTTCTCCAAGGGAGAAGTGGTGTATTTGGCAAACTTAACCAAATCCGACAACTCCATCGTATCTTTCAACTTGCCATAGAGTTTCTCATCGAAATGCAATTCCTGGACTTCCTGAAGGATGTCATCAGTGGTCATCTCCACGGCGTTGACCTTGAACTGACCCTCGATGTACTCACGGGCGATGTTCGTCAAGTTGGAATAGTATTCCTTCACCTTGCCTGCTTGCCACAGTTTTTGTTGCTTCAGGCTCTCAAGGTCGCCGATAGCCTTGTCGTAAGGCGGCGTCACAGGACCTTTCACTGGCTCACCGTTCTCATCCAACTTTGGCTTACGGTGCTTCACAAAGTACCATACAACCAATCCGGCCAATGCCAGCAACAGCACTCCCAGTATCCATGGGAAGACTTCTTTCATGGAGACAGGTTGCTCAATAGGCGGCACCATTGGACGGAAAGCCTGAGTGGTATCGACAGTTATCGTATTGGAATACAGCAGTATCGGATCAGTGAACGCTTTCATGTGCATCTGATTCTCAGCCGACTTGGCGTATGTCAAGCCAACTGGCGGCACCTGCACATAACCTGTGTCGAAGGTCATCAAGGTCAGCTGCTGCTGCACCAACACATTACTGTCAGCATCAGCGGTACGCTGAATTTCACCGCGTTTCAAAATGTCAAGTTGCGCTGACAATGTGTCAGTGGCGAACTCGTTCCATTCCACGTAATAGCCGTAAGGCACCTTCATCGTCAAATCAAGCGAGAAAGGCTTGCCCACGGCGATATGGTCATCCTGAACCTTTGCGGAGACCTCGACTTGTTGTGCCGAAACCATTCCCCAAAGGCCAAGCGTCAAACCGATCATCAAAATCCATCTTTTCATCGTCTCGACTCCCTCTTCTTGAAAAGTTGCATCAATGGTTTTACGTAGTCTTCATCTGTGTAAATCAACGTATTGTCGATACCCTGCATGGTAAAGAGCCTATTCAGGGCGAGCGACTCACGCTGGATCATCTGGAGGTAAGCGTCGTGCCAGGCACGGCTTGAGGTATCCACCCACTTCTCGCGTCCCGTCTCGGCATCCTTGAACTTCACCAGACCCACCTTGGGAATTTCCATCTCGCGGCGGTCAGTGATGCGGAGCGCCACCAGGTCATGTTTGTTGGCAGCGATACGCAACTCCTGTTCGAAGTTCTTCGATGTCATAAAGTCGGAAATCAGAAAAGCGGTAGTGCGGCGTTTGATGGCCGATGTCAAGAAACGCAAGCCTTCGCCGATGTCGGTGCCATTCTCCTCTGGCTTGAAGTCGACGATTTCGCGGATGATACGCAGGATATGGGTACTGCCTTTCTTGGGCGGGATGAACTTCTCGATCTTGCTGCTGAAGAAGATGACACCCACCTTGTCGTTGTTTTGGATGGCGGAGAAGGCCAACACAGCGGCAAGCTCAGCGGTAAGGTCGCGTTTCGACTGCTCGCGTGATCCGAAGTCGTTGGACCCCGACACGTCGATGAGCAGCATGACGGTCATCTCACGCTCTTCCTCGAAGATCTTGACGAAGGGGTGGTTGAATCGGGCAGTGACGTTCCAGTCGATGTTACGGATGTCGTCGCCGTACTCGTATTCACGCACCTCGCTAAAGGTCATACCACGCCCCTTGAAGGCGCTGTGGTACTGGCCAGAGAAGATGTGGTTCGACAGCCCTCGCGTCTTGATCTCGATCTTTTTTACTTTTTTGAATATATCGTTAGCTTCCATTACGGCACCTCGACAGTATTCAGAATCTCGTTGATGATTTCTTCGGTAGTGACATTCTCAGCCTCAGCTTCGTACGTCAGGCCGATACGGTGGCGCAGCACATCGTGAGCGACGGCGCGGACGTCTTCGGGGATGACGTAGCCACGGCGCTTGATGAAGGCGTAAGCCTTGGAGGCCAGGGCCAGGTTGATGGTGGCACGGGGCGAGCCGCCGTAGCTGATCATGTTGGCATATTTCTTCAGCTTGTAGTCGCCTGGGAAACGTGAAGCAAACACGATGTCGGTGATATAGTTCTCAATCTTCTCGTCGAGATAGATCTCGCGGCACACCTCACGGGCACGGATGATGTCCTCAGGCTTGATGACGGCGTTGATCTTGGCAGCGGCGTTGCTGATATTCTGACGGAGGATGAGCTTCTCTTCTTCTTTCTTAGGATAGTTGATCACGACCTTGAGCATGAAACGGTCCACCTGGGCTTCAGGCAGCGGATAAGTACCTTCCTGCTCGATGGGGTTTTGGGTGGCCATCACGAGGAATGGATCCGGCAACTTGAAGGTCTCATCGCCGATAGTCACCTGATGCTCCTGCATGGCTTCGAGCAAAGCACTCTGCACCTTAGCGGGAGAACGGTTGATTTCATCCGCCAAGACGAAGTTAGCGAAGATAGGACCACGACGGGTTACAAACTCCTCATTCTTTTGGCTGTAGATGAGGGTACCGATCAAGTCGGCCGGCAGCAGGTCAGGAGTAAACTGAATACGGCTGAAGTCGGCATCAATAGCCTGTGCCATCGATTTAATGGCAAGGGTCTTAGCCAGTCCAGGTACGCCTTCAAGAAGGATGTGTCCATTGGCCAACAGGCCGATCAGCAATCGTTCTGTCATCTGTTTCTGTCCGACGATGACCTTGTTCATCTCCAGGTTGATCAAGTCGACAAATTGGCTCTCACGCTGGATTTTCTCGTTCAATTCACGAATGTCAGTTTCAATCATTTTATCTTGAGTTGTTAATCTGTTTTTCTACTTAGGCGCTACTTCGTCAAAAAGTATGCAAAAATACGCCTTTGTCAGATAAAAAACTCCTATTTAATAATTTTATTGTTGGGACTTTATTATTTTTGTACGTTCATCAAGCAGTAATGTCATGATCAGAAAAATATATAAATTCGGAGGCGCCTCGGTGAAAGACGCCGATGCCGTCCGCAATCTCAAGAATATTGTAGCCCAGCATAAGGATGAGGATATCTTCCTTGTGGTGTCTGCCATGGGCAAGACCACCAACATGTTGGAAAAAGTTTTGAAAGACTTCCGCGAGCACAATGGCGAGCTTGGCATGGACGCCCTACATGAGGTCATTTCCTATCACGAAGGCATCATCGAAGGACTGTTCGGCGATAAAGTCAATCCCGATTTCACCGAAAACATCGCAGGACTTTTCATCGAGCTTTGGGAGAAACTCCAAAAGACTGACCAACCCTACGACTACCAATACGACCAAACGGTGAGCTATGGCGAACTCATTTCCACCACCATTATTCAGGAATACTTGAACCATAGTGAGGTACCTTGCCGCTGGTTGGATGCCAGAAAATATGTTTTGACCGATGACCGCTTCCGCTCAGCCTCCCCTGACTGGGACGAGACCAGGTTACGCATCAGCAAACTCAACGACGAGCACATCCACGGTATCGTGTGTATCACACAAGGTTTCATTGGAGCCACCGTCGAAGGCAAACATAGCGTCACCTTGGGTCGCGAAGGTTCCGACTACACCGCTGCCATCTTCGCCAACTGCCTCGATGCTGAGGAGGTCACCATCTGGAAGGATGTGGATGGCCTGCTCAACGCCGACCCGAAACGCTTCGACGAGACGGTTCAACTCCCTCACATCACCTATTCCGAAGCCATCGAGTTGGCATTTTACGGTGCCTCCGTCATCCACCCCAAGACCATCAAGCCGTTACAGAACAAGAATATCACCCTCAAGGTACAGTCTTTCCTGCATCCTGATCATCAGCCTTCCATCATTGATGGCAATGCAGACCCGAGCATTGAGAAAATCCCATCGTATATCGTCAAGGACGACCAAACGCTGGTATCCATCTCGCCCCGCGACTATTCTTTCATGAACGAACACAACTTGCAACTCATCTTCTCCGCCTGCGACGAGCTGAACATCCACGCCAACGTTATTCAGACCTCGGCCTTGATGCTCTCATTCTGCTTCGACTATGATGAACGCAAGCTAAAAGGACTTCTAGCAGCGCTCCGTGAGACCTTCCAGGTGAAATACAACAAAGGTCTGACGCTGTTTACCATCCGTCATTACGACTATTCGTACACCATGGGCGACCGTTTCCTTGAAGGGAAAAAGATCTATCTAAAACAAAGCAGCCGTAGCACACTTCAGTTTGTAGTTGAGAGATAAAAGATAAAGTTGAGAGTTATTGCGAAGATACACACTGAATTCCCAACCAAGTTTGGGATTCCACGTCAAAGCGGCATCATTGAGTCGCTCCAAGGAACCATCGTGTTTGAGCCAGAGTATCGCAATCCCGAGGCAGTACGAGGCTTAGAGGAGTTCTCGCATCTTTGGCTGATTTGGGAGTTTTCCGAAGCTGTAAGAGACACTTGGTCACCCACGGTACGCCCTCCCCGACTCGGTGGCAATGTGCGTAAAGGCGTGTTCGCCACAAGGTCACCTTTCAGACCTAACCCCATTGGGCTTTCTTCCGTTCGGTTGGAAAAGATCGAAATGGATCCGAAACTTGGCCCCGTGCTTCACGTTTCAGGTGCAGACTTGATGGATGGCACCCCCATCTACGACATCAAGCCCTACATCGCTTACACTGACAGCCATCCTGATGCCGTCAGCGGATTTGCCTCAAAACCGGCAGAATACCTACTAGAAGTCACCATTCCAGATGAGCTTCTCGAAAAGATTCCAGAAACGCAACGCGAGAGTCTCATCTCCGTTTTAGCCCACGACCCGAGGCCACAGTATCAAGACGACCCTGAACGGGTTTACGGCTTGGCATTCGGTGGCCTGAACATCAACTTCAAGGTAGAGGAAAGGCAACTCAGTGTGATCAGAGTGTCAAAAAAAATATAAACCTCAAAATTGATCTCTTATGAAATGGTGGGGAGCCCAACGATGGCGGAGTATTGAACTAGATTCCTTTACTTGATCTTCTTCAAGGCGGTTTGCAAAATCTTGCCGTCAGTCTTGTTGTAGATATAGGTCATGATATAGCACTGATCGGCATTGTAGGCGGGATTCAGTTCGATGCTGTACTTGTAGGTATACTCATCGTCGAGATATACAGGGCCTTCATGGAAGATATCGCCATCGGCACCGTTTAGTGTGCCACGGAACACGTTGCGGAACACATACGCTGTGTCAACGCCGCCTGGAACCACCTGACGACCCACGATGCTATCTTCCAATAAGGATACCGTAACATAGAAATTGCCCTCCGTTTCCGCAGCGGCCACTACATCGGCCACCACGTCCACTTGACGAGTCTCTTCATTATAAGTGGCTTCAGTGAAAATCTCAAAAGTCTGAGCCTCAAAGAGTGCATCAGCCAGAGGTGTGTCAACCTGTTCCACATACAAAGTGTTACCATCGGTTAGCGCCACATGATCCACAGAGAACAACGGATTTGACTCATTACCATTGTACCATTCAGTACCTTCAGGCGTGGTGAAATCAGGGAACTGGCCGACAGGTTGTGCCAGGAAACCCGCATGAACACTCATGATGTAGACGTTATCCTCGCCCAGCGCATGCTGAAGCTGATGGACCAACTCTGCCGCAGCAGGGCAGTTCACGCAGCGTACGCCTGTGAAGTCCTTAATCAACACCGTCTTGCCTTGACCAGAAGGATCGAAAGGCTTGTGAGTGTTGTTAATATCAATTTTATCGCAGCTGCTTACAAACAGCATCGTGGCTGCGACTAAGAATATGAATGATAATTTTTTCATATTTTACTGATTTAGAAAGAGGTAGAAACTGTTAAAGACACACCACTTGAAGCGGGAACGGTGCGGCAAACGCCACCCACGCACACCACGCCTTCGCTCTGACGGCCACCGCTCAGCATGATTCGGGTAGCCTCATGAATGTAACTCACAGTGCCAGTGAAGTAATGGTCGCGGAACTCAGGTACCGGGTTGCCATAGTTCCATTTATCAGCAATGGAGAAAGACCAGTGCGGGTTAATGGTATATTCGATCAAGCCGAAAGCCCAATCGCCACGCTTTTGGTAGTCTTTCTTTTCACTCTCATCGTATACATAGCCTTTCTTCACTTCCTTTTCCCACAGGCCTTGCAACTCAAGGCGAATGCTCTGCTTCTTGTTGATCTTGTAGGTCACATCGAGGAAAGCGATATTGGCTTGAACCGGCGGAGCGCCAGCATGGCCTTCGATAGTCTCTATATCATAATATAGATTAATGTATTGAGCGGTCAAATGCCAGTCGCGGCTGATCTTCTTGTCGATCTCAAAATTGATGTCACGGAAGAAGCGATGGTCACTAATAGCGAAGAAATTGGAAGCGTAGCCCAAGGTGCCTCTCTTGTTGATGGTCATCTGCCCTTGATCCATAATGGAGTCACGCACGATGTCGTTCACCTGGCTCATGTTAAGAGTAAGCTTGGTACCATACTTACCACCGAGCCAAGTACCCTTCGGAATGGTGTAGTTTACCTGAAACTGTGCAGCCATTTCGCCGTTAGGTTGGGTTGAATAAGTGTACATCGAAGGCAAGCTGTGGGTGTGCGTGTAGTTGATGGGCGGGATGAAGTTGATGTCGAGGTCGTTCTGCTTGGCCGTGTACATCGACTTGAAGCTCATATTATCGGTACGTTTCACCTGCAGCACAATGCCTAAGCCTTTCTGTGAGTACGACAACGATGAAAGCAACGATTGTCCTTCTTTATAAATAAAGTTGTTGATTGCCGATGGGTCGTTGATTTTATAGGCATATTCAGTGGTGAAGGCAAAGCGTCCATAACCCAAGTTGATGCGGCCGGCAGCGGCACCCACGTTTTCAGGGATGTAATAGAACAAGCTCTGGTCGTACTGTTTTTTGCTGACGAAGCTACCGCCAATGCTCATCTTGAATTCTGAATAATTCATGGCAGGAATGCTCTGGTTGAGGTTCCACTCTCCGTCAACGCCTCGTACGATGCCACGGTAGTCATCATAATTGAAGTCGCGTTCAAGATAGGGTGCCCAGTAAAAACGCTGGCGGCCGTAAACGCCTTTCAAAGTAACGCCTGCTGTCGGACGGACGATGACGCGCATGCCGCGCAAGGAGTTATCCATGCCGAGCGACCACTCTTCGTATGAGCGGAATACCAAGCCACTGCCGAACTGATCGTAGATATCACCCACGGTAATGCCGATAAAGCCATTGTCGTATGTAGCGAAGATGTTGGCCAAGCCCACACCATTCAATTCGTTACGGAAGCCGTTCAACTCAGGCAGGAAAGCTTCAAAGCGGAGACCCGCAGAGAAGTTGCCGTTGGTGTAGTTGATCTTTCCAAAGCCGTTGATACCAAATTTCTTTCCATAGAGATCAGTGATATCGATGTCTTTATCGAGCATGTAGTATTGTGCATCGGTTTGGAAACTACCGCTAATCTGACTTTTTTCAAGAAAAGATTGAGCATGCAATGACAGCGTGCCCAATATCAATAATGGGAGGAAAATTCTTCTCATAATATGTACGCTCTTACTTCTTCAGTTTAAGGATTTCCTCGTAGAGTTCCTCCTCAGCACCATCGAAATAACCTGTGTGCTGATACACAATCTTGCCACTGCCGTCGAAGAGGAAGGTGTGAGGCGGATTGTTGACGTTCATGGCGCGTTTCAAATCGCCGTTGGCATCAAGCAAAACTTCAAAATCCCAGCCCTTGCCTTCAACAAAAGGCTTCACCTTGGCGGTAGTACGTGAGTCGTCGATGGAGACAGAATAGATCTTCACACCAGTCTCATCTTTCCAATCCTGATAAACCTCATCAAGAGCGTTGTGTTCCTTGATGCATGGGCCGCACCAGGTAGCCCAGAAGGTGATCACAAAAGGCTTGCCGTTGTTGGAAAGCTTGGCGATGTTAACATCCTTGCCTTGCAAGTCCTTGATAGTGACATTCGGGAGATCCGATTTTTGCTGTGCATGAAGTCCAGAAACGACTAAAACAGCAAATAAGAGAACAAATAGCTTTTTCATGGTTAATTGATTATTTGTTGATATAAATTTCTAAAACTTTACAATTCTGAGCTTTGATATTTACCTTATCGATGATGTTAGGAATCAAAACGACTTCTCCTGTAGCTACAAATACCGAGCCATTTTCCCATTCCAGTGAAAAATTACCCTCAACAGGGAACAGCAATACAAACGAGTCGAGTTCCGAGTAATCCTTGGCCATCTCGCCATTGAGTGTCAGCATGTTGGTGGTGAAATAAGGAGAATCGACCATAGGCACCGTCTTGTTGAGCATCGGGGTGTAAGGCGTCTTATAGTTCTCCACCGGATCGAAGTCGACGGCATCGAGCGACTGAGGGATGTGAAGCTCGCGTCGCATGCCAGCCACGTCGATACGGTCCCAGTCGTAGATACGGTAAGTGGTGTCACTAGTCTGTTGGATCTCAGCTACCACGATGCCTGGGCCCAGGGCGTGGACACGACCTGCCGGGATATAGAACACATCGCCCTGCTCGGCAGTCTCATGGTTGAGCACGCTTTGGATATCGTTATCTTTGAGCACACGGATGTACTTCATGCGGTTCATCTCGCAGTTGAAACCCGAAACGAGTTCAGCACCCTGATCGGCCTGCATCACATACCACATCTCGGTTTTGCCATTGCCGATTTCACGTTTCTCGGCCAACTCATCGTCGGGATGTACTTGAACGGAAAGCCAATCATTGGCATCGATAATCTTTATGAGCAAGGGGAACTGTTCGCCATATCTATCGAACACATCCTCACCCACTAAGTCACCCATAAAGGTCTCCACAAGATCGTTGATCTCGTCACCCTCAAAGTCGCCATTGGTAACAACGCTCTGTTCGTCCCAAAGTCCCGAAAGCAGCCAAGCTTCACCACAATTGGGCAGTTTGCCGTAGTCGAGGCCGATGACATCTTTGATTTTATGCCCACCCCAAATCTTATCCTTGAAGATGGGCTTGAATTTCAGCGGGTAAAGTACAGTTGACATGATTCTGCAGTTTTTCGGGGCAAAGATAAGATAAAAAGTTAAAAGTTTAGAGTTAAGAGATAAAAGTTAAAAAAGTGCTTATCTTTGCACTGCTACAACAACCTTATATGGAAACCCTCATTGAATTACGACATATCCTCCATGCGCATCCTGAGCTATCAGGACAGGAAGTACTGACTAACAAGATTTTACACGAATGGGTAAAGCAGACTCGCCCCGACCTAATCATCGAGAAGATCGGTGGTTATGGATTGGCAGCAGTATATCGTGGTCCTCAGCCTGGAAAGAGGATTTTAATCCGTGGCGATATTGATGCACTGCATATCCCTGAGCCGAACGACCTCCCCTATCGCTCACAAAACCAAGGCATTTCACATAAATGTGGTCACGACGGGCATGCCACTATCCTCTGCGGACTTGCCCAATGGCTCGGAGAGCAACGCCCCGACCAAGGTGAAGTAGTACTGCTTTTCCAGCCTGCCGAAGAGACAGGACAAGGCGCCAAAGCCATTTTGGAAGACCCACAATTTGAGCAAATCAGGCCTGATGTGGCCTATGGCTTGCACAACCTTCCCGGCTTCGAAAAAGGCCAAATCATGGTACGTGAAGGCTGTTTTGCCGCGGCTTCCTTTGGCTTGAAACTGACCTTCGACGGTCGCACGGCACATGCCTCACAGCCCGAAACAGGACATAGCCCTTCGGAGCTATTAGCTCAACTCATACACCAGTTGGAGAAAAAGCGCGAGCTTTTAAAAGAAGTGAAGCCGTTGACCACCTTTGTGATCACCCATGCCATCTTAGGCGAGGAGACTTTTGGCGTAGCCCCGGGACATGCCGAGATTTGGCTTACCTTAAGGAGTTATGACGATCGCAACTTGGAGCTGATGGCTAGCCAGATCATTGAGTTGTGCCGTTCCAAAGCCAAGGATTATCTGTTTGACTTCAACTTCTCGGAACACGAGGCCTTCGCCGCCACCAACAGCGATCCCCATTGCGTTCATGTCATTGAGCTAGCGGCACAAAACTTAGAATTGAAACTGGGTCACTTAGCGGAGCCTTTCCGCTGGTCTGAGGACTTCGGGAGATTTGGCGCCGTCTGCCCAATAGGCTTTTTCGGTCTGGGTTCAGGCACGGATCAACCCGCTTTGCACAATCCAGAATTCGACTTCCCGGATGACATTTTGGAAATCGGAATGACGATGTTTTGGGAGATTATTCGACTGGAATTAGAGAGATAAACAGACCATGAACGAACAAGAAGTCAACAACCCCTTAGTGATCCGTTGCAAGAACTGCGGCGGCGACCAAAGCTTCGACATCATCAAACAGCAATATGTCTGTGCCCATTGCGGCTCGGTAACTGAATTGAACTCACAGACTGCCGAATTCAAAAGCTGGAAGCAACTGCTACAGCAAAAACAGCAGCAAAGCCTCAGCGAAGCCAAGATGTTCAAATGTCCTTCCTGCGGTGCCCAAACCTTAGCTTCCGCCGATGACGCATCGGCCATCTGTCCATTCTGCCAAAGCACCATGGTGGATGCAAAGTTCGCCAACACCCCCATTCCCGAAGTCATCATCCCCTTCAAAGTCACGAAGGAAGATGCTGAAAAACGGCTACAGGAATGGCTATCAGCAAACAAAAACAATCCAGCAGCCCAAACCATCGAGAAGAACATGCAACGTTTCTCGAGCTGCTACCTGCCTTACCATATCGTTAGAGGTGCCTTCAGCGGCATCATGGACATTGCCAACCAAGCAGGAGAAAGCCAAGAATACCCCTTCAAAGCCTATTTGAGCCATACTGCAGTAAACGCCTCCAAGGAGTGGGACAACCTTTTCCTTGACGGCATTGAGCCTTTCGACTTCAACGACGCAAGGGATTTCGACTATCGATACCTCATCAAACAGAAAGCCAAGATACAGAACGCCGAAACGATGGAATTGGCTCAAAGGATCAAGGAAGAGACGACCAACGAGCTATACGAGACCCTTACAGGAAAGGTGCATTCCAAGGAGTTTTCAGTCAGTCTTTTCGAACAAGACAACGAAACCATCCCTGCTGCTCTTCCCGTTTATCTGGTACAATGCGGAGATGGCATCGCCGCCGCCGTGAACGGACAAAACGGCAAGGTGTCTGTCTCAACAGGCAAGACCATCAACAAGACCAAAAACTGGTGGGTTCTCCCTACGGTAGCCACCATCGTCGTCGGCTTGGCCTTAGGGCTCCTTGGAAGTCTGGGATTGGGGTTGATTGTCGGGTTCGTGTTCGGCATCCTGTTCTTTGTCATCGCCCATAAGCGTCATGAGAACGTTTTTGTGAAAGAAGTCATCACCTCAACGAAGAAAGAAAAAAGCCACAACGATACACAAGCGGTGTTTTTCGCTGACTTCGGTAAAGGAGAAGTCCCCGCCCGAATTGAGTTCATCACGCCATGGCGCATCATCAAGACCGTGTTAGCCTTCATCGTAGTGACCTTTCTCCCGGTATTTATCGCCATTCCCATACAACTCAGTCGAGGTTTGAGCATCCTCGACATTCATTATGGCTACGGTGCTGCATGGTATTGCATTCCTGGATTTTTCGCCATCGCTTTTGCCGGAGGAATGGCCAAAGGGATGATGTACAATGCACCTATGTACTACGAAATTCTGCCAAACGGCACCACAAAACGAAGAAAGGTCAATAGCAAGCAGCCTTCTGTTTTAGGCTATTTCTTCTCCCAAATGAACATCATGGAATCCAAAAGATCAGGATGCCTTGTGATAGGATTCCTGCTTTTCCTGCTGATAGGCAGCGTGGCCGCCATGCTCAGCTGATTTCAAACGAGCTTGACAATCTCGCTGACAATGGCCCTCGAGTAAGCGTTGGCCACCTCGGCGATGAACTTGTTGAAATCGACATGGGCGTTGTGGTTGGCGGTGTCACTGATGGTGCGAATGATAGTGAAGGGCGTGTTGAACTCCAAACAAACCTGTGCCACGGCAGCGCCTTCCATCTCCACGCAGAGGATATCTGGCAAGAAGCTTAGGATTTCCTGACGTTTGTCATCATTGCTGATGAATTGGTCACCGCTGGCAATGTCACCAAAATACAAGGTCGGAGCAAGGTTGAATTCCTTGATGGCTTTTTCGCCCACAATGCTTTCGACACCTTTTTCCAACAAATTGCTGACTGCCTTCCCAGCCAGTTCGGTTAGGTCTAAGTCGCTGTCCACATAAGTGCGGTTAAGCAGAGGCATTTCAAAGCGCGGGATAATAGGACGGGCATCCAAGTCGTGCTGCACCATACGCTTGGAGATGACGATATCGCCCACCTTCAAGCCATCGGCCATAGCACCTGCCGTGCCTATGAAAAACAAGTCAGTGACACCAAATTCCTGTATCATCAAGGTTGCGGTGATGGTAGCCGCCACCTTACCCCACTTGGAGAAGGCCACCACACAACGCACATTGCCAATCTTGCCCACCACAAACTCACGGTTGGCGATTTTTACAACGGTTTTTTCTGTCAAGAGGGCTTTTACCTCGTCAATTTCCTGCGCCATAGCGCCAAGGATGCCAATATTTCTCATATTTTCAAGATTTCAAGTTTACAAAGATAAAAAAACTATCTTTGCAAAAAATATCCACATGAAGAAAATTTGCGTTTTTTGTGGCAGCAGCATGGGGTTCAACCCCATCTATCGTGAGAAGGCTGCCGAATTGGGCCATGTGTTGGCCGACAATGGCTGCGAGTTGCTTTATGGCGCCGGCAGCGTGGGGCTGATGCGAATCATTGCCGACGTGATGATTGAACGCCAATGCAAGGTGACTGGCACCATCACCCAACACTTGTCAAATATGCATGTGGGTCACGAAGGTATTGACGAGATGATTGTGGTGGACTCGATGGCTGAACGCAAAAAGGTTTTGGAAGACATGGCGGACGGCTTTATCGTCATGCCTGGCGGCATTGGAACCATGGACGAGTTTTTCGAGGTCTACGTGCTCAGCCAGTTGCGTGTGTTCGACAAGCCCGTGGCGCTTTTCAATGTGGACGGTTATTACGACGGCATCGTGCAGTTTATCGACCACATTGCTAAAGAAGGCTTCATGCGTAGGGAACACGCCGACAACCTCATCGTCAGCGACGATCCAAAGGATTTATTGGAAAAGATGAAACAATTCCAGCCTGCCGACGTGGACAAATGGGTCGTTGAAATCAAAGAACAAATAAAAGAGAAATAAGATGATAATCATTGGAATCACCGGGACGTTAGGCGCAGGCAAAGGCACTATCGTCGATTATTTGATCAAGGAAAAAGGCTTTGTGCACTATTCGGTGCGGGCTTTCATCACCGAAGAGATCGTCAAGCGTGGACAAGCGGTGAACCGCGACACGCTCACCGCCATGGGTAACGAATTGCGTGCCGCACATACGCCGAGTTACATCACCGACCAACTCTATGAGCGTGCCAAAGCCGAAGGCAAAAACGCCGTCATCGAGAGCGTCCGTACTCCTGGTGAGATTGCATCTTTACGTCAAAAAGGCGAGTTCTACCTCTTCGCTGTCGACGCAGACCGTCGCATCCGTTACGACCGCATCTATCTGCGCGGCTCGGAGACTGACCACGTGAGCTTCGAGACTTTTGTGGCCAATGAAGAGCGCGAGATGACCGCCACCGATCCCAACAAACAAAACCTCGGTGCCTGCATCAAGCAAGCCGACTTCGTGTTCATGAACGACGGCAGCATTCCCGAACTGCACCAACAGGTGGAGAAGGTCCTCACCCAACTGCATGTCCGTCCATCATGGGACGACTATTTCCTGAATCTTGCTGACACCGTCAGCGAGCGTGCCACCTGCAACCGTGGTCGCAGCGGCTGTGTCATCGTCAAGGACAAGCAGATCTTGGTGACGGGCTACGTAGGCTCACCGCGTGGACTTCCGCACTGCGACGATGTGGGGCACCTGTTCCGTAAGGTCATCCACGAAGACGGCAGCGTCACCCAACACTGCGTCCGCACCGTTCATGCTGAGCAGAACGCCATCTGCCAGGCTGCCCGTAGGGGCATAGCCCTCGATGGCAGCACGCTCTACTGCCGCATGACTCCCTGCCGCACCTGTGCCATGCTCATCATCAACTGCGGCATCGTGCGCGTGGTGTGCGAACGCCGTTACCATGACGGCGCCGAGTCAGAAGAGATGTTCCGCCAAGTCGGCATCGAACTGGTTTACAAATATGACGAAGTCCAGCAGTACGAGGGACAGCATTAAATAATTCCGTTTTCGAGGGCGAAACGAACCATCTCAACGGAAGAGCTTAATCCTAATTTATTGAAGATATTTGTCTTGTGGGAATTCACTGCTCTAAGACTGATGTGGAACTTATCAGCAATCTCCTTGCCCATCAGCCCGTTGCAGCTGGCCTCAATGATCTCCAGCTCACGTTTGGTAAGTTTTGACGAAGAACGTTTGTCAAGACGGGCATCCACTATGTCACGCACCAACACGGCGAGGTCGTGACCGTAATAGGGCACCCCATCCTCCACCGATGCCACAGCGGCGCGTACCTCCTCGAGAGGGCCGTTTTTACTGATGAAGCCATCGATGCCAATCTGCATGAGCTGGTTGATGATGTATTCCTTGGTGTCAACCGACACGATGATAATCTTAATGCCGGGGTACTCAGCACGCAGCCGTTGCGCCACTTCGATGCCGTTGGTGCCAGGCATGAGCACGTCGAGCAGCACCAAATCACAAGGTGTGCCGTTGACGAGCGCATCGAAGAAGTCATCGGCGGTGCCAACGTCGATGGTCACCCGATGCGGCATGCCGCTAAGGGCACTGCGAATGCCGGCGCGGATGAGGTCGTGATCGTCTAACAATGCGATGTTCATGGCAGTTGGTAGTTGGGTGTTTTTAGTTGGAAGTTGATGGGAAGGTCACTGTTATGGTGGTGCCGTTTTGCGGAACACTGGTGATATCGATGGTGCCGTGGTTGAGGCGGATGAGCTCACGACAGAGCATCAATCCTATACCTGTACCTCCATTCCATCTCGTATCTATTTGAGATACAATAACTTGTTTAGCACACAACAATTCCTTGACACGATCTTCGGTCATGCCGATGCCATGGTCGTGGACGAAGAAGCCGTGGCCGTCTGGAGTGTTACCAATCTCGACAGTGCCACCTTCGAACGAGTACTTGACGGCATTGCTCAAAAGGTTGCGGAGCACAGTGCGCACAGCGTTGCGGTCGGCCATGACAAGACTACGTTTAACGTTGTTGACCAAAGCGATGTGTTTCAGATCAGCGAAGCTCTGCATGTTGCCGACCACCTCGCTGACGATGCTGGCGAGGTCGATGCGCACGGGGCTAACTTTCTGTTTGCCGTTTTCGATGAGCGCCATCTGCTGTAGGTTGTAGAGCAGGTCAATCTGGTTGTCGCTGCTGGTGAGGAGTTTGCCGAGGTTCTCCTGGATCTCTTCACGGCTGTAGTTCTCGAAGTTCTTGTAGAACATCCGGAGCATCTGCTGTTGCGCCAACATCGGGTTCTTGAGGTCGTGGGTGAGAATAGCATAGTTGCGGTCCTTGACACGAAGGATGCGCTTTTGGAGTCGTGCGTAGAGCACCAGGAATACGATGGCCGCCAACGCCAACACCGTGACAGTAATCAGCCAAAACAACCGCATACGTTGGGCGCGGATGGTCTGTTCCTGAAGCTGCAGCTGTTGCTCCTTCTGTTGGGTATCGTAGCGTACTTGCCACATCGTGAGTTGACGCTCGCTTTCCTCATTCAGCATGGCTTCACCGAGAATCGCGGCGCGCTCCGACATAGAAAGGGCTTCCTGATAACGGCCTGCCATCTTGTATTCCTCTACAAGATTTCGGCAGGCTTCCATCTCTTGTTTCTTCATGCCGATGGCTTGAGCCAATTCAGCCGCTTCCTCATATCGGTCGAGTTGTAAAAGAGTGATCACCTCGGAGGGGCGGTTCCCGGTTTGCCGGGCAATGTCCAAGGCTTTCTCATTACACTCACGGGCTTGCTCCGAGTCACCAAGCTGCTTGTAGATATTGCCGAGTTGTGAAAGCCGCATCCCCATTTGTGGTGTGCGTTCCAGTCGTAAGTCGATAAGATAGGCCTCGTTGGTGAGGTCGAGGGCTTGTTGGAGCAGCGGCTCACGTTCGTCTTTCGGCAGGGTGAGGGCTTTGGCCACCAAGGTCTCACCCAGCATGGCTTTGCGGACGGCGAGCGACTTCGGCGAGTAGTTCTCATCAGCAGCAAGCAGCTCGTTTTCGATGTCGATGGCGCGGTTGAGGTAGCCGATGGCCACGTCGTGCTTGCCCACCGAGGAATAGATGCCCGCCAGGTTGCCCAGCGAAGCAGAGAGGTCAGAGGGCGCTCCAAAGCGCTCATCGTAATTGAGGCAGAGCTCGCCATAGCGCAACGCCTGTTCATAGTCGCCCAGCCGGTGGTAGCAGTAAAGCAGGCAGGAGTAGAACTCACACTTCAGGCCCAACGAGTCGGCTGGCACCAGGGCCAATCCCTCTTCATTGATGGCAATGGCCTCCTGAAGATGTCCCGCCATCGCCTCGGCGTAGGCGCTATCCACCATCAGTAACAGTTCGTCGCTGGTCTGCGCCTTGGCCCAAGCCGCTACCAAAAGCAATCCTATGATGATGATTCTTTGTTTCACGGTGACAAAAATATTGAAAAAAAAAGACTGGCCCCCACCTCAAGGGCAAAAATGCGAGTTTTGGGTAGTTGTTTCGCCTTAGACAGCCCTTTATTTTTGTAACGTGAAAAAAACAAAGCAATTGCCTATGAAACAACGATTGAAAACAAAGCGCAGGGCACTCCTACTTGCTTGGGCCGCGGCATTTGCCGTTTGGCTTCCGCTTGGGGCGCAGGCGCAGGGTGTCGGACTGTTCATGCCCCAGAACTTTGGTGAAGATTACAACGGGTCCTTCACCCACCAAGGCTACGGCAGCAATTACATGGGAACATTCATCCACCAAGGCTTTGGCTGTGCCTATATAGGTGATTTCAGCCATCAAAACTTTGGCTTTACCTACTTGAATGAATTCACCCACCAAAGTTTCGGCAGCAACTACTCGGGCAACTTCACGCACCAAGGCTTCGGCGAAGCACCTTTGGGCGGTGGGCTGCTAATGCTGTTGGCGGCAGGAAGCGGTTATGTCGCTATGAAAAGAAGACAGAAGACAGGAGTCGGAAGTCAGAAGTCAGAAGAAAAACAAATCAAATAACAATTAATAAGGAGAACGAAACATGAAAAAACTAACTTTTGTAATGATGGCATTGGCGATGGCGCTGACCCTCTCGCAGTGCAAGAAAGAGGAACGGAAGCCTGACAACAACGATGGCGACCGCATCGTGCCCATCACCCTTGATGTGAGTAAACAGATGAAGGCTGACAACGGCTCAAGGATCAATGTCGACCCCAACACGGGCGATGTGGCCTTTGCGCAAAACGACGTGGTGTATGTGGGCAGCGGCGGCAAATACGTGGGCAAGCTCACCTGCCGCGGCACGACCTTCAAAGGCAACCTCATCAACCCTGCCATGAACGAGCCTCTTTATTTCTATTTCCTTGGAAACAGAATGATCTATGAAGATGACTTCACCCCCGGCACAAGCACATGGTGCTCGTTCGACATCATCGACCAGACCGATATCAGCAACATGGCTGTGATTTCGTTTGGTGTCTCCGAAGAGGACTTCACCGGCGAAGGCACCTATCATTCCTTCTTCCAAAACAAGGGCGCCTTGGTGATGTTCAATGTTACTAGCGGATCGGATGCACCCACATGGATTGAGGGCGATGGCATACAAAACTATGTGGTGATTGACTTCACAAACAACACTTTCAGCACTTCCGAGGCAGTCAGTGGTGCCATCAAGTTGCCCGGTGGCAGCGGCGAGCGTTGGGCCATCCTGCTTCCGCAGAATGCGGTGCCGGCAGGCGGCAATGGTTCGGCCTACACTGCTGACAATGAATACACCGGAACCCGTGGGGCTATCCCTGCCATCTCAGCCAACGGCTATCTGTTTGATGGTATCAATGTTGATGTCACCGTGCCAACGAGCCTTCCTGAAGGTGCCATCAACGCCAAATTCACAATCACCTCCACAGGTAAACAAGTATATTTCTCAAAGGGCAACTTGCAGTATCAGGCTTCCACGGGCACCTGGCGTTTTGCCGAGCATCAAGGCGACAAAATAGGCAACGACAACAGCAACATCTCATCGAACTACAGCGGCTGGATCGACCTGTTCGGCTGGGGCACCAGCGGCTGGAACAATGGAAACCATTACTACCAGCCATATAACTATACCTATATTAATAACGCAAGTATCGGCTACGGTTACGGTCCTACTAATGGAGAGGGCGGCTATGGAATTCCCCTTGCACTAACTTATGCCAATGCCGACTGGGGTGTGTACAACGCCATCAGCAACGGTGGCAACCAACCAGGTTTGTGGTACACTCTGTCATCTCCTGAGATGATATATATATGCAATGAACGTACAACAACATCAGGTATCCGTTTTGTGAAAGCCAATGTTTTCGGCTACGGAAACGGTATCATCTTACTGCCCGACGATTGGGACTCATCGGTATATGCACTTATCGAGACCAATAATTGGGATGCAGAATACACATCCAATGTTATCGGCGAATATGGCTGGTCACAGATGGAGGCCAACGGTGCAGTGTTTCTGCCAGCAGCAGGCTATCGTTCCTTCACCACTGTTGAAGGACTCGGCTTCTTGGGCAATTACTGGTGTAGTGGCGCTTATATGGTCGATTATGGCGTTGTAGATTGTTTTGGTTTTGGAGAACAAGATTATGTTCAAGACCTTCCGCCTTATGTCAGACACAATCGTTATTATGGCTGTTCCGTGCGTTTGGTGCATAAAGCGAATTGATAATTTGGTGTGATAATAGTTAGGGCACGCTGCGGCGTGCCCTAACTTATTGTTATCAATATTATATTTTTCGTAAGCGAAAATCAGAAATTATCACGGGGGGAACAAGCCGAGACCCGCCCCTTTTGTCTTGATACTCCACTGGTTTTTCATTCGCGTGTCCGCGACCAACTGTTTTTAAAGATACAACTTATTTCCGTTCACCGCAAGATTATCATTGAAAAAAACTTAAAGTTTCCGGCCGGACATCTTATTCTCAAGCTCGTCGATCTGCCACTCGAAACAGTTGTGGATGTAGGCCACCTCGCCGTCCTTGCCAAAGATAATGGCCAAAGGTTCGTAGCCGTGCCCTCCGAAAGTGTATTCCATCCCTTTATAGATGAGTTTCGGCGTGTCGCCGTCCAAGAACAACTTACGCACATCATCTTCCCAGATGATTTGATTGCTCGTCATTCACTCGCATTTTAGGGATTCATCCGTTCCACGAGAGCCTCCACGATGGCGTTGCGTTTCTTGCGGAAGACATTGGTGAAACGAAGCGTGTTGCCGTCCTTCAGCTCAATCTTGAAACCACCCAAACCATACTTGCCGTATGAAGCAATCTCACCAAGGTCAATGCACCAAGATTTAGGCGCACCCCCGATTCTGTCAAGGCCGCTCGGGAGCTGGCTGGGTGCCACAAGGTAATAAATCTTGTCAGGAGTGATGTACATCGTACCCTCACATGAGGAGACACGGGTTTTGTTGTAAAGGATCTCAAACGATTCTTTTTTCATGTTGGCTAAGTCGGCCAAGGTCAAATGTTCAAGTTCGATCATAAAACTATTATTTTAAATGTTAACAATTAGGTTTTCTTTCCTACAAAGCGTACTATTAGCCACAAAACGGCTATGGCGAATAGGAACGCTATCCATGAAGGCAGGCCTAAAGCTGTGGGCAACACGCCCAACAGCATGGCTACACTTCCAACCGTGAGCGCGTACGGCATCTGAGTGCCGACGTGGCTCAGATGTTCGCATTGGGTTGAGAGAGAACTCATGATGGTAGTGTCGGAAATCGGTGAGCAATGGTCGCCCATGACGGCACCAGCCAGCACCGAAGCCACTACATTATAAAATATAGGCAAGGTTTGATCCACCGAGAATCCTTGATCTTGGCACAACAGCCACGAAGCCGGCAATATCAGGGGATAAAGGATGGCCATGGTCCCCCATGAAGTTCCTGTGGAAAATCCGATCAGGGCTGCCAGCAAGAAGGTGATCACCGGCACCAAGGCAGGCGGCAACGCCCACTTCACCAACAGATGCGAGACGAACTCCGCGGTATGCATATCCTCAGCCACCAAAGCGATAGCCCAAGCCATAGTCAGAATCACCACAGCGTTGAACATCGACTTGAAACCCTCTACCGAAGCCTCCATGATCTTATCGAACTTCAACACACGACGCAGTAGAGTAATGATAATCGCCGTCAACAACGAACATAACGATGACCATAGCAAGGCTTGATAGGAATCAGCAGCGCCGATGGTGGCCGATAGTTTGCCCATGAAATCATGACTGGGATCTGACCATACCGAAGCGTCATAACCCGTAACGAACAGTCCGACTATCGTCCCTATAATCAGCACCAGAAGCGGAATCACCGCATCAATGGCATGACCATGCTGCACCTGTTGCTTCGACGTTTCATCAACAACATGTTCGGCTTGTCTGGCTTTACGCTCCGCCTTCAGCATCGGACCGAAGTCGCGTCCGCTCAGAATGATCATCAACACAAAAGCGAGGGTAAGGAAAGGATAGAAGCTGTAAGCCAACGAACTGAAGAACACCGAATAGGGAGACATATCCAGTCCCAAGGTGTTGATACCTTCTTGAATATAGCTCAGTTCGGCTCCAATCCAGGTAGTGACGAATGCTATCGCCACCACAGGCGCCGAGGTGGAGTCGACGATATAGGACAGCTTCTCGCGTGAAATTCGGAGTTTGTCAGCCAAAGGGCGCATGGTGTTACCCACCACCAAGGTATTGGAATAGTCATCGAAAAACACGCAAAAATCCATCATAAAGGTGATCAGCTGTCCCGAGCGCGGCCCTTTTGCCCTTTTGGAAAGCCATTTCACAATACCTTGCATCCCTCCATTGACGGTGATGATTTTCACCATTCCCCCGATCATCAGGGTAAACAGAATGATCTTGACATGTTCGTCCTCAAAAAGTGCTCCAGCCAAATAGGTATCCGCCACTCGAAGCAGTCCGCCGCCTAAGGCTTCCAACGGACCGCATCCGCCATAATAAGCCATGATGACCGCTCCCGTTAGGATTCCAAAAAACAGGGAGGAGATCACCTCCTTTAACAAAAGAGCCATCAGAATAGCCACCAAGGGTGGCAATATGGACATCCACAAAGGCATAATCACTTATTTTGTGCCAAAATTACAAATTATTCTTACCTTTGCAAAATTATTATGCCAATTTATCCTTAAACAATACACGCATGAAAAAATTATTCTTTGTAATGGCTTGTGTCATCGGAATGATGACTTTCACAAGCTGCGATCCATCAGCCATCAATGATTTGATGAAACAAAAACCCGAAATCTCCCTTCTCCAGGGCGAAGATCTTTTCACACACAACACTGGTGTCAGTGTAGGCACTGAGCTGAATTTCCAAGTCAAAGTGGCCCCCAACTCAAGTAGCATGAGCCCAATAGCCAACGTGAAATTCACCGTCAAGGATCTCAATGGCAATCTATTGAAGAGCGAGAGTCCTGAATTTGAAGATCCGTCTGTTGAAAACATCTTCGACTTCAGCTTCACCGCTGAGGACAGCGAGACAACTTATGTTTTCACCTTCACCGTCACCGACCAGGCTTCCAAGTCGAACGAAATCATTGTCAACGTGATCAGTTCAGAGGTTGTTGAGCCTATTAACGGCATCTACTCTGGCCTCATCAACCTCCACGGCTACATCACCACCAATGAGATCGCCGGCCACGAAACCTACAACCACGAAGAGAAAGAACTCAACGACATTCCCGTCACCATCTATTTCGGCGAAACCAACGAACAAGGCCAGGCCCACATCGGCATCGAGGTTGAAGACACTTATATGTCATTCTGGTGCCCCATGGAAGGCAACACCATCGACCTGAACGAATTTGTTTACTATCAATCCGTCGAACTGTTTGTCAATGTTGTCGTTGCAGTCACGGCCAACATCGACTGTGAGGTTGAAGACGGCGTCATGACGCTGAGCGGCACTGCAGAGGGTATAGGTGAAGCCACTGTTCTCCTTGCCAAGCTTGATGTGAAACTCGAGGAAGGCACACTTGAGGGCACTCTCGTGGAGGCTACTGAATAATCGGTACTCACATAGAACAACAAAAAACGGGCCTCGAAAGAGGTCCGTTTTAGTTTGTAGCGGGGGCAGGACTCGAACCTGCGACCTTTGGGTTATGAGCCCAACGAGCTGCCTCTGCTCCACCCCGCATCGTGATTCAGGCTGCAAAATTAAATAGTTTTTTATATCTTTGCAAGCGTTTTAATGATTTTTTTTGAGAAATGAGCCATAAAGCAGGTTACGTCAACATCATCGGACGCCCCAACGTGGGCAAGTCAACCCTTATGAATCAACTGGTTGGGGAGAAAATCTCCATCATCACCTCCAAGGCGCAAACCACACGCCACCGCATCCTTGGCATCGTTAACGGCGATGACTTCCAGATAGTATTTTCCGATACTCCAGGCATCATCAAGGACCCGGCCTACAAAATGCACGAAGTGATGAACCAATTCGTCAATGTCGCCCTCATCGACGCCGACCTGATCCTCTTTGTAGTCGACATCACCGACAAAAAGGAAGAAGAAAAGACCATCGAACGGCTGAAATCGACCGAGATTCCTGTGTTTGTGCTCATCAACAAGATTGATTTATCAGACCAACAGGGCGTAGAACAGGCCGTGGCACATTGGGAGAAGGAGCTGCCCAACGCCACCGTTTTCCCCATCTCGGCACAGCATAACGCCAACATCCAGCACCTGTTTGAGCAGATTCTCACCAAACTGCCCGAGTGCCCACCCTACTTCCCAAAAGACGAACTCACCGACAAGTCGATGCGTTTCTTCATCACCGAGATCATCCGTGAGAAGATCCTCTTGAACTACCAGCAAGAGATCCCTTATTCTGTGCAGGTTGAAGTGGACTCTTATGAGGAAAGCGACAAGCGTATCGTCATCCGTGCCTCCATCTACGTAGCCCGCGACTCGCAAAAAGCCATCATCATCGGCAAGGGCGGCAGCGCCATCAAGAAACTCGGCATGCAGGCCAGAACTGATATTGAGGAGTTCACTGGAAAGAAGATTTTCCTTGAACTTTTCGTCAAGGTTGACAAAGACTGGAGAGATAACGAACAGGAGCTCAAGCGGTTCGGGTACGAAGCATAAACTTCTTTTTCTTTCTTTGTTACTTATCCCATTCACTGCAAGAAAAAACTTCCAAAAAACTTGCAGTGAATGAAATAATCTATTTATCTTTGCAGAATCGTCGATGATACATTTGGACAAATGAGAAACAGATTATAGAATTAATTATTAATTAAAACTATGGAGACCAGATACATTAATCCGTTCATCGACTTCGGCTTCAAGAAGCTCTTCGGTACCGAAGCCAACAAAGACATCCTCATCAGCTTCCTCAATGCGGTCATCGAGGACACCGCCGACCCCATCCTTGACCTCTTCCCAAAGAACGTTGAGCAAATAGGCGAGTTCAACGGCGACAGGACCTGCTATTTCGACGTGTACTGCCAAACAGCCAACGGACGACGGTTCATCGTGGAGATGCAGAATAGCTGGGAGGTTTTCTTTAAGGACCGCACCCTCTACTACGCCGCCCGAGCCATACAAGAGCAAGGCATCAAAGGCGACCCCACCAAACGGGAAAACGCAGAGATTTTAGAGAAATCCAAACCCAAGAAGTGGAATTACCGCCTTAACGAGGTTTATGTCATCGCCCTGATGAATTTCAATTTTCCAAAGAAGGAGTATAAGCCTGAGGACTATTATCATAGGATCATGCTTACCGACCTCAACGACCATCACGTGTTCTACGACAAGCTCACCCTCATCTACCTCGAGATGCCCAAGGTTGGCGCCGCCAAGCTTGACATGAACCGACCCCTCGACCGATGGCTAAAAGTGCTCTATCTGCTTTGGGGCGAAGAGGATTGTCCACCCGAGCTGGACGAACCCATATTCAAGAAACTCTATAGGGAAGCCGAATATGCCTGTTTCAACGAAGACCAGCGACTCAACTACATGCGGAGCTGGAAAAAAGAACTCGACACCTACAACCGAATTGAGAGTGGACGCATCCTGGGTTACGAAGAAGGCCACGAGGAAGGACTTGAAAAAGGGCGGGAGGAAGGACTTGAAAAAGGACGAGAGGAAGGACTTGAAAAAGGAATCGCCGAGGGCGAAAAAAACAAAGCTCTCGAAATAGCCCGAAACATGAAAGCCCTCGGATTAGATGACGAGACCATCATGAAAGCAACTGGATTAGTCGATATGAACCGATAAAAAAATCCCGCTGTGAACGGCGGGATTTTTCGTTTTGGCCAATCTGTAGTGATGGATCAACTTTTTCTTTGCTTCTTCAGTGCGTAAGCGGCACCAAAGCCGATGAGCAAGAGGGCGCCACCGCCGAGCGGGGCATCCATGTTCTGTTCCTGACCGTGGATAGGAAGGCCGGGAGCGAACAAACCGAGGTTGTCACGTTGGTACACGCTGTTTTGGTCAAGAGCGTACCAAACGGAACCGTAGTAGTAATCCTCGTCACTGACCTCGCCGTATTGGAAGAGGCCGCCGCCCCGTTGATTTTGGGCGAAACAGCCGAGGCCCATACAGAGAACAATTGCCATTATGAATGATATTCTTTTCATTTGATAACGATTTTCTGGGTTCTTACTTCGTTTCCGTTAATCAGGCGCAACACATAGACGCCAGGAGTCAATCCATCTTCTGAGACCACACGTCCGGTCATGTCAACGACCTGTAATTTGGCCAATTCATCAACACCTACAAGGACAATCCTTCCATCGATGACAAATGCGAAGGGCTCAGCTTCAGCCGTTTCCTCCACTCCTGAAGGCATCCTGAGCACCAATTTAAAGCGGCCGTCTGCCTCGTTGCCGTTGGCATGGAAGCTGTAATCAGGATGCTGTTTCAGGTCGATTATCTCGCCCGTGAGGTTGTCCACCAATTGCAGTACGCCGAAGGTTACATCCTTAGTGTTGACCGAGAGGCAATATTCACCATTATTCTTGTTATGGAAGAACAAATCCAGCGATTCGCAGCCTTTGCCTACATGGGCAATGGCGTAGTCTGTGTTGTTGTGGCGCACCCATAGGACCGGTGTATGATCCGTGAAGTTCGCCATCTTGTTCAGGCCAATACCCTGGCCGAAGTAGACGAACGCGCGATCCTCGCCGTTGCCGCCCGTCACCGTAACGCAGATGCGTCCGATGGCGTTCTTGGCTCCGTTTGACTCAGCGGTTGCCTCAGCGTTGCTTTTAGCGATGGTGAGGTCGGTGTTTGCCGTAGTCTTCACTAAGACACCTTGTCCTGGCATGATGGCATCTTCATAGGTGTTTACATGCCAAGCTCCTTCGTCGTTCAATGTCAAGAAGCCAGAGGCAAGATTGGCATTGTCGATAGCACCGCCTTCACCTTTGTAAATGACATGCGGGAACGGGTTGCCGATGAGGTTGAAGCCGCTCAATCCGTCGGGGCTTTCCGAACAGGTGAGCGCACGTACTACAGAAGCCGCGTTAAGCGTCCCCACAAAGGTGGGCGAGAACGTGTTGCTGTTCGCATAGAGGTAACCCCGGCCGTTTTCGAATGTAGTGAAGTCAACGTTGGAGTTATCCTTGTAATTCTCCCATTCAAGACCGCTTTCGGGGTTTTCGTTATAACGGTAAAGGTCGTATGCGGGAGTGAGGAAGTCGCTTCCTGCGATAGCCATGTTATCGACAGGAGAACTGATGGTATACCACCCGCCGTTGTCCTTGGCGTTGTAGGAGATGATATTCTTCAGGCAAACTGCTTTCACATTGGCTGATTCGTTGATCACCTGGGCGCCGTCCTCGATAACCAGCCCGGTGACAGTAGTGTTGGTCAAGTCGCCTGTGACAGTGAGGACGTTGCCGGATTGGATGGTAAGCGTGGCTCCGTCTGAGATGGATAGATTCGCCACTTCCACATCAACATCAACAACGCAATCCACATCAATAGCCACCGTTGCACTCGCTGTGGGCACCGTCCCTCCCCAACTATTTGGGTCGTTCCAGCTGCCCGAAGTGGTGTTATGGATGGTTGAAGACGAAGATACAACAAAATTTAACTCCATTGGTGCAAACAAAGTTCCACTGCCATCTTCAGTGAAGGTAACTATAACTTCTGAATCCAATACCAGTTCTTGATCCGTGGCATGATTGTAAGCCTTGAAAGTCAGTGTATGTCCATTCTCTCCATATACATTAACCTGAGC
>JAFXLL010000008.1 GCA_017531225.1 Bacteroidales bacterium | reverse complement strand
GTTGTACTTTTTCTTTTTCCTGTTTTAGGGCTCCGCTATGATTCCTTGTTCCTTACCGGCGGTCCCCGCCTACTCGGCGGCCCCGCTCGACTTCTTGCTTCTTATGCTGGCCTCAAGCTTTCAAAGAACTCTCGACCTCCCCTCTCTTCTTCCCCTCTTCCGTGTGGTCGAAAACGGCTGCAAAGGTACAACCTTTTTTCATTCCCGCAAGCCTTTTTTCACTTTTTTTTTCAAAAATTTTTCTCACCATTGATTATCAGTATTTTATAAACGCAAAAAAAGAGACCCACCTAAGCAGGTCTCTTCTTTCCGTCTCCTTTTCTCTAACTACTTATTCAGCAGTCATGTCAACGATAGGTGCCTCTGGAGCATTCTTCATGACTGAAGCAATGCCGTTAAGCATGTTCTTTTCGTTGGCATACATTTGGCTTGAACCAACAACCTGGCCATTGGTAGCCTTCAGGCTGAAGAAAGGCTTGCCATTCGAAGCCACCTTCTTATCGAAACGTGCCTCGACCTTGCAGTTTTTCTTCACTGATTCAATACCGTTCATGCAGGCTGACTTGGTGGTGTAGCCTTCGCTTGTAAGAATGTTCTGGCCATTGGTAGCCTTCAAGTTGAACTGGAATTCGCCGTTCTTTCTGAGTGTGATAACAAATTTACCCATTTTCTTTCCTTATTTAAGTATTAATAGTTGATTGAATAAAGTTTTCCGTTGGCAAATATAATCAAAATCAGAAAAACAACAAAAAATTAAATCATTTTTTCAATGGACCAGACAAATGCCCGCAAACCCAGTTCAGGAGCCTTTTTATCGCGTTCCTGCAACTCGCGGAGAACACCGTCTACCCTATCATCTTCCATCACTGATATGACAGCGTTGTTCAAGGTAGGCCAAGCATGGGTGCCCAAATGCGGCTCACCCGTCACACTGCCATGACCCTTGATTTCATTCCATTCAGTATAGCCTTTCACCCCATTCTGATTCAAAATGGCGGCAATCTCATCATAATAGGCCTGATTATATGTGATCAATATCGCTTTCATCTTTATCTCTTATCTTTTATCTATTATCTCTTATCTAATATTCTCCGTCGCCGTCAATGCCTTTTCGGCCTTACGCTGCTTACGACGCACCGCACGGGTCTCCAAAGAGCAATACAACGCCGGTATTAATAATAAGGTGATTAATGTTGAAACGGTAAGACCCCATGCAACGGTGACACCCAAGGCATTCCACATCTCGGCACCCTCGCCACGACCGATGGCCAACGGGATCATACCCAAAACGGTGGTAAGTGTGGTCATCAAAATAGGACGCAGACGGGAACGAGCAGCTTGCACGGTGGCTTCCTTCACCTCTACACCACGCTCTTCGAGCAAGGTGGTGTAGTCGATAAGAACGATACCGTTCTTCACGACGATACCCATCAGGATCAAGACGCCGACGAAAGCCATGGCACCCAAGGCGGTGTTAGTGGCCCAAAGACCGAGCAACACACCGGTGAAGGTGAATGGCACGGAGAACATGATAACGAAAGGTTTCATCAGGTTTTCGAACTGTGATGCCATCACGATGTAAACCAAGATGATGATGAGGACGAGCAAGGTAAGCAGGTCGCCGAACATCTCCTGTTGGGTCTCGTAGTCACCAGCGATTTTGGTCATGATTTCAGAGGGGATTTCAGTGTCTTCGATGACTTCCTCGCATATCTTGACCACGTCACTCAGCACCATGCCCTTACCGACGACGGCGGTGACGCTGACCAAACGTTCACGGTCCTTACGCTGGATCTGAGGCGGGGTCAATGATTCAACCACCTCGCCGAGATCGCCGACGCGGACAGGTTGTCCGTAGCTGTTATAAATCTTGATATCTTCAATGTCTTCGACGCTCTTACGGAACTCAGGGGCGTAACGCACGCGGATGTCATATTCCTCGCCGTCTTCACGGTAGTAGGAACCGACCGAACCATTGATGCGGTTCTTGACGTAGGTGGCTGCCGTGGTGCTGTTCAAGCCGTTTAAGGCGAGCTTCTCACGGTCGAAGTCGATCTGGTATTCAGGCGTGTATTCATCACGGCTGACGATGACTTGCAAGATACCTCTTTCACGGAGTTTATGAGCGATTTCGTTGGCCACATTGTCAGTGGTACCGAAGTCATAGCCATAGACCTCGACTTGCACTGTACTCATACCGCCCATGCCGCCACCGCCTTCGTTGACGTTGGCTTTCTTGATTTCAGGCATGGCGTTGAGCTTGGCACGAATCTCATCGGCCACCTCACTAGTCTTGCGCAAACCAGCCTTGCGGCGTTCAGTCTTGGTACCAAGGCGCAGGTTGAACGACATGATGTGCGTACCATTGCTTCTCATCGAGGCAAAGGCATTGTCAGAGTCGGCCTGACCGAAGCTGTAGTTACAGATCTTCACTTCGGGGATAGCCATAAAGTCTTCAGCGAGGCTCTTGGCAAAGGCGCCAGTAACGTCTTGTCCGGTACCTGTAGGCAGTTCAATATTGATGCTCAAACGGCCTTCGTCCAACTTAGGCATCATCTCAGTCTTCAGCGTCGGTGCGAGCAGGACAACTGAAAGGACAAACAGCACCAACATTCCGAGAATGATAACGATACGATGACCAAGACACCATTTGATGAGGCGGGCATAGCCGTTGCTGATGGCATCCAAGCCCTTGTTGATAGGAGTAAACAGGGCTTTGTGGAACTTGCTCTGGTGAGGGTTCATCACCAACATCTTGGAGCACATCATCGGCACCAAAGTCAAGGCACCGATGGTAGACACAATCATGATGATGGATACGATCCAACCCAACTGCTTGAACATCACACCTGTGGTACCCTTAATCATGGTCAGCGGCAGGAACACGGCCAACATGGTCAAGGTAGAGGCGATAACGGACAGCTGCACCTCTTGGGTGGCGTGTACAGCAGCCTCCTTAGGCCTTGAGCCACGCTCGATATGGGTGGTAATGTTCTCCAAGACCACAATGGCATCGTCCACAACCATACCGATGGCGATGGTCAGTGACGACATAGAGATGATATTCAAAGTATTGCCAGTAGCATACAGATAAATCAACGAAGCCAGCAATGAAATCGGGATGGCCAGCACGATGATGAAGGTGGCGCGCCAACGGCCCAGGAAGACGAACACGACCAGCATCACCAAGATGAAGGTAATGAAGATGGTGTCACGCAGGTTATTGATGGTGTTTTGAATGGATGTGGATCCGTCCACGATGATGTTCACTTTGACATCCGAAGGCAAGGTGTGCTCAATAGCTGCCAGCTGTTTCTTGATGCCCTTGATGACGTTAACGGCGTTGGCATCAGTCTGCTTTTGGATGATGATGGTAGCACCTTGACGGCCGTTGCTGTAAGACTCCTGGATGCGTTCCTCAGAGCCGTCGATGACGGTGGCCACATCACGCAGATAGATAGGCGCATTACCACGTGAACCAACGATGACGTCTTCCATCTCCTTGGCGGAAGTGAATTCTTTCTGGATACGAAGGCTGTAGCTGTTGGAGCCGATGTCGATATAGCCAGCAGGCACGTTGCGGTTCTCGGTAGCCAAGGTATTGGAGATGCTTTCCAAAGTCAGGTTGTAAGCCTCCAACTTGTTCGGGTCGACGTAGACCTGGATTTCACGCTTCGGCGCACCGTTGGCGGAAACCGTACCCACGCCGCTCACACGAGCCAAAGGAGTGGTGATGCGGTCCTCGATGATCTTGTCCAAAGCCGCCAAACTCTCTTCAGCCGTCACACTGAGAAGCATGATAGGCATATCCTCGGCGTTGAACTTGAACAGAACAGGGTTAGTGGCGCCGTCGGGCAAGTAGTTTCGCACCATGTCGATCTTGTCGCGCACGTTGTTGGTAGCCGTCTCAATGTCGATGCCGCTTTCAAACTCCAAGGAAAGCACAGAGGTGTTCTCACGTGAGGTGGATGAAAGGTGTTTCAGATCAGGAACGGCATTGAGGGTATTCTCAAGGGTTTTGGAGATATTGGTCTCGATATCGGCGGCACTGGCTCCCGGATAGGAAGTCATCACCATGATGAAGTTAGTCTCCATGTTGGGCAATTGGTTGATGGAGAGGTTCATCAGGGAGAATATGCCGAAGATGGCGATGGCAACAAAAACGAGTGCCGTCGTCACCGGATTATTGACTGCAGTTCTTTGTAAACTCATTTTGATCGAAGTTAGAAGTCAGAAGAAAGAAGTCAGTTTTTTACAGTGACAGCCGTACCGTTCTTCAGTCTGGCTTGACCTTCAGTGACGATTTGGTCACCTTCGTTGATGCCAGAAACAATTTCATAACGGTTACCCAAGCGGCGACCGAGTTCCACCTTGGTATAGGTGACGGTATTGTCGGCATTGAGCACATAGATGAAATGCTCACCCGATCCCTGTTGCTTGACCACGGCAATATCGGGAACCACCACATGATGGTTGGTGCCGAAGGTTGCCGTCACACGGGCAAACATGCCAGGACGCAGCTTCTGATCCGTATTTTGATAGATCACCTCCACCGGGAAAGTGTGTGTGGCGGAGCTGATGGTTGGATAAATCAGGTTGACCTTGCCTTTGAAGACCATGTCGGGATAGGCATCGACGGCGATGTCGAACTCCATGCCCTTGTTCACTTGTGTAAAGAGGCTCTCAGAGATGTTGATCAGCATCTTCACGGGGACAATCTGCTCCACCACAAAGATGGGCTGGGTCATGGAATACATGTCGCCCTTGTCGTAGTTACGAGCGGTCACCACACCGTTGATGGGACTACGCAGGTAGGTGTTCTCCACCAAGTTGCTATAGGTCTTTTTATTGATTTCCAACGACAACTTGGCCAAATCGTAGTCGGCTTGGGCAAGAGCACCGATGTTGTACAGCTTGGTCAAACGTTCCAGTTCAACGGAGTCGTTGACATACTGCAAACGGGTCTTAGCCATGTTGACGTCATCCATCTTAGCCAGCAGCTGGCCTTTGCTAACACGGTCGCCCACCTCGGCATTGATGCTTACAATACGGCCGGCGGTCTGCGACACGATGTTGTTGATCGCATACGGCTCGACATTAGAGGTGAAGGTATTGGTAACATCCACATCCTCAGCTTGTGCGGTAACCACGGTGACCACGGGAGCGGTCTGAGGCTTGCCGGCAGCGTTTTCGTTGGTCTTTGAGCCACAGCCAGCCATCAACAGGGCTGAAGCCACGGCGAAAAAGAAAATCTTTGAGTATTTCATATTTTGATATTTATTTTATTCTTTTCCAATCAGTTCGTCAAGTGATGCCTTAGCCACCATGAAGTTATAGATGGCCTGAGCCTTTGTCAGTTGGGCTTGTTCCAAAGCCACCTGAGCATCATTCAGTTCCACCTGGGTGGCCTTCCCCACTTCATACATCTTCTGTGAGATCTGATAGCTCTTCTCTGCAATCTCCACTGTGGCGTTGGCGGCAGTGTAGTTCTTCACGCAAAGGGCAATCTGGTCGTTATAGTTACGGATGGCGATGCGGATCTGACGCTCGGTATCGATACGCTGCACATCGAGCATATCCATGCCAATCTTGGTTTGCTTGATGTTGTAATGCTTCTGGAAGCCATCAAACACCGGGATGCTAAGGCTTAAGGCGGCATTCGACGAGGGGAACCAACTCAACTTGTCATCGCCCATGGCGCTATAGTTGTAGTTGATGCTTGCTGCCAGCGTTGGGATGTATTGCTTTTTCTGCATGCGGAGGTTCGACTCAAGCATACGCGACTGGATGTCGAGTTGGAGCAACGAGCTGTTGTTGCTGATGTCTTCCTCACTGACGTAAGGTGTGAGCAATTCGTTGGTATAGTCGTTCAAGTCGCCCACCGTCTCTATTTCGGTATTAAGGTCGAGACCCATCACGGCTTTCAGCTGCCAAGTAGCGAGGAACACTAAGTTCTCGGCGCTTGAAACATTGGGTTCGGCGCTCATCATGTTCACCTGGGCACGGAGTTTCTCTACCTCTGAAGCCTTACCCACGTTGAAGCGTTGCAGGGTTTTCTCGTAATTCTCGCAAGCGTTTTCATACACCTGATTCATCACATTGAGCGACTCCTTAGCCAACAGCACGCCATAGAAAGCCTGCTTGACCTGTGAGATCATCGACACCTTCGAGGAACGGGCCTGTTCCACTGCCAGCTCCACATCGAGTGCCGAGAGTTTCAGGCTCTCCCAAAGCGAGGCATTCACCAAAGGCATACTGGCCGAAGCTGAAGCACTGATGTTGTTATCGCGACCCACCTTGATCTCCATGGCCTGACCGCCCATATCCATCACCATCACCTGTTTCAGCAAGGTGCGCTGGTACGATCCGCTTACGCTGATGTTCGGATAAAGCGATGCGTAACTGCCTTTTTTAGCATAGCCGCTCTTCTCTACCGTCATGTTGGCGATTTTGATGGTGCTGCTCTCCGACAAAGCGATCTCCAAGGCTTGGTCCAAGGTGATCTTTAAGGGTTCCTGGGCTTTGGCTTCAACAATAAATAAACTGATTATCAATAAGATAAAAAGCGGTTTCAAACGATTCCTGCGCATATCTCCACGTCTTTATTAATAAGATGCAAAGATAGCACTATTTCTTTGATGATACTGGCCATTTCAAAGAATAGTTTGGGTAACTCAAACGGGAATAATGGCGATTCAGGACCATTCATCGAGTTCGAGCCAGCGCAATTCCTTTTCGTCGAGGAGGTCTTTGATCTCTTGCAAGCGACTGCCCATATCCTGAAGTTGCTGGTAATCCGTCACATTGGCCATCTCCTGATGGATCTGCTCTTTTTCGGCTTCCAAAGCGGCAATGTCCGTTGTCAGCTGGGCAAACTCACGTTCTTCCTTGAAAGAACGTTTTTTCTTCTCACGTACCGTTTTTTTGGTAGGCTCCTCCTCCACTTTTCGGGTGGTTTGCTGTTGGCGTTCCAGCTGTTCTTTTTCCTTGAGGTAGTCCTTGTATTGGGAATAGTTTCCCATGAAGCCTTTCACCTTGCCATCGCCCTGAAACACGAAGAGTTGATCTACCACTTCATCCATAAAGAAACGGTCGTGCGACACCACCAACAGGCAGCCTTTGTAGGCTTTCAGGAAGTCTTCGAGTTTTTGCAGCGTGAGCAGGTCGAGGTCGTTGGTGGGCTCGTCGAGGATGAGGAAGTTGGGGTTGGAGACGAGCACCGTGAGCAGATAAAGCCTACGTTTTTCTCCACCTGAGAGCAGCGCGATGGGCTGATGGTGCATCTTATAAGGGAACATGAAGTGCGCCAGCAGTTGGTCTGCCGTATAGACCTGATCCTTGCCGTAATGCAGCACCTCGGCGATGTCGCGGATGGCGTCGATAACGGTCTTGTTTTCGTCGAATTGGATGCCTTCCTGACGGTAGTAGCCGTAGGTGACGGTATCGCCGACGATGATCTTGCCGCTATCGGGAGCGATATGTCGGGTGATCAAGTTGAGAAAGGTGGACTTCCCCACCCCGTTCTTGCCGATGAGGCCGATGCGCTCGCCACGCTTGAATACATAGTCGAAGTCGCGAAGCACGGCGAGGTCATCGTAGGTCTTGGTGACGTTGTACATCTCCAGGATCTTGCCGCCGAGGCGTTGGGCTTGGAGGCCGAACTGCAGTTTGTCGTCGGTTTCCTGGTAGTGTGCTTTCTCCTTGAGGTCGTAGAAGGCGTCGATGCGGCTTTTAGACTTGCCAGTGCGCGCCTGCGGAGTGGATCGTATCCACTCCAGCTCGCGGCGAAGCTGCGACGCCGCCTTGGCAGCGGTGGCGCGCTTGGCCACTTCTCTCTCCGTACTCTTTCTGACGTAATAGTCGAAGTTGCCGTAATGAGTATAGATCACGCTTTGGTACAGCTCCAGGATCTTGTTGCACACCCGATCAAGGAAATAGCGGTCGTGGGTGACCATCAGCAGGGTGACACTTGACTGTGAGAGGTATTTCTCCAGCCACTCCACCATCTCCACATCGAGGTGGTTGGTGGGCTCGTCGAGGATCAGCAGATCAGGATCATCAAGCAGCACCATAGCCAAAGCCAGCCGCTTCACCTGTCCTCCTGAGAGGCTCCCGATCTTCAAATCAAGATCCGTCAGCTCGAAACGGGTAAGCATCTGGATGAGGCGTTGCTCGTAGGTCAAAGTCTCCACAGAGTCCAAGTCGGAATGCCCTTGTGCGATGACCTCACGAATGGTCATCTCGGGATCATACTGGGGAAGTTGTTCCAGATAGCCCACACGGATATCGTTGGCGAAGGTCACCGTGCCGCTATCCATCGACTCGCGGCCCACGATGATCCTGAGCAGCGTCGATTTTCCCGAACCGTTCGAGGCAATCAGCGCGGTTTTGTCGCCTTTCTCAATGCCAAAAGTGACATCGGAGAACAAGGTCTTGATGCCATACGACTTGGAGATACCGTCAACGCTGAGGTAGTTCACTTCTTTGCGCCAAACTTATAGATGCAGGTTTGGGTGTATTGCTCACCAGGATTGAGGATGGGCTTCACACTAAAGTTATCCTGATGGATGGCATCAGGGAAGTTCTGGGTTTCCAAAGCTATGGCTCCGCGATAGATATGTTTGCCCCATTTGCCTTGGGCTTCGCCATTAAAGAAGTTGCCGCTGTAAAACTGCAAGCCCATTTGGTCGCTATACACTTCCATGAATCGGCCGCTCTTGGGCTCGTAAAGTGTAGCGTCATTCACCATCTTGCCATTCAAGGCACCATTAATGACATAGCAGTGATCGTATCCGTGACCCATGGTCAGCTGGATGTGGTCGGCATTGATGTTGTCGCCGATTTTATGTCCTTCAGTGAAGTCAAACGGGGTGTCTTTCACCATCATGAAGTTTCCTGTCGGGATAAGCTCTTCATCCACGATAACCAGTACTTTTCCGTTGATAGTGAGCTCATGGTCGAGAATGGTGTTGCCCTCGCCTTTCAGGTTGAAGAAGCTATGATGCGAGAGGTTGCAAAGCGTAGGCTGGTCGGTAGTAGCCTGATAGTCGATGCGAAACTCATTATCTTGAGTCAAGGTATAGGTCATGGTGATATCCATGTTGCCCGGGAAGCCATCCTGACCGTCAGGAAGCACCACATGCATCACCATAGCGGTATCGTTGGCATTCATCACATCCCAAACCACTCTATCGGTGCCAAGCTCGCCGCCATGAAGGGTGTTTTCGCCATCGTTCTTAGACAGCTGATACTCGGTGTCATTCAAGGTGAACGAAGCATCGGCGATACGGTTGGCGCAACGACCCACCACAGCGCCTAAATAGCGATCACCAGTGTTGTTCAGATACTTGTCGATATGGTCGTAGCCCAAGACGACGTCGCCCATGTTACCCTTACGGTCGGGGGTCCACAATGCCACCACACGGCCACCGTAGTTGGTGACTTGCATGGTAATGTCGCCATTGTGCAGGGTGTAAAGCGACACCTGCTTTCCATCCACTTCCTTGTTGAAATTGGCAGCATCAATAAGCTGCACCTTGGTCTTTCCACAGCTTGCCAGCATCATTGCGATGGCAGCCAAAACGAATACTCTCTTCATGGATTTATTATTTTGCTTATTATTTCTTAATGGAAGGCACGACGAGTACCATTGTATGACACATTCTTTTTATTCTTGAGGAACTTCATGACCATTTCCTCGGTAGTCATATTCCGGCTCTCGCCATCGTCAAGGCTCTCAAAACGAACCGTTGAAGCCATATAGCTGTTCATGGCCACCAAATAGGTAGCGGTTTTCGAGAAACGGCCTTTATTAGGCTTGATGTCGACCGATTGAGGATACCCCTCAGAGTCCGTCTTTAGGATGTAGGTCATACCTGACACATACGATGGATGACGGCCATTTTTCTTATAACTCTCCATAATGAAACGCTCCAGTTGTTCACCCGTCATCCTGAACACCACCACATCGTTGTTAAACGGATCGATGCTATACACATCCTTGATGGTGATGGGACCTTTTTTGAGGTGATCCAGTCTGATGCCGCCGGCATTTTGGAAAGCAAAATCAGCGCCACTTATGGTCCTGATGGCGTCAGTGAACATGCATCCAAGTTCCTCTTTCGAGTCGAAGTTGGTGGTTGCCTTTGCCAGCGCCACGCTGAAGTGTTTGTTGTTGTTGAATTCGTCAAGCATAGCCTGCACTTCGGCGTTCTTTTTCTTGAAGTGCTGCACATCGAGCGTCTTCGAAACCACATCGACGAGCTTGCCTTTCCTGAACATAAACAAGGTGAGGCTGGCGTTCTTCAGATTCGAGCCTGCCTGGGTGACCATCACGCCGTTATGCTTTGTAGGGGTTTGAACCAGGGTATGCGAATGTCCACCAAGAATGGCATTAAACATTGGGAAACGTTCTGCCACTTCCAGATCGTCTTCATAACCCAGGTGTGAAAGCAGGATATAGACATCCGCTTGATCCCTAAGGGATTGGTAATCGGGTAAAACCTCCATACCTTTCTTAAACTTGACACCTTTGAGATACCCAGGATAGGTTGACGGGATACCTTTGGCACCAACCTCCACCAATCCTATCACAGCAACTTTTAATCCTTGGTTTTCAATGATTTCATAAGGCTTGATATCCAAGCCCATTCCCGCCGGGATCTCAACATTGGCACAGAGGAACGGAAAATCGGCATCCTCGATGTTCTTTTGAAGTGACTTCACGCCTCCATCCCAATCGTGGTTGCCTACCGTAGTTAGGTTAAAGCACAACTTGTTCATGAAAGCGATCATTGGGTAGTTGGCAGGTTCGTACTGGTCGTTGATCGGGTTGCCTGTACGGTTGTCACCTGCCGAAAACACCAGCAGATCAGGATAAACGCCCCGCAAACTGTCAAGCATAGCGGCAAACTGAGGCATCAAATCAATGGCTGCATGCATATCGTTTACCGAGACTACAGCGACAACGGCGTTTTTATCGTTACCCGCGGATTGTTCTGCGACATTCTCGCAAGAGCAGAAGCCTATTGCGACCAGCAAAACACTCCATAGGACAAAAAATACGCGTTTCATATTGTTGAAATTTCTTGCAAAAATACATTTTTTTCAGATTTAATAGTAATTTTGCGAAATAATGAGCAGGTCTTTTGAAGGAAGAACGAGTTGGAAGGTGGTGGTTACCAACCTTTTTATCATCGCAATGTGCGGTGCCATGTTCTATTATATCTTCAAATTGCAGGGATCCATCCAGAACCAACGTATCAACATCAACATTCAGAACGATGCGCTCAACTACACCAACCGGTTTACCCAGCTGGTTCACGAAGCACAGTCTGAGGCCAACCTTTTCGCTTTTACCGACAATCCCGAACACCTGAAGCGCTTTAGCATACTGAACAAGGAAATCAGCGTGTGCGCCGATACCATCCTCGCCCTCCTACCCACCGAGCAAAACGAGCATAGAATCAGGGAAGTGGAAAGGCTCATCCTACGTAAGGGACAGATCAGCTATGTGCTGTCGCGACAATTCTATTATTACGACCCCTTGGCTGAGATTGATGCCAAGTTGCAGGACTTCTCCCCTGACATGATCACCAACGACTCGGTGAACATCGTGAGTGACCTGAAACTCCTTTCAGACAAGGCAAGACTGGAGTACAAGAAACGCATCAAGGAATACGAGAAAAAGACCGCTGAGTTGATCATTGACGACAACCATCTTTCAGAGGAAATCGCGGACCTGCTGTTGGCACTGAACGAAGAAATCCTAGAATCCACCAAGTTGGAGATGGAAATCAGCGAAAACATCATCAACGAACATCTGACCGCGTCAACCTATATCGGCGGCGGCGTCCTCATCCTGATCGTCATCTTTGTCATCATGATTCTCAGCGACGTGAGCAAGGGATTCCGAGCCAGAAAAGCGGCCGAAAAAGCCCGTGCCGATGCCGAAGAGGCCAAAAAGAAGACCGAAGAACTGATGGAGAGCCGTCACAAGATGCTCCTGTCGGTCTCACACGACATCAAGAGCCCGCTGACCTCTATCTTGGGTAACCTCGAGCTGATGGACAATACCGGCAACGAAAAAGAAGCCGCCTCCATCCAAAAGTCTGCCGACCACATCCTCGACCTGCTGAATAATCTGCTGGAGTTCTCACGACTGGAACAGGGTATGCTTCAGGTGGAGAAAGAGCCTTTCAACGTGAAACAATTGTGCGAAGAAACGGCTTCGATGTTCGAGCCCATCGCCCACAAGAAGGACCTTGCGTTCGACTTCAAAAACGAGATCAGGTCGAGTCTTTTTGCCAATTCCGACCAACTGAAGATCAAGCAGATCATCAGCAATCTGATTTCCAACACCATCAAATATACCATCGAGGGCAGCATCGGATTCAAGGCGAGCTTCGAGATGGGAAGTCTGGTGTTCCGCGTGCAGGACTCCGGCATCGGCATCCCTAACGACAAGCTGGATGAAATCTTCAAGCCTTTTGTCAGAACCGACAGCGGCAGCAAGATCTCTGAAGGCAGCGGCTACGGCCTCTCCGTGGTGAAAGGTTTCGTCGACCTGTTGGGAGGTACCATCGAAGTGGAGTCGCAGGTGGGCAAAGGAAGTTTGTTCACCGTCAAGATCCCTGTGGAGATTGAGATCATCGAAAACGTTGATAGCCAAGACCGTCCCGCCGAGAGTGTCTCAACAGCCGAACAGGTGGCACAGCAACGCATCTTGATCATCGACGACGACGACACCCTTCTGAACGTGGTGAGTAACATGGTCAAGAGACTTGGCCACCAAGTGATGATCTGCCGCTCGAAAAACGACATCGACGAAGCGCTGCTACATATCGACACCTTCGACTACGTCCTGACCGACCGCGAGATGGGCGCCTTGACGGGCAACGACATCCTGAAGCTCTTCAAGCAAGCCGATCCCAGCAAGCCTGTGTACCTCATGACGGCACGCATGGACTACGACACCGCCAAAGCCAAAGAGGAAGGCTTCGACGGATTCCTGCAGAAACCGTTCAACCTACAGGATTTGGAAGGCATGTTCGGCCGCCACTTTATGGAAGAGGAGCATGCCACAGAGAGCTCTTTCACCGACTTCACCCAGCTGTGCGACATGATGGGCGGCGACGAGGAAGCCATCCGAGGCATCCTTACCGTCTTTGCCCAGTCGACCGCCGACCATCTGGTGGCTTTGAACGAATGTGTGGAAAACGACGACTTTGTCACTGCCCACGGCCTCTGCCACAAGATGCTCCCCATGTTCATCCAACTCCAGCAGGAAAAGGCTATCCCCTTCCTATCCAAGATGAATGAGTCCAGAGGCCAAGGCGCCGATGCCTATCCTGAATGGAAAGACGATGCCATCCAGTTCATGGCACAAGCCGATGACTTAATTGAATTGTTATCCGAAAAATACGGGATAGAATAAGAGATTAAAGATAAGAGATAAAAGTTAAAGCTCGAGGCCTAACTGATGCATCTTATTATATAAGGTTTTCCTATCGATTTGAAGCAAACGCGCCGCCACGGTCTTGTTGCCACGCGCCTTAGCCAGTGCTGCCTCGATCTGCTCACGCTCATTGCCTGGACGCAAGGCATAGTCATCGTTCGAAACGGTTGGTTTTTCTATCGTTTCAGGGAAAACTGGGAGATCCTCAGCCTCGATGTAATCGCCTTCGGCAAACAGCACGCAACGACGAATCACATTACGCAGCTCGCGTAGGTTGCCAGTCCAAGGCATCTGTTTCATCTGTGCTATCGCCTTAGGCGAAACGCCCTTGATCTCCTTTCCCAATTCCTCGTTGGCTTGGGCGACAAAGAAGGTAACGAACTCTTCTAAGTCTTCAATACGCTCACGCAACGGAGGCACCTGCAGGGTGAACTCATTGATACGGTGATACAGATCCTGACGGAACTTACCCTGCTCAATGGCTTTCTCGATATTCTCATTGGTAGCGGCCACGATGCGCACATCCACATTGATATCGACCGCCGAACCCACGGGTCTCACCTTCTGCTCCTGCAAGGAACGCAGCAGCTGCATCTGCACCTCGTAAGGCAGGTTGCCTACCTCATCAAGAAACACGGTTCCGCCTTTGGCTTGCTCGAAAACGCCTTTTTTGTCGGCAATGGCCGAAGTGAACGAGCCTTTCAGATGTCCGAACAGCTCACTGGGAGCCAGCTCTTTGGAGAGACTTCCGCAGTCAACGGCAATAAACGGATTGTCGCGACGGGGGCTGCACTCGTGGATCATCTCCGCGATGTATTCCTTACCTGTGCCGCTCTCGCCAAGGATAAGCACTGAGAACTTGGTTGGTGCCACCAGCTCCACATGCTTGTAAAGCCGCTTGATGGCTTCACTGCTGCCTTTGACCATCACCTTCTTGGGACGGAAAAGCTCTTCTTCCTCCTGACCGGTCTCGAGCGCCGCTGTGATCTTTTCTTCCAGGAGGCTCGGGTTGATGGGTTTCTTAAGATAGTCGAAAGCGCCCAGTTTCATGGCCGACACAGCGGTCTGCACCTCGGCGTATCCTGTCATCACGATGAAAGGCACACGGCTCTTGAGCTGCTCCCTGACCCATGTCATCAGCAGGATGCCGTCTCCGTCGGGAAGACGCAAGTCGGTCAAGATCAGGTCGATCTTTTTGGTGGTAATCTCCTTTTTAGCCTGTGCATATTGAGTAGCCAGAACAACGTCGTAGTCGTTCTTTCGCAGCCAAGTCTGGAGCATTACTCCAAAAGCGGCATCATCTTCGACAATCAGGATCGTGTGTTTCATAACATGAAATTCTGCTGCAAAGATATAAAAAAAAGAAGCCTCGCAACGGGGAGAAGCAAGGCTTTCGTAAAAATTGAAAACGAGCAGAATTTATTTGATGGATATAATCAAATAATTAGATATACTCCAAAAAGCGTTTGGATCGACGATCACGAGAGAGAGATTTTTATCGTCATCCTTTGTTAACTGGTAACTACTTTCTGGATGATTTGTCAAAATTTTTGCTTTTCTTGAGTTCAGGGGAAGCACCTTCAAATCACGCTTATCAGCGACGGTCATCATGCTCATGTCAATGTTGCCAGTGACTTGGTCGGGTGTGAACAGACCGCCTTGGTTGATCATGTGATTGGCTGCAAGTTTCTCCGCAGTGGCAGCGATGTAATAAACGGTGTTCAGCGCAGCATCCTGTTGACTGATCGTGGCCTGTTGTTTTGCGTTTTGAACATTCAGATTGTCGATATTGGCATTCAAGATCTCCACCGATTCAGAGAGTTCAGCTACCTGAGCCTTGCTGATGTTCAGTTCCTCACGGAGATTATTAATATAGGTATCCTTTTCGTTCAATTCGTTCTTCAGGCGATTGATGGTGGTATTGAGTTCTTTCGACTTGGAGCCTGCTGCAGCCAACTGCTGTTCCAACTCAGCAATCTTAGCCTTGTTTTGCTGGATGGTGCGGTCGATAGCCTCAATCTGAGCCTCAGCGTAACTGCTGTTGCCTTCCTGATTTTCCATCATCATGATGCCTTCAGCTTCGCGGACGGTCTGCAATGCCATCTCAATTTCGTTGATGGTACGCAATGACGACTCAAAGTCGGTGGTCACGGTAGCGGCCACATTGGCAAGAGAGTCACGTTCAGCTTGCAAAGCCTCATATTTTGAGGAGCTCACCACGCATGAAGTGAAAGCTGTTGCAAGAAGCATTGAAACCGTTATGATGTGAAGCTTTTTCATGATCGAAATTTTGTCACTCCTTTAGCGAAATCTGTGCCAAATTATTTAAACATTTAATAATCAATATTTTAATGAATTTCTACCTATTTTATAAAGTGTGGAAAATTGTGGAACCAATTCCACAACTTGACACATTTGAGGAATTTTGTGGAAAATTTGCAAGGGTTCGACAGAAGCTGTATCTTTGCACACCTTGAACAAACGCTATGGAAAATACTTTTGATCCCAACGCAGCCGCTGTAGCCGATTCTGGCATCTACGGTCTGCCATGCACTGCCGAAGAGGCACAAATCATAATCATTCCTGTGGAATGGGAACTGACTACCAGCTACAACCGTGGCACAGTGGACGGACCCGCCACCATCATGGAAGCATCCATGCAAGTGGATCTTTGCCACCACGACTATCCCGACCTGTGGCAAAAAGGCATCTGGATGGACGAATTCCCCAAGGAGCTCCGCGAACTGCACGATGAGTTGGCACCTTTGAGCGAAGACATCATCAACGCGCTTTACGAAGGCACCATCGACGATGAGCCGGAGAAATATGCAGCGCTTTATAAACGCATTGAAGCCGCAACGGAAAAGAAAAACGAATGGCTGCGTGTGCGTATCGCCTATTGGAAGGGCAAAGGCAAAGTAGTCGGCCTGTTGGGTGGCGACCATAGCTGTCCCCTCGCCTATCACCAGTACCTCCATGAACAAGGTGTGGAATACGGTATCCTGCACGCCGACGCCCACATGGACCTGCGTGACGCTTTCGAGGGATTCAAGTACTCACACGCCTCCATCTTCTTCAACACCATGAAGTTTAACAATGTGAAGCATCTGGTACAGGTGGGTATCCGCGACTATTGCCATCAAGAAAAGGCATTAGCCTTCAGTCAACCCGACCGCATCTCAGTGTTTTTCGACCGCGACAACCGTCGCCGCATGTATGAAGGCGCCTGCTGGAAGGACATCGTGGAAGAGATGATCGACGCTCTGCCAGAGAAAGTTTATATCTCCATCGACATTGACGCACTCGACCCGAAGCTGTGCCCCAACACAGGCACACCAGTCCCCGGAGGCATGGAATACGAAGAGCTGATGTACCTGCTCAACAAGATCCGCGAGGCAGGCAAGACCATCATCGGCTTCGACCTATGCGAGGTCTCCCCATCACCCGACGGCGGCGACTGGGACGGCAACGTAGGCGCCAGAGTGTTATTCCATTTATGTGGAGTCGCAAGTAAATGAGAAACAAAGAAATATCACATATCAGCATCCGTCACGCCAAGGTCAACAACCTGAAGGACTTGAGCCTAGACATCCCCAAAAACCAACTTGTGGTCATCACGGGATTGTCGGGCTCCGGCAAGTCGTCATTGGCGTTTGACACCCTATACGCCGAAGGGCAACGGCGCTATGTGGAGAGCCTGAGCTCGTATGCGCGGCAGTTTATGGGCCGCCTGAACAAGCCCGATGTAGAAAGCATCAAGGGACTCTCGCCAGCCATCGCCATCGAGCAGAAGGTGAACACCCACAACCCACGCTCCACCGTGGGCACCAGCACCGAGATCTACGAGTTCCTCAAGCTGCTCTTCGCCCGCATCGGCAAGACCATCTCCCCCATCTCGGGACAACAAGTCAAGAAACATCAGGTGAGCGACGTGGTGGAACACATCTTCAATCTACCCATTGGCTCGACCGCCTATATCATCGCCCCCATCACCCTGCCCGAAAACCGCACCATCGAAGAGCATCTCAGCATCTTGATGCAACAGGGTTTCTACCGCGTGATGGTCAATGGCGAAATCATCAGGATTGAGGACTATCTGCAGGGCAAAATCAAAGCCAAAGACCAGGTAATGCTGCTCATCGACCGTGTGAAGGTCAACGCAGAGATCCGTGACGAGGTCAGCCGACTATCCGACTCGGTGCAGACCGCATTTTACGAAGGCAAGGAAAGTTGCCAGATTGTGGCAGAGACCAACGGAAAACGCAGTACCGCCGAGTTCTCCTCGCGTTTCGAGGCCGACGGAATGGTATTTGAAACGCCCAGCGTCAACCTGTTCGCCTTCAACAACCCCTACGGCGCCTGCCCTACCTGCCAAGGCTTCGGCAGCGTCATCGGCATCGATCCTGATCTGGTATTCCCGAACAAAAGCCTATCGATCTACGAAAACGCCGTAGCCTGCTGGCGAGGCGATAAGATGAGCGAATGGAAAGATGCATTGGTCCAATCGGCACATTACTTCAACTTCCCCATCCACAAGCCCTATTTCGAACTCACCGAGGAACAGAAGCAGCTGTTATGGACCGGAAACGAGTATTTTGAAGGCATCAACGCTTTCTTCCAGATGGTGGAAGCCAATTCGTATAAGATTCAATATCGCGTGATGATGTCACGTTACCGCGGTAAGACGGTCTGCCCTGAATGTCACGGCTCACGCCTGAAAAAGGAGGCTCAATACGTGAAAGTGGGCGGCAAGAGCATCACCGACCTGGTGCTGATGCCTTTGGACGAGTTGAAACGCTTTTTCGATGAACTGAAGCTGGATGAAACCGACCAGAAGATCGCTTCTCGCCTACTTATTGAGATCAACAACCGACTGGAGTTCCTGCTGGATGTCGGCTTGGGCTATCTAACCCTGAACCGACTCTCGAACACGCTCTCCGGCGGCGAGTCGCAACGCATCAACTTAGCCACTTCGTTAGGCAGCAGCCTGGTGGGATCTACCTATATCCTGGACGAACCCAGCATCGGCCTGCATCCGCGCGACACCGACCGATTGATCAAGGTGCTAAGACGCCTTCGCGACATCGGCAATACTGTCATCGTGGTGGAACACGACGAAAAAATCATCCGCAGTGCCGACCACATTATCGACATCGGTCCGTTGGCAGGCGAGTTCGGTGGCGAGTTGGTTTGCCAAGGCAGCTACGAAGACATCGCCAAATGTCCGGAAAGCCTTACGGGACAATATCTTACAGGCGTCCGAAAAATCGCCATCCCGACCCATCGCCGTAGCTGGAACAACTTCATCACCGTAGCCGGTGCCAGCCAGCATAACCTGAAGAACATCGACGTGAAGTTCCCGCTCAATGTCTTGACCGTGGTCACTGGCGTAAGCGGCTCTGGAAAATCCACCTTGGTGAAAGACATCCTCTTCCCTGCCTTACGTCGCCATTTGGGCGAGACAGCTGACAAATGCGGCAGCTTCAATGAACTGGAAGGCAGCTTAGAACAGATCAAAGCCGTGGAGTTCATCGACCAGAATCCCATTGGCAAGTCTTCACGTTCCAACCCCGTCACTTATCTGAAGGCTTACGACGAAATCCGACAGCTCTTTGCTGACCAGAAGTTGGCCAAGCTACGCGGCATCAAGCCCGCTTACTTCTCGTTCAATATGCCTGGAGGCCGTTGCGACAACTGCGAAGGCGAAGGCGTCACCAAAATCGAGATGCAGTTCATGGCCGACATCTATCTTCCTTGCGAAGTTTGCCATGGCACCCGTTTCAAGGAAGAAGTTTTAGAGATCAAATACGACGGCAAGGACATCTCCGACATCCTCAACATGTCCGTCAACCAGGCCATCGAGTTTTTCAACACGTCCAGCGAACGCAACAGCCCAGTGGTTGGTCGTATCATCAACAGGCTCAAGCCTTTGCAAGATGTAGGTTTGGGTTACCTGAAGCTCGGTCAGCCCTCGAGTACCCTCTCAGGCGGCGAGGCACAACGCGTGAAGTTGGCCTATTTCCTCGTGAAAGGCAGCGTGGAGAAGCCCACCATGTTCATCTTCGACGAGCCAACCACAGGCTTGCATTTCCATGATGTGAGCAAGCTTCTCGACTCGTTCCAAGCCCTGATCAACAACGGCCATACGCTCATTGTCATCGAACATAACCTTGACGTCATCCGCTCTGCCGACTGGATCATTGACCTCGGTCCAGAAGGCGGCAACGAAGGCGGTCAGATCGTTTTTGAAGGCACACCTGAAGACTTAATGAAATGCGATAAATCCTATACAGCACATGCACTCAGATAATATTACCCATGAAATGAGCGAGCGTCAGCAGAAGGTTGTTGACACTTTGAAATCCCTTGGCATCGAATTCGACATCCATTTCCATCCGCCTATTCCAACTATCGAGGAGGCCATCAATTATTGGAAGGAATTCGATTCTACCCATTGTAAGAATCTGTTTTTCAGGAACCACAAGGGCAACAAGCATTATTTGGTGCTGTTCGAGTGCATGCATCAGATGGACATCCACGATTTGGAGCATCGTCTGCATCAGGGCAAGTTAAGCTTCGCTTCAGAGGCCCGCATGGACAAGTATCTCGGCCTGAAACCCGGCAGCGTCTCTCCCTTCGGCTTGATCAACGACGAGGAGCATCACGTGCATGTTTTCATTGACCAAAACCTACGCAACGCCGAACGTCTGAGCTTCCATCCCAACGACAACACCGCCACCATCGTCATCAAGAACGAGGACTTCATCAAGTTCTTAGATGCGATGGGGAACACTTACGAATTTCTTGAATTGTATTGACCCGATTCAAAACTTTTCGTACCTTTGCAGCCAAATTTCTAAAACATTTTTTATGGATTCAGACCGAGTAACCGTATGTGTCAACTCCGAAATCGGTAAGTTGGAACACGTATTGGTACATACCCCGGGCCCCGAACTGGAGAACATGACTCCAGAAACGGCTCATCATTACTTATACAGCGACATCCTTAACCTGCAAGTCGCACAAAACGAGCACAAATACTTCAAAGGCGTGCTCCAAAAAGTGGCTAAAGTCCACGAAATCAGTGATCTTTTAACCGACATCCTTCGCAACGAATCTGTCAAGAACAACCTTGTCGACCGCATCTGCAAGGCCGAAAATGTCACCTATCTGACCGATTACATGAAGTCGATGGACGCCCCGACCCTCGCCAAGGCCCTCATCGAAGGCATTCACCTGAAGGATATCACCACCATCGACGAGGACTACTTCTCGCTGCTGCCTTTGCCCAACCTGTTTTTCATGAGAGACGCGTCGTTCACCATGTTCGACAACCTCATGATCAGCAACATGGCTACCAAGGTGCGCGCCCGCGAGACCATGATCCTGGAGACCATCTACAAATGCCATCCTTTGTTTGACGGCGAGGTCATCAACCCAGCGATGAAATACAGCGCCACCGAACCTGGCATCATGGAAGGCGGCGACATCCATATTGTCCGTGACGACATCGTGCTGAGCGGCATGAGCGCACGCACCAACATGCACGGCATCAATGCTTTGGTTGAGCATCTGAAGACCAAGCCTGGTGTCAAACACTTGATTTTCCAAGAGTTACCTCTGACTCCCGAGTCGTTCATCCATCTCGACATGGTGTTCACCATGCTCGACGTGGACCGTTGCATGGCCTACGAGCCTGTGATCATGGGCAGTCAGTACAAGACCTTCCATATCACTGTCGACGGACAGAAGGCTGTCGGACAGGAAGAACCCAATTTGGTGGTGGCACTCAACAAGTTAGGTGTGCCCGTAGAGCCCATCTTCTGCGGTGGCGGAGGCGACAGCTTCTTCCCAGCACGTGAACAATGGCACAGTGGCACCAACTTCTTCTGCTTCGCCCCTGGCAAGTTCCTCGGCTACGCCCGCAACACACATACCATCCAGGCCATCAACGACGCTGGATTTGAGGTGCTTAAGGCTGCCGATGTGTACAACGGCAAGGTCAACTTGAACAGCTATAAGAAATGCGTGGTCACCTTTGAGGGCAACGAGCTCTCACGCGGAGGCGGCGGTGCCCGATGCATGACGATGCCGGTGCAACGTCAAGCAGTCGATTGGTAAATTGAAAATTGAGAATTGAAAATTGAAACGATTTTTCCAACTTTCAATTTTCAATTCTCACCTCATCCACCATAATCCAAGCCTTCTCGCCAGCGTTCGGATGCCATTTCGGGAGGATACCTTGGTTTTCCACCTTAACTTTCAGGAACTTAACCTTTTTCACATCGACTTTGGCACGAGCCTCAACACGGCCTAACGAAGTCATAGGATCGGGTTTGTTAAACATGGGGAATTCAGCCGGATACCATTCCGTATACTTCTTGCCGTCCTTTGAAAACGCCACCCAGGCACCTTTGGGCCACACCACCCAACTTTCGGGTTTATGGGCGACTCCTATCTTCACCATATTGACGTCTACAGGCTCTTTAAGCTCGATAACGGCCTCCATGTCTTCGCCGTTGAATCCCAGCCAGTTTTGCCAGTAATAATCGCCGACAACGCCCTTTTTGCCATCCATAAGAGCGACATTGGCATTAGCGCTATAACGTTCCGCTGGAGGATTCACGAAGGTGGTCTTCTTGATGAGGCGATAGGTAGGACGAGGCGTCAATGGAATGGCATTCATCAACTCGGTCGTTTGAGGCACCTGGAAGCGATAAAGCTCGGCAGGATGCTGCTTGCCCACGGGATAAGGGCGTAAACAAATGTCGTATTGATAAATAGTGTCCGTCAACAGGTATTGATCCGCCACACCAGGACCACAAGTAGCGGTACCCAAACCAGCTTGACAAGCATCCACATTCAAGGTCATGAAATTGGCCTTTCCCAACTGGTTGATTCGTCTGGCTTGAGTGAGGTTTTGATCGGAATATGGATACAAACTGAAGTTGAAAGGCACTGACGAAGTCACCATCAAGCCAATGGGATTTTTGGAACTTTCAATAGCCATCCAACGCACTTCTGAATGATTACCATTATCCTGTGGCACAACATGTTGTTCAAATAAATCTAAAGCGTTAATTGAATATACTCCAAAGGTACCTGCAGCATTACGATCCGGGTAATTTTCAGCATCTTTTCCGAAGTAAGTGAGGTTTTCAAAGTCCCTTGGAAGATGCATCTGCATCCCCACCTTAGGCAGACAAGTGGCATCACCAACCACCTCAATGCGATTATTTAAGGCAACCTCGCCATCAGCAGAGATGATATAAATCTGATTGACAATCATTTGAAGGTCGCCAAAAGCATTTTTCAGGTGTATGGTCTGGTGGATCATGAGACGTCCATCTTCCATCGTTTTGGTATCGGTGGCCATACGTTCCGCTGTCAAATTATCCAATCCAGCCTGCTTCCACCAGAGGCTTCCATGCGAATCAACCTCATCGTTGAGGGTTGGAGCACGCCAGAAGTTAGGCTTTAAGTAATCGTTAATAATCTTTTGTCCGTCAAATATATATGAAGATAACAATCCCGTTCTTTCATCCAATAATAAAGTGAAATCAGAGCCCGAAATGGTGAGATAGCCATTGTCGGTCGGATACACCTTAACCGCACCTTTATTTTCCTTGAGCGACATCGGCTCTGAAGGATAATCTAATTTGAAACAGTCGTAGGCCACTTCGGTACCAGCAGGTCTAAATGGCTCATTTTGTTTCAGTTTCACAGAGAAACGCACGAAAAATTCCTCTCCTGGGTGACCGTAGGTACGGAAACGCTGGATGTTAAAACGCTGTGTTTCGAAGGGCTTCAGATCGAACTCTAAGCCTTCTTCATGAATGGTTTTCTCGTTGGTATATACTTTATAACTTACTTCAAATTCATTAAGATTAGTAAATGATAACCAATTAGTTACTTCAAACTCACAATTCGTCAAATCAACGGGTTTGAACTTGATAGGCTGGTACACTTTCTTCACCTCGGCGGCGTGATGATGCGGCGTACGATCCGACGAGACCACCCCGTTGGCACAGAAGGCATCATCGTCGCCTACCCCGTAAGCGTGACCGAAATCACCACCCACAGCCAACCAATCCACGTCCTTTTTGTCGTCGTGAACAATGAAGCTCTGGTCGACCCAATCCCAGATGCAACCACCTTGGAGCTGCTCATTGGCTTCAATCACATCCCAATAGTCCTGAAGGCCGCCCATGCTATTACCCATGGCATGGCAGTATTCCACCATAATAAACGGTCTTCCAAGCGTATCAAGTTTCTCATCCACAAAGCGTTGCAGGTATTTTGGACTGGCATACATCAGGCCGATGGCATCGGTATTGCGGTCATAAATAGCGCGTTCGTAAGTCACAGGACGGGATTGATCTCGATTCTTCATCCAATCGTACGTGTATTCGAAGTTGACGCCGTTGCCGCACTCATTACCCATCGACCACATGATCACCGAGGGGTGGTTCTTGTCGCGTTCCAGCATATTGCGGTTCCTTGACCACACCATTCCCTGATATTGAGGATCTTTAGCCAGGCTCTTCTCGCCATAACCTTGGGCATGTGACTCACAATTAGCCTCGTCCCAAACATAAAGTCCGTATTTGTCGCAGAGTTCATACCAATAAGGATCATCAGGATAGTGGCTAGTACGTACCGTATTGATATTCATCTGTTTCATCATAGCAATATCCTTCTCCATCGACTCGCGGCTGATTACATGGCCCGTATAAGGATCGTGTTCATGACGGTTGACGCCCTTGATTAACACATACTGACCATTGATCAAAAGTTTGCCATCCTTAATCTCTGAAGTGCGGAATCCTATGTTGGTTTCAAGTTTCTCCTGCTCCCTCCCTTTTCTATCCAAAATCTTGATTTCCAAGCGATAAAGATTAGGATGTTCTGCTGACCAAGGCTTGATTCCGGGCAAAGTTCGTCCTGCTTTCAGACGATGCTTCCCAACAGCTTCTTTCAGTGCCCTTGATGTTTTAACAATCTCTTTATCACCATCATAGACTGCAACCTCCAGGGTACCATATTTAATGTCTTTTCCTGTTGGATTATCGACTGTGACATCAATCGAGAAAGTTCCGTTCTTATAGTATTGATCCAGGCCTGCATGTACCTCATAATCAGCAATATTGACTATTGGTTTGGAATACAGAACCACATCCCTTTCAATACCGCTCAAACGCCAAAAGTCCTGACACTCGAAATAGGAGCCATTGGAAAAACGGAAAACCTTCATAGCCAGGCGATTCATTCCAGTTTGCACATAAGGCGTCAGGTCAAACTCTGCATTGGTCTTGGCGTCTTCCGTGAAGCCTACAAATTGGCCGTTGATCCAAAGGTAGTAGGCCGACTTCACCGCTCCGAAGTTGATGAATACCTGACGGTTACGCCATGATTTTGGAACGATGAACTCCGTCACGTAACAGCCTACCGGATTATCAACCGTAGGAGCGTATGGCGGTTCATTGGGACGAAACTCATTATCGACGTTCACATAAATCGGTGTCCCATAACCGTTTAACTCCCAGTTGGCAGGCACTTTAATGGTCTTCCAGCCACTAGCATCGAAATCCATTTTATAGAAGTCCTGGGGAGCCTGATCAGGGTGTTCCACCCAATTGAAATTCCAGTTACCATTGATGCATCGTGACCACTCCTCTCCTACCGGAATCACATTAGTTCTGGGATATACTTTGTTGATTTCGTACACGTTAACGTCGTTCCAGGCGTTAAGTTCGGCCTCCGTCTGACCAAAAATGGCCGTCAACGGCAAACAAGCCAAAAGAATGATTGCAACCCGTTTCATATCTCTTCGTTTTTAAGGATGTTTTCCAAGAGTTTCGTTCTTTCCATATCCGGAATCCGTTCCGATTTGTTGGCGTCGCGGTCAAAATACACCACCACAGCCTGGCAAAGCGTTTTCACCTCTCCAGTCCGCTGATCCACAAGGCGTTGTATCATCTTGAAGCTGGAGTTTCCGACCTCGAGAATTGCCGATTCACAAACCAGATCGTCATGGAAACGGATTGGCATCTTGAAGTCGAGACCGACATGAACCAGAACGTATTTAAATGATAACCAGTCAATTTTAGCCTGGAAAGCGTGTTCAAAGAAGCGGCTTCGACCCATGTCGAAGTAGTTGCATTGCGCCCCGTTATTCACGTGGTTGTACGGATCGAGGTCGCTCATTCGGATTTGGATAGGACAAGAGAACATATTTATCATGTTTAAAAGGCAAATTTACAAAATAAATCGTATTTTTGTACGATAAAAGCAATTGACATGCCACAAAACCTCAAACAATTCAAAGTAAAGCATCCGTTCACTTCGTTGATGCTGGTTGCCATCGCAGTGAGAATCTTGGCCGTCATCTTTGTGCCTGGCCACGGATCAACGATCAATATAGGCGACTCGTGGTGGATGATGTTCCTCAGCCGCGCGTTCTTCGCCGCCGTATCATTGTTCACCGTCTCGATGGTCTACCGCATCTGCGACCTGCTGGCCAACGATAGAATCAAGGCATGGAACATCGCACTGATCCCGACGATCTGCGTCATCATGCCTTCCTTCGGCATCATCAACAGCGCCAGCTTCTTCCTTGGACTGCCGCTGCTGCTCTACGGATCCAACATCGTGCTTCGCCAACAGGTGCTGATTGGGGCGCAAATGAACAATAAAGTACATCGCACCTCGTACTATTTTGCCGGCATCATGTTCGGCTTGTCCATGTGCGTATGGCAACAAAGCGCCTTCTTAGTGTTGGCTATCTTGGTGATGCTCTGCGTCAAACGTGACTTCAAGGGTGCCTTGCTGACCTTTATCGGGACTGCCGTCACCACAGCGCTGATCTGGCTAGTCCTGTACCTCCTTCACATCAACCCTTGTAACTATATCCAATGATGACCAAGGAGGAGGCTCGCGAACGTATTGCCGCTTTGAGCTCAGCGCTGGAGCAGCATAACTACAACTATTACATCCTTGCCAAGCCCACCATCAGCGACTATGAGTTCGACATGATGTTGGAGGAATTGGCTCGGTTGGAGCGCGAGTTTCCCGAGTTTTTGTCGCCCTCCTCGCCCACTCAACGCGTCGGCGGCGACATCACCAAAGAGTTCAAGAGCGTCAAGCATCGCTATCCAATGCTCTCGCTTTCAAACTCTTATAGCAAAGAAGATATTGAAGACTTCATCAACCGCATCAAGAAAAGCGTTGACGGTGAGGTGGAGTTTTGCTGCGAGCTGAAGTTCGATGGACTGAGCATCAGCCTGCAATATGAAAACGGCATCCTGACAAGAGCTGTCACCCGTGGCGACGGTGTTCAAGGCGACGATGTCACCACCAACGTGAAGACAATCCGCACTGTTCCGCTGAAGCTCCATGGCGACTACCCACCGTTTTTCGAAATGCGTGGCGAGATCGTGATGCCATTTGAGAGCTTTGACAAGCTCAACGAGCAACGCATTGAAGCCGGCGACGATCTGTTCGCCAATCCCCGCAATGCCGCAGCAGGGACGCTTAAACTGCAGGATTCCAAGGAAGTGGCCCGCCGCCGCTTGGACAATTACTGCTATTACATGATGATGGACGACCTCGAAGAGCGCTACCAGACGCATTACGAGAGCCTCCAAGCCGCCCGACAGTGGGGTTTCAACATCTCCAACTACATGGCATTGTGCAAGTCGGTAGAGGAAATCTTTGACTTCATCAACTATTGGGATGTAAAGCGTCATGAGTTGCCCTTCGCCATCGACGGCATTGTGCTGAAAGTCAACAACTACGAGCAGCAGCAAACCCTTGGTTTCACTGCCAAGTCGCCGAAATGGGCCATTGCCTATAAGTTCAAGGCCGAAGAGGTGGAGACCGAGCTGCAAAGTGTTGATTTCCAAGTAGGACGCCATGGCACCATCACGCCTGTGGCTAACCTCTCCCCTGTCTTATTGGCCGGCACCACCGTCAAACGCGCCACCTTGAACAACGAGGATTTCATCCGTCAGTTCGACCTGCATTATGGCGACACCGTCACCGTGGTCAAAGGCGGTGAGATCATCCCGAAAATCATTGGAGTGAACTTCGACAAACGCCAGCAAGGCGCTGAACCCGTGGTATTTACCAAGGTCTGTCCCGTCTGTGGCACGGAGCTGATTCAAAACGAAGGCGAGGCAGCGTGGTACTGTCCAAACTCACAAAGCTGTCCACCGCAGGTGAAAGGCCGCATCGAGCATTTCATCAGCCGCAAGGCCATGAATATCGAAAGCCTCGGCGAAGGCAAAATCGAATTCTTGTATGACGCTGGATTGATCAAGAATGTGGCCGACCTCTATGACCTCACATACGACAAGCTCTTTGGACTATCCAATGACAAGGTCAGCTTTAAGGAAAAGACGGCCCAGAACATCATCGACGCCCTTGAGAAATCGAAATCGGTGCCTTTCGAGCGAGTGCTCTTCGCCTTGGGCATCCGCAATGTGGGCGAGGTCACAGCTAAGACCATTGTAGCTGAGTATCACGATATTGACGCCATCATGAAGGCATCTGTGGAAGAGCTGAGTGCCATCAACACCGTGGGCGAAGTCATCGCCATCTCTGTAAAAGCCTTCTTTGAGAATCCTGTCAACCTGAGCATTGTGGAGCGTTTAAGAGCCGCCGGTCTGCAGTTTGCCAAAGCCGAGGCGCCCGCATCCGATAAGCCACAACTGCTTGCAGGCAAGACCTTTGTGGTAAGTGGCGTGTTCACCAATTACTCCCGTGACGGCATCAAGCAAGCCATTGAGTCCTATGGTGGCAAAAACGCCAGCAGCATCTCCTCCAAGACCGATTACGTCTTAGCCGGCGACAAAATGGGTCCCGAAAAACGCAAAAAGGCTGAATCATTGGGCGTTCCTATCATCTCAGAAGCCGATTTCGAGAAGATGATTGGCGGTGAGGATGCCACTCAAGAGAAAACATCCGAAACAAAGGCTGAAAACGAACAGCTTTCTTTATTTTAGAGGTAAACCACAACGGCACTGCATATCTCCATTTTGGAGATACGCTAGGTGCCTTATGTGGTTTACCTCTAAATCAAAATACTGTTGTTAATCTTTTCATCGCCTCCTCCACCGTAGCCTTCGGGCAGGCTAAATTAATCCGGAAGAATCCCTTCCCTTCCTGTCCGAAATCTGAACCACGATTGAAACCTAATTGGGCTTCTTGCGTCATCTTCTGCCAGAGTTCCTCTTCCGAGAGGCCATAGCCATTGAAATCGAGCCACATCATGTAAGTAGCCTGAGGCTTGAAGAACCGAACCTTCGGAAGATTAGCCTTCAAGAAATCAGACACATAGTCGATATTACCCTGAACATAGTCGAGCAACTGTCCGAGCCACTCATCCCCCTGTTCCATGGAGGCCTGCGTGGCCACTTTGCCGAAGATGTTGCCCAAATGAGCTTCCAGTGCCTCTACATAATGCACATAAGCCTCGCGCAACTCTTTGTTGGGAATGATGGCCGTGGAAGTAGCCAAACCCGCTAAATTAAAGGTTTTGCTGGCCGCATGGAACACGATGCAATGCTGCGCCGCCTCCTCGCCCAAAGTAGCATATGGCGTATGCTTAAAGCCTGGCAGCACCAAGTCGCAATGGATCTCATCGGAGATCACCAGCACATCGTTCTTTAGGCAAATCTCGCTCACCCGTTGCAACTCTTCCCTTGTCCAGCAACGGCCCACTGGATTGTGAGGATTGCACAAAATCAGCATCTTGGCGGTCTTGGCTTGCTGTTCAAGAAGTTCAAAATCCATCTCATAGCCTCCAGCGCCGATCTTCAGTGAATTGTACACCAACTTGCGTCCATGCTCGCTCACGGCATGGTGGAACGGCGGGTACACTGGCGACTGGATGATGACCTCGTCTCCCTCCTTGGTAAACGCCAGCACGGCCATATTGAAACCGCACACCACGCCAGGAACAAACGACATCCATTCCGTCGGTACCTCCCATTGATGTCTCCTTAAAAGCCATCCCTGAATGGCATTAAAATAAGGCTCGTCCTTAAAGTGATAGCCGTAAACGGGATGCATCGCCCTGTTCATGACGGCCTCACGGGCAAAGTCGGGAGTCTCGAAATCCATGTCGGCCACCCACATAGGCAGCACGTCAGGATTGCCGAACACGGCCTTGCGGAGGTCATATTTCACACAGTTGGTATTGGCACGTGGAATGATCTTGTCGAAATTGTACTTCATCTCAAAGTGGTTAATAATCTTTGCAAAAATGCAAAATTCTATGCAAAAAAGGCTTGACAAAAGAAAAAAATATGTAATTTTGCAGCCGGAAAACGATGGTCTGGTAGCTCAGCTGGATAGAGCAACAGCCTTCTAAGCTGTGGGTCTTGGGTTCGAATCCCAACCGGATCACGAAATCAAAAAGCCCTGTTCTATGAGCAGGGCTTTGTTATTTCATACAAAACTCGTAATTTTGTCCCGAATAATCAAAACACCCATACCATGAGATTCTGTATCATTGGCGGCGCTAACGCCGATATCATAGCGACAACCTTCAATCAATTCGTGCCTAACGACTCCAACCCAGGAACCGTACGTTTGATGGCGGGAGGCGTGGCGCGAAACATCGCTCACAGCCTCGCTCTGCTGGGTAACCAAACCATCTTTTTGGGCCTCTTCGGAGGCGACACCTTCGGGTGGTTCACTGCAGACGTTTGCCGTAAGGCCAAGGTCGACATTAGCCTCAGCGACGCGGCTCCCGTAGGCACCCGTTCCTGCTTCCTCAGCATCAACAACTGCGACGGCGAGATGATTGGCGGTGTGTCAGACATGGTCTCCGTTGACGGCATCACCCCTGAGTGGATTGCCACCAAGCTTCAGAAAGTGGGCCCTGTCGATGCCTTCATCGCCGACACCAACATCCCTGCCGAGAGCCTGGCTTTCCTGATCGACCACGCCTACGCCCCACTCTATGTTGACGCCGTTTCAGGCGCCAAGGCGCCGAAGGTTCGCCTCGCATTGTCCCTTTCGGCAAAAAAGCACATCCATACGTTGAAGTGCAATAAGCTGGAAAACGAAATCATCGGTGAAATCGATGGCATCGGCCGTCGGTTTGTCAGCAAAGGTGCAGAAGGCGTAGACGTTTATGAGAAAGGCAAGATGACGCATTTCGACGCCCTCCCCTGCCAAGTGGTCAACACCAACGGCTCAGGCGACGCCCTGATGGCCGGCATCGCCTTGGCTGGCCCTCAAGCCTCCATCGAAGAAGCCGCGCGCATCGGCTTGAAGCTCGCGATGATCACCGCCGAATGTCCCGAAACCGTCAACAAGCAACTGAAGCAACGCTATGAAGAATTATCTTGACCTCTCCCCAGAAGTGGATATCGCCTTAAAGGCAGGCAAGCCCGTGGTGGCACTCGAATCGACCATCATCTCACACGGCATGCCTTATCCACAGAACGTGGAGACGGCTCTTAAAGTGGAACAGACCATCCGCGAAGGCGGCGCCACACCCGCCACCATCGCCATCATCGGCGGCAGACTGAAGGCTGGACTGACCCCTGAGGAGATCGAGTATCTTGGCAAGAAAGGCACTGCCGTCACCAAGGCATCGCGCCGTGACTTGCCCGTGCTTGTAGCACGTGGGCAAGACGGTGCCACCACCGTCACCACGACGATGATCATCGCCGCTATGGCTGGCATCAAGGTCTTTGCCACTGGCGGCATCGGCGGCGTGCATCGCGGCGCTGAGACCACCATGGACATCTCCGCCGACCTCGAAGAGCTGGCGCGCACACCCGTCATGGTCATCTGTGCCGGTGCCAAGTCCATCCTCGACCTCGGCCTGACACTCGAATACCTTGAGACCAAAGGCGTGCCCGTCATTGGCTACGGCACCGATGAACTCCCCGCCTTCTACACCCGTAAAAGCGGCTTCAAGGTAGATTATCGAGTGGATAGTCCCGAAGAACTGGCCTCCATCTTCAAAGCGAAACAAGAGATGGGCCTCGGCGGCGGCATGCTCGTCACCAACCCCATTCCCGAACAATATTCCATGGATCCCGAACGCATCAACAAAGCCATCGACGAAGCCGTCGCCGAGGCCCAGCAACGCGGCATCCACGGCAAGGAGACAACGCCATTTCTATTAGCTAAAATCAAGGATATCACTGGTGGCGACAGCCTCGCCTCCAACATCCAGTTAGTGCTTAACAACGCCAGACTCGCAGCCAAGACAGCCGCGAGTCTGATCGGTTAATCATTATAAGGAATCACCGGCTTCTGTATCGCCCTCCTTAGCACGCTGCTCGAGCTCCATCTTACCGAAACGCAAGGTAATACCAGCCGAGATATAACGGCTGTTCAACATCTTTCGGGTGCTGTCGGAGAGATACAAGGGGTTGGTATTGCTCGAACCTGAACCAATCTTGGCTCCCCAGTTAAAGATGTCCTGCACATTGATAAACACCGACAAACGGCGCTTGAAGAAATCACTACGAGCGCCAATATTCAGGTAATAACGCGCCTTGCTCTCACTCATCAAGCCAATCGTGGGAGATCTGTAATTAGCCGAAGCCGTCAGCTGCAACTGGTTGAAAATCTTCGCCCAAGCATTGATACGGATGCTGTATGACCATTTCTCGTTAGTCTCGCCATTCCAACGATAACCATAGTTATACAGGTTGGCAAAGAGTCTCACATTGAAGAATCCCGAAGGACGGTAAGTCATGTTGACCGAAGTGCCATAACGCCATGAGGAACCTAAGTTGTAAGGAACGGTATAGGTAACGAAATCGTTCAGGTACTCATCGTACTCAGATTCCCTCAAATCATCAATCAAGTTGGTGCTCAAACTACCGTAGGCCTCAACGCCCACATTGCCGAAACTATCGAAGAACTTCTGCCAACCTGCCTCCATATTGTGGGTAAAGCCGTTCTTCAAGCCATTAGGATTACCTGTTGAATAGCTCTGTTCTCCATATCTGCGGTAAGTGCTGATCTGATCCTCGTCGGGATGCGACATGCGCAACGAGTAGTTCAGTTTGAAGTTATGCATATCTTCGGTACGGTATGTCAGATGGATAGAGGGGCGCACATTCCAGAAGAACAAGGTATTCCTATCGGCAAATGGCATTTCACTGATGTAATCGTAAAACACACGGTCGCCACCGCCGCCCACGCCTGTGCTCAGCGTGAATCCACCCCAGCGGTGAGTCCAGTTGACGTCAGCGTTCACGCTGGTCTCACTGCCATTGAAATGGTAGGTACGAAGCACGTCGATGCTATCGTAATTCAAGCCTCCGTCGTTGGAATAATAGCGCTGATAGTCGTTGTTATGCTGCTGATGATCGGCACGCAAGCCATAGCTGAGTTCGCCATCATCGCTGTAAGGACGGTTGTAACGGGCATCCAAGCTGACGCCGTAATTGAACTGGTCAGTCAGCAGATAGCGGTTCTCGTCACGGTCTTTGTAAACGTCGTAGAAACGGTTGTACCACTGCTTACTAGCGTTTTTCGAGATTCTGGAGTTCACGCCAATGCGAAGATTATGGCCTTTCTCATCGAACTTCTTGGTGTAGTCGACGCCAAAGTGACCAAAGCCCGACTGGCCTCTGGTGGTGTCGCCGATGCTATAGCTTGAGACACTGTCGACAGGGATGTAAAACTCCCAATCCTCTAGACGGCTGCTATAGTTTTTGCTGTTGTTGTAGAAACCGCCTGCGTCAACAGAGATATCGCTCATGGAGTCGATTTCGTAATCGACATTCGCAAAGAAGTTTCCGCTGATTCTGCGGTTGTCCTCATTTTGAGAGGAAGTCTTGTACCAAACAGTGTCGTACACGCCTTCTGTATCGGTCTTTTGGCGGGTCATCTCCCATCCCTCAACGGTGTTAAGCCTATCGCTGTAACGACCTGAGGCGAACAGGTTAATGCTCAGTTTTTCCTTTTTCCACATATAGCTGACCCAAGGTGACACGAAAGGCTGGTTAGAGCCGTTCACGCCGAAGCTCACAAACTGATTGCTCTTGATGTGGGCCGAAGTCACAATATTGATCACCGCCTCGGCATCCGTGGCATACTTGGCTGAGGGGTTGGTGATGGTCTCGATACGGGCGATGGCGTTGGCTGGAAGCGTCTGGAGATAGGTCTTCAGGTTCTCCTCGGTAAGCTTCGAAGGCTTGTCGTTGATCCAGATCTCTACGCTCGACACACCTCTTAACGTGATATTGCCTTCCACATCGACTTCCACACCTGGGGCATTCTGCAAGGCATCCTCGGTGGTACCTGTTTGAATAGAAGGGTCTTCGGTGACGTTGTAAACGAGCTTCTCACCATCCATGGCGTAAATCGGGCGTTCGGCGCTCACGGTAACCTCGCCAAGCGAGATCATGCCCGACTGGAGGTTAAGCGTCCCAAGGTCGGTATTATTGGAGACATGGAACGGCTTCACGAAATTCTCATAGCCGATGGCCGACACGCGAAGCAGGAAAGCGCCCTGAGGCACTTCTGTAAGCTCAAAACGGCCATTGATATCGCTGATACCGCCTTTCACGAAGGTCGAATCGATGGAGTCGAGCACTGCCAGGTTCACATAGGGCAAAAACTCGCCGGTCTTGGCATCGCGCAGCAATCCAACCACGGTAAAGGTATCCCCTGCCCTGACTTTTTTCTTCTGTTTGATAGGGGTATTGTTTTGATTCTGATTCCAATCACCTCTGTTGTCGCCAAAAGGCGGACGGCCTCCAGGTGGACGGCCTCCAGGTGGACGGCCTCCGGGAGGTCTACCCCCTGGGAACTGAGCTTCACAAAAAACTGCCGACATCACAAGTGTCGTTAACAACAATGCTCTATACAAAAACGATCTTTTCATAAATAAAAATTAGTTGCTGCAAAGTTACACAAAACCGACTTAACTCGACGGCGTTTCAGACCGCATTTTTGCCGTTTTGGATCTTCTCAAACAGCTCTGGCAACCTTCTTGCGATGACAACAGGCTTGCCGTTTTCCGTAAAGCAATGCGTGCTCTGTCCGACGCATACGACTTTATCGCCCACTCGCATCGTGTAAGTAAATTCAAACTTGAGATCCTGCATGTTACTGATGCTCACCTCCACTTCAATGACATCCTTAAACGTGGTCGGACGTTTGTAGTTGCAACTAATGGAAATCACTGGCGACACGACGCCCTCGGCCTCGATACGGTCAAAGCCGTATCCCAACTGGTCGAGATAGTCCACGCGGGCCTCTTCCATGATGCGAACGTAGTTGGAATGGTGTGTGATGCCCATTCGGTCACACTCGTAGTATTTAACCTCGTGCTTGTAAGTGTTCATAAATCAGGATTTTACTTTTTTAATTTTTAATTGGCCGCAAAAATAGCGTTTTTTGAATTGGAAATCGTATTTTTTTGTAATTTTACAACTTTAAATTAGTATCAAAATACAACAAAACACAATTCATTATGAAAGCATTGAAATTCATGTTGGTCCTTGCGACAGTAACGATGGTCGCCGTGTCATGTGGACCCAAGAAACCAAAATCTCTTGTACTCTATTATTCTCAGACTTCAAACACCAAGGCCGTGGCTCAGGAGATCGCCAAACGGATGAATGCCGACTTGGAAGAGATCGTCGTCGTGAACCCATACGATGGCGACTTCGAAGCTACCGTCGACCGCTGTCTTCAGGAGCGCAAAAATGGTATTATCCCTGAAATCAAACCCATCAAAGCCAATCTCCAAAAGTACGAAACCATCTTCATCGGCTACCCTGTGTGGTTCGGCACATACGCTCCACCTATTGCTTCCTTGTTGGATCAGATCGACCTGAGCGGCAAGACCGTTGTCCCCTTCTGCACCTTCGGCAGCGGCGGTTTATCCTCAAGCGTTCAAGACTTGGTTAGGAAACTGCCTAACTCAAGAATACCCACGGGTTTCGGTATCCGTGCAGCACGTTTGGCGGCCATGCCCAATGAGGTCGACCAATTCCTGAAAGAAAACCAATTCATCGAGGGTGACTTCGTCAGATTGGAAGACTTCAACGAAATGAAACCTGTGACCGAAACCGAAGAAGCCATCTTCAACGCGGCTGTTGGCGACTACCCGATGATACATGCCAAGGCTGAGTATTTCTGCTCACGCGCCATTCTCGGTGGCACCGAATACTTGTTTGTCGCCGTCGACCTTCCTCGTGAGGATGCCCCAGACATGCCTCCAGCGGGCCAAATGAAGGTTTATGTCAACGTAATGGACGGTCAAGCCCCTGAATTCACCCAAGTAGTTAGACAAAGACAATGATTGTTACTGAACAAGATAAGACATTCATGCGCGAGGCCATCCGTCTTGCCGACGAGAGCGTTCGGAACGGCGGAGGGCCTTTCGGCGCCGTCATCGTGAGGAACGGTGAGATCATCGCAGGTAGTTCCAACAGTGTCACCATCGACAACGACCCCACCGCCCACGCCGAGGTGAATACCATTCGTCTGGCATGCCGCAAGTTGGGCACTTTTGACCTCTCCGATTGCGTGATATACACCTCATGCGAGCCCTGCCCCATGTGCCTCGGCGCCATCTATTGGGCTCACCTCCGCTGCGTGTACTACGGCAACACCAAAAAGGACGCGCGCGACATCGACTTTGCCGATGACTTCATCTACGAAGAACTCGACAAGCCCATCGACCGCCGCTCCGTGCCATTCATCCACATGCTCAACGAAGAGGCACTGAGTTCCTTTAAACTTTGGACAGAAAAAACAGATAAAACAGAATATTAATTATGAAGAAAGTCGTTAGAAACGTATGGATCGGCCTGTTGTCAGGACTGGCTTTCATCGTGGGCTGCACCACCCAGAACAAAGTCAACAAGGACAAGGAAGAAAAGCATCAAAAAGTCGTCCAACTCACCCAACAGCTCGACTCCATCAACAACATCATCCAACGCCGTGAAGGAGCCTGTGTTTATGGCTCTCCTGAGATCATCAAACAATACGGCGAGGAGACCAGAAGACTGAGAGAAGAAGCTGAAAGCATCAAGCAACAAATCAAGGAATTAGAGAATGAGTGAGAAGCTCGGCCTATATAAAAGGCTGATGCTCGAACTCAACCGCGCCACGCTGCAAGACCGGATCGAAGAGCACGAACTGCACCAGCTGTTTTGGGAATGTACCCTTCGGTGCAATCTCAACTGTGTGCACTGTGGCTCCGACTGTCGCATGCTCTCCGAGAAGGATGACATGCCCCTCGCCGACTTTGTCGGCGTGCTTGATGAAATCAAGCTGCACGAAGACCCCGCCAAGGTGATGGTCATCACCACTGGCGGCGAGCCCACCGTGCGCCCCGACCTGGCAGAATGTGGCAAAGCCATCTCCCAACGCGGCTTCGTGTGGGGCATGGTATCCAACGGGATGCTGCTCACCCCGCAAAAACTCAACGAATACGTTGACGCCGGCTTGAAGTCCATCGCCGTCAGCTTCGACGGCTTTGAAGAGGACCATAACTGGATGCGCGGCAACTCCAGCAGTTTCAAGAACGTACTCGTCGCCGTGGAAGCGCTCAAGCAACACCCTGATCTCACCTGGGATGTCATCACCTGCGTCAACCAACGCACCATCCAATACCTGCCGAAGTTCCGCGATTACCTCATCTCATTGGGCATCAAGCGGTGGCGCCTGTTCACGGTGTTTCCCTTCGGTCGCGCCGCCAACGAGCCCGAGCTAAAACTCTCCAACGAGCAATTCGTTCAAATGATGGAATTCATCAAACAGACAAGGCTCGAAGGCAAGATCCGCGCTGACTACGGCTGCGACGGCTTCTTAGGAAGATACGAAGGCGAAGTGCGCAACCACTACTACTCGTGCAGCGCCGGCATCAACGTGGCATCCATCCTCGCCGACGGCTCCATCTCGGGCTGCCTCAGCATCCGCAGCGACTACCATCAAGGCAACATCTACCAAGATAGCTTCTGGAAGGTGTGGCAAAACAGATTCAACGTCTATCGCGACCGTAAATGGATGAAGACCGACCAATGCGCCCATTGCAAGATGTGGCGCTATTGCCAAGGCAACGGCTTCCACCTGCGCGACGGCGAAGGCAAACTCCAAGTCTGTCAATACAACATGATTCAAGGATAACAACAACACTCCATAATAAATGAAAAGCACCTACCGCATCTTTAAGGACAGCATAAAAATCATCACGGACTACTACCTGTTACTTGTAGAAGAGACCAAGTCGCAACGCCTTGTGGGCAGCACCAACGAATGGGTCTTGGACAACTACTACATGATCAGCGAGCAGGAGAAAGTGCTGAAGATCGACTTGCAAAGCAGGAGTTTCAAGAAGCTCGAAGGCGAGCGGATGAAACATCTGGAGTCGATGCTCCGCGAGTTTCTGACACGTTGCCATTACCAGATCGACAAGGGTATGTTTTTCAACTACCTGCTTCAGGAACAGGAGAATAACAAGGATTACCTGTCCTACCCCGAAGTATGCGCCCTGCTTCCATTAATGAAGTGTATCCTGCTCAAGGAGTTGGCCGAGCTCTGCACACAGCTGAAGACCAGCAACGCCTACCACTACTCCCCCACTGACAGTTCCATGGCCAACATGGATAAGCTGAACGTGGCAGCCCAGCAGAACCTAATGATGATGAATCTCTTCAATTCGTTGAAGAAGATGACCAAACTTCCTGTATCGGAACTGATCGACACCGTGAGCTATTCCGAGCAGATGCTGAAAGCTGAGAAGGCCGGTATGTACGACGAGATGTACGACCGCACCAAGGACGACTACCGTGCCATGATCACTCGACAGTGTAAGAAGCATAGAGTCAAGGAACACGACTTCGTGAAAGCGTTGGTAGCCAAGGCCGACGAAAAAGGCGAGCATGTGGGCTGGCAACTATTCCCTCCCAAGAAATGGAACGCCCGTGCCCACTGGTACGTGTGGATCGTGGTGCTGCTCACCCTTGGACTGGCCTTAGGATTCGCATGGTGGGCCACCTCCAAGCAAGGCTTTAGCGCTCTCACGGTACTGCTGACCATCATCATGTGGGTGCCAATGAGCCAAATCGTCATCGACCTGTTCAACCAGCTGCTTTATAAGATTCACAAGCCCGTCAACACCTTCAAGATCAAGTTCAAGGACGGCTTGATTCCTAAGGAATACGCCACCATGGTCATCATGCCAACCATTTTAAAGAACAAAGCCAGAACCATCGAGTTGCTCGAACAGTTGGAGATCTATTACCTCTCCAATATCAACCGTGCCAGCGAAGGTCAGCGCTTGGAGAGCCGTCCACAAAACATCTTCTACACCCTCATCGGTGATGCTGCGGCAGGTCCTAATGAAGACATGCCTTGGGACGATGAAGTGGCACAGGCGGGTCTGGCTAAAGTCGAAGAACTGAATAAGAAATACGGTGCTCCCATCTTCAATTTCGTTTATAGAAAACGTGCTTGGAGCGACGGCGAAAACTGCTGGCTTGGCTACGAGCGCAAGCGTGGCGCCATTCTGCATTTCAACGACTTGGTTTTAGGCAACACTACGGAGGGTGAGCGACAGAAACGTTTCCGTTGCGAGACCATCACCCGCTGGCTCGAAGGCGCTGTGCCTCCCATCCAGTTCATCATCACCTTGGATACCGACACTGAGTTGGTGCTCTATTCCGCCCAGAAGCTCATCGGCGCCATGGCACATCCTTTGAACCGTGCGCAGCTGTCGCCCGACGGCAAGCGTGTCAATGCTGGCTACGGCATCATGCAGCCTCGCGTCAACGTGGATGTGGAAGTCACCAACAAGAGCCGCTACGCCCAGCTGTTTGCCGGTCTCGGCGGCCTCGACGTCTATACCACCGCTTCGTTTGAGCTGTATCAAGACATCTTCAACGAAGGAAGCTTCTGCGGTAAAGGCATCTACGACCTGAAGGTGTTCCAAAAAGTGCTAAAAGGTACTTTCCCCGAGAACCTCATCCTCAGCCACGACTTGATTGAAGGCTGCCACATCCGCTGCGGCTTGATCAACGACTTGGAATTATTTGACGACAACCCGTCCAATTATATCGACGACGCCAAGCGTCACCACCGCTGGACCCGTGGCGACTGGCAGATCATCAGCTGGCTGTTCAACAAAGTACGCAACGAGCAAGGCGTTAAGGTAAAGAATCAGGTGAACACCATCGGTCGCTGGAAGATCTTCGACAATCTGCGCCGTTCCGTGTTGAGTTTGGCCTTAATGGTGATCCTATACGTCGGCTTCAGTAGCCTCACATGGTTCCACCCCGCATGGTTCCTCTTAGTGGCACTGATTGCCGTGGCCAGCCCTATCGTATTCTTTATCTTAGGACAGATCACCACTTTGCCTCGTTTCGGCAAACGCTACCACTACTACGCCACATTGATGCGTGGCTTCAATGTGATCATCAACCGCTCATTGGTTCAATTTGCATTGCTTCCCAAAGAGGCTTGGATGTATACCGATGCCTTGGTTCGTGCTTGTTATCGCATGTGGTTCAGCCACAAAAACCTGCTCAACTGGATCACCAGTGACGAAGCTGCAAAGAGCACCAAAGGCACCCTCGGCGACTACATCGGCAAATTCTGGTTCAACTATGTGGCTTCAGCTATCTTGATCTTCCTCTATGTCTCGAACCCTGTGAACACGCTTGCCCTGCTGGCAATGCTCTTCTGCGTCATTTCTTGGTGCGGTGCGCCATTCCTGATGTTCTGGCTGGGCAAGAAATTCCAAGACAAGAAAAAACTCAACACCAAAGAGACTGAGGAGATCCGCCAACTCGCCAAGGACACATGGCATTTCTTCGATACCCTCATCACAGAGGATACCCATTACCTCATCCCTGACAACTATCAACTCAACCGTCAGAAGAAAGCCGACTACAAGACCTCGCCAACCAACATCGGCTACTCCATCACCTCCATCATTTCCGCTTCAGAACTCGGTTTCATTACCGAAGAAGAAGCCATTGAGCGACTCGGCCATATCATCGACACCGTCGAGAAGCTGGAGAAATGGAATGGTCACCTCTTCAACTGGTATCACATCAACACGCTGAAGACGCTGCCGAACTTCTTCATCTCTACCTGCGACAGTGGCAACTTCGTAGCATGTCTCTATGTGGCCAAAGCCTTCGCCCAAGCGAACCAAAACACCGATTTGCATGATCGGATTCAGAAACTGATTGAGGAGACGGATTTCTCCAAGCTCTACAATCCTGAACTCGATGTGTTCAGCATCGGCTACGACTATGGTGCCCATGCCCTCCTGCCCTACCATTACAACAACTTCGCCTCCGAGGCTCGTCTCACCAGCTTCCTCACCATCGCACAAGGCGATGCGCCATACAAGCATTGGTTCTGCCTCGATAAAACCTTGGTCCAATACAAAGGCTACAAAGGCGTGGCATCGTGGTATGGCACCCTGTTCGAGTACTTCATGCCGCTCATCTTCCTGCCCACCTACAAGCACACCCTCATGGACGAGACCTATAGCTTCGCCGTTAGGGCACAGCGCGCATTCATCAAAAACATCAATGATGCCTTACCTTGGGGTATCTCTGAGACCGCCTACAACGAGCTGGACGATGCCAAGAACTATAAGTATCACGCCTTCGGTGTGCCATACTTGAAGTTCCAGAACACCACCCCTGACCGCATCGTGATTTCACCTTACAGCTCGTTGTTATCGATCAGCGTCAACGACCGTGCCGTTTACGACAACCTACAACGCTTTAAGAGCCTCAACATGTATGACGACATGGGCTTCTATGAGAGCTACGACGAGGACGACCACGTGCCGGTAGTCGCCCATTACGCCCACCATCAAGGTATGATTCTGGCCTCACTCGCCAACTACCTCGGCGACCATTGCCTGCAGCGCTACTTCATGCAAGAACCCGTCTTCAAATCCATGGAGACGCTGCTCAAGGAGAAGGCTCAGGTTCAGCCTTACATCGACTTGAAAGTCACGCAATACAAGCGTTACCAATATTCCAAGGTACAGACTGAGAGCGATGCCCGCGACTATGACGGCATTGCCACCGTTCCCGAAATCGGCGTGGTCAGCAATGGTCATTATACCGTGCTGCTCAACGACCGAGGCTCAGGTTTCTCACGCTACCGCAAGATTCTCGTCAACCGTTACCGCAAAATCACGGCCGACCATTACGGCACCTATTTGTATATCCGTAACCTCCGCGACGACAAGCTCTGGTGTAACACATACTCTCCTCTCGACGTGATGCCATCGCAATATAGGGTAAGCTTCGCTTCCGACAAGATCAGCTTCATGCGTGTCGATGACGACATTGAGACCAAGACGGAGATCACGGTGTTAAAGGACTATTTCGCTGAGATCCGCAGGATCACTTTCACTAACAACAGCCAGCTTGATGTCGATTTGGAAATCACTAGCTACGGCGAAGTGGTGATGGCTCCACGTGACGTCGATGCCGGACACCGTGTCTTCAACAGCATGAAGATATTCAGTGAGTACGACAGCGATCACGAGTCCTTGATCTTCAGCAAGCCTTCACAAATTGAAAATGAAGGCTATGATTACGTCATCCATAAGCTCTTTGTAGATAAAGAAGAAACCGACAATCAGAACAACTTGGTGAGTTACGAGACCTCAAGAATCAAGTTCTTAGGCCGCGGCGGCAGCATCCGACACGCCCATGTCATCGACAACCACCGTACTTTGAGCAACACCGTCGGCACCACCCTCGACCCCATCATGAGCATGCGCCGACGCATTCACGTCCCAGCTGGTAAAGCCGTCTCCGCTTTCATCATCACTGGCTTCGCAAGAGCCAAGGAGCAGCTCTTCCATCTTGTGGATCAGTATCAGAATGCTGTTGACGTTGAAGATGCTTTCAAGAAAGCCTCGGTGTTCAACAACATGCGCACTGACATGTCGCTATTGAAAGGCTCACAGATGCGCCTCTACAACAGCATCTCGAAATACATCCTCCAGACAGCCACCTTCGGTAACAAACGCCAAGAAGTCCTGGCCAAGAACAGACTCTCTCAGAGCGGCCTGTGGCGCTTCGGCATCAGCGGCGACCACGCCATCGTGCTGATGGAAATCGACGACATCGATAAGTCAGGCTTCGCCAAGGAGATGCTTCGCGCCTTCGAATATTATAAGGTACACGGTCTGGTGCTAGACCTCGTCTTCATCAACGACGTGCCTGGCAACAACCACGACGGCCTCACCCACTTCATCCGTAACATGGCCAACACCGAGCATCTGTGGGCTACGCACGAACAAACTGGACAGGTGTTCATCCTCAACGGCAATGAAATCAGTGAGGAAGAGCGCATCCTGCTCCGCACCGTGGCACGCATCGACTTCAACGACCATGAACGCATCGAACAGCAGTTGCAAAACCTCGAGGCTGCCAACCAGCAGTATCAGGACAAGGTGGAATACCCGGTGATGAAGCCCAGCGCCCAGTTCCACGTTTGGAGCACCCTCGACTTCTACAACCAATACGGCGGTTTCGACAACGTCGGTCGCGACTACGTGGTCACCAACACCAACACGCCGATGCCTTGGGTCAACGTCATCGCCAACCCAAGATTCGGCTGCATCGTCAGCTCCACCATGGCAGGATTCACTTTTGCCTACAACGCCCAGCAGTTCAAGCTCACGGGCTGGAGCAACGACATTGTCCGCGACAACGCTTCGGAGATGCTGCTCATCAACAAGAAACAATTCGTCCCGGCCACGGCACGCCACGGTCAAGGCTTCTCCTCTTTCGATGCCCAATACGACGAACTCAACGTCAAGGTACGTGTGTTTGTGGCTACCGAACGCCTTGAGAAGTACTATCAAATCAAGATTGAGAACAAGACCAACGAAGATACCGAGCTCCAACTCGACATGGTGTATAAACTCGTGATGGGCACCACCGAGGAAAAGACGGCACGTTACCTCTACTCTGAATGGGACGAGAACTCAAACAGCATCTTTGTCCGCAACGTCTATCACGATCTGTATCGCGACACATGGGTACAACTCACCGCCTTGTGCGAGGATGATCCTGAGAAGCAATACGACTATTCACTCAAGTTCCCGAACCGCAAACGTCTTGGCATGAAGGTGCATATCCCGGCCAAGGGGGTGCGTGAGGTTGATTTCGTCATCGCCGTCATCGAGGATCGCAATATGGCACCGGCTACCTATAGCACTGCTGATATTTACAAGGAATTCGATGCCGTGACCCATTTCTGGGACGAGAAACTTGGTCACATCCAAGTGGAAACGCCCGACAAGTCGCTCAACTATATGTTGAACCGCTGGTACCTGTACCAAGTGTATGCCTCACGCCTCTATGCACGCGCTGGCTTCTACCAAGTGGGCGGTGCCACTGGCTTCCGCGACCAGCTTCAGGACGTGATGAGTTGCCTTTACAGCGATCCCGACTACGCCCGTCGTCAGATCCTCGACCACGCCGCACATCAGTTCCCCGAAGGCGATGTGCTGCACTGGTGGCATGAGAGCCTTAAACTCGGCGCCCGCACTACCTTCAGCGACGACTACCTGTGGCTCGTTTATGTCACTTACCAATACATCAAGGTCACAGGCGACCTCAACATCCTTATGGAAGAGGTGCCGTTCTGCCAAGCCGATCAACTCGCTCCTAACGAAGCCGAACGCTGCCTGAATTACTCGGCATCCGACAATAAAGCCACGCTGTTCGAACATCTACGCCGTTCCGTCAACCGTTCCATGGGACGTATCGGTGCCCACGGCCTGCCGCTGATGGGCTGCGGTGACTGGAACGACGGCATGAGCCGCGTCGGCATCGGCAACAAGGGTGAGAGCGTGTGGGTGGCCTTCTTCCTCTGCGACCTGTTGCCCAAGATGGAAGAACTCACCCAGAAGATACCTGATGCCGATCTCAGCTACTGCGAAGAGCTGAGCCAGTTCCGCAACCGCCTCGTCAAGGCTTTGCAAGACAATGCTTGGGACGGTTACTGGTTCCTCCGCGCCTTCTTCGACAACGGCAACCCCATGGGTTCACGCAACAACACCGAGTGTCAGATCGACCTCATCTCCCAGGCATGGAGCATCCTCACCGATGTCGCTACACCTGAGCAGAAACAGTCCATCTTCCGTGAGACCGACAGCCGCTTGGTCAACCGTGCCCATGAGATCATCCAACTGCTCACGCCTCCATTCAAGCACTCCACCGACGATCCAGGATACATCATGCAATATCCTGAAGGCGTCCGCGAGAACGGCGGTCAGTACACCCACGGCGCCATGTGGTACATCATGGCACAGCTCAAGGAAGGCCGCATCGACATGGCTTACTTCCTCTACTCGCTGATCAACCCGATACACCGCACCCAAACCCTTGCCGATGTGCTGAAATACAAAGTGGAACCGTACTGCATCGCAGCCGACATCTACAGCAACCGTCAGCATCCTGGCCGCGGCGGCTGGACATGGTACACGGGATCAGCGTCATGGGCTTACAAGACCGGTATCGAGAACATTCTCGGCTTCCACAAGGAAGGCAACACCCTCACCATCGATCCGCATGTGCCCACCGACTGGGAAGGTTTCACCATCCGTTACCGCTTCGGCAGTAGCACCTACGTGATCCATTACAACACCCCAAGTGCACACATCGCTCCTACTGTCATCAACCTCGTGGACGATGGACAGGAACACGAAGTGATAGCTTAAAGCTAACTCACAACGCTAACAATACTGCTGGATTGATTCCCTTCCTGGATCACCTGAATCTGGACGGGAATGCTTTCTTTCACCGTGTCCACATGGCTAATGATGCCCACATGACGGCCATTGGCACGATGCAAGGCACGAAGCGTGTTGATGGCATTCGATAACTCCTCTCCGCTGAGCGAGCCGAAGCCTTCATCGATGAACAAGGTATCGACAGCAAGGTTTTGCCCGATATCCGACAGGGCCAATGCCAAGGCTAACGACACCAAGAAACTCTCACCCCCACTCAATGTGGAGACAGTTCGAGTGGCGTATCCTTGATAGGCATCCACCAACGACAGGTGTAACGTTCCTCGAACCACCTCAAGCGAATAACGAGGATGCATTGTCTTCAGATAGTTGTTGGCGGAATGAAGCAGGTTGCCTAAGATGAAACTCTGGGCAATCTTTCGGAACAGGCTACCGTCGGCACTGCCGAAATGATCGCAGAGTCGTTTCCATTGGGCATACGACTCTGTCAACGCTGTGACGCGTTGCTGCAGTGCCTCCTTGTCCTTGCGCTGGTTGGCATCCAACTCCAACGCCTTGGTGATCTCCACACGCTCCTCCTTTAAGGCGTTGACGCGCTTATCAAGGTCGGCGATCTTCTTATCGAGCAATTCGGGAGTGTCGTTCACCTGCACAGCCGCCAAACGCTTTTCGGCATCTTGTTTTTTCTGCACAGCCGCCGCCTTCAGCTGACGGTTGGTATTCAATCGTGCAAGCAAGTCGTTCCAATAGGCTGAAATCCGCTCCATGTCTTGCGATTCATCCACTTTGATGAGGCCCCAAGATGGCAGCACTGACACGACCCTCAACTGGAGTTCCTTCACCTCCTGGAGCGTTGTCTCACACTCTTTCAGCTGACGGTCTAGTTCTTTGACGCGTTCCTTGTTGTCCATGAACTGCTTGGCCTCTTCCTTCAGCTGATTGGCAAACGAGGTCATGTCGATATGCCAATCCACCGACCACTCTTGATCCTTAAGCAAGGCATCCACCTCCTGCCACATCTCGTTGACGTTCTTCTCCAACTCAGCGATAGTGGCAAGCTGATTCAGCTGTGCCCGTTTCTCGTTAACCTGCAGCTCCAAACGCTCCGCTTCCGTAATGCGAAGGCCTAACTGATAAGCCTCGTCTTCTTTCGCTTGCTTCAAAGGCTTCAACCTTTCCGTCGCTTCAGGCATGGTTTGAATGCCCTGTTTTGAGGCATCCGAAAGGAAGCGTTGTGTTTCGCGTTGAAGCTCAGCGCTGGACTTCGCCAGGTTCTCAGCGTTCTGCCCATGTTGGCGCTTTTTGGCTTCAACATTGGCTTTTAAGCCATTCAGCTTATCCGTCAGGGCTTCCACTTCCAGCTTCTGACGTTCGTATTTAGATAGGTTTTCCTGATAGACTTGATCCAACTCAGATTCCACGGGCAGCGCCTGTTGCAAGGTCTGTTGGCAGACGGGACAAACACAGCCTTCCTTCAAAGTGGCACGGATTTGTTTCGACCATTGATCGACAGTTTGGGCACTCAGGTTTTTAATGGTCTCGAGCGAAGCCAGCAACTCCTTCCCTGCCTTCAGTCTCTCCTGATGCACGGGCAAAGTCTGTTCAAGCTGTTCCACTTCTGTCCAAAGGGCTTTGTTTTGTCGTTCAAGCTCACTTTGTTGCTTGCTCTGATTAGTCAGGACATCCAATCGGGTCAGCAGGTTCTGTAGCTCATTGGCCGTCTTGACGAGTGTCTCTTTTTGTGTGCGCAAGCCAGGCAGATTCATGGATTTCAGCCGTTCTTCGTCGGCTTTCAGTACTGCATCCAATTCGTTGAAAGCAACCTTAGGAGCTTCCTGACGTTTCAGCTGAATCTGCTGTTGTGCCTTGTAGATCGACCGCAACAGTTGTAGTATGGTTTGGCTCTGTTCATAGACGCACGCCTTCTTCTGTTGGTTTTCAATCTTAATACTGAGGGATTCCTGCTGGCTCTTCAAGCTCTGCATCCGCTGCTCCAAGCCTTGTTTGCCTTTCAGTCCTACCTCATAGTTAGGTTTCAGTTGGGTCTCTACCTCTTGGTCAAGCCGTTGGATTTCGGTTTGCCGTTCTTCTACCTCTTTCAGGTCACGGCGGGCCTCCACCGCTTGTTCCCACTCTTTGACCAAAGCTTCGTTTTCAGAAGCAATAGCTTGGCTTCTGGCGGTTTTCGTTTGAATCTCTTCCTCGCTCAACAGGGTGATGCCACTGAGTTTTTCCGTCTCAGCCTTCAGGCTTTCGCGTCTCTCTTTGGTACGTTCAAAGATCCTTACGCCGATCCTCGAGAAGATCTCCGTTCCAGTAATCTTTTCCAAGATGGCGGCTTTCTCGCTCTCGTCGCTCTTCAGGAACTTGGTAAACTCACCTTGTGCCAATATGGTAGTGCGGCAAAATTGTTCAAAGTCAAGACCGACAGCTTTTTCGACGGCATTACGGATGCCTTTATCCTTATTGGTGCTGCCAATCAACACCTCTCCCGATGTCAGGTTATGCAGGGTCCATACATCTGGACTGAGTGCTGAGGTGGCTTTCTTCAAGGCGCCACGCTGCACATGCCATTCCGCTTCATAGCTATTGCCGTCAGTGCCATCAAACACCAGTCGGGCGCTTGCCTCACCTGTGTTTTGACGCATAAATTGCCTCGGGTCGCGACCTGATAGGTTGTCCTCATTGGCATCGATTCGGTCACGTGTGCCTGCATTGACACGGGGTGTAGTGCCATATAAAGCCAAGCAGATGGCATCAAGGATAGTGGATTTACCTGCGCCGATCTTGCCGGAGATCAGGAACAGATCGCTACTCTTCAAGGGCTCGGCATCGAAGTCGATGAAGGCATTCTCGATAGAGGCGATATTATGGATATACAGCTGTTTAATCCTCATCGTCCAACCCTTTCATCACTTCGTTAAACAGCACCATTAATTCTTCGTCACAGGATTCCCCTTTGGCTTCAAGGTACATCTTAGCCACTTCCGCAGGGTTCATCTTTTGGAACTCGGTAGTAGTCAGCTCCTGATAGCCGTTGCTTTGATTTGGCTGCGCTTTGCGTTTCGCATTGATCAGGCATAAACGGCATTGCTTTCGTGATGCGATCTGCTGAGCCTCAGTATTCGCCATCACTGGCAGATAGCCTTCGACCAACACATTGAGACGAATATACGCCGGGATGTCGTCAGGGAACTCCTCAAACTGTTTTCTCACCGTCTCCCATTCTTCAAAGCCTTCCAAGGGCAGATTCACCAATGGTCGTGGGTCTTCAATCGCTACTGTGCGCACCGATGGCATATCACCATGCTGTGCCAATTCCACAATGCTAACGCTGTGTTCCTTGTCACCCATAGCCTCGTCGAAGCTGACAGGGATCGGGGTGCCGCAATAGCGTGCCTTATGGTTGGTGCCATGGACGAACTGTGTGCGATGAATATGGCCTAAGGCAATGTAGTCATAGCCTTCGCCAAACACCTCGGCACTTTGGCAGTCGATGCCGCCGACCATGGTCTCTGTTGCGTTATCATGTCCCTTGAAATCACCACCCGTGACGGCTAAATGCGCCATCAGTACCACAGGGAGTTGCGTCGAACGATTCATCTCGTCGACTTGCACTGAGAGACGCTTGAAGAAATCATCAGGCATGTTACGGTCGGCAGCGTATGGCACCGCCACCACATAGCCCTTGTCTCCTACCTTAATTATATAGTCATTGGGATCTGCCTCCCGGCTTACGTTGCCCAGCATGCTCACGTTCATCCGTTCCCAAGGGGAATGGAAGATCATCAACTTACTGCTGCTGTCGTGGTTTCCAGCGATGCAAACGATCCGCATCGTCGGACAGGCTTCATGAATCTTGGTCAGGGCATCCGAAAACAGGGTTTGCACGGATGCGGACGGCTGGGTGGTATCGTACACGTCACCAGCCAACAGAAACACATCGGGTTGCTCCTCACACACCAACGCCGTCATCTGGTTGAGCATGGAAAGCTGCTCTTCCCTTCGGTCATAGTTATACAACAAATGACCCAGATGCCAGTCGCTGGTATGCAAGATCTTCATCAGCGCATCTCGTAGGTGTTAATAATGCCAATGGCTTCTTCCAACACCATCTTGACGAGTGCGTTGTCCTTCAAACGATAAGTCAGCTCCACCGATGAGTAACCACCTCTTGGCACCTTGCCTTTGACGGTGATGACGACATGGCGCAGGCCATCTTTTTCAGTAACTGTAGTCTCTGCGTTATTGTCGATAGCGGCCTGTTCCCAGTTGCCCGAGATGCAGTTCAGCAAAGTAGAGCGCTGCAAGCCAACCATCTTCACTTTTGAAGCATCCAATATGGTCTGCTTACCATTGAGGTTCAATGACACCGTATTGCCTGAGATGTAAAAAAACTCACCCAAAGGATCGGTATAGTCCATCGTCAGGTGATCAACGCCGTCAAAATTCAAATGACCGGTCATGGTAGTGGTCTTTCCCGACACCTTCACCAAACGGGTTTGGGTGAAATCTGCATCATATTGCTTTTGTGCGAAAGCCACCACTGAGAGCAGCATCGCCACGATCATCAATCCAAAACGTCTCATTTTTTCAAGCTATCTAAGAAAGCGACCACGTCGCCAACGGTTTCAAATTTAGCCAATTCCTGATCGGGAATCACAATGCCGTAATCGTCTTCAAGGCGCATTAACAGTTGAAGGATATCCACTGAGTCGGCGCCGAGGTCTTTTTTGATTTGCGCATCAAGGGTCACCTTTTCCGGTGATACTCTTAGTTGACGCGCTAAGATTTCTTTTACTTCATCAAACATAATTGAACTTTTATCTTTTATCTCTTATCTTTTATCTAATACTCGTAATGTTCGTATTTCATAATTATTTCTTCCATCTTCGATGACAATGAGCTGACCTCCATCTTGTAGGCTTGTTCGATGCACTTCTCCACTGCCACCGCTTTGCTTGAGCCGTGTCCCTTGACCACCGTTTTCGATGTCCCGAGCAACACGCTGCCGCCGTAGTTCTGGTAGTTCATGAACTCCTTTTCATCGGCGAACATCTTCTTCATCAGGAAAGCACCAATCTTGTACAAAGTCCTTGAATAGATGTCTTTCTTCAGCTTCTTCAACAGTTCAAGAGCGGTTCCCTCTGTGGTCTTTACCAGCACGTTGCCTGAAAAGCCGTCGCACACCACCACGTCGTAGCTGCCTGACAGCAAATCGCGGCTCTCCATATTGCCCACAAAATTGATTTCAGGGGTCTCTTGTAGCAAAATGTATGCCTTTTGTCGTATCTCGTCACCTTTTTCTGCTTCTTTTCCTACATTTAGCAGTGCAACTCTCGGTCTTTCAATGCCATAGACTTTTTGCATATAGAGGCTCGACATGATGGCAAACTGGCGCAGATGCTCCGGAGTCACCTCCACATTGGCGCCGCTGTCGCAGACGCCCACGATGCCGCCGTTCATGGTAGGCAGGATGGGGCAAAACGCTGGGCGGATCACGCCTTTCACACGTCCGATGCGGGTCAGAGCCGCAGCCACCAAGGCACCTGTGGAGCCTGTGCTCACCATGGCGTTGATGTCGTCACGGTCACGCAACATACGCACCGCCTTGATCATCGAGCTTTCCTTCTTCAGGCGGATCACGTCGATGGGACGCTCATCGCAACCGATAACCTCGGGAGCGTGGACGATCTCCACTCGCTTAGTATCGTATGTCTTCCCAGCGAGATAGTCCTTAATGGTTTTCTCGTCGCCAGTAAAAATCAGATACAAGTCCGGGGTCTTGGCCAATGCCGCCAAGGCACCGTCAATATTGGCTTGCGGGCTATGGTCGCCCCCGAAGCAGTCGATCAATATCTTAATCATATCACACTAATTTCTTGACAAAGCAACGGTAATGCTTGACCACTTGTGAGTCAAAGCGTTTCCAGAGATTCAAGATGGGATAATTGTCCTCCAGGTTAAGGTTGGTATCGGCATACTCGATATCCTTTCTCTTAAGCATGTCGATCAAGCCCATGCATACCACCACACTAACGCCACGATTAAACCAAACAGGATCAACACCCACCAAGCAAAGGTCAAGAACCCTTGGCTTCCTCAAGGTCTTCAAAACCCTGATAAGCGCTCCTGGGGTCAAATGGCCGTCTGATTTACGAACGGCATCGGCAATACCAGGAAATGCCAGGCCAAAACACACCATCTTGTCGTTCTCATCAAGGATCACAGCTGCATTTTCCACACGGATGATCAACTTGAAGTTCTCGATCATCATCTTCTTCATGCCTTCAGTGAAAGGCACGGTGCCATACAGCATGTCATACGACTTATCCAGCAGTTCAAAGATGCCGTCAGCATATTTTTTGAGGAAATCCTTAGTATTCTTGGACTTTCCGATATGCAGATTGTAACGCTTCAACACAAACTCGGCCAAACGATGCATCTCGCCGTCATAATCCTTGGGAACACGGATGTTGCTACCTGACCAATCCACTTCCTTCTGGTAACCATAGTTTTCCAAGAAGGTCTGATAATATGGATAGTTGTAGTTTTCCTCAAAGGTGGCAGGCTGGTCAAAACCGCCAATCAACAAGCCTTCGCGCTCCAAGTCGGAGTAGCCCAAGGGACCCACTACCTCTTCCATGCCATGCTGGAGCGTCCAGTCTTCCAAGGTCTTGAACAAAGCCCTGGCCACTTCTTCGTCCTCAATGACATCGAACTTCGATAGGCGCACCCGCTTCTGGTTGTACTTCTGGTTGGCTGACTTCTGGATGATGCCGGAGATGCGTCCAGCCATCACGCCATCCTTATAGGCGTTGAAGTAGACACTTTCGCAAATGTCGTTATACACGAAGTTCTTGCTAAAAATCTTCTTCTCATCCATGTACAACGGCGGAGCGTAGTATGGATTGCCTTTATAGAGTTTCAGCTGGAAGTTGAGAAACTCCTTTTGTTGTTTTTTGGTTTTAACCTGTTCAACTGTAATCATAATCATCTATGTTTTGCGTGGAAGCAGATGCCGATGGCATTGGGGCCGCAATGGCTGCCGATGGTAGGATTGACAGCATTGACCATAATGTTCAAATCGTCACCGAACTTCTCCTTCAGCAAGCGCTTGGCTTCCTCAACAATCTCGGGACAATCGGTGTGGCCGATCAACACACGGTGGGCTTTCACATCCTCACCGAGTTCTTCCACATACTGCACCAAACGAGCGATAGCCTTGGCACGACCTTTTTCCTTGCCGATCGAGACCATCTTACCTTCGTCGTTGAGGTAGATGATGGGACGGATACCGATGAGGCCTCCCATGGTGGCAGCCAGACCGCTCACACGGCCGCTGCGGCGGAAGAACTTCAGGTCGTCAGCGAAGAAATACATGGGGAACTTAGGCACTTCAACCTTAGCCCATTCCACAATCTCTTCAGCGGTCTTGCCAGCCTTATACATATCGGCACATTCAAGCACGATGTTGTAGGACAAAGCGGTGATGCCCAAGGTGTCAATATGATAGAACTTTCTTTCGGGATATTTTGCAAGAAGCTTGTCCACTGCCTGACCCATGATGGTGAAGGTATTGGAAGTGCCTGAGGAGAAATGCACGTAGAGGATGTCGTTTCCTGCCTGAAACTCGGGCTCGAAGTACTGGCAATAAGCCTCCTCGCTCATGGCGCTGGTAGTCGGCATGGTGCCGGCACGCAGCATATCGTAAAACTTGTGGTCATCGAACTCTTCAAAGTCGACGTATGGGTAAATCACTTGATCACCAACGGTGTATGGCATGCTGATCATCTTGATGCCATATTCGGCACACTCCTTGGGAGTGATGTCGCAATCTGTATCGCTAAAAAACACTAACATAATACAAAGATATAATCATAAACCGGCTGTGTGCCGTTGTTCAACATAATTTCCAAATTCTTGTAAGTCGCTGTCAGTTCAGCAACGAGTTTTTCTGCTTCCTCTTCAGGAACGTCTTGTCCAAAGAACACCAACAGCACGTCGCGCGAAGCGGCATCGAGGCGTTCGCAAAGGGCTTTGGCGGCCTCCAGACGGTTGTCGGAAGCCGAAAGGATCTTCTTGCCATAGTAGCCGACAAAATTACCGGTATGCACTGTCACGCCATCGCCTTCCGCATCACGGATGGCCGTGGATACCATGCCAGTGCTCACGGATTGCATGATTTCGTTCACGCTTTCAACGACTTCCTCGATATCATTCAATGAACGATCCACCGAACCCACGCCGTAGTAGCCTTCGCCAATGGTGGTTGAAGGCATCACACGGATGTCGGCCTTATCATACAACTCAGCCGCTTGGTCAGCTGCCATCTTGATGTTCGAGTTGTTCGGGAACACTAAAATATGCTGTGCGTTGATGCGTGAGAAGGCATCCAAAAAGTCCTGGGTGGAAGGATTCATAGTCTGACCGCCGGCTATCACCTCATCGGTGCCAAGTTCACGGAAGGCGTTGATCAATCCCTCACCTGAAGCCACGGCCACGATGCCATACGGCTGTTGCGGCTTCTTGAACGATGCGTTGTTTTGATTCACCGACTGGTGGTGCTGCAACGACATGTTCTCGATCTTGATGGTCAGGAACTCGCCGTATTTCTGCATCTCGTTGAGGATGACTCCAGGGTTGAAGGTATGCACATGCACCTTTACGATGCTGCCTTCGCGGAATGCCACCACCGACTCACCAATCTGATTCAAGTAATCGATGATCACCTTCTCGTCAAAGGTCTCCAGGTCGATTTTTGAGCGCATCAGTCGGAGCAGGAACTCGGTGCAATAGCCAAACTCAAGGGTGCTGTTTTCATCAAACTTGTCGAGCTCCACCACAGGTGCGGTTGGCGTTGATGCAGGGGCCAACTCCTCCTCGCTGATACGGCCGCAGAGGGCGTCGTTCATGCCTTGGAAGATGCAGAGCAAACCAGCGCCACCGCTGTCAACCACCCCAGCGTCTTTCAACACCGGAAGCAGTTCAGGCGTATGGTCGAGTGAGATCTGCATGGCGCTCAGAAGCGTCTCAAAATAATGGTTGAGGTCGGCTGAGGCATCGGCACCGGCGGCGCCTTCGCGAAGCACGGTGATGATGGTGCCTTCCACAGGAACGGGAACGGCTTTATAGGCTTCGGCGACGGCTGACGCCATGGCGTTTGCGAAAGCCTTGGTATCAGCCACAATCACGCCTTGCAAGCCTTTGGCAAGTCCTGCGAAAATACGTGACAGGATAACGCCCGAGTTGCCTCTGGCGCCCAACAGCATACCTGAAGAGGCTGCTGCAGAGATCTCTGAAAGGGTTCCTAAATTGTCTTTGAGGGCAGCACAACCCGCCTTCAAAGTCATGTGCATATTGTCGCCCGTGTCTCCATCAGGGATGGGAAACACGTTTAAATCGTTTACGGTGTTCTTCTCTTTTCCCAGCGCCACAGCCCCTTGACGGAGCATGGCGGCAAAGGTCAAGCTATCTAATTCTGCTGTTTTTTCCATGGTTTTTTCGAAAGTACGCTACGCTTGTAAGCCGGAATCTTCATCAACTGCCTGAACGCAAACGGCTGCAGCGAGTAGGATATCATTATGGTTGATGCCATTCCGATGAGGGTGCTGAGCCCGATGGACCGGATAGCGGGGTGAACTGCGAAAAGCAAGGAAGAAATCACAATAACCAGGATGATGGCCGAGAAGAAGATGGCCACCTTATGCCATGTAAGCACGTCACGGTTGCCCGTTCGCGCCTCTGATAGTAAGCCTTCGGTGATGAAGATGCTGTAGTCCACGCCAATGCCGAAGATAAACGTGGAAATGATGATGTTGATCAGGTTGAATTCCAAACCGATCAAGGCCATATAGCCCTGAACCATGAACCAGCTGACCACCATCGGGATGAACGAAAGCAGAGCGGTGAGGATGTTGCGGAACGAAATCAGCAGAATAACCAGCACAAAAATCGACGAAATCCAAACAGCGATGTCGAAGTCGTCGTGAATAACCTCAACCATGTCCTTGCAGTAATAGAACGGATCGAGGATGAATGTTCTGGGATTGTTGATCAGCGCCACTGTAACGGGATCCTTGTCCTCAAACAACAGCGCCACGTCAGTGAACACCATGTATTGACCATCGGCATTACATTCGATGAAGTTGCCCAACAGGTTCTCAGGAATGATGCCACTCTCCAGCAAAGAAGCGGGTTCGTAATCGGAATCGATGATCCATTGGAAATCGGCAAACATACTGGGATCGAGGCCGAGTTGCTTGGCGTTGGTCTCCACCAAAGCCATGGTTTCTTGCTTGCGCTCCTCTGTCCAGAAGGCGTTCCAAGCAGCGATGCGATGCTCCTGCTCCTCTTGGGTGATAAACAGTTTCGGAATCAAGTCGGTATAAGAATGGACGATGCCAGCCTGCTTCAATGAGTCGAGGATGACCATCAACGACTGGTTGGCAAGGATAGCCTCATCGAAATCAGTAGAGACTGTGGCATAATACTGGTGCGCGAAACCATCGTTGTTCTTGGCGTTGAACAAAGCCTCACTTGCCAGCTCATCTTCCGAGTTGAAGTCCAAGTTGCGCAAATCGCTGTCGAAAGTGACATTCGGTGAGAAGATGCAACCCACGATGATGATGGCCACCATCAATCCAAGGAACCATTTACGACGGTCGTAAGGCAATGAATTGAGGCGGGTGATATGGCGGAACACCACACCACTGGAATCAGCATGACGCTTGGGCAGGAAGTGAGGTAAAAATATCAAGGCAAACAGTGTGCTTCCTATGAGAGCCACAGAGGCAAAGAGTCCAAAGTCACGAAGCAAGTCGCTATCGGTGAGCAGCAAGCTGCAGAAAGCACCCACTGTGGTGAGGCAACCCAAAAACACCGGAGTTGACTCGTCGAGCAACAGTTTCTCGGGATCACCCACAAAGAAATGATGGATCATCACGTGGAGGCAATAGCTGATGGCTACACCCAAAACGATAGCACCAAGGCCCAGCGACATGAGCGACATCTCGCCCCTGTACCAGTAGATGACAGCCAACGAAAAGACGGTACCATAAACAATGGGCAACAACATTTTCCACAAGAAGGAGAAGCTCTTGAAACAAAGTCCCAGCAGAATGAGAATCAGAAGGAGCGAGATGCCCACCGTCACCACCAAGTCGGTACGGATACGGCCGGCGTTCGACACGCTGCCGATGGGGTCGCCATGCACCAGCACCTTCACCTCGGGATGTGCCTCTTCAAATTCATACTTCGCCTTGGACATCATGCGAGAGAAGTCGCGAGCGGACTTGGAATCAAGCGTCTTGAAAGCCGGAGCCAAATAAGCAATGGCAACGGTACTGTCGGCACAGAAGAAATGGCCGTCAACCATGTTATAACCACCAACGGCGCTTTCCAGCATGTCACCGATGATCGCATCCTTCAGGTTAAGCGGGTCGTATGCCACCATCTGAAGCATCTCTCCGGTCTCATCATTCATCAGCAAGTCATAATTGGCCTGCATCTGAGCGGCAGCAGCCTCGGGTTCCAAGGCTTTTGCAATACCCTGATAAGCGGAAGTGTCCACAAATGAAGGGAGATGTTCCAGCACGAAATCCAAGGCGTTGAGTGCCATCTCAGGCTCCATCTTGTAGAGGATGTTGGAGATGTAATGATTGGCTGAGTCCTTCTCAAACAACATCTCAATAAAGCTGTCCGTCATCTCTCCGATTTCTACGGGAGAGAGCTGTTCGCCAGACGAAGTGACTTGAATGAAGACCTTGTCCTTCAAGCCAATGGAGCCAAAAGCCAGCTGGCTTTCCACACTCGATGTAGGCAGAAGTTTAGTGATATCCTCCTCGAAATGAAGTTGAAGACCGAAAAAGGCAAACACCAAAAATGAAACCGTCATGATGATATACATCAAACCTTGTCTGCCCTTGAAGAAATTATAGATGGGAATAAAAATCTTATGCATGTATTATTGTCGCTTTTAAAAGCTGCAAAAATACCAAAAATCTTTATTCCTCTTTAAAAAAGAGTCTTAAAAATGATGTTAAGGTCCGTAAAAAAGGAATAATTCCGATAATAATCGCAATTGATCCTGACTTTATCGGGATAAATCACCTCATCGTTGTACCAAATAGCGATCTCATCCTCAGTACGTTGATCGCCGTTGGCTTTGGCTTGTTTCACATAATCCTCGATCTGTTTCTCCTCGTTGCTATACTTGAGTGTAGCTGGTCCGGTGATACCTGGTCGCATATCGAGCACTACCCTATCGTCTCCCTCAAGTAGGTCGGCATAACCTGGCACATCGGGACGTGGACCCACAAAGCTCATATTACCGATCAACACATCCCAGAGTTCGGGCAACTCATCGATCTTATATCGGCGCAACCAGGCTCCCACTGGCGTGATGCGAGCCCTGTTGGGATAAGCGATGTTGGTGATTTCCTTCTCGTTAGTCATGGTACGGAACTTATGGATCTTGAACAACTTGCCATGCAGTCCCACGCGCACCTGGGTGAAGAGCACCGTTTCCCTCGGATTGGACAGCTTCACCAACAAGGCGATGACCATCAACGGAATCGCAAGCACAACCAATCCCAACAGAGCCACTACCCTGTCGAAAACAAACTTAACGATACGGTTGATGCTTGATTTCACGTTGACAAAAATACGATTATTTCTTTACAAAGTCACCTTGCGGAGATCCAGCAGGTTCGTCGGGTTGCATCCCAATCCTTTCACACGACTGTTGACAAAACGGAGCACCTCGTCGTAGAACAGCACTACCACGGGGGCATCCTGCATCATCAGGCTGTCCATTTCACTATACAAGCGCTCGCGGGCATCGTCGTCGGTAACCGACATGGCCTTGTTGTACAGCTGATCGTAACGCTTGCTGGAGTAATGGGAATAGTTGGGACCGTTAGGCGCAAAGTTGGCAGTGGTGAACAGTGAGAGGTAGTTCTCGGCATCGGGATAGTCGGCCACCCATGAGGCACGGAAGAACTGTAAGCTGCCGTTGGCTCTCATACTCCTGATGGTAGCAGGAGGCATTACCTCCATCTTACACTTCATTCCGGTTTGCTCCACCTGACTTTGCACAAACTTGCCGATATCGGCATATTCAGCCGAAGTAGAGAGATTCAGCTGATAGCCTTCCAGACGGAAATCTCTCACCAAGCGTTGTGCTTTCTTCAGGTCATAGTCGTAACCAATGCCATCGTTGTGGCCAGGCAAACCATCGGGAATCATGCCGCCCGTGCCGGGAATGCCAATGCCATTGCGCAAATAACGCAGCATTTTGTCACGGTCGATGCTGTAGTTCACCGCCTGACGCATTGCGCGTGCTCGGTCAACGCCCAAACTGTCGTCGGGATCAACGAAGAAGCTGATGTATTCTGTGTTTAGATAAGGTCCAGTGATCAGGTCAATCTTGCCTTCGTACTTCTGACGCAGCTCGCCGTCGTAAGTCAGCAGCTCATCCTTGTAACGGGCGTCGATGCCCGACATGAAGTCGAACTTGCCTTTGACGAACTCCAAGAACGCCACCTGTCTATCGATCAAGAAGCTGATGGAAACGGCGTCCAGATAAGGTAGCCTCTCCCCTTTTTCATCTACTTCAAAGTAATGGGGATTCTTGCGGAAAACGAGCTTCACGCCTTCGTTCCAATACTGGAAGTGGAACGGGCCTGTGCCGACAGGATGACTACGGAAATCATCGCCATAATACTCCACTGCCTCCTTGGGAACGACAGAGGCGTAGGTCATCGAGAGGATGCCGAGGAATGGAGGGAATGGCTTCGAGAGCTTCACTTGAAAAGTGGAGTCGTCGATGGCCTGAAAGGCATAGTTCCCGTCCTCATGGTCGACCATGGCAAAGACCCAAGCTCCAGGTGAGCTTAAGCGTTTGTCGACCACACGGTTGAACGAATAGCGGAAGTCCTCTGCCGTCACGCAACGGGGCTCAGGCATCGAGGCATCTTCATGGAAATAGACGTCGTCTCTCAGGTGGAAAGTATAGACGGTGCCATCGTCGCTGATGTCCCACGACTTGGCCACCCGTGGCACCACGTTCATCTCTTCGTCGAAGGCCACCAGGCTGCTGAAGAGTTGGTTGCAGGCCCAGATATGAGGCAAGTCCTTGGCATAAATCGGGTCGAGCGTCATAATGCCACCCGACTCATTGTATTTGAATATGGATAAGCCTTCGTTGGGGTCTTCATGTTTCCCACAAGAAGTGAGGAACATGAATCCTATCAACAACAAAACCCATCTCTCAACTCTCATTTTCACCTATCGCCTTTAAATCCAATGACTTCCGTCCGTAAATTGAGCAAATACCTATTGTAGTCGAGGTCGTTCTGATCCTGCTCTTTCTCGAGCGCCAGGTTGACTACCTCCATCATATTGCTGACATAATGGAAGTTCAGTCCGTTGATGAAGTCTTCCTTAATGTCTTCGATGTCGCGTTTGTTATCCACGGAAAGGATCAGGTCGGTGATGCCATTACGCTTGGCAGCCAGGATCTTCTCCTTGATGCCACCCACAGGCAGCACACGGCCACGCAGGGTGATCTCACCCGTCATGGCCAGCTGTCCCTTCACCTTGCGTTGGGTGAACGCTGAAGTCAGGGCGGTGAGCATGGTGATACCCGCTGAAGGGCCATCCTTTGGCGTTGCACCTTCTGGCACATGAACGTGAACATTCCATCCATCAAACACATCAGGATTAATATCCAATAACGTTGTATGTGACTTTATGAACTCGTAGGCAATTGTTGCCGACTCTTTCATCACTTCGCCAAGGTTGCCGGTCAATGAGAGACGACCTGCGCCACGGCTGAGGCTCACCTCGATCGAGAGGATCTCCCCTCCCACCGATGTCCAAGCCAGACCTGTGGCCACGCCAGGCATAACATGCTTCACTTCGTCCTCATCGTGATGCATTGGCACGCCCAACACTTTGCGCAACTCATCCTTAGTGACCCTACGGTCTTTGATTTCATCCATCACGATGTCCTTGGCACGGGCACGCATCACGTCGGCAATGCGGCGTTCCAAGTTACGGACGCCGGCTTCGCGGGTGTAGTCGTCGATGATGTGCATCACCATGTCCTTCGAGAAGGAGATCTGCTTAGCATCCATGCCGTGTTCCTTGAGCTGCTTGGGAATCAGGTGCCGTTTGGCAATCTCGTATTTCTCCTCGCGGAGATAGCCGCTCAAGTCGATCACCTCCATACGGTCGAGCAATGCCGGATGAATAGTTGACAGGGTGTTGGCTGTGGCGATGAACATAATCTTGGAAAGATCATAGTCCAGTTCCATGAAGTTATCATAGAAAGTGGAGTTCTGTTCAGGGTCGAGAATCTCAAGCAATGCGGCTTGCGGGTCGCCGTTGATATTGTTGCCGCTGACCTTGTCGATCTCATCGAGCACAAACACGGGGTTGCCCGACTTCACCTTACGGAGGTTCTGGATGATACGTCCAGGCATGGCACCGATATAGGTCTTGCGGTGGCCACGGAGTTCGGACTCGTCACGGAGTCCACCGAGCGACATCCTCACATATTTGCGGTTCAAGGCACGTGCGATCGACTTCCCGAGGGAGGTCTTACCCACTCCGGGAGGGCCTACCAGACAGAGGATCGGCGCCTTCATGTCATTTTTCAGCTTCAGCACGGCAAGATGCTCAATGATGCGTTCCTTGACTTTATCGAGACCATAGTGATCGGCATCCAGGATACGCTGGGCGCGCTTCAGGTCAAAGTTGTCCTTGGTATAGTCCATCCACGGAAGATCCACCAGGTACTGCAAATAGTTGAGCTGAATGCCATATTCTGCTGCTTGGGGGTTGGTACGCTCCAGTTTCTTGAGCTCACGCTCGAAGACCTCTTGCACTTCCTTGCTCCATTTCTTTTTCTCGGCCTTCTCCTGCAGTTCCTTGATATCGTGTTCATTGGGAGTGCCTCCCAGCTCTTCCTGGATGGTGCGCAGCTGTTGGTTCAGCAAGAACTCACGCTGTTGCTTGTCAAGGTCGTTCTTCACCTTGTTTTGGATCTGCTGTTTCAGCTCATTCATCTGCTGGGCGGTCGTCAGGATGCCGAGCAGGTTGTTGGCCATATCCACCACGTTGGTGCATTCCAGCAGGAGTTGCTTCGACGGCAGGTCGGCTTCCACGTTGCTTGCCACGAAGTTGAGCAGGAACACCGGACTGTCGATGTTCTTGATGGCGAAGTCGGCCTCTTCGGGAAGACGTTGGTTGCGTGAGATGACTTGTGATGCCAGTTCCTTGATAGACTGGATCATCGCTTTGAACTTGCGGTCGCGGGGGATTTCGTCAGAGGCCTGGAAAGGCTGCACGGCGGCGATGAAATACGGGTCGAGTTGTTTGATCTCGACGAGTTCAAAGCGGCTCTTGCCTTGAATGATGACGGTAAGGTTGCCGTCGGGCATCTGGAAGGTCTTGAGGATCTGAGCTGCCGTACCCACGGGATAGAGGTCGGCGATGCCAGGATCTTCGACATTCGCATCCTTCTGAGCCACCACGCCGATCAGCTTCTTCTTCCTGTAATACTCCTTGACCAACTGGATGGACTTCTCGCGGCCCACGGTGATGGGAATAACCACGCCTGGATAGAGTACCGAGTTCCGCAAAGGCAGAATAGGCAGTTCCTCCGGCACCGCCTCGTTTTGGTCGAGATGGATATCGTCGATGGTGAGGACTGGGATGAAATCTCCGTTATTGGAATCTATCATATCTTGCATCTTATTTAAGTCAAAAAAAGCCCTCGAATCAGCATCGAGAGCTTTCTATGAATTGGTAAAACACCGAGCCAATTACTTGGCGTCCTTCTTTTCGAAGAACTTCTTGTACTTGTTGTTGAACTTATCAACGCGACCAGCGCTGTCGACGAGCTTCATCTTACCAGTATAGAAGGGGTGTGATGTGCTGGAGATTTCAAGCTTCACCAGGGGGTATTCCTGACCGTCTTCCCAGACGATGGTATCCTTGGTATTGATAGTGGAACGTGACAGGAAGGTCTGTTCGTTGGACATATCTTTGAAAACAACCAGACGGTAATTCTTGGGGTGAATGTCTTTTTTCATTGCTTTCTTTCCTTTTAGTTTCGAGGGTGCAAAAGTACAACATTTTTTTGAACTGGCAACATTTTTTCAGTTTTTTTTTCTAAAGAGATAAATTGTTGAGAAAAAGGATTTTCACACCGTTTTAATTATTATCTTTGCAGCACTTTTAGAGTATATAAACTTAATTAACTAGTTATAAATCAAAACATTTAATCATTTTTTGTAATGAAACAAGCTTTTAACTTCAACGCAGGTCCATGCGTTTTGCCCAAGCAAGCAATTGAAAGCACCGTCAAGGCGCTTTATGATTTCGACAACACTGGCATCGGCATCGCCGAGATTTCACACCGCACTCCAGGTTGGGAGCGCATCATGGAAGAAACCCGCCAATTGTGGCGTGACCTCCTGAACATCCCTGCCGAGTACGAAATTCTCTTCCTCGGTGGTGGTGCCAGCACCCAGTTCTTCACCGTTCCCGCTAACTTGATGAAGACCAAGGCTGCTTATCTGCAGACCGGTGTCTGGGCCAAGAAGGCCGCCAAGGAAGCCAAGCTGTTCGGTAAGGTTGAGATCGTCGCTTCATCAGAAGAGAAGACCTACACCTACATTCCTAAAGGTTACACCATCCCGATGGATGCCGACTACTTCCACATCACAACCAACAACACCATCTACGGTACTGAGATCAAGTACGATATGGACTGCCCCATCATGCTCGTCGCTGATATGAGCTCTGATATCATGAGCCGTCCCGTCGACGTGAAGAAGTACGGTCTCATCTACGGTGGCGCTCAGAAGAACGTCGGCCCTGCTGGCGTGACCTTCGTCATCGTGAAGAAGGACATCCTCGGCAACATTGGCGACCGCGCCTACATGAACCCGCTGCCGACTATGGTTGACTTCCGCACCCACGCTGCAGAAGAAGCCAAGAACATCTCCATGTTCAATACTCCTCCGGTACTGCCTATCTTCATGATGCACGAGACCCTCGTGTGGTTGAAGGACACCATCGGTGGCGTCGAGGCTATGAACAAGATCAACACCAAGAAGTCCAACCTGCTCTACGAAGAGATCGACCGCAACAGCATGTTCGTCGGCACCGCTGAGAAGGAAGACCGTTCCATCATGAACCACTGCTGGGTGATGGCTCCAGGTTACGAGGACAAGCAAGACGCTTTCATGGCATTCGCCAAGGAACGCGGCATGGTCGGCATCAAGGGTCACCGTTCAGTCGGTGGTTTCCGTGCCAGCCTCTACAACGCTTGCCCAATCGAGGCCGTCGAAGCTCTCGTGCAGTGCATGCAAGACTTTGAAAAAGCTAATAAATAAATGGTAAACGGGCATCCGCTCCGCGGATGCTAGCTTGGTAGGGAATGTTTTCCTACCGAGCTAGCACCCCGAAGGGGTGCCACTAACAACAATAAAAGAACAAAACATGAAAGTATTAGTTGCTACTGAAAAGCCTTTCGCAAAGATCGCTGTTGACGGCATCCGCGAAGTCGTTGAAAAGAACGGCTATGAACTGGCTCTTTTGGAAAAATATACCGATGTCAATGACCTTTACAAGGCTGTGGCCGACGCCGACGCTCTCATCGTGCGTTCCGACAAGGTGACTAAGGAAGTCATCGACCATGCCAAGAACCTGAAGATCGTCGTCCGCGCCGGCGCCGGTTACGACAACCTCGACCTCGAGGCTTGCACCGCCAAAGGCATCGTGGCCATGAACACCCCTGGTCAAAACAGCAACGCCGTTGCCGAACTCGTCATGGGCATGCTGGTCTATGCCGTCCGTAACTTCTATAACGGCAAGAGTGGCACCGAACTCATGGGCAAGAAACTCGGCCTTCTCGCCTTTGGTAACGTGGGTCGCAACGTGGCCCGCATCGCCAAGGGCTTCGGCATGGATGTCTATGCCTTCGACGAGTTCGTCCCCGCTGAGAAGATCGAAGAAGCCGGTGTGCACGCCGTTGCCAACCGCGACGCCCTCTTCGAGACCTGCGACGTCGTTTCACTGCACATCCCGGCCACTGCCGAGACCAAGCAGAGCATCAACTACGCTGTGGTGAACAAGATGCACAAAGGTGGCATCCTCGTGAACACCGCCCGTAAGGAAGTCATCAACGAGCCCGAACTGCTCAAGCTGATGGCCGAGCGTACTGACCTCAAGTACATCACCGACATCATGCCCGATGCCGACGCCGAGTTCAAAGCCTTCGAAGGCCGCTACTTCGCCACGCCCAAGAAGATGGGCGCCCAAACCGAGGAAGCCAATATCAATGCTGGTCTTGCTGCCGCTAACCAAATCGCCGATTTCTTTAAGACAGGCAACAAGCGTTTCCAAGTGAACAAATAACTTATCATGACATCAGCAGAGACGCTAAAGGCAGCTCCATTTTTCAAGTTTGAGAATCTCAGAATCTATCACAAGTCACTGTTGTTCTCAAATGCAGTGTTGACTATTTACGACCATGCAGTCACCGACAGTGACCGCATGGTCGCCAAGCTGTTCTTTGAAGCTGCCTCCAGTATTACTAACAACATTGTCGAAGGTTCATGCGCCCAGAAGGCCGCCTTCATCGAGTATCTCCAGCAAGCCAAAGGCGACATCCGCACTTGCGTATCCTACACAGCCATCCTGCTTACCCGCAGAGTGATCGACGAGGAACAATCCAACGATATCCGTAACGAGCTAATCGAACTGACCAAGATGACAGGTGCCCTGATTGTCTCGCTCCAAGGAGAAAACAACCAACAACAAACTTTAAACTGCTAATTAGAAACTGTTATGTCAATAATCAAACCGTTCAAAGGATGGCGTCCCGGCGTGGACATCGTCCAAAAATTAGCCTCCCGCCCCTACGACGTGCTGAACACCGAAGAAGCACGCAAGGAATGCGAGGGCAACCCCTATAGCCTGCTCCACGTGACCAAGGCCGAAATCGACCTGCCTGAAGGTCACAAGGACAGCGACCTCGAGACCTATCTGAAAGTCGTTGAGAACTTCAACTCGTTCAAAGACTTCGGATGGATCAAACAAGACCAGGAGGAAAAACTCTACATCTATGCCCAGAGCATGAACCCAACCGACGCCAACGCCCACTGGCAGTATGGCATCGTGGCTTGCGCCTACAGCGAAGACTATGTGAACAAGGTCATCAAGAAGCACGAGCTGACCCGTAAAGACAAAGAGGAAGACCGCATGAAGCACGTCCGCCTCACCAACGCCAACGTCGAGCCTGTGTTCTTCGCCTACCCTGCCGTCGCCGAAATCGACGCCATCGTGAGCAAGATCACCGCTGAGAAGCCCATCTATGATTTCATCGCCAAGGAAGACGGCTTCGGTCATCGTTTCTGGATCATCGACGACAAAGCCACCATCGCCCGCCTCGTCGAGCTCTTCGACAAGAAGGTCCCTGCCATGTACATCGCCGACGGTCACCACCGTAGCGCTGCCGCAGCCCTCGTCGGACAAGAGAAGAAAGAGAAGAATCCTGCCCACACTGGCAAGGAAGAGTACAACTACTTCATGACCGTCATCTTCCCCGACAACCAGCTGAACGTCATCGACTACAACCGCGTCGTGAAAGACCTCAACGGCCTCAGCACCAAGGACTTCTTCAAGGCCCTGCAAGAGAACTTCGACATCGAATGCAAGTGCAACTGCACCAAGGACGGTGGCAAGTGCAACTGCGAGTTCCCCTGCCACTGCGAGTGCGACACCGAGTACAAGCCCAACAAGCTCCACAACTTCTCGATGTACATCGAGGGCGTGTGGTACAGCCTGACGGCCAAACCCGGCACCTACGACGATAACGATCCTATCGGCGTGTTGGATGTCACCATCCTCAGCAACCTTGTCCTCGACAAGATCTTAGGCATCAAGGACCTCCGCACCGACAAGCGCATCGACTTCGTTGGCGGTATCCGCGGCCTCGGCGAGCTGAAGCGTCGCGTCGACAGCGGTGAGATGAAGGTCGCCTTCGCGCTCTATCCTGTGAGCATGAAGCAAATCATCGACATCGCCGACACTGGCAACATCATGCCTCCCAAGACCACTTGGTTTGAGCCGAAACTCAGATCCGGTCTGGTGATCCACACTTTGGATTAAAGATAATAGAGACGCCGTGTGGCGTCTCTATTTTTTTAGACTCTATGGGAAACATCAACCAAAACCTCATCAAGCACTACGCCGATCACTTGCGGCTGGAGCTTTCGCTGTCCGACAACAGCGTAGAGGCCTATTGCCATGATGTCCACCTGTTTTTGCAATACCTGGAAAACCAAAACCTTTCCACTGAAGTCAACGACATCAAGCAGGACACCATAGAGAACTTCTTCGCCTACCTTTATGATTTACACATCGGAGCCACCTCACAGGCTCGCATCCTCTCCGGATTAAAGTCGTTTTGGCGTTACCTCATCCAAGAAAACCTGGCCGATAACGATCCCACCATGCTCATCAACTCCCCTTCATTAGGTCGCCATCTTCCCGAGGTGTTGAGCGTTGAGGAAATCCAAAAGATGATTGACAGCATCGACCTCAGTCAACCCAACGGTCACCGCAACAAAGCGATGATCGAAGTGATGTATGGCTGTGGCTTACGCGTCTCTGAACTCATCGGGCTACAGATCAGCAATATTTATAAGGTGGATGGATTCCTGCGCATCTTCGGCAAAGGCAGCAAGGAAAGGCTCGTCCCCATCGGCGACTCCAGTTTGAAAATCCTATATCAATATATAGAAGGTGCACGGCTTCACATCACGCCGAAACCCAAATTCACCGACATCGTGTTTTTGAATAACCGAGGCACGGGACTGACGCGGCAATCGGTCTTTTTATTGGTGAAGGAATTGGCTGAACGCAACGGCATCCACAAAGCCATCAGCCCACATACCTTTAGGCATAGCTTTGCCACCCACCTCTTGGAAGGTGGAGCCAACTTATTGGCCGTACAGCAAATGCTCGGTCATGCCAGCGTCAGCACCACCGAGATCTATACCCATATTTCAGATGATTTGTTACGGGAAACCCTAAGCAGTTTTCACCCAAGGCTAAAAAGGCCTAAATAATATTTCCCTGTTCGTCAACAAGCACGCCCCAGCTAACAGCGGTCATCTCGTCGCCGACGAAGAAGAAATCGATCATGGCGTCTTCGAATGAAACACGGTGTTCGCCGTCTTCATCCTCCTCTTCCAACTCCTTGAAGCCATTCTCACGCATCAGCTCAATAGCCTGAGCGCGGTTCAAATCCATGACTTTGGTGCCATACAGCACTGCATCCTCGTTTTCAGTCTCGAAGCATGCAGCCACCGATTTGGTAATGCCTTCAAAATAAATGTTGGTAGCGATGTCGTCATATTCATAGAAGATGGAACGGTTGCCCGTCTCTTCCATGTCGCTCACTTCCTCGTAAAAATTAGGAGAGCCCAGCAGCTTCACTGCGTCGTCCATCGGCATCCCAAAAGGAATTTCACCGAATCCTATCAGCGGCTCAATCACAAAGTTTTTCATCATGTCTTTAGCTTGTTTTTTATGATTATTTGGAGCCGTGAAAATAGGTCTTTTTATTGAAATAGCAGGCTCTTTTAAAATTTAGAATCTTTCTAAATTATGATCGTCATTGCGAGGAGCATAGCGACGAAGCAATCCATTTAGACTCGAACTGGATTGCTTCGCTTCGCTCGCAATGACGTTTATCATTCGAATCGTATCGATCGCGAAGGCCTGATTCTATTAATAATGCTTGTCGGAATTAGCAGCATCAGCATCCATAAGGCGAAAGTGCCAAGATTCAAGGCGATGACTGTGGAAAGATGCATCTCAACGGGAACCGCTGACAGGTAGTATGTCTCAGGATTCAGGTGGATGAAACCTGTGTAATACTGCACAAGGCAGAAGCCGAGACCGAGTAGATTTCCAATAACCATGCCAATCAGCAGGATTCGGACGGAGCGATACAGAAACACTTTTCGGACAAATCTATCGGAAGCGCCCATGGCTTTAAGCAAGCCTATGGTCGAGGTCCTCTCAATAATGATAATCAGAAGCATGGAGATCACCGTGATGCCTGCCACAAGAAACATCAGCACGAGAATCAGCCAAACGTTGGTATCAAGTAAAGCAAGCCAATCAAAGATTTGCGGATTGCTCTCACGAGCGGTATATGAGGCCAAGTTGGCGGGGATGCTAAAGTACAGGTCATTATTGACTTCATCCATCTGGTCCATATCATCGGTCCAGACTTCAACGACACCGGCTTCGTCTTCATTCCAATGGTTGAGTTTGCGTATCTGATTCAAGTCGCAGAACACATAACGCATGTCGAACTCCGAGAGTCCCGTTTCGAAAATGCCTACCACATTGAATTTCCTGCCCCTCGCCTGCATGTCTTCGTCGATAAACCAAACACGTACCGCATCGCCCACCTCAAGGAGCATCTTGTCGGCAATATTCTTTGAAAGTAACACATCGTTGGAACGCTCGCCATCGACGTATTGAGGCACCTCGCCACTAATCATGCAGTTCTTGAAATAACTCCAGTCGTAGCGGCTGTCCACACCTTTCATCACCACACCCTGAATCTCTTCGTCGGTCTTGATGATGCCAGCCTTGTTGGCCACCTGCTGGTAATGCCTGATGCCCTTGGTGTTGGTAAGGCTGTTGCGCAACCTTTCATCGATCACAAAAGGCATTTCCTCGTACGACTCGTTCCTATCCAACGTTTGAATGTGAACGGGAGCCACAAAACCAACCACTTTGTCGCGAATCTGGTTTTTGAAGCCCACCACTACGGCTAACGAGATGAGCATCACCGTGATGGCTAAGGCAACGCTGGTCACGGCAAGGCGCATCACCGTCGACGACAGATTGTCCTTCGAGAGTGAGAACAGACGACCGGAGATGAATTTGGAGCCTGACATGCCAGTTTGGTTGGATTTTTGTATTAATTTTGCAAAAATACAAATTACCATGAAAAGAAACACACATCTTCTCTTGTTTTTAGCCATGATGATCAGTGCCACGGCTTGCGGCCAATCGATTCGCTTGATCCCTAAGGAGGAATACCGCTGCGGTGCTCAGGAAACCAATCGCTATCTTCCGTTGCTCGATGGAAAGACGGTCGGCGTGGTGGCCAATCAAACCAGCATCATCGGCGAGACCCATCTGGTGGATTCGCTGATTGCGCTTGGCATCAACGTCAAACGCATCTATACTCCAGAGCATGGCTTCCGCGGCTCAGCCGATGCTGGCGCTAAGGTCACCGATGGCAAGGACGAGAAGACCGGCATCGAGATTGCCTCTTTGTATGGCAAGACCAAGAAACCCACGCCTGAAATGCTTCAGGATATCGATGTGATGGTGTTCGATTTGCAGGATGTAGGCGTGCGTTTCTATACCTATATCTCCACTTTGAGCTATGTGATGGAAGCCTGCGCTGAACAGCGTATTCCTGTAGTGGTTTTGGATTGTCCCAACCCCAACGGTTTCTATATCGACGGCCCTGTTTTGAAAGCCGAAAACAAATCGTTTGTGGGCATGCATCCTGTGCCTGTGGTGTATGGCATGACCATTGGCGAATATGGCCAGATGGTGAATGGCGAAGGCTGGCTGAAGAGTGGCATCCTTTGCGATCTCACAGTGATCCCCGTGCCCGACTACGACCGCAACGCCATCTATGAGCTGCCTGTGAAGCCCTCACCCAACCTACCCAACTGGGAGTCGGTCTACCTCTACCCTTCCCTTTGCTTCTTTGAAGGCACCATCGTGAGCGTGGGACGTGGCACCGAAAAGCCTTTCCAGATCTTCGGCCATCCAGACCTGAGAGGCGATTTCACCTTCACTCCCGAGAGCAAAGGCGGTGCCTCCAAGCCTATGTTTGAAGGAGAGCGTTGCCGTGGCTTTGACTTGACCGATTATGCCCATGACTATGCCGTCACCCCCGCTCAACTACAGCTTGACTGGCTCATCGATGCCTATCGGCAGCTCAGCGAAAAGAACTATCTTTTCTTTACCAAGTATTTCAACCTGCTTTCGGGCGACAAGCTGTTGATCCAGCAGATTGAGAACAAAAAAAGCGCGGATAGCATCCGCGCTTCATGGCTTGAAGAGATCGAAGAGTTCAAAGCAATCAGGAACAAATACCTAATCTATTAATAGAGCTCTTAACTTTTATCTCTTAATCTTCCCAGGATATTCCTTCAAGGCTTCTTCGAGGCACTTGATGGCAGCCTTCAGGTCATCGATGCAGATGCAGTAGGTGATACGGGCTTGGTGACGTCCCTTTTCGGGATCAGCATAGAAGCCAGTAGCAGGAGCCAGCATCACGGTGGCACCGTTGTAGCTGAAGTCGGTGAGCAGCCACTGGCAGAACTTGTCGCTATCATCAATAGGCAGGTCGATCACGGTATAGAAAGCGCCTTTAGGCATTGGGCAGAAGCAGCCCGGGATCTTATTGATGCCTTCGACGATGACATTACGACGAGCGATATACTCATTGTAAACGTTATCGAAGTATTCTTGAGGAGTGTTAACAGCGGCCTCGGCAAAGATCTGACCGAAGCTCGGTGGCGACAGACGGGCCTGAGCCAAGCGCATAGCGATGGCGTAGACCTCACTGTTACGGGTCACCATGCAACCTACACGGGCGCCGCAAGCGCTGTAACGCTTTGAGACGGAGTCGAACAGGATGGTGTTGCGTTCCAGTCCCTCGAGCTGCATCACGCTGAAGTGCTTGTGACCGTCGTAGCAGAACTCACGGTACACCTCGTCAGCAAAGAGGTACAGGTCGTACTTCTTGACCAAGCCAGCAACCTTCAGCAACTCCTCGTGAGTATAGAGATAACCAGTCGGGTTGTTAGGGTTACAAATCATGATAGCCTTGGTTCGTGGAGTGATCGCCTTCTCGAAGTCCTCGATTGGAGGTAGAGCAAAACCTGTCTTAATATCGCTCGGGATAGTAACGATCTTAGCGTCGCACAACTTGGCGAAGGTATTATAGTTGGTGTAATAAGGTTCCGGAATGATGATTTCGTCGCCAGGGTTCAGGCAGACGGTGAAAGCCATTTGCAAAGCCTCGCTGCCGCCGGTGGTGACGATGACCTGATTAGGCGTGACATCGATGCCGTGACGGTGATAGTAGTTGCAGAGCGCGCGGCGATAGGTCTGAATACCTGCCGAGTGGCTGTATTCCAACACGCCGTGGCTTTCTGCCATCTTGTTGGCGGTATCGGCGAGAGCCTTCAAGGCGCCGCTGGGAGTCTCGATGTCGGGCTGGCCGATGTTCAGATGATAGACATGGATACCGCGTTCCTTGGCGGCATCAGCAAACGGAACGAGCTTCCGAATCGCTGATTGCGGAAGCTCTAAGCCTTTGTTTGAAATCTGTGGCATATAAAAACTTAACTTTTAGCTCTTTGATTAATTGTTGTTCACTGGAGATCCTTCACCGAAATCCTTTTCAGGAAGTGTCTCAGTTGGCTGAGGCAGCACGTTGCCTTTGATACGGAGTACTACAGTGGCGTTGGTCTTGGCATTTGATGTCACCGTGATCGACTTGTTGATGGTACCCACCTTAGTGGTCTTGTAAGTCACCTTGATCACATCTGACTCGCCAGGAAGGATAGGTTCCTTTGGCCAAGTGGGGACAGTGCATCCGCAGCTCGATTTGGGTTTTTGGAGAATCAGGGGTTCGTTGCCAGTATTGGTAAAGCGGAACTCGCATTCACCGTTACCGTTATACTGAACCTCGCCATAATCATGGACCAGCTTTTCGAATTCAATCTCTGGACCATTCTCTGAAACCTTCTCTTCCTGTGCCATGGCAACACCGGCCATCATCACGAGGACACCGATCAAAAATACAAGCTTTTTCATATTACGTTTATTTTAAAGATGTGCAAATGTATAAATATTTCTTTTAACAGGAACAAAATGACAAAAAATTCAAAAACCATACCAATTTTTTTCCAAAAACTCTTGCATGAAACAAAATTTGTAGTACTTTTGCACCCGCAATCACGGCGGGATAGCTCAGTAGGTTAGAGCGTCGGATTCATAACCCGGAGGTCATGAGTTCAATTCTCATTCCCGCTACCAACAAAAAAAAGACGGCTATAAAGCCGTCTTTTTTATTTGAAAATTGAGAATTGAAAATTGAAAGACTTCTGTTCCTATTTGGTTTTCATGGTTTTAATAACCGAAACCAAAATAGCAATCAACTCTTTTAAGTCATTGTTCAATGAATCGAATGATTCTTCTGAGATAATTCCAGACAACCGTAGAAGTTCAAGCCAATATTGAGTTTCGTCAGCTTCCTTAAGAGCAATATTAAGCTTATTGATAAAGTCAGCGTCTGACTGAGCATTCCTACTTTCACGGACATTAGCCCCAATACTCGTTCCACTACGTAATACTTGTTTACTTAGCACATACTCCTTCTTTTCGTCACAAAGATACTGGTAAAACTTCACTATTCGTACCGCAAACTTCAAGCTTTTTTCACTTATCACATTCTTTTTTTTCTTCATCAATAATTTTCAATTTTAAATTTTCAATTTTCAATTTAAATAAATTCTCTAATCATTGAAGTTTGTGGTATTTCCTTATCAGAAACCGGAGTGAAATAATGGATAAAATGCAACAGACGATGCGCCTCGGTGTATGCGGAACAATTCTTCGGTACACTGGTGAGGATGGGCTCCGCATGGTTACGCATGACGGCAAACTCAATCAGATACGATGAGTTGAACATCATATCGGCGTTTTCCTGATATGGATAGATCCACTGCTCCTCGGCGGCGATGACGTTAGGCCACTGTTCGATAGTTTGACGAGCCGTAAAAGCACCTTTATTATAATCACGGATGATACGGCGCAACAGGCGGTTGTCGCTGGTCGGGATGATGTTATGATCGTCCAAAGAAGTGCTCGTCAGCGTGTTGATGAAGATGCGGAACTTCAACGCGTCAGCGATTTGGTCAGTCAACTTGGGATTAAGTGCGTGGATGCCTTCGAGGAGCACCACAGTATTTGCTTCGAGATGGAGTTGTTTCCCCTTGTACTCTTGCTTGCCAGTCACAAAGTTGAACTCGGGTACTTCCACAGTCTCCCCTGCTAACAGCTTCAAGAGGTCGCATTGCAACTTCTCGTGTTGCACCGTCTCGAAGTTATCAAAGTCGTAGGCTCCGTTAGGCAGCTTCGGGGTGTCCTCACGGTTGACGAAATAGTCGTCAGTGGTGAAAGACAGTGGCTTCAGTCCGCAGGCCAAAAGCTGGACGCTAAGTCGCTTGCAGAAGGTAGTCTTACCGCTACTGCTCGGGCCTGTGATCAACACCAGACGCACGCCGTTATCGCCATGAAAACGTCTCTCGATTTCCTCGGCTATCTGCACAATTTTCTTCTCCTGTAGAGCTTCTGAAACCTTGATGAGCGTACTGGCAAAACCGTTTTGGCAAGCCTCATTGACATCGCCCACGTTATTGAGGTCCATAATGATGTTCCACTTCAGGTTTTCGTTGAACATCTCGAAGGTCTTAGGCTGTGGAACAAACGGCGCCAATCGGTTCGGATCATGTCTATCGGGGACGCGCAGCAGCAAACCGTGGTAATAGCGTTCCAACCCCCACAACTTGAGATAGCCAGCTGATGGCACCAGACGGCCGTAATAATAATCCGCTGTATCGCCCAAGGTGTAATAATCCATATAGACTTGGCCGCTCGTCTTGATAAGCTTGACTTTATCGTCATAGCCACGCTCACGGAAAATGCGTATGGCCTCTTCGGTCTGTACCTCGTAACGATGGAACGGGACATCCTTGTTGACGATTTCCTGCATCCTGTTACGAATCTGTTTGATGTCGGCATCGGTCACCTCTGAATCATCCGCTTTATGGAAGTTACAGAAATAGCCATTGGAAATGGCGTTCTCCATATAGATTTTGGATCCTGGGAACACGTCGCGGGCCGCCTTGCTCAACAGGAAGCAGAGCGAGCGGAAGTAGATACGGGCACCTGAAGGATCGCGACCGTCGACATACTCCACATCGCGGTTGTTGTAGACCTTGAAGCGGAGGCCTTGCGGCACGTTGTTCACGCGAGCCGAGACGATTTCGTAAGGCTTGTCGAATTCAAATTCAGGGAGCATCTCCTGAAGCGTAGTCCCTTCGGGGAAACTCTTAGTGGTTTTGGTGTTGCGGCAGTAGATCTGTAACATGGATAGAAATCAGTTTTGAGATGCAAAGATAACACAAACGTATGCATTTCCAAAAAGTTTTGTATTTTTGTCCATCGAATATTTTTATCTAAATTACAATAATTATGGTTAAGAATTTACAAAACCTCAGAAAAATCGCCATGCTGACAATCGCATTGTTTGCGGTTTCGTTTGGCGTAAAGGCACAACAATGGTACGTTATGGGCGAATACATTTGGAGCCCGCCGCATCCCCAGGGAACGTATGAAGAGCTTCACGTTCAAGGTGAAGACGTTGAAATCAACGGCATGGAGTACCACACCATCTACAACAATACTCAGGGCATCCTTCTCGGCGCCTATCGCAACGAAGAGAACCAGGTTTATTACTGCAAATGGAACGGCAGTGCCTACAATGAAGAGGTCCTTTTCTATGACTACGACCTCGAAGAAGGCGATTACTTCAACGAAAACGACCCACACCCAATGATGGTTACCGAAATATCAACCATCATCGACAACAACGGTGTTGAACGCAGAAAGTTCGAGTTCGAATTCATCGGTCTGGACGAAGAGAGGGAATTCTGGATTGAGGGCGTTGGAAGCAGCAAGGGCTTTGTCAACAGCGGCAATTATACGCCTACCAGCGACGGTGCCATCTTCCACCTGCTTTGCTACCATGTTGACAACAACGTTGTTTACGTCAACCCGGCTTACGACGTATGCGATGTCGACGATATTGACGAAAGCAGCATCAACAACAGCATCAGCATCTATCCCAACCCAACGAAAGATGTTGTTAAAGTTTTGAATAATAGCAATCTGAATATTTCAAAAATTGAAATCATAGATTTACTCGGACGTACCGTCGCCAGCGCTAAAAGCAGCGATGAGATCAACGTCTCAAATCTTCCAGAAGGTCAGTATTTCGTGAAGCTCCACGGTGAGACGACCATTGTGAAAAAACTAACCATTTCCAAATAAAAACCATTTTCGACATGAGAAAAAGTAATATCCTATTGTTAGCCATGATCACTTGCATTATCGTGTCATGCAACACGCAAAAGCCCGAGGCCGAGCCTAAAAGCAAAATCGGTCCGAAAGAACTCACCTTGACCTCCGACATCATGACGCCAGAGGTGCTTTGGGCCATGGGTCGCATTGGCGAATACAGCCTCTCGCCCGACCACTCCCAGATCGTTTACAACGTAACTTACTATAGTGTAGAAGAGAACCGCAGCGGTTCCACCTTGTATATTATGAATGCTGACGGCACCGAAAACCGCGTGTTGTCAGACTCCGACAAGAGCGAATACAGCCCACAATGGCGTCCCGACGGCAAGAAGATCGGCTTCCTCTCCCCCAACGATGACGGCGTGATGCAGCTTTGGGAGATCAACCCTGACGGCACTGGCCGCGAATGCGTCAGCAATGAAGCTGAAGACATCAATGGTTTCCTCTATTCACCCGACTGCCAGCAGGTGCTCTTCACCAAGGAAGTGAAGCTGAAAGAGACCGTGGCCGACATCTATCCTGACCTTCCACTCTCTTCAGGCCGCATCAACAACGACCTGATGTACCGCCACTGGGACCAATGGGTGGACACCTACGGCCATATCTTCGTGGGTAACTTCAGCAGCGGCAAGATCGAGGCCTCGTTTGACGCCATGCAAGGCGAACAATGGGAAGCCCCCGTGCGTCCTTTCGGCGGCATGGAACAAGTGCAATGGCTGCCCGATGGCAAGAGCTTCGTTTACTGCTGCCGTAAGAAGGTTGGCAAGGATTACGCCCTCTCCACCAACACCGACATTTACCAATACACCATCTTGAGCGGCGAGTGCAAGAACCTCACCGAAGGCATGATGGGTTACGACCTCAACCCTGTCCTCTCACCTGACGGCCGCTACATGGCTTGGGAGAGCATGGAACGCGACGGCTATGAGAGCGACAAACAACGCATCTTCGTGATGGACCTCCTCATCGGCGAGAAGACCGACTACACCGCCAAGTTCGACCAGTGCTGCACAGGTTTCAGCTGGGCTGACGACAGCAAGACCCTCTATTTCATTAGCGACGCTTACGCCACTGACCAAATCTACTCACTCAACATTGAAAACGGTGAAATTAAGAAACTCACCACTGGCAAGCACAACTACATCTCTGTAAAGTTCAACGGCGAAAAGCTGATTGCCGGACGTCAGTCGATGAGCCATCCCACCGAGTTGTTCTCATTGAGCCCCACCACAGGCGAAGCCACACAAATCACCCATGTCAACGACAATATCTTCGCCCAACTTACCATGGGAGAAGTCAAAGAGCGTTGGATTAAGACCACCGACGGCAAGCAGATGCTCACATGGGTCATCTACCCACCTCATTTCGATCCCAACAAGCAATATCCTGCCCTGCTCTACTGCGAAGGCGGTCCACAGAGCACAGTGAGCCAGTTCTGGTCATACCGTTGGAACTTCCAGATGATGGCTGCCAACGACTATATCGTGGTTGCTCCCAACCGTCGCGGCTTGCCCGGCTTCGGTCAGGAATGGCTCGAGCAGATCAGCGGCGACTACGGCGGACAATGCATGAAGGACTACCTCAGCGCCATTGATGAGGTTAGCAAGGAGCCTTACATCGATGAGAACCGTCTCGGTGCCGTGGGCGCCAGCTTCGGCGGCTTCAGCGTGTACTGGCTGGCTGGTCACCACGAGGGACGTTTCAAGGCTTTGATTGCCCATGACGGCATGTTCAACCTTGAGGCACAATACCTCGAAACCGAAGAGATGTGGTTTGTGAACTGGGACCTTGGAGGCCCATACTGGCAATGGAACGACGCCACCGTGCGTAAGACCTACGCCAACTCTCCTCACCTCTTTGTAGACAAGTGGACTGCTCCTATCTTAGTGATCCACGGCGGTCTCGACTATCGTATCTGCTTCACGCAAGGCATGCAAGCCTACAATGCCGCCGTCCTGCGAGGCATCCCAGCTGAGTTCCTCTACTTCCCCGATGAGAACCACTGGGTGTTGAAACCCCAGAACGGCGTGCTCTGGCAGAGACGCTTCTACAATTGGCTGGATAAATACCTGAAATAATTGAGAATTGAGAATTGAAAATTGAAAGTTTTTTTTCTTACGATCTTTCAATTTTCAATTTTCAACTTTCAAATCCTTTGCCTCACCACTTCAAAACAAACGATTCCCGTAGCTACGGAAACATTGAGTGAGTCGATATCACCCGGCATAGGGATCATCAAGTGAGCGTCGAGGCGTTTGAGGTAAGCGGGGCTGATGCCGTCCTCCTCGGAACCCATCATCACACAAAGAGGGCCTGTGAGATCTGATTTCCACAGGCTCTCTTTGGCTTTTTCGGTGAAGCCCACCACGCGCAAGCCGCTGGCTTGGAGGAAATCGATGGCGTCTTTCATGTTATCCACACGACATACATTGATCAACGACAATGCACCAGCAGAGGTTTTCATGGCATCGCCATTGATCAAAGCGGAGCCTTTGGAAGGGATGACGATGGCATCCACGCCGGCGGCGTATGCCGTACGGGCAATGGCACCGAAATTACGCACATCCGTCACACGGTCGAGCATCAAGACGAAGGGGTCGCGGCCCTCCTCGAAGACGGCGGGGATCACCTTCTCCAACGGCTGGTACTCAATCGGGCAGATGAAAGCCACCACACCTTGGTGGTTTTTGCGCGTCAAGCGGTTCATCTTCTCCAACGGGACATACTGCACGGGAATACTATTGGCACGGCAGTGGTTGGCGATTTCGGTAATCTCAGGCGAACGCACACCCGCTTGGATAAAGACTTTCTCGATTTCTTTCTGCGATCGGATCAATTCCAGAACGGGATGCACCCCAAATATCATGTTGCTTTTCTCATTAATTTCCATAATGACGTATTTTTTTTGCAAAAATAAGAATAATAACAGTAAATTAGCCTCGCAAAAAACAATATATGTCAAACAACAACAATAAACTGATTATGAATATCTTAAAAACTGCTCAACGGCTAATCTGCCTTATTATGGCATGTATTGCCACTACTGGCTTCGCCCAAATCAGCCATCCTACTCCGAAAGCGGGCCATCAATTGACCGATGATTTCATTCTACAGAACCTCGTTTATCCCGATGCCGACCTTGAAGCCGGCAACAAAGGCAAGGTGGTGATAACCTTCCATCTCGACGATAAAGGCAACGGCAGCAACTATCAGGTGAAGGAGACCTTCAGTGAAGCCGCCAATGCCAACGCCATGGACATGGTGAAGAAAATCCTTTGGGAGCCTGCCACCAAAAACATGCTACCCGTTGAGTATGACATGGAATATGAGGTGGATTACAATGCCAGGGCTTACAAACGCTATTGGAAAAAACGTGAGCGTGTAGCGGTTCCACTGACCCTGGAAGCCGACAGCGGCTATCGGATCTACGAGATGCACCAACTTGAAGAGGCTGCCAAGCCCTATTTCGCCGACGGCAGCACTATGCCTCATTACATCCTCACGAACCTTAAATACCCTGAAGCAGCCAAGTATGGAGAGATCCATGGCACGGTTAGACTGAGTTTTGTGGTGGAGACCGACGGCAACGTGTCGAACATCACCGTGCAGAACTCGGTGGGCGGCGGTTGCGACAACGAGGCTATCCGCCTGCTTCAAAACACCCACTGGATCCCAGCAGTGAAGAACGGCAAATACGTCCGTAGCTTCAACAAGCAGGACATCACCTTCAACTTCGGAGCAAGGAATTATCAAGACGGAAATTCATATTAAAAACACATACCATGAAAAAGCATTTATTATTGGCACTCGTACTTCTATTGGGAGTCGGCGCCATGGCTCAGGAACAGGAAGCTCCTGCCAAAACCAGTCACTGGAGCGGCAAAGGAAACATCGGTCTGAATTTCGCCCAAGGCTCTTATACCAACTGGGCAGCCGGTGGACAAAACACCTTGGCATGGATGGGTACCTTCAATTACTCCATCAATTACGCCAAAAACAATTTTAAGTGGACCAACACCCTTAACACCGCCTTGGGTTACAGTTTCTTTGATTTCAAAAAAAAGGCTATCAAAACTGACGACCAGATTGAGTTCACCTCGTTAGCCGCCCTGAAAGCCAGCAAGACCTTGAATTATAGCTTGGAATTGGCCTTCCGTTCGCAGTTTGCCAAGGGTTATGACTACAAGGTAGACTCAACCAATTACACCTCCAGATGGCTCGCTCCTGCTTACATCTCACTCGGTCTCGGTATGGAATGGGTACCCAGCGAGCATTTCTCCCTCAATTTTGCCCCACTCGCCGGACGTATTACAATTGTGAATGACACCATACTCGCCGCCAGCGGAGCTTACGGCGTCAACACCCTTGATGCAAATGACCCGACGGATCACACCATCAAGACCATCCGTTATGAATTTGGTGCTCGTATGGTCGCCAAACTCAACTATACCATCTTTAAAAACGTGGACTTTAACTCGAAGTTGGAGCTTTTCTCCAACTATCTCAACCATCCTGAGCGCATCGACGTCGACTGGCAGAACCTTCTGGTTTTGAAAGTGAATTCATGGCTCAACTGCAACTTCGGCACCCATCTCATCTACGACTATGACATCAAATTCCCCATTCTTGACGGACAGGGTGAACCCATGATCGATCCAGCTACTGGTGAAACCATGATGACTAAAGGATCAAAAGTACAGTTCAAGGAAGTGCTGAGCGTCGGCTTCTTGATCAACATTTAATATGAAAAGAATCGGCATCTTATCGGACACCCATGGCATCATCATTCCACAAGTCTTTGACTTTTTCAAAGATGTTGACGAGATTTGGCATGCCGGTGACATTGGAAATATTGAAACCGCTGAACAGCTCGAAGCCTTTAAGCCGCTTCGGGCTGTTCACGGCAACATCGACGACCACATCGTTCGTATGCAATACCCCGAAGACCAGCATTTCAAGGTAGAGGACGTACGTGTCTTTATGACCCACATCGGGGGCTACCCGGATCATTATATGCCCGAGGTAAAATACATTCTAAAGGATAGGAAACCCGACCTCTTCGTCTGTGGCCATTCCCATATCCTTAGAGTCATCTACGACAAAAAATTGAATCTGCTGCACATCAACCCGGGTGCAGCCGGTAACTCAGGTTTTCAGAAGAAAACCACCATGATCCGTCTCGTCATCGACGGAAAGGAACTCAAAGACATGGAAATCTTTGAAAAGGATAGAGGTTAAAGGTGAGAGGTGAGAGGTACTTCTCACCTTTAACCTTTCAACTCTCACCTAATTCTATTGATCGATCTGACCTTGTCAATATCCTTCTTCAGGCCAGACGAAGCCAAAAGCATCATGACCAAAGCGATCAAAGGCAGGAAAGCGCCCCATGCCGGCCAACGGAACGAAGGCGCTACCGCAATAGCCGAACCCGTTTTCATCAGATAATAGACGAAAATAGTGGCAATCAGCACCACCATCAAGGCGACGTTAACGCGCGAGAGCTTGAACAATTTAACGAATTGCTCCAATTTCACAGCGCGGAAAATCGACATAGAGATATAAAAACTGACCAGCATGATCGCCACAGTGAGGATCAGCAACGGCAGCGTGTAGATCGAGCTGAACGAGAGTTCAACACCTTGAGCCACCGAAACGACATTGACACCGTGTATGAAGAGTTTATAATAGGTGCCATACTCATCAAGATAGCTTGTTAAAGGCATAAAAAACAACAGACCGAGAACGACGGCCGAAAGGAAAAACAAAATGGATTGTACTCTCTGTTTCATGATTGTTTCTGTTTTAATTTTGGACTGCAAAGATAATAATTTGACGAAAAATGAAGAAAAATCTTGCGAGTATATAAATTTTCATTATTTTTGCCGTGATTTTTGAAAGAATCCTAGAACAAAAATCAATTTCTCTAAATTTTTCCAAACACTTTTCAGGCCCTTTTATGTATAACATTTATGAATTGAACGATAAGACTTTGGACGATCTGAAGATTATCGCTATTGAATTAGGAATTGACGACGAAGGACGCAGCAAGCAACAATTGATTTACGATATCATCGACCATCAGGTGGAGCATCCCGAGACTGTGAAAAAGTCGCAGGACGCAGCCCCGAAAAAACGTGGCAGAAAGCCCAAAAACCAAGGAGCTCAAGCACCCGTAGAAGCCGCTCCCGAAAAGGAGACGCAACCAAAGCAGAAGAAAGAAAAACAAGCTCCTAAAGAAGAGGCTCCCCAAAAAAAGGAAGAAGCCCAAAAGACTCAAGAGATCCCCTTCCCCACTGAGGAAACGCCTGTAAATCCTAATCCACAAGCCGAATCCAAGAAAAGGGAAAAACGCCCGAGAATCTCACGTGAAAACCAAGCTCCCGTGGAGGCCAAAGAACCGCAAAGAGAGCCGAAAGAGCCTCAAAAAGAAGCTCCAAAAGAGCCACAACATGAGCCCCAGAGAGTTCAACAGAGAGATCAACAGAGAGAGCAGCAAAGAGAGCTTCAGAAAGATAAAGAGCACAGAAAAGAGCAAAGAGAATTTAAGGAGCATCAACAAGTTAGGGAGAATAACAACCAAAACGTACAGAACGTAGAAAAGGAAAAGGAACAGAAAGAGCAGAAAGAGCAGAAAGAGCAAAGAGAGCAGCGCGAACAAAGAGAACAGCGTGAGCTGCAGATGAACGCCGAAAGGGCTGAGAAGCAGCGCCGCGACGAGATTCTCAACGAGTTCGACAGCGTTGTGGTGGCCGAAGGCGTGCTCGAAATCATGCCTGAAGGCTTTGGTTTCCTCCGCTCCTCCGACTACAACTACCTCTCCTCACCTGATGACATCTATGTTTCCACTTCACAGATCAAGTTATTTGGTTTGAAGACCGGCGACACCATTTTAGGCGCCATCCGTCCTCCGAAGAGCGGCGAGAAGTTCTTCCCCTTGGTGCGTGTGGACTATATCAACGGCCGTAAGCCAGAAGAGGTACGTGACCGTATCCCCTTCGACTTCCTGACGCCTTTGTTCCCCAACGAGAAATTCACCATCACGGGTCACCAAGGCGGCACCATCTCCACCCGAATCATGGATATGTTCGCCCCTATCGGTAAGGGCCAGCGCGGCTTGATCGTCGCTCAGCCTAAGACCGGTAAGACCGTGTTGCTGAAAGAGGTGGCCAATGCTATTGCCGCCAACCATCCCGAGGTGTACCTGATCATCCTGCTCATCGACGAGCGTCCCGAGGAGGTAACCGACATGCAGCGTAGCGTGAATGCGGAAGTCATCGCTTCCACCTTCGACGAGCCTGCATCGAAACACGTTCAGATTGCCAACATCGTGCTGGAGAAGGCCAAGCGCCTCACCGAGTGCGGCCACGACGTGGTCATCCTGCTTGACTCCATCACTCGTTTGGCGCGCGCCTACAACACCGTGTCACCTGCCTCCGGCAAGGTGCTCACCGGTGGTGTGGAGGCCAATGCCCTCCAGAAGCCGAAGCGCTTCTTTGGCGCCGCCCGTAAGATCGAAAACGGCGGTTCCCTTACCATCTTAGCCACCGCTCTGATCGACACAGGCTCCAAGATGGACGAAGTCATCTTCGAGGAATTCAAAGGCACCGGCAACATGGAGCTCCAGCTCGACCGCCGTCTGTCGAACAAGCGCATCTTCCCTGCCATCGACATTGTGGCCTCAGGCACCCGCCGCGACGACCTACTCGTCGACGAGATCACACTGGCAAGAGTATGGGCACTGCGCACACACTTTGCCGACATGACGCCAGTGGAAGCCATGGAATTCCTGAAAGACAGGGTCGCCAAGACCGTCAGCAACGAGGAATTCCTGATGAGCCTCGACAAATAAACCATGAAGAAGTTCGCCGTCTTACTCGCATCTCTACTGTTTTCAGTGGTTTTGTGCGCTCAGGACAATGCTATTTTAGAGCAAATCCTGCAAGTCAACTCCGCCGCAAAGTCGTTCGAGTCCGACCTACGCAATACTACCATAAAGCCGAAAAAGGAGATCGTGCAAGACGGCAAACTCTATTATGTCAGGCCTGACAAATTCGCCGCTCTGTTCACTAAGGATAGCTACATGATCTCCAATGTGAACAAGCTCAAGATCGACATTGGGTTGTTCCACGGCTCATTCGCCATGAGAAAAAGCGGCAAATTGCGCTCGTTGAGCAACATCTTCCTTTATGGATTCCAAGGTAAATGCGAAGACCTCGCTAAGGAAAACAACTATAGCATTAGCATTAAGGAGGTGGATGGCTATCAACAAGTCACCTTCACGAACAATAGGCGCAAAATCATAGGAGTAGGCTTCAAACAAGTCATCTACAAATTCGAGAAAGACAGCCTGATGCTTAGAGAGATCACACTGATCGACACCAATGGAACGGTTGACATTTACACCATTTCAAACGTCAAATATGACGTCACGGTGGATCCTCACCATTTTAATGTCCCTTAATACAAGGTCTTTAGATCATCAGTGGTCAAGCCATTGAAATCGCCTGAACTCATAAAAGCGCCAATGACATTGTGGCGTTGGCCTTTTTCTAATAATGCCATCAGCTCAACCTTGTTGTGAACCACCTTCAAGTCGGGACGGCCAAAACCTTCCATGATGCGCTCATCCTTCATCAGCTCCAACTTCTTGATGGCCACGGCATGGGGATCGTAGAACACGATGGCCGTATCAGCCAATTTCAAGGCATCTCGGTAATGGTCAATAAACACCTCGCTCAGGCTGCTGTAGGTATGCAGTTCAAACACCGCAATCAGATGCTTTTCAGGGAACTGTTCCCGCAAAGCCTTCACACTGGCATTCACTTTGGAAGGAGCATGGGCGAAATCGCGGAACACCAAATTGTCGCCGTTTTCGAACAACAGCTCCAAGCGGCGGGCAGCCCCCTTGAACGAAGCGATGGCAGCATAGAACTGCTCATCAGTCACCCCGAGTTGCTTACACACCAAGCGAGCGGCGTTGACATTCTTCATGTTATGGCTGCCAAACACGCCAACTTCCCTCCTACTGCCATCAGGTAACAGCAAGGTGGTCTTGAGTCCATCGCTCTCAAAAGGATGCACGCCGTAGCCAAAAGTCTTGCAAGCGGCACCCTGGGCAATCTTATCGGCCTCCACGTCCGTCTGATCATAAATCAGGCATCCGCCAGGTTCGATGGTACGGACAAAGATGCGGAACTGCTCCAGGTAATTGTCGAAGGTCGGGAACACATTCACGTGATCCCAGCCAATGCCGCTGATAACAGCGATATGCGGATGGTAATGATGGAACTTCGGCACACGGTCGATGGGCGAAGTGAGGTACTCGTCGCCTTCCATCACCATGTATTTAGCCGTCTCGCTAAGGCGCACCATCACGTCGAAGCCCTCCAACTGGGCACCCACCATGAAATCGGTCTCAATGCCAACCTTTTGCAGAACATGCAGAATCATCGAGGTGATGGTAGTCTTGCCATGGCTACCGCCGATAACGATACGCGTCTTATCCTTGCTCTGCTCGTAAAGGTACTCCGGATAGGAATACACCTTCAGACCAAGCTCCTGGGCACGCACCAACTCGGGATTGTCGATACGAGCATGCATACCGAGGATGACGGCGTCATAGCTCTTGTCGAGCTTTTCGGGATACCAGCCCCATTGTGGAGGCAGAATACCCTCTTTGGCGAGACGTGACTTGGATGGCTCGAAGATTTCATCATCCGAACCTGTGACTTCATAGCCCTTGCGGTGCAAGGCGATGGCGAGGTTGTGCATGGCGCTGCCCCCTATAGCGATAAAATGAACCTTTTTCATAGCGATTTGATTTGAAGCGGTAAAAGTAATCAATTTTATGTAATTTTGCGCCATGGAAGACAAAGAAAAACAATATCAGCTTCTTTTGAAGCAGGCGCAGTCACTGGTCGAAGACGAGACCAACTTGATTGCCAATTTGAGCAACCTCAGTTCGCTCATCCATTTCACCTTCGGTTTTTGGTGGACCGGTTTCTATTTCGTTGACGGCAAGCAGCTGGTCTTGGGACCTTTCCAAGGGCCGTTGGCATGCACGCGAATCCCATACGGCAAGGGCGTTTGCGGTACGGCATGGGCTCAGGGTAAAACCCTCGTAGTGCCAGATGTAGAGCAGTTTCCCGGACACATCGCCTGCAGTAGCGAGTCACGAAGCGAGATCGTGGTGCCCATCTTCAAGGATGGCGAAATGTGGGCTGAGCTCGATATCGACAGCAAAGAGTTGAACACGTTTGATGAGATCGACAAAAAATGGCTGGAGCAAATCGTGAAAGTCTTAACCGCAGCATCCTGAGGCTGGCGATACCGAACATCATCAGCAACATCACCGTGCCTTTGTTGGGTTTGGTGGACATGATGCTGATGGGGCATCTCGATTCGGTGGCCTATCTCGGCGCCATCGGTCTGGGCGGCACCATTTTCAGCGTGATGTATTCCATCTTCAGCTTCATGCGGGCGGGGACGACGGGCTTTACCGCCCAAGCCTACGGTGGCAAAGACCATCAGGAGATTTCCTACGCCTTCTACCGTTCCATGTGCATCGCCTTGATGGCCACATTGATTGTATTGACTTTGCAACGTCCCATCGAGTGGATCGCCATGCAGCTTTTGAACGGCAGCCCCGAGGTGCTTCGGTACACCTCCGAGTATTTCAGGGTGAGGATTTGGGCGGCGCCCGCAGTGCTAAGTCTCTACACCTTCAACGGCTGGTACATCGGCATGCAGAACACCACCATTCCTATGACCATCGCCATTCTGATCAACGTGGTGAACATTGGGCTCAGCGTGTTGTTTGTCAACGTGTTTCACATGGGCGTTGCCGGTGTGGCCTTAGGCACCGTCATTGCGCAATACACCGGCTTGCTCACGGCCATCATCTTCATGGCAACGAAATACCGCCAATATCTTATCCCTATTGAGAAACGAATCCTGTTGCAGGCCGACAAGCTGAAGCGATTCTTCAAGGTCAATACCGATTTCATGATCCGTAGTATTCTGTTGGTGCTGACCCTTGCCTTTTTCACCAACCAGAGTGCGAAATTGGGCGACGACATCTTAGCCGTCAACATGATTTTGATGCAGTTCTTCTACATCTTCAGCTATTTCACTGACGGGTTTGCTTACGCCGGTGAGGCTTTGGTGGGGCGTTTTACTGGGGCGCACGACCTCGACAATCTGAAGAAAACGATTCGGTATCTGTTGCTTTGGGGTGTGGGATTGAGCGTGCCGTTCACCCTGCTCTACTGGGCATTCCCTGATGCATTCATCCATCTGATCTCCGACCAGCCCGACATCATCGAGAAGGCCCGTCCCTACTACATCTACATGATCTTGATTCCCGTGATCACCTTCGCCGCTTTCCTTTGGGACGGCATTTACATTGGAGCCACAGCCGCAAAGGAGATCCGTAATACGATGATTATTGCATCGTTGTTGGTCTTTCTTCCCGCCTGGTACATCTTGATGCCTTTATACGGCAATCACGGCTTATGGATTGCTTTCTTGCTCTTCATGGTAGCCCGAGGCGTCAGCATGTCGGTGATGGCATCATCCCTTCACAGCGGTCGATGATTCGGTTGGCATATTCGAAACCCATATCACAAAGGCCTTTATTGGAATTGCCATCGTAGTTCATATAGAGATGAATGATTTCATAACCTTCATTTAGCCATGAGAGCAATTTCAAATCCCGTTTGGAGACTGCCTCCTGATAAGCATCAATATTGACACGGGTGCGTCTGTCTTCCCTGACATGGAACACGCCATCGAGAGCCATCAGCACACCGAGCCATAGATAATTGCCAGCGGCTCGAACATATTTCTCATCTTCATATTGAAAGCCTTCGTCATCCAGTTTACCACGTTCTAGCAGAATTTCTCTGGCGTTATCGACATAGCGCCTTGCTTCCTTGATTGGTTCTCTTTTCTTTTTCACAATGGCATTTGGGGGTTTATGGCCAAGGTGTTTCTTTGTTTTCATATCAAGCAAGTGTTTTATTATTTACGCTGCAAAGATATGGAATTTATTTTTAATCCCGCAAGTGCTTTTTTGAAATAATTTTCAAATTTTCATCAAATATTATCCATATTACAAACAATGAATCAGTTATGAAATTAATTAATAATTATCGTCTCAAGTAACCGAAAGATTACAGTTCGCCTTTATTGCAATCCTACTGGGCTGTAATGATATAAGGCTCTATCTTTTTATCATCCCTGCGATTATCCCAAAACAATACGATAATAATCTCTTCCGAAACGATGGTATAGAAAATCCTTGCGTGTCTTTCGTGAAGAGTCCTGATTTCAAGGTTTTGGTATTTTAACGATGGCTCCAAAGTTCCTATAGTTGGGAACTCTATTAGGTCATCCACTCGCGACAAAATTTCATCAGTTATTTGCGCGGCAACATCAAATCCAAAAAATTGTCTCTCAAACCTAACGAAATCAGTCAACTCCTCTTCAGCTGAGTCAAGCCATCTGATATTCATCTTGGAGCAAGGTATTGATGTGGTTTTTCACTTCATCATGCGGAATCGTAACGGCATTGCCTTCTGCAATGCGTTTCAAACGATCAGCAATAAGAAGTTTCACTTCCATCTCTGAATGTAGACCTTGCGCCCTATTTCCTTTATTGTCAATCATAAGCTGATGCCTATTCAGTACTGAAAACTGATTATCATTTGCAAAGGTAACTATATTTTTCATATCACGTAAATTTAGATTCTGTAAAAACACAGTTCACTTTGTATCTTGCTGCAAAGATATGGAAATTATTTTTAATTCCGCAAGTGCTTTTTTGAAATATTTTTCAAATTTTCATCAAATATTATCTATATTACAAATAATGAATTGGTTATGGATTTAATTAATAAATGTCTTCTCTATAAGCCGACCTAAGTGCTATTTATTATTTTCTCCAGCAGCGTTTCAGTTGTTCTCGACAACAGCGGTAGGCTGAATTTTCCGCCAAGCGAATAACGTTGGTTTTGAATATCGGAGGCAGGTGGTAACCGATGTCTTCAACAAGGTCGTCTGGCATTCCATAGAAAGCTTCAGCGATGCCACCGGCAATGCAGGCTTGGGTGTCGGCATCACCGCCAAGCGAGACGGCCAAACGGATGGCAGACTCGTAGTCGGTGCTATCGAGGAAAGCGATGATAGCCTCCGGAACCGACTCTTGACACGACACCTCAAACATGTAAGAGGGGCGGATTTGCTCGATGGTACGGTTAAGGTCGTAACCGAACTTATTCGAGATATAGGATCTTATCATTTCCTTGGAGGCTCCGTTGCGAGCCATGAAGATGACTGCTGCAGTGGCTTGTGCGCCTTTGATGCCTTCGGGATGGTTGTGGGTGATGCCGGCTGAGATCTCGGCCACGAGTTCAGTCTCTTCCAAAGTGTCGAACATCCACCCTACTGCGCTCACCCGCATGGCCGAGCCGTTGCCCCAAGAATTGTAGGGACGGCGAACGCCATCAGGCCAAAGCTTATGGGGATTGAATAGCCAGTTGTAAAACTTGCCTCCGAAACCAGCCTCGGGATCCATCTCGCCGAATTTCACCATCATTTCTTCCAACACCTCAAGCGAGTGGTCAGGATCGTCGAGCAACCATTCAGCCACGGCCATAGTCATCGCCGAATCGTCGGTATAGCGACATCCCCTACTTAGCAAATCGAATTCCGTATTCTTTGTCCCGTGAAATTCAAAACGGGATCCAATGATATCTCCAGTAATTGCGCCTAACATAATAAATCTGTTTTATTTGGCACAAAAATAGTACATCTGTTGCATTTAGAATGTTATTTCATACATTTTTCGGGCTATTTCGTACATTTCGACGAATTGATTAACTTTGCTATTCAAACAAGTTACTACTTTTGCCTGTGATGTTCAAGAAATACCTGGTCATAACAACCGCCGCCGATTTGGTGCGTATTGCCCCCGAAAAGATAGTATACATCTCGTCGGACGGCAATTACAGCAACATGGTCCAGACCGACAATGAGACACGACTGCTCACCTACCAGTTAGGACAGATTGAAGAGTTGATTGATGACCAACTGGGGAAGATCAGCCCTTTTATCCGTATAGGCAGAGGGGTTATCATCAACCGCAACTACATTTATTACATCAATATTCAGAGCCAAAAACTGATACTGTCGGACAACAGCATGTTTACCCACACAGTATCGGCATCAAAAGAAGCCCTGAAAAATCTCAAGGAATTGATTGAGAAGGAGGCAAAAGAATGAAAGAGCCCAGAGACATTCGTGACGACGAAATCCGTGTCATTGGTGGCAGGGACGACCAAGGACATAAGCCCCAAGGCTGGAAATGGTTATTGCTTTTACTCGCCGGTATCATCATAGGAATCATTGTCTGGAAATGTTGGCCAACCCAACCAGAGCCACAGAATGAGGATCCTGAGCAAGGCGTATTTGACCCTTCAACCATACCCGTGGAACAACCTTCAGTCAAACTCCCACTTGCCAAGGCAGAGGAAACAGGACATGCCTTTGTTGAAATCTCAGATACCATTATCAATGACATCACCCTACGACTCTATATTCCCCATCAGGTAAGCATGAGCCTGCACCTGGGAGCCATAGACCGCAATGATCCAGGCATCATATTCGCCGCACAAGCCGCTGACATTCGTGCCGACAACGGAGGTATTGTCGGCGCTTTTGTGCTGGAAGGCGAACCCAAGGCATGGGGCCTTTCCAAAAAAGGCTATTGTGCCATCATTAACGACACCATAAAGGTTGGTGTTGCCGAAAACTCGCCTCTTTTTGAGGAGGCCACGGAAAAAAGAGGCTATTTCTTCCGTCAATATCCTTTGGTGGACAACACCAACCTTGTCGAGAACGAACCCAAGGGCAAGGCTGTCCGGCGGGCATTGTGCGACCGTAACGGGGAGATTTTCACCGTTGAAACCCTTACCTCAGAATCCTTCCACGACTTCGCCCAGGCTTTGGTCGACCTTGGCGTGGACAATGCCATTTATCTGGTTGGCGCCAACGCTTACGGCTGGGCAACCGACAGCGAGGGTACGCGTCATGAATTTGGCGACCTCAATCCCAATCTTACCAAGAAGTGGAGAAATATCAGTTACTTGGTGATGAGAGGAAAACCTTAATCTTACGAAATCACTCCCGGAAAGAGATTTCATACACTCCATAATCATTTCATACAGAACCCCGAAAAACGCTTTGCCAGTCTTTCGGGGTTCCGTTATTTTGCATTTAACAAGAATGACAAATGCAATGACTATGAGGCTACAACACCTATTGATCACGCTGCTGACGCTCGCCGTGATTGGATGCTCATCTACCCCAAAGGCAAGGAACCATTCGGTAGAAGAGGACGGACAGCGCCATGGAAACAGCGTCTATTACTGGAAAACGGCTTTTGAGCTGAACGATTCAGAAAAAGCGTTCCTAAAAACGCATCAGGTAAAACGGCTTTACCTGAGACTTTTTGACGTAGTACCTGCTGACATCACCCCAACCAATGACTACGAGGTGGTTCCCAACGCCACCGTTGCCTTTCGTGAGGCGATGCCTGAAGGTGTTGAAATTGTGCCGGTGGTTTACATCACAATCGATGCGCTACGCCTGATCAACAGTCCAAAGCACAATTATGCCGAAATCATCACCCAACGCATCCTGAACATGGCCGACTTCCACGATTTGGGCAACATCCGCGAAGTACAACTCGATTGCGACTGGACACAGCAAACGCAAGAAAGCTATTTCGACTTCTGCCGAGAAGTGAAAGAGCGGTTGGAACCTTACGGCATCCAACTCAGTTGCACCATTCGCCTATGGCAGTTGGCTTGTGCCTGCCCGCCCGTTGACAGAGGCGTGCTGATGCTATACAACACCGGAAGCATCACCAATCCCGAAACCCATAATTCCATTCTCGACCTCAACGACGTGAATGCTTACTTGAAAAACAAGCCCTACGGCCTTCCCCTGGACTACGCCTACCCTACCTACAGTTGGTATGTATGGTTCCGCGACAACACCTATATGGGACTCTTCCACAACCAACCCTCCATGGGACTTGAAGCCGGTGATAGGGTACGCTTTGAACACGTCAGCTTTGATGAACTTCGCAAATTGGACAGCATTGTAAAATTGAAAATGCCAGGTGCAGAAAACGCTTCCATCATTCTTTATCATCTTGATTCCGCCGACCTTTCAAACTATACCGACGATGAAATACGCCAAATTTTTAGTCACGATTAGCCTCATTTGCGCCTCCTTCCATTCCTTTGCTTGCGTGCCGAGCTATTGTTCGCCTTCGGAGTATTACCTGTTCCATCTGGTCAACCTGCCCGACGGTCCAGAAAAGGAATTCAACCTTAACAGCCATGAGAACTGCCTATTGTGGCAGCAACAGGCCTACGAGACCATTCCATTGGATGACATCTATCTGGTGGTTTATAAATACGATTTGGAAACGCTTATGGCCTTAAAATCCGGAAGCATGCCCAAGGCCGCCAGGGGGAACAAAATGGCGAAATGGTTGACTGGAGCATATGGCGAAGACGCATTGGATTTCCTTATACTGGCCAAGAATTGCGAGTGGTTGCGCTGCAAATGCCAGTCGCCATGGTACTACCCTTCCAAGAAAGACCCCGTCAGATACTCGCTCAACGAAGTGGCCGAGGTGGCCCGACAGAAATCCACCGACTATTATGGCGAACGTTATGCGCTACAGGCGGTAAGGGCCATGACAACGCTCTGCCAATATGAAGAAATCATCCGTTTTTGGAATGAAATTGAGAAACAAATACCAGATGGCTTTCTCAGGCAGATGGCCCTCTCCTACGTAGCAGGCGCACACGTACATCTCGGCAACATCGAGTTGGCCAAAAGCATGTACATCATGGCCAACGATATGAAAGGGCTGTTGGAATGCGACCTGCGTTATCACCCTGACATGAGCCGTGTGGAAAAAATGGAGCTTCTTTATGAAGTTTATCCTGATTGTCCTGATTTCCGGCTGAAACTTTGGAAAATACTGGGGAAAGTCGAACCTGACCGCAAGTGGGATGACGATTGGCGTTGGGGAGTGTATAGGGAAGACGAACGGGTTGAGATCGATCAGTTGGCCGTTCTTTGCGACAGGGTCCTAAACGAAAACGCCAAGGCAGACAGGGCACTGTGGGCGTACGCCGCCACATACATTGCCCATTTGAAAGGAGACGACCCTAAGGCCGACCAATATCTGAAAATGGCCGAGCGTGCCGCCAAAGACAAGAACCTTGAGGATGCCATCAAGGTGATGCGAATTTATATCGACGCCCAAACAAGCACTTACGACAAAGCCTACGAGCAAAAGCTTTTCGCCCAGTTGCGATGGTTGCAGGAAATGATTGAAAAGGATATTGACAAAGAGGTCATTGACGGCTTCAACATGTACCAATTAAGCGGATGTTACAGCTACTACTATTGGAACGACGCCATGCGCTGCATCCTGTTAGGTACTGTATGTCCAAAGTTGATCAAGCAAGGCAATACCACACTTGCCCTGCAGCTGGCCAACATGTCGAGTTATACCCTGCCGAACGAGATTCCGGCGATGCTCTACAAATACCGAAACAAATGCTCATTCAACTATTATGACTACAGCTGCCATTTTGCCGAAATGATGGACTCACTGTCGACCAAGGCACTGATCGACTATACTAACATCGCCTTGAAACCACAGACGGAGTTCCAGCGTTTCCTCAACGCCCATTCTTACATTGACAGCGACTATCTCAATGAAATGGTTGGAACCCACTGCTTGCGTGAAATGCGCTATGCAGACGCGGAGCACTACCTGTCCAAGGTTTCGTTTGATTATTTCACACGTACCAACGTATACAGAGGAGGCTATCTGAACAGCGATCCTTTTAGTGTGACAAAAAAGCGTTGGAACCACGGCGTTGACGCCAAGCTACAGTTTGCAAAGACCATGAATGCCTTGGAGCAAGAGATCGCCTCAGCCAACAACCCAAACCGTAAAGCCATGTTGATGATCGACTTTGGCATTGGGATATGCAATTCTTTCGATCGTTGCTGGGCCTTGACGCAGTATAGGTGTGGTTGGGTTGATTGCTTTGAATCCGTTTGGGAGACTGGAGATTTGGCCCACGAAGCCATGGAGCGAGCAGAGCGGCTTTTCAGCAAGGCCTTCTGCAGTTTTACCGATGATGAGTATGCCGCTCAGGCGCAATTGTTATTCTGCAATCACCGAACCATCGAAGAACAGTATCCGGAAACCCTTGCCGCTGCTTTTGTCCGTGGACATTGCGACGTATATATCGACTACCATGGAGAAAAGATGGCTAGAGCTCTCACAAGCCCCAATCTTCCCTGACCACCTTGCTTTCAACCTCCACTTCTTCTTTATCCGGAAGATTGCAGAAAAAATCCATATCGAGCAAAGCCTCCAATGCATCGACAGTAAGAGCGCATTCTCCCACTGATCGGTTTTCTTCCCCATTGCTCATCAAAAACGCAATGGAAGAATATCCCCTATCCGTTGGCACAAGCAAAGCTTTGAAACATGCATCAGGGACAGCAACTCCATTATGGCCTATCCTCAAGGTATCTTCAGTGAGAAAAGCGGGACCACAAACCACATACACCCTCCCGTATTGCCTTGCCCACCGACGCGTCTTTTCCTCCAATTGGTTCCATTTGCCATTGTTAAGTCTTGTATCCTGAGGTATACAATTGGTGAAATAGAAGCTCTCCAACATGGCAATGCTATCCCATTTCATGTCACCTGCGGGTGCCAAATGCCCACGGGAATAACCCGAATTGCGATAATCTTCATTGTCCGCTTGTTCCTCATCACAATCTGGATCAGGCATAAAGCGCAGGCCCTTTCTCGACCACAGGCCTTCGGTTTCATTAGCCGTCAGTTCGTAGGCGACCCAATTGGCAGTGAGGGTTTTGGGGTTGTAGGAGAGAGTGTAGGCAGAATGAAAAACAAGTGTGTCGTCAACAGAGACCCTTGGCACTTCCATTTCCTCGGGTTGAACTGGCTCCATCATTCTTAACGAATGACATGAACACGAAAAAAGCAACAATAAAAAGAATATGTGCAATACTATCGTAACAACAAACCACTTGCCTAATTGATTGCACATATTCTTCATTCAATTCACGGTTTAATCAACTCTCAATCGACTGCTTTTCTCCTTCTTCTCCATCTCACAATCTCGCCAATCCACATCACCAACGAAGTTAAGGAGACAATAATGACCCAATCCCAAAGTTTTAGACCACCCTCGGCCACATTAAACATTTCCTGAAGTCCCGGCACTTCAATAATAGCCACTTGACCAAAAAACACCACAAGGGCAATGGCAATAAAGCCACGGGTTTCTTTCCAAGAAATAACTTTAAAAGCAGAATCGTTGGTCATAAACACTTTTGCATTGAACATATACCAGAAATGGAGCATCACAAAAACGGTGAAGAATAGTCCAAGCTCGTAAGGCGACAAACCGTTGTAAGCACCCCAAGTGAAATCAATATGAGTCAAGGAAGTAACATCGGCATGCTGGAAAAACAACAAAATCGCCAATAGTATAGCCGCAAATCCGAAACCAACACCAAGAATGTCCTTACCCATTCCTTTGAGGATGTGATCATTCACAGAGCGAGGCTTCTCTTGCATAACCTTATGAGTTGGAGGAAGCGATGCCAAAGCAATAGCGGCAAACGTGTCCATAATCAGGTTCACCCAAAGCATCTGGGTAACTGTCAAAGGTGTGTCAGTACCAATAAAAGCGCCGACGAGGACAATGAAGCATGCGGCAACGTTCACGGTCATTTGGAACAAAATAAAGCGTTTGATGTTTTTATATAGTGACCGTCCCCACATCACTGCGTTGGCTATAGTGCTAAAGGAGTTGTCGAGAATGGTCATGTCGCTCGACTCCTTTGCCACAGCCGTGCCATCACCCATCGAAAGGCCAACATCGGCAACATTCAATGCAGGTGCGTCGTTGGTGCCGTCACCCGTTACGGCAACCACCATGTCAAGGTCTTTCAGAACGCGCACAACACGCTCCTTGTCGTTCGGCCTTGCTCTGGAGATAATCTTCACATCAGGAAGTCTTTGCTTCAACTCATCATCCGTCATCTTAGCGGTTTCCTTACCTATCAGAATATTGGCATCCGTATCAGCATCCGTCCACAAACCTAATTGGCGACCAATCTCTTTGGCTGTGCCGGGAGCGTCACCCGTGACGATCTTCACCTGTATGCCTGCGTCAATGCATTCTTTGATGGCAGCTGGCACTTCAGGACGAATCGGATCAGCAATGGCAACGATGCCGAACATTTTCATACCGGCAACGTTCGCTTCACTCAAATGTCCCTCAAAGAAGACATCCTGATCATCGGCCAATGGCAAATAAGCAAAGCCCAAGGTTCTCTTCGCCTTACCTTGATATTCTAAAAGCTTGGCCTCATAGCCCGCCTTTTCTTCTCCCGCAACATCAGTGTATGACATCACGATTTCAGGAGCACCGACAACATAAAGCACTTTCTGGTTCAGCACCTCTGACTTGACGATGGTAGCCATGTATTTCAATTCTGTCGAGAATGGAAGCCTATCGATAATGCTAAACCTTTCTCTGATTGGAAGGTAATTGATACCTTGCTGGTGAAGCCACAAGAGCACCGCACCTTCTGTAGGACTACCTATCGATTTGATTTTGTTCGGGTCAGCAAAGTCCAGATTCGCCGTTGTATTCACAGCAATACACTCCACCAGCAATCGAGAGATTTCGTCTCCCGAAAGATCACCTCCCTTTAGTGAGGCAAAGTAAGTTTCGCTGACCTTCATCTGATTTTGGGTCAATGTTCCCGTCTTATCCGTGCAAATCACAGAAGTGGCGCCCATGGTTTCGCAGGCATGCATCGTTCTGGGCAGCGTATTTTGCTTCATCAAACGTTTCATGCTGAAGGCCAAGCTCAACGTAACAGCCATCGGAAGACCTTCGGGAACAGCCACCACAACAATGGTCACGGCAATCATGATGGTATCAAGCACGTATTTCACGAAATCCACCCATCCAAGTGTATCGGAGAAGTTGGCATTCCCCTGGAAAAAATAAACAGCAAGACGACCCACAATAATCAATCCTGCAATAATATAACTTGCCTTGGTAATCAAATCGGCCAATCCATCCAGTTTCTCACTCAATGGAGTGGGATCGCCTTCTTCGACCTGTGCAGCCTCAAACACCTTTCCACAATCAGTGGCATCACCCACCTTGATGACCTGTGCAGTGCAAGAGCCCTCCACTATAAGACACCCTTTCAGAATCCGATACATTGGATAAGTGGCATCCTTACTGACTTTTTCCCTATCGGCAGTTTTCTCGCAAGGAGGCTCGCCAGTAAGCGACGATTCGTCAACCAACAGGTTATATGATTCCAATAAATCGCAGTCGGCAGGAATCTCCTCACCTGTATCGAGCAAAACAATGTCACCGACAACAATATCTTTTCTCGGCACTTGGCACACATTATTATTTCTAATCACCTTCACCAAGGTGTCATCATTTACTTCGTTTAAACTCTGGAAAGTCTTTTCGTTACTACGTTCAAGGAAAAAGCCAACACCTGTAGCCAACAATATGGCAACAGCAATTCCAATAGGCTCAAGATATGGCCCCCAGCCTGCTTCTCCGCCCCAAACGCCTTGGTAAAACGCAATACCTCCAGAAAGTATCAGGGCATACATCAGAATGGTGATAAGCTCATCCTCAAGACCTCCAAAAAATGCAACAACGAGACCAAAAACCAACAGCGCACCCAGCACCGCAGTGCCTATCCAAATGCCAGATGGCAGAACATTACCCCAAATGCCAAATCCGATGACTGAAAGCACCAGTAACGACATAAGGACGATAATCAATGGATTTTTGAAACAATCCTTCACCTTATCCCAGAATGTTTCCTTTTCAGGGGGAGTCAATACATTGATGCCATTTTTCGCTCTGCTTTCTAGCACCTCGGCATCATTAAGGCCAGAATAGTGATGATAATGTTGCATAACAGTAATTAATTTTATAGAAACTTTTTTTTCAAACCCTAGGCAATAAAAAAGATGTAGGAAATTTCAAAAACGCTATGAGCCCTCACGAAACAGCATTTGTATCAAATCAATACCAGCATATACTAATAAAAGAATCCCTATTATAGCACATACTACTGTAAGCCATTTTTTCATGGGGCTTTTCTTCTTTTTGATTACAAGCGAAGGCAAAACCCACCAAATAAACAGTGCGACAATAACTTTTAGAACAATTCCAGTCATAATAGGAAAAACAGGGGCATGAATCGTTTTCATGCCCCCTAATTACTTAATAACCATACATGGTGTGATAATACGCATTCACCAAAGCTTGGATTTCAGAATAATTGTCACCTAAGGCATCTTTTCTTGCCTTACCATTACCATAAATGCCTATGATAACCTCTTTTGCACGGCTATCAAGAGCTTCCCAAAGTGCCTGTTGTTCCGCCACACTAATGATAGGCTCACCCAGACCAGATGCTACAGATTTCGAACTCGATGTCGTAGAAGCGGAACCGTTCGAAGTCGAAGTCGTTGTAGGCTTGGCAGTTTCATTAGGCTTGGTAGTCCCAGAGGGCTGGGTGCCCTCAGTCGGCTTGGTAGTCTCAGCAGATGTAGGAGTCTCCGTCGGCTTTGTGTTCTCCTCTGGATTGGTTGTCTCGACCGAAGTAGTAGAGGTTCCGGCCTGCGAAGGATCGCTCACTTGAGAAGGCGTTTCACCTTGTCCAGATGCTTCTCCTTGTCCAGAAACTTCTCCTTGGGCAGACACCTCTCCCGATACGGGCGTTTCATCTTGTCCCACGGTCTCAGTCTGAGTATCCGTCGTTGTGGGACCAGATTCAGCAGGTTGGTTGGGTTTATCTGGCGAGGCCGCTTGTTGACTTGGAACAACTTCTTCATTCTGAGCAATTGGATCCTTTTTAGGGGACTTATTGCCTGCAACAAAATAGCAAATTGCTGCAATTGCCAACACTCCAACGATAATGCCCAATACAGTGGCAATCTTCCTTTGAGGTTTTTTCGATTTGTTATCTGTATGAGCCGCTACGGTTTCTTTAGCTTCGGGCTCTTTCGTCAAGTCAAACGAGCGTGTTGTTGGTTTGTCCAAATCATAATGACGCGAACTTGGTTTGTTCAAATCATATTGACGTGAACTTTTTTTCTTATTGTCTGCCATAATCAAGCATAAATATCGATTAATGTCTGCATTCCGCCTTCATAGCCCTTGCCAACGGCTTCGAAGGACCATTCGCCTTCCTCGTCGCAAATAAGACTACCAGCGACAACTGCCGTTTCATTGGCAAATTTTTCTTTCAAATTATAGCGGCATAACTCTTCATCATTTTCCTCGTTTACAACAGAGATAAAAGGCTCACGAACCTTACCGAAGGTAGTACCGTCCTCATCACCATGATAAATGGTCACGCAGAAAACGATTTCTGTAATTTGAGGATTGACTTTGTCGAGAATGACGTGCATTTCCTCGCCAGCGTCTTCACCGCCATCATCGTCACCGTCACCCAAATCATCGGCTGAACCAACAACAGATCCATCTTTTGAAATCGGAATAGTCTCCGACCTCCAATTCTTCTTGTTTCCAAATTTAGCCTTATCAAAAGGCTCAAGGACTAAACTTTCAGGGTTACAACGATTTCCTGAATTGTAAAACACAAAATCAGCATCATCCGTAATAACACCATCCACACCCAACAGGAATGCACAAGCATCCAAATCAGCGCCAGATTTCCAACCCAGATTAATCTGGATTTTACTTAATCCTTCACTCTTCTTGAGCTGAAAACGCTCACCTTTGTTTAAATCAAATCTTGCCATAAATAAATCAATTTTAAAAGTTTTACATTATATTTCAGAATTCTATTTAATTTGTTTATTTTTCTATTTTCTGCATTTCTTCTTTGAAGTACTTCTCAAAGTCATTATTTGTCATTTGTTTTTTCAGCGCCTCAAGTGAGGATTTGGCCTCGTCAAACTTATGTTGGCTAATCAGGGCTTTAACATCCCTTTTCCGCTTTATGATTTCCCTATCGGACAATTGGGTGGATTGTCCATATCCTGTATCCGGTTTCGGTTTCGGGGCTGGTTTTGGATCTGTTTTTAGTCCTGGTTTTGGACCTGGTTTTGGATCCGGTTTAGGTCCCGGTTTCGGGCTTATCGAAAACCCTCCGAAAGCATCCAACTCCTTATCGTAGTCATGAATGCCAAGCATATTCAGGTCTTCCTTCAACTCAAGGGCTTTCTGTTTTGCTTCATCTACTTTTCCAACCCTTTCCAAAGCCTTTATGGAAGCCAATTCAGCTCTAACGGTTCGAGGATTCGACAAATTTGCCATGAACTTCAAACGGTCTTTTTGTTTCGACCACTTGGCAACATGTTCGCTATCCGCCGCTTCCAACTCAACACAACGCTGATAGGCTTTGTCGAGATCCTTCTGCTGCATGAATGAATTGAATTCCTCAATCAGCGATTCGACCTTCTGTTTCAAGGCATTGGCTTTTATGGCTTTCTCACATTCCAGTAGCTTTGCTTTCACATTGGCATTCTTGGGATCAAGCTTTTTGGCAGTCTCGAATGCTGCATGAGCGGCTACAAGATTCCCTTTTTTCATAGAGCGGTCACCTTCAGTGACGGCTTCGTTCACCTTGCGTTTTAACTCTTCTGCCTTCTGCTTCTCTTTTTCAAGGCTTTTAGCTTCTTCTATTTGAAATTTGAAAGCACGCCCTTTTTTGTTTTCAGGATCTAATTCCAGCAATTGGTCAACCAATACTTCCGCATCATCAAGTTTACCCGATTTGATCACTTTGTCCACTTTGTCAATCAAAACCTGAAGGCTTTTCTTCCATTTCTCATCACTTATAGTGGCAAGCATGGTTTGCGCCTCTTGATGATTGGGATCTATTGCAAGAACTTCTTGCACCTTCTTCTCCGCCAAATCGTAATCCTTTAGAGCTAAAGACGACTTGACCTCCTTCATGATTCCCGCAATTTGCTTCCGCTTCTTCTCTAACTTTTTAATTTTGTCTTTGCAATCGAGAATCTTGTCTTTTATTTTTGGATTGTCATCAACAGCCAGGGCCTTTTCATATTCTGACAATGCCTCCTCATAGCTTCCATTCTGATAAAACGTATCACCTAAAGACAAATATTTTTTGTATAGCTCAACAATGCCTTGCTTCTTCTGGATTTTGTCATCAATAAAGTCGGCAAAACGCCTGTAATCCAAGTTGGTAGGATCCAACAACACCGCTTTGTCGATATTAGCCTTTGCATCCTCAAGCATGTTGCGCCTGTCGCAGTCAGAAGCAAGCTGGTAGGCTTTTTCGGCCTCTTCTTTATTTCGTTTTTCTCTCTCAAGTTGCTCCAGTCTCTCTTGTTCAGCCTTAGCAGCAGCTTCCCGCGCTCTTTGAGCCTCCCTCTCGGCCGCCTGTTTCAACTCATCAGCCCTTGCACGCTCACGAATTCTGCTTTCTTCGTCTGCATAACGCTGCAAATTAATCCGTGGATAGTATTTGATGATGTCAACAATATCTGTAGTTTTGAAAAAGACGGTCTTATTGTCTCCCACCAAGGCATCAAAACGTTGCTTGATTCGGTCACTGATGAAGCAGTTGCCGACAAAGCAGCAGAAATCCACCCCGTTGGGGAACCTATTCTCTTTAAATGATTGATACTGGTCAGACAAATAACGGAGGTAACTACCTGTGTCATTATCGACATCGTTTTTCCTAACCAATATATCTCTCTTATTGTTGATGGCCACCCTAAATGACAATCCTGAGATTCGGATAGGTCTGTCAATGCTCAACTCCAACCTTTTCAGCCATTCGGCTGCATCTTGTTCGAACCTCTCAATTTCGCTTTCCTTTTCTTCATCTGAAAACAAGAGGCCAAGCTGTGAATTCAGTTCTCCTACAAGATATTTGCAAATAGCTCTTTTTCTTGGGTCTATCCCCCTTCCTATCAACGATTCAACATCGCCGTCTTTGAGAAAATAATTATCAGAATAGGTCAGCTTGCTGAAATGAAGTGTTGAATTGGTAGCTTCAAGCATCATTGTAGAACGACAATTTGTCAAGTTGATTTTTCCGTCTTGCAACAGCTTAAAATAAGCCAATTCAGCCAAGGGAATCGTGTATGACTTGACATCGAAATTGTTCTTTTTAACAAAGTCAACAAATCTTTGTTTCGATAAGTCGGAGATTGAGGGAGAGAAAGTCAACAAAGAAGGGATAGTCTCGGTTGAAGTTTGGGTCACTTGTTCATATTGGCTTCTCCAAAGATCCAACATCCCCGACGCTTTCAAAAGTTCGATTGCGGGATAGTGGAAATCCGAATGGCGCAAAGAAAAAGTATTCTCATCATTCTCTATGAGAGTGAAAAAATGTCCGTAATAGTTACTCTCCCCATTCATGTAGCGCCTTTTATAGCCTTTCCCAAACGAGACTCTTTGCTGAAAGGGGTCGTTGAAGAAATAGAGCCATATCAAGCTTTCTCCATCCACCTGAATAGGACGGGGAGCATCATAGCCGGTGCAAATTGCACCGGCTATAAACTCCACATCTACAAAAAGCACTAAGTACTGATCCATATCGATTACGACTTAAAGACTTCTGGTATCAAGATATTATCAAGATAGCACAGTCCTTCTGCTACAAAGATTGGGAACCTATACTCAAATATTCCCGTACGCTGCTTGTTGTCTCTTGCTTTGGCATATTCAGGATCATTGCTGATAAATGCAGACAAGAGACTTGGCAATTCGCCCTTTCGGTTCCTTAGTGCAGCCACATCCCTCACCAAACCTGCCTTTTGACTGACAAAGTCAATGAAGATTTCCAGGAAGGTGTAGAAGTTTTCCAAATTCTCAGGAAATTCAAACCGACCTATATTCTCAAAATATTCGCACAGGACCTCTTGATTCTCATCAAGCACTTCAAGCTTGCCATTGTTGAGGAATTTGATTCCATTTTCAGCGAAAATGTCTGACTTCTCTCGAATAATTGGATTGAACACCAAAGTTTGGTTGGCTACCAAACCCATTGAGACTTCCGATTTATTGTCTTTCACGACATCGGTACGGTATACCAACTTAATGTTTTCGCTTCCCTCACCAAAAGCTTTCTTGAAGCATTCTTGATAGAATTGCGTGGTCGGTGTCACTCCAGGATTGGTCTGCAACCAGTGGAACAATCTTCCACCTTTACCGAACGGCATCAAATGCACTTCCTGAATGCTGGTAAGATTGTTCTCACGAATCGTCTTGGAGCACAGTTTCCCTGCGTAAAACAGCAACAATCCTGTTACATAGGCAGGAATGGCATACACGAACGACGCCTCTCTGCTAATCCAACTATAGAACTCGGAAGAATTGTTTGGTGTTAACTGATCAAAAACACTATTCAAATAGAAAGGTGCTTTTTCTCCGTTCGACAAGATGTCTTTGATATTCTCCACATGAATGGTTTTTTGCGACTCATGAAACTCGAAAATAGCCTTCCTAAAATGTTGAGATTTGATAACGGCATCAAAAAACACGCCGGCAGCGATTCTCACTGAACTTTGACTGAAGAGAGTCTCCTCGTTGTTTAGATTACTGTTTTTAGCCAAAAGAAGGATGTCACTCGTACTACCTCCGACATCAATGCCCAAAAACATAGTTCTATCAAGACCATATTTTTGACTTAAGGCATACTTGCAAACAGCCTCGGACTCTGTCAATTCTGTGGTTTTCGGAACGCGAATCCTGTTTTTCTGATCGTCCAATATGGGAGTGATGTTAGGTAACTGAGCGTTATAGATATTACGATATTGGCTCAAATCAGTTGGCGTCATCGAGCTTGGGAAAGACCAACTTATTTCTGATGGTGCAAGTTGTTGAGCGTACAAATCTGCACATACCGAGAGCCAAATCGACTTTAAGAAGGCAGTCTTTTTGCTTATGCCTCTCGTGTCGGATAACCATTTCATATTATAATGCAACACACCTGCTTGGGTCTCAATAATTTGACGTGTCATTGTCTTGATACGGATATTCCGTTCATTTACAGCGACACCTCCTGCTATTTCCTTGTCTCTATTGGCGCCAATATACCTCTCATCATGCTCATGAAGCCAAGACTTAATTTGACCATTTCCACTAGGTTCATTGGAGAAAAACAGCAATTCATCCATCTCTGCAATAGATCCGCTGGGTGACTCGATCCCCACCAAAGCCAAACGCCTATTTTCAAAAGTAATAGGATGAGTGCCAGTGCTGGTAGTGTAGTACACGCATGAGTTGTTGCTACCAAAGTCGATTCCGACATTTGCAGCCTGATTGACGTTTTGAGTAGTATAATCAACAATCTTATGTTGGCCCATTGATTCATCACCTGGATTCTTTACCATCAAGTAACCGGCCGTTTCGGAGCGTCCGGCATTTTCAATCCTAATCTCAAGACCAGCAATAGGACAATTCGACTTGATAACCTCATATTTATGTTTATCTTCTGAAGCCATGTTGAGAGGATATTCCACCAATTTATTCACATCCAATTGGGCATCAGTCTTCATATCATCCAAACTGTCGGAATACACTATTTTCTGAACTAAATTCGCTCCGTCAGGACGTTGCACGGTGATTATCTGTCCATCATAGCAATGCTTGTAGAAAGGCACAAACTTCATACCTGACAGATTTGACGGAAATTCAGAATACAGATAATAGGCATCCCATTTGTCCGAAACAAAGTTTGGCCACATGATCACTTTCTTTCCATTGTTGGCCCATTCGATGTCATATTCCTTGGAATTCAACTTATAAGGCTGGTTGTCAATGGTAACTGTAAGATCCACAATCAGTTTGCCCGAATCACTAATCTTTCCTTCAATACTAAAATTGGGGTTGTTTTGCGACACAAGGGCACCTAGCTTTTTCGAAAACATCTGCAGACCTTCAATGCTCAAAGGCAAAGCGAAATACTTGACTTGGTTTTCCCTATCTCGCAAATCATTCACCTTCAAATAATAAACTGCTGATTTGGAAAGTGGCTGCGTGTAATCGGACGATTCGTACCAACCGACAATCTTTTTGCCTTCTTTGAGCACATTCTGCAAATCGCTCAACACCTTCACTATCATTGCCTCGTCATCTGGCTTTTGGAAAGTAAGGTCTCCTGTTTTCAATAGATACACTTTCTGGTTGGAAACCAGAAGCGTTGCATAAGGATTTCTTAGATTAGTATACTTTGCAACTGTACCATTATCCTGAAGATCAAAACGTTTACCAAGATCTCTTTGCCAATTCATCAAAAACCTTTGAAGACCTTGTAAATCAGGATGATATACATGATTAGTATTATTTTCAATCCTTTCTTGCGCCTTCTTGTACTCCTCAAAATTGGAATTGATATTCTTAATGAAAAGATATAATTTTTGAATTTTGTCAATGTCATTCCGTAAATATGGCATAGGGTCGGTAAACTTCCCTCCGGTATACCAAGGAAGGTCTCCTGTATTTGTCAGACCTGTATACTCAACACCTGGGAAAAAAATCGAGAAGGGCGAGGTGCCTCCAATCACTTGTCCATTATACTTGATTAATTGAATAAAAGGCTTTTCTTGGGGATTGATTTCCCTTTGCCGTTGATCAATCCAAAACTCTTTTTCATCCAATAGCATACGGCCAAATGCACTCGGGATATCATATAAATCTCCCTTGTCATCTAAACTGATAGGGTTCGAAAAAGTCACTCTATCTGGAAACAATGCAATAGCCGCCAACAATCCCTGCCATTCTTCGATCAAAGTTTTATAGAATCCAAACAATCCAGATGTCGCAATGTTCGCATCTTCATTTTTCTTATAGTCAAAGGCGAACCAAAAAAGCTTAGGTCTTGCCCATGGACTTGGCACTCCAGAGATAAGAGTACTATTCACTTGTTTTTCATCCAAGTCACCAGCTTCTATACCCTGAATGAAAGGCTTTATTTCATCATGTATATACCAATGGCCTTGAGGATTACTTTTTGAACTTCCTGTGCTTTTTATTAATTTTGCTTTTCCCATAACTTCAAATGATTAAAAATGATACAAACTGCATAAAGCGTCATAAACTCGTTTAATAAGTTTCTCGATTTTGTTTGAAACTTCCGTTGAATCCTGAGTTTTTATGAATTCATCCCTGAACATATTGATGTAATTGGAGAGCAATCCAATTTTGAAGGCATTGGCCTCAAAGTCAGAGCCCTTGATATACAGTAATTTGTTGAAATCTATCTTATCCAACTCCTTCGGGGTTGCACATCCGAAAAGTTCGGCGTTAAGCAGGAATTTGTCGCCGCCGCCAGCTGAATTGTGAAGTTGACGTAACCAGCCTTCTTTAACCGCATTGTTGACGATGGAGAAATGGAATAAATTCATATATTCTCTCAAACTATCGATTTCAACCTTTTCTATATCCTCATATCCTTCAATCTTGTTGACTTTCAGCTCGCCCGTTTGAGCTTGTTCAAAGAATTTGTACTTATACTCAAGCATTGTCATGGCCGTGAACATACCTATTTTCTTGGCAAACTCTTTCTTTTCGCTGTTATTCTCATTGCTGTCATCATTGACAAAATCAACAAAGCTAATCTTGCCGCTGTCGTCAAATGTCCTATAAACATATTCCAGCTGCTTGTTTGCCTTAAGAGTGGCCAATCCTTGTAGTTTGTCCACAATGCCTGTTTCTTGTGAGTTAAAGAAATGCCAAGCAGCAAAGGCCGACAGCAATTCAAGATAATGGCAGTCGTTTTCTTGCTTGTCTCCTCCAGTAATCACTTGATCCTTCACCTTTCCAGGTTTCCAGTCAACGCCTTCAGTTCCCATCATATACAATCGCTGGTATGTCTTTTTCACGGTTTCGTCAGCTTCATAGAACATCATGGCTGCTTGCGAATTAAGCGCAAACTTGTCGGAAGTGGCAATAACCTTTTGTTTTTCCAGTTCATCCTGAGTAGGCGCAGCAAACGAGAAATAGGCTGTCAACAAAGTAGCTCCGAAATAGGCATTTTTCTCAATGTCGGTAGCTTGTGACATCAGGTTGGCTGCGTCCTTAATGGCTTTGGGAATAATTGGGATGGATGAAGCACCCGTGCCTCCAAACACCGAGCCCAAAATAAATACTCTCGGATGTCCAACCGATGCATCAATGAGTTTTTGAATAAAACGGCGGAGATCACTATTGGTATCGCCATTTTTGATTTCTTCGATGATAGAATGATACATCAGCATACTGCCAAGGTGAGTTTGAGCACGATAGCCATGCTTCAAATCGAAGGACTTAGCATTGTCTGTAAAAAGCAAGTCGGCAATAGCAGCTTTGTCGGGGTCCTTAAAGTTCAACCCACTATAATCAAACAGCTGATCAAAAGTGGATTGCCTTGAATAATCCGGACTGAACTGATAGTAATTGATTTTGGCAGAGAAGAAGGTGTTCTTTAAGGAGGTATGCTGTTTGCCCACTCCCTTGGTTTTCAAATAAGCTTCCTTCAGATCTCTCAAACGTCTGAAATTACCATTGTCCTTATCGGTGTCCAATGCCAGCAAATTGACATTTGTATCGTCAAACATGCCAATAGCACATAAATGAATGAAGGATTCGATGCAGCGCATTCCCGTGCCGCCTATCCCTATTACAAAAATATCTTTTGCCATAATTCTAATGCTTTAAAGTGTTTATTTATTCTTGGTCTTTCCCAAAATGCTACCCCATTTGGAGCTACGAACGATAAGCATAGTAATAATGGAAACCACAAAATAGAGACCGAGGCCGATAAGAGCAGCGAAGATGTTCGCCTTCATGAAATCTGCCGACCAAGATGCTTTTTCGATGTATTTGCCCACATAAAAATAATTGATGGCCCAGAAAGCAATTGGAAAAACCACGCCTATGATTATCCACCAAGCTCTTCTAGTCTTATAAGAATTGTCGGGATGACCTTGCCATTTGATTAGCGTGGCGATGACGAGTGCAATTAATATTGCCACAACCGCAAAGGCTAAGGATGAGAAATAGGTGTTTGAAATCAGAGCCTCGAGTTCTTTCTTTGACCCGATAACTGCCATTGAAAACATATTCATAATGATAAGTATTAATTGATATTTTATTGTTGTTATTCGATTGACTGGGTTTGAATGAACACAGTGTACAGATGTTTTCTATCCATTGTAGAGGGAACCACGCTGATGTCTTTGAGTGCATTGTCAATGCTTAATGAGACACAGACGGCATCCCTGCCTTGGTAATTGTTCCCCAATGACTTCCATTGGAATGCCGCCTCATCAAATTCATGAACCGTGCATTGATCAATATCAATATCCAAACGAATCAAGTTGCCTCTAAAACCTTCCTTTTCACCATAAAGGTGCTTCGAGGTGAGGATTTTGGGAGTCAAGTACACCGAGACCTCATTGTTCTCATTCATCTCAACCATGAATGCATCCGTCAAATCCCATTCTTCCATCGTTTCAAACGTCAACGAATCCTCCTTTTCCTGTTCTACCATGAAAGGCTTCGAGATGTTAGTGGCATGCCAAGACAAGTTGGACACAGAATAATTAATTCCATTGTTGACAACTAATCCATCGATGAGAGGCAATGGGCCTTCTTCGTCATCCTTCATTGGTTTGTTGTATTTATCCAATTTCATCACATATTGCTTGATGTCCTCCCAAGTGGCATCTATTGCGTTTAATTCACCCGGGCAACTTTCTAGTGGATAAATTGTAATAGAGATCACGCTGTCGCAGCTATTGGATTCATTCACTCTCGACATACCCAAATCGGTGTTTCTCAAGGTTACCAAATTACAATGCCCAATAGTAGGATCGCCATTTACCACGTACTTTCTCACTTGACCAATCATCGTAGCACTAATTGGAGCTTCGTCATCGGGATCGGTGAAAAAGACATAGAAACGTTTTTTCAGATAATCCTTACGGTTGTATTTTTCATAATATGGTTCGGTAAGAATATCAATTTGGTATCCTTTATTCAACCATTTTATAAATGATTCTGACAGATATGGGTCCATGTCGTGAGGACCTTGAATTCTGCCGAAGGCATCTGGCGCATAGAACTCAAAATCAGTTATAATCATACCTTGTCTATTGCCATCACAGATGTTTTCTACGGCTTTTTGAATATTAGCAAAATTAAATGGATCAGAATTTTCCACAATGGCTCTCATGTTTTCCAATGCATTGAAAAGAGCCTGCTTTTGACGGTTGCATTCTGTAGCCTCAAATTCCTGTCCTTTGATGAAAACCAAGGTGCCAATATACTGGTACATCTGAGACTTCATCGTCTTGTAAATATCGCTGTATCTTTCTGCGTCGCTAAAAACCGTAGATGCGTCGACATACATGATGGCTCCGTTGGATTGATCCAAAGCATCAGGGTGCCATTGCTTGGTTCTTCCAATTAATAAAGGAAGATTATTTTCTGCGTCAATCTCATAATTCAGCGTACAACCTGTTAAGAATAAAAGGATTCCAGAAAAAAGGCATCCTTTTATCAGATTAATAACTTTACTATCAAACTTCTTCATATTAATTTAGATTTAAGTTTTTCACATCTTCTTTAATTTCATCCGCAACGCCTTGTATGTACTCCAGCCAACCACCAATTTCGCCCAAGACGCCAAAACCAAAAGATTTAACTCTGGCTTTATAATATCGAATTGTTAATTCCCCCACTTTTCTTTTCTCATCTGGGGAAAGATCTTTTTTTAATTCTTTATAATCATCAACAAACTCCTGAAATTGTTCGTCTTTCTGCTCCCATTCCACTTGCGAATACGAAGAAGCGTTAGATTCTACCCTTTCAATAAATCTCTCAAACTTATTCACAAATCGAGAAGCGCCAGACTGGCACGAAACCAACATCAATAAAAGCATAAACGCAAAAAAGGATTTAGCTGTAGTAATTGATTTTCCCATTTAAATCAACATTATAACAAAAGTGACAAACACTTTTTTCCGCCAAATACCCAAACCCGGAATGTAACATTTCACTCTTTTTGCTACATACAAAAAGAAAGCGGGGTATCTTTTGCCGCCTGTCGTCTCATTAGGTCGTAGGAAACCTTCCAAATAACAAGCAGATTGACACCCACGCTTTTTACAGCGGGGCATCTGCATCCGTCTTGTTTTCGATTTGGATCAGTTGAATTTCCTACGTTCAATGAGACCAAAAACAAGCGTTAGCAAACGCCTTCTTCCAATATGTCTGCCATATCAAAACCGATTAACGGCATGTAATGACGCAACAAAAATAAGCAATCTTTAGAAAAAAAACAAAATCTAGAAAGATTTTTTAAACATGCCACATAAGACGATGGAGATGAATTTGAAATAATTTGATTGTTAATATATTACAATACTATTTCTAATAGAATATACTATTAATTATTTTTGTTTATAGTTTTAAAACATAAATATATTATCTTTGCGATTTTAACGAAAATAAAACTCTAATGGACTCAAAGAAACCATTCAACAAAGACAAAAGAACAAAGATCTCATTTGCAGAACTAGTCAATCTCATTGGAACCACCTGTGATTATAGGTTTTGTATCATTGACGAGACCATCGATGATGAGCTAATGAAACTTGCTGCCGAACATGGCATTGACCTAAGCGGATTCAAACACGTAATTGAGACTTCCGGTATACAACATGCCGAAAATCGGCATGGCTCAAAAAGCAATGATCGAAAGTCTTTATCAATTGAAGATTATTTGATGGTTCCATTAATCATCAAAGAAAGGGATAGCGTTTCGATATCGCCCCAAAAAGACATATCGCACCGTAACACCATCTTAAAGTACACCAAACAAATCGGTGACACCTATTATTATGTTGAAGAAATAAGAAAGAAAAACAAAAGCCTGGCATTTAAAAGCTTAAGAAAACGTAATACCAAAAGCCCCTCAAAATAGAGGGGCTTTCTGTTATCGCTGGGGGGAACGTGCCGAAACCCGCCCCTTACGTCTTGATAATCCACTGGTTTTTCACTCCGTGTCCGCGACCAACTGGTTGCAAAGATACAACTCTTTTTCTTTCTCAGCAACATTTTCATCGAAAAAATTAATCTTTACAACGACCTCAAAAACAATGTAACATTTCCATTTTTATGCTACCTTACATGCAGAAAGCGGGGTATCTCATGCTGTCTGTTGTCTCATTAGGTCGTAGGAAACCTTCCAAATAACAAGCAGATTTGATACCCACGCTTTACAGCGGGGCATCTGCATCCGTCTTGCTTTTGATTTGGATCAGTTGAATTTCCTACGTTCAATGAGACCAAAAACAAGCGCTAGCAAACGCCTTCCTCACAGAAAAACCTCCATTGCCCATAAAGACTTTAGAGAGCCTAGAAGGGCAACGACGGTACAAAGTAACGGAAAAGAATCGAAATCAACAAAGATTTTCCCCCTTTTTTTATCTTTGCACCATGAAAGCTTACTCCATCAGAATCTATGGCAGAGTGTTCAACGTCGGGTTCAGACGCTACGTGCACCGCTATGCTCTACAATGCAACGTAAATGGTTACGTTGAGAACGACTACACTGACGGCTGCGTTCACATCGAAGCTGAAGGCAAAGAGGAAGACTTGACCCGATTCAGCATCCTTTGTGGCGAAGGAACACCTTACTCAAAGGTAATCGATATGAAGATCGAAGCCAAGGAAGCAACTGGTAAATACGATGATTTCCAAGAGTTAAGATAGCTATGCACATCCTCTCCAAATCAACATACATCAAGGGACTGCAATGCGAGAAGGCATTGTACCTGACCAAGAAGCACCCTTATCTGCGCGATAAGCTCAGCCTTGAGAAACGGGCGAAGTTCCAACGCGGCACCGACGTGGGCATACTGGCGCAACAGTACTTCCCAGGCGGCGTGAACATGACTCCTAACTCACCCTCTCAGTTCCCCAAAAGGGTCAAGGAGACCATGGAGAACCTCCAGAATCCTGCCATCAACGTGATGTATGAAGCCGTGTTTCAACACAACGACACGCTCGTGATGGTCGACATTTTAGTACGCGAAGGCGACCAATGGCGCGCCATCGAGGTGAAGAGCTCCCTGAAACTGAGTCCCACCTATTACAATGACGCGGCGCTGCAGTACTACGTGCTGCATGGTTGCGGGGTGCCGCTCTCTGACTTCCAACTGATGCATGTCAACGCCGACTACGTCAAGCAAGGCCCCATCGACGTGAAACAGCTGTTCCAATTGGTATCAATCATGGACTACGCTAAAGAGCAGGAACCCATCATCGCCGCCAACGTGGAGAGGCTGAAAAACGTGATAACCCTCCCCCACGCTCCCCAAGTGGAAATAGGCTCCCATTGCCACGAGCCTTATGACTGCGACTTCCTCGGCCATTGCTGGAAAAACGTGCCAAAGACCAAAACCGAATTCACTATCGACTACAAGGCGCTGTATGCACAAGCCCCCACCACCAAGCCTCGCCACATCGCCTACCTCAACACTTTGACCTACATGCCTGCAGTGCCTGAACTCGACGGCACCAAACCCTATCAGCCGATGACCCTCGCCTACGCCCTCACCGGCGAAAACGAACCCGACGGATACAGCTTCTGGAGTTGCCTCGACGACCACAGCCGTTGGCAGGAATACCTATCATTATTAGAAGAACGCTTCAAACATTACGACCTGATCGTGTGCTTCGAGCCGAAAAATCCCATCCAAAGCAGCAAACTATTTAATCTATATGAGGTACTCCAAAATGCCCAAATGTTTCACCCCTTTCTCAAGGACGGATTTAATTTACAAAACACCGCCAAAGCATTGTTTCACGATGCTAAACTCTTTGAACACAGCAGGATACTTGTTGAAGCCATTGCACACGAGTTGACAAGTTATGAACAAACAAAAGATGATTTATTGACTGAAAATGAGATGATTAAGCGTATTTATCAACAATTTTTCAAATAAACCCCTGTTCATAACTCAGACCATTTTTTCTTCGATGAAAGATGGTATAAGTTATACCTTTGTCTCTCGAAAAAAGCGGAATATTTTCACTTTCTAAACTCGAGATACTCAAATGCCAAACGATATAATTACTAGACCGTTTTCCAACAATTTACAACGGAGAACGCCAGCCACGCCTGAACAACTTTTAGCCAACCAGGGACGCATTCCTCCCCAAGCCGTCGACTTGGAAGAGGTGGTCCTCGGCGCCTTGATGCTTGAAAAAGAAGCCGTCAACGAAGTCATCGACATCTTGACTCCCGAGGCCTTCTACAAAGAGGCTCATCAGAAAATCTTCAAGGCTATCAAGGATCTTTTTGGAAAATCAGAACCCATTGATATCCTCACGGTTACCAACGAGCTGAAGCAATCAGGCGAGCTGGAATCGGTAGGCGGTGCCTATTATATCTCAAAACTGACCAACCGTGTGGTTTCGGCCGCCAACATCGAGTATCACGCCCGCATCATCATGCAAAAGCACATCCAGCGGGAGCTCATCCTCATCTCCTCTGAGACCATCAACCAAGCTTTTGAGGACACCGCCGATGTGTTCGACCTGTTGGATAACGCCGAGAACAAGCTGTTCCAGGTAAGCGAGAACAACCTGCGCCGCAGCTACAACTCGATGCAGGACTTGGTGAGCAAAGCCATCACTGAGATCCAGAGCGCCAAAAACAGCGATCAGAAGCTGCGCGGCGTGCCTTCGGGCTACACCGAGCTCGACCGCATCACGCAAGGCTGGCAGAAATCGGACCTCATCATTCTGGCTGCACGTCCCTCCATGGGTAAAACCGCATTCGCCCTTAACTTGGCCCGTAATGCCGCCGTCGACTTCCAACGTCCCATTGCTTTCTTCTCCTTGGAAATGTCGTCAGTGCAACTGGTCACCCGTTTGATCTCCACCGAGACCTCACTCACGGCTGACAAACTCCGTTCGGGCGACCTGGCCGAGCACGAGTGGCAACAGCTGAATACCAAGGTAACGCCTCTCATTGACGCGCCTATCTATATCGACGACACGCCCCAGCTTTCCATCTTCGAGCTCAGGGCAAAATGCCGCCGGCTGAAGCAGCAGCACGACATCCAGATGATCTTCATCGACTATCTGCAGCTGATGACCGCCAAGACCGAGCGCGGCGGCAACCGTGAGCAGGAGATCTCCACCATTTCACGCTCACTCAAGGCCCTCGCCAAGGAGCTGGAAATCCCAGTCTTAGCCCTGTCACAGTTAAGCCGTAGCGTAGAGCAACGCCCAGGATCGAAGAAGCCTATCCTGTCAGACCTTCGTGAATCAGGTGCCATTGAGCAAGACGCTGATATGGTAATGTTCATTTACCGTCCAGAATACTATAAAAACGAACAGGAGAACCCCGATCTGCCGCAAGGCTTCACCTGCATCGACATCGCCAAGCACCGTAACGGTAAGTTAGGTGAAGTTAACCTGAGATTTGTGGGACAATACGCCCGCTTTGAGGAGTTCGGTCAGGACCGTCTCGCCTCCGCCGACGAGATCACCCTTGGCCCCAACCCGAATTTCAACAACACGGTCATCGTGGGTTCAAGAATGAACGACGACAATCCGTTCGGCCCTCAACCGGGTGGCATCAGCGATGAATTTAATCCTCCGTTTTGAGGTGAGAGGTGAAGGGTGAGAGGTGAGAGTTTAATTGAGAGTTTGCTTCATATTCAAAAACTTTTCTTATCTTTGCCGTCCCAAAAGTAAGAGATTTTATATTAAATAATTGAATATGAAGAAATTAGCCGTTATCGCCTTCGGCGGAAACGCCCTTCTGAGAGGCGGACAAAAAGGAACTTACAAGGAACAAATGGAAAATGTCACAGAGACATGCCATGCGTTGCTACCCTTCCTCAAGAAAGACTACAACCTCGTTATCGGCCATGGTAACGGTCCTCAAGTAGGCAATGTCATGTTGCAGCATGAAGCTGGTCACCATCAGTTTGGTGTGCCGGGTATGCCTATCGACTTCTGCGTTGCTGAAACCCAAGGTCTCATCGGATTCATGATTGAGATGGGTCTGGGCAAGACCTTTGCCAAAGAAGGTCTGAAGCGCAATGTAGTCACCTTGGTGACCCAAGTGGTGGTTGACAAGAACGACCCGATGTTCCTGAATCCTACCAAGCCCGTTGGTCCATACTACAGCAAGGAAGAAGCTGAGAAGTACGCCAAGGAGACTGGTGCCGTCTACAAGGAAGACCCCAAAGGTCGCGGCTGGCGTAAGGTGGTGGCTTCACCCAAGCCAATCGCCATCCAGAATGTTGACTTAGTGAAACAATTGGCTGAGCAAGGCCACATCGTCATCACCGTTGGTGGTGGCGGCATCCCTGTCATCGAGAAGGCTGACGGTAGCTTAGGCGGTGTTGAGGCTGTGATCGACAAGGACTTGGCTTCAGCCATGACAGCCATCAACATCGGTGCCGATGAGTTCTACATCCTCACCGACGTTCCGAAGGTCTACATCAACTTCCGCAAGGACAATGAGCAAGCTCTCGACACCATCACCGTGGCAGAAGCTAAGAAGCACATGGCTGACGGTCAATTCACCGAAGGCAGCATGGCTCCTAAGGTTCGCGCAGCCATCCTCTTCGTGGAGGCAACAGGCCACGAGGCCATCATCACCGAGGCCACACGACTTGGCGACCCAACCTGCGGCACCAGAATCGTCCCGTAAACACTTTGAAAATCAATACATACCATGAAAAAAGGATTTTTCATTATCGCTATGGGCTTGTTGCTTGGCATGACCGCCTGCAACCGCGCATCACTCGTAGGTACTTGGATTGAGCCTGCCGACGACAGCAGCGTCTTTGGCGAATATGGATTAAAGCTGAACAGCGACGGCACCATTGAGTCCATCAACATGGGTTATCGCGAATACCAAACTTGGGAGAAGGTTGACGATATGTTGATCCTCAAAGGCAGATACACCGGTACCAACCCTCGTGATTTCGTTGATTCATTGTGGATTGACGAACTCACAAAAGATCGTCTGGTGCTGAAGGATTTCGGAAATTATTCCGTGACTTATCAAAGAAAAGCCGAATAATCTCTCCTACCCAGAGGATTACCGAAGTCGAGAGGATGATTCGCAGCCAGTCGCCTAACGACAAGCGAACCACCTCGAACATCTCACCGCCGAATTCGACGATGAGTACCTGTCCCACAAGAATTATAGCCAAGGTCAAGACAAAGCCCTTGGCTATATTTTTTGTAAACAAGCCATTCAGCGCCGAACGTCCCGTCATAAAGGCCTTGGCGTTGAAGATATTCCAGAACTGCATAAACACGAAGATCGTGAAGAAAAGCGTATGTTCTCTAGGTGTGACCACGCCGTCTTGCTGGAAATAATAATAGAACCCCAGAAACACGGCGACGAAAAGCAGGCCTACGCCAAAGATTCTTTTAGTCATGGGTCGGGTAATGATATAGGCATCGCGTGAGCGTGGCTTTTCAAACATCACCTTTTGATCGGGCGGCAACGACGCCAATGCCAAGGCTGCAAACGTATCCATAATCAAGTTCACCCAAAGCATCTGCGTCACTGTCAACGGCGATTCAGTGCCTAAAACGGCGCCTAACAGCACGATAAGACATGCCGCTACATTGATGGTCATCTGGAACAGGATGAATCGCTGGATATTGCGATATAAGGAACGTCCCCACACCACCGCACGGGCGATACTTTGGAACGAGTTGTCGAGAATGGTGATATCGCTGGCTTCCTTGGCCACGCTGGTACCATCGCCCATCGAGAGACCGATCTGTGCCGCATTAAGGGCGGGTGCATCATTGGTGCCATCACCGGTGACCGCCACCACCTCCCCTTTCTGCTGGAGCAGTCGTACCAGCCGTTCCTTGTCCATCGGTCTAGCCCTTGACATAATCTTCACATCGCCAATCCTCTCAAGCAACGCTTCGTCGCTCAGCAGCTCAAACTCTTTGCCGGTGATCATGTTCTTTTCTTCAGTATCTCCTTCATTCCACAAGCCAATTTGACGTCCGATCTCCCTGGCAGTAGCTGAGGTATCGCCTGTGACAATTTTGACCTTAATCCCTGCATCGATGCAGTCCTTGATGGCATCAGGCACTTCCTCACGAACAGGATCGGCGATAGCCACAGTGCCGAGATAGCACAAATCTTCGATAGCCAATTGCTCACCATCGAACATGGCATCCATCTCGTTGCGATCGAGGTAACGGTAAGCGAATCCCAAGGTGCGCATTGCCTGGCTTTGGTAATTCGACAGTTGTTGTTCCACCATCTCCATACTCTCCTCAATCGGGCTCTCACCTTCTTCCAACCGGATCTTCGAGCAATGCTTGAGCACCAGTTCCGGTGCGCCTTTCACATGCATCAGCAGCAGTTCGGGATCGTCAGTATTCACAAAGGTTGCCATGAATTTGTATTTCGTTGAAAACGGCACCTGACGAACGATTTTGGTATGGTCGCGATAGCTGATGAAGTCTATATTCTGTTTAAACAGCCAGTTAAGCATAGCTGCCTCGGTGGGGTTGCCTACCGTCTTGGCTTCCTGCTTGTCGGAGAAGTCGAGAAACGCCGTTGAGTTGATGGCTATGCCTTCCTTGATCAGAAAAGAAGTCTGTGAATCGTCAAGCTTATTGTCATGCAACCCGTAGATTTTGAAGTCGCTGACGCTCATGCGGTTCTGTGTCAGGGTTCCCGTCTTGTCAGTGCATATCACCGTGACAGCGCCCATGGTTTCGCAGGCATGCATCTTGCGTACCAAATTATTGGTTTCCAACATTCTACGCATGCTTAACGCCAAGCTCAGCGTGACGCTCATGGGAAGTCCTTCGGGAACGGCCACCACAATCAAAGTAATGGCAATCATCAGAGAATTCAACAGATAATGGGCAAAGTCCATCCAATCGAACGACACACACTCGTCAACGACAAAATACATCAAAAGCCTAAAAACCAAAACCAAGCCTGCCACCACATAGCTCGCTATGGTGATGGTATGTCCCAGTTTATCGAGTTGTTCGTTAAGAGGGGTCTTTATCTTGTTATCGATTTGGGCACCACGATATACCTTGCCCCATTCGGTGGCATCGCCCACGCGTTCCACTATAAAGATGCCATTGCCATCGATAACTGTAGTGCCGCGGCAGACGTAATTGGACGGATAGGTAGCCTCATGGTCGAACTCCTCTTCCCTAACGGTCTTCTGTGCCATGGGCTCGCCAGTCAGCGACGACTCGTTGATTTGCAGGGCTATAGTCTCAACCAAGGTGCCATCGGCAGGGATTTCGTCGCCTGGGTTGACAAACACCATGTCGCCTACCACCACATCCTTTCGCTCGATTCGTGTGATATGCCCGTCGCGCATCACCGTCACCTTTTCCTCGTCTTTCGACTTGTTTAGGATGTCGAACTTACGATTGGCACTCAACTCGAAGACGAAACCCACCGTGGTTGCCAACATCACCGCGACGAAGATGCCAAGCGGCTCCAGCAGGACTTCCAGACCAGCCGTGCCTCTGAAATATTGATACAGCGACACCACCACCGACAGCGTCAGGGTTATGAGCAAAATACGGATAATCGGATCCTGGAACTTTTCAAGGAAAAGCCGCCACACCGGCTCCTTGGGAGGAGGAGTCAGCAGGTTGTTTCCGTGTTCCAGCCTACTTTGTTCGACCTGTTCGGAAGTAAGTCCGTGCCTATGGTCGCCGCTATCCATTTATGCCTGTTGGCCGTTCAGCAGAAAAGTAACGTCGGTGTTTGGCTCAATCTCGACGGCTTCCTTGCCATATTGCATGACGATCATCTTCTTGCCGCCTTTGAGCATCACCTTGCCATCGGTAACCCACAGCGAGGTGGCTTCACGAAGTCCCACCACCACCATCTTCTGGTTGACAGCGAGATACTCGTTGATACGATCCTGACGGGTCTCGCCACCGTGCTTGATCATCTTGTCGATCTCAGGATGAGGATCCAAGTAGTGAGGATTGATCTGGAACGGCACCAGATTCAGGGTCTTGAACGAAGCCGGTTGCACGATGGGCATGTCGTTGGTAGTGCAGAGTGTAGGGCAAGCCACGTTGCTGCCAGCGCTCCAACCGATGTAAGGCACACCAGCCAAAGCACGCTCACGGATGGCATCCATCAAACCGTATTTATGCATCTCAGCTACCAGATGGAAGGTGTTGCCACCGCCCACCACGATCAGGTCAGCCTCTTTCACGGCTTTCACCTTATCGTCGAAGTGATGCACCGAAGTGAAATTGGTGAAGCCGAACTTCTCAAGGAACACCTTCTGAACACGTGCTTCGTAAGCATCATAGCTGTCAGGATAGGCTTTCCCAGCGATGTTGACGCCGGCAAAGGGAACGAAAACGACGCGGCTATTAGGTTTGAGGTTGTTCTGCAGGCAGAAATATTCAATCTGGTTGCATGCCCAGGCAAGATAGGTCTCCCCGAAATTGGTGGAGTTGCTAATCAATAATAGTCTCATAATACAAAGTGTTAAGTTTGTGCAAATGTACTGCTTTCCATAAAAAAAATCAAAAAATAATTGCGTTGAACTAAAACAATGGCTACTTTTGCATTGAAAATCAACTAACCCTAAAATTTTAAACGATGAAAAAAGTATTGTTAGCTATTGCTGTTATCGCTTTGATCGGTTGCGCATCATGTTCAAAATCCAAGGTTTGCCATTGCTACTATGACTACACTGGAATAGCTGGTACCGGCACCCAAGATCTTGGTCAACAAATCATAAATGAGGGATCATGCTCTGATCTCGAAAACCAATCCAGCTTCAACTATAACTTTGGCACTCTTGGAACAGGAAAGGTTCGCTGCGAGCGGGAGTAAACATGTATTGAAAGTCATATTAGGTCTCTTATTCATAGTGTCGGCCATCCTGAAGATTGTCGACATGGATAAGTTTGAGATCTACATTTATAGCTACCATTTCTTCAGCCTGAATTTCAGTTTTTTGGTAGCGAGAGCTGCTATTATCCTCGAATTGGTGTTAGGCATTGGATTGGTTTCCCAGTGCTTCCATAAATTGATGTGGTGGGGCAGCATGATGATGCTTGCAGGCTACACCTTGTTATTGGTATATGCGCAGATTATCGGTCGGACCGACAGTTGCCATTGTTTTGGTGAGCTGCTGCCCTTCAATCCCTGGCAAAGCATCTTGAAAAACATCGTATTGATGGGTTTGTTCGCCTTGGTTTACAAGGTAAAGGATTTCAGTTTCAAAGGAAAATGGCTGGCTTTGGCAGGTGTTGCCATCGCTTCTTCTGTAACGGTGTTTGCCGTGTCGCCTCCCGACAATTTCATTTCGACTTATGACAAGGATAAAAACGTGAATGAAACCTTGTTTGCCGAGATGTTGTCGACGCCGCTTTTGGAAGAGTTCCATCTCGATGAAGGGAAGCAGGTAATTGGCATATTTTCAACAGCATGTAAGTATTGCCAACTGTCAGCGCACAAGATCTCACTCATGCAACAGCGTTACGACTTCCCTGCCGAAAACATGACCTACATCTTCATTGGCACCGAAGAGGGCATCAAGACGTTTTACGAAAAGTCGGAATCAGCCGAATACCGCAGCGTGCTGCACGACAACCCCATTAGTCTTTTGCCCGTAATCGATGGTAAATTCCCTACCATAGTGTTCCTCGACAATGGTACTATTGTTCACACCTACGAATTACGGGATATGAAAGAGGATGAGATCAAGGCGTTTTTCACTCAGCCTTGAAGTTTGATTCCATTTCCTTCAATCTTGCCATCTCGTCACGATAAGCGGCAGCGGCGATGAAATCCATCTCCTTGACGGCTTTCTCCATGTTTCGTTTGGCTTCGAGGATGGCTTTCTCGATCTGCTTCTTAGTCTTGTATTCAACCTGTTCGGCTGCGATGCTTGAGAGGCGTTCCTCTTGCTCAGGATAAGCCACAAAGCCCTTTCTGCCAGTGGCTTCGGACAGCGACACGTCGATGGCTTTCACGATGGTTTTGGGCACGATGCCATGCGCCTCGTTGTAAGCGATTTGCTTAGAGCGGCGACGATTGGTCTCGTCGATAGTCTTTTGCATTGACTCAGTGATGGTTGAGGCGTACATGATGACCTTGCTCTCGGCGTTACGGGCGGCACGGCCTGCCGTCTGTGTCAACGAGCGTTCCGAGCGCAGGAAGCCTTCCTTGTCGGCATCGAGGATGGCTACCAGGCTGACTTCAGGGAGATCCAAGCCCTCTCGGAGAAGGTTCACACCTACCAGTACGTCGAACTCACCTAAACGAAGCCCTCGCAGGATCTCCACACGTTCCAAGGTATCCACGTCAGAGTGGATGTATCTTGCCTTGATTTTTAGGTTGTTGAGATAGGTATTCAGCTCTTCTGCCATGCGTTTGGTCAAGGTGGTCACCAGCACACGCTGCTGCTTCTCCTTTACCTTACGGATCTCTTCCAATAGGTCGTCCACCTGGTTGACACTCGGCCTCACCTCGATAACGGGATCGAGCAGACCTGTGGGACGGATGATTTGTTCCACATACACGCCTTCGCTCTGTTGCAACTCATAATCGGCAGGTGTAGCGCTGACATAGATTTTTTGTCCCGTAAGCGCTTCAAACTCATGGAATTCCAACGGTCTGTTATCCAATGCAGAAGGCAGTCGGAAGCCATATTCCACCAAGGTCTGCTTGCGTGAGCGGTCGCCTCCATGCATTCCTCTGATTTGGGGCACCGTGACATGGCTTTCGTCGATGACGGTGATGAAGTCGTCAGGGAAGTAGTCCAGCAGGCAGAACGGCCTTGTTCCAGGCTTACGGCCGTCGAAATAACGGGAATAGTTCTCAATGCCAGAGCAATAGCCCAACTCCCGCATCATCTCAATATCATAGTTCACTCGGTCCTCCAATCGCTTGGCTTCCATATTTTTACCAATCTCACGGAAATAATCGGCCTGCTTGAACATGTCCTGCTGAATCTCATCGATGGCTGATTTCAGCTTGTCTTTCGAGGTGATGAAGATATTTGCCGGGAAGATGGTGACCTCCGAGATCTCCTCAATACGGCTTCCTGTCACGGGATTGAAGCTCTCGATGGCATCGATCTCATCGTCCCAAAACACAAGACGGTAGGCGATGTCAGCGTATGCAGGAAACACATCGAGGGTCTCCCCTTTTATTCTGAACTTACCTGGTGTAAACTCGATCTCGTTACGTGTGTACAGAGAGTTTACAAGGGCCTTGGCCACGTCGTCGCGCTTCATCTGTTGTCCACGAGCAAGGTAGATGACGTTTTCGGTGAAATCGTCGGGATTGCCAATGCCGTAAAGGCATGACACCGAGGAGACCACGATAATATCCCTCCTCCCCGACATCAAGGCTGTAGTGGTGCTTAAACGCAGCTTCTCGATGTCGGAATTGATGGAAAGATCCTTCTCAATATAGGTATTGGTCGAAGGGATGAAAGCCTCCGGCTGATAGTAGTCGTAATACGAAACGAAATACTCGACGGCGTTTTCGGGGAAGAACGCCTTGAACTCGCCATAAAGCTGAGCTGCCAGCGTTTTGTTATGGCTCAATACCAAGGCGGGGCGGTTGAGTTGAGCCAACACGTTAGCCACGGTGAAAGTCTTGCCCGATCCCGTCACGCCAAGCAAAGTCTGGGCACGGTCACCACGCTGCAAGCCCTCCACGAGTTGCCGAATGGCTTCCGGCTGATCGCCCGTAGGCGCAAAGTCCGATACCAGTTTAAAGTCCATGGTTCAAATTGAAATCCATCATCACTGGGAAATGATCTGAACCTTTGAATTTCAGACGTTTAAACGCCGTTGGCTGGATCTGGTCATTACCCCACACATAGTCAATTCGTAACATGGGGAGTTTGCCTGCATAGGTACGTCCCACGCCTCTTCCTACCTTGACGAAGCCGTCGGTAAATCCTGCCCGCTTGATCTGATGATAGGTATATGACAGCGGCGTGTCGTTGAAATCGCCGCAGAGCACAATGGCACGACCGTCGTTCGGGATATCCTCAAGCATCTTGCTAACTTCCTGACTACGTTTCTCATAGGCATTCTTAAGCTTCACAAGGATGGATTTGCTTTTGGTTTTCACTTCTTCCTTACTATTGCCGGTATCCGAAAACACTGTGATCTCTTCGTTGGTCAGCTGGAAAGAGGTAAGATGGCAGCATACCACGTAAAAGACACCCTTTTTCCCAGCATCTACTTTAGCCACAGGACCGTATTCATTCTCCCCTCCCATGGCATCGTCAGCATCCAAGGCAGAGAGCGGATATTTCGAAAAAATCACATTGCTGCCATAGTGTTGCTTGGTATGGTAATATTGGTAAGGCATCTTGAGCAACTCACCGTATTTGGCAATGCAGTCTTTCCTTCCCAACTTCGGCATAAATTCAGAGAATTCCTGAATACAAAGCACATCGGGATTATTCTCTAAGACGAAGTTAGCCACACGATTGGCAACCTCTTCACGACTCTTTCCTGACTCATGATAATCACTGAAATTCAGCACGTTATATGACATCACACGTAACTCACCACCTTCTTGAGCCGAACCTGCTGAAAACGACTTGTAAACACCTGGTATTGAAATGATTAATGCTATAATTGAGAACCATGCCATTTTCGACCACAACAATAGCAAAAACATGAGTATCACGATGTTATACAGTAAAATCACCCAAAATGCCAGTCCAAAATAGGCCATCCAAGGGAATTTGACAGGATCCACATAGCTGCTCAGCACGCTCATGGCCATGGCCATCACACCAATAAAAGCCAGGATAGTCAGCAGAAACACGAACAGTCTTCCAAAAAAGCCTCTTTTCCTACTACTTTTCTTGCTGCTGCTTTTTTTCTTCTTCGATTCTTTCTTCTCTTCTTTCATCACAAATCAATATAAACGGCCTTTCTTTTTCCAAACCAGAATGATGATCAAACCCACCAGCATACCGCCGAGATGGGCAAAATGAGCCACATGGTCACCAGCAGAGAAGAGGCCCGTCATCAACTCGATCACCGCGTAACCTACCACGAACCATTTAGCCTTGATTGGCATCACGAAATATAAGTAAATCAATGAGTTGGGGAACATCATACCGAATGCGAGCAGCAGGCCATAGATAGCGCCCGAGGCTCCCACTGTAGTCATGTAATTGAGATATTCCGACATTGGGATGATGGATGAACCCATATTTACATTCTGATAATGAGATAGATGCGTAACGTATTCAATGTATTGAACCCCTTCCTGCATCAAACCAGCGCCCAAACCACAGAGCAGATAATAAATCAGGAAACGCTTTGCTCCCCAAATGTTCTCTAAGGTATTACCAAACATCCAGAGAGCGAACATGTTGAAGAACAAGTGCGAAAAATTGCCATGCATGAACATGTAGGTCAGCGGTTGCCATGGTCTGAAGCCTGAAGCCATGAAGAAATGGAGGCCTAGCGTATCGCTCAGACGGATGCCGAAACGCACCAAGACGATGTCGGCTAAAAACAGGATACCATTGATAATCAATAAGTTTTTGACTACTACTGGTAGGAAAGAGAAACCGGTTGGACTATATTGGTTATTCATAGTTTTTGAGTTAATTCTTCGAGGGTGAGTAAAGTGTAAATCTTTTTGCCGTCAGGGGCGATTTCAGCCACGCTGCAGCCGAACAGCTGGTCAGCGATGTTCTGCATCTCCAGTTCCGACAACGGTGTCTGCGCCTTGATAGAGAGCTGCGAAGCCATGGTTTTAGCCATGCACAGCTTACGGTCGAGCTGCAGGTCAGTACGGTTGATCTTGTAGTTGTCGAGCATCTTCTCCAACAACTCGGCGGGAGTACATTCTGAGAGGTCGGCCGGCGTACCATTGATCATGAAAGTGGTGGCATTGGCCTGCTCCAAAACGAAGCCCAAGCGCTGCAGTTCGGGAAGCATCTCACGAAGTACTGAGGCATCGTTGGCATTCAAGGTGAAGGGCTGGGGAAACAGTTCCTGCTGCGAATGACCCGAGTCGCTTTCCAGCTCTTTCAGGAACTTCTCAAAGAGGATGCGGTAATGCGCCAAATGTTGGTCGATGACAAGTAAACCTGACTTGACGGTTGTAATGATATATGACTGATTTAATTGAATATACTTAGATTTATCTAAAGTATTACTTGAAGTATCTTGGGAATCATCTTTTGGGGATTCATCGGTTCGTTCACCATAGAGCAAGCGCCAATCACCGGGGTCACTTTTCTTCTCACCAGCGCTATAACCGCCACCGAAAGAACTCTTCGAAAACTCCTTTTTTTGATGGAAAGGATTGTAGGTTGGATCTACGGGAATGGAAGGCTGCACAATGGGATTGGACGACTTGACCACCTCACCGAAGTCGATACCGAGATTGGTCGGCTCGTCGAAGTCGATCATTGGCGAGAGGTTGTTTTGGCCAATGGCCTTGCGAACCGCAGCATGCAGAATGGCATATACCAACTTGACATCCAAGAAGTTAACTTCCGTCTTCGTAGGATGGATGTTGACATCGATATCCGCTGGATCGACCTCGATATTGAGGAAATAACCCGGGAAGCTATCCTTGGGAATCATCTCCATGAAAGCGTTCTCAATGGCGTGATGCAAATAAGGATGCTTGATATAGCGCTTGTTAACGAAGAAGTACTGCTCGCCACGGGTCTTTTTGGCGAATTCCGCCTTGACGATGTAGCCGTGGATGCTGACGCGATCGGTTTCTTGATTGACAGGCAGCAACTTACCGTCGTAATTGCTACCGAAAAGTCCCATGATGCGCTGTTTGAGATTGCCAGGATAGAGGTGATAGAGCTCTTTGCCATCGCTGGTAAGTGTGAAGCCCACCTCAGGATTCATCAGGGTCACACGGGTAAATTCTTCTACCACGTGACGCATCTCAGCAGCAGGTGATTTCAGGAAGTTGCGTCGTGCTGGAACGTTGAAAAACAGGTTCTTAATAGTGAACGTAGTCCCCACTGCCATCGGCACCAACGTCTGTTCCTTGACCACGGAGCCTTCGTTGATAATCTTCACTCCTACTTCGTCCTCCTTACGGCGGGTCTTGAGCTCCACCTGAGCGATGGCTGCGATACTGGCCAATGCCTCACCACGGAAGCCCATGGTACGGATGGAGAACAGATCTTCGGCTTTGCTGATCTTGGAGGTAGCATGGCGCTCAAAGCAAAGGCGGGCGTCGGTTTCCGACATGCCACAGCCATTGTCGACCACCATGATCAACGCCTTTCCAGCGTCTTTCACGACCAGGTCGATCTGTGTGGCACCGGCATCCAACGAGTTTTCCATCAGCTCTTTAACCGCCGATGCTGGTCTTTGAATAACCTCACCCGCAGCGATCTGGTTCGCCACACTGTCAGGAAGTAATTTGATGACGTCGAGCATGGCAGCAGTTATTTGCCCATTAAACCTGAGACGATATTGGTGAACATCGGGGTGCAGAAGATGTAGTAAAATGCCACCACCACGATGCCGACGATAATGATGGTTTTCAGCATCTTAGAACGGCGCTCGCTTGGATCTTCCCTATCCTTGTCAGTCCCCCATTTCTTGCGCATCTCAAGGCGCAGCTGCTCCTCGTGGCTTAATTTGGAGTCGTATCCAGCCTCGGCCTTCTTGCGCTCCCATTCTTCCTTTTGAGGATCGTAATATCTTGGAATATAGTTGAATCCCTTCGGTTTATGTCTATAAAAGAAACCCATTTCCTTTTGTTTTAAATTAACTTGCAAATATACGGTAAAAATCCCAATCCCGCATGAGAAACAGGAAGTTTTATTATCTTTGCACCGTCATGAACGAAAGAAAACCGACACGGACTTGGCTGCCTACGCTGCTGATACTATTAGCGGGGGTATTGCTTTTCGTGCTCAACCTGGTGGTGGGCAGCGTGAGTGTCCCCTTGTCGGAGTTTTGGGCTGTCGTGACGGGTGGTGGTGACGAGACTTACCGCACCATCATCCTTGAATACCGTCTGCCACAGGCGATTACGGCTTTGTTTGCCGGCATCGGGCTGTCCATTTCCGGTTTGTTGATGCAGACCCTTTTCCGCAACCCTTTGGCTGATCCGTCGATACTGGGTATCTCCAGCGGTGCCAGTCTGGGTGTAGCCATCGTGGTGCTGCTTACTGGAAAGCTCAGCGGCATGGCGGTCAGCGCCATGCCGGGATGGTCCACAGTAGGTGTGACCATCGCCGCATTTGCGGGAGCTTTCCTGGTACTGTTGCTCATCCTGGCTTTGAGTTCACGGCTAAAGAGCATGGTGAGCCTGATCCTGGTTGGCATCATGATCGCATACATCGCCGGCTCGGTGACCGACGTGCTGAAATTCTTCAGCCAAAAGGAGGACGTTCACACCTTCGTCATCTGGGGTTTCGGCAGTTTTTCGAACGTTGGGAAGAGCCAATTAGGCTATTTAGCGGCCACAACCACACTTGGAGTAATACTTTCATTCTTGCTATCTAAATCATTGAATTTATTCCTTTTAGGAGATAGATACGCAGAGAATCTTGGACTTAATTTAAGGAGAGCGAGCCTGCTGACCATCTTGGTCTCCGGATTCCTGATGGCCGTCATCACCGCCTTCTGCGGACCCATCGCTTTCATCGGTCTGGCGGTACCCCATTTGGCAAGATTTACCTACCACACCAGCAACCACTTCGTGCTGACGCCCGCCACGGCCGTCATCGGCATGGATTTGGCCCTGCTCTGCAACCTCATCGCCAGGCTGCCCGGCTTCGACGGCAACCTGCCCATCAACTCCGTCACCGCCTTAATTGGCGCTCCCATAGTGATTTACGTTATCTTCCACCGTCAAAAAGTGTTGTCGAAATGAAAGAAGTGCTGCGTACCATCGGACTGAAAATCGGCTACAAGGGCAACGCCTTGATGCCACCCATCGATGCGACTTTGCATGAAGGCGAGGCTGTGGCGCTGGTCGGGGCCAACGGCAGTGGCAAGACCACCCTCTTCAAGACCCTCACAGGCAACCTAAAGCCCATCGACGGCAACGTGGAATTGTGCGGGAAACCCCTCACAGATTACACCCCAAATGAACGCGCCAAACTCTTCAGTCTGGTCCTCACCGAGAAGCCCGATGACCTCTTTTTGAGGGTCTTCGACATCGTCGCCGCAGGGCGTTATCCCCACTCGGGACTGATGGCTAAGCTCCATGAAGAGGATTATGCTATGATTCAAGCAAAGCTTCAAATCATAGGAATTGAACAATTGATTAACAGAGACTTCGTTTCATTAAGTGATGGTGAAAAGCAGAAAGTAATGATCGCCAAAGCCTTGGTGCAGGACACCCCCATCATCTACATGGACGAACCCACCGCCTTCCTCGATTACCCCAGCAAGGTGGAGCTGATGCTTTTGATCGATCGCCTCGCCAAAGAGGAACACAAAACCATCCTCTACAGCTCCCATGACCTGGAGTTGTTGATGAAACACGCCTCAACGATGTGGGTGGTAGCCAAGGGAAAGCCGCTCCTTTCTGGCGCGCCAAAAGAGTTGGACCAAGAGATTGAATCTTATCTGAATATCCATAAACAATGAGAAAAACCGTTTTATTTATCCTGTTTTACGCCCTAATCATGTCCTCATGCGCCCATAAAACACCAGTGGACCTGATCGTCCACAACGCCAAGATATACACCGTAGACGCTGATTTCAGCATGGCTGAAGCCTTCGCAGCAAAGGATGGCAAATTCGTTGCTGTTGGCTCCGAAAACGACATTATGAGTCATTATGCCGCCACGGAAGTCATTGACGCTCAAGGTCAAACCGTCTACCCAGGCTTCATGGATGGCCACTGTCACTTCTGCGGTTACGCCGAAAACCTTGTTCGCTGGGCCGACCTGAAAGGCTGCCAATCCTACGATGAAGTCATTGAACGGCTGAAGATCCACGACAGCCTCCATCCTGCTGAATGGGTGCTTGGTCGAGGCTGGGACCAGAATCTATGGACTCCAGCGGAATTTCCTGACAACCAACGTCTTGAAAAGGAATTCCCAGGTCGCAAGGTACTACTTACCCGAGTAGATGGTCATGCCGTGCTCGTCTCCAAAGAAGTATTGGACATGGCTGGCATCGACAAAGACTACCGTCAAGATGGAGGCTTGGCATTAGTGAAGGACGGTCGCTGTACCGGCATCTTACTCGACAACACCGCTGACGTAGCCAAGGCATTGATCCCTCCGATGACCCGCGAAGAGAAGATCCATGCCCTATTGGTAGCCCAAGAAAAATGCTGGGAAGTGGGCCTGAGAAGCGTCACCGACGCAGGATTAGATATTGAAACTATTACTTTAATTGACAGTTTACAAGAAGCTGGTTTATTGAAGATTCATGTTAACGCAATGATCAATCCAGATGATGAAACCATGGACTTTTTCATGGATAAAGGCATCATCGACAAGGACCTCCTCACCGTCCGTAGCGTGAAGATTTATGCCGACGGCGCGCTGGGTTCTCGAGGGGCAAAACTCATGGAACCCTACAGCGACGCTCCCGAAACCAGCGGACTTATTTTGGAGAGCGACGAGTTCTACCGTCACGTCTGCCAAAAGGCCTACGATGCTGGCTATCAGGTATGCTGCCATGCCATCGGCGACGGAGGAGTACATCATATCATTGATATCTATTCCGAATTCCTAAAGGGTCAAAACGATCTGCGTTGGCGCATCGAACACTCGCAAGTCGTTGACGAAGAAGACTTTAAGCGATATCAAGAGTATTCCATCATCCCTTCTATCCAAACCACCCACTGCACTTCCGACATGGGTTGGGCTGGGGAGCGCTTAGGACCAGAACGCATCAAGAATGCCTATGCCTACCAATGTCTGCTCCAGCAAAACGGTTGGCTCATCAACGGCACCGACTTCCCTATCGAGGACATCAGTCCGCTAAAGACTTTCTCCGCTGCTATAGACAGAAAAGGCTTCCAAATGGAAAACGCCCTCACTCGTGAACAGGCTTTACGTTCCATCACCATCTGGGTGGCCAAGGGTTGTTTCCTCGAAGACCGAAAAGGCAGCATCGAGGTCGGAAAAGACGCTGATTATGTGATTCTTGACATGGATTTAATGTTAGACAATGGAAAATAACAATACATTCAGTCTGCAAATTGCCCAGGAACTCAACCTGATGCCAACCCATGTGGCCAATGTGGTCAAACTGCTTGGCGAAGGCGCCACCATTCCTTTCATCGCCCGTTACCGCAAGGAGATGACTGGCACGATGAACGAGGAAAACGTGGCCGCTGTGCAGAAACGCTTAGCACAACTCATTGAATTACAGAAGCGTAAGGAAAGTGTCATCGAGTCCATCCGTGAGCAAGGAAAACTCACCCCTGAATTGGAGCAGAAGATACTGGATGCCAATACTTTGCAGGAAGTAGAAGACCTCTATCTCCCCTACAAACCCAAACGTCGTACCCGCGCCGCCATCGCCCGTGAGAAAGGGCTGGAACCTTTAGCCGCCCAAATCATGGCGCAAAACGCCAGCGATGTGGAACGCCTCGCCAGCCGCTATGTGAATGCGCAGAAAGGCGTCAACGACGTGGATGAAGCCCTGCAAGGCGCCAAGGACATCATGGCTGAGTGGATCTCTGAGCATATCAACGGCCGTAACCGCATCCGTAAGATCTTCCATACAAAAGGCGATCTCAGCTCCACCGTCATCAAAGGCAAAGAGGAAGAAGGCAAAACCTATCAGCAGTATTTCGACTTCAGCGAGCCCATCGCCAAAGCACCGTCACACCGCATCTTAGCCCTATTCCGCGCCGAAGAAGAAGGCATCATCAAATTAAAAATCAAAGTAGATAACGACTTTGTTATCAACTCATTAGAAAAGATTTTCATCAAGAATAACAACCCGTCATCAGAGCTTGTGCAAGAGGCCATCGCCGACTCATGGAAACGGCTGTTGGAGCCAAGTATCGAGACTGAGATCCGTAACTTTTACAAAGATAAAGCAGACGAGACCGCCATCCGTGTCTTTGCCGAGAACCTCAAGCAGCTGTTGCTGGCCGCCCCTATGGGTCAGAAACGCGTTTTGGCTATCGACCCTGGATTCCGTACCGGCTGTAAGGTGGTGATACTCAGCGAGACAGGCGCTTTGTTACACAACGAGACCATCTACCCTCACCCACCCAAATCAGACGTCACTGGCGCCATGCGCAAGGTGAAGAGCCTCGTGGACGCCTATAAGGTTGAGGTCATCGCCATTGGCAACGGCACAGCCGGACGCGAGACCGAGGACTTCATCCGATACATCAAGTTCGATCGTGACCTCACCGCCGTGATGGTGAGCGAAAGCGGTGCCTCAGTGTATTCCGCCTCCAAGATCGCTCGGGACGAGTTCCCTGACTACGACATCACCGTGCGTGGCGCTGTAAGCATTGGCCGTCGCTTGATGGATCCGTTGGCCGAACTGGTGAAGATCGACCCGAAAAGCATCGGCGTGGGCCAATACCAGCACGATGTAGACCAGAAAAAGCTTGGTGAGAGCCTCGACCAGACTGTGATGAGCTGCGTGAACGCTGTCGGCGTGGAACTCAACACCGCCAGCCAGCAACTCCTCTCCTATGTCAGCGGCGTGGGACCTGCATTAGCTGGCAACATCATCGATTATCGTGAGGAGTTGGGCGGTTTCAAAAGCAGGAATCAGCTTAAGAAAGTGCCACGACTGGGTGACAAGGCATTTGAGCAATGCGCAGGCTTCCTCCGCATCCATGGCGGTGACAATCCATTGGACCAAAGTGCCGTCCATCCCGAGAGCTACCATATCGTGGAGAAAATGGCTAGACGAATGAACGTCAAGGTTAACGAGCTGATTGGCAACAAGGAACTTATAGCTAAAATCGACCCAAAAGAGTATATAGAACAAGATTTTGGCTTGGAGACCATCAACGATATCCTGAAGGAGCTGGAAAAACCCGGCCGTGATCCCCGTAAGACCTTCGAAGCTTTTGAATTCGACAAGGACATCCGTAGCATTGAAGACCTCAAGCCTGGCATGGAACTTAACGGTATTGTCACCAATATCACCGCCTTTGGCGCTTTTGTCGACATCGGCGTGCATCAGGACGGACTGGTACACATCAGCCAAATGGCCGACCATTACATCAAGGACCCCAACGAGGTAGTACGCCTCAACCAGCGTGTCCGCGTGAAGGTGCTCGACGTCGATGTAAACCGAAAACGCATCCGTCTTTCAATGAAAAAAGAGCCGTAAAACGTGTGATTTACAGCTCTTTTGTAGCCCATAGCGGATTCGAACCGCTGTTTTCAGAATGAGGGTCTGATGACCTAGACCCCTAGTCGAATGGGCCATTAAAAAAGGTTCTTTTTGCGGAACCTTTGTGAACTAGGCGGGAGTCGAACCCACAACCGCCTGATCCGTAGTCAGGGACTCTATCCAATTGAGCTACTAGTCCATTGCCTTTCGACGGTGCAAAAGTACAACTTTTTTTATTCACCGCAAGGATTTTTTTCAAAAAAATTACTTTTTGTGTTCCATGCCCATATCGTAAAGCTCATCGAGATGCTTCTTGAGCCGCCTAGCCATTGGACGGAAAGTATAGTAAGTAATTGTGGCTGAGATAGGTGCGCCAACCAAAGGCAACACCTTCCCCACTCCCTTGGCGAAGCCTTCTTTGGTCATGTTGATGCCAATCCACTGAGCGATCTTGATGACGTAATGCGCCATCACCGTCTCCGAAACCTTCACCCCGGCATTCTTTGAGACCTGAGTCACCACTTTCGTCAAGGCCTCAATAGCCATCTTATTACCCATCATCACACCAACAAACAGAGTCATGATGTTCTTTGACTCATCGTCCAATTGGTCGTTGACGCTGGTAAGTTCCGGCCAGCCATAGAGGTAGATGAGCTTCTGCATCAGAGATAGGATGTGTCCGTAAAACTGCGTGATATCAGCCGGGATGGTGCCTGCCATCCACCAGCCTCCTGGCAGCCCCATCAGCGCCGAGGTGCCGCACACCATGGTGAGATGGTAACTGATGCACTGGTTGGCGATTTTGTCGATCTCCTTCTTGGTCAACACACCTAACGGTCCCTCCTCAATGGCGGTCATCACCTCCATCGGGGTGCAGAACTTCGAGAGTTCCTTGTTTAGGAACTCCTCACGATTGACCTTGACGAATGGCAGGTTGACGCTGGTAGAGAGCACTCTATTCCATAAACCGAGGCTTTTTTCAGTCTTTTCTTCCATGATAACACTCCTGACTTCTAATAACCATATTTCTCCTTCCACCGGTCACGCAGATACTTACGCAACTCACGCTCACGGGGGTTATCCTGAGGCTCATACAAAACCGTGCCAGAAATCGCCTCTGGCAGAAATTCCTGCTCCACAAAATTCCCCTGATAGGCATGGGCATACTTGTAACCGTCGTGATAACCAAGGTCTTTCATCAGCTTGGTCGGGGCGTTGCGCAGATGTAATGGCACTGGCAGATCGCCAGTCTGACGCACCAAGGCTTGAGCGGCATCGATGGCTGCCACAGCAGCGTTGCTCTTCGGCGAAGAAGCCAGATAAGTCACTGTTTGCGAAAGAATGATGCGGCTCTCAGGCCAGCCAATCTTATTGACGGCATCGAAACAGGTATTGGCCAACAGTAAAGCGTTAGGATTAGCGTTGCCGATATCCTCCGAAGCCAAAATCAGCATCCTTCGAGCAATAAACAAGGGATCTTCACCTGCCTCAATCATCCTTGCCAGATAATACAGCGCCGCATTGGGATCGCTGCCACGCATGGATTTAATGAAGGCCGAGATGACATCGTAATGCATCTCCCCTTGTTTGTCATATTTCACCAGATTGCTCTGGATGGTCTCCGTAGTGAAGTCGTTGGTCACCACCAATTCCGTAGCTTCAGGATTCAGGTCATCCAAAGAAGTAACCACCAACTCAATGGCATTGAGCAACTTACGTCCGTCGCCTCCGCTGATGCGCATCAAGGCTTCAGGTTCTTGGATAACAATCTTCTTTCCAAAATCATATTCCAAGGCCTTCACCGCCTTCGCCAAAAGGACCTCCAGATCCTCTTTTTCCAACGATTTGAGCACATAAACCTGACAACGTGACAGCAACGGGGAGATCACCTCGAACGAGGGATTCTCGGTGGTAGCGCCAATGAGTGTCACCAAGCCTTTTTCAACGGCACCTAATAGTGAATCCTGCTGCGACTTGCTGAAGCGATGGATTTCGTCGATGAACAGGATTGGAGCCTCAGGAGCCATCCTTGCACGGTCAATCACCTCACGCACCTCCTTCACGCCACTGCTCACAGCGCTAAGCTGAAAGAACTGGCGTTTCACCTGCTTTGAGATGATGTAGGCCAAGGTGGTCTTGCCTACTCCAGGCGGTCCCCAAAAGATCATTGACGGAACCCTACCGCTCTCGATGGCACGACGCAACACGGCATTTTCACCGATAATGTGTTTTTGCCCGATGTAGTCGTCGAGCGAGGTGGGCCTTAGCCGTTCTGCCAATGGGATGCTTGATCTCATCACAATAATTTTTACGCAAAAATACGGATTTTTTAGGAAAAGAACCATTTATTGTTTATATTTGCCCATTAAATCAATCATAATCAACGCCATGGAACAAAAACTCATGATTGCCAGCATCAGCGAAAGTTGCGACATGGGATGCCGCAATTACTCTTGCCATACCACCTACATCCCCCTCTCAGAGCTCATGGAAGGCAGCTCTTGGATCGCTTACGAATGCGACGGGCAGGTCAACATGGATGACCCTAACGAAACGGTTCACCTCGAATGGCCGTTTACCGTCAACAAGCTGACCGATGATGTCCTTGAGTTCACCCTCAGGGACAAGAAATACACACTGAATCGCCATTGGCAAGTGGTGGGCACCGGGAGCTTCGGCATCCCCAACCCTATGATCAGCGTGAGTTTTAGACTCCTCTTTTTCTTTGCCACCGACGAAGGAGATGCCAGCGACCGCTCCCGCCTCAAGAAGATCCAAAAAGAGATGCTTCGCAACGCCGACGAGGGCGATCTCTGGAAGAACATTCCCCTGGCCAAGGATGCCATGCACATCATTAAGGATAAGATGAAAGGCATTGATGTCGAAACAGCCAAAGACTTTTTCAAATCCATGTTTGATGCCCATGCACTTGATGACACCAATGCTCCCCGACTCTATCTCTCTTTCCTCGACTACTACCATTGGCTGTGGAGATCGACCTATTACGACGACAATCTAACCTACCATCTGCTGCTCGCCGTCGATCCAGACCTCAGCGAAGAGGAATTCCTGAAAAGAACCGGAAGCTACCGCAGTTTGAAGTATGACCCTATCCAAAACTCCCCTGAATGGGAAGAGATCATCTATGAGGTGGAGAAAGAGTTGGATGAAAAGTTCCGTGGAGTGGACCGCTACATGGGCTTCTGCCACGAGTATTGGTCGGCTAAGAGAGCCGCTCTCGCCAAACGCGGCATCGAATGGCGTTCTCCGCAACAAATGAACCCAAGAGTGAGATTCGATTGATTCAAACATGGAACAAACCCTCTACATCGCCCAGCTCTACGAGAGCATCGACCGTGGTATCCGGCAGCACGATATGGCCATCCATACCCTGAAGGTCGCCGACTTGGCCGAAGGCTCGCAATGGCTCATCGACGAATGCGAAGGACAGGAAAGCTACGATGACCCCAACAAGGTCATCCGTCTCAAATGGGTGCTGACCGTCAACCGGCTGACCGACGACCGCCTCGACTTCACCTTCTGCGACAGGCAATACACACTCAACCGCTATTGGCAGGTGCTAGGCACCGAGGTCTACAGCATCCCCAACCCTTATATGGTGGAGCTGTTGCGCTTTGTCATGTACTTCGGCGCCGACGAAGGCGACAAGAGCGAATACCCACAACTCAAGGAACTCGGCGACCTGATGATGGAGAACAAACAGCATCCCGAGAAGAACGTCCAGATGGCTCAGGAAGCCCTGCATCTCCTCAAGGACAGACGCAAGTGCCGCACGGCTGCGCAAGCCAAGGCCTTCTGCAAAAAGGTGATCTCCCACGACCTGATCAGTCCCGCTGACTCGCCCCGACTCTACCTTTCCTATCTCGACTACTACCACCGACTTCTGGGTTCGGCCTACTACAAAGGCGAGCTCACCGAGCGTCTACTGGAATCCGAATATATGAATGATTAAACCCTATACGAAAAGCCATGCTAAAACGAAAATTCGACAAAATACTCACACACGGAAGGGGAAGCCAACTATTACTGCTGTTATTGGCCGTAGTGCTGTTTTTCAGTTTGTTCCTGATCATCGCAGCCATTCTCGGATGGAACTACGGCTGGCAGGAGATCATTGCCATGTTCCTTGACCCAGGCGGCTTCGGCGGCGCGGGAGAGCATGACGGGTTCCGCCTCATCGTCACGCTGGTGGGCATCCTATTGTTCTCCACCCTGCTCATCTCGGTGTTCAACAACATTTTCGACAACATCTCGGAGTCGGCGCGCAACGGGTCCATGCGTTATCGCGTGAAAAACCACATCCTTATCCTCGGCGCCGACCACCATCTCTACCCGATGCTCAACGCCTTGTTTGAGGAGAACGGCAGGCAAGACATCGTCATCATGACCAAAGGCAGCGTTGAGGAGCTGAACACCCAGATCGCCAACCGTTTCACCAACCAGCGCTTCGTCAACAGGCTCGTCCTCTATCATGGTGCTTGGGACACCCTCGACGAGCTCACCACTGCCCGTCCGCAAGACGCTGAAAAGATTTACATCATTGGCGATGGCGACATCGACGGCGACTCCACCAACATGAGGTGCTACAACTACCTGAAGTCACTCTGCGAAACGGCAAAAGAGCCCATCCAATGCTTTGTGATGATGGAAAACGGCTCCACTTTCGATATGTTCATGCGAGGGAAGAACTGCCTGAGTACCGACAAGCTGAAGATTGACATTGTGAACACCCGTGAATACGCAGCCGAACAGATACTTACCGACGACAGTTTCCTGCCTGTCATCAAGGCCGACGATCCACATTACTCGCATTTCGTGGTGCTCGGCAACAACGGCATGGCTAAAGCCGTCGCCTTCACAGTGGCGCATAACTCACACTATCCCAGGCTCAACGGAGCCATACGCCGCACCCGCATCAGTATCATTGGAACCGATATGCGAGCATGGATGGACAACCTCGCTGCTTCCCGCCCCGGCCTCTTCCTACGCTCGCGTTACACCTACGTGGCACCAGATGGCACCAAGGAGCAGCATCACCCTGAGCGCGACTTCCTCGACATAGAATGGGATTTCATCGATATGAGCGATGCCGCGCCATTAGCTCGCAAGATGTTGGAACAATGGGCTTCCGACCGTGAGCAACAATATTTACGCATTGCCATCTGCCATGACAGACAGACTGAACGAATCGCTTCACTGCTGCATCTGCCCCCTATCATCTACGACAAGCAACACCCCACCCCTATCTGCATCTACCTCGAAGATGGCTGCGAAATGGCACTCAGCGCCATGGAGACAGGCGAGTATGGCATCATCAAACCCTTCGGCCCGGCCATGGGAAGCCTCAACGACCCGCTCTTTAAGAGCCGCTCTGAGCGCGGCATCCTCGTCAATGCCATCTATAACGTCGGCACCTCTGGCGTAGGAAAATACGACCTGAAAGCCGCTTGGTACAATGGTTCTGAGACCGACAAGTTTGCCAGCACTTACTGCGCCAACGCCCTTAACTTCCGCTGGTTCAACTTCGATACCTCTGGCGACCGCGAGCCCATCTACGAAGCCGAACACCGCCGCTGGATGATGTCCAAGCTTCTCATGGGCCTCGAGCATGTTGGTATCGTCCCCTACGACGAAGTACCACAATGGAAAATAGACAACTTCAAGAACATCATCGACTGGATGCTTGATTCAGAACAAATAAAAAAACAATAGATTATGGATTCAATGAGCCTATCAGACCTCCTTGCTGGAGCCAAGAAAAACAGCGTCGAGCAATATTCTGACGAAGCATTGGAACAAAAAGCCGTTGAACTTTATTTTGTTGACGAGCCTGACAACAATTTAATTTCGGGTATCCTTCTGGAGGGATATAAACGCAACAACGAGTTGATAAAGTCGTTGGTGGCAGACGCCATTTATAAGGGAGATCACGGCATGAAGGAAAACAAGGGCCTCGCCTGGACTCTTGCCAACGAAGCCTTTGCAGCGGGACTGCCTATGGGTGCCTACGTCCTCGCACAGATATATATCGATAGGACGAAGACTGAAGGCGATGCCGACCTCTTTTTGGCCGAGCTGCTCCTTTCGGTCATCAAAGACCAACTGCCCTGGGCCAACGATCTGTTGACGGGTTTGCAGTTGCTCAAAGAGCAGGGCGAAGACTTTGAACCTGTTGACTACATGGAGATGAACAGCCACCAACTTGTCGATGCCATGAATTACTACACCGCCCTGACTTGGAAAAACGACGCCCAAGGCTATCGCGGCGTGGCAGACATACTCTCAAAATGGCCTTGTTTCCAACGTAATTTGAGCGCAATCGACTTTTACGAGAAAGGTGCCTTATGCCCTAATCCCGACCCAAAATGTCAATACAAGCTCGCCCATAAATATACTGGCATGAAACGCCACAAAGAAGCCTTCGACCTATATATGAAAGCTTATAATGGCGGCTACAAGAAAGCCTCCGTGCAGATAGCCCATGCGCTGTGGTTCGGGATAGGCACGAGTAAAAAACGGAAAGAAGCGCAAAAATTCTTTCTCGAAGCGGTGAAAGGTGCTTATATCAGTGCCGATTACGCCTACAGATACTTCTTTGGCGACGCCAGCAAACTCTACCGCGAGGCCGAGCATCTTTATAAGGAAGAAGAAGACACCGACGCTGCCGTCGAGAAATACATCAAGGCCTATGACGCGGGAAACCCTGTGGCGGCATACAAGATTGCCAAGATTTTTTGCTACACTACAAAATATCAAGGGGAGGGGCACATTCCAGAGGCCAAGCAATGGATGGAAGCTTTTCTCGCGACTGATGGTTTTGATGATGACAAGGTAATAAAAAAGCAGGATGAGACAACTCCGTTTGAATACGGCACCTACCAAACCCTTGCCCGATGCTATTCGTTTGAATACTACATGTCGGTAACCAAGCAGATAGACGACTATTCCGGCGACTGTTTCCGAAAAGCCGCCGATTTTTACAAGAAAGCCGGATATCACGTGTCGGCAGCACGTATGATGTTGTGTGACGCCATGTTGAGTGCAAGCAGTGTCACGCGAAAACACAAAATCAATGAGGCCATTGACTACATAGACAAAAACAAATACAAGATCGGTTTTTATGAAGAATATCATGAAACCGCGATTGATAGGATTTACATCCTTTTCGGACAGGATATAACGGACGAAAACATCTTCGGGAAATACAAGGTGGAGCGGGCAAAAACTGTTTTCTCGCGATTACAAGCGAGAATCAAGGAACACGGATTCTATTACGACTATCTGCTGGCAGGCGAGTATTACTTTGCCATCGGCAAAGTCGATCAAGCCCTACCGTATTTCGAAAAAGGAGCTGAAGGCCATGGAGATGCTGCCAATTACTGCAAGATGTTTCTCGGTCTTGCCATGTTCAAGGACAAGAGCACCGATACAAGCGACGCTGATGGGAAGGCCTTGCACGAAGAAGTCATGGCATATTGCGATGAGTTGTTAGATTCAAGCTCATACAACTTCAAAATAGTTGATTTGGTTAAAGCTGAAGATTCCTTCTCTGGTTCCTCAGGTTGGTACTTTTATGACGATGAATCGCAAGAAATACTCGCAGAGAATATAAATTACCATAAGCGGAATTTGGATGTGGATATAAAGCACTCCGAAGATAACTATTTCTATATCACAACATTGGCGAAACTCATCCTTCGTTATCATAACTGTTCGAATAGTGAAAAAATCAAGGAGGCCAACAAGTTGCTGCGACTTGCCCATTGGAGCGGTAGCATCGAGGCAGCATTCATACGCAACTCTGGACATCTCTTAAATGTGGCACTCGATGGTTCCAATGTTATAGAAACATCGAATCCGAACATGCATCTTGTTGAATTACAGAGACCAGATCCTGCACCAACGCCTACATCTCCACGAAACTTCGATAAAAAGCCTGCTGCATCACATAGTGCAAAGACGCCAAAACCGGCCCCTAGGACAACCCGCAAGCATTTCCCAATAGTAAACTTTATCCTACTATTGTTGGCCATTGTCGCCATTGTACTCGTGCGACGCATGGACCAAATGTCGTTCCGCTCCATCACCGAAGAAGAGGCTGTGGAGATGGCACAAGAGATCAAAGTCACTACCCCCGACCAGGAGGTAACCCTGTTGGAATCAGGCGAAACCCAGAAACTCAAGACAGGGAAAAACGTTAAAGTACTTGGTGTGTACAAGGAGAAACTCAACAAAGGCAACTCTCCTCGGGTGTATTGGACCAACCAGAAATACCTGATAGAACTCCCCGACGGCACCCGTGCCTATGGCCCTTTGATGGAGACCGCCATAGGCCAACTTACCGTGCTCCCCGAGGGCGACACTGCCGTCATCACAGCCGTCAAGAAAGCCAAGAAGAACCCTACGGTTCAGGCCACTGGCGCTGAGAGCCGATTTGAATATGCCTACACTCTGGAAGATCACAAGGAACCATACGCCTTGGAGGACTTACACATCTATTTCCCACAAAGGGTAGCCTACCTTGCACAAGGACTGCGCGAAGAGGACTTCACCGTAGGACAAGACACCCTCGCCGAGAACAAGAAAGATTTTCAGAAAGTCAAGAAATTCTTCCTCTATGACATCCGTCCAATCACCAAGAAAGTCGGCTTCTTCGTCTTCCCGAAATACCAGGTGTGGAATGAGTTCTACCTGCAACGCTGGTTCCGCAACCTGATGGTGTTTGTGGCTTACGTCATCGAGTTGCTCCTTATTTTCATCTGGATCCCGCGCTTTATCAGAAAACTTAAAAAATAACATACAATGACTAAAAAAGCACTCAAACCGCTCCTTGTGAGCTTCCTACTGCTGGCTGGCATCAACGCCTTCGCCTGCACCAATTTTCTCATCACCAAAGGTGCCAGCGTTGATGGTTCCACCTTCATCAGCTATTGTGCCGACTCGCATATTCGCTACGGCGAGCTGTACTTCACCCCTGCCGCAGATTGGCCTGAAGGCAGCATGCGTGTGTGCTACGACCGCGGCACCAATGCCCCACGTGGCAGCGTTCCACAGCCACCGCACACCTATCAGGTGGTGGGGTATATCAACGAAAACCAAGTTGCTATTGGCGAGACTACCTTCGGCGGGCGCGAGGAACTCGTCAACCCCGATGGCATCGTCGACTACGGCAGCCTGATGTTCATCGCTTTGGAACGCAGCCGCACAGCCCGCGAAGCCATCAAGATCATGGCGGATCTGGTGGAAGAATACGGCTATGGCTCTGACGGCGAGTCATTCAGCATCAGCGACCCCAACGAGGTGTGGTATATGGAAATGATGCCTATGGGCGAGCAGAAAGGTGCCGTGTGGGTAGCCATCCGCATCCCCGACGGTTATGTGAGCGGTCACGCCAACGCCGCCAGAATCACCACCTTCACCCTTCGTAACGGCAAGACCTCCATCACAGATAAAGACTGGAAGAAGCTTTACAACGAACAAGTTGAGGTGATCTATAAGCACGATATCATCGACTTCGCCCGCAGCAAGGGCTATTTCAGCGGCAAAGACAAAGATTTTGATTTCAGCGCTGCCTACGCTCCTGTCGACTTCAGTGCAGCACGCATCTGCGACCTCCGTGTGTGGACCATGTTCAACAAGGTTTGCGACGGTATGGATGAATATTGGGACTATGTCACCGGCAAAGACCTCTCCCACCGCATGCCGCTTTATGTGAAGCCCAACCGTAAAATCAGCCTCAGCGACATGATGGCTTTCCAACGCGATCACTTCCAAGGCACGGAATTGGATAAAACCCTTGATCCTGGCGCAGGTCCCTTCGGCTCGCCGTTCCGTTTCAACCCCTTGTACTGGAAATATGAGGACAAGCCTTATTTCAACGAACGCAGCATCGAGGTGGTGCAAACGGGTTTCTCTTTCATCGCACAATGCCGCAACTGGCTCCCCAACCCCATCGGTGGCATCATCTGGTTTGGTGTGGATGACACCAACTCCACCGTCTACACCCCCTTCTATTGCTCTATCAGCGAGGTGCCAATCGAATACCGTGTGGGCAACGGCGACATCCTGACCTATAGCGACAATGCCGCCTTCTGGGTCTTCAACCGACTGGCGCATTTCAAATACCTCTATTACAATCGGGTCATTGGCGACATCCAAGCCAAGCAGAAGAGTTTGGAGGACAGCTATCAGGAGCAGGTGAATTACGCTGACAACGAGGCTTTAAACCTCTTGACGGAAAGTCCTGAAAAAGCCATCGCCTACCTCACCGACTTCTCCAACAAGGCCGGACGCAACACCGTGGAACAATGGCGTAACTTGAGTAATTACCTCTTGGTAAAATACTTGGACAGCAACGTCAAGCAAGTGGATGAGAACAGCAAGTTCCTCCGCAACCCTCACGGTTATCCGTTAAAGCCCCAACAGCCCGGTTATCCTGATTCTTGGAAAAAAGAGGTGATTGAAGGTACCGGCGACCGTTTCAGAAGACCGGAATAAAGGCTTTACACAGCAAGCAGCACCAACAGCTGCGCCGAGAAAATTCGTAAGAACATTGTTAAGGGATACACGGTAGCGTAACCCATATTGGGCAGTTTGCAGCCTTCAGGAGCCAGGGTATTGGCGAAAGCCAAGGTGGGCGGGTCGGTATGCGATCCTCCGATAAAGCCCATCAACGTGTAGTAGTTCATCTTTAAGACCAAACGGCCGAAAAGTCCAATCAGGATTGGCGGCACCACGGTAATGATGACACCGTAAACAACCCACATATAATGCTCTTGAACTGTAGCCATGAATTGGCCTCCAGCGCCCAAGCCTACTCCAGCAAGGAATAGTGCAATACCCACCTCTCGGAGCATCCAAACACCATGGCTATCAGTGAAATCAGTCGTAAACCAACCTTTGCGAACACCTAACCAGCTGCCGATAATAGACACTACCAAAGGGCCACCAGCCAATCCAAGTTTGACGGGAGCTTTCATTCCCACGGGGATCGGAATGGATCCGACGATGATGCCTACGGCGATAATCACAAAAATCGGAATCAGATTCACTTTATGTCTTTGTGATGTCGGCGTAGCTTGTTTTGCGCTTTGAGGCTCCAGCATATCCTCTCTTGACGGCTCTTTCTTCAGGTCGATTCGGCAGAGTGGACGTAGTAAGATGCAGGTCATGATCATGCCAACCACAGCCAAGGGATAGGCCACGGCATAACCAGCAGCCAGACGGTCGGCAGCGCCATCGATACCCAAGTCGTTGACAGCTTGTTGAGCAGCCGAAAGTCCAGGCGTATTGGTGATGGCACCAGTATAAACGCCCGCCATGTCAGCCAGATCCTGATGCGCCACTTTCGAGATAATGATTGTAATCACTACACCTAAAGCCACATTAACCAAGGCCATGAGATTCATGGCGAGACCGCCCTTCTTGAACGAGCGGAAGAAACCCGGTCCCACTTGCAGGCCAACGGCAACCACAAAGAGAATCAAGCCAAATTCCTTGAGTATATGCAGCATGTCGTGGTTGAGCGACACGCCTAAAGCGCTGACCAGGATGCCCACAAAGAGCACCCAAGTAATGCCCAGCGATACTCCTTTGACTTTGATCTTGCCAAGCAACAGGCCGGCGAAAATAGAAATGGCTAAATACATGACGGTCGGTCCAACGCCCGAACCCGTGAAAAGATTGACAATCCAGTTCATTATTTATTTCCTTCTTTAAATCTTTCGATAGCATCGATGATCTCATCGTTGTCATCGGTGATGGTCAGTATCATATTCTTATAAACACCTCGGTCTTTCAAATCCTTGAGCAGGGTGTAAGCAGGCAACTCATTGGTGAAGTAATCTTTGCCCATAAAGATCATCGGGCTGGCGTAGCCTTCTGATTCATAATGGTTTTGAGCAGCATCCTGGAAGATCTCCTGCATGGTACCGGCACTGCCTGGAGTATAGACGATGCCTCCCTTGGCGATGGTAACGACACCATCCTCACGCACGCTGTTGTCGAAGTACTTGGCAATGTCAGTGGCAAAAGGTGCGGTAGGTTCATGGCCATAGTACCACGTCGGGATGGCAAGGCTGCGGAACTCGGTTTGCATAGGGAATCGCTCCATCACCTCGAAGGAACGGCGCAGCCAACCTTCATCCCTAAAGGTAGGAGAAGGTATCAGCATCTTCAAGGCCTCTTCCACCTCCTCGTCAGTTCTACCTGCCATGTATGCTCCAAGATGCGTTGCCTCCATGGCCCCCGGACCACCGCCCGTGACCATCAGGCGGCCCATCTCGGTGAGCCGTTTACTGAGATAGACGATTTGACGGTACATCGGATCGTCGCGCCTACGAGCATGACCTCCCATAACGCCGATGACATCCTTTTCTTCGTAAAGGTCGAGCATCCTGTAAAGCTCATACGTGATGAAATGGTCGTGAAGGGCACGGGTCAATGTTTCCAACACTTCGCGTCCCCTCTTGCCTTGGGCGATATAATGCTCGTAAACGATGTTGTCATAGCATTTGGCAAAGGTGGATTCATCGTGATAATCATAGCCTTGGTATAGCATCTCACTATTATACAGCCTATTCATATAGGTATTGTAAGGCTTGCCTAACTTACGGACATAAACACTGAAGTCCTTGTTGGACATGATTTCCAGCACTCGATGGACTATGCCTGCTGCATCCAAGCCGAATTTGTGCATCAGCGACATCGCTTGTCCTGACTCTCCGAAACGGTCGTTCATGCCGATGCGGCAAATACGAATGGGATGGTTTTCGGCAAGGAACTCCGCCACCGCTCCACCCAAACCGCCGGCAACCTGATGCTCTTCGATGGTAAAAATCAAACGTGTTTCTTCTGCAGCCTTTATGAGGATTTCGCCATCCAACGGCTTGATGGTGTGCATGTTGATGACACGGGTTGAGATACCCATGTGATCGAGCATGTGCGCCGCCTCAAGTGCTTCCCAAACCTCATGACCCGTGGCCACCAAGGTGATTTCCTCACCTTCACGCATCAGCTGAGCCTTGCCTATTTCAAAAACTTGGTCTTCCGAAGTAAAGTCTGGCATCGGCTCGCGTCCAAAGCGGATATAGACTGGTCCGTCACATTCAAGGATAGCCTTCTCAGTCGCTATTTTGGCCTGTGTGGCATCACAAGGCGAGATCACCGTCATATTAGGCAGCACCCGCATAGCAGCGATGTCTTCCAACGCCTGATGGGTGGCACCGTCAGGACCTACTGACACGCCGGCATGGGCACCACCGATGACCACGTGGACATTGTTGTAACATGCCGAAATGCGGATCTGATCGTTGGCACGATGCGCCGCAAACACGCCATAGGTGCTGAACACCGGTATCTTGCAGCTCAGCGCCATGCCCGAAGCCACGGCAACGGCATCCTGCTCAGCGATTCCCATGGAGAAAAAGCGTTCGGGAAACGCCTCCTTAAAGAGGTTCATGCCCACAGAGGCGGTGATGTCGGCGCCGAGACCAACCACACGTTTGTCTTTCTGGGCTGCCGCCAACACGCCTTCCCCGAAACCGGTTTTGCTCGCTTTATTTCCTTTATTGGTATATTCTTTCATTTTTATTATGTTTTTCTTCTTCTATCCCCCAGGTTACGCTCGCTCACCTCTCACCTCTCACCTTCCAACTCCCTCAGGAACTCCGGCAGTTGCTCCTTAGTTGGAACTTTGCCGTGCCATTGGTTATTGTTTTCGATGCTCTTCACGCCTTTGCCCATGATAGTGTCGGCAATGATCACGGTGGGCTGTCCTTTGGTCATTTCAGCCACCTCGAGTGCCATCTTGATTTGGCTATAGTCATGGCCGTCAATCTCAATAGCCTTCCATCCAAAAGCGATCCATTTATCCTTCAATGGGTCGATGCCCATCACATCTTCCGTACCACCGTCGATCTGTAAGCGGTTACGGTCGATGATAGCGCAGAGGTTATCTGCCTTATGATGTGCGGCAGCCATTGCCGTTTCCCACACGCTCCCCTCCTGCTGCTCGCCGTCGCCCATAATACAATAGACGCGTGTCGAGAGGCCGTCCATCTTGGCCGACATCGCCATGCCCAACGACACGCCCAAACCTTGGCCCAAGGAGCCTGAACAAGTCTCCAGTCCAGGTAGCTTGAATTCGTAGCTTGGATGCCCCTGCAGACGGCTGCCCAACTTACGCAACGTCAGCATCTCCTCTTCTGGAAAATAGCCTGCCGCAGCCAAGGTAGCATAAAGCGCCGGAGCCGTATGCCCAATAGACAGCACGACCTTATCACGTCCCTCCCATTGAGGGATATGCGGATCGTGGCGCAAATGGTCGAAATAGAGCACCGTGAAGATATCTACTAAATCGAGCGAGCCTCCAGTATGTCCAGAGCCAGCCTCAGCCAATGAAGTCAATATGAGTTCACGAATATGCTTTGCCGTATTCTCGAAATCCGTCATATCAATCCAATTAAATCCTTGACAACAAAAAAGATACATACTATGGCATACACCACCTTGATAAAGGTACCTGCCAAGAATCCCAAGAAGGATCCAAAGGCAGAGCGCCATGCCAGATGGTCATCCGTACCAGCAGTTTTCTCACCGATATACGCCCCGATGAAAGGTCCAAGCAACACGGCAATAAAACCAATTGGAAAGACGATGGTGATTAGCAATCCTAAGATCAAACCGATGGTACTGCCACGAGTTCCCGCCTTGGTACCTCCAAGCGTCTTGGTACCCCAAACCGGAACCACATAGTCGAGCACAAAGATGATGGCACCAAGAATCCCCATGACCACCAAAAACTCCGTGGAATGGTTGACCCCTTCGACGAACGAAAGCGCCAACACCCCAAAGAAACTGAACGGTGGTCCTGCGATACCTGGCACGACAGATCCGACCAGTCCTACTAGGACCAGCAAGACAGAAGCGATGATGAGTACGTATGTCATAATGAGTTGCAAAGATAGCCATTATTAATGATAGCTTCTTAATTATTCGAAAATAATTATATGAATATTTTTCGATAGTATTTTGATACTTTTTGCATAATTTTCATATATTTTTGCATTATGATTAAAAAATATGAAAAAACGCTTTTTTATATTAATTATTTACCTAATTATTAATAGGTGTCATGCCATTGACCTGACGAGGGCTGTTGGAGGGAGGTCGGCTGCCATGGGAAGGACTTCGGTTTGCGAGCAGAGTCTATGGTCACTGCTGAACAACCCTGCCGGGATGGCCAATTTGAAAGGTTGGCAATTCGGCTTGTATTACGAGAACCAATGGATGCTGAAAGAGACTGCTTTCAAGAGTGGCGGAGTGGCCAAAGCCATCGAAGGCATTGGTTGTTTCGGGCTATCCGTCAACCAATTTGGAGGCAGCAACTATAGCGAAAGCAAGTTCGGTTTGGCTTACGCACGCGGCTTTGGGCCCTATTTGCAGATTGGTTTGCAGCTTGACTATCTGCTACTACACTGGGGTGGCGACTATCCCAACCGAGGTGCTCCATGCTTTGAACTCGGACTGCAATCGCAGGTGACTGAGAAGCTCCGACTCGGTGCCTATCTCTTCAACCCAATTCAATTCAAGCTAAAGACGCTCAACGAGGATCGCCTCCCCATCGTCATGCGTTTCGGGATGGCCTATCAGCTTGCCGACGGTTTTGTCACACAATGTGAATTGGAGAAAAACACCGAACGCTCGGGCATCCATCTGCGATGCGGCTTCGAGTATACCCTATTCAACGCCTTCAATCTAAGGGCTGGAGTACAGTATAATCCCAACATCCTGAGTTTCGGCGCAGGTTACGAGTTCAAACATATTCTCGTTGACGTGGCGGCCCAGTTGCATCAACTCTTGGGTTCATCGATACAAATTAGCTTAGCGTATCAACTTCTTTAAAGAGGACTTGTCAATAAATGAAAAAAGGAATGATCATATTGTTTTTCGGCTGGTTGTCAGGGTTCGCGCAGAACGCCGACACGCTGGCGGTAAGGACTGACAGCATATCAGCAGCCCAGAACATTGAGTTCCTTTATCAGTTGTTGTTGGAGCGGACGGAGGATCGTCTATCGGAGGCCTTGGAGCTTGGAGATGGTAACAACGAGGAAGCATACGAAGACTTGATCGAGGACTATTTGTTCTATCTGGAAAACCCCATCAACATAAACAGCGATGAAGTCATACATTTAGCGGAAATCGGCCTACTTAGTACATTTCAGTTGGAGGCATTACAGAAATACCGACGGCAATTCGGAGACTTCCTTTTCATGGACGAACTGCTGATGCTTGACGGCTTCAGCGAATCCACTGTTGCCGTGATCTCTCCTCTCGTCTATTTCGGGAAGAGTGAGAAATCAAAGGAGCTTGAGCGGCCAAGTATTAGAACCATGCTCACCCGAGGCCAGCATCAGGTCACCATGAACTATGCTGAGAAGTTTGGCAGCACTGCCGACGATGACTATCTTGGCAGTCCGCGTAAGATACAACTCAAATACACCTATCATTACAAGCAAAAGCTCAGGGTCGGCATTGCCATGGAGAAAGATGCTGGCGAGCCGTTCTTTTTCGGAAAGTTAGGAGACTCCATTCAGGATATCGTCCGCCAATACCGGAATCCGGGTTTCGACTTCTACGGGGCGCATTGCTATGTCTCTGACATCAAGATCACTGACGGCGAGACAGGGGCGTTGATCGTCAAGGACCTCGCCTTGGGTGATTACCAGCTCAGTTTCGGGCAGGGACTGACGCTTTGGTCCGGGATGAGTTATGGGAAGGCATCGGGTGGAAGTTCACCCATGAAACGTGCCAGTGGGATTCGTCCGAAAGCCTCTTCCAGCGAAGGCAAGTTCTTCAGAGGAGCCGCTACCACAATGAAATACAGGGACTTCTACGCCACTGCGTTTTATTCGTCAAGGAAGGTAGATGCCACCGTAAGCCTTGCCGATTCGCTCGACGATCCCGTGCTCATCAGTGCCTTGCAGGAAACAGGCTATCATCGTACTATCAATGAACTGTCTAAACGCAATACAATCCGTCAACAGGTCTTTGGGGGACATCTCTGTTATGCCAGCTCCAACCTCGAGATCGGCTATACCATGTATCATCTGCGACTTAGCGCTCCGTTGGAGCTCAAGCCTTCGAAATACAACAAATATTATTTTCAAGGCGATCGTTTGACCAACATGGGACTGGATTTCCGTTGGCTATTGCGTGACCTCGTTTTCTTCGGAGAACTCGCCCGGAGCAGCAATGGCGCCATGGCCGGCCTCATCGGGATGACGGTCAAGCCGAGAGGTTACATCAATTTTTCATTGTCATACCGCAATTACGCCAAAGACTACCAAAACCTCCTCAACGGAGCCTTTGGCGAGAGCAGCCGAGGCCAAGGTGAGGAGGGCGTTTACCTTGGCCTTCAATGTGCCCTTCTGCCCGGCTGGGACCTCCTCGCCTACTGCGACTATTTCAGGCTCACTTGGCTTACCAGTCAGGTTTACAATCCCTCATGGGGACAAGAATACAGTCTGAAAGTCAGCCATCAGATCAGCAAGACGGCTTCCATGCAGCTTCGGTTCAAGTCGAAGACCAAAATGAAAAACTCCGTTGACGAGCATGTGTTTTCACACTATCCAGTGTTTTATACCAAACGCAGCCTCAACTTCCAAATCAGCTATAGCATCACCGAGTCGCTAACCTTCAGCGATAAAGCCTCCTACAGTCATTATTTCAACGACGACGGTGCCAATAGCCGGGGTTATCTGCTCTGCCACGACATTGCCTATAAGCCACCGAACCGACCTTTTGCTTTTACTTTTCGTTATGCCTTGTTCAGCAGCGACGACTACAACAGCCGTGTCAGCGTTTATGAGAACGATGTGTTAGGAGCCTTCTCCATCCCGAGTCTCAGTGGTGCCGGCCAACGAGTCTACCTTTTAGGCAAGTTGAGGCTTTTCAATAGTCTGAGTCTCTACTCCAGATTAGGAATCACCGTAATAAACGGAGAAACCAAAACCGATGTAAAGTTGGAGATAATTTGGAAGAGCTGATATCACGCCATCTCTACGACAGCTTTTTGCGCAAACATTCAATCCGTTCATCTGGGCGGCCTTCGCTGAATGCCTCATAACACGCAATGGCTTCTTGGTAATTGCCCAGACATTCATGGATGAAGCCTTTCCGGCCTAATGGTTGGTCGGAGGCTTTGATCTTCCTTGGGAATGCCTCGTCGGCGAAGATCTTGTTGACCGGAGGCTTTTGACCGAGGTCGTCGGGATCGATTTCCTTGGCCAAACCCATCTGAATATAGGCCATTTCACGAATGGAGAAGAAACGGCGGGCGAACCTCATGTCATCCTCATTACCGCAGGGGAAGTCGCCATCGAGGCTCTCGCGTGCCTTTTGCGATGATTCTAAGAATTCATTCTTTCTTGCCACGGCTTCGCCATAGAAACATTCGTCAACATTGCCTGTGTTATAGAAGGTAGCATGGGTAACGCAAAGCGAGGATGCCAATTCGATGCGTTTGATCATCTTTTTGGCTCGAGCCATCAGCATGATATGTTTTTTAGCGATTTCCTTATAGGCAGAAATCCACTGTTCGAGCACATCGCCAGCGCTTTCCATATAGCCCCTGCTTATGGCAATTTGAGGATCCATAGTCGTTTGAATTTGTGGCAAATATAATAAAAACCGGGAACTATCACCTTTTGAAGTCATTTTTTAAAGCCAAAGAAATCATCAATGTGCTTTATGAAGTAATAAAGGAAAGCCAGGATGCACACTATCGCACATACGGTAAAATATTTTTCAGTTTTTTATGGTTGATATTCAAAAAGTTTTGTAGTTTTGTTGTGTCGTTGGCCAATAAACAGGGTTGGCTGTAAAATCGGTCCTACGAGTATCCTTGCGGAGATAACGAAGAACAAAGTCCCCTATCTTCTTGGGGACTTTTTCATTTCCCTGGCCCGCTGCGGGTTTTTGCGGGAAATTGGACGCAGATCAAACGCTGTTAAAAGCATCTGTTTGGGTTTTCCGAGCCATTCGGTCGTAACGATAAGACGGGAATCTTTGCCTTCCAAATAAATCCTATTCTTCTTCCCTTCCTTATTGAGTTTTCCAAAATTCAAAACAAGAAGGATGAAGTCCAGTGGGTCAATGTGTTGTGAATTGCTTTCATTTTTCGTAAATTTGCTCTTTGGAAACAGCATTCCGCAAACAATAAGCCTGGGCGGTGGCGTTGTGAATTGCTTTCATTTTTCGTAAATTTGCTCTTTGGAAACAGCAAAATTAGTAACATGACGACGATTAAAGCAGTTGTGAATTGCTTTCATTTTTCGTAAATTTGCTCTTTGGAAACAGCTTCTCAAGATATGGCTGCACCTGTGAGATGGTTGTGAATTGCTTTCATTTTTCGTAAATTTGCTCTTTGGAAACAGCATGCTTGATATAGAGAAGCTCGCCGATTTCGTTTTGAATTGCTTTCATTTTTCGTAAATTTGCTCTTTGGAAACAGCTTAGAGTAGCCAAAAAACATAAATTTATCAGTTGTGAATTGCTTTCATTTTTCGTAAATTTGCTCTTTGGAAACAGCAAACTCTTATTAAATTCTATGAAGCTAAAAGTTGTGAATTGCTTTCATTTTTCGTAAATTTGCTCTTTGGAAACAGCAATATGAGCGGGAATTTCACCCGCTCATTGTTGTGAATTGCTTTCATTTTTCGTAAATTTGCTCTTTGGAAACAGCCCGATATTCACAATACCTTTATCAATAGTAGTTGTGAATTGCTTTCATTTTTCGTAAATTTGCTCTTTGGAAACAGCAACTGGTGCGTTGAGATCGGAAAAGATATAGTTGTGAATTGCTTTCATTTTTCGTAAATTTGCTCTTTGGAAACAGCTAAATAGATTTACAAGATCAGAATTGGATAGTTGTGAATTGCTTTCATTTTTCGTAAATTTGCTCTTTGGAAACAGCCAGCCGCAAGAATCAGCCCCTATGGGATGAGTTGTGAATTGCTTTCATTTTTCGTAAATTTGCTCTTTGGAAACAGCTTATGCCTACTGTTGAAAATACTGGTATCCGTTGTGAATTGCTTTCATTTTTCGTAAATTTGCTCTTTGGAAACAGCCCAGTACTAGTAGAAGAATCATAATTGGTAGTTGTGAATTGCTTTCATTTTTCGTAAATTTGCTCTTTGGAAACAGCATTTCATTTCGTATTTCATATATATGAGCAGTTGTGAATTGCTTTCATTTTTCGTAAATTTGCTCTTTGGAAACAGCCTCTGAGACCTGATTTCTTCAACAACATCAGTTGTGAATTGCTTTCATTTTTCGTAAATTTGCTCTTTGGAAACAGCCTTGAGAGTCTGCACTTCTTGCAAAATTTGTTGTGAATTGCTTTCATTTTTCGTAAATTTGCTCTTTGGAAACAGCTTCATACAATCGCTTATGAACAATCTTATGTTGTGAATTGCTTTCATTTTTCGTAAATTTGCTCTTTGGAAACAGCTAATACGTTTCGTACTGTCGATCTTTCCCAGTTGTGAATTGCTTTCATTTTTCGTAAATTTGCTCTTTGGAAACAGCCAGGCTTATTATATTCAATATATTTGGGCGGTTGTGAATTGCTTTCATTTTTCGTAAATTTGCTCTTTGGAAACAGCACATTCTTTATAAAACAAAGAGCATCAACAACTTAAAAGCTGTTTTTCAATCAAAAAATCCCACTCTTTTGGGCGGGATTTTTTGTTTTTTCATAACGTTTTGCCATTCAAAATAACTCCAATTGCTGACATGGAGTTTCAGGCAGCTTAGGTTTGCAATTCGAGAAGATCTCCATTTCACCAAACTGTTTATCGGTAACACACAGTATCCCTATGTCACCCAACTCTGGCATAAACGATTTCACCCGCTTAATGTGGACTTCAGCATTTTCGCGACTTGGGCAATGGCGAAGGTATATAGAGAATTGGAACATGGTAAAGCCATCGGCCATTATGCGTTTTCGAAACAAGGCGTAAGCTTTTCGATCTTTTTTAGTATCCGTCGGTAAATCAAAAAGCACCAGTACCCACATAACGCGATATTCGCTAAACCGATCCATCTCTCATTGCATTTCAGGATATATAATCTTTCGTAACTCTCCCGAAAAACACTTGGCTAAAGAAGCTGTCGTTTGGGTAACCGCAACCATCAACGGGCTTCGTTGAGCATTGATCAGAACCTCCCTAACCGGGATAACAAGCAATCGCTTTTTAACTTCGGTTGACAACTCGTCACAATCAATACCACTTTGCACTATTTCAGCTACCACTTCATCCACATAAGGTCGATATGGTTCCATAACATCATCAGCTAAACAATAAGCATTATACCGATTGTGATGATGAATACCCAAAGTGGGTAACAATCCACTTGCAACAAGTGCACGAGCAACTACAGCGCGAAGGATGGCATAACCATAATTCAACAGATTGTTTGGGGCATCCCCTTCCCTATCTCTTTTAAAAACCTCATCGTTAGGAAACATATACTTCCAATAATATGCAGCAGCACGTCCTTCAAGATTCTCGCTATCGCCGCTTTTTACATCATTGGCCCATGCTAACATACACCGATTCTCAGTATGATACAATCGCTTTAGGAGAACTCCTTGATTACGAATCTTAGCTTGGACTGTTTGCTGCCACAGTTGCTTTTTCAATGGTAATGATGCATCAATCTGTTGGGCGAAGCGTTCGCTCTGAAGCGTGTGACCTTCTAAAGGAAGCAACAGCCCTGTTGGCATGTGTTTTTCATTGCATGTGATTACTGCGCAATTGTTTTTCAGCAGTGCATCCATTGCTCCATTAGTGATAGTAATCTGTCGATCTTCAAGTACTACTACCCCAACATCCTCTATGGGAACTGTTTTTATTATTTCCTCTTGAGTTTGAGCATCTGTCAATTTAACAACGAGTTGTTCATTCCGTAAAGAGAGATACGCTGGATTGCCGAAAAAGAGTGTGCGCTTGATCATGATTCATCTTCCTCTATATAGTTTTCAAATCGGGCCTTTGCAATCTCAAGAGATTTCTGAATCTGACGTTGCAGCACCTCGCGCGATGGCAGTTCTGTCATATACTTTGCCACTTTGATACCAGCTTTGTCGAGTTGCAGGAGCTCAATCTGTTCATCGCCACCTTCCGTACAGAGCAGCAATCCAAGTGGCGACTCCTCGCCAGGCTCCACCTCATTGGCCTCGAGCCAACGGAGATATAGCTCCATCTGCCCCTTGTATTCCGCCTTGAAGCGGCCTTTTTTAAGGTCAATGGCGACAAGACGATGTAGACGGCGGTGATAGAACAGCAGGTCGAGATAAAAATCCTCGCCATCAATAATCATACGTTTCTGTCGGGCCACAAAGCTGAAGCCGTTGCCCAACTCGATAATAAATTGCTCCAAATGAGTCACCAAACAATCTTCGAGACTCTTTTCACTGTACATGCCTTTCAGTCCCGTGAACTCTAGGAAATAAGGACTCTTAAAGACCAAGTCGGGGGACATCACATTGTCATCACGCAAAGTAGAGAGCTCTTTTTTGACAATTTCGTCGGGCTTTGTGGCAATTGTAGTGCGTTCATAAAGCATGCCGTCAATTTCTTTGCGGAGCTGACGCGTACTCCATCTCTCAGACGCAGCAAGGGTTAGGTAAAACTCACGTTGTAAGTCATCTTTTAGAGATAGTATTTCTACTACATGAGACCAGGTGATTTGTGTCGACACTGCCGACACTATCTTAAAATCTGGAAAATATTGAGCAAATTGCATCATTCTCCATATACTACGAGGCTCAAAACCTTTCTTACCGTATTCCTCTTGTAATTGTGTCGCAACCTGCGACACAATTTGTTTTCCGTATTCAGCTCGCTCATTTCTAAGCACCTCACGGTTGATACGTTCACCAATATGCCAGTACATTGTAGTCAATGCATAGTTGGCAGTAGCTGCTACATGACCACGCGCTTGGTCAATGATCTGATGCAAGTCCTGCATCAAAGATTGTGACACCGACGGTGACACAATTTGATTGTCTGGGAATGATTTTATGCTATTCATAGTTTTTGTCCGTTTAGTTCAATAATATTACCCAACCTGTCAACCTTAATAGGGACACATACCTCTTTTATCATTTCGCCAGTCCATGCTCTTTGAGCTTTATTATTACTACCAAGTTCTGTGGTTTGTATTATTGGGTTAGCGATGATCTCAGGAACAAAATGCCCTTCATTACCTGTACAACTCACCATCTTGTATATTCGTCCCTTATCCACCTCCTTTATTCCTTCTTTTATATCGTTTTTTGTCGGTAGATACACCAAATCATTCGGCGAGAGTATAAAAAGTAGCTTTGCGGCATTAGTCGCTATACCTTCTTCTAACAAATACGTCTCAATGTTATTTCTCCATCGTTTACCATACTTTTTCTGACAGTCAATCATCACGTTCAAAGGAATGGTTAAATATGAGCGAGCGAATCCCTTTTCTCCTGTTTCTGTATTTTCCATTTCTATCGCGAACACAGCAAAAAACAGATTAGTACCTTTTGCTGCTTCCACAAACTTGGCCGACTTGTTTCCCGTTTGTCCCACTGAAAACTTATCTGCTTTCTCATAAACACGTACTTTAAGAATAGGCTTGTGGTATTGTCCTCCATTAAGAGTAGCAATATTGCGGTTCATTTCGTCAATGCCATCAGGTGAAAAAGCCAACTCAGTATTTCCTCCTTTTGACGCAAGATGCGCCAAAAGTATCTTCTGAATCCCTGTGTCAGTGACACTAGTCTCTATCTTCTTTTTATCGTATGACGTATCAAGTGGCTTACGTGTGGCGAAATACCGTTCATTAGTCTCATTGGTAAAATAATAAATCTCTATTTTGGACAGGTTAATATCAGACCAGACATCCTTATTCTCCTCAACATATTTCTTGATGTATTTAACGTCTCGTCCCTCCCTCAACAGTTCTTTCATCTTAACTTTGAAATCTTTGTTTACAATGCGCTCAGGATTCTTGATAGCCTCATTCAAAGACACAGTCTTTTTCATTCGTAGATTCACCTCTCCGAAAACAGTATCCTTGTGCATCGACTTGCGCACAGTCCAGCTGTCGCCTTTTTGTTGGGGCACTAGGACTTTTTTTCCATTTCCGTCGTAATGCTGATAGTGGTTTGTAGTCTTGTTAATGATGCGTAAATTCTGCTTGAAACTCACAATAATACCCTCTAAAGCATTTTTTACATCAACGGCAAACGAATCCCAAGGTTTGATGAATTCTTTGGCAATTTCGCGTTCTTTTCCATCAATAACCGTTTTCTCAAACCTGCGTAGTTTGCGTTGCAGCTGATAACGGTTGGCATTGTGCTTGGAATGGGCAGCTTCGTTGTTGAGCAGATTCACATGGTCACGAGTGGCGCAAGCAATCACTATGGCATCCATTGCATGGTGACGATGATCAATACGTTTTTTGTTGAAACCTTTTTGCAATTCAAGCGGCATTTGAGGAATCAGATGACCTTCGACATTTGTAGTTGTAAAGCAGTCCTTGCCCGTAATTTCATTCAGACGCTGGAAACGGGGCAATATGATACTGTTCCACACCTCGTTCATTCCCCAATCTTTTTTCAAACGGTCAGTAATCGAGCCATTGCATGTAATCAAGTTCTTCGAAACGGATTCCTGTTCATATTCGTTATTATCAAGCTTCTCGCGCACGATGTTGGAAAGCAGTCCTTTCACAACCTTGCTGATGTATCGGCTATCGTTCATCTGACGCTCAATGAAACCATCGGGAATGTCGTCCATCAGCAACTTCTTCATCTTTGTGCGATTGTTGGAATAGTGGTCTTTCACAAATTTCTCGTAAGCCTCAACCGAAAGGATTTCAACCACTTTTCCTTGGCTTAGTTGAACTTTCTCACCATGATGCGCTTTGATGAATTCATAGCCAAGCAGTCTGTCTTTCATCTTGTTCACTTCGGCTTCACAAATCACTTTGTTGCTAAAAGAGTCGTCGAAGTAACGTGACTGAGGAATCACATGCTCAATCTCATAAGATGAGGTAAACAATTTACCCAGCGGAATCATTTCACCCGTATAAGGCGAGCGGTATTTCTGCTCTAACCAACACTTATATCTGATGATGTCAGTTTTTGAAGGCTGAGCCATTTTGGATATCTTGCTGACGAAATCATAATCTTTGTCATCTTTAGAAAGGTTATCCAACGCATTCTCTTCATATATCCGCAATAAATCCTGCTGACTTGGCGAATATGGGCGCACATTCTCAATTCCCATTTCGGGATTCATAAACTCCATCAGCATTGCCTTGATGCGCAAGTTTGTGTTCTCGTTCTCCAATATACGTTCCGTCATCTTCTTCCGCTTGTCGGCGGGGTTTTTCATCTCACGTCCAAGTTCCACGTGGATCTCGTCAATCTGTCCCTCTTGTTTCCAGATATCACGAACAGTTCGCAAAGTTTCAGTAATCACCTGTTCAACGATTGGATTGCGCAACGAATGCTGTTTGAAAGTTTTCAAATATTCGTCAATAGCTTCAGGCCTCTCCCATTTCTCAATCTCTTTGGCTTCCGAGTGACGGTTGTAAACGATATAGCAGGCAAACCAAACAGGCAACCCTTTGAATTGGGCAATATTACTTAAATTGACGGCCTTTTCACGAACACGGTTTTTGATTGCTTCATCGTATTCGCCCGTAATAATCTTTTCTATGTGCTCTCGGGTTTTGTCATCAATATTATCAACGGCCCAATACTTCCCCATCCGCATCAACGGCAACAACTTCTTTATAGCCTTTTCGGAATACGAACCGTAGTCTTTTTTGAAAGGTTTAATTTTGCTGAACACTTCCACAAAATCGTCGGTCAGTCCATGCTTTTCAGCAAACGACCTCAAAGCCTTGCTGATCTCAATCTTGTCCTCAACAGAATAGAGAATATGCCAAAGATGCATCTCAGTTTCTTTCGTAAGAAAAAACGCAGATAGGTTGCATTTCGTCAGTCCTGAAAGAATGGAGGCCCTGGTTTCGTTACACGGATACTCCTTGTCCTCTACATAGTTCCAGCGGTAGGCATATTGCCCTTGTCCTTTCTGCTTTTTAATCTTAAAATAGGAGTTCAACAATGTGTCCTGCTTGATTCCTGCTCTATCGTTCAACCAATCGAACAGAGTGACATAGTCGTCTTCGGTTTTCAGGAACTCATTGGTAACATCCACATCGGTCTGAAATCTGCCGTCTATTTCTTTTTCTCTCTCAAAAATCCTCAAATTCTGCACGAACTGCCACAACCTGAACTCTTGGAACCATGGATTCGACTTGGCGATACACTTCAAAGGATACTCTTTACCCTCTTTGTCAAAATGGATCTCGTAAGGACAATTACTGATAAGAGATTTTTTGCTCTTTAGCGGGCGCTGATAAAATAGGATGTCGTTAATGAACAAATTGGTAAAATCCGGTTTCGCAATATTATTACGATGTGTTTCATTATTGGTATAGAGTTCTTCAATGCAGGCTTTATATAACATTTCGTCTTTTAATTCAGGAATCAATGATTGCTGAACCTCCAGAATTTGTTTCAACTCATCCTTATAAAACTTACGCTCCACTGTACGGACCAATTTACCTATAATCTTTTGGTCAGGCTTCTGCAATAAGGTATCATAGATGTAACATCCAACGGTTTTATGGCTATTCTCAATATCAGCTTCTGTTTTTTTCTTCAACAATGTCCAGTCATCCTCTTTGGGAGAGCGGAATGAGCGTTTGATATTTCCTTCCTTGTCTCTTTTTGGAGTCCCATCTTTCTCCAAATCAGTAGTAACAATAAACTCTTTCACCTTTCCAACCCAATCTAAAGGTTCCTTGCTGGTACGACGGTAGATCATCCCATTCTCGAGATGAACGTTATACCAAATCTCATCTCCCTTCTTCTCATTGGTGGCTTCAACCGACACTACTTTTTGTGCAAGGAATTCCACGAGTTTATCTTCCTGCTCTTCTTCTTCACCACGGAGTTGGTAATAACCTCGTTTTTGGTTAAACTGTAACAAAATCCAAGCTAGTTCCTCTTTAGTAATCTTTTGAGACAAAGCTTTTTTACGCAAATAGTAAATGGTCCAATCGTAAGGTACCTTTTTGCCACTTGTTATAAGTTGAGGCTGATTAGCAGCAAAATCTGCTAGCATCTCATTGAAAGAATCCTTGAATAGGAACTCCATCTTACCATCAGATCCTTTGCACCAAGGTAATTTGGGTTCGCTGTGATTAACAAACTTTCCGTACCCATCAATTTGAGAGGCAAAGTGATCGGGAAGGAAACCCATTATTTTCAGAACTCGAAGCAATCTCTCACGTCGCAACAGGTTTCGTTCGTGTAAACGACGAACACTTCTATAACTTGTACGTTCTGCTGTTTGCGACACGGAGTTTCCTTTATCAAAATCACCAAGGATATCTGCCGACATTGGAATAATCCTGCTTCCAGCAGCACTAATCTCCTCAGGTTTTAAATAAGTTGTTCCGTCATTTCGGGTTTCTGTTGTTGCATTCACCACCGCCCAACCAATGCTGTTGGTGCCCAAGTCAAGTCCTAATATCTTTTTCATTGCACTTCGATTTTCTAATTCTTTGTCAAAAATAACTTTTTTTTGCTTATCTCTTACATTATTCAAAAAACATGTATATTTGCAGCACGAAAATGAAGCAATTCACAATAAGGATTATTCCGTTGTGAAAACATTTAAAATGGAGCGGCGCAAGTCTGACCTGAACCCCGAAAGTTGGACAAAAAACTTTCGGGGTTTTTTATGTCAAGAAAGAGGAAAAAACACACGTATGAGGATCGGCTGAAGTACATGAAGATGCTGGAGCGAGGCTACAGTATCAACTACATTCACAAGC
>JAFXLL010000001.1 GCA_017531225.1 Bacteroidales bacterium | reverse complement strand
TCATTGTATTATTGTTGTACTTTTTCTTTTTCCTGTTTTAGGGCTCCGCTATGATTCTTTGCTGTTCCTTACTCTCGAAACGGTCCGAGCCTCTCGGCTCACCGCCTCGGACTTATGCTGGCCTCAAGCTTTCAAAGAACTGTTCGACCTTCCCTTCTTACTGCCCCTCTTCCGTGAGGTCGAAAACGGCTGCAAAGGTACAACCTTTTTTCATTCCCGCAAGTCTTTTTTTACTTTTTTTTTCAAAAAATTTTCTTGATATTGATTATCAGTATTTTATAAAAACCAAAAAAGGCTGATTGTCACCAATCAGCCTTTCATTTCACTAAAAAACTCAATCTTTTTTGAGCAAATCACGGATTTCAGTCAACAATTTGATGTCTTCTGAGGGCTCAGCAGGGGCTACAGGCTCCGGAGCGGGCTCTTCTTTCTTCTTCAGTTTGTTCATACCTTTCACCACCAAGAAGATGCAGAAAGCAATGATGATGAAGTCAAAGACAACCTGAATGAAGTTACCCCAGGTAAGCGTCAGTGCAGGCTTCACTACAGTCTCACCGTCCATGACGGCTTCACGAATGACCCATTTCCATTCAGTAAAGTTGAGACCACCTGTTACAGCGCCAATCAATGGCATGATAATGTCTGACACCAAGGAGGTGACGATCTTGCCAAAAGCACCGCCGATGACCACGCCAATAGCCATGTCCATCACGTTGCCTTTCATGGCGAATTCCTTGAATTCTTTAAAAAATCCCATAGTTTGTAATTTAAAAGTTATGATACCTTATTAATTATACGACTGCAAACTTAAAAAATAAATCGGTACAAAACTAAAATTCCGAGGTAAAATGGAATTCGATGTCGGGATATTTTTCCATGGCAATCTGTAAGGCGTATGGCGATTCAGCCAAAAAGACATCCCTACCCTCTTTATCCTCAGCCAAATTTAAGGCCTTGCGAGTCTTGAAATCCTTAAGCTGTTCCTCATTCTGACTGGTAATCCAAGCCGTCTTATACAAAGAAATGGGTTCATAGCGGCATGAGGCGTTATACTCATGCAACAAACGGTATTGGATCACCTCAAACTGAAGCTCACCCACCGTGCCGATGATCTTCCTGCCTGTCATTTTTCCCGTAAAGAGCTGGGCAACGCCTTCATCAGTCAATTGTTCCAATCCCTTGGCAAGCTGCTTGGCCTTCATCGGGTCGGCATTCTCCACATAACGGAACTGCTCAGGCGAGAAGCTCGGGATACCTTTATAATTAAGGATTTCTCCTTCGGTCAACGTGTCACCTATCTTGAAATTGCCAGCATCGTACAAACCCACAATATCACCCGGGAAAGCCTCGTCGAGTACTGATTTCTTCTGTGCCATAAATGCTGTGGGGTTTGAGAACTTCAGCTCGCGACGCTGACGCACATGGAAATAGTTCTTGTTTCGTTCAAAACGGCCAGACACCACACGCACAAAGGCGATACGGTCACGGTGATTGGGATCCATGTTGGCGTGAATCTTGAAGACAAAGCCGGTAAACTTCTCTTCGGTCGGCTCGATATGGCGTTCCTCTGTGTCGCGACCAATGGGTGTAGGCGCAATCTGAATGAAGCAATCCAGCAATTCCTTGACACCAAAATTATTCAACGCAGATCCAAAGAACACTGGGCAAATATCGCCATTCAAGTAGGCTTCACGAGTGAACTCATCATAAACGCCTTGCACCAGATCCGTCTCGTTCCTAAGGGTCTCAGCATCCTCGCCAAGCATTTTGTCAAGCTCAGGATTGTTAAGATCATCGAAGGCAATACCCGCCGTGATATGCTGTTTATCGGAATTGAAGAGATACAGACTCTTGTCGTAGATGCTGTAAACACCCTTGAACTTGGGACCCATGTTGATAGGCCAGCTCAGCGGCGTCAGGCGAAGATTCAATTTTTGCTCGATCTCGTCTAACAGTTCAAAGGGATCCTTGCCAGGTCGGTCCATCTTATTAATAAATACGATGATAGGCGTATTACGCATCCGGCAAACCTCCACAAGTTTCTCAGTTTGGGACTCCACACCTTTAGCGGCATCAATCACCACGATAACGCTATCCACAGCGGTCAGCGTACGGAAGGTATCTTCGGCGAAGTCCTTGTGGCCAGGGGTATCCAGAATGTTGATCTTAATGCCATTATAGTCGAATCCCATGACGGAGGTAGCCACCGAAATGCCTCTCTGGCGTTCGATTTCCATCCAGTCGGATGTAGCAGTCTTACGAATCTTGTTGGATTTCACCGCACCGGCCACCTGTATGGCGCCACCGTACAGCAACAGTTTTTCGGTTAACGTGGTCTTACCAGCATCAGGGTGACTCACAATGGCAAAAGTCCTGCGTCTATTGATCTCTTCAATGAATGTCATGACAAAATATTTACAAAAAAAAGCGCAGGTCTTCGGTGACTTGCGCTTCAGCGGTCCGGACGAGGCTCGAACTCGCGACCTCCTGCGTGACAGGCAGGCATTCTAACCAAACTGAACTACCGGACCAACCTTGAAAAGAACTTTTATTGCTTTGCTTTGCGGATGCAAAGGTACTACCATTTTTGAAATGCACAAGCATTTTTTTACATTTTTTTAAAAATTTTTCTTGATCAATTGAAAATCAATGCTTTGCAAGTAGATCAAAAGAGCCGTTTTGGAGCTCATAACAAGGAATTCCCATGTTTTTAGCTTGCTGAACCCATTCTTTCGATAGATAAACCGGCACTGATCCGTCAACCAAAAGCATACCGACACGATAGGTTTTGACCACTTGCTGAAGATCTGGCCTCTGCTTCTCACGAACCATCAGATAATCCACGGCTATTCGATGACGACTCTCTGTCAAAGCCATGCCTGGATCCCAAAACGCCAACAGCACACCATGCGCTGAGAGTAAGTGCTTTCGCTTAATGACCAACTCCTTATTGACATCTTCCGTCAACGTATAACAAACAGGGTTCATGCTCAGCTGATCTCTTGCCCAATGGCCTTTCAAACTATAATCGATCGAGGAGCTCTCTGTAGGCAGCCCCTCATCGCATAACAACACATTGTCAAAACCGTCAATAATATTGATAGCCGTATGATTTCGCACAGAATACACCAAAAATTGCGACTGTTGCGACAAGCGCTGGCTTCGCCATGCTAAAGAAAGGGCAAAAACCGCCGAAACCACCAACAATTCCAACATCATCCGCTTTTTCTTCAGATTGACAAACAGCAAGAACAGCACCAAAAGAATCAGACTCAGCGCGAACTGGAAATCATCCATATACAAACCCTTTACCAACGAAAAAGGCAATCCCTCAATCCACGAAACCGATTCATTCATTAGGTGGATACTGATCCAAACTACTTTGCCCAACGCAATATTCAGCCACGGCACCCATGAAAGCACGAGCAACAACATGCCCGACATGATAACCACAAACGACAGCGGAGTCATCAATAGATTGCTAAGCCAAAAATACGTTGTAAACTGTTTGAAATAATAGATCGCAAAAGGCATGGTTGCTATCTGTGCTGCCAGTGAAACTGCCGTAATTTCCCACACCTTATCCAATAATTTGTTCTTGACATAAATTAAACTGTAGATGGGCTTTTGAAGCAACACGATGCCAACCACAGCCACATATGAGAGTTGGAAGCCAATGGCAAAAAGGTTGTTTGGGTCGATTAGCAATAGAATAAAAGCCGAAACCGCAATGGAATTCAAGGCAAAGCCTTTTCGATGGATCAACTCTCCCAAAAGCACAAAAGAGATCATCAATGTAGCACGCATGATGGAGGGCGACAATCCTGTCAACAAGGCATAAAACCATATCAACGCTAACAAAATCAGTCTACGAACCAGCGCCATCTTTTTTCCTTTACCCAAAAAACCAAGAACAAACGAGGCCAGTAGATAGATGATGCCCACATGCATCCCTGAAACGCATAGGATATGCATGGAACCGGCCGCCACATAGTTCTGACGGATTTGCGCTGGAAGGCTCTCGTCGTAACCTAACAGGATGGCCGCACCCACGCCAAACTCATCATCAGTGATACCGCAACGTTTCAGTGCCTGGAGCAATCCATCACGAAACCGATAGGCAAACAAATAGATAGGATTGCCTTCATTCACACCTGTATTGACCCAGTCACCCTGTTTCAGATAAACCCTTCCTGTAATGCCACGGCGATTTAAATACTCACGGTAATCAAACTCTTCCGGATTCATCGGTAGCGTGATTTCTTCAATGGGTGCCGAAAATGCCAACAAATCACCATAGGATAGGTTCAAAGACTCTTCCGATTTCTCAAAATAAGCCATCACTTTGAATCCCCGCATATCAAGTAGCACCTTCACGGCATTATCTTTCTCGGTGGGAGGTTCATAAACCCGAGCAATTGCGGAGCCCTCTCCCACCCTTTCACGTAAACATGCCCTAAAATAACCAAGATAAACAAATACAAGTATCGTCGCAACGCCAAAGATCCATTGGACACGATATGTTTTCAGCGTACAAAACAATAGAAAAAGCACACCGATACCAAGCAACAATAAGAGATAGAGCCATGTAAACTCCATTGCAGCCGACCCAAGAACATCATGCAACATAATGCCTAGAGACAGTGCCAAAAGGAATCGAATAAAAGGATATTTGTTCCAATTCATAACATGCTCCAATAATGGTGCAAGTTACGAATTTTAAACAAAAAAGTCAATACTATTAATTAATAAAATTTCATTTTACCATCTCAACAACCACAGCAGCAGCTTTTTCCGATGCTCCAGAATTCCCTAAACGCTCCTTCAAGCTATCGAGATCATCAAGCAACTGGCGCTGTCGTTTGGCATCCATAAGCAGCCTTTCCAACTCCTTCACCAGGTTTTCCTCAGTGAAATCGTTTTGGATCAACTCCTTGACGACTTCCTTCTCCATCACCAGATTGACCAAGCTAATATAGTTAACCTTGACCAGTCTTTTGGCAATCCGATATGAGAGGCTGTTGGCTTTGTAACACACCACTTCAGGAACGGAAAGCAATGCCGTTTCAAGCGTGGCCGTGCCAGAGGTTACCAAAGCGGCACTGGAATTTTGCAGCAGCTCATAAGTCTGATTCTCAACCAAACGCACATCCTTATCTCCCATCATCTGTAGATAGAGATTCTTATCGAGCGATGGTGCGCCTGCGATGACAAATTGGTATTGCGGGAAATGCGGAATCACCTTCATCATGGTTTCCAACATGCGCTCTACTTCTTGTTTGCGACTGCCGGGAAGCAACGCAATGATCTCCCGCTTCTCCGAGAGGTTGTTTCGGTGAACGAAACTCAAGCGAGGGGTAACATTCAGTTTCGAAAGCTCATCCAGCAACGGATGCCCCACAAAAGTGGCATTGACGCCATAGTCTTTATAGAATTGCTCCTCAAACGGGAGGATCACCAGCATCCGATCGACGCACTGCTTGATTTTATGGACACGATGCCTCTTCCATGCCCAGACCTGTGGAGAGATGTAGTAACACACCTTCATTCGGTGTTCATGAGCGAATTTAGCGATTCGCAGGTTGAAACCCGGGTAGTCGACTAAAATCACGACATCTGGCTTATAGTCAAGTAAATCTTTCTTACATTCCTTGATATTGCCTAAGATCGTGCGTAGGTTGGCGGCCACTTCCACGAAGCCCATGAAGGCCATGTGGCGATAATGCTTAACCAAGGTAGCGCCTTGTTTCCGCATCAAATCACCTCCCCAGGCCCGAAACTCAGCCTGAGGATCTTTCTTCATGATCTCCGCCATCAGGTTTGAGGCGTGCAAATCACCCGACGCCTCACCTGCAATGATATAGTATTTCATACCTTATCCATTCTTCAAATCAGGAAAAACACCAGCAGCATCCCCACAAAAGTCACCAACAAGATACCCTTGCCGCATTTTTCCAAATTCCATTTCACCAGTGACATCCTAAACAGGATGATCCCTGGAATAAAAGCCAACAGATAGGGAGCTCGAGTATAAGCTGCGCCCCACGGAAACAGTGAAAGCAATAGGAAAAACAGCGCAAACACCGCTGCGCCTATCAACATTCCAAGCCAAAAGCTATCCTTGATTCTCATTTCTTATTCTTTATATGTACAAAACGGCTCATTTCATCAAAATATTGCCTTGCCGTCAAGTCAAATTGTGTTGGAACAATCGATACGTAATTGTTTTTCATCGCGCTGAAGTCGGTATCGTCACCCTCGTCTTCATAAACAAACTCAGCGCCCTGCCACAAGCAAGTACCACCTTGTTCGCTCTGACCGCCGTTGAATACCTCTATCCACTTACCTTTAGCCTGTCGGCAGATCTTGATTCCCTTAATCGGTTCCTCGCTACGTTTCGGGAAGTTCACGTTCAAGCAAATCCCGTCAGGAAGTCCGTTCTCCAGCACGTCTTTGGTGATGGCGATGATATACTCGTCAAGATGATCGAAATCAGCATCGGATTCATAGCTGTCAAGACTAAACCCAACGGCCTTGATGCCGTCCATACTGGCCTCAATAGCTGCGGCCATGGTACCTGAATAGATCACGTTGGTCGACGCATTGGTGCCATGGTTGATTCCCGAAACCACGATGTCGGGTTTACGGTCCAATATCCATTGGTAGCCGATTTTCACACAATCCACCGGCGTGCCATTACACACATATTTTCTACAACCAGCGGAGACTTCCTCCAACCTAACCTTCATAGAAGGTACTGTGGTGACAGAATGGCCTTTTGCCGACATCACCTCTTCCGTCGAGACCACCACCACCTCACCCAGAGATTTCATCAGTTCTGCTAACTTTCTCAGTCCCTTGGCCTGGTATCCATCGTCGTTTGTAACAAGTATTAAAGGTTTTTGTTCCATTTTCATAGTATTTCAGAAATTCTTTAATGTCTGGTAAAGCATCCTTGTAGGCAGCCCCATCACATTGTAGAAAGAGCCTTGCAATCCAGATATACCCACATAACCGATCCATTCTTGAATGCCATAAGCACCAGCCTTGTCGTATGGTTTGTATTGATCGACATAATAAGCCATCTCCTCCTCGTCGAGCGGTGCAAAAGTGACTTCGGAGTTAGCCGAAAAAGTCTCTATTTTATCCTTCGACCTCACCGTGACACCCGTCACCACGTGATGCGACTTACCTGAGAGTATGTGCATCATCCGTATGGCATCCGCACGATCCTTAGGCTTACCCAAAATCTCATTTTCAGCGATTACCACTGTGTCGGCGGTGATCAGCAGAAAGCCTTCCGGCAATTCATCATCGGTGAAAGCCAATGACTTTTGTCTGCTCAGGTATTCAGGCACCTTTTCGAAAGGCATCTCAGGGTAGTCTTCACGCGTCTCTTTGGTGAGGGTGACAAACTTAACGCCCATGCCTTTCATTAGCTCCTGCCGACGTGGCGATTTCGACGCAAGCACCACTGTATATCGATTAAGATGTTCCAATATCATACCTATAATTATAAATCACCACGAATACGCCTCTGCGGTCATCCATTTACCTTGCACCTTAAGGGTGTGCTCAATGACATCGCGCACACAGCCACGGCCACCGGGACGATCGCTGATAAACACACTAATCTGCTTCACTTCGTCGGCGGCATCAGCAGGACATGCAGGGACTCCTACCAGATGCATCACCCGAAGGTCAGGGATGTCGTCGCCCATGTAAACAATCTGGTCTGGAGTCAGATGGTATTGTTCCATGTATTCATCGAGTTTTACCACCTTGTCGGGTACACCCGTAAACACATCCTCCACGCCAAGCATATTCAGTCTTTTGGTGATGTTGGTAACCACCGCACCCGAGATCACGGCAAGATGATAGCCCAGTTTGCTGGCCAGTTGAATGGCGTATCCGTCCTTTACGTTAGAGGTTCGGAGCGGGTCGCCGTTACTGTCCATGTACACCGTGCCATCAGTCATCACCCCATCATAATCGAAGATGAAAGTGGTGACTCCTGACAATAAGCTTTTTAGATCATTCATGCTTCATTTTGTTTCAATGCACGAAAATAGTAATTTTTATCCAAATCGAGACAAAAAAAGGTAACAATTCAATTATTTTACTTACTTTTGTATTTTATTAATAAGTTCTAACGTTTTAACTACAATGAGAATCAGACATCAGGCTGAAAATGCCGAAGAAATAGTGGCGACCGTTGTCGAAGCCATGGACTCCGTCAAAGGAAAAGAGATTGTAACCCTGGATCTTAGGGAGACGGGGACTGCCGTAACGGATTATTTTGTGATTTGCCACGCCAATTCAAAGACTCAGGTGGACGCCCTTGCCGACAAGATCATCGACGAGGTCCGTAACAAAAACGGAGTGAAACCTTACCACATTGAGGGAAGAGACAACACTGAATGGATTTTGATTGACTTTGTGGATGTCGTGGTACACGTTTTCCTGCAGTCGATGCGCCAGTTCTATCAACTTGAAGAGCTTTGGGCTGATGCCGAAAAGATTGTGAACAGGGAGGATTGATATGGAAGAAAACAAAATGCCCAAAAAGCCAATGGGCAAGAAGAAGTTCAACTTTTATTGGATTTATGTCATTTTAACAGCCGTCCTCTTCGGTTTGTACTTTACCGGCAAGGACGAGGCTTCGCAAGAGGAGATTGACATGGGTCAACTCATTGAGATGCTGAAGGATGGCGAAGTCGGGAAAATAACCTTGGTCAACAAGGAAAACGCCGAGATCTATCTGAAGGACAACCCAAAAACGGTCAAATATACTTACCGCATCGGTTCGCTGGAACGTTTCGAGGAGACCGTGGAACAAGTGCAGAAAGAAAACGGCATAACCAACCCCATCTATATCACCAATGTACAGCGCAAGAGTTGGGGCATGGACTTTTTGATCGGGTGGCTGCCTCTGATTGTATTGGTTATAATTTGGGTTGTCATCATGCGCAATATGGCTGGCCGAGGCGGAGGAATTGGCGGAGGGCAGATCTTCAACATCGGCAAGTCGAAGGCACAGCTTTTCGACAAGGACAATGTGCCTGTAAATGTAACCTTCAAAGATGTGGCAGGATTGGAAGAAGCGAAGGTTGAAATCATGGAGATTGTGGATTTCTTGAAGAATCCCGAAAAATATACCAAGTTGGGCGGCAAGATTCCAAAGGGAGTGTTGCTGGTCGGCCCTCCTGGCACCGGTAAGACCTTGCTGGCCAAGTCTGTGGCAGGTGAAGCCAATGTACCGTTCTTCAGCATCTCCGGCTCTGACTTTGTGGAGATGTTTGTCGGCGTGGGAGCCTCACGTGTACGCGATCTGTTCAACAACGCCAAACAGAAGTCTCCTTGCATCATCTTCATTGACGAAATTGACGCCATTGGCCGCGCCCGTGGCAAGAACCCGATGAATGGTGGTAACGACGAGCGTGAGAGCACGCTGAACCAGCTGCTCACCGAGATGGACGGCTTTGGCACCAACTCGGGAGTCATCGTGCTGGCAGCCACCAACCGTGCCGACATCCTCGACAAGGCCTTGATGCGCGCCGGCCGTTTCGACCGTCAGATCTACGTCGAACTGCCCGACCTGATTGGCAGAAAGGAAATCTTCGAGGTTCACATGCGTAACCTGAAGCTCGGTAATGACGTCGACAAGGATTTCTTGGCTAAGCAAACCCCAGGATTCTCAGGTGCCGACATTGCCAACGTGTGCAACGAAGCTGCCTTGATGGCCGCTCGTAAAGGCAAGGAAGTAATTGAAAAGCAAGACTTCATGGATGCCATTGACCGCATCATCGGCGGCTTGGAGAAGAAAAACAAGATCATCACCGCTGACGAGAAAAAGGTTATCGCTTTCCATGAAGCCGGACACGCCACCACCAGCTGGTTGTTGCAGTATGCACATCCTCTGGTAAAGGTGACTATCGTGCCACGCGGCAAGTCGTTAGGCGCCGCCTGGTACCTCCCAGAAGAACGTCAAATCACCACCAAAGAGCAGCTATACCACGAGATGATCGCCACCATGGGCGGACGTGCCGCTGAGCAGGTCATCTTCGGAAAGATCTCTACTGGCGCACTTTCAGACTTGGAAAAAGTTACCAAGCAAGCCTACGCCATGGTTACCTACTACGGCCTGGACGAAGTCATCGGCAACTTGAGTTATTACGACTCAACGGGTCAACAGGACTTCAGCCTCACCAAGCCATATAGCGAGAAAACCGCCGAGATCATCGACAAGCAAGTCAGCAAGCTGGCTGAACAAGCATACCAGGAAGCCGTGAGCATTTTGAGCGAGCACAAGGACGGCCTGACCCAGTTGGCCAACAAGCTCATTGAAAAGGAAGTCATCTTCGGCGATGACTTAGAACAGATATTTGGAAAACGCCCATGGGACGCAGCAAAGGAGGAAAACCATGAGGAATCGTAACGGATCAGACCAAGGAACCACCAACAAGGAGCAGATTCTTGCCAAGTTAAGAAACGCTCTCATCGAGAAACCCGAGGCGCAGTTCGAAGACATCGACCTGCGTACTGACACGTGGAAACCCATCAGTGAGGAAGACGGAACCGCCATAACTTTCGTTCAACACTTCAAAGAACTAGGAGGCATCTTCATTTATTTGGAGAGCGAAGCCGAATTTGGAGAGTGCATCAAACAACTGGCTCCGCAAAACAATTGGGAGCCCCTCTGGTGCACAAGTCACAAGATGCAGGAGCTTCTAGAGAAATACGGTGTGAATTACAGCGATACGCCTACCAAGGACAGCAAGCAACGGATTGTAAGCATCACCGATTGCGACTATCTGATTGCCCACACGGGAAGCATTATCCTTACCGATCAGAACACCCACAACCGCAAATGCTATACTGAGCCTGACATTTTACTGGTTATGGCTCGCACCGACCAAATTGTAGGAGGACTGAAAGAGGCTCTTAAAGAGCAGAAGGGGCGCTTGAACACCCATGCAATAACACAATCTGTCATCATCACAGGAACCACCTTATCATACGACATTGAGCAGGAGGTGGTACAAGGTGTTTTCGGGCCACGCCAAATCGCTGTATTTCTGATTGACAACTAATTTAGAACCGTTCTAAATTACATTTTTATTTTTTATTTTGTGGACAATGTGAATTACATATTACTATATTTGCATTGTAAAAAGAGTTAGAAAACATTTAATAACAAAAAAAGGAAAAAGGAATAAGAGAGAACACAATTTTAATTTAACATAACCAACGGCATTAGTGATTATTTTACGCTCAAAAAGAAAAGCCTAGAAAACATTTCTTTCCCGTCCATGTTTATGGAAACCCAACATGGACAAAATAAACTCAGTATCACTAGTGATCTTCCATTCGTATGGATGTGGGATGCACTATGAGTTGAGCAGGTTTTTTTCTAGGTTTGCTGCGAGTGTAAATAGTGATCCCACATTTTTTGGGTAATGTCGAAAAACAAACAAAACAAAATGGAAAACAACGAGATCAAAGAAACCAAGAGAGGCACAAGAAAGCCTAGAGCAAAAAGAGCAACTGCTGCTGAAGGTGACGAAAACGCCATCTTCATTGGAACGCTCATTCAACAAGAGCTGAAGAACCAAGAACGTACCGTTTCATGGCTGGCTCGCAAACTGGATTGCGACCGCACCAACGTGTACAATATTTTCCGCCGTCAAGACATTGACACCGAGTTGTTGATGCGCATTTCTGTGATTCTGCACCGCGATTTCTTCTCCATCTTCTCAAAAGAAGCTAAGAGAAAGATTTCCGCCAACCCTGGTATCTAATCTTAAATAAGAAGTATTAATACAAAAACAGCCTGGAGCAATCCAGGCTGTTTTTTATTTAATAAGTTCGTGGATGATATCCTCGACGCTGACGCCCTCCGCCTCGGCTGTGTAATTGCGGATGATTCGGTGACGCAGAATCGGTACCGCCACCTTCATGACGTCCTCAACATCGGGAGAGTACTTACCCGAAAGAAGCGCATTAGCCTTGGCTCCAATGATGAGGTATTGCGAAGCACGCGGACCAGCGCCCCAGCTAAGGAAACGGTTTGCCCATTCATGGGCCGATGCTGTGTGAGGACGTGTCTTCGCCGACAGTGAAACCGCATATTCGTAAACGTGATCCGACACCGGCACACGGCGTACCAGCTGTTGGAAATAAACGATCTCTTCAGGCGACAACACGGGTTCTACCTTCACATCACGGCCGACAGTGGTATTCTTCACAATGGCAACCTCGTCCTCATAAGTAGGATAGTCAAGAAGCAAGTTGAACATAAAACGGTCCAACTGGGCCTCTGGCAGAGGATAAGTGCCCTCCTGCTCTATCGGGTTCTGAGTAGCCAACACAAAGAAAGGCTCCTGCAAACGATACGTCTTTCCAGATACCGTCACGCTGCGTTCCTGCATGGCTTCAAGCAAAGCGGCCTGAGTCTTGGGAGGTGTACGGTTGATCTCGTCTGCCAAAATGATATTGGCAAACACCGGTCCCTTGATAAAACGGAATTGTCTCGACTCGTCCAATATCTCCGTACCGACAATATCTGACGGCATCAAGTCAGGAGTAAACTGGATACGGCTAAAGCTCAATCCCAACGCCTGCCCGATCGTATTGACCAGCAAGGTCTTTGCAAGGCCGGGAACACCGACTAACAACACATGACCCTGACAGAATATGGAAAGTATGGTGTTGTGGATGATCTCCTCCTGCCCCACAATCACTTTGCCTATCTCCGCACGAAGCCTGGCATATTTCTCCACCAAAGCCTTGGCGCCATCAACATCTGAACTATACATTTTTACAGTGTTTTATTTATCTCCATTCAAACTGGAAGTCGCAATCGGCAAAATCCTCATCAATCCGAATAAATGCTTTCTTAGCCTTGGCACGAATCCAACTCTTGATCACTTCCTGATTCTTTTTACTCATAGCCCAGTTTTGGATAAGTGCATAGTCATCTTCCAAAGTGGCCCTATGGGCATCTATCTTCCTCTTCACCATGACCAGACGGAAAGCATCGTTGCCTTCGTTGGTAGTCATCGGTAGTGGCGAGCTCACCTCACCAACCTTCAGCTTACCAATCACGAATGCCAAGTTTTTGAATTCACCAAAGCCAGGGTATTCTCCCAGTTCTTGAATATCTTGAAGTCCGAACCTATAGCCGCCAGCCATCGGGTTGACGATATAGCCTCCATTGGTTTTTGATTCATCGTCGCTGAATTTCTTGCATGCCTCTTCAAAGGTCATGTCACCATTACGAATCAGCATAGCGGCTGAATCCAGCTCGTTTTGAGCCTTCTCCAGAGCCTCAATAGGCACCTTTGGCGTCATCAGGATATGACGGCAATTGACGTAATTGTCACGGCGCTCAATCAACTGAATGATATGGAATCCGAACTTTGTTTCAACGACCTCCGAGATTTCGCCATCCCTCAGGTTGAATGCCGCGGTCTCGAACTCAGGAGCGAACTCGCCACGACCGGTGAATCCAAGTTCTCCACCTTTTCTTGCCGATCCCGGATCCTCGGAATACAGCACTGCCATGGTCGAGAAACTACTCTCTCCTTCAAGGATACGCTTGCGAATCTGATATAGTTGGTCTTTCACGGCAAGCTTCTCGTCAACACTCACAGGTGGGCGTTTCACGATCTGCATGACTTCGTATTGTGTATCGACCATCGGGATGCTGTCAATCGGTATGCTTTGGTAATAAGCCTTCACTTCAGCAGGAGCCACCGTCACGCCCTTAAGGATTTCAGCCCTGACCTTGTCCTGCAAGCTCTTTTCCATGACCAAGCGACGCAATTCATCCTTGATTTCCGACATATTTCTGTTGAATATCTCCTCCAGCTTTTCCTGTGATCCAGCACGGCCAACCAACTCGCTGATACGGCGGTTCAATTCCATGTCGACCTCAGCGTCAGTCACCGTCAAGCTATCCAGTTCCGCCTGATTGAGCATCAGTTTCTGGAACAGCATCTCTTCAAGGATGGCGCAGCGGATTGCAGAAGAGCTACCTTCAATGGATCCCTGCATTCGGTATTGCATATATTGATTCTCAATATCCGACTGAAGAATGATGTTCTTGCCAACCACAGCAACCACTTTATCAACCACCTGCGTCTTGCCCTCTTGGGCGACGGCTGCGGCAGCCATCAACATCATAACCACAAACAAAGGAATTCTTTTTGACATGACTCCAAGTTTAATAGATTTCAAATACTTTTTCCTTCACTGCCTTCTCATAGAGATCGACATTCAATTGGGAAAGCAGATCCTTCTTTCTTTTCAGTAAAACGATATTCTTAATATTCTCACTTTCGATTTCAATGGGCGAGAGACTCTCTTTCAACAGGTAATCCTCAAAGCGAACCATATAGATGAAATTGTCTTTCCCGAAGCTAACGAAACGGTTTTTCTTCAGGAAACTCTCCGTGTTGTAGATTTCCAACGGGATGGTTCTCAACAGGTCGTCGAGTCTGATCCAGCTGTCCACATCGAGATAACTTGAAACCGCATGATGGCTTGCAAGGGCATCCAATTGCGGCAGCATCAGCGTGTCGCTGTCACTCATAATCTGTTTGAATTCCTTTTGATGTTTGCAATCCTCTTTCAGGATCACGTATGCCACTTTCACCATGGTGGAACGCAGCTGGAAGTTCTCCTTGTGTTCCTCATAATACGCCGCAATCTCATCATCACTTACCACAGTATCGAGATACTGCTCAATCATTTGCGTCTCGTAGGCATAGATTAGCAGGGAATTGTTATAGTCCTGCAATTGTTTTGAGAAATCGCGCTGCTCAGCAGTAAGGTTGATCTCAGCCTGATGAATGAGCAGTTGACGGCGAATCCATGAATCGATAAAGTCGTTCACTCTCGACAAGCTATCCATTTTGTTGGCATCGGCTGGAACTACGCCTTCCAGATCTTCCGGATACAGCTTGTTGCCATAGCATTCTGCAACCACGATGCGATCCGACTGCATGAAATAATCACGACAGCCGATAGCTGCAAATGCCAACACGATGCACAAAAAGAAAGCTATCTTTCTCATTGATAGAGATTTCTTACTTTTTCAAGAACTTTCTCGTCAATCTTTACAGGATACTTCTCGCGAAGCGTTGCCATCCATTTTTCCTCCAGTTCAACCTGATAATCGGAAGTGACGAGGCCTTTGGCTTCACGTAAAGTCTTCGGTTCTGGATCGCGTCTTTCGATAATGTTGACAATTACCGTTGACTGATCAACCGTTGAGGGGAACTCTTTCATTGTGCCGGCCACCCATTCTGTTTCATCAACAAAATGGTTGTCGCCATGCTGGTAGAAAGCATTGCGCACTGTCACATAACCGATGCTATCGCGAGCCATCACTTTCCTCAAGCTGTCGAATGCCACGCCCTCGGCAAGATATTCCTTGACTTTAGGCAGCGATTCAGGCTTGCTGACGGTGATAACACAGGCTTTCACACGCTCGTTCCACATGTATTTGGTAGTGTTTCTGGAATAAAAGTCCTGGAGTCCAAGGGTGTCCTCCACAGCTTTGTTCCAAACCTCCTTGTCCATCAAATCGAACAGCAGAATGCCGTCGTTATATTCCTGAACCAAGGCCTTGAACTCAGGGTATCTCTCTTCCAAATGTTCATCGGCATAAGCGAGGATTTCCTTGCTCTGGAAAGCGTCGTAAAGCTGATAGGCATACGTAAGGATGGGAAAACCTGCTCTCACTGGGGTTTGCTTAGCTTTGATGTATTCGACAAAATCGCCAACATTAAAGGACTTTTTGCCAATAGTGAAGAGCGTGGCGTTAAGTTTGGCATCCAAAGCAGGAACGAACTTTCCAGTCAGGATAGTGCTGTCGACAGTAGCCATGAAATTGGCGAGATTCTTATCGTTGGCCTTGAAGCCATACTCTTCCTTGATTTGCTGCAGCACCACTTCTTCCGACTTCTTTGAGCGCTTGTCTCTTTGCACGCTTTCAGCGATAGCAGGACGTTCTTTCTCGAAAGAGCCGACGCCTGAGGTGGCGATCAACTTGATGATATGGAAGCCATAATTGGTACGAATCGGCTTGGAGATGTCGCCAGGTTCCAGTTGCTTGATGGTCTCAATGAACTCTGGAACGATACGGTTGACTGGGAATGGCATCAGGGCACCATTGCGCGTCACCGAAGCTCTATCATCGGAGTATCTGCTCACAGCCTCATTCCAGTTTTTCCCATTTTGAGCTTCCAATTCGGCGTAAATGTTGTCAGCCTTTAGCTTAGCGGCCTGAACATCAGCTTCTGAAGCCTCAGGGGTAAGCTCCAGGAAGATATGCGCTGCTTGTACGGAACCCAGTGCATCGGTAATGCTATTAACCTTGATGAGATGGTAGCCGAAATCGCTTCTGACTGGCATGGAAATCTCACCAGGTTTGGTATTGTAGGCACCAGTTTCAAATGGATAGACCATGTCAAACACAGTGAAATAGCCCAGATCGCCGCGGTTTCCCTTGCGGAAAGGAGTATTCGGTGTAGCTTTAGTATCGCGTGCCGAACGGTCCTGGGAATAGGTCACGGCCAACTCATTGAAGTCTTCGCCGTTCATGGCCTTTTTCCTGATGTCCATGATCTTGTTATATGCCTTCAAAGTGTCAGCGGGAAGAGCGTGACGGTCACATTCAATCAAAATATGGGAAGCCCTGACGTCCTTCAGCTTGCGCTGATAGGCCTCTTCGATGAGCTCTTCGCTTACTTCATCGTTTGTGAAATAGGGCTTAGCCAGTTGCTTGCGATAGCCATCCAACTCTTTCTTGAAATTCGCATTGGTGTCAAGACCCATAGCATAGGCTTCCATAACTTTCATACGGAAGTTGATGAACAGATCAAGATATTCATCCACCGATTTCTTTTCGATGACGTCGCTTTTCAGGTTGTTCTTGGCATAAACATCGGTAAACTCCTTCACTGTAACTTTTTGGTCACCGATGGTCATAAGCACCTGCTTATCGAGTTTTGACTGCGCCAACATGCTGAATGATGAAACGACCAACACCGATAAGACGATGGCTTTCAAGAATTTGATTCTTTTCATGATATAGATTATCTAAAATTCTTACGATCTCTTGCTATAGTTGGGGGCTTCCTGCGTGATGGTGACATCATGCGGATGGCTTTCGAGGATACCAGAACTGGTGATTCTGATGAACTTGGCTTTTTTAAGCTCGTCGATGGTATGTGAGCCAGTGTAGCCCATGCCAGCGCGAAGTCCGCCGACCATCTGGTAAACCACCTCAGAGAGAGAGCCTTTGTAAGGCACACGACCTGCGATGCCTTCTGGCACGAGTTTCTTGATATCGTCCTCCATATCCTGGAAGTAACGGTCCTTTGAGCCAGCCTGCATAGCCTCGAGTGAGCCCATGCCACGGTAGGTCTTGTATTTACGGCCTTCGAAGATGATGGTGTCGCCTGGTGACTCATCCACGCCAGCGAAGAGCGAGCCTGCCATGATGGAGGAAGCGCCTGCTGCCAAAGCCTTCACGATGTCGCCTGTATAGCGGATGCCTCCATCGGCAATGATCGGAACATCGGTGTCCTTGAGTGCCTTTGCCACATCGAGGACGGCAGTGAGTTGAGGTACGCCGATACCAGCCACCACACGGGTCGTGCAGATAGAGCCGGGACCAATGCCAACCTTCACGGCATCAGCGCCAGCTTCCACCAGTGCCAAAGCAGCTTCACCAGTGGCGATGTTGCCAGCCACGATGTCGATATCCTTATATCTTGCGCGGATGGATTTCACCATGTTGATCACACCTTGGGAGTGACCATGGGCGGTATCGATCACCAGAGCGTCGACGCCTGCTTCTACGAGAGCGTCGGCACGTTCGATGGTGTTGGCGGTGATGCCCACAGCGGCAGCCACGCGGAGACGGCCTTTGTCATCCTTGCAGGCGTTCGGGCGAGCCTTCACCTTGATGATGTCCTTGTAGGTGATCAAACCGAGCAGATGGTTGTTTTTATCAACGACCGGAAGCTTCTCGATCTTGTATTGCTGCAGGATGTCGGCAGCTTTTTCAAAAGAGACCTCAGTGGTGGTGATCAGGTTCTCGCTCGTCATCACCTCGCTGATGGGACGGTCCAAACCGCGCTCGAAACGGAGGTCACGGTTGGTGACGATACCCTTCAGGCAATTGTGGCTGTCAACCACCGGGATACCACCAATATGGTACTCGCTCATCAGGTTGAGTGCGTCCCTAACGGTAGCATCGACATGGATGGTGATCGGATCGGTAATCATGCCGTTTTCGGCACGTTTCACCTTACGAACTTCGGCAGCCTGCTTGCCAATGGTCATGTTCTTATGAAGCACGCCAATGCCACCCTCTTGGGCAATGGCAATAGCCATGCGTGACTCCGTCACTGTGTCCATGCCTGCCGAAACGATAGGCACATTCAACTGGATGTGACGGGTAAAACGAGTCTTCAAGCTGGTCTCACGAGGGAGAACATCGCTAAAGGAAGGGACCAAGAGTACATCGTCGTAGGTCAAACCTTCGCCAACAAATTTATCGTTATCAAGTGTCATAATCAGATAGAGTTTGTATTAATCCGCAAAAATACGAAAAAAAATCAATTCACAACTATCTTTCTGTTTAGTTCCACCCCATCTTCATCCACGCAACGCAATTTGTAGGTTCCTTTCTCTACATCGATAGGCATCTGGTGGTTTAGGCGGGTTTGCCCGATAAACACGTCGTTCAATGTCCAATAGATGGTTTTCTTGGGGTTACGATGGGCTATCTCGAAGACAATTTGTTGACGGTCACCAGTGATGTCGATGGGGATGGTGACGCGAGCGTCCGACTTGGGATACACGAAAGCCATCACGTCGTCAGGATGGGCTGTGGCACAGCTGGGATAGAGCATCGGCATAGGACGATAGAAGGCGGAGTGCTTCTTATAAAACCATTCCATCACGGGTGGCAACACAAAATAGGTCTCGTAGCAACGCTGATCAACGGGATAGCAGTCGGGCAGCACCTGGTATTGACGTGTGGAATCGAGGTAAACTTTCTTGTGATAGGGGCAGATGCCGGTTTTGATCTCCACATCGGGCATCAGCACTTTCGTGGTCTTTTTGCAGATCTCTGTATTGGGATACCCTGACTCGGCGCAGACCTCCACTTCGATGGCCGATGCTGTTGCCTGCGGGTAGGTGTAGCTATCCTTGAGCAACGCCGCCACGTCGAACATCAATGGCGCGGCCACCCCTACTCCCGTCAGACCAGGTCGGCCTTCGCCATCGGCGTTACCCACCCAGACTCCGATCACGTAATGGTCAGTCAAGCCAATGGTCCAGGCATCCTTAAAACCAAAGCTGGTGCCTGTTTTCCAGGCTACTTGTTTGGACGAGGAGAAGCCGCTCCACCCAGTTTGGTTGGTCGGTCTTGTCAGCCCTTTCATCACGTTGAAAGTGATGGCGATGGCATCAGCCGAGAAAGGCGAGCTGTCGTCAGGTACTTCTTCCTGGAAGTTTTCGTTCACTGCGGCAGCCAGTTTCCTACCCATGGCAGCATAGGCATTCACCAAGTCGAGCAGCGAGGCTTCGGCACCACCTACGATCAGCGAGAGCCCGTAATGGTCGCTGTCGAACACAATACCCGAAAGGTTAAGCCGCTTCAGCAAGGAATGGAAACGCTGATGGCCATATTGCTTCAACAGATACACAAACGGCGCATTCAAAGAGTGTTGCAAGGCCTCGTTGGCGGGGACCACGCCCCAGTATTGCCCCGAGTAGTTCTTCGGTGTGAAGCCTGAGAGGCTCATCGGTATGTCAGGTAGCAGCATGGTCGGCAGCAAGGTGCCTTCGTCGAGCATAGCCGCAAAGAGAAAAGGCTTCATGATACTTCCCGTGGAGCGTTGCGCCTTTACCATATCGACCATAGCCGCTTCTTTTGCCTTGGCGTTATTGCCTACATAAGCCACCTCCTCGCCAGTTAGATAATCCACCACATACACCGCCGCATTCTCGATCTGGTTCTGCACATTGTCTTGATAATGACGCTCCATGACTTCCGTCACTGCTTTTTGAAGCGCATAGTCCAAATCAGAATGAATCTGCTCGCCTTTATGTCGTTTTTCCTGCTCCATCAAGTAATGGTAGGCCAGTTGTGGTATATCGTAAGGTTTGTTGGGCAGCCTTTCCATCATTGCCAGTTCGCAGTCGTCATGGCTTAACGCCGAGACTCCATATTTTCTGGGGATATGAGCCTTAGGCGCTGTCAAACGTTGCAGCAAGGCGTCGCGTTTGTCGAGCAATCTCTCTCTGGAGCGTCCAGGGTGTATCATGGCGGGTGAGTTGGGTAGCACTGCCAAGGTAGCCGCCTCGCTCCATGTCAGCTGATCAGGGGTGGTGTGGAAATAGCGCCATGCAGCCGCGTCGATACCTACCACATTGCCTCCAAAAGGCGCATGGGCGGCATAGAGGTCGAAAATATGTTTTTTCGAATAACGTAACTCCAAACGGAGCGCCAAGATCACTTCAAGGAACTTTTCCTTATAAGTCCTGGGCTTGTTTTTTCGGGCTAAGCGGACCACCTGCATCGAGATAGTGCTCCCTCCCCTAACCACCTTGCCAGCTTTCGTATTCTCGATCAGTGCCTGAACGAAAGCAATCGGGTTGAAACCCCAATGCCGAAAATACTGCTGGTCTTCATATTCAACAACACAGGCGAGATATTTCTCGGAATAGGTGTTGGTGGCGGGGAAGCGCCACTGTCCGTCGTCAGCGATATGCGCACCTAACAGTTCCCCGTTTTTGGCGTTCAATACCGTGGAATAAGGGTCATTGAACTTAGGGACGGGAATGCACAAAAAAAGAAGAAACAGGCCTGCAAGAAACAGGCCTGTTCTGTAAATCGCACGACGGCGTTTCGTCATTTAACGACGACCGGACGAGCCGGCACCAGATAGTAAATCTCGTTGTTGTACATGTCCTCGCAACGGACGGCAGGCAGCATGTACGAGCCTTCGTAAGTGGCGTTCAGCTTTAGGGTGAAGGTCTTCTTCTGCTTGGCCGAGAGGTCGAAGAAGAAGTAGGCGCGGTCATCACGGATATCCATGTGCTTAGCGCCCTTGTTACCCTCATCTGCATCCAGCAAACGGTCGTTGATGATCTCCCAACCGGAGGCGAGATAGTACGACAAGGCCAACTCGGTAACCCTGTACTGGCTTGGGTTCTCCACCATGATCTCCACCTTGAAGTCGGTGCCCATCGGCAGTGAAGCCGGATTGATGGCAGCGCCGTTCTTGTCGAGGTAGTTCACTTTCATGGTGATGAAATTGCCGTTCTCCTCAGTCTCGTATTCAGCTACAGACGTCTTGGCATACACCTTAGCCGTCAGCTTCTGGTCGGAGTTGTTCTTGATCTCCACCTTGTTGGCACCAACCTTCGGGACGATGGCAAAGCCAGTTGAACCCATGTTGGTATTCATGGTACGCTCCTCGCCGTTGACCTTCACTGTAGCGGAGATCGGGGCATTGGAGGTTCCCTTCTTCTCAGCGTATTTACCCAAGGTAAACAGTGCAAATGCGGTAGACTGGGTGTCGAGCCAATAGTCGCTATTCAAGATCTCGCAGATGTCGTTGACATGGCTTTGGATAGCTTCCTGATCCCTATCGCACAACATCTCGGCATAAGTCATAAATGCCAGGTCTCGGACGGGCGAGCCAAACGAGGTGTAATAATCCGACATATACTCGTCCATATTCACAGCAGGCCAGAACTGAGCCACCATGTTCTTCTTACCCACTTGGGCGTATGTGGCGGCAGTCAATATAGCGCTCAAGCTATAGTTGAACTGAAGTTCCTTGAAGCGGTTGAGTGCGCCCATCTCAGGAGCGCCACCGAGTGCCAACACAAAGAGACGATAGGCTTGGATGGTCTCACCCTGCTTGAAGTCGGGGTTCATCTTCCATGCCTTGGCAATATCGGCTTGGTAGTTCATCATGCCGTCATACAGGTAAGCTGGCACGTCAAAACCTTGATTCTTAGCCTCAACGAGGAAATGCAGAGCATAAAGCTCAGTCCAAGGATCCACATAACGACCACCAACCCAGTTGGTCAGCGAGAAGTTGGATTGTTGATATGACTTCAGGCTGGCGATACCTTCCTGGATGGCGTCGCGGGTCTTACCTTGATCTTCCTCGCTCTGTTGGATGAAGTAGTTCAGGTAGAGCTGCGGGAAGGCGGCGGACACCACCTGCTCGAGGCAACCGTAAGGATAAGTGGTGAGATAGTTCAAACGGCTATAGAGATCCACCGGGATGAGCGATGCCACCATGACATTGCCCTCTTGGGTACCGGCGAGACCCTGTACGTCGAAGTTCATGGTCTCGGTAGCTCCTGCCTCAACTTCCTTGGTATAGGTCTGGCGCTTTTCAGCGTAAGGCATACGGATCGGAATCTCTGTCTTGGTCTGGGCTTCATAGCCACCGCCTGACACCTTCACATCCATCGTAGCGATGCCGAGGGTCTCAGGAACTCTCACCTTCATCACAATCATGGCTTCGCCGTTGGCATCCACCTTCACTGATGATGGGGTTTCACCGACAGCGGTCAGGTTCTTGTTGTTCACCACAACGTTGAGGTTCTGGCCTTTCATGGTAGGAGCCAGCACCTGAACCTTGAGGGTCATCTCGTCGTTAGGAGCAGTGACACGAGGTGCAGCTGGATAAAGGATGATGGGATCCACCACATTCATACGCTTTTCAGCAGCGCCGAACGACTTGCCTTCGCCTTTGGCCACCACCATAAAACGGAGGGCGCCAGAGCATTGCGGCACTTCGATCTCGTGTGTATTCTCACCTTTAGCCTTCAACTCAAACGGTCCGTAAGTCACGGCATAAGCCTTGAAACGCTTGTCAAGGGTGACTTCCTGGTTGATGAAGCCGTCACCGCCGATGGCGTAAAGCGTTCCAAGTTCGCCCGAGAAGGCGTCGATGATATAGTCGTAGTTGTCCCAAGTACGAACCTTGAGTGACTGTTTGGCATTGAAGTACTTGTATGGATCCGGTGTAGCGAAGTTGGTCAAACCGAGAATGCCTTCATCCACGATGGCCAAGGTATAGGTCATCGCTTTAGCGTTCTCTTCCTTCACCTTAACTTGGACCTTCTTGTTTGTATTGGAGGTTTCCGGAACACCAAGCACAGGCTTCAGTTGCAAGCTGCCGTCCTCTACCCTCACAGGTACCACGCCGTACATACGCAGCGGCATATCGTTGCCTGCATCACGAGGCTGAATCAGGGAGACGTAGACGTAAACGTTCGGAATCATCTCCTCGGTGGCTTTGAATTCCACAGCGCCTTCGGTACCCAACTTGTCAATCACCATGGTCTTGATGACCCTGTCGTTGGATTCAATGGTCACCAGTGCCTTGGCCTTTTCGTTGGCTGGGAAGTTGACCACGATGTTTTCTCCAACCTTATAGGTGCCTTTGCCATTGCTCAACGCCAACTGTGCAGGACCTTCAGAATCGCCAGTGGAATGGATAGTAGCATAATCCCAATCGAAGCGAATCACCTTGGCGAAAGTGTTACCACCTTGCTTGTCATCGATAACGAGCAGATACAGTCCCCACTTTTCGTTAGGCACATTGATCTGCAGCTCGGTCTTGCCGTTGTTGCAAGTCATGGTTCCGCTCATCTCAGGACGTTTGTAGGTGCCTCTCACATATTTCTTCAGCGAATAGGCATCCTCGCTTGACCACCACCAGTAGCCATCCAGCTTATAGAGCTGGTAATCGAGGGCGATGGTAGACTTATCGAGTTCGCCGTTTTCCTTAACCACAGCGATAGGGAACTTCCAGTTGCGGTTGGTGAAGTAGTACTCGCCGTATTTCGACTCGGTGGCAGGCATCTCAACGCCCACATATCTTTCGCGGGGTGAGAGTTTGCCTGTTGACGAAGCGATGCTGAAATCGCCGCCAGCCTCAAACACCGTGGTGATGAAGGTGGCATTGATCATCTGTTCTGAAGAAAGATCCTTCAGTGGCTCAAAGCTCACGGAGGCATCACCTTTGCCGTCGAGCGGACCGCTGAAGAGGTAGATCTCATCGGAATAGAACTCTTCTGAGTCATTGCCGAAAGTATAGGTCGGGAAGGTCTCGAAGGAAGTCTTTCCTTGACGTACCTTGACTTCGATCTCAGCCTTCAAGCCCGAAGCGGTAAGGCCGTTGAGCCATTTGGCGTTGAGCTTCACATTACGTGGGTTGGTAAGGCTGATGACATCAGGTGTCTCAAACTTGATCTCCAAGCGGTTGGGCTTCACAGTCTCAACTCTTAAATACTTATTGATTACGCTGTTGCCAATCTTGAATGTAGCTCTCCAGAGACCAGTCTCGTCGTTCGGGCTGGTCTGCACGGTGAAGGTATAGATGCCACCCACAGGGCTGTTGTTGGATTGACGAGCATACAAACGGCTTGATGCATCGTAGACCTCCATCACCACAGGATAGTCGGCAGGAAGCTTGGCATCCATGTCAGAAAGCATGAGGTTGAGCTGGAGCTCATCACCTGGACGCCACACTCCACGGTTTGAATAGGCAAATGCTGCCACACCTTTCACGATGGTCTCGCCACCAACATCAAACTTGCTATATGACAAAGCGTCGCCATTGCTGGTCTTGATCAATGACTGGCCACCTTTTTTGTCTCTTGCTACTACGAAAGCCGGACGGTTGGCGCAAGTCAGGTGAGCATGGCCTTGACCATCGGTCTTAGCAGAGGCGATTTCCTGACGTTGGAAGTTATAAGCGCTGACTTCAGCACCCGACACCGGATTGGCGTCAGAGATCTGGAACACATACACGTCAACGGCATCGTCAGCTCCCATCTTGGCAGTAACGGCAAGGTCGGTGACCATGACATTCTTCCTGATCTGCACATAATTATAATAGGTAGCAGTCAGCGGATCATCCCAATCGCCTTCATAATCACTGTTCTTGAAATCATAAGCCTGTCCATCCCAATATTTGGCTTCAAGAGCTTCGTTTTCGAGGGTGAGTTGCTTCGACTCCTCAGTGGCAAAGGCATAGTCGGCGGGACCGAAGTCAAGGATGAGCTGATACATATCACCAGCCTTCACATCGACATAGTCAGAGAGCACAATCGGGAAGGTCTTCCACTGTTTGGGATCTGGATTATCCAATGCGATGGTGACCTTTTTCACCAAACGGCCAGACTTACGAATGTCGTATGAATCTTCGAGGTCGTTATCCTGATAATATGAAAGGATATTATTGTCGAAAACACGCGCGATACGGAGCACCACTGAGTTCAGGCAGATAGCGTCGAAATACACGGTAGCATCGCTCACTTCGGGAACAATCATGCCTTTCTCAGTCCATCTCACTTTCGGAGCCAAGTCGGTAAGGTCGAAGTTAAAGGTCTGCTCTTTTCCCAACGAGTTGCCTTCGGCATCCTTGATACCAGCTCCGATGGTGAGGGTGATTTCCTCCATCTGATAGCTGTAGAGATTCGACTTATCGAAATAAATCACGATCTTGTTGCCGACAATCTCAGTACGGTAACCCATCTGGGGATCGACTCCGATGAAGCCGTCGAGATTGATGTGTTTCAGCGGCTGTGAGAAGATCAAAGTGGCGGAGCTGTTCTCCTTGTCAACCTTGATGTCAACAGCGCTGAAGGTGTCTTTTGCACTGACCAAGAGTTCTCTTTCGACTTTCGATTTCGAATTCAGCGGTTTGCCATCAAGCACCAAATCGATATAGCTGTCAGACTTCTGACGTTGGACGCCATTGATCTGGAAACTATACCTTCTGTCGCCGAGATAGCTGGAGGTCACTCCATATTTCTCAACGAAAGCTGAATTGAAGATTTTCAGTGCATCCTCTTCCTCAACGGGCTGGGTGAAGAAGACTGTCACGTCAAACTGAACTTCCTCTGCCGAATAGTTAGGATCTACATCGACGAGGCAGAAGTTCTGGGATTGCTGTTGCACGTTCTTCTGTCCCCCTTTGTCACAGGAGGAGAAGGTTCCTACCAAAAGCACACCTAAAAGGAGTGCCAGAACGCGAGTGATTTTCATTGTTTTCATATTGTTTTTGTTTTAGGTTAGGCGTCAATATTGGCGTAAGTGGCGTTTTGTTCGATGAACTCACGGCGTGGAGCCACATCATCACCCATCAGCATGGAGAAGATATGGTCAGCTTCCATGGCGTTCTCGATGGTCACCTGACGGAGGGTACGGTTGGCTGGATCCATGGTGGTCTCCCAGAGCTGTTCTGGGTTCATTTCACCAAGACCTTTATAGCGCTGCACATCGTAACCACCCACAGTGCCATTCTTAGTCAACTCGCTCCAAGCCTTGATTCGCTCTTCGTCGGTCCAGCAGTAACGGATTGGCTTCACGCCTCTCTTGATGAGGTACAAGGGCGGAGTAGCGCAATACACGTAGCCGTTTTCGATGAGCTCACGCATGTAACGGAAGAAGAAGGTCAGGATCAGGGTGGTGATGTGGCTACCGTCGACATCAGCATCGGTCATGATGATGACTTTATGGTAACGCAACTTATCGAGGTTCAATGCTTTGGAGTCTTCTTCGGTACCGATAGTAACGCCGAGGGCGGTATAGATGTTGCGAATCTCTTCGCTCTCGAAAGCGCGGTGCTGCATGGCTTTCTCCACATTCAAGATCTTACCACGAAGTGGCAGGATAGCCTGGAAAGCACGGTCGCGGCCTTGCTTGGCGGAACCGCCTGCGGAATCACCCTCAACGAGGTAAAGCTCTGTCTTGGCGGGATCGCGTTCGGAGCAGTCGGCAAGCTTACCCGGCATGCTGAAGCTTGAGAGCACGCCCTTGCGCTGCACTTTCTCACGAGCGCTGCGGGCTGCCTGACGAGCCTGAGCGGCCAGCACAACCTTGTCGAAGATCAGCTTGGCTTCCTTGGGATGCTCTTCAAGGTAATCCGAAAGCTGCTGACCCACGATGGAGTTGACGATACCCATGACTTCGTCGTTACCGAGCTTGGTCTTGGTCTGACCTTCGAACTGTGGTTCCGGGACCTTCACGGAGATCACCGCCGTCAAGCCCTCACGGAAGTCATCAGGAGTGATTTTCACCTTTTGCTTCTCAAACTTCTCCAACAGGCCGTTTTTCTCGGCATAGGTGTTGAATGAACGGGTCAAGCCCGAGCGGAAGCCCTGGAGGTGAGTACCACCTTCAATGGTATTGATATTGTTGACGTATGAATGAAGGTTCTCAGAGTATTCAGCGTTGTATTCGAGAGCGATCTCCACCGGAACGCTATTGCGCTCACCGGAGATATAGATCGGCTCAGGAAGCAGCTTCACACGGTTAGCATCGAGGTAACCGATGAAGTCGGTCAAGCCGTTTTCCGAATAGAAAGTTTCAGAGCGGAACGAGCCGTCTTCCAAAGGCGTGCGTCTATCAGTCAACACGATGGTGATGCCGTGGTTGAGGTAAGCCAGCTCACGCATGCGGTTAGCCAGGGTGTCATAGTCATATTCCGTATGCAGGAAGATGCTGCTGTCGGGCTGAAACGTGATGCGGGTACCATTCTGGTTCGACTCACCCACCACTGTCACTGGGTACAGCGGCTTGCCGCACTCGTATTCTTGACGGAATATCTTACCCTCACGGTAGACCTCAGCTGTCAGATGTGTCGACAATGCGTTGACGCAGCTCACGCCGACGCCGTGCAAACCGCCGGAGACCTTGTAGGAGCCCTTGTCGAACTTACCGCCTGCATGGAGCACCGTCAAAACGACTTCCAAGGCCGAACGCTTCTCCTTCTCGTGCATGCCCGTGGGGATACCACGACCATTGTCGAGCACGCTGATAGCGTTGCCTTCCAAAATATCTACTGTAACCCTATCGCAATAGCCAGCCATGGCCTCGTCGATAGAGTTGTCAACTACTTCGTAAACCAGGTGATGCAAGCCCCTGAAATGAACGTCGCCGATGTACATGGCCGGGCGTTTGCGCACTGCCTCAAGGCCTTCCAAAACTTGAATCTTATTGGCACCGTATTCTTCGCTTGCTAATTCTCTTTTTTCTTCTTCAGTCATTGTTTTACCTTAATAAATAAATTTTTAAAAAGGCAAAGATACGGTATTTTTACCTATAGGAGACCAAAAAAGTCAAAAAATTTGTTTTTGGATAAAAGTGGCTCTAAAAGCCTAAAAATGGGCTTAAATCGAATTTCGGTATAAAAAAACGCCCTCGGAAAAACAAAAACAAAATCCTTTAAAAGGCCATTTTTAAGCCCGCGAAAGCCTCTATTCCACTAACAGGGTAATTTACAAAGAGTTGATATTTCCGATTAAGCAGATTATCAGCTTTAACGAACACTGAGAACTGGTCCTTGATCTTGTATTCGGCACCTAAACCAAGGTCATAAACATCGGCCAATTTGAGGCTTTGATACGTCTTCCCCACCGCTTGATGAGCCCAAAGGCCTCCTTGGTAAAGGAACGAGGCATCAAACGAAAGACTTTCATTCAACCGATAATTAACCTTCAACTCTCCTTCAGTAGTCGGACGGTACCAAGCATGGGCCTCATTTGCCGGATCACACTTATTGTACGAGAAACCGGCATCCACCGTCAGCTTGTCCATGATGAGCCAACGGATGTTACCCAACACACTGACCTGTTTGGTATCATCATAGATGACATCGAAGCAGTTGTAGGGAGCGTCTCCCGAAGTATTGATGCACTGACGGAAAAACAGGTCGCGGGCCGTATTACGATACCTGACACCGACATGCAGGTCAACGGCATTCAGGATATTGGTACGAATGCCGCCTTCAAATCCTAGTTTCACCATGGTGATTTGCATGTCAGAGATAGTGTAAACAAACGGATTCTCCCCTATCAACTCGCTGTACGACTTCCACTTGCGACCACCATTCAAGCCAGCATAAAACTCCAAAGCGTTGTTCAGCACAAAAAGGCTGCCCTTCACATCAGGATAAATCCCGAAACCTCCAGTAGCGGAACGGAAGTCGGATGGAACGTCGAAGCCCACGCCGAGATGCAAACGATAGAAATCGTCGCTCATCTCAAAATAGGGATTCAACCTCACCAATCCCCTACTGACCGAAGCCTGTTCGACAAAACCATTGAGGCCATATTGGGCATCCACAGTCACACCAACTTTCTGGGGATAGCTCTTCTTGCCCCACCAACTATTGGCATAGGCGAGATCGTAATTTGCCTTGACAAAATGCTCAGTGCCGGCGCCAACTTTGCTGAAAAGATAGTGGTAGTCAAGCGCAGCATTATGTCTGAACTCACCAAGACGTGTAGTTGTCGATGACAGATCGAAACGGGCACCGATGGTATTGTATTGCTGTTGTGGAGCTACTTTTTCGACCAACGCGCCAACAGGTATTTCATCAAGCTTGACTCCATAGTAGTGATAGGCATCGTTCTTGTAATATACCTTGCCTCGAAGCTGCATGTCATAGAAATCGCGCTTGGCGAGACCCACCTCAACAGCGTTATTCATGAATCCCGAGGGTGCATACTGCTTGATATCGAGCCATGAGGAGAAGTGTTTGAGGCCAACACTCAGGTCCAAACTCTTGGAAAGGCTTGAGTTGTGATTGAAGAGGAACAGGGGCGAGATGCGTGTGCCGAAACCTGCCATCAGGAAGTTCTTGGCGAGGTTGTCGCCAGCCCCTTTCTTGGTGTTGTAAGCTAAAGGGCTGATCTTTTCGATGTTAAGACCAAAACGGCGCTCCACGTCAAGAACATTTACCTCACTGCCAGGCATGGTGTATGACTGTTCTGGTGTTTCGGGCCTCAGCACAATCTTATTCACCTTGTTGACCTTAGGACGATATGCGCCTTCAATGGTAACTTCCTCATTGTGTTGGGCAATGGCGCCAACACTCATGAAAAGCGATGCGACTAAAGCTATATACTTGATCTTCATTTTTCTTGAATTTGTTGTAAACGGTTTTGGGCTTCATTACGTAGTGCCACGATGGAGCAGTTGTCAACGATGCTCCTAAGGGTTTCACGGGCTTGGAAGAGGTTATCCTTGGCGACATAGACGTCGGCGAGCAGGATGAACGACTTGGCCACCCAATATTCATGCGATCCAAAGTGATCAGAGATGTCAAACACTCGGTTCTCGGCTTCGTCAAGGTTATTCAGCTTAAAGGAGGCGAAAGCCGCATAATAGGCACTCTCGGCGCCATATACCGAGGGATCAGCCTGTGCGCTACGGTCGAGCCATGGGATGGCAGCGCTGTAGTTGCCTTTCATAACGTACGATTTACCCACGATATGGTTGACTTGGTTGGTCTGATCGGCGGTCAGGTCCTTGGAACGGCTCAGGTTCTCACCCATCTCGATGGCTTGGTTGTAGTTCTCCATAAAGTAACAGCTCTTCATGCTGCCTTCGAGAGCCTCAAGCCTGAGCAAAGGCTCTTCGGTAATGTTAGCCAATCGAGTGTAGTACTGTCCTGCCTTTTCGTAATTGGCCTGTTCGTATTCCATACGAGCTAATTTCATCAAGGCGTTATCGGTGTAATCATTGTCTGGTTGGCTCACGATATATGTCAAATGGGACTTCACTTCTTCGTCTGTGCCCACTTTCTCAGCGCATTCCACTGCGTAATAGTGTGCTTTCAGCGCGTAGGCTCCCTTCGGGAAATGCTCGAAATAGTAGTTCAGGGCCGTCTCCGCCTCTTGATAGCGACGGTCAAGGATGAAGTTCTCGGCATTGGCGAATGCCAGCGAATCCTGCTGCGTCACTTGCACCTGTCCCAACCCGTTGGATTCCACATAGCTGAAGTATTCGTTCAGGTTGTTCTGCTCCATGTAGATGTTGCGGATGATAGTCTGCGCCTCGCGTGACTCGTCAGTATTGGGATAGGTCTGCACCAAGGTCTTGAGGTTGGTCAAGGCTTGGTCGTATTGGTTGTTGTTATAATAGATCATACCCACCTTCATCAGTGCCTGACGGGTGTAAGACGAACGTGGTCTTTCCTTGATCAACCGGTTGAAAGCGGTAATGGCAGCGCGTTTGTCGCCATACACCAGATGCGTGTTGCCGATCTCAAACAGCGCCTTGTCGTAGTAATTGGTGCTGGGATATGTTCTCAGCATCTCGTCCAGCATGTTGATCTTTTGGTTGGCGTTGCCCTTGGCGCCATAGCAAAGGCCCTGCTGGTAAATGGCGTAGTCTGCGTTGCGCTTGCCGATGCGGGTAGCCAAGTCGTAATAGTTGATAGCTTGGTCGTAGCTGCGATCCACAAAGAAGCAGTCACCCAGACGGATGTAGGCGTCGCTCTTCAGGTCCTTGTCACGATCGTCACAGCGTTGCACAAAACTTCTAAAACATCTGATGGCTTCATCGTAGTTGGGCTTTTGGTAATAAATATAACCCAATCCATAATCGGCCTTGGCGGCCAAGGTGCGATCGGAAGCATTTTTAGCCATTTTGAAATAGCGCTCTGCAGTGGCGAAATCACCAGCAGCGTATGCCGATTCAGCCAACCAGAAAGCGGCTTCGGACTTCCTTTTGCCGTTAGGATTGCTATTGATAATCTTCGAGAAGCATGACTGGGCCTTGTCGTAACGATGGTTTTGAAAATGATCTACGCCTGTAGCGTAAAGCAACTCATCGTAAGTGGCTGTCAGTTCAGGACTCTTCTTACGCATTTTCTCCAATCGAGCTAATGCCTCGTCGTTGTTCTTTGTATTGAGAAGCAGGTAAATAGCCAGCTCCTCCGCTTCGGCACGACGCTCCGATTGAGGATTCTCCGCTACGAAAGCATCCAGGTGCGACACGGCTTCGCCAAACGGGTCGGTGCCGGGAATCAAGCTCAGATGGGCGTAATTGAACAGGGCATCCTCGCTGATAGCTCGGTCGAATCCCGCTGAATAAGCGGTAAAGAAAGCGTTGCGGGCAAACTTGGGCTGATCGGTATCGGCATAGCACGAAGCCAAATAATAAGAAGCGTATTGACCTATAGTGTCGCGATCGCTGGCGGCCTTCTGCAGGTCAGCGATGGCGTCTTTGAGGTTGCCTGTTTTCATTTGGCAGACACCCATCTGGTAATAGGCCACACGGCTCATTGCCTTGTTAAACCTATTACGGCTGTAATATGAGTAATAGGCAAGCGCCTTTTCATAGTTTTTCTGCTGGAAATAAGCGTCGGCGACCATGAGAGCCATGTCACCTTGACGGTTTTTGTCGGCATTGCGAACCGCCTCGGAACAATTTTGCAGCACTGCCTCATAGTTACCATGCCTGTAGTTGATTTGCATGACACAGGCCGTAGCGGTCTTGCCGTACTCGGGGTGTGAACGCAAGGGGCCAAAATAGCGTAGCGCCTCTTGATTATTATCTTTAAGATATTGGATATGAGCGTAGTAATACTGCGCATCTTGTTGATACTTTCCTTCATTCACCGCCAATCCTTGGAAGAAAGGCAAAGCCTTGTCAGTGGAACCTAACTGATAATAGGTGTAAGCCATGTTGAACTGCTTCTGTTGCGCTTCATCTTGAGAGAGCGATTCCGATGGCACTTTCTCATACACAGCCAAGGCCTCGGCATACTTCTTTTTTCCAAACAGCACGTTGGCATATAAGAAGTTGGCATGACTTGACCAGGTGCTGCCCGGATTGTCGTTCACGAAAGCCGTTATCTTCGACTCAGCGTCGCTTTGTCCGGTATAAAGGGCGCTGACGGCGATGTAATACTGGGCATCGACGGCTTTCTGGGCTTTCCTATCCTCAACGGCGTTCAGATATTTTGAGAACGTCTCCAAGGCGGCACCGTACTCCCCATGTTGGAAGAGCGTAAGGCCTTGTTCGTAGAGCAACTGAGGTTCGTAATGCGTGATGTTTTTCTGGGCTTTGACCGCCGAGGTGGTCAGACAAAGCAACAGCGTTAAGGCGATTATGGTGAAATGGTTTCTCATGGCTCAAAATTACTGAAAAATAACGCACAAACACATTATTTATTATAAAAGGCGATGAGAGATATAAGCGGGATTCTGTTCCCCTTGCGGGGCGACTGTCATTTCTCTAGACCTGCGGTCGCCCGCAGGCTCAAGCGCCCTACCCTGAGGCGACGGACGAGCAGCCCGTTCGGCTTCCGAAGAAGCCCTTGCCTCTATACTTGGACTTGCAGCCCGTAAGGTTTACCCCGGCGGTATGTCGCCACCCGCCGCGTGAGCTCTTGCCTCACGTTTTCACCCTTACCTCTTTCGAGGCGGTAATTTTCTGTGGCACTTGCTGTTACCCTTTCGGATACCTTCCTGTTGGGAAGTACGGTGCTCTGCGCTGTCCCGACTTTCCTCGCGTCGGCTTTCCCGACCCGCGACAGTCATCTCTCATCGCCGCGGCAAAGATAGGATTTTTTTAGAAGTCGGAAGAAAGAAGTAAGAAGAAAGATTTGTATTTTTGCACAGTAAAAAAACACCTTGTACTATGAGAAAAACAGTCACTCTTTTGCTTTTAGCGCTATGCTTTAGCGCATCATTCGCACAGAACAAAGAACTCCGTCACGTCATTGTGGTAATGGAAAAACAGTACGACAATATCGAACTGAACCACAAGACACAGTTTATGAATAAGGCCCAGCGCCGCGAGTTCGTCATCAACGACCATAAAGCATTTTGCCAGGCCTCTCAGGCCGAAGTGCTTGATTTCGTCGGCAACCTCGGCGACGAGGTGCAGGCCGTTAAGCCCTTCTGGGCTTTCAACGGCTTTGCCTGCATGGCAACCGACGAAGCCATCAAGCAGCTTGATGCTCGCCGCGACGTGGCATACGTCTACCATGACGAGCGTCACCGTATGCTTCCCGAGAAGAGCGAGGCCAAACCCGTCGATTCGAAAGACATCGCATGGCATGTGGACAAGGTTAACGCACCCGCCGTGTGGAACTATAACGGCTCAACAGGCTATAATGGCAACGGCGTCATCGTAGCTGTCGTCGACTCTGGTGTCGATTACACCCACGTCGACATTGCAGGCAGCATGTGGGATGGAGGCAGCGAGTTCCCCTATCACGGATACGACTGCGTCAATAACGACAACAACCCGATGGATGAACACTGCCACGGCACCCACGTGGCCGGCATCATTGCAGGACAAGGCAACGCCGGAACCCAAACTGGCATTGCTCCCGGAGCAAAGATCATGGCTGTCAGAGTATTGGACGAATCTGGCTATGGCAGCGACGAACAAGTCGTTTCAGGCATTGAGTTTGCCATGGATCATGGCGCCAATATCATCAATCTGTCACTCGGTGATGCCGAAGTGGGAAGCGTTGCTTTCTACCGCGACTTGTTTTCCACGGTGAAAGAGGCTGGCGTTGTGGCTTCAGTGGCGGCAGGCAACGACGGCGAGTCACAATATGCCTATCCTATACCTAACAATGTGGAATGCCCCGGCAACTGCCCTCCACCATGGCTGCACCCCGACCAAGTCAACTTGATTTCAGGCGGCACCACCGCCGTGATCTGCGTTGGCGCCACCGATGCCAACGACTCTCATTGCAGCTTCTCTTCAGTAGGCCCTGTGACCTGGGCTTATGGAGCCAATATCGGCGATTACAACGACTATCCCTATCAGAACGGCGATGCCACACAGCCAGGCTTGATCCGTCCCGACATCTCAGCACCTGGCAAAAACGTCACCTCGTTGAACTACCAGACTGGAACAGGTTATGTGGCATACGATGGCACCTCCATGGCAACACCCTGCGTTTCAGCTGTCTTGGCTCTACTGCTCCAAGCCGATCCTGAACTAACACCCGCCAACCTCGATTCCATCATCGAACTGACCGCCACCAACGTAGGAAATACCGTGAAAAACAACATTACCGGCTCAGGCCGTATCGACGCCCTTGCTGCCATCAACGCTTTATTCCACCACGGTCCGACCAACCTCACCGCTAACTTCGACGGTAGCTATGTGGACCTGAACTGGAATGCAGCTGCCGATGCCGCCTACTACGAAGTCTATCGCGACGGTTTGCGCATCGCAAACAACTTAACCACAACGACCTATACCGACCACTTGAGCTACGCCGGCAACTATACCTACTATGTAAAGGCCCATCTGAATAACGACATGACCACTCTGCCATCGAATTATGTCTTCATTGAACGACTGGTCGACATTCAAGCAGAAGTGATCAACAACATAAGGGTAGCATTGAGTTGGGACATGCCCGACTGCATCTTCGACGGCTTCGAGTCAGGTGACTTGTATCAGAACATGTGGATCAACGACGGCACCTATCCATGGGAGGTGACCACACAAGAGCCTCATAGTGGCACCTATTGTGTAAGGTCTACCAACAAGACCATGTTCTCCATTAGCAAGCTCACCTTGGGCGTAAACGTTCCAGTCACTTGCGTGGTCAACTACTGGGCTAAGGTCGACTGCTTCCCGCTCAACGGCGGTGGCTTCTTCATCGACAATGTACAGCACGGCGAGACCTTGAAAGATAAGGTGCCGTGGACCAAGTTCTCGGTGGCACTAAGCCCTGGCAACCACCTCTTGGAATGGAAATATGGCAACCAACTCACCGAAGGCGATTACGAGAATGCCTTCTACGTGGACGATGTCACAGTGGGCAACGCCTACGACATCTACCGTGCCAATTGCGACGGCAGCAATGAGACCTTGATTGCTTCAGCAGTGGTGAACGCCGAATACGTTGATAACGGCTGGGTTTCATTGCCCATCGGCCAATACAAATACGGCGTAAGCATCGACGGAGGCAACACCATCTATTGGTCGGATTGCATTGACAAAGCCACTGTCGGAGTAGAAGAAACCACCGAAGCCAACAGCATCAAACACATCACCATCGTCAATACCCTTGGACAGGTAGTTTACGACGCTGAAACTACAACTGACAACTCCGCTTCGATTCTCGAGCAATGCTCCAACGGGGTCTATATCGTCAACATTCTGACGGATAAAGGCCTTGTCACCAAAAAGGTTTGCCGATAAACCGTCATTGTACCATTGACGCGAATCGAGGCTTTTCATTATAATCCTCGTAAATCATTGCCTCAAAGCCCAAGCTTTGAGCAAGAAGAACCATCTCACGCCCCATGGCCTCGTTGATTTCAAACCACACGGCGCCATGGGGATTTAGTTGGGACTTAGCCAACGTAAGTATCTGCCGATAGAACAACAATGGATCGTTGTCGGGAACGAATAAGGCCGTTGCAGGTTCGTGGTCCAATACATTTGGTTCCATGACGACTTTCTCACTCTCACAAATATAAGGCGGATTGCTAATCACCACGTCAACGGGCTGATTCCATAGCAACGACTTGGGATGCAACACGTCGTCGCAGATAAAATCCACCTTCACCTTATTATTAATGGCATTACGGCGTGCTGTATCAAGCGCCTTTTCTGACACGTCGAATGCTTTGACCTCCGCTTGGGGGAAGCGTTTGGCCATGGCTATGGCAATACACCCTGAGCCTGTGCCCACATCCCAGATGAGAAACGGGCGATCATTAGGTATCGAAGCCGAGACCTTCTGCACCAATTCCTCCGTCTCAGGACGGGGAATCAGCACGGACTCATCCACATGGAAAAGAAGTCCGTCAAACCATGCCTTGCCCGTGACATACTGCACAGGAACACCCTCCAGCAGCCGCTTTACGGCATCTCCCAACAGGGCATGCTGAAGCTCATCGATGCGCAACTCAGGCTCCATCAACTGACGTTTTTGGTCGATGTAAAAAAGATCCTCCAACAGGATACGCATCAACTGTTCCGACTCACGTGGAGTGAAACCGGCACACAGTTCCTCTGTAAAATGACGTTTTACCTTTTTTAAATCAAAACCTATCATTCTACAAAAATACTTCTTTCTTCTGACTTCTGACTCCTGTCTACTTAAAATTCTTATCTTTGCCGATTATGATCTACTTGATTTTAGCCATCGTTCTATCAACCGCCGTTTTCGTAGTAATGCGAATCTTTGGTCGGTTCAACCTCGACAACCATCAGGCTTTAGCCTGGAACTATGCCACATCGGCATGCATAGGATTTGCCATGAGCATTTCCAACGGCACATGGGTATCGCCAACAACCCAGCCATGGTTTGGGCTCTCGTTGCTATTGGGATTCTGGTTCATCCTTACTTACGTTTTGATTGTTGAATCAAGCCAGCGATCCGGAGTCACCATCACCTCTCTTTCAAGCAAACTCTCGGTAGTCATTCCTACCCTGTTTGGCATTATTTTCCTTAAAGAAACGCTGGGGCTGACGGCCGGCCTAGGTATCGTTCTGGCCTTGATAGCACTGTTTCTTGTTGTTGGCGGGAAAGACAAAGAAAAAGCAAAAGACGAGAAAAAGAGCCTCCTCCTGCTTCTTCCCATATTTATCTTTTTCAGCACTGGTATCGGTGACATCATGATGAAGATGACCGAACAAAGAAACAACTCCGGCGACATGATTCCCATGATCGCCTTCATCTATTTCATCTCCTTCCTATTCGGCGTTGTTTTGGTGGTCTATGACCTTATTAAAAAGAAATCAAAATGGCAATGGAAAAGCGCACTCGGCGGGTTGGCATTGGGCGCGGTCAACTTTTTCTCCACTTGCTGCATCTACCAAGCGATGCGGACATTTGACAACGTGGTCATGTTCCCCGTCTATAACATTGGCGTGGTCTGCCTCTCCGCCTTGTCCGGCTGGCTCCTGTTCAAGGAAAAGCTCACTTGGAAGAACTATCTCGGTCTGGCCATTGCCATCATCGCAGTAGTATTAATAACGGTGAAGCCATGATGTTCGACGATACATATAAGATGCTCTCTGCACCCGGGGAGGGACTTTACAAAGAGAAAGGTAGCAAATTCATTGCTACGGCTTTCACCGTGATGAATGAAGACGATGTCAAAAAAGCACTGGCTGAAGTGAAAAAGAAGTACTATGACGCACGACACCACTGCTACGCCTACATGATTGGACCCGACAAGGCCTGCTTCCGCTCGTCCGACGACGGTGAACCGTCAGGCACCGCCGGTAAACCCATCCTCAACCAGATTCTCTCGAAAGATGTCACTAACGTCTGCGTCATCGTAGTTCGTTATTTCGGAGGTATCAAACTGGGAGTCAGTGGATTAATCAACGCATACAAGACTGCTGCCCGCGATGCCCTCGACAACGCCACCATCATAGAAAAAACCGTTGACGAAGTCTACAGCCTCGAGTTCCCCTACGCCTTGATGAACGATGTGATACGCGTGATGAAAGAGGAAGGTATTGAGCAACTTAACCCACGTTTTGAAATGGACTGTTATTTGGAGTTTTCAACAAGAAAAAATGAAGCAGACCGAATTGTAAGCAAATTCAAAAACATTTTCGGGGTAAATGTAAAATATCTTAAAACGGTGTAAATCAGTAATTTATTGTTTGAACAATTTTTTACAACACTCTTTCCTCGTATAATACGCCGAAAAAAGTATAAAGTCAATAGCAAAAAAAATATTTTATTAACTTTTTTCATCGGATATTTGCGGTCTCAAATTTTCCGAAGAAACACGTCATCTGAAAAATGGTCAGCAACCACAAAGAAATATGGAGAAAATGCCTTGAAATCATCAAGGATAACACCTCTGAGCAGAGCTATGCTACGTGGTTTTTGCCCATCATCCCTATTGGATTCTCAAATAACGTGCTCACCATCCAGGTTCCCAGTCAGTTCTTCTACGAATGGCTCGAGGAGCACTACCTCGACCTGCTGAAGAAGACCATCAAAAAGGTATTGGGCACCGAGGGCAAGCTGGAATACAGCATCATCATGGACAGTAATGACCAGACCTACCGCATGGTGGTTCCTGGCACCAACCGCGACGATGTGAAAAACAGCACCCTGGGCCGTCCGGCTCCGGAGAGACTCTCGGAAAATCCTGTCAACCCCTTCATCTTCCCTGGACTGAAGAAGATGGAGATTGACTCGCAACTCAACGAGAATTACTCGTTTGATAACTTCATCGAGGGCGACTGCAACCGATTGGCACGTTCCGCCGGCTTGGCTATCGCCGAGAACCCAGGTAAGACTGCCTTCAACCCACTGCTCATCTATAGCCAAACGGGACTCGGAAAGACTCACCTCTGCCACGCCATCGGCTTGCATGTGAAGCACAAGTTCCCCGATAAGACCGTGTTGTATGTGCAGACCGAGCAGTTCATCAACCAGTTTGTGAACGCCTCGAAGAACAACAACCTGAACGACTTCGTCCACTTCTACCAGATGATCGACGTGTTGCTCATCGACGACATCCAGTTTTTAGCCAAGAAGACCAAGACCCAGGAAACGTTCTTCCACATCTTCAACTACTTGCACCAAAACGGCAAGCAGTTGGTGTTGACCAGCGACAAGCTCCCTATCGATCTGCAGGACATGGAGCCGCGCTTGCTCTCACGTTTCAAGTGGGGTCTTACCGCCGACCTTCAGATGCCTGACGCCAGCACACGCACCGCCATTCTGAAGAATAAGCTCTACACCAACGGCATCGTGCTGCCCGACGACATCATCGAGTATATCGCCACAAGCGTACGCACCAACATCCGTGAGCTTGAGGGCGTCCTCATCTCATTAGTGGCACAGTCGTCATTAAACAAGAAAGCCATCACCATCGACCTGGCACAGCAAATCATCGAGCGTTTCATCCGCAACTCGGTGAAAGAAGTGTCGGTCGAATACATCATGAACGTGGTTTGCGACTTCTTCTCCATCCCGATCGAGACCCTCTCGCAGAACACCCGCAAGCACCAGGTGGTGCAGACCCGACAGATCGTCATGTACTTCGCCAAGAAGTACTCCAACGCCAGCTTAGCCGCCATCGGACAGCAATGCGGAGGTAAGGACCACGCCACCGTGCACCACGCCTGCAAGACCGTCTCTGACCGTTTGGACACCGACAAACAGTTCAAGGCGATGATGGCTGAAATCGAAAAGAAAATCCTTATCTAAATGGCTTTCGGAAAGCTATATCTGGTTCCCAATCTCTTAGGAGCGACCAAACCCGAGCAAGTGTTGCCTGCGGGCACCCTCAGCATTGTAAAGAGGCTGAAGCATTTCGTGGTGGAGAACACCCGTACCACACGCCGTGTGCTAAGCCGTATCGGCATGGACTGCCCTATCGATGACATTGAGTTCATCGAACTCGACAAACACAACGCCCGCAACCTCGACCTGATGGAGCACCTCGGCGCTTGCCTCAACGGCGAGGACATGGGCCTGATGTCGGAAGCCGGCACCCCATGCGTGGCCGACCCAGGCGCCCTGGTGGTGGATCTGGCCCACTCCGCTGGCATCCAGGTGGTTCCTCTTACGGGTCCCAACGCCATGATTTTGGCTTTGATGGCTTCAGGCTTCAACGGACAGGCCTTCGCCTTCCACGGCTACCTGCCTATCAAGAGCCCCGAGCGACAGAATGCCATCAAGAACTTGGAGCGCCGCTCCATGAGCAACAACGAGACCGAGCTTTTCATCGAGACACCTTTCCGAAACAACGCCATGCTCGCCGACTTATGCAAGAACCTGCACCCCCGCACCAGACTATGTGTGGCTTGCAACCTCACTTGCGACGACGAGCTGATCATCAGTCAGGACATCTCCGAATGGAAAAAGTTCAAAAGCGACCTTAATAAAAAGCCGGCAGTGTTTCTCATTTATGCTTTCTAAGCACAAAGAACTTCCTTTTTTTCACCATTTTATTCTTTTTAGGTCATTTTAGTTTCATCGAAACAATAATTGACTATCTTTGCTGTTTGCAAACTGAAAAACAACTGTCCAGAACAGCAAGATCATTATGTCAAAAGAAATAAAAGGACACATCACTCAGATCATCGGCCCTGTGGTCGACGTCTTCTTCGACGGCGGTGAGAACGACATGCCCAAGATCCATGATGCCCTTGAGGTGATCCGCCCCAACGGCAAACGCGTGGTGCTCGAGTGCCAGCAACATATCGGCGAGGACTCTGTGCGCACCATCGCCATGGACTCGACTGACGGACTCATGCGCGGCATGGAGGTGACCCTCACCGGGAAACCCATCTCCATCCCCGTCGGCAACCAGATCAAGGGCCGCCTGCTCAACGTGACGGGCGACGCCATCGACGGCATCGGGACTCTCGACCGCAGCAAGGAATATCCCATCCATCGCGAGCCTCCGAAATACGAGGACCTCGCCACCTCCAAAGAAGTGCTTTTCACCGGCATCAAGGTCATCGACCTGCTGGAGCCTTATCTGAAAGGTGGTAAGATCGGCCTCTTCGGCGGCGCCGGCGTGGGCAAGACCGTGCTCATCATGGAACTCATCAACAACATCGCCAAAGGTCACAACGGCTTCTCGGTGTTCACCGGCGTGGGCGAGCGTACCCGCGAGGGCAACGACCTGCTGCGTGAGATGCTGGAGTCAGGCATCATCAAATATGGCGACGAGTTCATGAAATCGATGGAGCAAGGCGACTGGGATCTTTCGAAGATCGACAAGGATGCCCTTGCCACCTCGCAAGCCACCCTAGTGTTCGGCCAGATGAACGAGCCCCCGGGAGCCCGTGTGAGCGTGGCCCTCTCAGGCCTCACTGTGGCCGAGTCGTTCCGCGACGACACCAACAGCGGTCAGAGCGACATCCTGCTCTTTATCGACAATATTTTCCGTTTCACTCAAGCCGGTTCTGAAGTTTCCGCGCTGTTGGGTCGTATGCCATCAGCCGTGGGTTACCAGCCCACCTTGGCCACCGAGATGGGACAGATGCAGGAACGCATCACCTCCACCAAAGACGGATCCATCACCTCCGTGCAGGCCATCTACGTGCCCGCCGACGACCTCACCGACCCGGCACCAGCCACAACGTTCTCACACTTGGACGCCACCACGGTGCTATCAAGAAAGATCGCTGAGTTAGGCATCTACCCTGCCGTCGACCCGTTGGATTCCACCTCACGCATCATGGATCCCAACATCATCGGCGAGGAGCACTACAACACCGCTCAACGCGTCATCCAGCTACTGCAACGCAACAAGGAGCTGCAGGACATCATCGCCATCCTCGGCATGGAAGAACTTTCCGAAGAGGATAAGATCGTGGTGCACCGCGCCCGCCGTGTGCAGCGCTTCCTGTCGCAACCTTTCCACGTGGCCGAACAGTTCACCGGCATGAAGGGCGTCATGGTTCCCATCGAGGACACCATCAAGGGATTCAACATGATCATGGACGGCGAAGTCGACCAGTATCCCGAAGCAGCCTTCAACCTTGTTGGCACCATTGAAGAAGCCATCGACAAGGGCGAAGCAATGCTGGAAGGCATTTATAAATAAGGATAAAGAAAGTGAAAGTTTCGATCATCACACCGGAAAAGAGCCTTTATCAAGGCGAAGCTCAGTCGGTAACCGTGCCCAGTCTACAAGGGCCTTTTACCATGCTGGAGCATCATGCCGCCATCGTGGCCATCCTCGAAAAAGGCAAGGTAGTTTTAATCGACAACAACAAAGAGCAGCATGAATTCGCCATCGAAGGCGGCTTCTGCGAGCAACATCATAATGAAATCATCATTTGCGCAGAACTATGAAAAAAGATGTGACCACCAAATACTTAGCCCTGTTCCTCCTCATCGACCTGGTGATGGTTGGCGTGCTGCTATGCTTCTTTAGCCATAAGGAGTGGTGGAACAACTGGATGGTGACCGCACCGAACCTCTATATGATATTAGGTGCCCTCTACTGCCCAATGATGAAGAAAAACCTTGATAAGCAAGTCACCCGCCAAACGTGGTTCTACGTATACAAAGGCATCAAGATGGCGCTCACCATCGTAATGCTGGTGCTTTATGTCCTCTTCGTTGGGCAAGGTGCCAGGGCTTTTGTGTTGATCACCGCCATAGCTTACCTGCTCGGTTTGATCGTGGAGACTTATAGTTTCATGGATTATCTGAAACGTCACGCCCAATGAGAACAGCACTCAAACATATCATCCTTTTGATCATGCTGATGCTTTCGGTCGGTCTGAAAGCCGAGGAGAAAGAGTCGCTTGACGTGAAGTCGTTCATCTTCGGCCACACCAGCGACGGCTACTGCTTCCACATCACCGAGATCAAAGGCGAGCCTGTGTGCGTGTGGCTGCCCGTCATCGTCCACAGCAAGGAAACAGGATGGCATGTATTCTCCTCAAAACACGTGTGCGAGCTCAAAGATGGCGAGACCTACCAAGGCTTCTACATCGCACCGATGACCGACCCGAAATACCCAGGAAAGCTGGTGGAAGTCAACGCCCAAGGCCAGATCAAGCGGCCTTTTGATCTGTCGTTCACCAGAAACGCCTTCGGCATCTTCTTAGTGTGTGGCTTCATGCTGGCTTTCTTCCTGCCTGCGGCCAAGAAATACAAGAAAGACCCCCTGGGTACTCCTACAAAGTACCAAGGCCTGGTGGAATGGCTCACCTATATGGTGCTTGACGGCATCATCAGCCCTTCCATCCCGAAAAGCAAGGTGCCGAAGTTTGCACCGTACCTGTTGACGGTGTTCTTCTTCATCTTCTTCTGCAACCTCTTCGGGCTGATTCCCTTCTTCCCCTTCGGTGCCAACGTCACAGGCAACCTGAGCATTACCCTGGTACTGGCCCTCTGCACCTACGTGGCGGTCAACATCTTCGGTAACCGACACTATTGGAAGGACATCCTTTGGCCCGACGTGCCTATGTTCCTGAAGTTCCCCATCCCCTTGATGCCTATCATAGAGCTCATCTCCACCCTTACCAAGCCCTTCGCCTTGATGATCCGTTTGTTTGCCAACATCTTGGCAGGCCACATCATCATCATGGTGCTCATGGCCCTGATTTTCATCATTGGAGGAATGTACGGCGCTGGCATGGGTGCCGCCACTTCGGTCATTTCCATCTTCATGATGGTGTTCATGACCGCTTTGGAGTGTTTGGTAGCCTACATCCAAGCCTACGTGTTCACGATGCTGAGCTCCATCTTCATCGGAATGGCGCAGGAGGAGCCGGAAGAGATAAAAGATTAAAGATAAGAGATAAAAGATAAAAGTTATTATAAATAGTAAAACCTTAAATTCATAAGCTATGTTAAACGTCATCTTAACAACCTTACTTGAAATCGGCGCTTATGTGCCAGGTATCGCCGCCATCGCTGCTGCTATTGCCGTTATCGGAGCCGCTTGGGGTATTGGAGGCATTGGTAAATCAGCCATGGAAGCCATCGCCCGTCAGCCTGAAGCTGCCGGCAACGTGCGTTCCAGCATGATCATCGCTGGCGCTCTCGTCGAAGGCGCTACCCTGTTCGCCGTCGTCGTGTGTATCCTTGCCGTTGTTAAATAATCCGACCGATGGAACTATTTCTTCCTGAAAGCGGTTTGATGTTTTGGATGCTGATTGGCTTCCTCATCGTCCTGTTGATACTGGCAAAGGTGGGCTGGCCCATGATCATGGGTTCAGTCGAAAAGCGTAACCAGCACATCAGTGACTCGCTGAAGGAGGCTCAGGAGGCTCACGACGCCTTGGCTGGCATTGAAGCCGCCAAGGAAAAGGCCATCGCCGAGTCGCACGCCGAGCAGATCCGCATCATGAACGAGAGTCAGGAACTGAAGAAGCAGCTCATCGAGGAAGCCCGCAACGAAGCCCGTGCCGAAGCCGAGAAAATCGTGGCCGAGGCCCGCATGAAGATCGAGAAGGAACAGGCCGAGGCCATGAACCAAATCAAAGCCGAGGCCATCACCCTCTCCGTCGACATCGCTGAGAAACTGCTGCAACGCGAACTCAGCGACAAGGACGCCCAGAGCCGCTACATCGAGGAACTCCTGAAAGAAAACAAACCAAGCATCGAAGCATAAGACATGGACAACGGAAAGATATCGGTGAGATATGCGAGAGCCCTGCTGAGCTATGCCAACGAACAGCATTGCGAGGCAGAGGTATATGGCAACCTGGCCAAGCTGACCGCCAGCTACAGCCAGGCCATCAACCCGTTCAACGAGGTGCTCTCCAACCCCATGGTGGAAAGCACCAAGAAGATCGAGTTGCTCCAGACCGCCATCGGCGAGCCCGTCCACCCCTGTCTGATCCGTTTCTTCGAGTTCCTGACGGAGAAAAAACGCGAGAACAAGATCTTCATCATCGCACTCAAGTATCAGGAGATGTACCGCCAAGAGAAAAACCTGCTCCGAGCCGACGTCACCACAGCCACTGAACTCAACGACAATGCCCTTGACAGGATTCGTGAGTTTGTGGAACAGACGTTCAAACGGCAGGTGGAGATGCATGTGCGCATCAACCCTGAGCTCATCGGCGGCTTCACCCTTGACATCGAGCACAACCGGATGGATGCCAGCATCGCCGGACAACTGAACAAACTGAAAAAAGAATTGCAATTATGAGCGATATCAAAGCAAGCGAAATATCGAGCATCCTTCAGATGCAGCTTCAAAACCTGAACAACCGAGCCCAGTTCGAGGAGATCGGGAAGGTGCTTCAGGTGAGTGACGGTGTGGCACACGTCTACGGCTTAGACCACGTGCAGTCGAACGAGCTGGTGCAGTTCGAGAACGGCACCATGGGCGTGGTACTCAACCTCGAGGAAGACAACGTCGGCGTGGTGCTGCTCGGTCCCACCGAGGACATCAAGGAAGGTGAGACGGTGAGGCGCACTCAGCGCATCGCCTCAGTGTTGGCAGGCGAAGGCATGTTGGGCCGTGTGGTCAACAGCTTAGGCATGCCCATCGACGGCAAGGGGCCCATCCAAGGCCAGACTTACGAGATGCCGTTGGAGCGCAAAGCCCCAGGTGTCATCTTCCGTCAGCCCGTCAACGAGCCGTTGCAGACCGGCATCAAGGCCATCGACGCTATGATCCCCATCGGCCGCGGCCAACGTGAGCTCATCATCGGCGACCGCCAGACTGGCAAGACCGCTATCGCCATCGACACCATCATCAACCAGAAGGAGAGCTTCAAGAGCGGCAATCCCGTGTACTGCATCTATGTGGCCATAGGCCAAAAAGGCTCCACCGTGGCCAATCTGGTGAAGGTCTTGCAAGACCAAGGTGCCATGGACTACACCATCGTAGTGTCAGCACCCGCTTCTGATCCCGCCGCCATGCAGTTCTACGCCCCTTACGCAGGTGCCGCCATCGCCGAGTATTTCCGCGATTCAGGCCGTCATGCCCTGGTCATCTACGACGATCTGTCGAAGCAGGCCGTGGCCTACCGTGAAGTGTCGCTCATCCTCCGCCGTCCACCAGGACGTGAGGCCTACCCAGGTGATATCTTCTACCTCCATAGCCGCCTGCTTGAACGCGCCGCCAAAATCATCAAGAACGACGATGTAGCACGCCAGATGAACGACCTCCCCGATTCGATGAAAGACATCGTGAAAGGCGGCGGTTCCATGACGGCACTGCCCATCATCGAGACCCAAGCCGGCGACGTGTCAGCCTATATCCCCACCAACGTAATCTCCATCACCGACGGACAAATTTTCTTGGAGTCAAGCCTCTTCAACGCCGGCATCCGCCCTGCTATCAACGTGGGTATCTCCGTGTCGCGTGTAGGCGGCAACGCCCAGATCAAGTCCATGAAGAAGATTGCAGGTACCTTGAAACTCGACCAAGCCCAGTTCCGCGAGATGGAAGCCTTCTCACGCTTCGGCGCCGAACTCGACGCCGCCACCTTGGCCATCCTCGACAAAGGCCGCAAGAACGTGGAGCTTCTCAAACAGCCACAATACAGCCCAATGCCCGTGGAGAAACAGATTGCCATCATCTTCTGCGGCACCAACGGACTGCTCAGCAAAGTGCCGATCGAAAAGGTTCACGAATTTGAAAAACAATTCCTTAACCTCCTCGAAGTCAAGCATAAAGACATCTTGGAGCAGTTGAGACAAGGCGTTGTTAACGATGAGATAAAAAACACATTGAAAGAAGAAGCCCAACTTCTGACTTCTAACTTCTGACTTCTGTCTTCCAACCAATGCCCAACCTAAAAGAAATACGTGCCCGCATCAACTCCGTCGCCTCGACGGGGAAGATCACCAGTGCCATGAAGATGGTGTCAGCAGCCAAGCTGAAGAAGTCCGAAGGCATGACGCTGAACTTTTTGCCCTACCGCAACAAACTCAGCGAGGCACTGAGTAACTACCTCGGCTCACTCGAAGAGGAAGTAAGCATCCCATTGGCTTCCAAACGCGAGGTGAAACGTGTGACCTTGATCGCCTTCTCCTCAAGCAGCGGCCTTTGCGGCGTCTACAACTCCAACGTCATCAAGCTGTTCAAAAGGACATACGACAGCTACGTCAAGCAACTCGGCGCAGAACAGGTGGGGATCATCCTGTTTGGCAAAAAGATCAATGATTACGCCGTGAAAAACGGCATCAAAGTCGCCCAGTCCTACGATGGCCTGAACGACAGCCTCTCCTTCCAACTGGCCATGGAACTCAGCGACAAGATGGTAAAACAATTCCTTGACGGCAATACTGATCAGGTTGTGCTGATATATAACCATTACAAAAACGCCGGTGTGCAGGTGGCTCTCTGCGACACAGCCCTGCCGCTTGAAACCGCTGAGGCCTCTTCGGATATGACGTTTGACTACCTTGTGGAGCCTTCCAAGGAGGAGTTTATCAACGCCTTGGTGCCCAAGGTGATCCGCACCAAGTTCTATTCTGTCATGCTCGACACCTTCACCGCCGAGCACGGGGCGCGCATGACTGCCATGCATATTGCCAGCGACAACGCCAACACCCTCCTACAGGAGTTGAGGACACAATACAACAAAGCCCGTCAAAACGTGATCACCACCGAGCTGATCGACATCGTCGGCGGCTCCGAAGCGCTCAACAAGTGATCAAGATCTTCGATGATATGGAACAATGTACGCCGGAGGAAATCCAGCGTTTGCTCCCATTGGTCTCTGATGAGCGTCGTGAGGAAGCCTTAAAATACAAGCATCTCTTCGGCCAATTTGCCTGTCTCAAGTCCTACGTGATGCTGCGTGAAATACTTGAATCCATGGGACTCTCCCACCCTTTCATTTTCACGAAAAACGAACATGGCAAGCCTTTTCTGAGAGACTATCCTGAAGTCCATTTCAACCTCAGCCATTGCAAGAACGGCATCATTGTGGCCGTAAGCGATGAGCCTATAGGCGTTGATATCGAGAGTTACCGTGAGGTGGACGATTCCTTGATGCGTTACACCATGAACGAGAAGGAATGTCAGATCATTAAAGCCAGCGACAACCCCATCCAGACCTTCATCGAATATTGGACCAAGAAGGAGGCGGTATTCAAATTACGGGGCACGGGGATCACACACGATCTCCACGGGTTGCTCCAGGGTGACGAGCATGTGGAAACGCACGTGAATCCTGAAAAACAATATGCTTATTCCATAGCAACAAAAAAAGGCTGACCTCTCGGTCAGCCTTTTTATCATCAATTCTCGTCAATGGATTATTCACCCAATTTCACGCGATAGAAAGCCTTAACGGTAGCTTCCTTATCGGCGTCTTGGATGTATTGAGCGACGGTCTTAGGATCGGCAACCAGAGAGACCTGGTTGAGCAGGCAGTTCTCTTTGAAGAACTTGCCCAGACGACCCTTGGCGATGTTCTGGACCATACCTTCGTTGAGGTTCACGGTGCCAGGAACGGTAGCCTTGATCTCACGGGCCTGAGCGCCTTGCTCAGCGGTGATGTAACCCTTGGTGATGTTGGAGTCGATGTGATCATCGCTGTCAACATGGTTGGGGTTGATACCAGCCTTACGGAGAGCCTTTTCAACTTCCTTGCCGATGAGTTCGTCCTTGGTCTTGTCGATGGCGACTGCCAGCTCGCGGTCCTTCACCTCTTGTGAGATGGAGTCTTCGCTGACGGCCATTGGGTTCATAGCGGCGACGTGCATGCACACTTCATGGCTCACTTCGTCGATGCCGTTGAATTCCTTATTCATCTCAACGATGGTGGCGAGGCGGTTGCCAGGGTGGTTGTAGTTAGCCACGTAAGCACCTTCGAGGACTTTGAAAGCACCAAGTTCGGTCTTTTCACCGGTAACAGCGCTCTGGTTGGCGACGAGGGCCTCAACAGTCTGGCCGTTGATGCTCATAGCCTTCAGGGCTTCGATGTCCTTCACGCGGTTGGCAACAGCCATGTCGAGGACGTCCTTGGTGAACTTCACGAAGTCGGCGTTGTTAGCGACGAAGTCAGTCTCGCAGTTCACCATGATGATGGCGGCGTACTTGTGATCTTCGGTAGCCTTTGACAGGACGCAGCCTTCGCTGGCGTTACGGTCAGCGCGCTTGGCAGCCTTGGCCATACCCTTCTTACGAAGGATGTCGATAGCAGCCTGGATGTCACCGTCGGTCTCAACGAGGGCCTTCTTGCAGTCCATCATGCCGGCGCCGGTCATTTGTCTCAGTTCATTGACTTGAGAAGCGGTAATATTCATTTTATTCTGGTTTTAAAGGTTATTTTTTTGCGACGGGTTTACGAGGACGGCGAGCAGCACGTGGCTTCTCTTCCTTTTCCTCTTCTTCGGTATCGACAACGGCGTCTTCAACGACCTCTTCAGGTTCCTCAACGTTGTTTTCCTTGTTGAGTTTGCGTTCGTTGAGACCTTCCTCGATAGCGTCAACCATCTTACCTACGATGAGGGCGATTGACTTGCTGGCATCGTCGTTAGCCGGGATCGGGAAATCGACGAGGTTCGGGTTGGTGTTGGTATCGACGATGGCGAAGACCGGGATATTGAGCTTGCGTGCCTCGGCGACGGCGATGTGTTCCTTCATGATGTCAACGACGAACACGGCTGATGGCAGACGGCTCAGGTCGCTGATGGAACCGAGGTTCTTCTCGAGCTTTTCACGTTCACGCTCGATCTGGAGTTTTTCACGCTTTGAAAGGCTCTTGTAAGCGTCGCTGACCATCAACTTGTCGATGTTGGTCATCTTACGCACAGCCTTGCGGATGGTGGCGAAGTTGGTCAACATACCGCCGGGCCAACGCTCGGTCACGTAAGGCATATTGACTTTCTGGACGAGCTCAGCAACAACGTCCTTAGCTTGTTTCTTGGTGGCAACGAAGAGGATCTTCTTGCCAGACTTGGCGAGTTGGCAAACTGCAGCAGCAGCTTCGTCAACCTTAGCCTGAGTCTTATAAAGGTCGATGATGTGGATACCATTGCGCTCCATGAAGATGTAAGGAGCCATGGCAGGATTCCACTTTCTCTTGAGATGACCGAAATGACAACCGGCATCCAATAATTCTTCAAAAGTTACTTGTGTCATGAGTTTTCTTTTTAATGTTTACATTCACTGAATACAATTGTTGAGTAGTCTCCAAAAAGAAAAATCTCAACAATTTGGATACTAAACAAAATCGCTCGGCTGAGAATAGCTTAACGTTTGCTGAATTGGAACTTCTTACGGGCACCAGGCTGACCGGGTTTCTTACGCTCGACCATACGAGGATCGCGGCGCATCAAACCTTTAGCCTTCAGGGTAGGACGATACGTAGGATCGATTTCGCAGAGCGCACGGCTGATGGCGAGACGCAAAGCCTCGGCCTGACCGTTGATGCCACCACCGTCGAGGTTCACCTTGATGTCGAACTTGCCGAGGTTGTCGGTAAGCATCAGAGGTTGTTCAACCACATAGTGGAGGATGCTCGTTGGGAAATACTCCTTGTAGTCGCGCTTGTTCACCGTAATGTTACCGTTACCGACCTTCATGTAGATACGTGCAACGGCGGTCTTTCTTCTACCTAAAGCGTTGATTACTTCCATGATTATTTCTTAATAGTGTTAATTTTGAGTTCTGTAGGTTTCTGTGCCTCGTGTGGATGCTCTGTACCTGCATAGACATAGAGGTTCTTGTAGATGGCGGCGCCCAACTTGGTCTTGGGAAGCATGCCCTTGATAGCGTGCTCGAGAACGGCTTCTGGCTTTCTCTTCAGCTGCTCGCTCACGTTGCGGAAACGCTGACCACCCGGGTAACCGGTGTAATGCACATAGTACTTCTCTGCCATCTTGTTGCCGGTGAGTTGGATCTTCTCAGCATTGATGATGATGACATTGTCGCCACAATCGCTGTGGGGAGTGTAGCTGGGTTTGCGCTTGCCACGGAGAATCATGGCAACCTCGGAGGCAAAACGACCGAGAATCTGTCCTTCAGCGTCGATGACATACCACTTCTTGTTGGCATTTTCCTTGTTGACGCTTACTGTTTTGTAACTTAAGTAGTTCATTTTCTTTTTAATACGTTTATCCAATTAATGTTTGCGTAAGATTATCTTCGCCCATAGTCCCACGCTCTTTACAAAAATAGATAGAACAGTGTTTACTAACGAGGGCGCAAAATTACAAAGATTTTTATTACCTTTGCACGCAAATCGAAAAAAAATGTCAATTCTTATCCAAAATATCACCAAACAATACGGCGAACAGCTGGCTTTGAACAACGTCAACCTCACCATCGACAAAGGTATCGTCGGTTTGCTCGGCCCCAACGGTGCAGGCAAATCCACCCTGATGAAGATCATCACCTGCTTCATCCCTCCCACCTCGGGCACAGTGAGCGTCAATGGCTTCGACGTGATGGATCACCCCATGGAGGTGAAGCGCATCGTGGGCTATCTCCCTGAGCATAACCCGCTGTATCTCGATATGTACGTCCGAGAGTATCTATCGTTTGTAGCTGGCATTCATCATATTACAGGTGAAAAAGCCAATCGTCGCATTGAGCAAATGATTGAGGAAACCGGCCTCGGACTGGAAGCTCACAAGAAAATTGGAGCACTCTCCAAAGGCTATCGCCAACGTGTCGGCCTCGCCCAAGCCATGATGCACGACCCGCAAGTGCTCATCCTCGACGAGCCTACCTCTGGTCTTGACCCCAACCAACTCGTTGAAATCCGTAGCCTCATTTCAAGCTTCGGCAAAGAGAAGACCGTGCTGCTCTCCACCCACATCATGCAAGAGGTCGAAGCCATCTGCGAACGCGCCATTATTATTAATAAAGGTGTTGTGGTCGCCGACGATAAGATCGAGAACCTCAAACACTTCGGCGACGCTGCCAGCCTTGAAGAAGCATTCCAGAAAATGACGATGGGAAAGTAAGAAGTGAGAAGTGAGAGGTCGAATTAAAAAAAAATCTCACCTTTCACCTCTCAACTCTCAACTTTTATTTATCTTTGCAGCCGCAAATGTGGAAAGATTTGTTTTGATTGCAACCACAAGAAAAAATGCTAAACCAATGCTTTTTCCTTCCCTTTCAGTCAACAACTTCCCACACAAATTATTTATTAACAATTTAATAATCAATTTGTTATGGGTTATTACTTCACTTCAGAATCCGTTTCAGAAGGTCATCCCGACAAAGTGTCGGATCAAATATCAGATGCCGTATTAGACGAAATCCTCCGCTACGATCCCAAGTCGAAAGTGGCTTGCGAGACCTTGGTAACCACCGGTTTATGCGTGGTTGCCGGAGAAATCCGTACCAACGCTTACGTTGAAATCCAAGATATCGCACGCCGTGTGATAGATCGCATCGGCTACAACAAATCAGAATACCAATTCGATGCCCAGTCCTGTGGCGTTTTGTCGGCCCTCCACGGCCAGTCGAACGACATCTACATGGGTGTGGGTCGCGAGAAACCCGAAGAGCAAGGTGCCGGCGACCAAGGCATGATGTTCGGCTTCGCCACCAACGAGACCGACAACTACATGCCTTTGACCATCGATCTGTCACACCTTCTTTTAAGAGAACTCGCCGCCATCCGTCGCGAAGGCAAGCAGATGAAATACCTCCGCCCTGACGCCAAATCTCAAGTCACAGTGGAATACGAAGATGGTTGGAAGCCAAAGCGCATCGACACCATCGTCATCAGCACCCAGCACGATGAGTTCATCAAACCCGCTGACAACAGCGAAGAAGCCCAACGTGAAGCCGACATCCGTATGGTCGATAAGATTGAAGCCGACGTGCTCAACATCCTGTTGCCTCGCGTGAAACGCAAACTCCCTGCCAAGCTTCGCAAGCTGTTCGACCAGGACATGAAGATCTTTGTGAACCCCACGGGCAAGTTCGTCATCGGAGGTCCTCACGGCGACACCGGTCTCACTGGCCGTAAGATCATCGTCGACACCTACGGTGGTCGCGGTGCTCATGGTGGTGGTGCCTTCTCAGGCAAGGACAGCTCTAAGGTAGACCGTTCCGCAGCTTACGCCGCTCGTCATATCGCTAAAAATATGGTGGCCGCCGGTATCTGCGACCAAGCCCTGGTGCAGGTCGCTTACGCCATCGGCATTGCCGAACCTGTAGGCTTCTACGTCAACACCGAAGGCACTTCACACGTCAACATAAGCGATGATGAAATCGCCCAAAAAATCATAAAGTTAGTCGACCTTCGCCCCTACGCCATCGTGAAGCGTTTCGGCTTGACCAACCCGATCTTCGAGGAGACCGCCTCCTACGGACACTTCGGACGTCAACCAGAGACCCGTAAGGTCGAAGTGTTCTACAAGGACAAGACCACCTTTGTGGAAGGCGGCAAGACCTACAAGAATGTGGAGTTCTTCGGTTGGGAAAAACTTGATTTGGTAGATTCTTTCAAAAAAGCTTTTGGAATAGCTTAATTTTCCTGAGCCTCAAACATCTTGATCAGCTCCTCCGGTGTCATTCCCAGTTGGGTAATGGCAATGGCTGCATCAGCAGCGAAGGGGCTGTCAGGATAGTTGTCAACAACCTGCTGATAGGTCTCACGGGCCTTGTCGAGGTCATGCATTTGCTCGTCATAAACGAAAGTAGCCAGCATGAACAGCGCCACGGGATCCTTGTCGAATTCAGGATAGTTGGTCACCAAACGGTTAACCAAGTCGATGCTCTGCTGAGCCTCCTGCTTGGTATTGATTGAAATCTCAATGGCCTTGAAGAGATACTCTGGTGCATCAGCAGCTTCGGAATTCTCCTCGGCATACTTACTGAAGGTCGCTATAGCTTCTGGCACAGCCTCAGGATTAGTCGACATATCACTGTTGAACAAGGCTTCTTCTGCCTTCTTCACGTCTTTTTCAGTGGTTTTAGTGTTCTGGTTATGGCATCCCACCATGGCAAACATCATGGCAACGGCCATCACAAAAATCGACTTTTTCATCTTTATCTTCTTTTTTGTTTTTTCGGGAAAATCATTCGATAATCGGCATCGCACTTGCCTTCTGAGATGTCGCGCAGCTTGCCTTGAAGCAAGGTTTTGCGCAATGGTGCGATACGGTCCACATGCACATGGCCTTCAAGATGGTCGTACTCGTGTTGGATGATCCTGGCCTTGATACCAGTGAATTCCTCCTCGTGCTCCACGAAATTCTCATCAAGATAACGTAGGCGGATGCCGTCTGGACGGACTACCTCTTCATAGATGCCCGGGAGGCTGAGACAGCCTTCCTTGAAAGGCACGTCTTCGCCGAAAGTGTCCAACAGACGGGCATTAATGAACACCTGCTTGAAGTCCTTCGCATCAGGATAATCGGGATAAAACGGGTTGGCATCCACCAAAAACAGGCGAATCGACTGGTTCACCTGAGGTGCGGCAAGTCCCACGCCCTCGGAATGGGCAAGCGTCTCCCACATGTCAGTGATGAGTTTCTCCAATTCAGGAAAGTCTTTGTCAATGTCTTTGGCCACTGCCTTCAAGGTCGGATGACCGTATGCAACAATAGGTAATATCATTTTAGTTGAAAGTTTAGAGATGAGAGGTGAAAGGTTTACTTGTTGAACTTAAATAAGATTGAAGCAAGATGGTTGCTGCTACGGTATCCACCAGTGCCTTATCCTGGCGTTGTTTCTTTTTCAAACCTGCGTCGATCATGGTTTGGTGAGCCATCACTGAGGTGAAGCGCTCGTCGTAACGGATGATCTTCATGTCAGGAAGCAGCTTGCGTAGGCGGTTCACAATGGGTTCTATGTATTTGGAGCAGTCCGAGGGATTGTTGTGCATGTCCTTTGGTTCGCCAATAACGATGGTCTCCACCTCCTCTTGCCGCACGTAATCCACCACCCAGTCGGCCAGCTTGCCGCTTTCCACAGTAGTCAAGCCATTGGCAATGATCTGCAGCGGGTCAGTAACCGCCACGCCGCAACGTTTCCGTCCTAAATCGATTGCCATGATTCTCGCCATACTCTTAAATAAGACTGCAAAGATACAAAAAATTATCCTTTATTGTCAATCGCCGACCTTAACGCGTTGCCGACCAGCATGAAAGCTAACACCAGCAACATGATGGCGACACCCGGAAGGATGGCCAGATAAGCTGCATCCAGAATGATAAACGCATAGTTTTCCTTGATCATGCTGCCCCACGAAGGCATGGGAGGTTGCACGCCAATGCCAAGGAAGCTCAAGCCTGCTTCCAATAAGATAGCTGAAGCGAAATTGGAAGCCGAAACCACGATGATCGGATTCAAGATGTTCGGCAGGATATGGCGCATGATGACACGAATATCTTTAAATCCTAAAGCTTTTCCAGCTTCGACATACGTCATTTCCCTCACCGAGAAAATCTGTCCACGAACGATACGAGCCACCTCCACCCACATGGTCAAACCCACAGCGATAAACACCTGACCGATGCCCTTGCCCAAGGCGAAGGTAATGGCAATGACGAGCAACAGCGTCGGGATGGACCACACCACGTTGATCAACCAAACCACCACATCGTCGACCCTACCACGGAAAAAGCCGCCAAGACTACCAACGAGTATGCCTATCATCAGGCTGAGTGCCACTGCGATGAAGCCCACAATAAGACTGATGCGACTGCCTAACACCAATCGGCTCAAGAAGTCACGGCCATACTGGTCGGTGCCCAACAGGAACTTTTGATGTTTGGTGCCGGCAATCTCCTCGTTAGCGACCTCTTGCACCCGCACCGTGCTGGTAGGTTCAGGATTGAAGAGATACACTATGGTGTGATCCTCAAAGGTTTGGATGCTATCGTAAGGCAAATATGTAAATTCGTCAGGTTGGCCTTGAAACAAGTGCTGGAAAAAGCCTGCCTGCGCTGGAGGATTCTCCTTGCGAAGCATCAGCATATCCACCTCGAAGCCTGGTTTTCGAGTGCTCAGCTCCAGCAACTGCCGATTGGCGTTGGGTGTAGGATCAGGGATGAGGTAATAGGCAAACAAGGCTATGAGAGCCACTAAAATAATGAAGATTGAGGCCGCCATCCCCAATTTGTTCTTGCGGAAACGCTGCCAAGCCAATGCGCTCGGTGACTGTATATCCTTCTTTGCTTTCATGCTGCAAAGATAGATTTTTTTTGAAAAAAGACTTGCAATATTAAAAAAAGGTGTATCTTTGCACCCACAAACCAGATGGTGGATTTAGCTCAGTTGGTTAGAGTACCGGATTGTGGTTCCGTGGGTCGTGGGTTCGAGTCCCACACTCCACCCTCAAAAGCAAAGGCGGGATGTTCAAGCATCCCGCTTTTTTTATTTCCGTTTGTTGTTCCGGTGAGTATATTTGTCGCCACATGCGTCGACAAACGGACGGAACAGGCAATTGCCACGCGACAGTTTCAGCCGTATCGCAACATAAAAGTCCAAGCCTCGTGTGTTGGATAAACCAGTTAACGAAAGAATGTCGTTAACACCGAATTCCAGCGGTCCCGCCCTGAAGAAGGTTCCAAGTGTCACATACGAGTAATTGTAAAGAGAGACAGGAAAGGCGACTCCAAAATATGCATTCTCGTAACGAGGCGTCACGCTCAGCAGGGGTTCCCGCTCCACGGCGTCATGATATAACAGATGCGACACTGGATGGATCCAAGTGGCGTTGACGTAAAAATTGTCCACCACATTGAGGTCGAATTGCAGGCTCAGAGCTGTAGGCAGACCTATACCAACCCTTGAATTGTAGGTGCAACTGGCAACTTGGTTACCCATCACAGAATCCATCATCCCCATCATGCCAACTACCGATTGAACGGTGTCGAACAGCTTTAGGTTCATCCATCGCTCCGCTCCCTGCAAATGATTTGACAATGTACCGTTGTTGAAGTTAATTTTTCCAATGTCAACAAGCGACACGCCAAGACGCCAGTAGTAGTTTACAGGGTTATCATCACAAGCCGAATGAACTCTCATAGGTATCATCGAGCTTTTCTTGCTGGTAAGGGTAATGCCGATATCGCCGCCCAAACCCAAGCCCCGATAGAGTGAGTTGGATATAGTAAACAGGTTTTTCGTATCCTGCCTGAAATTCACCAAATAATCCACTGGCGCCGCAATATTGACGTTGCCATCCAACTCATAAAAATATAATGAATCCTTGTTGACAACTTCATAGTCCAGGGTGTTGAAGGAACCTGTAAAGCCCGCCACGCCCATCATCAGCTTAGCGGTCACACCGGCGTCGAGCTTGTATGACGCATCCTCAAAAAAGGTGACGGCATAGCTCAAGTCGGCCTCACTCCATTCCATATTCGCAAAGCGCAACCCTTCGGAAGTGAAGCGTTGATGCTGCATCGGTTCCCAACTAAGCGACTCCGTAGCGAGCACAGGGATTTCCCAAGGAGATTTCACAATGGATGTATAGGCTCGTTGCCGCAGGGACAAGCCAACGGCATGACGGCCTGCTATGGTTAACATGAAAGTTGGAAGTGATAAGTCCACCGCCTCATAGATATTGACAGGGTGTTTTTTCTCGAAATTAGGGTCAAAATATTGGAAATAGTATTCCTTTCCAGGTTGGTTTCCCTCAAACGTCATCCAATCGCCACCCATGAGCATGTTTTGCATGGAAGGCAGAAATGTGTGTCGAGGAAGATAGGCGAAGTTATTACGCACCATCATGTCGACATTGGCAATCCCTAAATCCATGTAAACGAAGGTCGTACGCATGTTAGCCGGATTCAGCCAAGTAGCAGCGGAACCCGAATAGTTGTCCAATTGTCCCGGAGTGGTCTGGGCTGTCAAAACAAGCCCATAGCTGCAGAACAACAGCAAGGCCAGCAGTTTGCCATAATTCTTTTTCATAATATGCGTTGTAACGTATAGAAATCAAAAAAATTGCATGATTTACAAAAAATTACTATCTTTGCGGCCCCAAAATGCGGGTGTGGCGGAATTGGTAGACGCGCCAGACTTAGGATCTGGTTCCGCGAGGAGTAAGGGTTCGAGTCCCTTCATCCGCACTGATTTGGAACAAAACAATAGATACATTATATAATGAACACAACACAATCACAGAAGGGAGAACAACTGATCTCCATCAAGATTAATGTAGTCAAGGACGACTATGAACCACAGGTTAAGAAAGAACTCAACAAACTCAAGCAGAGAGCTCAGATCCCCGGTTTCCGTCCGGGCATGGCTCCCTTTGGCATGATCAAGAAGATGTACGGTGCCCAAGCCACCATCGAAGTGCTCAACACCCTCGTCTCCGATACCCTTAACAACTACATCCTCGAGAACAAGCTCGACCTCATCGGCTTCCCGCTCAGCGACCCCGAGCATCAACAGCCCGTTGACTTCGACACTCAAGATGCACTCGACTTCTATTTTGAGGCCGCTCTCCGTCCTGAAATCAAGGTCGACTACGCCAAGGCCAAGGTCAACTTCGCACACATCGTCGCTGACGACGCTGCTATTGACAAGACCGTTGAAGAACTCGTTGAACGCAACCCTGAAATTACCCATCCCGAGACTGTCGGCGAAAACGACGTCCTCGAACTGAAGGTCCGCGAAGCCGAAGACGGCAAAGAACTTGAAGGCGGCTTCAAGAAGGACTACGTGATCCTCGACATTAAGGATATCCGCACCAAGACCAATAAGAAGAAGTTCATTGGCAAGACCACCGGCGATGAGTTCATCGTCAACCTTTCCGTCATGCTCGGTTCCAACGAAAAGGCTGCCAAAATCCTCGGTAATGACGCTCCCGCTGACAGCGACTACAACGTCATCATCGACGACATCCGTCACGAAGAGAAGCCTGAACTCAACGAAGAGTTCTTCAACAAGATCTTCCCCAACAAGGAAATCAAGGACATCGACGCTTTCCGTGCCAACGTCAAGGAAGAGATGGAACGCCAATACACCGCCGAGACCGACCGCATCCTCTTCACCAAGATGATCGACGCCCTCGTCGACAACACCCCATTCGTCCTGCCCGACGAGTTCCTGAAGCGCTGGATCTTCGAAAACAACCAAGGCAAGCTCTCCGTTGAGGATATCGAGAAGAACTATGAGACCAACTACAGCAAGGGTCTCCGTTGGCAGCTCATCGAAGACAGCATCGTGAAGGAAAACATGGAACTCGCCATCAACGACGACGAAGTACGCGCCTTCCTGCGTAGCCAAATCTTCCCCGGCCTCGACTATGAGACCATGGAAGCTGACATGAAGGAACGCCTCGACAAGATCGTTGACAGCTACCTCAAGAACGAGGAACAGACCAACAACGTCAAGAACCAACTCGCCGACGTTAAGATGACCAATTTCCTCAAGACCAAATTGAAGATTAAGTACACTGATCAAACGTACGACGAGTTCATCAAGGATCTTGAAAAAGAGAACAAAAAAGAATCCAAGAAAAAGAAATAACTCTCACCTTTCATGAACGAATTCCAGAAATACGCTACCAAGCACCTGGGCATGAACACCTTGGGTTTGGAGCAATACATCTCGAAGATCAACAACAGCGGCGGCTACATCAGCCCCACTGTCATTGAAGAACGCCAACTCAACGTGGCTCAGATGGACGTGTTCAGCCGTTTGATGATGGACCGCATCATCTTCCTCGGCACCGCCATCGACGACTACGTGGCCAACGTGATTCAAGCCCAGTTGCTCTTCTTGGAGTCGACAGACCCCAAGCGTGACATCCAGATCTACCTGAACTCCCCTGGTGGCAGCGTGTATGCCGGTCTCGGCATCTACGACACCATGCAGTTCATCGGCCCTGATGTCGCCACCATCTGCACCGGTATGGCCGCTTCGATGGCCGCCGTGCTGATGTGCGCCGGCACTAAAGGAAAACGCTCAGCCCTGCCCCACTCCCGCATCATGATCCACCAACCCATGGGCGGCGTTGAGGGACAAGCCACTGAGATCGAGATCACTGCTCGCGAGATCCAGAAACTCAAGAAAGAACTCTACGAAATCATCTCCACCCACTCAGGCCAGCCTTACGACAAGGTGTGGGCCGACTCCGACCGCGATTATTGGATGACCGCCGAGGAAGCCAAGGAATACGGAATGATCGACGAGGTGCTTTCAAGAAAGAGATAAAGATGGCTAAAAAAGACCAAGGTCAGCATTGCTCATTCTGTGGCCGTCCCGCAAGCGAGACCCTCATGCTTCTCCAAGGCATCGAAGGCCATATCTGTGAGCATTGCATCGAACAAGCCTATCAGATTATCAAGGAAGAACTCGGAACCTCTGACGACCCCAAGCGTAAAGGCTCGGGGTCGTCAGTCCTTGAGTTGAAGAAGCCCAAGGAAATCAAGGACTTTCTCGACCAATACGTCATCGGTCAGGACGAAGCCAAGCGCACCCTGGCCGTGGCCGTCTATAACCACTACAAGCGCATCAGCCAGAAGGTTACCGACGACGAGGTGGAGATCGAGAAGTCAAACATGATCCTCGTGGGTGAGACCGGCACTGGCAAGACCCTCATGGCACGCACCATCGCCAAGATGCTCAACGTGCCGTTCGCCATCGCCGACGCCACCGTGCTCACCGAAGCCGGCTACGTGGGTGAAGACGTGGAGAACATCCTCGTCCGCCTGCTCCAAGCCGCCGACTACGACGTGAAGGCCGCTGAACACGGCATCGTCTTCATCGACGAGATCGACAAGATTGCACGCAAGAGCGACAACCCCAGCATCACCCGCGACGTGTCGGGCGAAGGCGTGCAACAAGCCCTCCTCAAGCTGTTGGAAGGCTCCATCAGCAACGTCCCACCGCAAGGTGGACGCAAGCACCCTGAACAGAAGATGATCCCTGTCAACACCAAGGACATCCTCTTCATCGCCGGCGGCGCCTTCGACGGCATCGAACGCATCATCGCCGCACGCAAAAGCACCAACGTCATCGGCTATGGCAGTGCCTCCGATCAGGTGCTCGACAAGAGCAACATGCTCAAATACCTGGCACCCGCCGACCTTAAGAAGTTCGGGCTCATCCCCGAGATCGTCGGCCGTATGCCTGTCATCACTCACCTCGACCCGCTCGACGCCGCTGCCCTCAAGCGCATCCTCACCGAGCCTAAGAACGCCCTCGTCAAGCAGTTCACCAAGCTGTTTGCCATGGACGGTATCAAGCTCACCGTCAAGGATGAAGCACTCGACTTCGTGGTTGAGAAAGCCATCGAGTTCAAACTCGGCGCCCGTGGTCTCCGCTCCATCATGGAAGAGATCCTCAACGACGCCATGTTTGAGACTCCCTCGCAAAGCGAGGTCAAGGAACTGGTTATCGACCGTGCCTATGCCGAGGAGAAAATCTCCAAAAACACCAAATTGGCACAATAGTTGCTTTTCACCACTTCGGTGTTTAATGAAAAACTATTCGAAGCCATGAAAAAGACCCTCCTCGCCATATTATTCTTGATGGCCGCTACAACAGGATTCAGCCAACTCGTTTCCCAAGGTGGTAAAGCATTAAAAGTAACCGTCAAGTCCAAAAAAGCTCCCGTAGAGAACGTCTCCTCTCAAGACAAGCTCAATGTGGTGTACGGCCGCGTCGAAGGCAACGACACCCTCCTCATCGTTTATCTGCCTGAAGTCGACATCGACCTCATGAACCGCTATTACCAGATCAGCGAAACCCGCCAGGGCCGTCGACTCGTTAATAACGTACGTAAAGTGTATCCTTACGCTAAGATCGCCGGCAAGCTGTTACAGACCTACGACACCCTGCTGGCCACAGTATCCAACCCCTCACAGCGCAGCAACCTCATGCGCATGGCTGAGGACGATCTCACCGAGCAATACACCGAAGAACTGAAGAAACTTACTTTCTCACAGGGTCTCATCCTCATCCGTCTCATCGATCGTGAGACTGGCGACACCTCTTATAAAGTGGTTCAGGAACTCCGTGGAAAGTTCAGAGCTTTCTTCTATCAAGGCTTCGCAAGCCTCTGGGGCTATGACCTCAAAAGCGAATACGATCCACACAACAATCCGGAAGACGACCAGATTGAGACTATCGTAACGCTGTTAGAAAGAGGACAAATCTAGCATCCCCTCTGGGGATGCCAGCTCTGTAGAAACGTGATTTCTACAGAGCTATCATCCGCCAAAGGCGGATGATTTATTTCCCTCGTCCTTGAATAACGATCAAGACGGTGTAAATCAAAATCTTAAGATCCAATCCGAGGCTCACGTTCTCGATATAGAGGATGTCGTACTTCAAGCGCTCGACCATCTCCTCCACATTCTCGGCATAGCCGAACTTGACTTCACCCCAACTGGTGATGCCTGGCTTCACTAAAAGCAACATGCCGTAATACGGTGCCACCTCCATGATCTTATCGATATAATATTGGCGCTCAGGACGATAGCCAACGATGGACATATCGCCTTTCAATACGGTCCAGAACTGGGGAATCTCATCCAGACGAACCTTGCGCATGAACTTACCGAACTTGGTGATACGAGGATCGTCATCGCTCGACAACTGAGGCGTACTATTGGCCTCAGCATCGACGCGCATGCTACGGAACTTTGCCATCTTGAAAGGTTTGCCCCCCTTACCGATACGCTCCTGTACATAGAAAATCGGTCCTGGCGAAGTTGCCTTGACGATGATGGCGGTAATCAGATACACCGGTGAGAACACGACCAACACAAACAGCGACACCACAATGTCGAACACACGCTTGATGACCTGTTGCCAGATGGGCATCAGCTCAGGGCTGACCTGTACCAATGGTGCGCGCCAAATAGCCTGTTGCTTCACGCTGCCAAAGACCAAATCCTGCATCTTGGGGATGATCTCCAACTCTGCATCCGTCTGATTCATCACAGGGAGGATGATGCTCATACATTCTTTCTCCGAACGTTCAATGGCAATGATCACTTCCTCCACGTCATATTCCTTGATAATCTTCACCAAATCGCTCACTGAGCCGAGATGCGGCATAAACTCGCTCAAGCGGTAATGCTCCTGCTGGTAAACATTCACGAATCCCACAAAACGCTGTCCCGTAGGCTTCGCCTGTTCCATGATCTCCTTATAGATGGCCACCGCATTGTCGTTACTACCCACAATCACCGTATTGAAACAGATCTTGCCCGTATGGATGTTGTGCTTTACGCTGCTGGTGATGATGATTCGGCCCAGATAAACCAGTCCAAACTGTAAGAAGAAAAGGGTGAGGAACGACTGGTAGTACATCTTGTAGGTAAAGATCTGGTCGTCGAGGATGGCGACGAAAAACAGTACCGTAACACCTAACAAAGTGATGAAGAATGTCTGCGAAAGCTCCTTCAAACGCGACTTGGAATAAACGCTCTGATAGGCACCCGTGATGCCATAAAACACCACCCAAGCTATGGGAAGGATTGCCACGGCTTGCCAAAAACTCGCATCGTGAAACGCCATTCCAAAACGCTGCCATACATTGACATCAGGTACCTCGTAGGTCTTCCTGAAATAATAGAACAATAGCCATGCAAGTGCTGAGAGCACCCAATCTACAAGGCCGTACAAATATGGTAATAGGCGTTTCTTTTTCATCGATCGCGATAGATTAGCTTCAGATTGTCAAAATAGAAATATTGGGTTCCAGCATTGCGGGGATTCCAAGAGCCAAAGTAGATCTTAAAATAATCAGCAGTCTCATTATCGACCAGGTAAGGTCCGATGTTGATATAGATCTTATTCCATGCAACAGGTTCCTGCCCACTGTCACCCGTAGGCTTCAGACGCACGAGCGGTTCTGCGGTAAGGGTGTAGTCCTTGAAATACATCAGACCCACAAAGCAGGTGTCGGAGCACTTGTAATCCATCTCCAGCATGCAGGCCGAGCCACCGGTGGGAAGATCTCTAAACTCCTCGGTATTGGCGATACGGAACTGCATGGTGTCGGAGGTCAGCACCACCTTACCTGATTTTTGTGAATAGATGCCTTCTGGATCATGCCAGGCATAAGGTCCGTTGTAAACCTCAACAACCGTGTCACTTTGTGAAGTAGCTTGAATGGTGATTGTTCCGCCATCAAAGTCCTCCATCCAGCGGACGTGCATGTTCTCATCCACACCTTCAGGATAATATGTGAACACAGGCCTCAAGGTAACAATCTCGTCCTTCACAAAATTGACGTTCATATTTTCCCAAGGAGCATAAAACGGATACTGAGCCCTGAGGTCGCGGATGCCGTCACGGGCGATGCCAGCATACACTGCCACCTTGTGTACTCCTTCCTTCAACACGGGAATGGTGGCCGGCAACTCATAGCAACCTAAGATGTTGTCGTCAACGAAAACCCAAGCGTCAACGATTTTATGGGTGTTGGCACCATAGTGGAAATAATCGCATTGCACCTCAACGTCCTTGATATAAATGTAGGCGGGCACCGTTTGGGAGCCATCGAACTTCTTGCAAGAAGGCATCAACAGTGCCATCATTGTGGCTGCGAAAAATATGGATAAAAAGGTTTTGCGGGTCATAGGGATATCGTTTTATCTTTTGCATTAATAATTTCGTAAGCGAGGTTCAGCACCTTTACGCCGTCCTCAATGCTGACCACGGGCACGGTGTTGTGGATGATGCTGTCGTAGAAACTCTCCAGCTCAGTCTGGATGGCGTTGAGCGGATGGATCTCAGGCCGTTCGAGAGTGATCTGTTTTGTGGCGCCGCCAGGCAGGTCGAGGGTCAGGGAATAAGGATAACCCGTGACTTCCTGGTCGTGAATACGGGCAATCTCCGTCTTCTTATCGAGAAAGTCGACGGTGATGTAAGCGTCATCCTGGAAGATGCGGGTCTTGCGCATGTTCTTAAGAGAGATGCGGCTGGCAGTAAGGTTGGCCACCGAGCCATTCTCAAACTCGATGCGGGCATTGGTGATGTCAGGCGTAGGACTCACGATGGCCACGCCGCAGGCGCTGACATGTTTCACAGGGGAGTTAATGATAGTGAAAAGAATGTCGAGGTCGTGTACCATCAGGTCGAGCACCACTGGCACATCGGTGCCACGGGGATTGAAGAGGGCCAAACGATGGGCTTCGACGAATTTCGGTGCCTTGATGTAAGGCTCAGCAGCGATGAATGCGGGATTGAAACGCTCCACATGGCCCACTTGTACCTTCACGCCTGCTTCATCTGCCAGTTTCATCAACTTGGAAGCCTCGTCAGGAGTAGCCACGATGGGTTTCTCGATAAACACATGACGGCGACGTTGCAAAGCCTTGGAAGCGCACTCGAAGTGCTGCACCGTAGGCGTCACAATGTCGACCACCTCCACGGCATCAATCAAGGCCTCGATGGTAGCGAAACAACGTACACCAAGCTCCTCCTCCACCGCCTTAGCCGTGGCCTGGTCAGGATCATAGAACCCCACCAGCTCGTAGCGATCGATCTGCTTGATGCATTTGATATGGATCTTGCCGAGATGTCCGGCACCTAAAACTCCAATTTTCAACATGATTGTAAATTTGGGCAAAGATAGATAAATTCTTGGAAAAAGTGTAACTTTGCCACGCAAAATGAAGATCATAGAAGACAATTATCGGCACAAGGGCATGAGGCAGCAATTGGTGAACCAGTTGCGCAATGAAGGCTTTCGCGATGAGCGGGTGCTTTCGGCCATCAACGAGGTGCCGCGCCACGTCTTCCTCGACTCGTCATTCGTAGAATACGCCTACACCGACCAACCCTTTGCCATCGGCGCGGGACAGACCATCTCGCAGCCCTCCACGGTGGCCTTTCAAACGGGCCTTTTGATGGTGGATAAAGGCATGAAGGTGCTTGAAATCGGCACAGGATCAGGCTACCAGGCCTGTGTGCTGGCTGCCATGGGTGCCAAGGTGTTCAGCATCGAACGACAACGCAACCTCTACTTCCACACTAAGGAGATCTTGGACCAGCTACCCTATCGGGTCAAGGCTTTTTTGGGCGATGGCTTCGAGGGATTGCCTTCCTATGAACCTTTCGACCGTGTCATCATCACCGCCGGAGCGCCCATCATCCCACCCAAGCTCATCGACCAGATGAAAGTCGGTGGCATCATGGTCATCCCCATGGACAACGCCAATGGCGACGGACAAGTAATGTTACGGATCACCAAGACGGATAGCGGTCTGGTGCGTGAGGAGTTCGGCGACTTTAAGTTCGTTCCGATGCTATCAGGTACAGCAAGTGATTAAACGTCTTACTTAAAGATTCCCCCTAAAATCGAGCGGAAAATCGACTTACCAAGCTGACGTCCAAACGTGGTAGCCGTAGTGTTGATGGTCTTCTCAACGGCCTTTCTGGTGGTGGATTTCTTCTTGCTTGACGTTTTCGAAGCCTTGGCTTTTTCCTTTTCCTTAGCCTCTTTCTCCTTGCGTTTGGCTTCCTCTTCAGCCTCTTTCTGAGCACGTTTCTCGGCTTGTTGTTGCTCAGCCACCAGCACCTCGTAAGCGCTCTCACGGTCGAAGATCTTCTCGTAGGTGCCATAGAGCCGCGACTGGCGAATCAGGCTTTGACGCTGCTCATCAGTGATGGCACCGATCTGGCTCAGCGGGAAGAGAATCTTGGCACGTTCCACGATGGAAGGAGCGCCTTTTTCATCCAGGAACGACACCAGAGCCTCGCCTGTGCCAAGCTCAAGGATGGCGTTCTCCATGTTGAAGCTCGGGTTGGTGCGGAAGGTCTGTGCGGCAGCCCTAACGGCCTTTTGTTCCTTGGGGGTATATGCCCTGAGTCCATGGAGGACACGGTTGCCCAGCTGTCCAGCGATGGCCTCTGGAATATCATCAGGACTTTGAGTGACGAAATACACACCAACACCCTTGGAACGGACCAAGCGGATCACCTGCTCGATCTTGTCGACCAAAGCCTTGGAGGTGTCCTTGAAGAGCATGTGAGCCTCGTCGAAGAAGAAAACCAGCTTAGGCAGCTCCAGGTCGCCCACCTCGGGTAGCTGGGTGTAGAGCTCGCTCAGCAGCCACAGCAGGAAGGTGCTGTATAGCTTGGGATTGAGCATCAGTTTATCGGCCGCCAGCACGTTCATGATGCCTTGACCGCCTTCGGTCTGGAGGAAGTCGAACACGTTGAAGGCAGGCTCACCGAAGAACTTGTCGGCACCCTCGGTCTCCAACGCCAACAAGGCACGCTGGATGGCACCCACGCTCACAGCACTGATGTTACCGTAGGTAGTGGTGAACTCCTTGGCGTTTTTGGCCACATAGTCGAGCATCAAACGGAGGTCCTTCATGTCGATGAGCAACAATCCACGGTCATCGGCAATCTTGAACACGATGTTGAGCACGCCAGTCTGGGTGTCGTTGAGGCCAAGCAGACGAGCCAACAGCTGCGGACCCATGTCGGAGATGGTGGCACGCAAAGGGTGACCCTGCTCGCCAAACACGTCGAAGAACCTGGTGGGACAGCCGTGGAACTGGGGATTCTCGATGCCAAACTCAGGGCAACGCTTTTCGATGAATCCACTCATTTTACCCGCTTGGCTGATACCAGAGAGGTCGCCCTTCATGTCGGCCATGAAGCACGGCACACCGGCTTGGCTGAACGACTCGGCGATGACCTGCAAGGTGACGGTCTTACCCGTACCCGTGGCACCGGCAATCAAGCCATGACGGTTGGCCATCTTACCCACCAAATAAAGTGGTCCATTATCGCAATGCGCAATATAAAGCTGTTTTTCTTCGGTAAACATAACTTTTATCTTTTATCTATTAACTCTTATCTTAAATCTGAGATACTTGATCGTCAGACCTTGGTCGAGCCACATCTGCTCATAGAAGGTACGGATGGTCTTGACCTCGATAACATCATCGTTAGCATAGAGGTCGTCCGTGGCGTAAAGCAGCGGCAGGCCTTGCTTCTCAATAACCTCATGCAGGGTAAACTCATACATGATAGGGCTGTCGGTCTTGAGGTTGAGGATGCCTTCGGGCTTCACGATCTTACGGTAACGCTGCAAGAACTCAGGCGAAGTGAGGCGGTGACGGGCGTTGCGCTCACCTTCGCCGGGATGGGGATCGGGGAAGGTGACCCAGATCTCGTCGACCTCATCCGGACCAAAGAAATGCTCGATCTGGTCGATGCGGGCACGGATGAAGGCTACGTTTGTGAGACCTTCTTCACGGGCTTGTGTCAAGCCACGCCACATGCGGGCGCCCTTGATGTCGATACCGATATAGTTGATGTCGCGATGCGCCCTGGCCAGTCCCACGGTGTATTCTCCCTTGCCGCACCCCAGCTCAAGAACGATGGGGTTGTCGTTATGGAAGAAGTCGGTGCGCCAACGGCCTTGCAGCGGAAAGCCCTCAGCCATGATGCGCTCATAGGAATATTGGAACAGGTTGTCGAACGACTTGTTCTCTTCGAATTTCTGTAATTTGTTTTTCTTGCTCATGGGTCTTTTATTTCGTAAGGATCCAGGCTTTGCTATTGTATTGTTTCAACACTTCGGGCAGCACGGCCTTGGCTTCGGCGGCGGTGGCAAAGCCTCCATAACACACGTAGTACATGCTGCCGCGTTTCATCACGAAGGCGCTGGTGCAGCCCTTTTCTTTGGTCTCTTCAACCATGTTCAAGGCGTTCTGCTCAATGGAGAAGCAGCCACCCACGATGTATGCCTTAGGCTTGACCACTTCGACGGGCTCAATAAAGGGTTCCTCAACGGGCTCCACAACGGTATCCAACTCCAACGGAGTGGGTTCAACCTCAACGGTGTCAATCTCTGATGTCAGGGAATCTGAGAGCATCGATAGCGTGTCGATCTCCTTCAAGGTATCTATTTCAACTTCAACAGGCTTGATGGTATCGGTGACAATGGGCTTCACGGGCTGTGGCGGTACCGGTCTGAACTTGAAGTACCATAACGCCACGCCACCGGCAACCAGCAGGAGCAGCAGCACCCAGATCCAGCCTCTCTTGGGCTTGTCACCGTCATGTTTGATATCCACGGTCATCGGGGTGTTCAGGTCCTTAAGCTGTTGCGAAACCTGCTCTTTCCAATTGTTTTGGGTGCCAGCGGAATAAATTGGTTGGGGCAGTAGGTCGTCGAGGCCGAAGGCGTCGTTGTTGAAGTCATTTGAATCCACTGGAGTGAAGACCAGTTCCTGGTTGCCATTAAACGACAGTGTCCCCACCTGAGGGATCTCCACTGGATCGCCCTCTTTAAGGCTGACATAGCTCTCCGTGACGAAGGCCAGCACCAGCTGTCGGGCTTCTTCTTCGGAGATGCCGTCATGCGCCATCAGATAATCCACTATCAGGTCGTTTTCTTCGCGCCGTTGGGGATCGAAGCTAAGGGTTGCCGAGGGCTTCTCGAATTGGTTGGTAATCACGTTGACCTTAGCGCCTTCGGCTTGGCACTCAAAGGCACCCAAACCGGGCACAATCACCACGTTGTGATCGTAAAGCAGGGCTGATATGGCATTGGCGACGTAGGTCATTGGCATAATTCTTTGGGGATGTTCAACAGGTCCTCGGGCGTGTCGATGGCGATGGAGTCATGCGCCTCGGTGACGGCCACGCGGATGCGGAGGCCGTTCTCGAGCCAGCGCAGCTGCTCGAGGCTCTCGGCTTGTTCGAGACGCCCGGGGGGCATGGCGGCAATGGCATGAAGGGTTGCGGCCTTATAGGCATAGATGCCGATATGTTGATAGTATTCTGTCTTTTCAAACCATTGTTCCGGCTCGACGCCTCTCACGAATGGCAGCGGATGACGGCTGAAATAAAGGGCGTTGCCTTCTTGGTCAAACACCACTTTGACTGCATTGGGGTTGTGGATGCGCCCAGGGTCGGTGATGCGTTTGGCCAGGGTGGCCAGACAGGTGTCATCGCGACGGATGAGTTCCGCCACTTGGTCAATTTGTCGGGGGTCGATAAAAGGCTCGTCACCTTGGATATTGACCACGGCATCAAAGTTGCCACCCACCAGGTCGAGCGCCTCGCGACAACGGTCGGTGCCGCTTCGATGGTCGGAGCGGGTCATCACAGCCTTGCCGCCGAAGCCCAACACCTCGTCGTAGATGCGCTGGTCGTCGGTGGCCACCACAACGGCATCGAGCGATGACTTCAACACCTGTTCATAGGTCCTATGAATCATCGTCTTGGTCCCAATCATAGCCAAAGGCTTGCCGGGGAATCGTGTGGAGCCGTAACGTGCGGGGATGATGCCGATTACACTCATCAGAACAGACCATTCAACGAGGCCTCGATCTTATCGATGATAACGCCGAGATCCTCTGGTTTCTCTAATTCAAGGTTATCCATGTCGATGACCAGAAGCTTGCCTTCCTTATAGCCATTGATCCACTCCTCGTAACGCTCATTGAGGTTGCTGAGGTAGTCGAGACGGATGGACTGCTCATAGTCGCGATTACGCTTGGCGATCTGACGCATGAGCGTAGGCACCGAGGCGCGCAGATAGATGAGCAGGTCGGGGGCTTGCAGGAACTTCGACATCAGGTCGAACAGCGAGCGGTAATTTTCAAAGTCGCGCGACTCCATCAAACCCATGGAATAGAGGTTGGGAGCGAAAATCATGGCATCTTCGTAGATGGTGCGGTCCTGGATGACGTCCTTGCCGCTGTTGCGGATGTCGATCACCTGACGGAAACGGCTGTTGAGGAAGAATATCTGAATGTTGAACGACCAGCGTTGCATGTCCTCGTAAAAGCTGTCAAGATAAGGGTTGTGGTCCACCTCTTCGAAATGGGGTGTCCAGCCAAAATGCTTGGCCAGCAAGCGGGTCAGGGTGGTCTTCCCCGAACCGATATTTCCAGCGATAGCTATATGCATAACGATAAGATTATTTCAATCTGCGAAGATAGGAAATAATTTTTTATTTAGGTGCTTTCAGGAGGAAATAAATTGCCATCCCCAAATAAATGAAATTCGGGATCCAAGCTGCCAACACAGGGGCGACGACCCCGTTGACGCCCAAGGCTTTGCCTATCTGCCCAAACAGCACGTATGCGAAAGCGATGGTGATGCCGAATCCAAGATGCATGCCCATACCCCCCTTGATCTTTCGGCTCGACAAGGCAGCACCGATCAACGTGAGGATGAGGATGGCCGCCGGTTGCGCCATACGTTGGTGCATCTCCACCTCATAGCGTCTGATGCCCTCCGTGCCTCGTAGCTTCATCACCTTGATATGGTCGCGCAACTCGAAGAAATTCATCTCCTCGAAGTCCTCCTTCACCTTGATAAAGTCATTCACACTCAGATTGGGCATGACCGTATCGATGCGTGCATGGTTCACAATGTATTCTTGGTCGCCGTTAATATAGCGCTCCGTCGCGCTGCTGATACTCCATTTGTTATCACCCGTCGTATCGTGTTTCAAGATACCCGCCGCCATCTTATATTTCAACTCGTTATCCTCGTATCGTTCGATGGAGAAACGATAGCCCTGATCGCGGTTCAGCTCGTAAAGACTCACATACACGAACTCATCTTTGTTGGTCTGAATATGAACATTGCCACCCGAACCGTTCACCAGATGTTCAATGTATTCATCCTTGAACGCTCTTCGGATCTCGTTCATCCTGGGAATCAAAAAGTTGCCAAAATACAACGACATTAACATCAACATCAAAGCCCCTATCACATAAGGATAGAGGAAACGCCAGAAGCTGATGCCGCTGCTGAGCACCGCCACCACCTCTGAGTGGTTAGCCATTTTGGAGGTGAAGAAGATGACTGAGATGAAGACAAACAGATGGATGAATTGGTTGGTAAAATATGGGATGGAAGTCAGGTAATGGTCTATTGCGACACGTTGCCAAGGCGCGCCGTGCTTCAAAAACGAATCGATGTTCTCCGACAGGTCGAAGACGATGATGATCATCATCAGCAGGGCCACGGCGAAGAAGAAGGTGCCCATGAATTTCTTTAATATGTAGGTATCGAGCCTTCTCACAGTCTACGGGTAATATTGGGTATCATGCCTGCTTTCCAAGTGGTGTAATCGCCTGCCACGATGTGCTTGCGAGCCTCTTTAACGAGCCATAGGTAGAAGCCTAAGTTGTGGAGGCTGGCGATCATAGGACCCAGGATCTCGCCCGCCACAAAGAGATGACGTAGATAAGCCCTCGTATATTGTGCATCCACGAAAGTTTCACCATTGGGATCGACAGGACTGAAGTCGGTACGCCACTTCTCGTTCTTTAGGTTGATGATACCTTCGGATGTGAAAATCATGCCGTTACGACCGTTACGGGTAGGCATCACACAGTCGAACATATCCACGCCTCTTTCAATGCCTTCCAAGATATTGGCTGGAGTGCCCACGCCCATGAGGTAACGGGGTCTGTCCTTCGGCAGGATGGTATTGACCAGCTCTATCATTTCGTACATCTTCTCGGTAGGCTCACCCACGGCCAGTCCACCGATGGCGTTGCCCCAAGCGTTCTTTGAGGCGATGTATTCCGCTGATTGCTCTCGGAGGTCACGGTAGACGCAGCCTTGCACGATGGGGAACAATGCCTGCTCATAACCGTATTTCGGCTCGGTGGCATCAAAGCGCTCCACGCAACGGTCGAGCCAGCGGTGGGTACGTTCCATGCTCTGCTTGGCATAGTGGTAGTCGGCCGTGCCAGGTGTACATTCGTCGAAAGCCATCATGATGTCGGCTCCGATGCTTCGCTCGATGTCCATCACCCGCTCAGGCGTGAACAGATGCCTCGATCCGTCGATGTGCGACTGGAAAGTGACACCCTCCTCCTTCATCTTGCGGATGCCCGTAAGTGAGAACACCTGAAAGCCGCCACTATCGGTAAGGATAGGGCGATCCCATCCGTTGAACTTGTGCAAGCCGCCCACTGCCTCAAGCACGTCGAGGCCAGGACGGAGGTAGAGATGATAGGTATTGCCTAAGATAATCTGCGCCTTGACCTCGTCGTGGATGTCGCGAATATGGCATGCCTTGACCGATCCCACGGTGCCCACTGGCATGAAGATCGGGGTCTCGATGTCGCCATGGTCGGTATGCAGCACACCGGCACGGGCGTTGCTCTTGGGATCGTTGGCAGATAGAGTAAATCGCATTGTTAGAAATTTTTGCAAAGGTACACTTTTTCTTTTATCTTTTTCTATTATCTTTGCGTCCGCAATCAAGAGGTTAGCCGTGAGCATCACATTTTTCTTCAACCGTCTGTCATTCTACGTGTTGGCATTATTCATCGTAATGCTCCTCATCCAGTTGTGCATCCACTGGATCCGTTTTTCGGGGCTCGCCTTCTTCAAACATTATCCCCGTCCCAAGCCTGACGAGGCTTTAGAGCCAGTCTCCGTGGTGGTCTGTGCCCGTGATGCCTACGAGCATCTTACCGAGCTCATCCCTATCCTGCTCAGCCAAGACTATCCACAGTTTGAGGTAGTGGTGGTGAACGACTGCAGCGACGATGAGACCGAGGAGTTCCTCAAGGACCTGGAGCGTCGCGAGCCACGCATCAAGCCTGTGCAGTTGAGGCAGCACCTCAACTTCTTCAACGGTAAGAAGTTCCCTCTCTCGATGGGCATCAAGTCGGCCACATACGATCTTTTGATACTCACCGATGCCGACTGCCGTCCCACCAGCAACCAATGGTTGCGTAGCGTGGTCAACAACTACGACCGTAACACCGAGGTGGTCATTGGCTACAGCCGTTATCAGCGCAGGAACACACTGCTCAATGCGTTGATGCGTTTCGATGCCTTGCAGAACGGCATGATGTACCTCTCCTCGGCATTGGCAGGCAAGCCCTACATGGGAGTGGGCAAGAACCTCTCCTATCGTCAGCGGCTGTTTTTCAGGAACAAGGGATTCATTGAACATTATACCATGGAAGCTGGCGATGACGACGTATTCATCAGCCAGGTGGCTACCAAGAAGAACACGCAGGTGCAGATTGATGCAGACAACACCATTGAGGTGTTCCCGATGACTTCGGCAGCCACATGGGTCCGTGAGCGCACAAGGCGTTATTCCACCATCGCCATGCATCGTCGTGGTCCACGTTCCTTGATGATGCTGCACTACTGGTCGCAGTTCCTGTTTTACGTCAGCTTCATCGCTTTGTTTTTCCTGTCGCCGGCGTTCATCCTTGCGGGCGACATCCATTACGCCGTCTATTATTTCCCTACATTGGCGGTGTTATTCTTGATGCGTTACGGCACCCAGATGATCATTTACAGTGGTGCTTCCAAGCGTCTTGGCGAGCGGGGTCTTTTAGCCGGCTTAATCCTGATGGATTTCATTTTCGCCATCTTGACACCTTTGTTCCGCATTTCCGGAAGATTGGGAAAATAACAGTTATAAACACCTGTTTATAAATTAATGTATTTTTTCTACATATTCCCATTGACTTTTGGAGAATTGCAATAGTATCTTTGCCGTTGAATAAAATCAACAGCAATGGAAACAAATCTTAAAACGAAGTTATTCGTCCCATCTGGTGACAGTAAGCAAGAAATCAAAATGAGAGAGAGTATCATCTCAGACATCTATCGTAAATGGTACGAAGACCATCCGTCTAAATCAGTATTCAACCACTATCTCAATGATTTTATCAACATCCGATTCGTGTCGATAAACGAAACAATTCACCATGCTTCCAGGTCTTTTCTATCTACTTTAGCCGTACTTCAAATTGATCTCATACTCAAAAACGCATATCAAATTGGAGAGCCTGTCGAGCCGAAAGAAGGGAATAAAAACCAAAAGGATTTTTCTGAGATCATTATCATGGAATGTCCTCTGATTGGAATAGAAACGGCGAAATTAACTGTTGGTGTGAAAAAGAAAAACGGGATGAAAATCCAGTATTGTATCACAGCGATAGGGGTATAAAAAAGCAAAAACCATCGGAGTTATAAGGGCTTGGCAGTCGCCATTTCCCATCCGGTGGTTTCTGCCTGCAAAGATACAACACTTTTTTACATTCCGCAAGGGTCTCCGAAAAAACTACTTTTTCAACACCTGTTTATAAAAAAAGCGCACGCGCGAGGCATAGAGTCGTAAAAATGGCGTATCTTTGTAAATTTTTACCCATCTTTCTAAGACTCAAGAAGAAACATAAAATATTAAATATCAAATAATTAATCATTAAATCCACAATTTTTATGAAAAAGAGATTTACAATTCTAATCGCAGCGGCGGTAATGCTGCTAACGATGATGGCCTCGACAGGGACGATGTGGGGGCAAAGTAGGACCGAAACAACAACAACTTACACTTTTACTAGTGCCTCATGGACTGCAACAAGCGGCGGATCAGCTGCCAACTGGACCAGTGGTCATAATGGTGCCGGTTTCAATAACAATGGCATTCAGGTAACCACTAATTCAACTGGAGCCAATGGCACATCTCCTGTTTCTTTTACTAATGTTACAAAAGTTGTTGCCACATATAACACTAATAAATCTGCAGGAGCAGGCTCAATAGTTGCGCAAATTGGTTCAAATACTGCAACGACAAACAGCGTGGCTTATCCAGGTAGTGGTGATGGCAGAACGGGATATTATACTACCGAATTCGACTACACAACAGCACAAACCGGTAATGTTAAGATAACCGTCAACACAACAACTAACTCCATTTATTTAGTAAGTGTTGCAATTACAACTAATGACGGTACAACTCCTTCAATATCTGCCTCTAACGTTGAGATCGCTTACGATGACGAAGAAGGTTCAATAGCATACACCCTCAATAATGCAACTGGTAATGTTACAGCCGAAGTTACCTCTGGTGACTGGCTCGAATTAGGCACGATAACTGCAACTGAAGTACCTTTCACCTGCTTGCCAAACGAAGGTGCCGCAGCACGTACAGCAACAGTGACTCTTTCATTCACAGGTGCTAATAACAAGATCGTCACCATCACACAAGCCGGCAATCCTAATGCTCCTGGTACACAGAACAACCCTTACACAGTGGCTCAAGCACGCGCAGCTATTGATGCAGGAACAGGTGTAAATGGTGTGTATGCAACAGGTATCGTTTCTGCCATTCCTACCGCATGGAGTACACAACACAACAATATCACATTTAATATTGTTGATGAATCTGGTGATGAAGATTTCCTTCAAGCATTCCGTTGTGTCAGCACTACAAGTGCAGATGCCTCAACAGTTGCTGTTGGAGACATTGTTGTAGTATATGGTAATCTGTTATTATATCAATCAACCACCTATGAATTTGCACAAGGCTGCCAGTTGATTTCATTGGAACATCCATCAACACCTTACTTCACTGCTAACGATGTAAACATCACTTATGATGCAACAGGAGGCAATATTGCATATACGGTTGAAAACCCAGTTCAAGGAGGACAAGTAACTGCTACTACAACTTCAACATGGCTCACATTAAGCAATAATTTCGCAAGTCCAATAGCATTCACTTGCGATGCCAATGAAGCTGGTGAACGCACAGCAACAGTAACTCTTACATACACTTACGGAGCAAAAGCAACTGTTAATAAAGAAGTTACAATAACACAAGCAGGTAACCCGAATGTGTTTGACAACATCGAAGACATTACCGAAGTCGGCACGTCCTATTCTATCAAAGGTACTGTTGTAGCAAACAACAGCAAAGGTTTTATCATGGGTGATGGTACTGGTTATGCATACACCTATCTTAATGCTGCTCCGACAGTTGAAGTTGGCGACATGGTTACCGTTTCAGGTACAACCGGAAGTTATGGTCACATTATCCAATTCACAAGTACAGCAACTATAGCCGAAGCAACATCTTCCAATTATGATGGAACTCCCGAAGTCACTGTCATTACTGCAGTTCCAGATTATTCTGAAGGATATCATATGGCAACTTACCTGCAATTTGAAGGCGAACTTACAAAATCAGGTAGCAATTACCTTGTAGCAGTTGGTGATAGTCAAATTAGGATTTCATATCCTACAACCGAGCAAGCTACTGCATTGGCAACCTTGGAGAACAAAACTGTGCGTGTCCACGGCTTCTTCTCAGGTATCAGCGGCAGCGGTACCAGCGCCGTTTTTACTGCCACAATGGAAAGCATTGAAGAAGTGGTTATAACAACCCCGTCAATTACTGTTTCTCCAGCCTCAGTTAACGCTCCTGTTGATGGTGCAGACGGCACTTTGACTGTAACTTACGAAAACATCACAGATATTGCTGCTGACGTGTGGTTCTGCAATGCAGCAGGCACTGAAGATGCAACCTATGGCTGGATTACAGCTGAAATCAACAACTCAACAAATAATGTTGATTATCTTATTGAACAGAATAATGGAGAAGCTCGTACAGCATACTTTAAGGTTTGGGCATACGATGATGGCATGGACGAGGTTTATTCTAACCTTGTAACAGTAACACAAGCAGCATATGTCGCTCCAACACCTTCAATTGCAGTTGATCCTACTCTGGTAGAAGCACCAGCTGCAGGAGCCGACGGTACAATAACCGTAACGCTTACCGCTATTGAAAACAATGACATTGAAATTCATTGGTTTGAATCAGATGGAACCACTGCCGCAACATACAATCATGATTGGATTGAGGCAACCGTCGATCCCAATAATGACATTGACTATATCATTGAAGAAAACACTGGCGATGCTCGCTCAGCCTACTTCAAAGTTTATGGTTTGGATGGCGAAACTAACGATGTTTATTCAGAACTAATCACAATTAACCAAGCTGCTTATGTGGTAGACTATGCGACATTGCCTTTTGAATGGGATGACACATCAACACCTACTGGTATCACGAATTATGGTGTTGGAACCTATTCCAGCTCTCCTTACTTGAAATTTGACAACACAGGAGATTACATTATTCTGAAAATCAACGAGCGTCCAGGATCTTTGTCATTTGATATTAAAGGCAACAGCTTCTCTGGCGGCACTTTCAAAGTACAGACATCAGAAAATGGTGAAACTTACACAGATTTAAAGACTTATACCACTCTTGGTGACATTCAAAATGAGTCGTTCGATGCTTTAGGTGAAAACGTCCGTTACATCAAATGGATTTACACTGAAAAATCTAATGGCAACGTTGCTTTGGGCAATATCGCACTTGCAGCATACGACAACAGTCCTTCTATTTCTGCCGATGATATCGCCGTTGAATACAATGCTACCTCGGGCAACATTATGTACACAATCAACAATTATGTTGCTGGTACGATGGTTGCTACAACAGAAGCCGATTGGATTTCCGAATTCACTTATAATCAAATGGATGAGATTGGTGAAGTCGGTTTTACTACTACAGCCAATACTGGCGCTGAACGTTCGGCAACCGTGACCCTCACATATACTTATAATAATTCTAAAGCCACAGCAACGAAAGATGTCACTGTGACACAAGATGGTGCTCCAGTTGTTATGTACACTGTAAACTTCTTACTTGATGGCGGTACTTTTGTTCCAAACGATGATTTCACTGACGAAATAGTTGAGATAGCAGCAGGCACATATAATCTGCCATCAGCAACAAAAGCCGGATACGACTTCACAGGTTGGAACGACGGTGATCAAACATACGCAGCTGGCGACGAATACACCGTTTCAGCTGATGTTGACTTCACCGCACAGTGGACAGAAAGCACAACCGGGACAATCGTATTTGGCACTAATAATGTTAAGATTAATGCAACAGAAGTTTCAGGTGATGACAGCATGGGTAACACATGGACAATCACAACTGAAGGCACATCGAGTTTCACACAGAATGCAGCGTATTCTCAAGTCGGTTCTGGTAGCAGCCCTGCTACAAGCATTACATTTTCCATGACACTTCCACAGCAAAAAATCATTTCGGCATTTGAAGCTAAATTCGGAGGTTTCAACGGTACTGTAGGTGACATTGCACTGACAGTTGGCAATACAACTGTTGGATCAGGTTCGTTAAATGGTTCAACCGATGTGATAGTTGAAGCAACCACCACAACTGAAGTCGGAACAGTATTAACTGTAACGGTGACTAACATTGACAAAGGTGTTAAGTGCTACTACATTTCATACACATTAAGCGATGCACCAGTAGTCCCTGTAATCAACCCAACAGCCAATCCAATAGCTTACAACGCAACAACAGGCAGCATTGATTATACAATTGACAATTATGAAGAAGGTACAATGACCGCTGCAACTGAAGCTACATGGATCAGCAATATCGCTGTTGAAGCAGTTGACGAAATAGGTGAAGTGACATTCAATGTAACAAATAATACATCAAATGAAAGCCGTACGGCAACAGTCACACTTACATTTACTTATGGTGATCCGGCTGTTACAGTCACTAAAGATGTTACAGTGACACAAAACGGCACACCTTCTATCACGGTAACTCCAGCCACTGCTAATGTAGCTTTCGCTGGCGGTGCTCCTGATTTCGCAGTTACATACGAAAGCTTAGATATTGATAATGCAAGTGATTTCGATGTTGCATTCTACGAAACATCAACAAGCACAACGTCAATAACCAAACCAGAATGGATTACAAGTGCTGTGATTAGCGGAAACACAACAGATGGATTCACATTGACAACTACAGTTGCCGCTAATGACGGCGCTGCCCGTAACGCTTATCTCAAAGTGTATGCCCTTGATGAAAACACCGAACCAGTTTATTCTGGTCTTGTAACAATTTCACAGGCAGAACACACTCAATTGGCAACATACTCATTGGTAACAAGTGTTGACGATATTGTTTCGGGTAAACATTATATCATTGCAAGTAGCGCAACCGATGGAGATGCCTATGCAATGGGTGGACAGACAAGCAATAACAGATCTGGAGTAGCAGTAATAATTGACAACAGTCAAATCACTGAAACAGAAGATGTTTATGAATTTGTCATCAACACACACAAAACCAGCAGCAAAGATGTAGTGTATACTATTTACGATGCAGCAACACCAGGTTATTTATACGCTGCAAGTAGTAGTAAGAATTATTTAAGAACAAAAACTACATTGGACGATAACGGCAAATGGACTATTGCGATAGCAGCAGAAGGTTCAGCAGCATCTATTGTTGCTCAAGGTTCAAATACACGTAATAACATGAAATTCAATAGCAGTGACGGTATTTTCTCATGTTATGCATCTGGTCAATCCGCCATCTATCTCTATGTCAAAGTCAACGACACAGACCTTGAATACTACGGCACTGAAATCAACTATGCTCAAGACGAGATTCCTGCTGGTGAAACCATTACCGTGGGTACAGGTTCCGTGATGACAATCACAAGCAACAGCTTTACAAATAACGATCCTGACAACCTCATCATCGAAGACGGCGGTCAGATCATCCATGACAACGCAGGTGTAAAAGCCACCGTCAAGAAGAGCATCACTGGCTACGGAACTGGCACAGGCAATTACTACCTCCTGGTCACCCCATTCACAGAGAACATCGACCCCGCAAGCGTCACCAATATGATTGCTGCAACACCAACAGACTACGACTTGTATCAATGGAACAGCGGCGAAGCTGAAGAATGGAGAAATTACAAACAAGGTACATTCACCCTCAACAATGGTATTGGCTACCTCTATGCTAATAAAAACAACGTAGAGCTGACCTTCACTGGAACTCTCAAACAAAGCAACGAAGTCGTAACTGTGAACCCAGATTACATCACCGCCGACTTTGGCGACTGGACTTTGGTAGGCAACCCATTCCCATGCGATGCATACATCATTGACGCCAATTCTTCCATGGCATTCTATCGCATGAAGAGCACTGGCGACGGCTTTGAAACTGCTACTGGTGCCATCAAACCGATGGAGGGCATCTTTGTCCAAACCTCCGAAGAGAGCCAAAGCTTCAAGTTCACAAGAGAAGCACCCGTGACCAGCCCAGGCAAAGGCAACTTGAACATCAACGTCGCTCAGGTCGTCAACAGCCGCGATGCTCAACCCGTTGCCGACAACGCTATCATCCGCTTCGACGGCGGCAATAACCTCAAGAAGTTCAGCTTCCGCGAAGACAACACCAAAGTCTATATTCCACAGAACGGTAAGGACTACGCCGTGGTCAACGCCCAAGCTCAAGGCGAAATGCCAGTGAACTTCAAGGCCGCTGAAAATGGCACCTACACCATCGACTTCAGCATGGACAACGTCGAGTTCAGCTACCTGCACCTTATCGATAATAAGACCGGCATGGACATCGACCTCTTGCAGAATTCAAGCTACACCTTCGAGGCCAGCAAGATCGACTACGCTTCACGCTTCAAACTGGTGTTCAGCACTAACAACAACAGCAACTCAAATGATGACAACGACTTCGCCTTCTTCGATGCCAACGGCAATCTCTTGATCCTCGGCAACGAAGGCACTGCTACCCTGCAGGTGATCGATATCACCGGACGCACCGTTAGCAACGAGACCTTCAGCGGCAACTACAGCAAGGCCATCAACGCCAAAGCTGGTGTTTACATGCTCCGCCTCATCCAAGGCAACGATGTCAGAACCCAAAAAATCGTTGTGAGATAATTGAAAATTGATAATTGAAAATTTAAAATTACACAATATGAAAAAGACATTATTAACATTCGCAATCGTTCTAGGCATCAGCATGAGTTCATTCGCACAAGGCGGCCTCTTCCAATACGGCGAGGTCAGCGACCAGGACTACTACGGTTCTGCCTGGTACGCCCTTGATCAGAACTACGAATTCCAGCGCAACAGCCTTCTCCTGCCTGGCCTCCCCTTCCACGGTGAGACCGACAACATGGATGCTCCGCTCGGCGGTGGTGCCCTCTTGCTTATCGGATTTGGTGCCGCTTACGCACTGAAGAAAAGATGTAAGAAATAAAACTTCTGATAACAACAGAGCCGCAAAAAATTGCGGCTCTGTTTTTTTATTGAATACCCAAAAAACGATGCGTCTGCAACGACAGGCGCCAACCCGGATGAGACTTCACTGCCTCAACACATGCCGCCATATTAACTTGGCGTTGGGATTCACCCCCTGAAAAACAAGGTTGCAAAAACCGATGATGGGCTTTGATGCCGTCATACTGCGACAAGTCCTGGCCCAAATAAACCACCTTCAACTCATCACACTGAGTCAACACACAAGGCTCGACATCTCCCCCATCAAATCCCGTCTTAGGAGAAAACGTAATCCAATCAAGATTCGAAGGCAAGATACGAGTGCCATTAGTCTCAATAGCGACACGCTTGCCCGTCTCCTTTTTAATAGCCGCAACGAAATCCTCGTCGATAAACAAAGACGGCTCCCCACCAGTAAGGACCACCAGCGGAGCGACAGGATATTTCTTGATTTCGGCAATGATGGCTTCAAGAGACATTAAAACACCCACCTGATGCTGGGTATCGCAAAAGGCACACTTCAGGTTGCAGCCACTGAAACGTACAAAGACAGCCGGCGTCCCCGTGTGGAAGCCCTCACCTTGAAGGGAATAGAATATTTCGTTTATTCGAAACATTGCGGGGCGTCGTCCTTGATATATGAAGCTTTGTTGTCACGCGACTCCCAAACGTCGGCACGGTAACAGTTCGGCACCGTATCGACAATCCAATGGGCCAAGTTCTCAGCCGTCGGGTTGAAATCGAGCACCTCGTTGATGTTGGTATGGTCAATCTTGCCGTGGATCAGCTTTTTGATCAAGGTAAAGTCGCACACCATGCCGTTTGAATCGAGCTTTTCAGCACGACAATACACATTGATCTTCCAGTTGTGGCCGTGCAGGTTCTCGCACTTGCTCTCGTAATCGAGATAAAGCTGATGGCAGGCTGATATTTCTAAGGTTTTTCTTACGTAATACATATTAGGTGAGAGGTTAGAGGTGAGAGGTGAAAGTTAATTCTCGTATTCGGTGGTATCTACAATTCCAGCATCCTTCAATGCTTGGATGCGCTCGCGGCAGGTGCCGCATTTACCGCAGTGCTTCTCTCCTCCTTTGTAGCAGGAGTAAGTCTCACTGTAGTCCAAGCCCAAAGCCTTGCCGTGCTCAGCGATTTCCTTCTTGCTGAGATTGGTATAAGGTGCATATACAGTTATATGGTCATACGTTCCATTCGACATGGCTTCCGACATGGCATTGACAAAGCTCGGACGGCAGTCAGGATAGATGGAATGGTCACCGGCATGGTTGGCAATCATCACCCGTTTCAAGCCGTTGCTCTCGGCAATACCAGCGGCAATAGCCAACATGATGCCATTACGGAAAGGCACCACCGTCGATTTCATGTTTTCATCGTCATAGTTGCCCTCGGGGATGTCGTCTGCCGTCATCAGCAGGGCACTCTTAAAGTAGCGGTGCATGAACTCTAACGGCACCACAATATGCTTGATGCCCAACCGCTGACAATGCGTGACGGCACAGATACGCTCACGCCCGTTCTGGGTGGAGCCATAGTCGAAGGTGATGGCCAAGGCGATTTCATCCTTGAACTCATAGAGCATGGTAGTCGAATCCATACCGCCGGAAATGATGATTACTGCGTCTTTCATAGGAGGTGAGAGGTAATTACGAGTTATGAAAGCTAGCCAATAGGCGTTCCTTGACCATATCCTGATGGTCCTTATCGCCATAGTTGGCAAAAGGCTTGATGGAGATGCCCCCACGGGGATTGAACAAGCCGATGACTTCCAAATACTTGGGATCCATCAGCTTGACCAAATCCTTCATGATGATGTTCACACAGTCCTCATGGAAATCGCCATGGTTGCGAAAACTGAAGAGGTAAAGCTTCAAGCTCTTGCTCTCCACCATCAACGTCCGTGGAATATAATTAATGATGATATGTCCGAAGTCCGGCTGACCTGTTTTAGGGCACAGCGAAGTGAATTCAGGGCAATCGAGCGTCACCAGATAGTCGTTTTCGGGGTGCTTGTTTTCGAAGGTCTCCAGTACCTCGGGGGTATAGTCGTAGCTGTAGTGGGTGTTTTGGTTCCCTAACAGCGTGACGCCTTGAAGTTCTTGTTCGTTACGTGACATGGGTTTGTGATTTGGCTGCAAAGTTAGCAAAAAAAGTAGAGACGGCAAACCACCGTCTCTACCTTCTTATCAATTTGGTTTTCAGCACCCTTGCGTAGCCCGCTCCAACCGCTTCATGATGGAGAAGATGAACACGGCGGAAAGCAGGCAGAGCACCACGAGGACGCCCCAGACCATCCAGAGCGGCATGCCGGTACCCCAGATGCGGGCGATGACCGAGGTGAGGTAGTTGCCGATGGCCGTCACGCAGAACCAGAGGCCCATCATCATGCCCTTATACTTGGGTGGGGCCACCTTGGTGACGAAGGAGATGCCGATGGGGCTCAGCAACAGCTCAGCGAAGGTCAGCACAAGATAGGTGCTGATGAGCCAGTTGGGCGAAACCAACGTACTACTCACACCGCCTTGCGCCTTCAGCTCGGCCGGGCTGGCCAAGGGGAAGGAACAAATGACTAAGATAAGGAATCCGAGTGCGGCCACAATCATACCCATACCGATCTTACGCGGCGAGGACGGCTCCTTGCCTTTCTTGGCAAGTGCGCCGAACACCGCCATAGAGACAGGTGTCAGGGCCACCACAAAGAAGGGGTTGAACTGTTGGAACTGCTGCGGCAGGATGTTGATGGTGTCGGGCATGGTCCTATAAAGCATTGCTGCCATGACCCATAAGAATGTCGTAACACCACAAAGGATACCACGATTCATGGGTTTGGTGGCTTGGGCGGCACCGAACATCGTGTAAATCGACACGGCGACCAAGGCCAACGCCCATATATTGAAGCCGAAACGGGTGAAACCACTTGCGGTGCTTTGCGTGTAGTCGCGGGCGAAGTAAGTCAGGCAGAGACCCGCTTGCTGGAACGACATCCAGAAGAAGATGACCACGGCAAAGACCATCACCAGGGCGGTGATGCGCTCGCGGGTCTGCTCCTTTGAGAGTTCCTGCACGTTCACAGTGGTGCTTTCCATCTTCTTGGCTTGCTTAGCGTTCACGTCAGCGTGCTTGTACCAGTTACGGCAGCTCAGATAGATGGCCATAGAGAGGATCAACGAGATGCAAGCCACGCCGAAACCGTAGTTATAGGCACCTGAGAGCGCGTCGATATAGCTGTTGGCGAAACCAGCAAGGTCGTTAACATTGCCACCCTGCTGCACCGCCAGGGCCTCGAAGCTTGAAAGTGCATCGGCACTGATAGTGCCATCCAAATACTGGTGTGCCAGTGAGGGGATCTGAGGCACATAGGTATATCCGGCCTTACCTAAGAAGAGGTCGGTGACCTTAGTAGCTGCCATAGGTGCGAACATCGAGCCGATGTTGATGGCCATGTAGAACAGGCTGAAGCCATTGTCGCGGAAGGCGCTATATTTGGCCTCGTCGTAGAGGTTGCCCACCATCACCTGGAGGTTGCCTTTGAAGAGACCCGTGCCGATGGCAATCAAAGCCAAAGCCGAGAACATGGTGATTTTGGCCGTCGCAGTGGCCATCGGCACTGCCAACAGCAGGTAGCCGAGGAACATCACGATGATGCCCGTGCGGACCATTTTGCCGTAGCCGAAGCGGTCGGCCAACATGCCACCGATGAGGGGCATGAAATAGACGCAACCGAGGAAGATGCCGTAGATGTTACCAGCCTGTGCTTCGTTGTAGCCGAACTTGGCCTGCAGAAACAGCACGAAGATGGCCAACATGGTATAATAGCCAAAGCGTTCGCCCGTGTTGGCGAGGGCGAGGGCGTAAAGCCCTTTGGGATGACCTTTAAACATAGTTGATCGTTTTTGTTATTTGCCGCAAAGGTAGGAAAATGTTTGAAAACAGCAAAAAACACAGTTATAACTTCACAATTTTCTTCAGCGAGGCGCCTCTATCTGTTTCGATCATAATGAGGTATATTCCGCTCTCCAAATCGTCGATTTTGCATTGTGACCCATTCACACCAAAGACTTTAACCAACTTGCCATCCATCGAAAAGACCTTGACATTCGTCATCCCTTCTCATTCGATATTCACCACATCCTTTGTAGGATTCGGGTAAATGTTGGCTTTGACGTTGCCTTCATCCAACCCATCATAGGCCTCCACGGCATCGACAGCGGCCAAGGCGTCCACACGGCCACAACCTGTGAGGTTGCTTTTCGTAGGTGTGAGCTTGACGGAAGTCTCTTCAAGAATGCGGCAGATGTCGGCTGGCGACAGCTCAGGGTTCTTGCTGAGCATCAAGGCGGCGATGCCTGCCACGCAAGGCGTTGCTTGAGAGGTGCCTGTCATCGACTTATAGCCTGAGTTGGAGAGGTAGTCTAGCGACTTGATGCTTTCGCCTGGAGCGCATACGTCGGGACGGATGAGGCCGATGCCTGGGTTGTAAGCGTAGTCTCCAAACTCAGTATCTTGCCATGTACATGGACCGTTGGCGGTGAAGAACGAGGCTTGGTCGTTGTCGTCGACCGACCCAATCACGATGGCGCTGCTCAACTCGCCGGGATTGGCCATTTGGTCGGGGTCCAAATAAGGCGGAGGACAACTGCCAGGGATGCGCACGTTCTGGGGAATGGGGTATTGGTCCAAGGCAAAGCCTTCGTTGCCGGCGCAAATGAAACTCGACACGCCAGCGTCCAAGATGGATACGCAGGTGCGGCGGAAAAGTTCCCTTTCGGTGACGCTCGGATGCACCAAGCCCATCGACATGCTGATGATGTCGCAGCCATGCTCCACCGACCACTCCATGCCTTCGGCCAACTTCACCGCGCCGCCTGTTCCGTCGGCGTTCACGCTCTTGATGCACATGATTTGCGCGTCGGGGGCCACGCCGGTTTGCGAGCCTGCCGTGCCGTTGCCAGCCACGGTGCCGGCACAATGCGTGCCGTGTCCCATGTCGTCCATCGGGTCGTCATCGTCGTTGCGCACATCGTAGCCGTGATGCGGGAATGCCTCGCCACCATCCCAAAGGTGATCGGCCAAGTCCAAATGGTTGTAGTTGACCCCTGCATCAATGATTGAAACCACGATATCTTTCCCCGTGTAGCCCAATTCCCAAACTTTGTCAGCATTGACTTTCAATATGTTGGGTGTGATTTCGCGGGTTTCGTTGACTGATGTAGGCTTTTCGTCATCCCCAATCCATTTCCGCTCGATGTTGTAGCCAATATGGGCAATGTCGTCGCGCTTGGCCAAAGCCAAAATGGTTTCTTTCGTAGCCGAAAAATAAAGGCTGTTCGACATCCAAAGGGTGCGCGGTGCAGTGACTTCACCTTGTTGCTCCATTTCGGCAAGAGACAATTTCAAGTCGCGTTGCGATGCTTCGGTGAAGCGCTTCAGTTCGTCGACGACAAACGCCCTACGCTCGGCGCGGGTGGGCAAAGCCGAGGCGCGTTGGCTCAACGTGTTCCTATCGCAGCGTGATTTCATCAAAACGGTGATTTCAATCATCTCGCTGTCGGTGCGGCGGTTCATCTCTTCCTGCAAAAGCGGGTCGATGACTTGGGCTTGCGCAAACATACAAGCCAAAGCCAGTGTAATCATAAAAATGGTTTTCTTCATGGTTTTCAGTGTTTTACAATTCTTTGGTTCAATGTTCCGTTTTCCGTTGCGATCTTCAACAGGTAAATGCCATCGCTGAGCCCGTCAATGCTGCACGTTCCGTTGGCGGAGGAGATTTGCTTCACTAATTTTCCGTCCATGGCATAGACGTTGACTTCAGTCATGCCTTCGCACTCTACCATAAAACCACCTGCACTTGGGTTGGGATACACACTGGCTTGGAGCTTGTTCTCGCCAACGCCTACGAAGGCCAAGGAAACGCATGATTTTTGGGTTGGACATTCGGATGGGGCAACGCACAACTCGTGGTCGCCGTCCTCAAGTTCAAGGTCGAAGTGAGGCTCGGCCGTTGAACCGATTTCTTCGCCATCCACAAAGACGAGGTAGCTCTCGGCATCGCCTTCCCAAGTAAGGGTAACGATGTCGTTCTCAATCGTATAGTCGAGGTTGGCGACGGGGCCACAGCCATCCATGGCCAAAATGGCAGCCAAGGCATCAATGCGACCTGAGCCGATGTCATTATTCTTGTAGCCGATAGGGTTCACGGCAGTGGTTTCAAGGATCTCGTCGATTTGTGCAGGCGTGAGGTCAGGGTTCTTGGAAAGCATCAAGGCGATGGTGCCCGTCACGGCAGGGGCCGCAAACGAGGTGCCGAGGTCGGCCTTATATCCTTCAATATTGGTCCAGTCCAACGATACCACGTTGCCTCCAGGGGCGCTCACATCGGGCTTGATAAGGCCGATTTGCGTGGCATCGCCAGCGGTATATGGATAGTCGGCGTATTCAGGCACATCGGCCCAAGTGGTCGGCCCTCGCGAAGAGAAGGCGCTGACTTGGTCGTTGTTCTCCGTCGAGCCAACGCAGATGACGCTGCTCAGCCCACCAGGATTGACAGCCTGATCGGGATGGATCCAAGGCGAGGGGCAAGTGCCTGGTGCGCCAGCATTGTAAGGTATTGGGATGAAACTTTGGAACTGGCCCATGTTGCCCGAAGTGGAAACCACCACGATACCTGCTGCCAACATGCTGTCGCAACCTTCACGCATCATGCGGCGATATTGCACGTCGTCGCCCGACTTGCCCAACGACATATTGAGCACCTGAGCGCCATGTTCCATGGCAAACTGCATTCCTTCGCAAAGGATAAATTCGTTGCTTTCCACATCCGGCTCGTCGGCGAAGACCTTGACTTCCATCAATGTGGCTCCTGGCGCGGCTCCGGTTTGTGTGCCTGCCGCTCCCGTGCCGCAAATTGTACCTGCCACGTGTGTGCCGTGGCCCCAAGTGTCCATCGGATCGTTGTTTTGCTCATACACGTCGTAGCCGTGATGCGGAAATTCCTCGCCCCCATCCCACATGCGGCCTTGGAGGTCGAGGTGGTCGTAGTTGGCGCCCGTGTCAAGATGTCCTATGACAACGCCTTCGCCCGTGTAGCCCAATTCCCAAACCTTGTCGGCATTGATGATAAGTATGTTTTGGGCGATGCCGCGTGTGATTTCGTTAGGTTGCACGGCAACATTATTGGTCGTTGGAGGAAGAACCGTGTTTTCGCAATGATATAGCGTCTTGATGTCGGAGCGTTGCGCCAAGTCGTTGATGGCTTGTGTGTTGGCTTCGCAGCCAATGGCATTGGCAATCCAAAGCGGGCGAATGTCGTCGACCATGCCATTGCGTTGCATCTCTTCAAGGAGGCCGAGCAGGTCGGCTTGCGAGGCTTTAGCTTGTTGTTTCAGCGTTTTCACGACATATTCGCGCCGCTCTTTGTTGGTGGCGAAGGTGTTGGTTACGGCGAGCAAGTCTGCAGCCTTGCTTTGCTCCTGCATAATGATGCCGATTCTGATTTTCTCGTCGTTGCCGCGTTGGTTCATCTTGCGTTGCAACGATGGTTCAATGGTGGCTTGAGCTATGCCAATCATGCAAAGGCACAGTGCCAGAAGGGTTAGGATACTTTTCTTCATAATAGATTTGAATTTAAGTCTAATTTATTTGGTGCTGGAATTGGCGGAAAATAACGTGAAACAAAAGAAAATGGGGCATTTCAACATGAAACTCTCAATTCGACGTCGGGAGTTTTGGCCAACTACAGTTTCATCATCCTCTTCGTCACGGTGCCGCTGTCCGCCATGACCTTCACCACATAAACGCCGCTATCCAAGCCGCTGATTTGGCATTGCGGGCCGGTGGTGGACTGGCTTTTCACCAACTTGCCGTCCACGGAATAGACTTCGACGTGTCTCATGCCTTCGCAACGGATCGTGAAAACGTCGGCACTGGGGTTGGGATAAATGGCGGCTTTGACGTCGTTCTCCGCAAGGCCGTCGTAAGGCTGTACGGCCTCGATGGCGGCCAAGGCATCCACGACGCCTGAGCCGAAGTTGTTGCTCTTATGCTCAGTGAGCTTCAAGGCGGTGTTTTCCAGGATTTCGTCGATTTGCGCAGGGGTCAGGTTAGGGTTTTTGGAGAGCATCAGGGCGATGGTGCCAGCCACGCAGGGTGAGGCAGCCGAGGTGCCGCTAAAAAGCGTATAGCCGCTATTGTTACCATGGTCGAGGGTGGTGAGTTCGTTGCCAGGCGCACAGATGTCGGGGCGGATCAGTCCTATTTCTGTCGTGCTGCCAGCGGTGTAGGGATAGTCGTTGTACTCGGCCACGTCTGTCCATTGCGACGGCCCTATTGACGAGATTTCGTTGAAGCCGTTGTCGGAAAGAACGGAGCCAACGCAAACCACGCAGCTCGTGCCGCCTGCATTCACCATTTGGTCGGGATGCAGATGGGGCGGCGGGCAGTCGCCAGGGGTATAGATGTTTTGCGGCACGGGAATCATGAACTGCGCCGAGCCCACATTGCCAGCGCAAGCCGCCGCAACGACGCCAGCAGCCAAAGTGTTGTCGCAGGCCTGTCGCATCATCAGTTTTTGGGCGGGTTCGGGCTTGGGACGGCCCAACGACATGTTGAGCACATCAGCACCATGCTCAATGGCGAACTGCATCGCGGCGACCCAAGGCGTCTCTTCGCCAACGCCGTCGTCTCTGAAGGCTTTCAAGACCATAATGGTGGCATCGGGAGCCACACCGATCTTTGTCCCGCCAGCACCTGTTCCGCAAACGATGCCTGCCACCTCGGTGCCGTGGCCGTAAACATCGCCGGGGTCGTTGTCGTTGTAATAGAAATCGTAGCCGTGATTGGGGTATTCGCTGCCGCCATCCCAAAACCGACCGGCCAAGTCCTCATGGTCGAGGCGCACACCCGTATCGATGATGGCGACGAGCACGCCTTGGCCCGTGTAGCCCAAATCCCAAACGGGCGGCACGTCGATTTGGTACAAAAACTCGGCAATGTCGCGGTCGCCGTTTTTCACAGCGGGTTCGACCTCGCCGTCGGCAATCCATTGGGTTTCTTCGCGATAGGCGATGGTCTTGATGCCTCGCTTTTGTTCAAGGCTGTTGATGGCCGTTTTGGTGGCTTGGCAGCTGATGGCATTCACGAGCCAGAGCGACTGGATGTCGGCCACCATATCGTGTTGCTTCATCTCCCCAAGCAGGCCAAGCAACTCGGCTTGCGAGGTTTCGGCCTGGCGTTTCAGCGTTTCCACCACGAAGGCGCGACGCTCTTGCTTGTTGGCGAAAAAGTTGGCCTCTCGGCTTAATGCCGTTGCGTCAGATTGTTCGTTCATCAGGACGACGATTTTGATTTTCTCGTCGTCGCCCCGCTCGCCCATCTCCGCGCGTAGTGCAGGGTCGATGGCGGGCATGGCCGCAAAGCCGATAACGCCCACGAACAGGGCAATGGAAGTAAGCACAAACTTTTTCATAAAATATTGATTTAATGATTGATAATGACTTTTGTATTTCTTATGGTTCCTTTTTCGTCTGTGGGGACCAAGTGGTAGAGGCCGTCGGGGAGGTCATTCAGAGGGATTTGCTGAGCGTCTCCAAAGGCTTTAACCAATTGGCCTAAAGCGTTGTACATCATATTTTTCTTGAATATAAACCCTTGGATATAAACGGCTTCCGAAGCTGGGTTGGGATACAAACCGAGGGAGCCGAAATCTTGTTCATCAACGCTCCATGTCGAATTGTCGGTGGCAACGGCTTTTGTCGGGGCATTTCCCGCAGGTGCGTTCCATTGGGCGGTGAACGTGTTGCCTTCTTTGGTCAGGGTAAGCTGCTCCGGCGCAAAGGGATGGTTGGGCGTTTCGAACAGGAAATGGCTGTTATAGACCTTCTTGGTGTCGTAATTTGGGATCCAGACGGCCACTTCGAGGTCGTCCATGTCTTCCGTGGCAATCTCTTGGCTGATTTCGTGATTGCCGGTCGCCCCGAAGTTTTGCACCCAGCCTTCGTGCCAATGGTTGCCGTTGTCGGATGAAGTGGCGATGCCAATGTTCATGTCAGTGCCCACCACACTCCAACCGTTGAGAAGGAAGGTGTCGTCGAACCGCTCGAACAGGTAGATGCTGCTGCGGGCCGTCGGCGACAGCGCAAGCAGAAAGCAAAGTGATAACAGGAACTTTTTCACGGGTTTTTTGTTTTTGAGATTATTATATTGGATCTTTTTTATAATTAGGTGCAAAAATAAAGAAAAAAACAACAGCTTAGTTTGTTGTTTTAACTCCACAACTTTCCCTGCCGTGTCACGTTTGGACATTCACTTTTCTCAATTCAAGATTTTGTGAGAAAACTTTTCAGAAGTTTATCGGAATTGGCACAAAAAAAAAGCCGACATTACTGCCGGCTTTTTACCTTATTTATTGTAGAGACACAAAATTTGCGTCTCTACAACCAAATTATTATTTCGCTACTCTTTCAAGCCATTTCAGCATGCCGAGCATGATCGACATGGAGACCAGGCAGATCAAGGCAAACACACCCCAGGTCATCCACTGGTGCGGGAAGGAATTCAGCATTCTCACGCCGAGGAAGATCAAGAGGTTGCCGATAGCGGTGGCCGACAGCCACAAGCCTTGGCACATACCCACCATGTGGCGAGGAGCGATCTTCGAGACGAAGGAGAGGCCCAGCGGCGAGATGAACAGCTCGGCCACAGTGAGGAAAAAGTAAGTCACAATCATCACCCACGGTCCGGTCTTCATGGCCATCTTTTCCGCTTCAGGAAGTGCCTTGAAAGCGTTGCCCGAAGGATAGTTGTGAGCAATGGCGATGAAGATCAAGAAGATGTAAGCGCAGGCAGCGATGAACATACCCAACGCAATCTTCTTCGGTGTGGAGACCTCCTTGCCCTTGCGAGCCAACGAAGCGAAGATCCACATGACGATCGGTGTCAGCACGATCACGAAGAAAGGATTGATGAATTGCAGGATCTCAGGCGGGAGCGCACTAGTGTCCAAGAAGTCGCGGGCGAAGATGGACAGCGACTGGGCGTTCTGGTGGAAGGAGAGCCAGAAGAACACGGCGATACCCAACACGGCATACAGAGCCGCCATACGCTGTTTGATTTCCTTGGCGTCGGCTTGGATCTCGGCTGCGGAAACATTTTGGGTTTCAGCTTTGACTTTCTTGACCGGATTCGGCAGTTTATGTCTGACCGCAATGAAGATGAACAGAGAGATCAGCATGGCCAGCACCGAGACGATGAAGGAATAATGCACGCCCGTGTTATACACTTGGAGATAGTTCTCACAGAAACCAGAAAGGTTTTCAGCGGCACCCGAATAGTTTTGTGACAAGGCCGTAAGGTTGGTCATGTCGTTGCCTTCCATGGTGCCCATGATGAACTTATGGCACAGACGCGGGAGGTCGGCATTGTAAACCAAGTCCTTGGTCTTCAGATACCAGTCACGGATGATGGGAGCCACAAACGGGGCGATCACACCACCAATGTTGATGAACACGTAGAAGATCTGGAAGCCGCTGTCGCGCTTTTCCTTGGCAGCAGCCAGTGCCTCTGGGCCTTTCTTGGCTGCTTCGGCCTCGAAGTCGTCATACAGCTGACCCACAATGGCTTGCAGGTTGCCTTTGAAGAGACCATTACCACAGGCGATGAGCAGCAAGGCGATTATAGCAAGGATGAAAGGCCATGACTTCATACCGCCACCAGTGCTGAACACGGGGATGGAGAGCAGACCATAGCCGATGGCCATCACGATGATACCGGTGATGATGGTCTTTTTGTAGTTCTGTGTGCGGTCGGCGATGATACCACCGGGAAGCGCAAGCACATAAATCAAGAAATAGAACACACCAAAGATCACGCCCGACGTCTCATCGGAGATACCGAACTTGGAGCAGATGAACAGCACCAGCACAGCGTTCATGATGTAGTAGCCAAAACGCTCGCCCATGTTGCTCAATGCGGCGGCGATCAAGCCTTTTGGATGCTCATTTCTAGCCTTTTTCAAATAAAAGAGCAGGAAAGGCACCACGATAATTAAGACCAAGACAAAGACCACCAACGTTCTGTGATCTTGCCAAAGAGTTGATAATGTACCCATAATTGAGATTTTTAATGATTATTTATTGTTTTCATTTTTCACTAAATAAGCGGCAAAGGTAAGGAGGATTCCTTAAAAATCCAAATTTTTTAATTGCTCACACGACTGGAAAAGAACGCCGTGGATGCCAACTTCACAGGCAGCCTTCACATTATTCGGATTGTCGTCAATAAAGACAGTCTCTGAGGCCTTGATGCCAAAACGCTTCAATGCCAACTCAAAAATACGATGATCAGGCTTCATCACATGCTCAATGCCAGAGATCACCATATCCTCCATCAGACCCAACACAGGATAGACATGACGCACCAAAGCAAAAGTCTCCTCCGACCAATTAGAGAGGCCAAAGATACGATATCCCTTCGCTTTCAGATCCTTGATCAAATCTTCCATCCCTGGAATCTGTCCGCCCATCATCTGCATGAAGCCATCATAATACATACGGATTTCCTTCTCCCACTCAGGATGCTCAGAAACAAGCTCCGCCGTGCCTTCAGCAACAGGTTTACCATTATCATGTTGGGCATTCCACTCGTAAGTGCAGATGTTCGTCAAAAACCATTCGGCCTTGTCTTTATCGCCAAAATAAGGGTCATAGAGGTAATGGGGATTCCAATCCAATAGCACCCCGCCGTAGTCGAAAATAATGTTTTTAATCATCGGTCTTAGTGTTTGCGTTTTCGGCTTCCTTTTTCATACTCTTGAGCTCTTCCATATAACTAGCCGTGATCACGCCTGAAGGAAGTGCAATGACAGCAATGCCAAATAGAGCCGAAAACATACTTACAAGTCTTCCGAAATTAGTAACCGGGGTCAAGTCGCCATATCCGACAGTGGTAAGGGTAACCGTGGCCCAATACAAAGCATCGAAAAAGGTCTCAAAAGTCACCTCCCCTGTCACTGGATTAATGCGAGGCTCAACAATAAACATGACCAAGGCCGTAATAACAACATAGAAGATGGCAATGCCCAATACGGAAAGAAGTATGACTTTCTCCTTTTTCAAAACCTTGCTCAGCATCCGCATCTGCTCAAAATAGCGAAGGAACCTGAATAGCCTCAGTACTCTCATCAGCCTTGTGACACGGAAAACCTTGAACCCGTTTGACATAGGGCTGAAACAAGGGAGTATGGACAACAGGTCAACAATTGCCCAAGCCGTAAACGGATAGAGGACAAAAGACCAGAATCCTTTCTTAAGGCGAAAATCAGCGGTAGCCCAACGGAGCAGGTAATCCACGATGAACAAACCGCATGTAATCCACTCGATGTACCGAAAAATGGGATACACATTGACAAACATGAGCGGAATGATGCTGGCTAAAATCGCCAAAAACATGATGGAATCGTAAACAGTGCCTGAATTGCTGTCTTCTCTACCCTGTTCTATTATCCTATAGATTTTTTCTCTACTAATCACTGGTATTCGGAATTAGAAACTAAACTTTTCGCAAAGGTATTCATTTTTCACGAAAAAAATCCTATTTTTGCACCTCATTTATTATGACTATGGAAATCAGCAGCAAATACAGCCCTCAGGAAGTTGAAGGCAAATGGTACGAGCACTGGATGGACAAGAACTACTTCCACTCCACTCCCGATGAACGCGAACCCTATACCATCGTGATCCCGCCACCGAATGTGACTGGCGTGCTTCACATGGGTCACATGATGAACAATACGATTCAGGACATCCTGATCCGCCGTGCCCGTATGCAGGGCAAGAACGCCTGCTGGGTGCCTGGCACCGACCATGCCTCCATCGCCACCGAAGCCAAGGTGGTGAACCGCTTGGCACAACAAGGTATCAAGAAGACCGACATCGGCCGTGAGGAGTTCCTCAAGCACGCTTGGGATTGGACCCACGAGCACGGTGGCATCATCCTCAAGCAGTTGCGCCGTCTCGGCTGCTCCTGCGACTGGGAACGCACCTCGTTCACCATGGACGACATCCGCTCGAAGAGCGTTATCCGCGCTTTCGTAGACCTTTACAACAAAGGCTTGATTTACCGCGGTGTCCGTATGGTCAACTGGGACCCCAAGGCCCTGACCGCCTTGAGCGACGAGGAAGTCATCTTCAAGGATGAGCACAGCAAGCTGTTCTACCTCCGTTACTACCTCCATGAGGACGACGGCACAGGCGCTACAGGCGCTGAAGGCGAAATCATCCACACTGACGAGAAAGGCCGCCGCTATGCGGTGGTGGCTACCACGCGTCCCGAGACCATCATGGGCGACACTGCCATGTGCATCAACCCTGCCGACCCGAAGAACCAATGGCTGCGTGGTAAGAAAGTCGTGGTGCCGCTGGTCAACCGCGTGATCCCCGTCATTGAGGACGACTATGTCGACATCGAGTTCGGTACAGGCTGCTTGAAGGTCACCCCTGCCCACGATGTAAACGACTATATGTTGGGAGAAAAGCACAATCTCCAGAGCATCAATATCTTCAACGACGATGCCACCATCAGCGAGGCCGCCGGCATGTACATCGGCATGACCCGTGAGGACGTGCGCAAGCAGATCATCATCGACATGAAAGAGGCTGGTCTGTTGGAGAAGATCGAAGATTATAATAATAAGGTAGGTTACTCAGAACGTACCAATGTGCCGATTGAACCGAAGCTCTCCATGCAGTGGTTCCTCAAAATGGAACACCTCGCTGACATCGCTTTGAAGCCTGTTCTGAACGGCGACATCAAGTTCTATCCTGCAAAATACGTCAACCTCTACCGCCACTGGTTGGAGAACATCAAGGACTGGTGCATTAGCCGCCAGCTGTGGTGGGGTCATCAGATTCCAGCCTACTACCTGCCCGAAGGCGGTTTTGTGGTGGCCGAGACACCTGAAGAAGCACTGAAACTTGCCATCGCTAAAACTGGCAATGCTGGACTGACTTTGAAAGACCTGCGTCAGGATGACGACGCCTTGGACACTTGGTTCAGCTCATGGTTGTGGCCTCTGTCGCTCTTCAACGGCATCCTTGATCCCAACAACGCCGAATTCAAATACTACTACCCCACCAACGACCTGATCACCGCCCCAGACATCATCTTCTTCTGGGTCGCCAGAATGATCATGGCCGGCGAGGAATACCAAGGCGAAGTGCCATTCAAGAACGTGTATTTCACGGGTATCGTGAGAGACAAGTTAGGCCGTAAGATGTCCAAGTCATTGGGCAACTCCCCCGACCCGATTGAACTCATCGAGAAGTTCGGCGCCGACGGCGTGCGTATGGGCATGATGCTCAGCGCTCCAGCTGGCAACGACATCCTCTTCGACGAGTCGCTGTGCGAGCAAGGCCGCAACTTCTGCAACAAGATCTGGAACGCCCTCCGTCTGGTGAAAGGTTGGAACATAGACCAAAACGCCACTCAGCCCGAGGCCGCCAAGATGGCCGTGAAATGGTTCGAGGCACGCTTCAACCAAGTGTTGACCGAGACCAACGACAACATCGACAAATACCGCTTGAGCGACGCCTTGATGGGCATCTACAAGCTCACTTGGGACGACTTCTGCTCGTGGTACCTCGAGATGGTGAAAGCACCTCAAAGCCAGGGCATCGACCCCGTGACCTACGCTTCCACCATCCAATTCTTCGAGAACCTAATGCTCTTGCTGCACCCCTTCATGCCGTTCATCACCGAGGAAATCTGGCACGCCATCGCCGAGCGCAAAGACGGCGACGATATCATCATCACCCAACAGCCTAAAGCACAAGTTGTGGATGAGCAAATCCTCAAGCAAATGGAGTTCACTCAGGAAGTCATCAACAACGTGCGTAAGGTCCGTTCCGACAAGAACATCGCCAACCGCGAAGCCATCCAACTCGTTGTGAAGGGCAATGCCAACAAGGATTTCGACTGCGTCATCTCCAAGCTCTGCAACGTGAGTGAAGTAAGCTATGTGGCTGAGGCTCCAGCTGGTGCATTTGGCTTCATCGTAGGCAGCACCGAGTTCTTCGTGCCGCTCACCAGCAACGTTGACGTAGAGGCTGAGATCAAGAAACTCGAAGAGGAACTGAAATATGCTCAAGGCTTCCTGAAGAGCGTTGAGGCCAAGCTCTCCAACGAACGCTTCGTCAGCGGCGCTCCCGCTGCCGTCGTCGACAAGGAACGCAAGAAGAAAGCCGATGCCGAAGCCAAGATCGCCGTCATCGAACAGCAACTGGCAGGACTGAAAAAGTGATAACTGGACTTTAGCTTTTAAAGTTCTAGACTTGTTTGAGTTGTCCCCAAAAAGGGCAACTCTTTTTTAATTCTCTATCCATCACATATTTGAATTAATAAAATAAACATTTCTGAAAAATTTTTCTTCAAAATACTTGCGCTCGGGTAAAAAATATTGTATTTTTGCAGAAAAATAAAGAAAAACTGTACACATACTAAATCATGGCTCAGAACACTCACAAAATCATCCAATCCATGGTGTATTTGGCATGTCACCAAAAGGATAAGAAATTAGACTTTATGAAAGCCTACAAACTACTTTGGCTCTCCGATCGATGCCACTTGAGAATGTTTGGCCGTACTATCACAGGTGACAAATATTTCGCCATGACTCATGGCATTGTTCCCACTGATGCAAAACATTTATTGGAAGGAGAGCCCACTTTATTATCCAATTCAGAGAACTATTTTAATTCCAATATTAAAGTGGTCGGCAAACACACTTTTCAAGCCATCAACGACCCTGACTTAAATGAATTCTCCGACTCCGACATTAAGGTGCTGAATCGTGTGCTTACTGAGTTCAATGCGATGAAACCAAAAGAACTATCCGACCTTTCACACAAATACCCCGAATGGCTCCAGTACCAAGAGCTGATCAACGATAAAAGTAATAAAAGTTCTTTTCCTGTGAATGTTGACCTGTTTTTCGAAAACAGCACTGACGACCATGCTCCGATATTTGACCAGTCGCCCGAGCTGTTGGAAGTGACCAAGGATTTGTATCACGAATATTACAGATAATCTTTGTTTATGGACATTCCTATTCAAGCATACGGTGCGACTGTCACCGAAGGCAAAGAGTATTTCTTTAAATCAGGTTGCCCGATTGGAGTTGAGAACCATATTCATATCTGTATCTTCAAGGACAATAAAGTGTTTCTTTTTGCTACAGGATCTTCACAACTGGAGAAAGCGAAAAGACGCGCCTTCTTTCTTCATTACGATGAAAAAACCTATCCCATTTTTACAAAAAATGGAATAAACAGGTTCGAAAAAGACACTTACGTCGATTGCAACAAACCCATTGAGACCACACCGGAAAAATTCAATGAACTTTTAAGCCAAGGTTTCGTATATGAATTACCCGGAATCATTGACTCCGATGGCTTATCTCGAATCGCCGAAGGCGTTAAATCCAGCGACTTGGTAGAAAGCAGAATCAAGAATTTGTTTTAACTAATTATAATATCAATACAATAAGCAGAGATACAAAAACAGCTGGTACACTGAATGCCATTGTAGTTTTAAGCGTATTTACCCGTTCTATTTTTTGATCCTTAGAAAGATCATTCAATTGATACACCTCGGATTCTTTCCCGCACAGTTTCACATAGTCAACAGGAACACTCGTTTCACAACCACATACAGAAACATCATCCACATAAGGTAATCCTTCTTTTGTCTCTCCTTTTTGATATGAAACTGAATAAATCAATGACATCCCGAGCAGCCTTCGCAATTGCCGCCGCAGCTGTCGCTGAAGTCGGCATCGGTTGACTCACGTACATCAATGATTTCACCGCTGAAGCAGAGATGAACGCCGGCTAAGTCGTGGTTGAAGTCCATCTTCACGTGCTTGTCACCGATTTCACGGACGATACCCATGATGGGGCGACCGTCAGCGGTCTGCATCATCAGCGAAGCGCCTTCCTTCACCATCTCATGCAACACATCGTTCTGCATGAACATCGACTTGTCGAGATCCATCACGTATGCCTCGTCACGAACACCGTAACCCTCTTCTGGGGTCAGGTAGAAGCAGTAATGGTCGCCCGGCTCCTTACCCATCAGGTTCTCTTCGAACTTAGGCAGCACCTGGTGCATACCACAGATGAAGGTAAATGGATTTTCCTTGGTGGCCTCTTGGATGATACGGCCGTTTTCGTCTTTTTCGCGTAAGATGTAGGTCATCGTTACGACAGTCTGATCTTGAATTTTCATAGTTTTAATATTTAATATGTTCCGAACATTTTTCTCAATATCCATTCGATAGCGGCAAGGCCGATGAGGACAAACAGGATCCACTTGGAATGGATCAAGTCCTCGAAACGGGTGTCGTGATGCTCAACCGAGGTGATACGAGGGTCATCCCTAAGATCCTCAAGCAACTGAGGCAGCTGATCCACCGTATAGCATTTGCCGTTGGTGGCCACCGAAAGACTTCGCATCCTTGCGATATCCGCTGTCAACTGTTGTGCCTCGATACCGACCGATACCACCGAGAACGAGCCATTTAAAACAATCGTTCTATCACCCCACTCCGCCGTGGCACGATACGTATAGATGCCTTCGGGCAGAACACCGGCGTTCAACTCATAGTCGTGTTCCCGCTTCGAAAACATATAATCATAGGTCTCTCCCGTCTTCTTGTTCACGATCTGAATGCTCAAATCGGGTTCCGTCATCAACTCGTTGCTCGGGTTACGCAGTTCCGCCGTCATCACGACGAGTTCATTGCTATAATATTCCTCCTTGCAGAACACCGCCGAACCGTCATCCCTGCTCAGCATCAGGTATTTCAAGGTTTTCGAGAACAGCTCATCAAACACCAGGCTGTTGTGATCCTGATAATAGTTGAAGAGCCTCCAACGCCATACGTTGATGCCAAAGAGGAATGCCATCTTGCGATCGCCTTTCACAAAGGTCATCAGTGGCAATCCCGACTTCACGCCAAGCACATCCTGAAGCAGCAAGTCGTCATGCGATGACAGCAGGTTCATCTCAAGATGAGGCGAGGCCAAAGGCGGATACTTTCCGACCTGTTCACGCAACCTATCGCCAACGGAGAACGTCGAAAAAGCAGTGTTCACCGAGCCTCTCACGTCGAGCATAGCATTGGTGGCGCCACGATGAAGCTCCACAGCGTGCTGCAATTTGTTCAAGGCTGTAAGGTCTGTGGCACTGCCCACCACAACCAGCATTGGAATCTTATGGTTCTTCTCCAACTGGCCATGCAATGCCGTTATATCAGTACGTTGCGAAGGGGTTTGATGCAGCAGTAAAAGCTGGTATTTCGAGAGATCGGGAATCTCGTCATGACCAAACACAAAGTCCACCTCGCAGTCCTCATTAAGCACACTCTTAATAGCACCCAGATCGGGATGAGGCGCATCAGCAAGGCATAAAATCCGATATTTCTCATCACGCACCTCTACGAAAATGCGCTTCACATTGTTCAGCAGCTGTGCCTCACCGTCCAAACCCTTAATCTCAATGTCAACCTGCCTCACTCCTTTTTGATCGGCTTCCAGCATAAAATCCAACTCCTTTGAATAACGATTTGAGCTGATTTCCAAATCTTTAGATGCAATCGTCTGACCATCCTCGGTAAGCGTCAAAGTGGCCTTTTGACCTGCACAATCATGGGCACCCACCACCACACGGACGGGGAAAGCCGCACCTAACGACACCTTTTTATTATAATGCACATCCTTCACAAAAAGATCGGGATAAGAAAGGGTATCGCCAAGGACTACGGTATGGATGGGAAAGGGATACTTCTCCACTAACAGCGAAGGCTCAAAGCCACGGTTGTAAACGCCATCGGAAAAAAGCACCACAGCGCCGACATTCCGCTTGTAATAACGGCGATCCACCGTTTGAAGCACCGAGGAGATATCCGTCAATTGATCAGTAAAATCAAGCTGATCGAATTCCCTGACTTCTTGGCCGAACAGATATTCATCCACCTGAAAATCGCCGTTCATCTCCTCGCGGAAATCCGCAAAATGCTGAGGGTAATCTGTCTTGAAAAACGTCGAGTCCTTCGACAATGCGATGGAGGCAGAGTTGTCGTGTGCCAACACTATCGTAGGCTGTTCCAAGGTGCTGACACGCTGGCGAAAATAGGGATTGAACAGCAGCATTGTGACGATGCCACCGATCAAGGTGCGCAAAGCGAAAAGCGTGATAGTCAAAGGCTTGCCGTAGTGTTGCTTGCGGTTGCGGAAATACAAAACCATAGCGAAGGCGACACCTACTGCCAACGCTATCAGCAACATCCAAACGGGGATTCCTACGTTCAATTCAAATATTTTGTTAGGGGATGCAAAAGTACAAAAAAAATGTAAATTTGCACCTCCAACCAGAATAGCATGAACAAGATCTCCGTCGTACTCATCACCATGAACGAGGAGCGCAACATTGGGCGTTGCCTCGATTCCGTTATGCCCATCGCCGACGAAGTGGTGGTGGTCGACTCGTTATCGACTGATGCCACGGAAGAGATCTGTGCCCGTTACCATGTGCGGTTTGTCAGTCACGCCTGGGAAGGCTACACTGGCTCGAAGAACTTTGCCGACAGTTTAGCGTCCCATGATCTGATCCTCTCCATCGACGGGGATGAAGTTCTTTCGGAGACGCTGATAGAGTCTATCAAAGCGCTGAAAGAAAGAGAGATCGCCGACAACGAGGTCTTCGCCATGAAGCGGCTCAACAACTATTGCGGCCGTTGGATCAAGGGTTGTGGCCTGTACCCTGACACCAAGGTGCGCATCTGGAGAAAAGGATTCGCCCAATGGGAAGGACTCATCCATGAGTGGCTCGTCTACGAAAAGAAGCCCCAGATTACCCTTTTGAAAGGCGACCTCCTGCACTATTCGTGGGCAACGCCGGAAGACTTTCGTAAACAGTATTTCCATTTTGCGGAGTTAGGTGCCCAGTCGTACTACGAGCGGGGCAAAAAGACCGGCATCCTGCCATGGCTGTTCAGTCCCTTCATCAATTTCGTCCGCACCTACATCTTCAAAGGCGGCTTCCTTTATGGACGCACGGGGTTTAGCATCTGCCTCACCATGATGCAGGCTAACCGTCACAAATACAATTTGTTGAGAGCAAAAATCAAAGAAAACGAGATAACAAATGGAAAAGCAATTTGAAGAAGAAGTACAGCGCACCGTGGCGTTTCTGAAGGCTGGTAAGACCATCCTCTACCCCACTGACACCATTTGGGGCGTGGGCTGCGATGCCACCAACAGCAAGGCCTGCGAAAAGGTGTACATTGCCAAGAAACGACCCACAACCAAGAGCCTGATCGTCCTCGTCGACAGCATCGAGCGCCTCAACGATTACGTCGTCAACGTGCCCGCCATTGCGTATGACTTGATCAAAGCTGCCAAAAAGCCATTGAGCATCATCTATACCGAAGGGAAAAACTTGGCCAAAAACGTCTCGGCCGACAAAACGGTCTGCATCCGCGTAGTTGAGCACGATTTTTGCAAGGAGGTTATAAGGCAGCTTGGCAAGCCCATCACCTCCACCTCTGCCAACCTCTCAGGACAGCCCTCTGCCTTGACTTATAACGATATCTCAGAGGAGATGAAGCAAAGCGTCGATTATACCGTCCAGCTTTATCACGATGTGATGGCTCGCCCAAAAAGCTCCACCATTATTCGACTTTTTGAGGACAACACTTTTACAATTGTTAGAAATTAAAACGAAATGAAGAATAAAACATTATTATTAATTACATTTTTTGTATTCTGTTTTAGTATTCAAAACATTTTCGCACAGAATAAAGCTCAAATGAGTGCCCAAAAAATGGGCACCTTGCTTTATCTGATCGAGAACTTCTATACCGACACGGTGAACCTCGACAAAGTGACCGAAGACGCCATCGTGGCCGCTTTGAAGGAGCTTGACCCGCACTCCGCCTACATCTCGAAGAAAGACGTGGAGAAGACCAACGAGCCGTTGGTGGGCAGCTTCGAAGGCATCGGCGTGACTTTCCAGCTGATTCGCGACACCATCACCGTCATCGGTCCCGTGCCTGGAGGTCCTTCAGAGAAAGTCGGCATCATGGCTGGCGACCAGTTCATCAAGATTGATGGCGAAGACGCTTTTGGCAAGAAAGTAAACAACGACTATGTGCAGAAGCATCTTCGTGGCAAGAAGGGCACCAAAGTGACCGTCAGCGTGAAGCGTGGCAAGGAAAAGGAGCTCATCGACTTTGAGATCATCCGCGACAAGATTCCGCTCAACAGCATCAACGCCGCCTTTATGATGGACAAAGGCATCGGCTACATTAAGCTTGACCGTTTCGCTCAGGACTCTGACAAGGAATTCAAGACTGCCATGGAGAAGCTTCAAGGACAAGGAATGAAAAACCTGATCCTGGACCTGCGCAGCAACTCTGGCGGTTACCTCAACACCGCCATTGAAATGGTTGACGAGTTCCTGAAAGCCGACCAGCTGATTGTTTACACCGAGGGCATCCATTCACCCCGACAAGAATGGAGAAGCACTGATAAGGGCACCTTCACCGATGGCAGACTCGTTGTGCTCATCGACGAGGGTTCGGCATCGGCCAGCGAGATCCTCTCAGGCGCCATCCAAGACCACGATCGCGGTGTCGTTATCGGTCGTCGCTCTTTCGGCAAAGGGTTGGTGCAGCGCCCGTTTAACCTCCCTGACGGTTCGGTGGTACGCCTCACCACTTCACGTTACCACACTCCAACTGGACGTTGCATCCAGCGGCCTTACGAAAGTGGCAGCGAAGACTATTACAAAGACTTGAACAAACGTTTGGAACGCGGCGAGTATTTCCATGCTGACAGCATCCATTTCCCTGATTCACTGAAGTATAAGACAGAAAATGGTCGTACCGTTTACGGTGGTGGTGGCATCATGCCCGACATCTTCATGCCTATTGACACCAGCTTCAACAGCAAGCTTTACACTGATCTTGTCAGGAAAGGCGTGTTCAACAGATACACTGTCGATTACGCCATGGCCAACCGCGAGTCGGTCAAGGCTCAATATCCCGAATTCAGTGAATTCAACAAGGAGTTCCAAATCACCGACGAGATGATCAACGCCATCAAGGAGATCGCCAAAAACGAGAAGGTGGAATGGAACGAAGAGCAATACCACCGCTCCGAGAAGTACATCAAACTTCAAATCAAGGCCATGATCGCCAGAAACATCTGGGAGATGCAGCAGTATTATGAAGTCACCTTGACCGAAGACCCCACTATTACCAAGGCTCTTGAGGTGATTGGCAACAACAAGGAATACAAAAAAATCCTCACAAACACATCTTATAAATAATTTTTTATTATCTTTGGAGCCGTTTTTATAGGATTTAACGATCAAAATCATTATTCTAATAAACATATTCATTAACAAACTAACAACATCAAATGAAAAGAGTCAGTTTACTTCTGTCGGCAGTCCTCCTTATCGGAACACTGTTTAGCACACAGGTGATGGCCCAAGGTCGCATCAACCTGAATGCTGCAAGGACAACTCAAGAATGCAAGAACGTCACAATGAAAGGCTTCTCTGCATCATTTTCTTACAGCTCCATTGAGAGCCAAACTGTAAACACCGAAAAGGGTGTTTTCTCTATCCTCAACATGGGTAAATCAGTCGCCGCTGGTAACATTGGCGAACCTCAAGTGGTTGTAACCCGTGAACTTATTGCTGTTCCTTTCGGCGCAACTCCAGTTGTCACCGTTAAGAACTATACTGTCGAAGAGTATAACCTCGCCGACTACGGCATTGAAAGACTCTATCCTCAACAGCCCTCACAAAGCAAGAGTGAGAAGGAAGTGAAGTTTGCATACAACGAGGCCGCTTATGCTGCTAAAGGTTTCGACGAGAGCCGCCCAATCGCAGAAGTTACCGTGATGGGTACCATGCGTGGCATTCAGATCGGTGCTTTGCAACTCAACACCCTGAGATACAACGCCTCCACCAACACCATCCGCATTTACAATAACGTCGAAGTGGAAGTGTCGTTTGAGAACGCTGATCTCGCACTGACTGAACAGACTTTGGTCAATACCTACAGCCCATATTTCAGAACCGCTTATTCCGCATTGTTCAATGAAAGAGCCATCCTTGACGTCTACGACGATCACCCGGACCTCTGGGCTACCCCAGTAAAGGTTTTGGTCATTGCCAACCGTATGTTTGAAGATGCCATGCAGCCTTGGCTCGAATGGAAGACTCAAAAAGGTTTTGTCATGGATGTCAACTACACTGACGAAATCGGCACTTCCGCCTCCACCATTAAGACTTTCATCACCAACAAGTACAATGAAGGCGTTGCTGAAGGTCAAACTCCTACCTTCCTCATCATCATTGGTGACAACCAGCAGGTTCCCGCTTCACAGACCGGTTCTGCATCACACTGCGTAACCGACCTTTACTACTATGCTGTTGCAGGTGGCACAAACGACTACTTCGCTGACATGTACCACAGCCGTTTCACTTGCGAGACCGTCGCTGAATTTGAAATCGTCCGCGACAAGTCCTTGATGTATGAACAGTACACCATGCCAGATCCTACCTATCTGAGCAATGTCCTTCTCATCGCTGGTTGGGATTCCACTTGGAACCCGAAAGACGGCAAACCTACCATCCAGTACGCCATGAACTATTATTACAATGCTGAACACGGCTTCAACATTGTTCACAACTGGCTCGAACAGCCTTACACTGGCTGCTACGACCCGATGAACACCGGCGTCAACTTCGTGAACTACACCGCTCACGGCAGCAACACCAGCTGGGCCGACCCGAGCTTCACCAATAGCAACGTCAACTCACTGACCAACCAAGATAAATACTTCTTGGCCATGGGTAACTGCTGCCAGGCTGCTGACTGGGGTATCTCCGGCAAGTGCTTGGGTGAGGCCTTCATCGTTGCTCCTAACAAGGGTGCTTATGCCTACATCGGTTCCTGCCCGAGCTCATACTGGTATGAAGACTACTACTTCGCAGTAGGTGCCACCAACACCTTCTATGCTCCTCCTACCTACGAAGAATCATCCATGGGTTGCTATGACTCAAACTTCCAGGATGACTTCAACAGCATTTCAGCCATTCCGTTCGTCGGCAACCTCGCTGTGGCTTACTCTCACGCCAATGGTTACCAAGGCAGCGTTTCCGACCAGTACTACTGGGAGAGTTACCACGTTCTCGGTGACGGTTCCATCTGCCCTTATCACGTGAATCCTATTGAGAACACTGTTTCTCACATGCCTACCCTTCCTATCGGCATGGACACCTACGAGGTCTCAGCTGACCCAGGTTCATATGTAGGTATCACCAAGGACGGTATCCTTTACGGTGCCGGTGAGATCGGTGAAGAAGGCTCAGCCAACATCCCGATTGAACCTATCACCTCTGGTGGTGACGTTACCATCGTTGTCACACATCCTCAACGTCAGCCTTACATCGCTGTCGTTCCTGCCGCTGCCATGACTGGCGCTTACGTAGCAATTGACACCTACGTTATGAATGTTGAACAAGCCAACTATGGCGAGACCATCGACATGGACATCACCGTGAAGAACGTTGGCACCTTGGCTGCAAACAACATCACCGCTACCCTCACCACTGAAAACGAATATGTCACCATCCTGTCAGCCGAAGGCAGTGTTGCCTCCTTGGCTCCAGATGCCAATGCCACCATGGAAGGCTTCCAGTTCGAAGTTGCTGAGGACGTTCCTGACAAGGAGAAAGCCCAGTTCTTCCTTACTATTACCGATGGCACCGACGTTTGGGAAGGCAAGATCAACATCACCCTCCACGCTCCTGTCCTCGCTTTCGATGCTCTTGAAAAGACCGACGATGCTATTGCTCTCTCCTTTAAGAACACTGGTAGCGCTCCGTTCTATGGCGGTAACCTGATCATCACCAGCTGCTCATCCGACCTGGTGTTCGATCCTGAAATCATGACTTCTGAAGAGATTGTTGAAGGTGGTCAAACCCTTACTTTCACTTCAAATTATACCGTTGACGAAAGCGTTGAACCCGGCACCACCTTTGAAGTCGCTTACGACTTTTCCACTGGTCTCTTCGAACTTCAAGACATCTTCGTGGTGAGCTACGGCGCCATCATGGAAGACTTCGAAAATGGCACTTTCGGTGAAAACTGGACATTTAGCCAAAACAATTCTTGGACCATCGTTGATGGTGGCACCAAAGGCACAAAGTGCGCTAAATCAATGAATGAAGGTATCACTAGCTCAGATTACTCCATGACATTGACCGTCAACGTTCTGGCCGCTGGCGAACTCACCTTCGACTACTATGTGTCATCAGAAAACAACTACGACAAGCTTCACTTCTTCATGGACAACCAAGAGAAGGGCGTTTGGTCAGGTTCTGTTAACTGGGATCAATTCACACAAGCTGTGACCGTGGGTCAGCACACCTTCAAGTGGAGCTACACCAAGGATAGCTCGGTGAATAGTGGCGACGACTGCGCTAAGATTGACAACATCAAGTTCCCACCTGTCAGCGTCATCACATTCATCACTCCTGCTTCAGACCTCGTAGCAATGGTTGAAGGCCACAATGTCAATCTGACTTGGAACGGTTCTGTCGATGCCACTAAGTATGTGATTAAACGCGACGGTGAAACAATCGCCGAAGTGCCAGAGACTGAATACACCGACGTCATTGAAGAAACTGGTACTTACAAATACTCAGTGTATGCTATGGACGCCAATGGCTCCATGTCAGCTCCTGTTTCCGTCATCGTTGATCTCGACTTCACCGGCGTTGCCGAGAACCAGAATGTTAAGATCAATGTGTTCCCGAACCCCGCCAACGACATGATGAACATCAACGTCAACGGCTCGTTCAAGTATCAGCTCGTCAACAGCCTCGGTCAGGTTGTCCGCAACGGCAAAGCCACCAACAAGGCTGTCGTCAACGTCAACGATCTGAACCAGGGTATCTACTTCCTGACCATCACCGCTGGCAATCAAGTCAGTGTTCAAAAAGTGGTTGTTGAATAATCATTAAGACACACCTATAATTATTAAGAAATGAAAAAAAGTTTGTTTATAGTGCTCGCCCTCCTCGTTGCAGGTATGGGTTTCGCACAGAAGGCCCCAACAACGAAGCTGATCTCTAACTCTGAGAACCAGATCGTGGTGAACTTCCAGCTCAATGGCTACACCACCTCTAAGGTACAGACCCCTCAAGGTGAGCAGTTCGTTGTCAACGCCCCCAAGATGGCTTCCATGCTGGAAGCTGGCGCTCCTGACCTCCCGATGTTCCCAATTCCGGCTATCATTGGCGATCAGGCTGAAATGACCGTCAACGTCATTGACGCACAATACACTGATTATACTAACGTTGAAGTTGCCCCCTCAAAGGGCAACTTCAGCCGTCAGATCAATCCGGAGGATGTTCCTTACACCTACGGTGAGATGTATCAGCAAAACGCTTTCTGGCCTGCTACACAAGCCTATCTCGAGAAGCCTTATATCTTGAGAGACTTCCGTGGCCAGAACATCATGGTTCGCCCCTTCGCTTACAACCCTGTGACCAAAACCTTGCGTGTTTACACCAACATGACCATCGCCATGACCAAGGTGAGCGACAACGGCGAAAACCAGAAGGCTACCCGCAGAAGCAACACCATTAAGGTTGACCCAGAAGTGAAGGCTCAGTACAACCGCCGTTTCATCAACTTCGGCGAAGCTGGTGCTAAATACACCTTCGACGAGGACTTCGGCGAGATGCTTATCATTTGCGCAGATCAATACATGACCAATCTTCAGCCTCTCGTTGACTGGAAGAATAAGTCAGGCCGTCCAACCACAATGGTTAGCGTGACAACAGCTGGTGGCAACAACATTGAAAACATCAAGAATTACGTCACCAACTTCTACAATGATCCAGATCATAACCTCGAGTTCTTGCTTCTCGTTGGTGAATACAACGAAATCACTCCTAAGAACTATGGTTCAGGTTCAGGTGGTACATGCTATTCTGACAACTATCTTGGAAAAATTGAAGGCAACGATAATTACCTTGAAGTTTTAGTTGGTCGTTTCTCAGTGGCTAACGCAGCTGACGCAGACTTGCAGGTCAACAAATCGATCTACTACGAGCGTGACGTTCAGGCAGGAGCAACATGGGGCAACAAAGGTATGGGTGTCGGTTACTATGGCGCAGGTAGCGGTCACTTTGGTGAAGATGACTACCAACATATTGACTTAATCCGTGACACCCTTTTGCATTACACATACGAAATGGTTACAGAGCATCACGGCGGTAGCGGTGGTGACGCAAGCGTTTCAACAATCAGCGGTACCATCAACGAAGGTATCAGCATCATCAACTACTGTAACCACGGTTCAGAGACCAGCTGGGGTGTTGCTAACTACAGCGTCAGCAACGTGAGCGCTTTGACAAATGACAATATGCTCCCAGTTGTTTGGTCGGTGGCTTGTTTGAATGGTAAATTCGATGTGGGTACTTGCTTCGGCGAGTCATGGTTGCGTGCCAACCACAACGGCAATCCTGCAGGCGCTGTCGCTGGTATGTTCTCATTCGTTTCACAACCTTGGATTCCACCAATGTACGGTCAGGACGAGATGGTCGACATTTTGACTGGATGGCGTAGTACCGACCAGTTCAATCACACCATCGGCGGTTCTTCATTGAACGGAAGCATGTATGTTCTCGATATGGCTCCTGGCGATTCATATCAGACATTCAACACATGGATTCTCTTTGGTGACCCGTCATGCATGATTCGTACCGACATTCCTACTGAGATGAGCGTTTCCGTTTCTCCTTCAGTGTTGTTGATCGGCATGACCGAGCTTCAAGTTTCAGCTGATGCTGAATACGGTATCGCTACATTGACATTGGACGGCGAGGTTCTTGCATCAGGTAGAATCATTGATGGCCAGTGCACACTCCAGTTCCCCGCTTTGTCAAATGTCGGTGACGCAGAACTCGTTATTCTTGGCTACAACAAAGTAACCTACACAGGCACCGTCGAAGTGGTTCCTGCTGAAGGTGCTTACATTACCGTAAGCGATTACGCATTGAGCGCTCCTGCCAACTATGGCGAGACCATTGACATGGCTATTGATTTCAAGAATGTTGGTGTTCAGACTGCAAACAACCTTACCGCAACGATCTCTACCGAGAGCGAGTACATCAACATTATCAATGCAGAAGGCTCATTCGCTTCCATCAATCCTGATGAAATTTTAACGGTGGACGGCTTCCAGTTTGAGGTTGCCTCCAACGCTGTGGACGGTACAAAAGTTCGTTTTGATGTCGAAATCACCGACGGCACCAACACATGGCTCGGCAAAGCTATGGTCGAACTTCACGCTCCGGTCGTCGCGCTTACCGAAATTATGGACGCTAACAACTATTTGTCATTTACATTCTCGAACGAAGGCTCGGCTCCATTCTATGGCGGTGAACTGACCCTCACAAGCTGCTCACCCGACCTCGTGTTTGAACCAGCTACAATCACTGTAGAAGACATTATTGAAGGCGGTGCATCACTCACTATTGCTTCAGCCTATACCATTGATCCCAGCGTCGAGCCATCCTCTTCATTCGAGGTAGCTTACGACTTCACTACTGGCGCCTTCGATTTCAGCGGTATCTACACTATTTTGTACCAGGCATTTGTTGAAGACTTTGAAAGCGGTTCCTTCGGCGAAGGCTGGACATTCAGCCAAAACAACTCTTGGACCATTGTCAATGGCGGAACAAAGGGTACAAAGTGCGCTAAATCAATGAACAACGGTATTAATAGCTCTGACTACTCCATGACGCTGACCGTTAACGTTGCAACAGCTGGAAACATGACCTTTATGTACAAAGTGTCATCAGAAACCAACTATGACAAGCTGCACTTCTTCATGGATAATCAAGAAAAAGGCACTTGGTCAGGTGATGTGGACTGGACACTGTTCACACAACCTGTGACCGTAGGTCAGCACACCTTCAAGTGGAGCTACACCAAGGACAGCTCTGTGAACAGCGGCAGTGACTGCGGCATGGTGGATGAAATTTCCTTCCCCATGACCAATGTTTATACCTTCATTGAACCCGCTTACGACCTCGTTGCAACAGTTGAAGGCCACGATGTAACTCTTAACTGGGGTGCTTCATCAGAAGCTGTGTCATACGCTGTGAAACGCGATGGTGAGACCATAGGTACTGTGTCTGAAACCACCTACACAGACCGCATTGAAGAAAGCGGCGTTTACAAGTATTCTGTTTGCGCTGTCGATGCTACTGGCTCAATGTCAGCTCCTGTCAACGTAATCGTTGAACTCGACTTCACCGGTGTAGCTGAGAACCAGAATGTCAAGGTGAACGTGTTCCCGAACCCTGCCAACGACATGGTGAACATCAACGTCAATGGTGAGTTCAAGTATCAACTCGTCAACAGCCTCGGCCAGGTTGTCCGCAACGGTAAAGCCAACAACAAGGCTACCGTCAGCGTGAGCGAACTGAATCAGGGCATCTACTTCCTGACGATCACCGTTGGCAACCAAGTCAGTGTACAGAAGGTAGTTGTTGAATAACAATTATTTTCCATCCACATTTAAAAAATCCCGCCAAATTTGGCGGGATTTTTTTATTTTTGCATCAACATATCTTAATAGCTATTTTATATGAAAACTAGAGTACTCGCCCTACTGCTGACGCTTGTTTCATTTGCGTCATTCGGACAACAAAGAATCACATTGACCGCTTCCAATGAATCAATGGTCAACATCACCGTGGACGTGCCTGAATTCGCAACCACAACGGTGAACACTCCTCGTGGTGAAGCCTTCGTCGTATCCATCCCGAAGACCATCAGCGGCTCCGCCGCCGGTGAACCCGAACTTCCTTTGATCGCTATCCCTGTAATTATTGGCGACAACGCCCTGATGAGCGTTGAGGTGACCAAATCTGAATACACCGATTACGAGAACATGGAGATAGCACCTTCGAAAGGCGACTTCCCACGCAGCATCAACCCTGATGACGTGCCCTATACCTATGGCAACGCCTATCAGCAAAACGCTTTCTTCCCTTCGGTGATCGCCAAGCTTGACGAGCCTTACATCCATCGCGACGTGAGAGGACAAAACATCATGCTTTCTCCCATCACTTACAACCCTGTGACCAAGGTGCTCCGCGTGTACAATCACATTGAGCTGAGCATGGTGAATGTCGGCGTTGACCATCGTAACGTCATCACCAACCGCACCAAGTCATTCAAATTGGATCCCGAGTTCAAAGCTATCTACGAGAAACGTTATATCAACTTCAGCCAGTCGATGTCAAGATACAACTCCATCGCTGATGATGGCGAGTTGCTTATCATCTGCCACGACGAATTCATGACTGCCATGGAGCCTTTTGTAGCATGGAAGAGACAGATTGGCCGTCCAACAACCATGGTTGGCACTTCTGAAACTGGCAATACTGCCGCAGCCATTAAATCTTTCATCGAAGCCTACTATGCCGAAAATCCCGATTTGACCGACATCCTTCTCGTCGGCGACGTGGCACAGATTCCGGGAGTTTATATCTCAGCAGGCTCAGGTACTTACGGCTATTCAGGTTACGGTGACGTTCAATACGGACAACTCGCAGGCAACGACTATTACAACGAGGTCATCGTTGGCCGTTTCTGCTGCGAGACAGAGGAACAGGTGATCAATCATGTCAATAAGGTCTTGAACTATGAACGTGATTTAGACGAAACAGCTACATGGCTCACGGTGGGTCAAGGCGTTTCGAAACGCGAGGGCGGTGGCGGCCACTATGGCGAGGATGACTATCAACATATCGACAATATCAGAGACGACTTGTTGGGCTACAACTACACCGAGGTGCATCGTGACTATCAGAGTGTCACTGGCGTTACCGCGAGTGCGACGACTGTTAGCCAACACATCAATGAGGGTGTGAGTATCATCAACTACTGCAACCACGGCAACATCACATTGTGGGGTGTCTTCAGCTACAGCAACTCACATGTCAATGCGTTGACCAACGATTATAAGTTGCCTTATATAATCTCAGTCGCTTGTCTTAACGGAAAATATGACCATAGCGGACCATGTTTCGCTGAGACTTGGATGCGTGCCACCAATAACAGCAATGGCAATCCAACGGGTGCCATCGGCGGCATGTTCTCATACATCTCTCAGCCTTGGATTCCACCGATGTATGGCCAGGATGAGATGATTGACGTTCTGGTTGAATCCTACAGCGATAATATCCGTCGCACCATGGGTGGTGTCTCTGCCAACGGCAGCATGGCTGTTTTGGACCAAGGTGCCAGTCAGAATGCAAATAAAGGCACCTACAACACCTGGATTCTGTTTGGCGACCCAACCTTGACACTCCGCAACGCTGTTCCCACAGTGATGACCATCAACGCTCCAACGGAGATCCCAAGAACTATGACCAGCCTCACACTGACCGCCTCTGATGCTGACGGTGCTTTGGCCACTTTGACTTTCGATGATGAGATCTTAGGTTCAGCCACTATCATCGACGGCACTGCCGTTATCGAATTCGACGCTCCAAGCGCCGCCGGCACAGCCACATTGACCGTCTTTGGCTATAACAAGAAAACCTTTGTCACTTCGATTGAAGTCACTGACGGAGCCACTCCTACCCCATTGTTGGTGATGGCACTTGCTGATCCTGAGTCAATAAAACTTGGTGAATCTCTCACTTTGACAGCCAATGCCTCTGGCGGAACAGGTGTTTACTCCTTCTCTTGGGATCCAGTTGAAACCTTAGCTGAGCCCTTCGAAGCTACCACATTGGCAACACCCAATGAAATTGGCATATTCATTTACACTGTAACTGTGGATGACGGTATGAATACCGCTTCTTCAACTGTGGAGGTAACTGTAACGGAACCAGATCCTATAGTTTGCCCAACACCCAAGCACTTTGTTGGACAAAGCTATTACGATGAAGGTGAAATCGGTGCATGGTTAAGCTGGGATAGAGCCAACTATGAATTCACTCTCGACAAGTTTGAAATCTACAGAAGTATCAACAACATCGATTTCGAAGTGGTGGAACGTATCGTCAACACTCCTTCCATCAATCACTATGAATGCCACAACCGAGTGGATAATCCAGGCTTGTATTATTACCAAATCGTCGCCATCTACCAAAACGGCTGCCAATCCGATCCTTTACAGATCGAGGTTGAAGTGTTAGACTACACCTCAGTTAGTGAGCGCACCTCCGATGCCGTGGCGATCTATCCGAACCCAACATCTGGTAAGATCACCGTGGCTTCAGACAATATGCAGCAGATCAGCGTCGTCAATAGCATCGGCCAGACCTTGCGTCAAATAAACGCTGAAGGTACCAAGGTTACCATCGACATGTCGGCCTTTGGAAGAGGCATTTACATGCTGATGATCCAAACCGAAAACGGCGTCACTGCCAAGAAAGTCATCGTTGAATAACAATAAAACAAACGCTTTTCCATGAAGATAAAGTTCATTGGAGCTGTTCAAGAAGTCACAGGTAGCAAACACCTGATCACTACCGACCACGGAAAGAACATTCTGCTCGACTGCGGTATGTTCCAAGGCAAAGGTCTTAATACCGATGCCGCCAACCGTAACACCATGATCGAACCCAAAGACGTGGATTACATCATCCTGACCCACGCCCACATCGACCATTGCGGTTTGATCCCTTATTTCTACAAGAAAGGTTTCCGGGGTCAGGTAGTTTGCACTGACGCTACACGTGACTTATGCAACATCATGTTGCCCGACAGTGGTTTCATACAAGAGAACGATATGGAGTGGTTCAACAAGAAACGCCGCAAGCAAGGCCTTCCTGCTTTGGAACCCATCTATACCGAAAAAGATGCCCGCGAGAGCATGGATCTTTTCCTCAGCGTGGCCTACAACCGCTATGTCTACCTCGACAACAACATCAAGGTGAAGTTCAACAACACAGGTCACCTGTTAGGTAGCGGCTGTGCCACCATCGAGATCGACGAGGGTGGAGAGATGACTCGCATCGCCTATACGGGCGACATCGGACGCGAATACAACTACCTGCTTCGCTCTCCGGAACCGTTCCCGCACTGCGATTACCTGATCACCGAGGCCACCTACGGCAATAGGTTGCATAGCGACAGGACCAACGCCGAGCAAGAACTGTTGGACATCATCTATCACACCTGCGTGGAGAAGCGTGGCAAGCTGATCATACCCTCATTTGCGGTCAGCCGCACACAGGAGATTGTTTATCTGCTGAATAACTTCTACAATGACGGCAAGTTACCTGAAAAGATTCCGGTATTCGTCGACAGTCCCTTGGCAGTCAACGCTACTGAGATCTTCCGTATGCACGTCAACCTGTTTAACGACGAGGTGAAAAACGTCATTGAATATGACCCCGATCCGTTTGGATTCAATAGCCTGACCTTTATCCGCGACATCAATGCATCCAAAGCGTTGAATGCCAGAAAAGAGCCATGCATCATCATCTCGGCTTCGGGCATGATGGAAGCTGGTCGTATCAAACACCACATCGCTAACAGCATTACCAATCCAAAGAACACCATCTTGGCAATCGGCTATTGTTCACCTGAGACTTTGGGTGCCCGACTGCTGGCAGATCCGAAACCCAAGACCATTTCCATCTTCGGCAACGAATACTCTGTGGAAGCTGACATCTACTCCATCGATGCCTTCAGTGGTCATGGCGACTATAAAGAACTTGCCGACTACTTGAAATGCCAAGATCCCAGCAAGATCAAGAAGACCTTCCTCGTCCACGGTGATCCCGATGCCATGCAATACTACAAGCGCGTCTTGCGAAAAGAAGGCTGGGAAAACATCGTCATCCCCGAACCAGGCGAGACATTCGAACTGAAATAATACCCAACAATAATGGCACAGAAACCCTCGATTCCAAAAGGCACACGCGACTTCCTTCCCGAAGTCATGGTGCGCCGTAACTATATCTTCGATACTATCAAATCCGTATTCAAACGTTATGGTTTTCTGCCCATCGAGACCCCTTCGATGGAGAACCTCAGCACCCTTCTGGGCAAGTACGGTGAAGAAGGCGACAAGCTGTTGTTTCGCATCCTCAACTCCGGCGACTTCATGTCGGGTGTGGAGCAAAACGGCGAGCCGCTTGAATCGCTGAAGCTGGCTGGGAAGATCAGCGAAAAAGGTCTGCGTTACGACCTGACGGTGCCTTTCGCCCGTTTCGTCACCATGTATCGCGACCAAATCGCTTTCCCATTCAAGCGCTACCAGATTCAGCCCGTTTGGCGTGCCGACCGTCCCCAGAAAGGCCGTTACCGCGAGTTCTACCAATGCGATGTGGACATGATTGGCAGCAATTCCATTCTCAACGAAGCCGAATTGGTCAGCATCGTGAATGATGTGTTCAACAATCTAAAGATCAACGTCATTCTGAAGATCAACAACCGTAAGGTATTGGCCGGAATCGCAGAATATATTGGCAAGTCCGATGCTCTGGTGGATATCACCGTGGCCATCGACAAACTAGACAAAATCGGCATCGATGCCGTCAACGCCGAGTTGGCCGAAAAAGGCTTGGAGCCTGAAGCCATTGACAAGTTGCAGCCCATCCTCTTCATGAAGGGCAATACCCGCGAGAAGCTGGCTCAACTGAAGCCGTTGCTTGACAATGAAGTCGGTCAAAAAGGCATCGAGGAACTGGAGACTCTGTTCGACTACATCGAAGACATGGAGTTAGACATCGAGACTGAGCTCGATCTCACGCTGGCCCGTGGCCTGAACTATTACACTGGCGCCATCTTCGAGGTCAAAGCCAAGGACTTCCCCATGGGCAGCATCTCTGGAGGTGGTCGTTACGACAACCTGACCGGCATCTTCGGCCTACCTAACGTTTCAGGCGTGGGCATCAGCTTTGGTGCCGACCGCATTTACGATGTGCTGGAAGGCCTCAAGCTCTTCCCTGAAACCATGTCGGAAAGCACCCAGGTCATCTTCCTCAACTTCGGGAAAAACGAAGAACGCTACTGCTTGAAATACCTGAACCAGGTACGCAAGCACGGCATCAACGCAGAGATTTATCCCGATGCTACCAAGATCCAGAAACAGATGAAATATGCCGACCAGCGCAACATTCCTATCGTGGTCATCGCCGGCGAAACTGAAGTAGCCGAGCAGAAATTCACCGTGAAATGGATGAAGGAAGGCCGACAAGAAACCGTCGAAGCCAATAAACTTGTTGAAACAATATTAAAATAACATAGAATGAAAACCCATTACATCAGCTCCAAAGAGCTTACATTCAAGCAAGTCAACGAAATACTCACCCAAGACTACCAACTCGCTCTCAGCGATGAAGCCATCCAGCGCATCCAGCACTGCCGCGACTATCTCGACAAGAAGATGGAGAACCCTGAGAAGCCCATCTATGGCGTGACTACCGGTTTCGGTTCCCTCTGCGACCACAGCATTTCGAAGGAAGACCTGAGCACCCTGCAAAAGAACCTCGTGATGTCGCACGCTTGCGGCACTGGCGAGATGGTTCCTGAAGAAATCATCCGCCTCATGCTCTTATTAAAAGTGCAGAGCCTCAGCTACGGCAACAGCGGCGTGCAAGTTGTGACCGTACAGCGTTTGATTGACTTCTTCAACAACAACGTGCTGCCTGTGGTTTACAACCAAGGCTCACTCGGCGCTTCAGGCGACTTGGCACCTTTGGCCAACTTGATGCTGCCTTTGCTCGGTTTGGGTGAAGTTCATTTCGAAGGCAAGATTGTTCCTGCTCAGAAAGTGCTCAAGAAGTTCGGTTGGAAACCCATCACCCTGCAATCGAAAGAAGGTCTGGCCCTGCTCAACGGCACCCAGTTCATGAGCAGCTATGGCACCTACGTCTTGCTGAAAGCCTTCCGCCTGAGCTATCTCGCCGACTTGATTGGATGCGTCTCTCTGGAAGCTTTCGATGGCCGCATCGAGCCATTCTTCGATCAGGTGCACCAAATTCGCCACCACAACGGTCAGATCGTCACTGCCAAGCGTGTACGTGAGTTCACCAAGGGCAGCCAGCTCATCAAACGTGAGAAGAAGCATGTGCAGGATCCTTATTCATTCCGTTGCATGCCTCAGGTCCACGGTGCCTCCAAGGATGCCATCGACTATGTGGCTTCAGTGTTCAGCGAGGAAATCAATGCCGTCACCGACAACCCAACCATCTTCCCTGATGAAGATCTCGTGATTAGCGCTGGTAACTTCCATGGTCAGCCTTTAGCCATCACCTTGGACTTCTTAGCTATCGCCATGGCTGAACTCGGCAACATCAGCGAACGCCGTGTGTATCAGCTCATCAGCGGCAAGCGTGACCTGCCTTCGTTCCTCGTGGCCAAGCCAGGCCTCAACTCAGGCTTCATGATTCCTCAGTATGCCGCTGCCAGCATCGTCAGTCAGAGCAAACAACTCTGCACACCTGCTTCGGTGGATAGCATCGAGTCGTCACAGGGTCAGGAAGACCATGTGAGCATGGGCGCCAACGCCGCCACCAAGGCTCTGAGAGTGGCTGAAAACCTCGAAAGAGTGTTGGCTATTGAATTGCTCAACGCAGCTCAGGCCCTCGAATTCCGCCGCCCGTTGAAGTCGTCAAAGACCATCGAAAAGTTCGTGGCCGAATACCGCAAAGTGGTCGAGTTTGTAAACGTTGACAAAGTGATGTACACAGAGATCGCCAAGTCGGTCGACTTCGTTAAGAATTATCCTCTGAAATTTGATGATTTGAAGAATAAATAATGGAAGACTCCCAACTCGTTAAACGCCCGACAGGAATGACCATCCTGCTGGTATTGTCGCTCATCAACGCCATTTTCCAGATCTTCAGTGCTTTTGGCATGTGGATCACTACTCCTGTAATGAACCAGATGATGGCCGATGGCACATTGGAAGAATCGATGGCACCTTTCCTGTCGATCATGCAGATGGGCAACGACGAGTTGGAGACTTTCTGGCAGATCATCGAGAACCGCCTCTCCATTAACCCCGCATATTACCTGTTTACGGCACTGTTATATGTGGGTTCGTTGGTTGGGGTTATCAAGATGTTCAAACTACAACGCATTGGTTTCCATTGCTACAGCATCTCTCAGATGCTTCTCCTGATTGTATCGGTCATTTACATCTACTCAAAACAGGGAAGCGCTGGCTTCTTCAATGAGTTCCTGATGACCGTGATGTTTATTTTGCTATATCACCTCTACTTCAAGCGCATTGAAAATGACCCGGAAGCCAAAAGAGAGCAAGATATTTGACCTGAAGCCGCAGTTGACGCTGGCGATGAAGCTGGCGGCCACTTTTGCGATTACCTACTACGGGTTGTTGTTCCTGTTTGAGATAGTCATGCTGGTGATGTATCACTATTCCATCGATTCATATTACTTAGGAAACGGCGAAGTCCTTGAAAACCGTTCCAAGGACTTCGTCTTTCTCGTCATTGAGTTCGTGCTCACCGGCCTTTTGGTATTCAGCCTGATTCAGATTTTCCGAAAGAAGGTAAATGGCAAGGCTTTTTTCGTCGGCTTTTCGATTTTGTTAATCGGCTTCCAGCTGTATACTTCCGGCGTTCATCCGTGGCTGAAGTACGCTTTGGAGGTGTTGATGGTGCTCATCATCACACCGGTCCGGATGAAAAAGAGAGTCAAGATTCAGCAGGGCAAGATCATGCTGGAGGATATAGAGGCATCTCCAGAGAATCCAGAGGAGCAGGCTCTTGATATGGTTCAGGAACCCCAGGCTCCTGCAACGCCTTCATCCAATAGCGAGCCACTTTCGTAAACTGTTCCATATCCGCTTTCTTAATGGGATCCGCCGGTGGTGACTCCATCTTGAGCGGGTCGATAGCTGTGCCGTCCTTATAGACACGGAAGTCGAGATGAGGACCCGTGGCAACGCCAGTGCTACCCACATAACCAATCACCTGACCTTGCTTCACTCGCACACCTTCAGCAATGCCTTTGGCATAGCCTTGTAGGTGCATGTAACTCGTTGTATAGGTGGCATTGTGCTTAATCTTCAGATAATAGCCTGCACCGCCAGCCTGATAGGCCTTTTTGATGACCACACCATCGCCGATACTGCTCACAGGGGTGCCAGCAGGTGCGGCATAATCCACACCGTGATGCGGCCTATAGATTTTCAGCACGGGATGATAGCGGTTGTTGGAGAACGTGGAACTGATGCGACGGTAGTTCAACGGAGCCTTCAAGAAGGCTTTACGCAGGTTCTCCCCCTTCTCATTGTAAAAGCCCAAGATGCCATCTTGTTCATAGGCAATGGCACGGATGGTATCGCCACGATGAACGAAGTTGCAACAAACCACTTCGCCCATTCCAACAGGTTGTCCGTCGATAAACTGACGATCATACACCACATCAAAACAATCGCCTTCCTGGATACCAAAGAAGTCGATGGTCCAAGCGTAGACGTCAGAGAGATGCACAGCCAGGTTGGCATCGCCACCATTGGCAATAACGGCATTCCACAACGATGAGGTGATGACACCCGAGGTACGGGCAAGATTTACTTCCAAATCCTTTTGGAAGCGCCATGCCGTCAGCGAATCAGTCAAGCTGAACAAAGCGTAGTTGCGGCGGTCGATCTCATAGATCCAGAACAACGGAGTCTCCAAGGTGTCGTTGGTCATCAGGAAGTAATAGCGATTTCCAGAACGGATCTTGCTCACATCGAACACATCCTTATGGTTGCGAGCGATGTGATCTGTAACCTTGGGGCTGATGCCCTTTGAGGCAAACAAGGAAGAGAGGAACTGTCCCTTTTGGATCTGTCCTTCTTCAACATACATCGAGTCAACGCAGATACCGTACAAATAATTAGGTTCCGACGGGACGATGGTATCCATAATCTCCTCGTTATAGCCAGGCTCATCATGATGACTGCAGTAGCGGTTGCAGTAAGTGATCAGCAAAGCTAGCAAAATAACGGGTGCCGCCAACAGCAGCACCCGTCTCCATCTTAATCTATTTCTGCTCATTTTGTAGCTTGTTCGTAACCAGCGTGCAATGCCTTCATGTTGACTTCAACGACTTCGGCGCCTTTGTTGCCGAAGATGTGGTTGATAGCCTCCTCAACTTTACCCAGCTCGATGCCGAGGTAAGGCACGGTAGCACCCAAAAGCACCATGTTGGAACGAGCCTTGATGGTCTTGGCAATTTCACTGGCATTGAAGCTCACCAGGTTTTTCACCTTAGCAAGTTCAGCGTTGATCTTCGCCATGTCAGGATAGTTGTTGATGTTGATGAAAGGATCATTGTTGGTAATGATCCAACCGTCCTTGGCCAGCCAAGGCAGGTAGCGCAAGGCTTCCATCGGCTCACTGGAGAGGATGATGTCGGCATGGCCTTCAGGGATGACATCAGCATAGATCTCATCGCTGGAGAGGCGAAGGTGTGAAAACACCGAGCCGCCGCGCTGCGACATGCCGTGGATTTCAGACTGTTTGAGGTTGAGGCCCATATTCAAGGCGGCATCCGAAATGATCTTGGCGACTGATACGATACCATCACCGCCCACGCCGCACAATACTATATCTTTTTTCATAGGATTATTTTTTTAAATGTTTCTTTAATTCAACGAGGCATGTACGGTGAGGAATGATGACGGAAACGCCATTGTAGTTGACTTCCTCTTCGATGATACGCACGTTTTCTTCGTGGTTCTTAGGCAGCGGGATGATGTCGCGGATATGTTCAGGAGCCACGCCGAGGCCTTCGCAGATCTGACGAATCTTGTTGTTGGCCGATGAAGGCTGACCACCTGTCATAGCGGTGATATCATTATCGAGAATCATAATCACCACATTAGCCTTTTCGTTGACACAGTCGAGCAGACCTGTCATGCCGCTATGGCCGAAGGTGCCGTCGCCGATGACTGCCACCGATGGGAAGATACCAACCTCGCTGGCGCCTTTAGCCATGGTGATGGAAGCACCCATGCACACGGTGGTTTGGATGGCACCCATATTGAAGCCCAAGGTATAGCAACCGATATCACCGAACACCTTGCCACCTTTATGGTTGGCCATGACAGCGTTCAAAGCGTTGTAGCTGTCGACGTGAGGACAACCTTGGCACAACGCTGGAGGACGGTTGGTGACCACCTCTGGTACAGCAGCGCCGGATTCAGCCTTCAGACCAAGAGCCTTGGCCACCTTTTCGGCGTTCAGCTCGCCATCGCGACGGATGGTCTCGTCCAAACGACCCATGACCTTCTTACCCTTGCCCAAGAAGCCCTTGATGAGTTCCTCAACAAATGGCTGACCATCTTCAAGCACGAGGATCTCGTCAACCTCGTCATACAGCTTGTTGATCATGTTGTAAGGCAACGGATACTGCGTGATCTTCACCACTGGATAAGGGCACTTGCCACCTTGGAAGTTTTCCATCAGGTAGTTGTAAGCAATACCTGTGGTGATGATACCGAGTTTCTTATTCTCGCCCGGGATGTATTTGTTGTAGCCTGATTCCTCAGATGCCTTGGTGAAGGCTGGCTGCTTGTCAATAAGGTCTCTATAGAGGCGTTTGGCGTTGGCTGGGAGCAGCACGAACGAACGGGCGTCAGCAGGCTCGGTAAGCTCATTCTGCTTGCGGACGGGCTTGCGTACCACACCAGCGCGGCTGTGAGCCAGACGGGTCGGGATGCGGTAGAGCACCGGGGTCCCCAAGGATTCGCTCAATTCAAAACCGAAATGAACCATGTCGTAAGCTTCCTGTTGGTTGGAAGGTTCCAGCATCGGGATCATAGCCCAGTGACCGTAGAAGCGGCTGTCCTGCTCATCTTGTGATGAGAACATGCTCGGATCGTCGGCGACCACCACGAGAACGCCCTTGGTACCGATGATGGCAGCATTCATAAAGGGGTCGCCGCAGACGTTCAAGCCCACGTGCTTCATGCAGGTCATGGCACGCTTGCCAGCGTAAGCCACACCGATAGAAGCCTCAAGTGCGGTCTTCTCGTTGGCACACCAGTTGGCACGGATACCAAGTTCCTTGGCCTGCTTCGATTTTATGACATATTCCGTAATCTGGGTTGAGGGAGTGCCTGGATAACTGTTGATGGCACTGCCTCCGGCATCGATAAAGCCTTGTGCAATAGCTTCATCGCCGAGTAACAATAATTTCTCCATGCTATTTCTATGTTATGATTTAATCCTATATAAGATAGTTAACGCACAAAGGTAAGAAAAAAAGGCACACAAACAATCACTTTAACGAATAAATCTTTCAACGTTCTCCTCACCCGTCTTCACACGCCTATAATGAACGGCATAACAACCTTTAGACAGTTGATTGACATCAATGTTCGTGTTACCAAAAACCCTTGTCTTATAAACGACTCGTCCTAAAATATCAACAATTTTAACATCATAAAAACCCTCTTCAGGGAACTTCAGACTGAGACAATCGCCCACAGGATTGGGATAGATTCCATAGTGTTTTTTGGGATGGATATGGATGGTATCCACCTGTGCCATCGTCCCAACGCTCCAGTGAGCCTGCCATCCGGTAGCGGTAGTAAGGCAGTCGGAGCGGAACTCCACACACAACGCATTACCCGTCGACCTCACCGTACCGGGGCTTTGGGTATTCCATCGACCGATCTGAGGCGCATTAACATTGGCGCCATCATAGATCCAAAGAAAATCGTAATCACGTTCAAGGTCGAAACTATCGAAACTCAACGTAATCGTTGTATTGGGGTCGCTCTCGATCACCCAAATCCGACGTTCGTCGTTCCCGTAGTTCTCATGATTGAAATTGCCTTCGGTCACACCTGCTCCTCCAAGTACAGTGGGCAGTTCACGGTTATTGATAAGCTTATAGTAATAGTTCCAGCTCCAGAACGGTCCTGGGTCGGTGTGCGATTGATCAGGATAATGCTGATGTCCGCGAATCTTGATGCATGCGCCTTCACCTCCTAAGTTATGAAGACCCGAGTCAAGCGCGGTGCCGTCGTCAAGGGTGTCGGTGCAAAAGGTTCGATGCCCGTCGATAGTCTCGTAACGTGAGCAGATGCTCCTCATCAGGTCAGCCGAAGACTCATACATCGCCTCGGTGAAGAAGCTGGCAATGTCGCCGTAAGCTTCATGTTCCACACCAATGGTATAGCCATTGGCCGTTCGGGCATGATAAGCCTTGTCCGCTTCCCTTACCATCTGTGTCACCTGACCATCAACTGATCTTATGACATAATGTGCTGACACGCTGGATTCGCAGTTCAAGAACCAACTGATGGCGCCTGCGTAGGAGCCCTCTGTGTAATGAATCACCACGCCGCTGACTTCCTTGGTACGTTCCTCCCAGTTACATTCCGGTGCGGGAACCCAGATGGCATTGGGGTAGTCCGTTTCCCTTGAAACCGCCACATTCTCACCTGAAAGCAAGGGGTAATCCTCGCCAAACAAGGCCTTTAGATCGACATCAAGCTGGTAATATACCGAATAGAGCATCATCTTCATCGGGAGTTCGTCTTTCTTCTCTCCTATGGGGAGTTCCGACAATTCCATGATCGCCGGCATCCATGCTCCAGGGGCTTTCGAGGTGATCCCTTTTTGTGAAGCGACTTTCTCACATGCTTTGGCATACGCCAACACATTGATGGCAGGGTCCTCAAGGATCTCTTCCTCCGTGAAGCCCGAAAGCATCGCTACCGTCTTGAGGTTTTCCCTGAAACAGCCCTTGCCGTCACGAACCAGACCCATCATACCGTAAGCACGAGGCATAGCTGTTGGATCGTCGGCAGGAAAGGTATAGTCGGCATCGGTCAAATGATGGCATTGCGTATTGGTAAAGGAGACTGCTTCAAGCAGTCCTGATGGCAACGATGGACACTGCCTTTCGGCCAGTTGAAAGACTGACAAAATTACCAAAATGACCAATTTCATAGTGACAACCTTATTTTAGTGGCAAAAATAACGTTTTGGAATAAAATTTGTCGCTTTTTCTGTAACTTTTCCGCTTCTCGGACGTTATATAATGGTAAACTAAACAAATCAAAACGTAAAATGAGCAACAACAAACGACTTGAGAGAGACCTCCAGAACAGAGTTTTAGGAGGCGTTTGCTCTGGATTGGGCAATTATTTTGAAGTGGACCCAACGATCTGGCGGGTACTGTTTTTCATCTTGTTCTGGCTGGGACTTTCCGGCCTTCTCATCTACATCATCCTTTGGATGGTGATGCCTGCTGGACAGACGCAGTCCAACTATAGCGCTTATGCACAAGACGCAGAGGTTGTAGGTGAAGGCGGTGAGCCTAAGAGAAGCAGAGGCAACATGACCGCGGGCCTCATTCTGATTGGCATCGGCGCCATCGCGTTGCTTGCCCGTTACATTCCTCAGATCAGCTGGCACACGATATGGCCTGTCATCCTGATCGGTATTGGTATCTATCTCATCATCCCTAAAAACAACAAAAAGTCATGAAAAGCAAAAACTTCATTACCGGAATATTAATCATTTTTGTCGGCGTAATAGCATTGCTGGCAGCGCTCAACGTATTTGATTTCCATTGGTCCATCATCTTCAGGCTTTGGCCTTTGATGCTGATCATCTTCGGCATTGCCATACTTCCCTTAGGCGACTATGTAAAAGGAGGGCTTGTGTTAGCCGCTTTAGGCTTGGGATGTGCGTTGTACCACGTTGAATTGCAGCGTTATAACGGCAACGCGATCACAAGACTTTACAACAACGTCAAGTCGTGGAGTTTCAACACCAATGACGATGACGATGGCGACGAATCAGAGGCTGATGAAGTAGAATACTGCTACGCTATCGACCAACACTTCTCAGAGCCTTATGCCGAGGTTGATCATGCCTCCATCGACATTGATTTCGGAGCTGGAGACCTGAAGCTAAATGACCCTTGCGCCGAATTGGCAACGGTGGATGCCCAGAGCAACTTCGTAAAATACAGCTTCCGGACCGAGAAAGGTGATGACGGCATTGCTTTATACGTCAGCGGGAAAGGCCACTCCAAAAACGTTGGCAAGAAAAACGAAAACGACCTTAATATCGCCTTATGCGCACAACCTGTTTGGGATTTCAGCCTTGACATGGGCGCTGCCGATGCCGAGCTTGACTTCACTCCTTATAAAGTATCTTCCATAGAGATCGATGGTGGTGCATGCGACCTTGACCTGAAACTGGGTGATAGCGGTTGCGACACTCGAGTGGAGATCAACACTGGAGTTTCCGATATCAACATCCAAGTACCGGCCAACGTGGACTGCGAGGTCAACATTGAATCAGCCATCACTGGAAAGGATTTCACCGGCTTTGAAAAGATTGAAAAAGGACTGTGGCGAACACCCAACTACGGACAAGGTGAGCACAAGATTGTGATTGAGATGAGCTGCGCCGTTTCCGACATTTCGGTAAAACGCTACTGATTTCTGCAAATTTCTGCGAGCGATTGAGTTTTTTTACTTACCTTTGCGAGTTTTAAAATCGAATCTCTTTTTAAACTATGCAAAGAAATAAACTTCAGCGGCTATTACTCACGTTAGCCATCGTCTTCTGTACAACACTCACATTCGCTCAAAACAACGACATCAAAGGCTTCGTCTACGAGGAATCGACAGGCGAGCCTGTGATGTTTTCAAACGTGTTCCTGAAGGGCACCACGTTAGGTTGTTCGACAAACGAGAACGGTTATTTCAACATCACCCGTATCCCCGACGGCAAATACACCTTGTATATTACCTGCGTGGGATATGACACGTTGACTTACCCCGTGAGTCTGGCCAATGGCCAAACCATCAACAAGAAGTTCACGCTGAAGGAATCAAGCATCAGCCTTGATGCAGTGAGCATCACCGCCGACAAGGTGGAAGCCAAGACTGAGACCAAGACTTCGGTGATCACCGTTACGCCTAAGACCATCAACAAGATCCCGAGCGTGGGTGGTCAGGCCGACTTGGCGCAGTACCTGCAAGTGGTTCCCGGTGTCATCTTCACCGGCGACCAGGGCGGTCAGCTCTATATCCGTGGTGGCTCCCCCATCCAAAACAAGGTGCTCCTCGACGGCATGGTGATCTATAACCCCTTCCACTCCATCGGCTTGTTCTCCATTTTCGATACGGACATCATCCGCAACGCCGAGGTGTTTACCGGAGGCTTCGGTGCCGAATATGGCGGCCGGATCTCCTCTATCATGGACATCAACACCCGTGACGGTAACAAGAAACGTTGGACCGGTAAGATTGGCGCCAGCTGCTTCGGTGCCAAGCTGACCTTGGAAGGCCCCATCGTCAAGCCCAAGACCAACGACAAGGCCTCTGTCACCATGGTGCTCTCCGCCAAGAATTCTTACTTAGAGCAAACCAGCAAGGTGCTGTACAAATATGCTGCCGAGGACGGTCTCCCGTTCAACTACAACGACATCTACGGCAAGTTTTCCATCAACGCCCCCAATGGCTCAAAGGTCAACTTCTTCGGTTTCTCGTTCAATGATAAGGTCAACAACTACAAGGCCCTGTCTGACTTCGGATGGAACTCTTGGGGCGCTGGAACTAACTTCCTCGTAATCCCTGGCAAGGCTCCTGTAATGATCGAAGGTAGCATCGCCTACTCGAGCTATATCTCACGCATGCATGAAAACAACAACCCTGACCGTTACAGTAGGGTTGACGGCTTCAACATGAGCTTTGACTTCAACTACTTCTTAGGAAAGAACACCTTGAAATACGGCGTGGAGTTGTCAGGCTACGGCACCGACTTCGTGACCTACAGCAACTATGGCCATATCAGAATTCCGCTGAGCAACTTCTCCACCGAGATTGGTGCTTACGCTAAATACAAAGCCTCATTGGGCAACCTGCTTTTGGAGCCCAGCCTTCGTTTCCAGTATTATGCTGACCTGAACGTACCATCGCTTGAGCCACGTATCGCCTTCAAATACAATGTCACCGACTGGATGCGTATCAAGGGTGCCGCAGGCATGTACTCGCAAGATCTAGTGGCTGCCACCAGCGACCGCGACGTGGTCAACCTGTTCTACGGTTTCCTCTCAGGCGTTAACGGTATTCCTAGCACCTTCAAAGGCAACAAGGTCAAATCGAGCCTCCAAAGAGCCAACCATTTTGTGCTCGGTACGGAATTCGACATCACCAACAACCTGAACATGAACATCGAAGGTTATTGGAAACGCTTCAACCAGTTGACCAACATCAACCGCAACAAGATTTATGTGGATAATGAAGAGAACTCCTCTGTCAGCGATTTAATCAAGAAAGACTTCATGATTGAGGACGGCGACGCCTATGGCTTCGACCTGTCATTGAAATACGAGGACAAGCACTGGTACCTGTGGGCTGTTTACGCTCTGGGCTTTGTCAACAGAAACTATGAAAAGTACGATGGTGGCGAAGTCACATTGGTGACCTACCAGCCACATTTCGACCGTCGTCACAATGTCAATGTCATCTTGACTTACACTGCCGGCGACTTGCGTCAGTGGGAGTTCAGCGGCCGTTGGAACTTCGGTACGGGATTCCCGTTCACCCAAGTGCAAGGCTTCTATGAATACCTCACCTTCCAGGACGGCATCTACTTCGACTACACCACCGCCAATGGCGAGTTGGGTATGGTCTTTGCCGACCTGAACCAAGGCCGTCTGCCCATGTACCACCGCTTCGACATCGATGTCAAGCGCAAGTTCTTCTTCAGCGAGCACACCATCTTGGAAGTCGACCTCAGTGTGACCAACGTCTACAACAGAGCCAACGTGTTTTACGTAGACCTCATCACCAGCGAGGTAGTCAACCAACTGCCCATCCTGCCGTCATTAGGCTTGACCCTGTCGTTCTAACCTGAAAAGTACATCCCCATGAAACGAATACTCCTTTTCATAGTCGTTTGCCTGCTGACCTTCAATGGCATCGCACAAAGCGACAACAATGCCATCAAGCAGTTCTATCGTACCATCCAAGGTACCTATCAAGGTCAGCTCAACGACTCCACCAGTGTAACGCTCCACTTCGCCCCCATTTGGGAACGCGAAGAGAATCCCTTCCGCTGGTTTTATTTAGAGGCCGTCAACAACGAGACCAAACAGATTGTCACGCAAAACATTTTGGAGATTGAGCCCATCTCTGACATCACCTTTAACATCGTTGTATATGGCATCAAGTCGCCAAAGGAGTTCGTTGGTCAATGGGGCAACCGTCACTTTTTTGAGGGATACAACACCCATATTTTGAAAGGAAAGAAAAAGTTCGTGTTTCTCAAGACCAAGGATTTCGAGTATCAAACAGGATGGAACGGCCGCAAGTCGCTGGATTGTTTCCCCTCAGGCGACAGGATTCATTTCAAGTTTGTGCAGGAAGACGAGCGTTTCTATATCAAGAGAGTTCCCCAAGGAACCACCAATATCATCGGCTACACTTTCTTTAAAGAGCTGACTGACTGAGTTTGAACACCCAAGCCGAAGCGCTTTTGATATCAGCATAACGAAGGCTGCCCGTTTCGATGACGAGGCGGCCTTTTTCGTAACGCCAAGGAAGTTTCTTTTCGCAGCCGAGCAAGGTTACCGTCATGTTCTTGGCAGGCTTGTCAATGTCAAGCACCAACGGTTCATCAGGATAAGTGAACGTGATGGCATAAACAGCGTCATGGTTTCTGGTGAAACACACCTCAGGTAGCGCCACCGTGTCGTTCCGAAATGGCTGGGAGCCATAGATGGCTTCGCCATTGACTTCGAGCCAACAGCCAAGGTCGAGCAAGCGCTCCTGTTGAAGCATCGGGATCTTGCCGTCAGCCGCTGGACCTACATTGATGGTCAAGCCACCACCAGCCGCCACCAAGGTTACAAAATGGCGGATCAACTCATCGGAAGTCAGATAGTTTTCAAGTGGTTCGTTGCGGTTGAGGCCAAAGGAGCGACCGATGCCGCGACATTCAGCCCATGGGCGGTCGGTGAGTTTGGCACGGCCAGTGTATTCAGGAGTGCGGAAGCCATGTTGCTGTCCCTCGCCCCAACGGTCATTGACGATAGCTTCATCGCCTATGGTGTTGTAGTACCAAGAGATCAACTCGGTGGCATGCCATTGCTTCGCGCTGTTGCGCCATTCGCCGTCAGTAAAAAGGATTGTGGGCTTGTAGGCAGTAACCAATTCTTTGAACTGCGGAATCATGTGGGTATCGACATAGGTAGCGATGGAGTCATCGGGATCCTCATACCAAATATGTTTCTTGTTGGTCCATTCAGGCAGGGAATAATAGAAACCCATCTTCAGTCCTTGCCTGCGTACCGCCTCGGTCAGCTCACCGCAGATGTCACGATGCGGTCCTGTCTCCACTGAGTTCCAGCCTGGTGCATATTGGCTCGGCCAAAGACAATAGCCATCGTGATGCTTGCTGACCAGCAGCACGTATTTTGCCCCTGACTTCTTGAACAATTCAGCCCATTCATCAGGATTCCAAAGCTCAGCTTTCCACATCGGAACAAAGTCCTTGTATTGAAAATCTTTGCCGTAAACACGTTCCATGAAATCCTTGCGATTGTCGCCCATCATAAGGCCACGGTAAAACCATTCGGCGTAACCGTCTTCACTGGCGAAAGCCGGTACGGAATAGAGGCCCCAATGAATAAAAATGCCCAGTTTAGCGTCGGAAAACCATTCTGGATAGCCACGCTGATTGATGGATTCCCAGGTGGGAAGCACTTGAGATTGGGCGAAAAAGGCTGTAAGAGCAAGGAAAAAGACAAGGAAAAGACGTTTCATAGGACGATGTTTTGGGACAAAAGTAACAAAAAAAGGGACACATCGTAATGTGTCCCTCCTATTATGATTCAATACAATTCTTAGAAATTGTAATAGATTCTGATTGACGGAGAGGCGAGATCGCATCTCATCAAGAAACCGTCGGTGCCATAGAAATTATGGTCATAACCGATCTTTCCGAAACGGAAAGCAGCAGTCCATTTGTCGGTAGCCATCCAAGCGATACCAGGTTGCAGCATCACAGCGTAAGCACCCTTAGGAGCAGCATTGATCAAATTGAAATCAGCAGTCAAATCCAAAAACAGAGAGAACTTGCCACCGATGGTGCAAGGCACATAGCGGAAATAAGGCTGAAGAGTCAGAGCGTTGGTAGAGCCAACACCTTTAACATTGTCAAAAGTATAACCAGCGCCAAGAGCAATGGTGAATGGTGAATCGGGAATCATGTAACCAACCTCAGGAGAGAGGGTAATGCCTGTGTGATTCTTTTGAATGTCAGCTCCAAGACCACCGCCGATCCAAACCTGAGCGTTGGCTGTCATCATACCTGCAAAAACGATTGCGAGAACTAAAACTAACTTTTTCATAATTGATTTTGTTTAAGGGTTAATTTGTTATTGATTAATTGTTGTTATTTTTCAATGAATGCGATGGTATCGCCTTTGGCGACGCGCTTGCCTTGTTCGGCCGTAGCTTCCACAATCTTGCCTGACCACAATGCGTAGACAGGTTCCATCCCGTGCTCGCTGTTGATAGCGCAGAGCAGGTCGCCTTCCTTGTAGACCTGACCTGGAGCAGGAGCAATGGACTTGTCGTCAAAGTCAACTTCCCACATCACGATGCCACTCACAGGGGCGATGACGGGTTCAGCGTTGGGGTGACGTAAGGCACGAAGATCCGGGATCTTGGCCTCACCGCCAGCCTTCTCGAACTTGGCCTTCATCTTGGCTTCCAACTCTTGGTTGAAGCGACGCTTGGCCTCGCCTGACTTATACTCACGATATTGCTTCTCGTGCATGGCGAACTCGAAGAGTTCTTCATCGTCCTGACCACGGTCCCAGCCTTCTTTCTTCATCTCTTCAATGAAGTGTGGCAAAGCATTCGGGTAGTTGTCCTGTGGGTTACCCGTGAAGAACTCTAAGCCCTTCTTCTTGGCCAGTTCCACAATCTCAGGAGCCAAAGTGCCCGGTAACTTGCCAGCCTTGCCAAGGATCATATCCCAAGCGGCGGGGTCGATGCTGGTCTCGTAACGAGGCTCGCCTTTGCTGAGAGCAAAGAGGTTCATCAAAGCAATGTTCTTAGTGTACTGGCTGAATGGGGTAACCAAAGGCGGGTTGCCGAGTTTCGGCCAGATATCCTGTACTTCCTGGAACAACTCAACGAGCATCTCGTCTTCGCTCAGTTCAGGGAGACCTTCTTTCTTACGGTTCATGTTGATGGCAGCGTGCACCGGCTTAAGGTCGGCCATCAGCGAGCCCATCATGCCACCAGGCAGACCGCAGCCCAACAGCAACGAGTTGATGTAACGGTTACGTGGGTCGATCCAATAGCCGAGGAAGTCGTCGATAAAGCTCTGCGTCATGCTACGAGCAGCCATATAGGTCTTCATGTCGATGTCCTTCACGAGGAAGCCGGCGTCTTTCAACATGGCTTGAACGCTGATCACGTCAGGATGAACGGTGCCCCATGAAAGCGGCTCCATAGCTACGTCGACGTAGTCGCAACCAGCCTTGCACACCTCAAGCATCGAAGCCATCGACAAACCTGGGGTGGTGTGGCCGTGATACTGCACCTTAATATCGGGGTGCTGCGTCTTGATGTGGTTCACGATCTTACCTAATGAGGCAGGACGACCTACGCCAGCCATGTCCTTCAAGGCGATTTCCTTAGCGCCAGCTTCGATGAGCTTTTCAGCCATAGCAATGTAATACTCAGCGGTATGTACCTGTGAGTAGGTGATACTCATGGCAGCTTGTGAGATCATGCCAGCTTCGTTGGCCCATTGGATGGACGGGATGATGTTGCGCACGTCGTTGAGGCCGCAAAAGATACGGGTGATGTCGACGCCTTGCGCTTTCTTTACCTTATACATCAGTTGACGCACGTCGGCAGGAACGGGGTTCATGCGCAATGCGTTGAGGGCACGGTCGAGCATGTGGCACTCAATGCCGCCTTTATGCAAAGCTGCGGTGAAGGCACGAACCGATGGATTCGGGTTCTCGCCATAGAGCAAGTTGACCTGCTCAGCGGCACCACCATTGGTCTCCACACGGTCGAAGCAGCCCATTTCAATGATCAAGGGAGCAATCTGTTCCAGTTGATCCTTGCGTGGCACATACTTACCTGACGACTGCCACATGTCGCGATATACGAGACTGAATTTGACTTCTTTTTTCATGATTCAGATGTTTTTATCGTTTTTCAGCATGTTTCTTGATTCTGTGGCGATCTGCCCACAAGCCATAGACCTCGCTCACGTTACCAGCCGTTGTAAAGGCATTGATTTCGTTCTTGCCAAGGAATTCCATCAGCTTCGAGAACTCGTCATTGGTGAGCAGGGCCTCCAACTCGATCGACTTCTCATTGGTGTAACCACCGATGACTTCATAGAGGGTGCAACCACGGTTGAGATCGTCAATAATGTAACGGCGGATGCGATCGTAATCCTTTGAGACGATGCAAACACGCTTACGTTGGTTGAGGTTGGCCGTAAACATGTTCACCACCATGCCGTTGATCCATGTGGCGATGAGGCCGATGATGACCATCTGGAAGGGGTTGATGGCGAAAGCCGTGAGGCAGATGATGGCACCAGCCACACTCACCGACTTACCCATGTCGAAGTGCAAGTACTTGTTGACGATCTTAGCCAAGATGTCGAGGCCGCCTGTGGAAGCATTGATGGAGAACATTAGTGTTTGAGCGGCGCTAAGGATGATCACACAGCAGAGCAAATCGAACCACGGGTTGCCCATGACAGAGAAAGCCTGGCTGGGGTCGACGCCCATGTTGATCAGGTAGCTGTTTGGAGTGGCAAGGTTTTCCCATGGATAGATCCATTCGCAGAATTTGGTCATGGGACCGAGAATCAGGGCGCAGTAGACCGTTTTGAGGCCAAATTCCTTGCCAACAAGCAAGTAGGCCAGAATCAGCAGGATGGCATTGATGATGGTAATCATCATGGAAAGGCTGATGCCGACGCCCATGCTTTGGAAAATGTTAGTTAAAACGATAGAAAGACCCGAAATAGAGCCTACAATCAGTTTGCTGGGGACCAAGAAATAGTAGACACAAACGCCAGTCATAAACATGCCGAAGGTCATAATCAGCAGTTCAATCCAGAACTTTTTGCTGACCAAAGCTTGGCCGATTTCTTTGGAAATATCATTTACTTTACTCATAAATGATTGATTTATAAACTTTTAATAAATAAATTAATGCTCGTTTTTACGGCTGCAAATGTCGTAATCTTTTTTGATATAAAGAAGGGTTTTCGAGAAATAATTATCTTTGCGCCAAATATAGTGAAATGACCCTCTTAGACTGGCTACCGATTACCAAGAAAGAAACCGACCTACGGGGGTGGGATGAGGTTGACATTGTGTTCGTTACGGGCGATGCTTACGTGGACCATCCGGCGTTTGGGGCGGCGGTCATTGGGAGGATGCTGGAGAAAGAAGGATTCCGAGTGGCTCTCATCCCGCAGCCCAACTGGAGGGATGACCTCAGGGATTTCAAGAAATTCGGCAAGCCAAGGATCTATTTTGGTGTGTCGGCCGGCTGTATGGACTCAATGGTGAACCATTACACCGCCAACAAACGCCTACGTAGCAATGATGCCTACACCCCAGGCGGCGAGGCCGGTTTCCGTCCCGACCGAGCCAGCGTGGTCTACAGCAATATTTTGAAAAAGCTCTATCCCGATGTGCCCGTGGTGATTGGCGGCATCGAAGCCTCACTACGCCGTGTGACCCATTACGACTATTGGGACGACTGCTTGAAAACTTCGATATTAGTGGATTCCAAAGCTGACATAGGGGTTTACGGCATGGGCGAATATACCATGGTGGAGATCGCCAAGGCCATCCAGCAAGGGAGAAAAGTCAGTGAGTTGACTGACATCCAACAGACCTTTTACCTACAAGACAAGAAACAGCCTTTGCCTGCTTTCAACGGCGAAACGATAGAATTGGTTTCCCATGAAGTCTGCTTAAAAGACAAGCGAAAATACGCCTCCAATTTTAAGCATATCGAGGAGGAATCGAACAAAAAACACGCCGCCAGATTAGTTCAAGACATTGGCAACCAGCGAGTCGTCATCAACCCACCCCTGCCCACCTTCACCACCGAGCAGATCGATGCCTCGTTTGACTTACCATATACAAGACTACCCCATCCAAAATACGCCAAGCGCGGTGCCATCCCCGCATACGAAATGATCAAGCACTCCATCAACATGCACCGAGGCTGCTTTGGAGGCTGTGCTTTCTGCACCATTTCCGCACACCAAGGCAAGTTTGTGGCTTCCAGAAGCAAGGCATCCATCATGCGCGAGGTGGAGCAGGTGACCCAGATGGAGGACTTTAAAGGCTATATCAGCGACTTGGGCGGTCCCTCAGCCAACATGTATCGGATGCGAGGCAAGGACGAGAGCCTCTGTGAGAAATGCGCCCGTCCTACCTGCCTGCAACCCTCTGTGTGCAAGAATCTTAACACCGACCACCATCCGTTGATTGAGATTTATCAAGAGGTGGACCGTCACCCTAAAGTCAAGAAAGCCACTGTAGGATCCGGCATCCGCTACGACCTGTTTTTGCACGACTGCACCCCCGAGGAGAACCAAGCCATGGGCTACGATGAGTATTTCCGGCAGTTGGTCACGAGACACGTCAGCGGGCGATTGAAAGTGGCACCCGAACACACCAGCGATGCTGTTTTAAAACTCATGCGCAAGCCAAGGTTCGATATGTTCGTCAAGTTGAAAAAGAAGTTCGACTATCTCAACGAAAAAGAGCATCTCAACCAGCAGCTCATCCCCTATTTCATCTCCTCCCATCCCGACTGTTATTTGGAAGACATGGCCGATTTAGCCGTGAGAACCAAGGAGTTGGGGTATCATTTGGAGCAGGTTCAGGACTTCACCCCTACCCCGATGACTTTGGCTACGGAAATCTATTATTCCGGCTACAATCCATACACCTTGGAGCCCGTTTTTGTGGCCAAGAGCAAGGAGGAGAAACTCGCCCAGCAACGCTTCTTTTTCTGGTACAAGCCCGAGAACCGCGAATGGGCAAAGGCCATGCTGAAGAAGTTAGGGCATCCCGAATGGATAAAAAATCTTTTCGGTAAATAAAAAAGCATTACTTTTGCAGCAAAATTCAACAAAATATCCATCATGAAAAGACACATCATCGGAGCCATGTTGCTCATCGCCGCCCTGATTGTCACCGGTTGCGGCAACAAGAATCAGAAAAAGCAAGAAACCAAGGAAGAGAAAAAAGAAGAAGTGAAAGCTGAACGCATGCTGATCATCGTTGATCCACAGATCGACTTTACCACCGGCAGCCTCGCTACCGCCAAGGGTCCTGAGGCCATGGACCGTCTGGCCCAAGCCATCAATAACGGCGTTTTGGACAAATACACATGGGTCATCGTCACCCAGGACGCCCACCCCGCCAACCACTGCTCCTTTGTGAAAAACGGCGGCGTGTTCCCGCCCCACTGCGTGCAGGGAACCGAAGGCATGAACGTGTATCCCGCCCTTCAGCAGGCTCTTGATTCCAACATGAACAGCATCGGCATCCACTACATGACCAAGGGCGACTTGGCTGATAAGGAAGAGTTCAGCATCTTCCAAAACGCCCGCAGCGGCGAAAAACTGACCTATATCATTAAAGAAGAGATCAAGTTTGAAGGTATTGACGTTTGCGGCATTGCCACCGACTACTGCGTCTATGAGACCGTCAAGGACTTGATGAACATCTATCCCGCCAAGCAGATCCGCGTGGTGACCAACTGCATTGCCGCTGTTGACGACAACGACACCAAGTTGGCTGACTTGATGCAAGAAAATGGCATTGAGGGAATTACGTTTTAAGATAAAAGATAAGAGATAAAAGATAAAAGTGGGAAAGTTTAGAGCTTTCTGCGAACGAAAAAAAGTTGATCTCACCTGGCGTGCCTACTTTGTGGACGCGCTGGGTGCGATGGCTTTAGGCCTGTTTGCCTCTTTGCTCATCGGGACGATCTTCCAGACCTTGGGCGACAAGACCGGATGGGACGCATTCGTAACCATTGCGAAATACGCCAAAGCTGCTACTGGAGCCGCCATTGCGGTGGCCATCGCCTATAAGCTCAGTTGCGAAGGTTTGGTGCTGTTCAGTGCCATAGCCGTGGGCATTGCCGGCAACGAGCTTGGCGGCCCCATGGGCGCCTATGTGGCTGTGCTGGTCGCCATTGAGTTAGGCAAGATGGTCTATAAGGAAACCCAGGTTGACATTCTGGTCACGCCCGCAGTGGTGATCATTAGCGGCGTGCTGGTGGCGTTCGCCATCGGGCCTGCCATCGGCAGGCTGATGACCGCCCTCGGGGCGTTCATCGAGCACGCCACCCTAATGCAGCCCTTCTTGATGGGCATCATCGTGTCGGTGGTCATTGGCGCCGTGCTCACCTTGCCTATCAGCTCTGCCGCCATCTGTCTGGCCATCGGCCTCGGCGGCATCGCCGGCGGCGCAGCAACCGCAGGGTGCTGCGCACAGATGATCGGCTTCGCCGTGCTGAGCTTCAGGGAAAACCGCTGGGGAGGCCTCCTGGCACAAGGCTTAGGCACCTCCATGCTTCAGATGGGCAACATCGTGAAGAACCCACGCATCTGGATCCCCCCGACTTTAGCCGCCGCCATCACCGGTCCCATAGCCACCTGCGTGTTTCATCTTGAAAACGTACCCATCGGATCAGGCATGGGCACCTGCGGACTCGTCGGCCCCATCGGCATCTACACCGCCATGCCCGAAGGCGGCGCCAACATGTGGATCGGCATGCTGCTGGTCTGCTTCGTGCTCCCCGCCCTTCTCTCTTGGCTCTTCGGATTGATATTAAGAAAGATCGGCTGGATCAAGGAAGGCGACCTTAAAATCGAGTGCTGATGGCAAAGCCTTTATCACCCGACCAAGTCTTGGACAAAATGGCCAAGTACTGCGCCTACCAGGAGCGGTGCGTCAAAGACGTGACCGAAAAGCTGAAGACTTTCGAACTCACCCAGAAAGAAAAAGACGAAATCCTTGATTATCTGATCGATAATCGATTCGTTAACAATACACGCTTTGCCCAGGCTTTTGTCAAAGGCAAAATCAACCAAAGCGGCTGGGGCTTGAACAAAATCCGTTTTCACCTGATGCAGAAAGGCATCGATAAGGAAATCATCGACGGAGCCTTGCAAACATACGACGAAGAGGCCTATCGTCAACGGCTCATCGACGTTCTGAAGATCAAGGCAAAGACCGTCAAGGCCGAAAACGACTTCGAAAGAAATCGGAAACTCGCCGCTTACGCCATGCAGAAAGGTTTTGAGGCCCATTTGGTGTGGGAAGTGATTAAGGAAGGGCTTTGATTATCCAAGTTTTTTCGTAATTTTGCCCCCTCAAAAAGAGGAAACCCATGAAGGCCCGCAAACAACTGATAACACAAACCCCTGAATGTCTGACTGATCCGCTTAGCCAGACACAGAATGTGGTTATCTCTGTGTTGTTCGCCTTGGTGTTTCTGACCGCCTACACGCCGTTTTCCGAGACTTCCTGGTTCCAATTGGGCACCAACAGCCGTTTCATCGGCACCTTGGGGTTTGTGGGTATCGGCACTTTCTTCTTGGCCTGCAGCCGCCTGATCATGACCGTTTGCGTTAGGAAGAGAAGGCATTTCGCTTTCTGGGCCTATATCCTTTGGCTGTTTTTGGAGATCGTGTTGATCGCGGCTTTCCACACCTATCTATCCTATTTCTTAGTCAAAGCAACGACTTATTCATTAGGCTATATCTTCGGAAAGAGCCTCTTGATCACCTTTATAGCCCTTGCCGTTCCCTACACAATCGTCGATCTGATGATCTTGCTTAACGACTCGCGCCGCAAGCTGACACTGACCAAGAGTGATGCTGTGGAATCGGATGACGAGGTGCTGCCTGAGCACACTGAGATCATCAACCTGATGGACAACAACGGCAACCTAAAGCTTTCCGTAAAACTCGACAACCTCTATTACATCAAGGCTGAAGACAATTACATCAACGTGTTTTACCAACGCAACGGCGCCATCGCCACCTACATGCTGCGTTGCAAGATGAAGACCATTGAGGACAACTGCGTGGATTCCAGCAGCTTGATGCGCTGCCATCGCTCCTACATTGTCAACATCAAGAAAGTCAGCGTTATGCACAATGAGGCCGAGGGCTTTATCTTGGAATTCGAGAGAGAAGGATTGGATTCCGTTCCCGTTTCAAAGACGTATGCCAATAGAGTTTTGGAGGCTTTTAACAAAAAACAATAGGCTATGGAAGCCGAAAAGGACATCCAAAAAACCACGAAGTGCCTCAACTGCGGCACCGAATTTGAAGGCAATTTTTGTCCTGAATGCGGTCAAAACGCTGACACTGGACGGTTTACGATGAAGCTCATCGCAGAAAACCTCACCTCGGCAATCTTAGGCCGTGACGGTGGTGTTTGGTTCACCCTTAAGAACTTGGTTACCCGTCCCAGCTCAATGATAGTGGACATTCTGAACGGAAAACGCAAGAGGTATTTCTCGCCCTTTCCCATGCTGTTTTTCTGCTTGGCTCTTTACATTGTCATCCTTTCATTCACCAATGAGCATGCCTTTAAGGAATCTTTTTATGATAGCCAGATTGAATTCAAAGGTTTAGATGATTCAGAACAGTCCCAAACTGAAGTATATAAATTATTCTCTCAAACTCTCGATTTTCTCAACAACCATTATACGTTAAGTTATATCATGACACTCCCTTTGTGGTTGTTGGGAGCCAGGCTCTGTTACGGCAAAAACAATCGAAAACGTTACTATTGGGCTGAATACATCATCACCATCGTTTATGCCTCAGTCATCGTGGTGCTGTTCCGATGTTTGATAAAACTCACTTATTTCATCGACAAGGACCTTTCACTCCAATTAGGTACGATATTGTCGCCAATCATCACTATCGTTGCCTTCACAGCCTGTTTCAAGAAGATGTTGGGCTTCAGCATAGCGAAAACCGCTTGGCGGAGCGTTTTAGTCACAGCCATGTACTACATTTTATTGGGTATTATAATTCTTATTTACGTTATAATCTCAGTCATTATCCTTGCCAAAAGGCTCCAGTACATATAAAAAACTCGGGGACACCTTACGGCGTCCCCGAAACCAAATATAATTCTGCCGTTTATTAATGTTTTAGCAATTCATGCCACCGCAGCAGTGGATGACCTGACCTGTGACGTATGAGGAGAGGTCAGAGGCGAGGAAGAGAGCCACATTGGCCACATCCTCAGGAGTGCCACCGCGACGCAGCGGAATCAAGCTTTCCCAAGCTTTGCGGACATCTTCAGGAAGGGCGTTGGTCATGGCAGTGATGATGAAACCAGGAGCGATGGCGTTGTGACGGATGTTACGCACGCCCATCTCCTTGGCAGCACTCTTGGTGAAGCCAATGATACCAGCCTTTGAAGCTGAATAGTTGCACTGGTTGGCATTGCCTGACACGCCTACCACCGAGCTCATGTTGATGACGCTGCCGCCGTTCTGCTTCCACATGATAGGCTGAATAGCCTTGGTGAAGTTGAACACCGACTTGAGGTTGACGTTGATCACAGCATCCCACTGCTCCTCAGTCATACGCTTGAGGGCGGTATCCTTGGTGATGCCGGCGTTGTTGACCAGGATGTCGATACGGCCGAAATCGTTCACAATCTCATCAACAACCTGTTGAGTTTCAGCGAAATTAGCAGCGTTTGAAGCGTATGCTTTGGCTTTGATGCCCATAGCCTGAAGCTCTTTCTCAGTCTCCATCACGACATCGTTCAAAGCGATATCGGTGAAAGCGATATTGCAGCCCTCTTGGGCAAAACGAATGGCGATGGCCTTACCGATGCCACGACCGGCACCCGTAATCAAAGCCACCTTATTTTCCAACATCTTCATGATTCCAAGATTATTTGATGTTACTTTCGATGAGCGCGTAAAGATCGGCGACGGTCTGGATCTTCTCCGTATCGCTATCTTCGAACTTCAGATTGAACTCACGTTCCAGATCCATGGAGAGCTCAACGACGTCCAATGAATCGGCGCCGAGGTCGTTGACGAGGCTCTTTTCAGGAGTGATTTCGTTTTCATCGATGCTTAACTTTGAAGCGATGATGCTTCTGATTTTGTCTTGTGTAGTTGCCATTGTATTGATTATTAAATTGTTAATTATTATTTACGTGTATCTGGAAGTAAAGCGAACGACAATTCGCCTTTGACACAAAGTTTGCCGTTGGTGCTCAGCGTAGCGGAGCAGATGTAGATGTTGGCACGATGTAGGGTGAGCGTGGCTTCCACTTCGACGGTATCGCCTGGGCGGACGCTATTCTTGAAACGCACCTTGTCGATGCCAGTGTAGAAGGTCAGCTTGCCAATGAGGTCATCCTTCATCAGCAGGGCGCATGACTGGGCCATGATTTCACAGAGGATAACGCCCGGAACCACGGGCTCGCCTGGGAAATGGCCTTTCAGGAAAAACTCCTCACCAGTCACATGGTACTTGGAATGACACACATGGTTCTCGTCGAGGTTCATCTCATCGACCAGGAGCATAGGCTCGCGGTGCGGGAGATAGTGTTTGATTTCTTCTCTATTCATATTTTTAGGTTTTAAATTTTCCTTATTGCCACGCAGGCGTTGTGACCGCCGAAACCAAGGGAGTTGGAGATGGCGATGTCAAGATCAGCTTTAACAGCCTTGTTGGGCGTGTAATCGAGGTCGCACTCGGGATCGGGTTGATCCAAACCAATGGTTGGAGGGATAATACCGGTGTTGAGTGCCATCACGGAAGCCACCAGTTCAATGCCGCCAGCAGCGCCGAGGGCGTGACCCATCTCCGATTTGGTGGAGCTGATATGGGCACGACGGGCTTCTTCCTCACCCATCGCAATCTTGATGGCCTTGGTCTCGCCGCTATCGTTCATCGGGGTACCGGTGCCGTGTGCGTTGATATAAAGGTTTTCACCCGGCTTGTAGCCAGCCTCTTCGAGTGCCTGCTTGATAGCAAGGCTCTGGGTGGTGCCGTCGGGACGTGGAGCCGTACTGTGGTAAGCGTCGCAGCTGTTGCCGTAACCGCAGACCTCAGCATAAATCTTTGCACCACGCATTTTAGCGTGTTCATACTCTTCAAGAAGGATGATGCCAGCGCCTTCAGCGATGACGAAACCAGCTCTTTCCTTATTGAATGGCAGGGATGCTCTCAGCGGATCCTCTGACTTGGTCAATGCCTTACAATTTGCAAAAGCGGCAATGCTGACGCGGTTGATACCTGCTTCGGCACCACCGGCAATAATAGCGTCGGCATAGCCATGCTTGATGGCGCGATAGGCCTCACCGATGGAGTGGGTACCTGTGGCGCAAGCCGTCACGATAGGCACGCACGGGCCTTGGGCGTTGTAGCGGATAGCGACGCTACCTGCTGCCATATTGCCAATCATGGTAGGAATCATCAATGGGGAGACCCATCTTGGTCCTTCAGCTTCCATCTTGATGATTTCACGCATGATGGTATCGAATCCGCCGATGCCAGAACCGATATAAACGCCTAAACGGCTGGGATCCATCTGCATATCCTCATTGCCTTGCATGGCCTGAGCTGCAGCAGCCATAGCATACACGGCAAAACGGTCGTTACGCTTTACAAAGCCTTTGTCCACGCCCGCTGCAATAGGATCGAAGTCCTTCAATTCAGCGGCGATTTTCACCGGCAGGTCGGAGGTATCGAAAGATGTGATCGGAGCGATACCGCAAACACCATTAATCAGATTATTCCATGTGGTTTCGAGGTCGTTGCCCACAGGCGTAACGGCACCCATACCTGTAATTACTACTCTTCTCGTTTCCATTTTTATTCTTTATGCCTAACAGGCTATCTATCAATTCTAAATTTGAATCATTCCCATTCCCAGAGGCAGGCAGCCGAAACGAAGCCAGCTCCGAAAGCGCTCATGACAATCTTATCACCTTTTTTAATCTTGTTTTCTGCCAGCATCTCGTCGAGCAGGATCGGGATGCTTGCCGAAGAGGTGTTACCGTATTTCTCGATATTGGTCGGGAACTTCTCCTCGGGTTGGCCAAGAATGGAGCGAATGCCCTCAATAATGCGCTTATTAGCCTGATGCAGAAGGTAATAATCCACATCCGACGCGCTAACATGCTCTTCCTCAAGTACCTTTTGAACGTCTTTGGCCGATTCTGAGACGGCGGTGCGGAACAAGTCCTTGCCCTTCATCATCAGAGGCTGGCCTTCCACTTGTTTCTTTTCAAAAGGAGTCTTTTCCATGTGGCGTTCATAGTAAAGCACGTCACGATCGGAAATCATGGTAAGGTGTACGTTTTTGAAAGCATTGCCTGGGCCGAGCACCACAGCACCGGCACCATCGCCAAAGAGGATGCTGGTGTCGCGTTCCTGCCAGTTGCAGTATTTGGAAGGTTCCTCAGCGCAAACGATCAGCACATACTTGGCACGGCCGGCTTTCATCATATCATCTGCAAGCATCAGGGCGTTGACGAATCCAGCGCAGGCCACGTTGATGTCAAGGCCAGGACAAGTCACGCCGATGCGTTTTTGAATGATGCAGCTCAGGCCAGGAGTAATATGTTCGTTGGCCACGTTGGAGACCAAGAGAAAATCAATCTGTTCAGGTTTCAGTCCTGAGGCGCTGATGGCCTTGTTGGCTGCCTCCACTGCCAGATCGTAGAGGGTTTCGTTTGACAATAAATGACGGGTTTTGATGCCCGTGCGGGTTGATATCCACGCATCACTGGTATCTAAAAAGGTAGCCAGATCGTCGTTACTCACGGTGAGTGACGGTAATGCGCTTCCTGTTCCAATAACTTTCATATCTGTAATCGATAAAATTTTCGGTGCAAAAGTAGATTGGTTTGAACACTCAAATAGAAAAAGGTGGCCATTGTGACCAAAATGTGGCGAAAAGGGGCGTTTTGGGACGAAATACCCCGATTTTAGGGACGAAAATCGGTGGTTTTAGGAAAAACGGGTGTTAAAAGTGTGACGATTTTAACATTTATTATACCGAGAATTAACACCTTTTTACCCAGAATAAAATGATTTTTACCTAAAACAAAAGATAACTTCGGTTGATTTTAGATTTTTGCCATCGAATTTTTTAAGCATTGAATATTTAAGAACGATATGACAACTCTCCAAATTATCGGAATCATCGTAGTGGCCCTCTTGGGTCTCTACATTTTCTATTGCCTCTACGACATCGAGAGGTTCAACAATAAGCACAAAAACGACAATAAATAAAAACTTACCGATATGCAAAGAAAAACTACCTTTCACCAAGTCCTCGCAACGGCACTGTTATTAATAGGTGTCGCTTTCGGGCAGAATGCTTTCGCCGAAAGCAGCTGGACCATCGGCTCCAGCTACAACCCCAGCACCCACAAGACCAAGTTCACCATCAAACGCTCGGAGTACACCTATCCCCAGACCGTTCTCTATCGCACAGTGGGTCTCAGCGCTTACCCCGGACAGCACTACACCGCTGTCTCTGGCGAGCTGAACTTCACGGCCAACGATTCCATCAAGGAAATAGAGGTGACTGAGCTAAATCCTAGCGACGATGCTTACAAGTTCCAAAACGGCAGCACCCGCACCTACCTCTTCGAGGTGACCGACAAGGGCGGCTTCCTGCTGGCTACCAAGCAGCGCGACATGACCACAGGCACAAGCGTAAACAACTCAAGCACAACCGTTTTCGGAGAAAAAGAGTTGACCATCAAAAGTGAACAGTTTACCGTCACCGACGCCGGATACGACCAAGCCTATCACAGTGTGAACGTAAACAACTACTACAGCGCCTCCGCATCCAAAAACTATTTCACAACCGCCGGCGCGCAGCTGCGCATGACAGTCACCTTCGATGCACGCGAGAAAGACGACGGCTACCAATACATCGCTATCTATGCCAACACCAACACCGGCAATGTCGATACTGGTGCCAAGGACGGCAACCCGGGTACCATCTACTATTCCAGATATATGGCCGGCTTTACCATTGAAGGCAATGTAAACACTACCTTTTACCCTTATACCTTCCCCGTCACTTCACAAGGCAACAACTGTGGCTATGTGGAACATCCTTGGTCAGGCAACCCCAAAGGCAATCTTGAGCAGCAGTATTTCAACACCAACTGCCGCGCTACGGACGGCCGCCTCATTATTCCTACTGATCTCAGCAGTCTTTATGTGCGTTTCGATGCTTCAGGAAACTTGGATGATGACTGGTATGCCAAAAATGTGAAAGCCCACATCCAGGCCGTTGACAACACTGCACCCACCATGAAAGGCATTGTCGCCAATCCAGGACGCCATGCCAAGGGCAACACGGTGTATGTGAGTGTCGCTTTTAGCGAGATTATGAAAGTAACGGGAACCCCAACCTTAAGCGTCTATTGGGGAACCACGTCTGGCACCCTGGACTACACCTCGGGCAGCGGCAGCAACGTGCTCACCTTCAAAGGCATCATCCCGAAGACCGTTAGCGGCAAGGTTAGCATCACTGGCTACGATGGTACCATCCAAGACTTGGCTGGAAACGATTTCAGCGGCAGCATCAGCTACACCGACCTCTTCTCCACCAATGCCGACCTCGCCTATGCCCTCTCCGACTTCCGACAGGACGACAATCACAATTATCTCATCACATGTCACGACGACCTGCGCGGACTGGCCGGTTTAGTGAACAACGGTGGCGACATCAGTGGCAAAACCTTCCTCCAAGTGACCAATCTAACCTTCCCTTACTCCACCCAATGGAACAATAGCAGCGGCACCGAGAACAACTTCACCTGCATTGGCAACAGTGACCATCTATTCCAAGGCACTTACGACGGAGAGGGACACACCATCAGCGGCATCCGCATCTATAGAGACGGCGAAGGAGCTCCCAATAATTATCAAGGCCTATTTGGCAAAGTCAGTGGCACAGTGAAGCGCGTCCATCTCACCGACACCCGCATCACAGGCAAATCTTATGTCGGCGGTATCGCGGGTGAAACCAACAGTGCCACCATTGAGGAATGTACTGTAGCCAATAACGTATGCATCCACGCCGTACGAAACTCATCCGTAAGCCACGGTGGCGTCGTGGGCCTTAACCGAGGCACGGTGCAAAGTTGCATCAGCCATGCCACCCTCAGCATAGTCAACACCAACTATGGCTCTGCCTATGGCGGTATTGTGGGACGATGTTACAGCGGCAGTATCACAGACTGTCTCGCCATAGGTGTCACCATCCCTGGTGTCGACAATCGAGGTGCCATTCTCGGTTTACGGAGCGATGGCTCCCTTACATGCAACTACTACCTCAACTGCACCGTGGCGGGCACGGCCAATGCCACCAATGTGGGTTTCAACGGAACAGACTATTACAATGGGAACAGCGCCCGTGCACTCTATGCCCTAACCCTTGGCCAACATATCGCCATTGACCACGACCCCTCGGCTACCCTGCCTGGCAGCGGCAACATCACTTACGACAACGGTGCCAATATCAACGGACAGCCATACTCCTATGCCACGGCCACGCTTAACCTCACCTACAACAGTAATCCGCCTACCGGCTACCATGTAAGATTCACCGCTAACGCCGGCTCCATCAACGGTAACACGCTCACCATGCCCGCCAGTGCAGTGACCGTAAGCACCGATTTCGTCGCCAACACTTATTCCGTCCGCTTCAACAAAAACAACACTAACGCCACTGGCACGATGGCCAACCAAGGCTTCACCTACGGTGTAACGCAACCCCTCAATGCTAACAACTACAGCCGCACGGGCTACACCTTCGCCGGCTGGAACACACAGGCCGATGGCAACGGCACCTTCTATACCGACCAGCAGAGCGTCAGCAACCTCACCCCTGATAACAACGCCATCTTGAACCTCTACGCCCAATGGACGCCCAATCAGTACACTGTGACGCTCGACCAGCAGATCGGCAGTGGCGGTACCACCTCCGTCACCGCTACCTTCGACGCTGCGATGCCTGACATCACCATACCTACCATAACGGGTTACACCTTTGGCGGCTACTACACCGAGACCAATGGCGGCGGCACCCAGTATTACAACGCCGACGGCACCAGCGCACATAACTGGGATATTACTGAAGCCACCACGCTTTACGCCCAGTGGAGCATCATCGATTGGACAGGCACCGGCGAAGCAAATAACCCTTACATGATTTCAACCACCGCCCAATTCGACCTGGTTGCCACACTTGTGAACAACGGCGAAAGCTACAGTGGCGTTTACTTCAAACTTGCCGACAATGCCAACATTACCGTGAGCAACATGATTGGCACTAGCGAGCATCCGTTTAGCGGCAACTTCGACGGCAACAGAAGCCACAACGCCACTTTGACATTGGATCTATTATTTGACACTAAGGTGATTTACACCGCTCCGTTCCGCTATGTCAGCGGCGCCAATATCCATGACCTTTTTGTGGGAGGAAACATGCGAATTGGTAATGATTCACAATACGCAGCCAGTATCGTTGCCCACTCGGAAGGCACAACTATCCTCAACAACTGCGTCTCCAATGTTGAAATAAACAGCGAAGCACAATATATCTTTGCCTATAACGGCGGCTTGGTGGGTCATGTGGCAAGCGGATCAACGCTCAACATCACTAACTGCGTATTCAAAGGTAGTGTTTTTTATCATAATAGTGGCCAGTGTTGCGGTTTTGTGGGCTTAAACCACGGCACCACCAACATCAACGGTGGCATATACGAACCATCTTACCAGCAATTGTATTCCTATTATGATTATTATAATTTTATCAACCCCGACATGGGCACTTATAGCCTCACTGACTGCTACTACACCCAGCCGATGGGCGAAAGCTGGCAGGGCACCATCGCTTACACCTCTGTGAGAGATAATCTTTGCCATCAGATTTCGATAGCCGGTGAGACCGTCTATGCAAGCCCTGATGATACTTTCATTGATAATGTGAATGGTGTTTATGACTACACAGGCGCTGTCATCAACATCAACCCGACGGTCATCTTCGGTGGCGAGACCCTCGATCCATCGTGCTACACCCTCAGCCTGACCTACAATGGCAATCCTGCAACAGAGGTGAATGCCCGAGGCAACTACTTGTATACCGCCGCAGGCGTCAATGCCAACGGCTACTACGGCAACGTATATCGTTACTTTTCGGTCGTCGGCTTCGACGGCAGCGGCACCGATTCCGATCCTTACCTTATCGAATCGATAGAGGACTGGAATAAATTGGCAAGCAGAGTATATGATGGCACCACGTATAGCGGCAAACACTTCAAGCTCATGGCAAACTTGACTATCTCTAAAGTGGTTGGCTACAACAAGATCAATAGTTTCCAAGGCATCTTCGACGGGAACGGTCATACGCTCACCCTCAACGGCGATGATTTCGGAACCTCGGGTTATTACACCAGCTTCAATGTTTGCGCCCCGTTCCGCTATGTGGCAGGCACCACAATCAAGAATCTGAAAGTCGCTGGCGACATCTACACAAGGACACAGTTTGCAGGCGGTCTCATTGGCAGGGCAGGTGACGGCAACAATGTGATACAGAATTGTATCGTCAGTGTCAATATCCATAGCAGCATCAGTGGCGATGGCACCCACGGCGGCTTCATTGCCCATCTGCAAGGTGGCAACGGAGCACTTAGCGAAACCACGTTCACGGGCTGTGCTTTCACTGGAAGCATCACCACCACCAACAACACAACCAACGTCGGCGGCTTTGTGGGATGGTGCGATTGGGGTAATGGCCCAGACAACGGCCATTGTTGCCTCTTTTTCAATGACTGTTTCATAAATCCTTCTGCAAGCTGCATCTCATCGGGCAGCAAGACATTCGCCCGTTGCAACGACGAGAGCCAATCGCTTCATTTCAACAACGGCTATTTCACCCAGGCTATCGGCGATAGTCAGGGTAAGCGGGTTGAAAACGATGGCGCTTTACCTATTGGCAGCTACACCTTATACAACGTCAGCGGTCTGAAGTTCTATGACAACGGCTTGAAAGACAGCGACGGAACCTTCTACCATTATATCAACGCCCCTTCTAACTACATCAATCGTCAATTCATCGGCTATGGCGACAACAACGACCATTGGGCATTCATTGCTTCGCCTCTTGAAGATAACATTTCCCCCAATGATGTTAACAACCTTTTGGACAACAACGAAGCGTACTATGACCTTTACCGCCTCAATCCGAGCAACACGAGGTGGGAGAACTGGAAGGCGCATGAGGGCAATGCCGCATCAAACTTCAACTTCGTCAATGGCATGGGTTACCTTTACGCCACCAAGTATAACAGGATCGTGACCTTCACTGGCACGCTCAACATGGGCGGCGAGAAGACCATCTCAGGCCTTCCCAATGGCTACAACCTCGTGGGCAACCCGTTCTGTATTGAGGCATACGTCAACAAGCCTTATTACACATTGGATGACAACGGTGCCATCATCGTGGCTAATCCTGTCGATAAAGCAACACCCATCCAACCCTGCTATGGTGTCATTGTCAAAGTGGAAAACAACGAAGACATCGTCTTCCGCACAACGGAACCATTCACGAATTCCAATAACGGAAGTCTGGAAATGACCTTGGCCCAAACTGTCGCCACCCGCGACGGCTACGCCTTGAAGACCCTCGACAACGCCATCATCAGTTTCGACGAAGGCTCGAAGCTCACCAAGTTCTACTTCGGCCACCAGGATGCCAATATCTACATCCCTGTGGGTCATGAAGAATACGCCATCGCCTACAGCGAAGGCCAAGGCGAGATGCCGCTGAACTTCAAGGCTGTTACGAATGGTTCTTATACCTTAACGGTGAATCCTGAGGGCCTGGAGATGAACTATCTCCACCTGATTGATAACTTGACGGGTGCCAACATCGACCTGCTTCAAACGCCTACCTACACCTTCAGCGCTCGAAACGACGATTATGAAAGCAGATTCCGACTCATCTTCAGTGCGAATAACGATAACGAAACCGAAGATGGCTTTGCCTTCATCAGCAACGGTCAGCTTATCATCACCAGTGAAGGCAGGCTCCAAATCATCGATATGATGGGGCGCGTGATTAGCACGGAGGTTGTTAACGGCACCTGCTCGAAGGCGATTAACCTTAAAGTTGGGCTTTACGTGTTACAACTGATTAATGGTGAGAATGTGAAGACACAAAAGATCGTTATTAAATAAATAATTATTTAATACTTAAAACATTAAGAGCGCTTTCTATGATTGCGCTCTTTTTTTATTTTAATTAATTGCTGTTTATTAATAATAATTATAGAATTATTTATATCTTTTGCAGAGAAAAACGGATTATTCACCAAGCGCCCCATAGGGGCGCAACAGCGGTAATCAGCCGTTTCAACGGCTGGTTTTTGAAATATGCTCGAACCTCGTTAAACAATTGAAAGGACAAAGCTCCATTTGGGTCAACAGAAATTATCTCCATGGTAGATTTGCGATGAAGGGTTTCGTTGACGCAGAGGAACATCGTTCACTGATAACCAGCCGATAAATCGGCTGGTTACCTCTGTCGGATGCCTACGGCATCCCATATCCACGTCATCCCTACGGGAACGTAAACATCAGTCCCCGTAGGGGCCGGACAATCACCGTCCCATCCCGCCGCCTTGCGGAGCGCCTTGCGAATCGTCAGCACCCTGACGGGCCATCTGTTCCAATTCCATTTTACCGAAACGGAAGGTCACACCCACCGAGACAGCGCGGCTGTTGTATTTCGAATTGGCATCGGACTTCACGTATGGGCTGTTGTTTGACCTTGCCCATCTGTTCCAGTTGAAAATATCGCTGGCATTGACGAAGACCGACATCTTACGATCGAAGAAATCAGCACGTAAACCAGCATCGATACCGTAACGTGAATGAATCTCGCTGAACAACGACTGTGTCGGAGAGCTGTAGTAACCTGAAGCCGTCACCTCGATCTTGTTCCAAAGCTTGGCCCATAAGTTCAGGCGGAAGCTATATGACCACATGTCAGATTTATAAGGAGTGTCATTGAAGACCGTCTCCAGGTAAGAATCGTATAAGTTGGCATAGAAACGAAGGTTGAAGAAACCGCTTGGACGGTACATCATGTTAAACTCGAAACCTGCGTTATGGCTCTTACCCACGTTGACGGGATAGCTGTAAGGCACCACACGACCATACAATGGATGGTACACTGACATCTGTATCTCGTTGACTTCATTTGATTTACCACGATAGTAGGCTGAGAGACCCACAGAACCGAAGTTCATGAAATATTTGGTCCAGCCTGCCTCGAATGCATTGGTATAGATACGATCCAGATCAGGATTACCCGTACTGAATTCATCTTCGTCATACAAGGGGAACATGCTCAGCTGAGACGCTTCGGGAGCAGCGATACGGCGTGTGTAACTCAAGCTGAAGTTATGCATGGACTCAGTGCGGTACGACAGGTGCAAAGAGGGTCGCACACTGAAGAATGGCTTGCGGAAATCATACTGAGTGGAGTCAACATAGTTGCCACTCACCAGTTCATGGCAAAAACGCACACCCGGCTTCACAGTGAATCCGCCGAACTTATGCTGCAAAGTGATGAAAGCTTCATTGGTCAACGTGGAGAAGGTAGCCGCATAGGAACGATAAGCATCATTTACCCAATTCTCGCCCACCAAGGTATCGCTCTTACTATACACTTTTTCAGGGCTATAGCCTGAGTTCAAGCCTACCGAAATCTCGCCGTTTTCTGAATAGGGACGGTTGTAAACCACTTCCACCTCACCGCCGAAGCTATTACGTGATTGGGTAGAGTTGATGGCTCTCAGATGATCCTCAGGCAGCACAAAGTGACGGTCTACACGGCCACTGCCCTGGTAGCCCCAACCCATGGCATCAGCGCTAATAGAGAGATTGTGTCCCTTGTTGTCGAACTTATGCTGGTAATACACACCGCCCATCAAGAAATAGTTGTTGCTCGTGGAGGTGCTGCTTGTACGATAGTCCGTCAATGATGGCGTAGCAAGCGGAATACCGTTTTCATCAAGGAACTCTTCCCTAAACGAGCTGGAACTGCTGTTGTTTCTTCCTAAATTTGGAAAACCATTGAACCAAAAACTCAGGCTATTGGCCGTATCGATCTCATAATCAAGGCTAACATAGCCGCCACCGTTGAAGCCCTTGTTCTGATAAGTGACAGTGTCAATCTCATGGCTCGCAAGGATTTGATTAGCAGTATATAAGGACTGATCGCTAAACGAATTACCTTTCCAAAGGGCATAACCGCCATTGATATAGGCGTTGATGGTAAGCTTCTCGTTCGACCAGACGTATGACATCCAAGGTGTTACCGAAGGTCTTGTAGATCCGTTCACACCGAAGCTAAAGAACTCGTTCTTCTGGACCTTGGCATTAGTCACGATGTTGATGATGCCGTCAGCCTTGGAGCCATAACGAGCCGATGGGTTGGTGATAACCTCCACACGGTCAATGCTGTTGGCCGGCAGTTGTTGGATATAGGTCTTGAGATTCTCTGCGCTCAAGTGTGAAGGTTTGTCATTGATCCAGACCTCCACGCTCGAAGTGCCGCGCAGGGTGATGTTACCTTCTACATCGACCTCAACGCCTGGTGCATTCTGTAAAGCGTCGGACAGCGTGCCTGTTTGAATACTGGGATCTTCCGCCACATTATACATGGTTTTCTCCCCTTCCACGAGGAACATCGGGCGTTTCTCGGTGACGACCACTTCATCGAGACGAGTGGTGCCAGCGGTCAGTTTCAAGGTGCCAAGGTCGGTGTTGCCTTTCACTGTCACCGGCTTCTCAAACAGCTCATAACCAATAGCCGAAATCTTAAGAAGCATCTCTCCATTCGGTACTGCCTGCAGTTTAAAGACGCCCTTGTCGTCAGAAGCCGCACCGCTCACAAAGGCCGAGTCGACTACACGGAACAGGCCCACGTTCACGAAGGGCACGCCTTGGTTATTGGATTCATCGATAATTTTACCAGAAACGTTGCTTTGGGCAAACACCGAAGAGGTGGCAATCAAAGCAATGACGAAAGAAAGAAGCAGTTTTTTCATTATTTAAGGTATTGACGTTGTTATAACTAAATTTTTAGTTTTATAGTATTCAGGATTGAAAATATTTTTTTTGTTTGTAGTGTATTAGTAAACTAGTACGCTGCAAAAATACAGCTTTTTTTATTCGTGTCAAGAAATAATGAGATTTTTTTTGCTTTTATTCGACGGAAGCAGTCTTAGAGAGCGGTGCAACTTGATCCGCAACGTGTTACGCAGTGTGCCGGAGGCACGCTACAACGCTTTACTATGAGATGTAGCGTGCCTTCGGCACGCAGACTCATCATATCAGAGTCTACTCCCCCACACTGCGCTATCGCTTGTGTGGGGTTACTGAAATAGCGTGCCTCCGGCACGTGCCCCAATACCAACTAATCAAAGAACCTTAGACTTATTTCGGTCATCCCTACTGCTGAATCAGCATGTTACAGAATGCGTCCACTTCGTCTTTCGACCAATTTGGATTGGCATTGATGAAGAAAGCGCTACAAACAGCATTGGCAATGCGCCACTCTTGATAAACTTGACCATCAATAACGACTGCTATATTGACGGGTTGAGGCTGCAACAGGGCATCTTCTGTCATCCGTTTGAACAAAATTGTAGCTTCAGGCATCAACTCGAGAATGATGGCGGTGAAGGTTCCTTCTTTATAGGGTCCAGTTTCCAGTCGTTTGACCAAAGGTTTCCCTCCCAGTACTGCCGAACTGATGGCGGGACCAGCTTCCGTGGTCTTTTTCAAGGTATAAAGCACCAACTCGGTGGTGTCGGCCGACCAACGATACGCTAAAGAATCGTTGTCTTCCACCACGGTTGTTTCAAGGAAGCGTGCCTTGTCCGACACCGTAGTCCGGTTATAAACTTCCCAGATTTCAAGGCTGCCTTTGGTGGTTAGATCGCCCTCCGCCCTTTCGTATTTAAGGGTATCTCCCACCAATTTAAAATGCTTGGCGATCAAATAGCCGCCCCAGATGTCGAAGCCCAAGAACACGGCTATCAAGGCAATGCAGCACCACCGTTGCTTTCGATCCCATCTGGGTTTTTTGTCGCGAGGGGTCTCTGCGGTTTCTATCTGACGGATGATCTCGTCGCAAGGCTTGGTCTTATAGCGGATTTCAGCAATTCCAACAAGAACAAAGAATACCATCGCGATGCAAAAAACAACCATGACCGCACCCAAGTTTGGCACTCCATTTCCTATCCAACCCAAAAGCAAACCTAAAAACAAAACTAACCCAGTGGAATAGTTGAGAATCGTAAAGATGGCGAAGAGTTTCTTAAAACCTCTGGCTTGATTTGACAAGGTTAGCAAATCATCGTTTTCCAACGTCTTGGCTTGCAGCTTGCTGGTCAACAGCAACTCGATCACCAGACAAACCAGGCAATACACCAACCAGAACACCTTAGCCGAGAGATGGTTGCCCAGATCCCATTTGATGATCAGTAACCCGAAGAATGCCACTATCGGGTATAAAAAGATTTGCACCCAACGATATCGTTTGTAAAAACCAACGCTATGGTCAATAGACGATTTCATCAACCTATCGTTGACAATTTCCTGCTGGTCGAGTTGCTCTTTCAGCGTCTCGTATTGGGCTTTCAGTTGTTCGAGTTCGTTCAGATTATTGTTTTCCATGATGAATCCCTTTCATTGTTTTTTTGACATACTGATCAGTTTTTCCTTGATGCGCGCCAATCTCACCCCCACGTTGTTGGGCGTGATGCCGATGATGGCCCCGATTTCGTCGTAGCTGATGCCTTCGAGCCAGAGCAGCACGAGACTTCGGTCGATCAACTCCAATCGCGAGATGAGGTCGTGGAGCTTGCGCACCTGCTGGGTCTTGGGGTCGTCGGCCTCGAAGGGGTTGATGTCGACCGTCAACGGTATGGTCTCGATACGGCGGCGTTCCTTCTTGTCCTGGTTGATGGCCGTGTTCAAGGCCACACGATAGATCCAAGTACGGGCGCTGCTTCTGCCTTCATAATGGTCGAAGCCGTTCCAGAGGCGGATGAGGATTTCCTGAAACAGGTCGTCGACCTCCGCCTTGTCATGCGAGAACATGTAGCACACCGTATAGATGGTCCGCTTGTGCTCCCGCACCAAAAGTTCAAACTGATATTCCTTGTCGTTGTTCATAATGCGTTTTTCGTTGCAACGTTCATCATGTTAGACAACAAAGGAAAGGAAAACTTACATCACAGTAACAAATTTTGTTAAAATACCGTTTTTGGTTTCGATTCGAATCAGATACAAGCCCTTTTCAAATCCACTGAAATCATAGCTGAACGCATCGCCATTGGCGACGCTTTCGAACACCTTTTCACCTATTAAGTTAAAGATGGCGACATGTTGGATGTTTTCAGCCTCAATGGTCACACGGCCTTGGGTGGGATTGGGATAGACCTTGGCAGATTGGTCTTCAGCTTCCGCGACGGCTGTGCAGTCTTCGATGATGTTGATGAACTGCTCATGCCAGGCAGTGTTTTCATAAGCCGAAACGCATCCGCAAGGCACCACAAGGGTGGTACTGCCAAAGCCGCCGAAGGGATAGTTGCCGAGTTCAGGGGGTGTTTCCGATAAAACGATCGCCTCCTTAAAGCCCGAACAACTGGCGAAAGCGAAATTACCCACAGAAGCCAGTTTTTCAGGAAGTGTCAGCGAGCCATCAAAGCCACGACAGTCCTCAAAGGCGCTGGAGCCAATGGTTCTAACGGAATTGGGGATGACCAGAGACCCTGTAAAACCTTGGCATCCCTCAAAAGTCCAGTTTTGAATGTTTGGCAACGCCTCGCTAAGGGTCAAGGTACCGTCAAAACCCGTACAATTGGCAAAAGCCGATTCGCCGAGTTGATTCACCGTATTGGGAATGACCAAGGAGCCTGTCAGTCCGGTACAGCCCTCGAATGCATACGCACCGATAGAGGTGATTTGTTCTGGAATCACCAATTCGCCTGAAAGCGTGCTGCAAAAATAAAAGGCATCGTCGCCGATACGGGTTACATCGTCGGGAATAACCGTGTTTTGGCATCCTGTGATCATCTCGTTCCAGTCCGTTTTAATGATGGCATTGCAGCCGTTTCGGGAATCATACACCGGATTGCTACTTTCAACGACGATTTCAGTCAATGCAGCACATCCACCAAACGGGTTCATACCGATGAGGCCTACTGAACCTGGAATGGTAATGGAGGTTAAGCCAGTAAAGAAAAACGAATAACCTCCAATGGAAGAGACTGAGTTCGGGATCGTAACAGAGGTCAACCCGGTACAACGGTTGAAAGCATCTTCAGCGATGGAGGTCACCGTATTCGGGATGGTGGAGTTTTTGCAGCCAAATTTGAGTTCATTGGTATAGGTCCGAATCACCGCATTGCAGTTATCGCGCGAGTCGTAATCCTCGTTCGCAGGATCGACCACAAAGCCATCGATGCCATCACAACCATAGAACGGCGTATAGCCGATGTACTCAACGGAAGCCGGGATGTTGATTATACCCGTAAAACCGCAGTAATCAAAGGCATCGTCACCGATGTCAGTCAGGTTGTTCGACAAAGTTAAGCTGGTGAGACCCGTGCATTTGTAAAATGCCAAATCGCCAATTTCCTCAACAGTGTTCGGAATTACCAAAGGTCCTGTGAGGCCTTCACAATAGTAAAAGGCATAACTATCGATGATCGTAACGGTGTAAGCATCTCCGTAATAATAAACAGTTGATGGAATATTGAGTTGTCCCGTCGCATCATAACCATCCACATGACCTGTGAGCGTCACCGTGACGTCATCATTGTTGATCGAGTATTCCAAGTCACCGTAGGTGAAGTCCTGAGCGTTCATCTGAGTTAAGCCCACTGCCAACATCACTAAGAGAAGTAAAGCTTTTTTCATATTTGAAGGGTTTTCGAATGGACAAAGATAGAAAGTTTCCACTATTTTCCTTATTTTTGCGCTCAAATTCTTTATCAATATTCACATGATCACATTAGACCAACAAAAAGAATTATGTAAGAGGGTTGAGGCCTTGAGGAGGTATCTTTGACGTGGACCGTCGTACCATAGAGGCCCAAGAATTAGACGAAAAGACCCAAGACCCACAATTTTGGAGTGACCCGAAAGCCGCCGAGGCAACCATGAAGAAGGTGCGCGAGGTGAAAGGCTGGCTCACAGGCTACAAGAAAGCTGAAGATGCCTACAACGACCTGGCGGTGCTGTTTGATTTCGCCAAGGAAGGCGAAGCCACCGAAGAAGAGGTGGATGCACAATACGCCGAAGCCTTGAAGATTGTGGAAGACCTGGAATTCAAGAACATGCTTCAGGAAGAAGCCGACCCGATGAGCGCCGTGCTGAAGATCAATGCGGGCGCAGGTGGCACCGAGGCCCAAGACTGGGCACAGATGCTGATGCGCATGTACATGCGTTACGCCGAGAACCACAAGTATAAGCTGACTATCTCGAACCTTTTGGAAGCCGAAGATGCTGGCATCAAGCAGGTGACGATGAAGCTTGAAGGTGAATATGCCTACGGCTACCTGAAAGGCGAGAACGGCGTGCATCGCTTGGTGCGCGTGAGTCCCTACAACGCCCAAGGCAAGCGCATGACCTCGTTTGCCTCCGTGTTCGTCACCCCTTTGATTGACGATACCATCGAGATTGTAGTGGAGCAGTCGCGTTTGTCGTGGGACACCTTCCGTAGCGGCGGCGCTGGTGGACAGAACGTTAACAAGGTGGAGTCAGGCGTGCGTTTGCGCTACCAATACAAAGACCCCTACACGGGCGAGGAAGAGGAAATCCTCATTGAAAACACTGAGACCCGCGACCAACCCAAGAACAAGGAGAACGCCTTGCGTCTCTTGAAATCGCAACTCTACGACCGCGAGATGCGCCACCGTATGGAAGAACAGAACAAGATCGAGGCCGGCAAGATGAAGATCGAATGGGGTTCTCAAATCCGCAGTTACGTTTTCGATGACCGTCGTGTGAAAGACCATCGCACCAACTATCAGACTTCTGACGTTCAAGGCGTGATGGACGGAGACATCGATGAATTCTTAAAATCATACTTAATGCAATTTGGAGGTAAAAAATCATGATCACTTTTTTCATTGCTTTAGCCATATTGGTTCTCGGTTACTTGATTTACGGAAAATTTGTGGAGAAGCTCTTCGGGGCTGATCCCAATCGGGCCACTCCGGCTACTACCATGGCTGACGGTGTGGACTACGTCCCGATGAAGCCTTGGAAAGTTTTCCTGATCCAGTTCCTGAACATCGCCGGCGTAGGTCCCATCATTGGAGCCATCATGGGTGCACAGTTCGGTACAGCCTCTTTCCTGTGGATCGTGTTGGGCAGCATCTTTGCCGGTGCCGTCCACGATTATCTGTCAGGCATGATTTCCTTGAGAGACAAAGGTGCCAGTCTGCCTGAGATCCACGGAACCTATCTGGGCAACACCGCTAAACAAATCATGCGCGGCTTCACCATCATCCTGATGATTTTGGTCGGCGTGGTGTTCATCAACACCCCGGCCACCTTGCTCAACGCCAATTTCACCCAAGGCTGGAACCCCTACGTATGGATCATCATCATCTTGGCTTACTACCTGATTGCCACTTTGTTACCCATCGATAAGGTGATCGGTAAAATTTACCCAATCTTCGGTATTTTGCTATTGAGCATGGCAGTAGCCATCTTCATCGCATTCATCATTTATAAACCCGAGATTCCAGAGCTTTGGAGTGGCTTGCAGAACCGTCATCCCGACGCAGCCAACAACCCCATTTTCCCGATGATGTTCATTTCCATCGCCTGTGGTGCCATCTCCGGTTTCCACGCTACCCAGTCGCCCCTGATGGCGCGTTGCATGATCAACGAAAAGCAAGGCCGTCCCATCTTCTACGGTGCCATGATCACTGAAGGCATCGTCGCCTTGATTTGGGCTGCCGCTGCAGCTTATTTCTTCGGTCCTGACAGTGTGGTCGACGTCACTGGCAAGAGTGGAGCCGCCATCGTGGGCGTCATTGCCAACACCTGGTTCACACCGGTCATCGCCACCATCACCATTTTAGGCGTGATCAGCGCTGCCGTTACTTCGGGCGACACCGCCATGCGCTCGGCACGATTGATCTTATCAGACTTACTGCACTATGACCAGAAGCCCATCAAGAACCGTTTGATCATCGCTATTCCGCTGTTCGCTGTCTCAGCAGCCATTCTGGTCTATAGCATTGCTGACGCTAAAGGCTTCCAAGTGATATGGCGTTACTTCGCCTGGGCCAACCAGGTACTCGCTACAGTCACCCTTTGGGCCATCACGGTCTATCTTTGGAAGAGCAAGGGCAAACATTGGTATTTTGTCACTTTCTTCCCCGCTCTTTTCATGACTATGGTAACAGGTTGTTTCCTCTTCGTGGCCAAGTCTGCCGACGGAGGGCTGGGCTCCATACTGCCTCGCCCTGTAGGTTATGGCATTGGCGTTGCCATCACTTTAATTAGTTTGATTACATTCTGGGTTTGGAAAAGAAAACATAAACCAGCATGAAAAAGACGCTCCTATTGACCCTTCTTCTGATTCTTGGGATGTCCATCCCAATACATGCCCAAAGCAAAAAGGACTATATTGTCCGTGCAGCGATAAATGCCGGTTGGACCATCAAGACGGGAAAGACACCCAACGCTTATCCTTTGTATTATAAAGATTACCTTTATAACGTCAAACAAGGATTCGCCGCGGATGCCAACGTCCAATTCAACATCAACAATATGTTTGTCATCGGATTGCACTACGATTATTTCAGGAAGAGCCATAGCATGCCCCTCTTCCAAACGACTGAAGACGGCAATACTCTTTCGTGGAGCATCAACAACACCTATACGCATGACTTCATAGCTTTTTCGTTGGGCATCCAAAAGATCGACGGCAAAAGCCGTTATATGATCCAGTACATGATAGGACTCATGAACTATAAGGAAGATGGCAATTACTCACCTTATAACAAATGGTTAACCAACTATTCCGTTGGGCATTGTTTAGGCCATGGCATGATGGCCGGATATGATTACATGCTCAACGAGCACACCGCCATAGGTATTGAAGTGACCTATTGCATTGGCAATATCACCAAGTTGAACCAACAAGGGCATCTTGACAATCTCAACGAGCTTGTTTCTGAAACCATATATCTGAATGATCCTATCTCACTTAGCCGAATAAGTCCCAAAGCTGGTCTTCGCTATTATTTTTAACCCATCATTATGATTTCTGTCCAGAACCTGAGCATGCACTTCACCGGTGACGACCTATTCACCGATATCACCTTTTTGATCCGTGAAAAGGACCGCATTGGATTGGTTGGCCATAATGGCGCCGGCAAGACCACGCTGCTCAAGCTCATCTGTGGATTGGAACAACCCTCCAAAGGCGATGTCATCATTCCCGAAGGCGTTACCATCGGGTATCTGCCTCAGGAGAAGAATGTGAACAGTCCCAACACGGTACTCGACGAAGCCATGACTGCTTTCGACGAGTTCCATCAACTGGAGCGTGAGGCAGAGCAGTTGCAAAATGCCATGATGGAGCGTACCGACTACGAAAGTCGCGAGTACCAGCGCCTGATTGAGCATCTCAACGTCCTCAACGATAGGTTGAACATGATGGGAGGCAACGCCATCGAGGGTGAAGCCGAGCGCATCTTAGTGGGATTGGGATTCGAGCACGACGACATGCAACGTCCCATGCGGGAGTTCAGCAACGGATGGCAGATGCGTGTGGAGTTGGCCAAAATCCTTTTGAGAAAGCCGAATTTACTCCTTCTCGACGAGCCCACCAACCATCTCGACATTGAGTCCATCCAATGGCTTGAAGGCTTCCTAAAGTCCTATTATGGAGCCATCCTGATGGTCTCGCACGATCGTGCCTTTTTGGACAACATCACCGTTCGCACTATCGAGATCAGCAACGGCAAGATATACGATTACAAGGCCTCCTATTCCGACTATGTCAACCTGCGTGAGGAGCGTGTAGACATGCAACGCAACGCCTACAACAACCAGCAGCGGGAGATCAAGGAGATTGAAGCCTTCATTGAAAGATTCCGTTACAAGGCCACCAAAGCCAAGCAGGTGCAGAGCCGCGTGAAACTACTGGAAAAGATGGAGGAAATCACTGTCGACGACATCGACAAAACTGCCATCCATTTTAAGTTTCCGCCCGCGCCACATTCTGGCAAAGTGACATTGGAGCTCAATCATGTGAGCAAAGCATACGACGACAAAGTCATCTTAAAAGATGTCAATTTGTTGATTCCAAGAGGTGAGAAGATTGCTTTTGTTGGTCGAAACGGCGAAGGCAAATCCACCTTGTCGAAGATCATCTGTGGAGTGCTTGACCATGAGGGCGAGGTAAAGCTCGGCCATGAGGTCAAGATCGGGTACTATGCCCAAAACCAGCAGGACATGCTCGACATGAATAAGACCGTGTTTGAGACCTTGGATGACGTAGCCGTTGGCGAAATGCGGCTCAAGGTCAAGGCGCTGCTGGGTGCTTTCCTGTTCCGTGGCGATGACATCGACAAGAAGGTGAAAGTGCTTTCAGGCGGCGAGAAAGCCCGTCTTTCGTTGGCGAAGATGCTCCTCTTCCCTACCAATTTGCTGGTCTTGGACGAGCCTACCAACCACTTGGACATGCTCTCGAAGGACATCCTGAAAAACGCTTTGATCCAATACGACGGCACCCTCATCATCGTCTCCCACGACCGTGACTTCCTGCAAGGGCTCACCAACAAAGTGTACGAATTCCGTAAGCCCAACATCAAGGAATATATTGGCGATATCTATGATTTCTTGGAGCAGAAAAACCTTAGCCACTTGAAGGAATTAGAGATCGCTGCCAAGCAACAACCTAAAAACGTTACGTCTGAACCCGTGTCGCAAAACAAGATCAACTACGAGCGCAAGAAGCAGATCGATGCCAAGCTGCGCAAGGTTGACAAGGAGATTCAGCGTTTGGAGGATGCCATCGGTAAGATGGAAGAGGAATTGGCTGTTATGGACGACATTATGAGTCATCCCGACCAACATCCGGAGGTAAAAGTTGACAACGACCTGTTTTGGTCGTATGGCAAGAAAAAAGAGGAGCTCCAAAAGCTAATGGACGACTGGGGTGAGAAACAGATGGAGCGGGAGGAAGTATTGGCGGAATACTAATAAAAAAGGGCTGCAATGCAGCCCTTTTCTTTGATCACTCAATCACCAAATCGAACGGCATCCTCGCTTGAATGCCCGTGTTCTTTTGGAGATTTTCAATTCCTTCGAAGTAATGGTAATAAACACCCATCTTCTGACGCAAAGCGGCGTCGAGGTCGTTATTGGAGTTGAACGACTCCATGATACGGGTGAAGAAGTCCTTCTCCTTAGGTAACTCGGTCACCTTGTAATCATCACCCAATCCAGCTTTTTCAACGGCGAAAGCGATGGCATCTTCCATATCACCCAATTGGTCAACGAGACCGATTTCGATGGCATCGGCACCAGCCCACACACGGCCTTGACCGATACTGTCGACATAAGTCTGACGGAGGCCACGGCCCTCTGCCACACGACGAGTGAAGTCATCGTATGTCTTCACCACATTCTCCTGCAACTTGGCATATTGGAACGGAGTGAGCGGCTGGGTCACGCTGCCGAAGTCGGCGTTTTCGTTGGTCTTGGCCACGTCGAAAGTCAAACCAATCTTATTATTGAGAAGTCCCTGAAGGTTCGGGAAGGTGCCAAACACACCAATGGAACCAGTGAGAGTGGTAGGATCAGCAAAGATGTAGTCTGCCTTAGCTGAAATCCAGTAACCACCTGATGCTGCGTAATTGCCCATCGAAACGATAATAGGTTTCACCTCCTTGGTGAGATCGAGCTCACGACCGATGATGGCTGAAGCCAAGGCGCTGCCACCAGGTGAGTTGACGCGCAACACAATAGCTTTCACATCTTTGTCTTCACGAGCCTCACGGATGGTCTTGGAGAGGTTCTCGGAATAGATATTGTCTTCGCTGCCCTTACCGTCATAGATCTGACCTGAAGCGTAGATGATAGCCACTTCATTCTTGCTAGGATTCTTGGTCTTATAGGACTTGGCGTAATTTTCGTTGTTAATTGCGTTGATCTTATCGCTGCTACCAGTCATGGTTTTCAGCTCAGCCAGCACTTGATCCCTGTAATAAAGCTGATCAACCAAACCGTAATTCAAGGCAACCTTAGCGTCAGTCATCAACTCTAAGTTGTCGGCAATCTGGTTGAGCTGCTCCACGCTGATGTTGCGGCTTTCGCTGATGGCGACAAGGATCTGACCCCAAACGGTGCTTAACAGCTTATCCATCTGTTCGCGGTTAGCCTCACTCATCTTGTCGAGGAAATAAGGCTCCACGGCGCTCTTAAAGCGGTTGTTGGGACCACGGACAATCTGCATCTCAACCTCAAGTTTCTCAAACAGGTGTTTGTAGAACATGATTTGTGAAGCCATACCGTGGAAGTCGATCACTCCTTCTGGGTTCAGCCAGATATGATCAGCGATAGAGGCCATATAGTAAGCGCTTTGCGAGTAGGTCTCGCCATAGCATGCGATGAACTTGCCCGATTCCTTGAATTCAATGAGTTTGTCACGGAGTTCCTGCAAGGTAGCCGTTGAGGTTGGGATGCTACTCAGTTCCATATAGATACCCTTGATATTGGGATCCGTCTTGGCATGTTCAATGTTACGCAGGATCACGTTCAAACCGGTTGATTCAAGCATTTCCTTTGAGCTGAAGTTGATGGAGCCAAAGGGATCGTCAACAGAACGGTCCTGAATTTCGTAATTGAGTTTCATGTAAAGCACTGAGTTCGGCTTCACATCAGTAGAAGTCTCAGTGTCTTTCGACATGCCGGAAATCATGGAGGAAACCACGCCGACTTTTACAAAAAAGGTGATCAACAAAGCGATCAATGTGCCGAGAAATGCAGCAAGCAGTACTTTTGAAAATTTCATGGTTTTAGAGTTTTGTATTGCAGGCGCAAAGTTAAACCAAAATCATTATCTTTGCAACATGACAAGATGTTATATTTTATTTGGGTCGAACATGGGCGACAAGAAGGCTTTATTGGAGCAAGCCTGCACGCTTATTAAAAATAGGTGTGGCCTGTTGGTAGAGCGTTCTTCGGCTTACACCACAGAGCCTTGGGGATTCGAGGCGGAGGAATGGTTCTTGAACGAGCTATTGGTGGTGGAGACTGAACTTGAGCCCGACGACCTGATGGATGCGCTGATGGGTATTGAAGCGGAGTTGGGTCGCGTGAGGCACCCTGAGCAAAAGGGCTATTGCTCTCGCACAGTCGACTTGGACATCTTGTATTATAGCGACAGGATTATCAACACGGCCAAGGTGACTGCTCCACATCCGTTGTTGCATCTGCGCAAGTTTGCCTTGGAGCCTTTATGTGAGATCATCCCTGACTTTTTGCATCCTGTTTTCAATTTAAGTCAAACGCAATTGCTTGAGAAACTATGAATTATAATTTCATTGCCATCGAAGGAACCATCGGTGCGGGTAAGACCACATTAGCAACCCGCATCGCCAACGATTTCAACGGAAAGTTGGTATTGGAGGAGTTTGAGGCTGACAAGAACCCGTTTCTGCCGAAGTTCTACAAGGAGCCTGACAAGTACGCCTTTCAGTTGGAGATGACCTTTTTGGCCTTACGTTTTCAGCAATTGAAGGACAAATTGGCCAATCTCGATTTGTTTCACGACTTCATCATTTCGGACTATTATGTAGCCAAGTCGTTGATTTTCTCACGCAACAACCTACAGGAAGACGAGTACGATTTGTTTGCACGCTTTTTCAACATCATCTTCTCCAACACTCCTAAGCCGGAACTGATGGTGTATTTGTATTTGGACGTTGACCACCTGCAGTACAACATCCGCAAGCGTGGACGCACCTACGAGCAAGACATTACCAATGAGTATCTGGAGAATGTGCAACGGGGTTATTTTGATTTTATCAAGCAGCAGCAGGATGACATGCGCATTTTGGTTTTAGACACCAACAGGCTTGATTTCGTAGCCAACGAGAAAGACTATCAACAAATCATCGAGGCAATCAACCAGCCTTACGAAATAGGGGTACATCGAATCGTGTTATAAACAAAAAAAGGCCGCTCGATTGAGCGGCCTTTTTTGATCTTCATCTTGTCAAGATTACTTGACGAAGACTTCAGCGCGACGGATCAGCGGGAGGATATCCTTTTCGAGTTCAGGATAAACGTTGATCATGTTCTTGATCTCTTGTTCGCGGTTCTTGCTGTTTTGGATCACGCGGACGATCTGATCCTTGTCGGCGATGTTGGAAGCCTGGACGAGTTCGATGAACTTATTCCAGTCAGGACCGAAGCCTTGAGCTGAGAATGTGAAGTCTTTTTCGTTCAGTTTCACCTTCTTCAACTGAGCCTTGATAGCCTTGTCGGCAGCATCGGCACGGTCGTTAGCCAGGTTGTTGTTGAGTTCGAGTTCACCTTCAGGTGATGCCCAGCCTTCAATTTCGAAACCATTGATAGCTTCACCAGCGGCGAGTTTAGCTGCGATAGCCTTAGCAGCTTCCTTGTTCAGCTTGGTGTTGGCCTTCAGGTTGGATGAATTGTAGTCGAAGTAGAAGATTGCGATAGGCAGTCTTGGAGCCTGGATGGTAGCGGTAGCACCACCTTGCCATTCGCTGGTAGCACCCTTCTGGCAGTTAGCCTTAACGTAGACTACATAGTCACCAGGTTCAACGTTTTCGAAAACGTATCTGTTGCCCTTGACGCCAGTCACGGTAGCAACGTTGTTGAATTCATGACCGATGAACACATCGTAGGATTCAGCATTGCCGTTCCAAGAAACGTTGACGCTGTTGTCGCTGACCACAGCCTTAACGTTGTCAACTTCGCACTTCACAACGGTAACGACCACGCCGTCGGTGATGACTCTGTCGCCGCCCTGAGTGAAGTAGGTGTTCTTCACGATCTCATCCTGGGTAGGATAGATGGTGCCATTGTACACATAGAACATAGGATTGCCCATGAGTTTGCCGCTTTCCATCTCAGGAACGAAATCAGTGCAGTAATGCTTGGTGAATTCGCCACCGTTCTTGTAGTTGACTTGGAAGTCAGCATTGGCGGTGTTAACCTTTTCACCCACGAAGGTCACAGGATCGAGGACAACCTGACCACCGTTGTAGGCCATGGTAGGAGTGATGTTCATGACAGCTTCCTTCTCGAAGTAGTTAGCAGGGACGGTGAAGATCACGTCGAAGCAAACTTTACCATCATGTTCCTCAAGCGGATCAGGATTGGTTTTCATGGTGATTTGGTCAGCGTTGGCAGCCATGGTTTCAATGTCGCAAGGTTTCTTGTTGAACTTGAGACGGAGACCGAGGTTGAGGTGGCTGTACATATCGTTGACAACTTGGATGTCATCAATGACTCTCTTACCGGTTGGGCCTTCAGGATAGAACACTTTCTGAACCTGATCCAGCTTGTCGTTGCCAGCCCAGGTGAAGGTGTAATCGAGATAGATGTCCAACATTCTGCTGACGTTGAAGTTCAGTTCAAGACCAACGGGAACGGTGTAGGTCAGTTCAGCATCTTTCTTAGCATCGAGGATGTTAGCGCCTGTGCCTTCAGCTTCTGTTGTAAGCATACGCTGGACAGCACCTGCATGGTAGTGGATACCACCGAAACCGATGTGAGGGATGAAGTTGAACACTCTTCTTGGGTTGTAGCCGAAGAACAAGTTGGTCAAGTTGAAGGTCAAATTCACGTTAGCTTCCATGAAAGTGGTCTTAATCAGCTTGAGGTCGCTGTAATCGGTTGTACCATTGATAGGGGTAAGCAATTGATTATGCTTTTCACCACCCAAGGTACCAGTTCCAAATCTACCATTAATACCGATCACCTTACCAATTTGGTAACCGATACCGACTTCGCCGTCAAAGTTTTTGAAGACGTAACCATCGTTAAACACGAACTTACCATTCTGGGCAAACGGAATGAAACCGTAATTGGCAAGGTCAGTGTGGTTAATGGAGAGACCACCATCTGCAAAGATGTAGAAATACCTCTCCACAGGAAGATTTTGCTTCTTCTGAGCAAAGAATGACATAGGAAGGATTGCCATCATGACAATCATCATCAATTTTGCAAACGTCAAATTCTTCATAATTAAATAGTTTAGTTTATAATAATTTGAATCTATTTGTTTCTATTACACACTAAAAACCGAACAAAATTAGAAAGTTTTTTCTTTTCAACCAAATAAATCCATGTTTTTTCATCTTTTTTTATCAACAAAAAGCCTTTACCACGCCTTATTTCGTTCGATTTAGGAAAAGTTGTTGGAACAAATGCCACATGATAATTCCGGAGCAGACTGAAACATTCAGTGAATGCTTGGTACCTTGTTGTGGTATCTCTACGGCACCGTCGCAATAGGGCAAGGACTCGTCGCTGACACCATCGACTTCATTGCCAAGGATGAAAGCCATGTTGGGCTCCGCCATGAAGTCCTGGAGCATCACGCTACCTTCCACCTGCTCCACGGCGTAGATACGGTAACCTAAAGAGCGAAGTTCCTTACACGCTTCCTCGACTGTGGCAAAATACCGCCACGGCACCGTTTCGTCGGCACCTAACGCCGTTTTATGGATTTCGCGATGGGGCGGGCAAGCAGTGATACCACATAAAAACAGTTCCCCGATCCTGAAAGCGTCGGCGGAACGAAACACTGAACCCACATTGCTCAACGAGCGAATGTTATCAAGAACCACAACCACAGGAAGCTTGGTCACTTCCTTGTACTGATCCTTCGAGAGCCTATGAAGCTCCTCCATCGAAAGCTTGCGCATAGAGATACACCTATTTAATTCAATACAAAGGTAGGGAAAAAACAAAGCAACGAACCGTTATGTTTGAGAATTTCTTATTTTTGTCAGGCAAAAATATCGAGATGACAAAAGGAACCAGCGAAACGCCGCTGATGAAGCAGTACAACTCGTTTAAGGCGAAGTACCCCGATGCGATGCTGCTATTCAGAGTAGGCGATTTTTACGAGACTTATGGAGAGGACGCCGTGAAAGCCGCGGAAGTGCTTGGCATTGTATTGACCAAACGATCCAACGCTCAAGCGGAATCGCCTGAACTGGCGGGGTTCCCCCACCATGCCCTTGACACCTACCTACCCAAACTGGTCAGGGCAGGTATGAAAGTGGCCATCTGCGAACAGCTGGAAGACCCTAAGCTCACCAAGAAATTAGTGAAACGCGGTGTTATCGAACTGGTAACCCCAGGCGTGACCTATAACGACAATGTGTTGGAGCAGAAGGAAAACAACTTCCTGGCCTCTGTGCATCTGGACAAAGACATCTCCGGAGTGGCATTTTTGGACGTCTCCACCGGCGAGTTCTATCTCACCCAGGGCAACAACGAGTACATTGACAAACTGCTGCAGAGCTTCAACCCTTCAGAAGTGCTTATCCAGCGCAACAAACGGCGCGATTTCATCGACTTGTTTGGAGGAAAGCTGTTCCTCACCGTGTTCGACGACTGGGTATTCACCGAGGATTACGCCAACGAGGTGCTCAACCGGCATTTTCAAACCACCTCGCTCAAAGGCTTTGGCGTGGATGACTTCCCGAAAGGCATTGTGGCGGCAGGTGCCTGCATACATTATTTAATAGAGACGCAACACGACAAGATCAACCATATTGCTTCGCTTTCAAGAATTGACCAAGGGCAGTTTGTGTGGCTGGACAGGTTCACCATCAGGAATTTGGAGTTGTTACACACCCCAAATGCCAATGCCAAGACCTTGATCGACATCATCGACAAGACCGTCTCCCCCATGGGCAGCCGACTGATGCGACGTTGGATTGCGTTACCTTTAAAAAATAAAGAACAGATTGAGGCACGTTATGCCGTGGTGGAACATTTTACCCAACACCACGAAGCCATTGGGCTTTTTCAGGACGCCTTCCGTGCCATCAATGACCTGGAGCGATTGATTTCGAAAGTGTCACTCTCAAAAGTGAATCCGCGTGAGTTGTTGCAGGTGGGAAGGGCTTTGGATCAGATTGAAACACTAAAGAGCCTCTGTTCCGAAAGCCAGCATGAGGCTCTGAAAAGCTATGCCGAGCAGCTGGATCCCTGTGTAAGCATCCGCGAGCGTATCAAAACGACCTTGAACCCTGAAGCTCCTGCCCTACTTTCCAAAGGCAACTTCATCGCCAATGGCGTTGATGCCGAGCTGGATGAACTGCGAGGGCTATCTCATTCAGGAAAGGAATACCTGCAAGGCATTCAACGTCGTGAGATGGAAGCCACGGGAATATCCTCCTTGAAAGTGGGCTACAACAATGTATTCGGCTATTACTTGGAAGTGACCAACACCCATAAGGACAAGGTGCCGGCCGAGTGGATCCGCAAGCAAACGCTTACCAACGCGGAGCGATACATCACCGAAGAACTGAAGGTCTACGAACAAAAGATTCTCGGAGCGGAAGAAAAGATTGCAGGTATCGAGCAAAGAATTTACGCCGAGTTGGTGAGCGCCGTATGTGAATTTGTGGAGCCGATTCAGCGTGATGCTTCATTGGTGGCACATCTGGATTGCCTGGTGAGTTTCGCCGACACCGCATTGAAGTTCAATTACGTAAGGCCTACCATAGATGATTCTTACGTGCTTGACATCAAAGACGGGCGGCATCCTGTGATTGAGCAGATGCTACCTGCAGGCGAGAGCTACATCGCCAACGACGTGTATCTCGACAAGGACAAACAACAGATCATCGTCATCACCGGTCCCAATATGTCAGGTAAATCGGCATTGTTGCGACAAACCGCCTTGATTGTGCTCATGGCACAGATGGGCAGTTTCGTGCCAGCGGCCTCGGCAAGAATTGGGTTGGTGGACAAGATCTTCACTCGTGTAGGCGCTTCCGACAACATTTCTTCAGGCGAATCTACTTTCATGGTGGAGATGAACGAAACGGCGAGCATCTTGAACAATGTGTCATCGCGAAGCCTTGTGCTGCTTGATGAAATCGGGCGTGGCACCAGCACTTACGACGGCATCAGCATTGCTTGGGCTATTACTGAGTTCCTACATGACCATCCTGTGAGCCGAGCCAAGGTGATGTTCGCCACCCACTACCACGAACTGAACGAGATGGAGGCCTCTTTCGCAAGAATCAAGAACTACCACGTGACGGTGAAGGAAGTCGGCAACAAGGTAGTCTTCCTGCGCAAGCTGAAACGCGGCGGTAGCAATCACAGCTTCGGTATCCATGTGGCTGCCATGGCCGGTATGCCGAAAAAAGTGGTGGAACGCGCCGAAAAACTGCTGACCTTATTAGAAAAGTCACACACTGGCGATCAGGTTGACAAGGCCGCCTTGAAGCCAGAAGAGCCTATGCAATTGAGTTTCATTCAGTTGGATGATCCATTGCTACTGCAGATCAAGGAAGACATCCTCAATACGAACATCGATACCTTGACTCCGGTAGAGGCTTTGATGAAACTAAATGAGATTAAAAAACTGCTCAATAAATAATTTTTTCAAAAAATACTTGCGGGAAAGAAAAAAGTTGTATTTTTGCACCGCAATTCGCAAGCGGAAATAGCTCAGTTGGTAGAGCACGACCTTGCCAAGGTCGGGGTCGCGAGTTCGAGTCTCGTTTTCCGCTCCGCTCTTGCGGAAATAGCTCAGTTGGTAGAGCACGACCTTGCCAAGGTCGGGGTCGCGAGTTCGAGTCTCGTTTTCCGCTCCACAAGGTCCCGAGTGAAATCGGGATTTTTTGTAAGTGCCTGAGTGGTGGAATTGGTAGACACGAGGGACTTAAAATCCCTTGCCCCTTAAAGGCGTGCCGGTTCGATCCCGGCCTCGGGTACTAAAAAAGGATGCCATTCGGCATCCTTTTTTATTTTTGAATGATTTGCTGCCTCAGCATCCTATAAGCCTCCTGCGTGGCTCTTCGAATAACCGTAGAGCGATCAGTCCCGAAATTAAAGCACTCTGAGACAACACCCTCTTTAGTGGCTACGCCAATCCAAACCGTGCCTACCGGAGTCTGCTCCGAACCACCGCCTGGGCCTGCCACTCCCGTAGTAGCTACACCATAGTCGGATTCCATCAGGTCGCGAACGCCTTTAGCCATTCCTTCAACAACCTGCCGGCTAACTACAGTGAACTGCTCAATGGTTTCAGCTGGCACTCCCAACACCTTAGTTTTGGTAGGCGTGGCGTAGGTAACGGCCGCTCCCCTAAACACCTCCGAGCTGCCAGGAATCAAAGTGATTCGATGAGCAATGTTGCCACCAGTACAACTCTCGGCCGAAGCGAAGGTTTGATGGCGCTGCCGCAATAGCTCAAAGACTTCTTGTTCAACGTCGAAAAGGCTGATCACCTCATCCATCTTAATGTCCAGAGGCTCCGTGGGGACTTCCTCCACCAGCTGGAAATCAAAGCAAATGCCAATGCGTTTCACTTCAAGATGTTGGCATAGGAAACGATCATAATAGCCTCTGCCCCTACCAATACGATTGCCTTGACGGTCAAAGGCCACACCCGGAACGACGATGAGATCGAAACCGCCAGTGTAAGGCTCATTTTGAGGTTCCAAGATATTGAAATCACCCACAGCAAAAGCGGTGTCCTTGCCATATTCCACCGGGATGATGTCATCTCCAACCACTGTTGGAAGAATAATGGTCTTACTAAGATGCCATTTCTCCAAAAATGCTTGGGTCTGGACCTCGTCGGGAAGAGCACTATAAAGCATTACCCTCTGAGCGGCGATGAAAGCCGGGTGTTGTTCCAGTTTAGCTAAAATCTGTTCAGATTGTTCAAGGAGTTGCTCCTTGGTATGTTGTTTTTTCAGGGACTTGATCAAAGCCCTTAGTTCTTTCTTTTCCATGTCAGCTCTTAATCATCTCAAAACCTTTACCGTAAGCGCCCATCACGGTGTTCATCGTCATGAAAGCCTTGGGGTCTTCCTGTTTCACGATACGGAGAATCTGCTGCGACTCTCGTTTGGGGGTGACCACGATCAGGATGTCGCCTTCACGCTTGGTGTACCAGCCCGTTCCCTTGACAAGGGTAACGCCTCGTTTCATCTCCGTACCGATGCGCTCGGCCACTTTCTGGGGCTCGGTGGTGAAGATGAAAGCCTGCACCGATTGTTTGTCACCCGTCAGTACCAAGTCAATGCAATAACTGCAAATGCCCATCACCACAAAGCCATAGATAATGGTTTGGACCTTGTCGGTTTCCACCACGAAATAGGAACAGGCAATGATGATCACATCCAGGAACAAAATCACCTTGCCTTGGGAGATGTTGCGGTACTTGCACACCATCATCGCCACGATGTCAGTACCGCCAGTGCTGCCGCCTTGAGTGAAGGCGATGCCGATGGCCGTGCCTGCCAACGCGCCACCAATCAGTGATGACAGGAACTTGTCATCCACCAATGGCGCCATTTCACCAGCCAGAATCGGGTCGGTGATATAGTGCTGCAGGATGGAGAAAAACACAGAAGCCATGATGATGCTGTACACCGTCTTGATGCCAAACGACGGTCCAAGCACTTTCAGTGAAATCAGCACCAAAATGCCGTTGATGACAAACACGGAGATACCCGTGGAAATGCCTGTGGCGTAAAAGATCAGGGTGGCGATACCGCTCACGCCGCCGCCAAGCACATGTTGGGGAATGAGGAAGCCTGTCCAACCGAAAGCCATCATCAGCAAAGCAAAAGTGATGATGACATAGCGCCGAATCTCGGCAAGAATGTTTTTTTGATTCGTTTTCATGACTTAATGTTTATGATACCGTTGCGGTTGACAACCACATGGAACACTTTGTATTCCACTTGGTCCTCCCATTTGAATTGCAACACAAAATGAAGAATATAGACCCGTTCCGCCGTCACGGTCCGAATCTGTCTATTCTCATCAAGACAGGTGATTTCCGACTCAGGGTTATCCATCTTCTTGGTCAAATAGTTGATATGGTAACGGATAATGTCGTTGATCCCTTTGAACTCATAGTTGTACTGATTGCGCAGCACGGCATTGTCGATCTCCACTCTCTTGCGATAAAGAATAATCTTTTCGTCCAGCAACTTATTGTCAGTCTCAAGCCTATTGCGGTCGCGCAGCTTAAGCACCTCCTCCGGCACCTTGTCGTCGGTGATGAAGTCCATACCTTCTTTCAACCAACCGATCGATTTATTCTTGATGCTGACCACGGTCTTGTTATCGTAGTACTTATCCTTCAACTGATAGGCGAAAAGCCAACGCGTCAACTCCTTGATACGGTCTTTCAGGATGTAAAAAAGGACAAGGATAAAGAAGATTAGGCTGGGATAGTTGCCTAAGTATTTCTGGAAGGGCATGGTGACCAAAAGATAGACCATCATGGCGAGTCCTGCGGCGAGGCTGAACGAGATTTGCTTGACCGCCTGACCGTCTTGGGTGGTATTCACTTTTAAGAACAAGGCGCTCTCGATATACTTCTTGAGCTGGCTATGACGGTGAAGCAAGCGGCGGTTATTGTCCCTGTCGCCAATGACAGCATAGCTGTAATTCTGTGATGTCTTGTAGGCCTTCTCTTCAGCGATCATGTCAGCCAACGCCATAAACGCCCCTTCCGTTGTCTGTTGGTCGGGACGGTTGATGGCTTTGAGCACCTTCATTGTCCGAATGTCCGCCTGATGACTGATAAACTCATCAGCAAAATTCATCTTGGCAATCAGTTCATCGTGATCTCGACTGATGCCATCGCGGAGTCCACGGAACTCTTGGAGCACATGGTATACGTCGTCGACATAGGACTTGCATCGCTCACTGACATTGGGCGCATCGGCATGGTTCATAATCTGTGCCGATTCGTTACGAATGGAACTCTTAAAGATGGAGGCAAACAGTTTCAGTTGGAACTCAAACTCATCCATTCGATCTTCCGTCGACTCAGTGATCACGGCTTCCAGAGCCCTTTTCACATGAAGTATGGGAGCCCCCTCCTCTTCCAGCATTTGCTTGAGTGTAAAGGCCGGAGTGAGCAGACGCACGTTCGACTTCATGTCGGCATAAAATCGTTCCTTGCTATAGGTTTGTTTATTGATATCCAGCCCATTGGGAATAAAAATCCAGGAGTTGACGTCAAAATGATCCACTTTGACGCTTTCTCTTCCGCTGAATCCCACCTTGAACTCTATGGAGAACTTATCGTGTATTTTAGTCTGAATATCTATCATTTTCATCCTAATTTAGATAAATAATCCAGGAGTAATGCCGAGCCATTTCAACACTGTCTCGCCCCAAATCAAAACTAGGATCCATGCGAAGGTCATCATGGTAATGCCGAACTTGAAGGCATCAGTTTGGCTATACATGTTGGTATTGTAGAGCAATGCAGCGGGTTTGCTGTTGAAAGGCAGCACATAGCAGTGTTCGATAAGCATGGCCACGGGCAACGAGAGGCTCATTACCGGGAAGCCAAAACGAGACTCCACACCAAGGGCAATCGGCACGAATACCATGGTACGGATGGTCTTGCTTTGGAACACCAATCCTGAGTACATCATCAGGAAGGTAAGGATGACATACAGCACCCAGAAAGGTGTGTTGGAGGTGATGCCGAGGCTGTCGAAGCCTGCGTTGACCATGGTATTGGGCAGGTCGGTGGCATTGAGTCCCGAGCCGAGCGTGTAGGCACCAGCCGAGAAAAGCATGAGATGCCATGGAATGTCAACATCGTTCCATTTCACCACACCGATACCCGGCAATAGGGCGATAACGGCACCAAGCAAGGCCACAATGGTCTCGTCGATATTATGGAAAGTGCCTTTGGTCACCCACAGGAAGAGCACCAACACGAAGATGGCCACAGCTTTATACTCTTCTCCTTTCATTTTACCCATGGCGTCGAGTTCCTTCTTCAAGCGCTCCAAACCGCCTTCGATCTGAGGCTTCTGCTCTTCCTTCTTCATGGGAAAGAACAAGTGGATGCCAAGGAACAAGCCAACGACCAATGTGATTAAGCTCATAGGCCCGACGGCCACAAGCCAGTCGGAATAGCCGAAGTCGCAACTGCCGACGAAACCGGCGATCAGGGAGATCGCCAGCAGGTGAGCGCCGCTACCCGTGTAGAAGGCATTGGCACCGACATTCACCTGGAATAGGTTTTGGATGACGAGGTTTCGTCCGAAATTGTTACGATGATCACCTGTGGCGCCGTAGATAGCGCACACTGTCATGAAGATGGGCAACATGATGGTGGCTTTCACCGTGGTGGCAGAAATAAAGGCTGATAGCACCAAGTTGATGATCAGGAAACTCCAGAGCACACCTTTGGCACTTTTACCGAACTTGATCACGAAAGCCAGCGCCAATCGCTTGGCGAATTGCGTCTTGACCAGCATACTCGCCAAAACGAAGGAAAGGATGTTCAGCCACATCACAGGGTGACCGAGTTGGGCCAAGGCCTCCTTTTGTGTGGTGACATTACAGAGCACGATACCCAGGATGATGAACAGCGAAGTGAGGTAGTTGGGGATGGCCTCCGTCATCCAAAGGATGAGACCAGCGACGAAGATGGCGAGCATGGCGTAGTTGGTGCGGAGAAACTCCTCGAAACCGATGTCGTTGCAACGCTTCAAGGCCTTTTCGGTCAGCATCTCGGTGTTCAAGTTGTCGATGAAGCCTATGTGGCAGCACCAATAAATCACAACGAAGGCGATGATAGCCAAGGGGGCACCGAGGCGTGCCATCCACTTCTCAAAGGAGGATTTCTGCATCTTAGGCAGTTTTTCCACCTTATAATTATTCATATCCAGGGGATCAAATTCAGCCATAGTAGAGTTTAGAGTTTAATGTTTAGAGTTGAGAGATTAGAGCTGTGGGGGCGCCATAAGCGTCCCCACAGTTTATTTATTTCCAGTTCTTATACGGATTCTTCATCAGCATAGAGTTGAAATACTTGGGATCACCGGTGACCTCTTCGCCGAGCCATGCGGGCTTGTCGAAGGGTTCGTTTTCGTCGGTGAGCTCCACCTCGGCAACGGTAAGACCGTCGTTGTCGCCATAGAACTCGTCCACTTCCCAAGTGTGTTTCCCGTCAGTGTTCTTAACAAGATAGCGGGTCTTGTCGATCACGCCGGGTTCGCAGATTTCAAGGAGTTGTTGCACTTCTTCAACGGGGATTTCCTTTTCCCATTCAAAGCGAGCGGCGCCAGAGGCGTTGCCGATGCCTTTGATGGTGATGAAACCCTTGTCGCCTTTCACTCTCACCCGAACGGTGCGCTCTGGCACGCTGGAGAGATAACCTTGGGTGATACGGGTAGCCTTGAAAGCCTCTGCCTTGAAGTCGCCTTTCACCAAGAATTTCTTTTCAATTTCTTGTGCCATAGTACATTATTCGTTTGCGAGCGGTTTGTCGGACATGCCGATAACGCGCTTGATTGCCTGTAAATAGTTGATGTTTTCAACACCTTCGAGGCCAACGTCCTTAATGGTCTTCTTGATGTCTTCAATCTCGGTCGACTCAGAGTTGATGGTGACGATTTTGGCACCGTTGATCAGCACTTCGCCGAACTCGCAGATGGTATCATTGACCATATAGCCGAAGCGGCGTTTATGAACGCGGACGGCAGCCAGGTCTGGGTTAGCCTTCACCATGGCGATGAACTCTTCGTATGTATAAGTATCCTTGGTGAGCTTAGGCATCTCCACCATGAAAGCGGGGAACACTTCCTTCTCGAGGACCTCGCGGCTGATGGGGAATTCACCTTTCATGAGGGGATTCCATTGCTCGAGGCCATCAACAGTCTGAACGTAGGTCTTGATGTCCATCTTGCCGTCACGGATCTTGGTGTTGTTGATGTCGTTCTTGCGGGAGATGATGTAAATCTCATCGCTCAGACGCTCCCAAACCTTTTCCGGGACAGGGGCTGACAGGCGAGCCATGCGTTTGTGGGCCTCGCAGAAGCACTGACCGAAGGAGCGGAATTCAAATCTCGGCTTTGACACTTCGCCGATTTTCATTTCTTCTTTTGCCATTTTTTTGTTTTTAAAAAGGGCGGACAATTTGTCCGCCCAAACAACTTTATTTATTCTTGAGGGATGTCATCACCGGTAGCTGGGTTAGCTGCACCTGGAGTCTCGTCAGCGAGCTTCCAGTCGCCGCCATCAGGAGTGCGGGCGTAAACTTGTGGCTTCACATCAGAGATGGTCAAGCCCCAACCTTCTGGATCGAGTTCAGCGTTACCTCTAGTGAAGAGGTCAAGTTGTTCACCATTCGGGAATTCACCCTTGAAGAGAGCGATACGAACAGTCTTCTTTGAGGAAAGACCGCTACCAAAGATGTAGTTGGTTTCTTCCAGGTCTGGATGATCAGCCAATACGTCTTCACTCCAGAGCACCACATAGCCGCGAGCAGGAACCGTGATGGTACCGTCACCAACCCAAATAGGAGCATCTTTTGCATCTTTCTCAATATAAACATCTTGCAGAACGAAATCAGCATCAGTAGGGTTGTAGATTTCGATGAACTTGTTAACACCGCTCAGTTCGTTAAGAATAATGTGGTTAGCGCCTGGTGTGGGGGCTGTACCAACTACGTAACTATAAGTATCTGTCTTAACGACCACTTCGCCTGCTTGAACTTGAATGTAGTAGCTCACCTTAGCGCCATCTGCTTGGCCAGGAATAACTCCTTTATAAGCATTTAATTCATCTGCCGGAGTCATTTCCACTTCATAGGAATCAGCATTTACATTGAAATACAACTTAATAGTGAATTCACCCTCACCACCAGTAACAGTTGCTGTCACGGTAACATCTTGGTCAGCCACTACGATTTCAGGAGTTTGATAAACATTGGAAATGGTAGGAACCTTAGGCTCCTGTTTGCATGAAGCCAGCATAGCGATTAAAGCTAATGCAACAAAAAATAACTTTTTCATAGTACTTTAAATTTAAGTTATACAATGAGTTAATTTAAAAAGTGTTAATTGATTTCAATTTTAGAAAGCGACTTGGAAACGAGCCAACAGCATGTGGTATCTAACGCCGGCATCACCCGTAATCTTGGTGAAGTCCTTGGTGCCAACAGGATTGCCCTGGGCATCATAGGAAGCGATACCGCATTTGAGTTTGCCCTTGCCATTAGCATAACGGTCGTTGTTGACATACTGGTAGTTCAAAGCAATCTTGGTGTTCTTGCCCAAGTAGAAGTTCAAACCGCCACCAACCAATGAAGCGGAGCCGCCATAGATAGCCTGGTCGGCAGCACGGCCTTCGAAGTCGTTCATGTCAATGTATTCATACTTGGCAACGAGTTCAATGTCACCCCAGCTGCGGCCGTTACGGGCGCGGTTGAACTTGGCACCACCGTTGTCATAGCTCTGCTTACCGCCCAGGAGGAGGTAACCAGCTTCAACATACCATCCCCAGAAATGATAGGGCTTGTCAAGGACGACCTTGGTAGGATCCATATAGGTCCAATCGGACAGCCATGCGCCTTCCACACGAAGACCATCAACATGGCCAGCCAATTCTGCAGTGGCGATTAAGCTATGATGCGTATCCTTGATTTCATCCGTGTCGATGTATTTCTTACGGCTGATGTTCGTAGCATTGCGGCAGCTGAAACGAGTTACATTGTAAACGCCTTTTTCGTCAGAAGTCTTGGGCTGTGTGTACATGATAGCGCCGCCAATGTGGATGCCGTAGTTAGGCTCATTGAGGGGGCGCACCACAATCTTACCCAAGTATGAAAGGCCTTCGTTCATGCCGTAATCCTTGTTGTTAGCCTCAACATAATCGCGGGTCTCCTGACCTTCGATTTCCTGGAACAGCACGCTGGCACTGCCGAAGAAGTACTTATTGCTGTACTTGGCAAAGATACCGAGGTGACGGCTGGGAGCAAAAGCGCTCACCACCATCGGGCGCTCCATGAACTCAAGGTAACGTGAAGAGGTATTACGTGAAATTGAGAAATCAGGTTTTTGGCTACCGACACTGAATTGCCAATTCTTGACACCAGTGTAACGGACGATAGCGTCTTTCAGTTCAAAAGAGCCGTTAGCCAACTCCATATCGACCTCGCCATACCAATCGCGATTGATCTGGGTCTTCACGGCAAAACGGGCGCGGCGGATGCTGGCGCCATTACCAATGGGATCAGCCCAAGCTGGTTGTCCGAAATATGCGCCGAAGTCAACTTGGACTCTGGAATCAAACCAGAATTTGAATTCTTTGTTTTTAGATTCGAAGACAAGGATGCCATCACGCTCAGTGGCGTTTACATCCTGAACACTCACTTTGTTGCCATACTGATCGACGGCTTTGTCTTCAGTCTGAGCAAAGGCCATTGTTCCAAAGAACAACGCAACCAATAAAATGGAAAGTCTTTTCATAGTAGTTTGAATTAGTTAGTAAAACGGTTTATTTCTATTAATTATTGTTTTCTTCTGAATCACTCGTCCATCTTTGGAAAAAGTATTGGAGCACCTCGGTATAATGACACTGGTAGTTTAAGTCATAACTTTGGTAGGAATATTTGAGTCCATCGGCGTATTCCAGTTCAAAAAGAAATGGAATGTGGTTGGGCTCATCGCTCTTGAGAACACCGTTTTCCTTGAGACCTTCGATATTGGCCAAGATTCTCAATTCCTCAAGCATATCAAGGCTTTTTTGATAGACCTCGTGACGGTTTTCGTCATCCATGGTCAGCAACGCATGGTCATCTTTTCTTTCAATAAGGTAGGTCGTGGTGCCGTAAGTGTATTTGAACCGGACCAACTCGTTGACTTGCGTTGGCATCTCTTTCCAAGGTTGGAGGCATTGAATGATATCGTTGAATGCCTCACGGTAACCATCAGGGCCGGCCATGTAACCGCCGGCGCTGATGGTCTCTCTGGAGGCATATTTGACGTACAGGCTCCATGATTCCCCATCGGTAATATGAAACGGAGGTTGATAGTTTCCTTTATACCTGTACATCTTATGTTTCAAAACGATTTGCTGTAAGCTATCGAACACTGAATGGTCTTCAAGGACAAACTCCTTTTCATCGGGATAACCTTCGTTGAAAAGGAAATGCACCTTGCCGTCCTTAGTCTCCTCAATTCTGTATTTGAAGCCACCGAATCTATTCATTCCACCGCCTTCCGACAGCGAAAAATAGGTGATCGTGTCGCCTTCAAAGCCGTTTTGGGGAGATTGGCAACCAAACAGCGTTAACAAACTTGCCAGCACAATCATTAGTCTCATCACTTAATACCGAGTTTCTTGGCAATGTCCTTCGGGAGGGCATCCTTATGCACAACAATATTCAGGGTCTTATAACGTACGAAAGCCTTGGAGGCGTACCAAATGCCATGATATTGGCCAGCATCACCCCAGCTGTTCTTCACGATGAAGTATTCGTTACCGATCTGGTCCTTAGCGGTACCATAGATCAACATACCGTGGTCGTCGCCAGTCTCATAGTTGTCGTAAGCAATCTGACGTTCTTTTTGGGTGACCCACTTCTGAGGTGTAGGTTGGTTCATAGCCTCTTTCTTACGGTCAGCGGCGCTCATGCCCAGCCAGTGGGCCATGTCGCTACCTTGAAGGTCGCGGCCCTTAGCTTCGAGGTCGGGAAGAACGGCAATACCAGCCATCTTACCACGGAGCCAGCCACTCTCGCTCACGTCAGAGCCCCAAGCAATCGGATAACCCTTTTCGATAGCGTTATCCATCACCTGCATGAACTCATCGATAGGAAGGTTCCAAGCCTGTCCCCAGCGCCAGTTGTCCTGCACTTCGATGACGAACTTCTCATAGAATGGATGATGGGTGAAAGAAGTCAGGTTAACATAGTCGTCCATGTTGAGGCCGGTGGATTCAGCAAAGCTCATAGGAGTGTATTTCTTGCCGTTGTAGGTGAACTCGGTTGGCGGAACGCCAAGGTATGCATCATAGATGCCGGCGAGGCCCTTCTTCCACAGCGGGTTGCCGTCCTTGTCCATCTGGATCTTGCGGCTCTTAATGACACCTGCTACGTATGGATCGGTGACAGCGGAGAGCTCTGTGAAGTTCGACAGAGAATCGCCGTGCATGGCACCAGCAGGCATTTCGCAGTCAGGGACGAGGCCGTAGTGTCTGATGGCATACAGCACGTCACCGAACGAACCGCCTTGTGAGAACGACACGTCGCCGTGGGTACGAACAGCGGCCTCAGCGCGGTCGAGGTAGGTCTTGTAAACGATGTACATCTCAGAGAAATCGTACTCGGGCTTACCCATACGGAGCAGTTCAGCCTCAAAGAAAGCCAACGAGCTGTAGCACCAGCAGGTACCAGCTTGGTTTTGGTCCTTCACTGAAGTGACGGGCAATTCCTTGATGATTTCAAACTTGAATCCTTCACCCTCTTTTTCTTCGGGTTTCGGCATAGGTGGTTGTGCCATTGCAGCGATGCTGAGCATCACAGCGGCAGCGGTCAGAAAATGTCTGATTTTCATAGAATTAGATTTTATTATTTAAGATTTAATGATTTTTTCATGGATTTGGAGAGGGCATCTTTATGCAAGGTAAAGAAGATGGTGTATTGGCGCAGATATTGTTCTGAACAATACCAATAGCCTTCGTAAGGACCTGTACTGCCCCATGAGTTCTTAATCTTGTAGTATTTGTTGCCATTCTGATCCTTGGCGATACCAACCACCAGCATGCTGTGGTCATCACCGGCCTCCCAGTTGTCGTAAGCCTTCTGGTGGATCTCATCGGTAACTTGTTTTTCAGGAACGATCTCCTTCCAAAGGTTCTCATCCTTGGGATCTTCTGGCACAATGCCAACGCCTTCCTTGCGTGAGAATCCAGGATTGCTGACATCCTGAGCCCAGCCAAGGGTATAGCCATGCTCAAGTGCATAATCAACAGCGGCCATCAGCTCGTCGAGCGGCATATTGTATGCAGGCGTCCAGGTCCAGTTGTCAGGGATTTCCACCATGCAAGGCTTATTGTATTCCTTGCTAGCGAAAGAGCAGATTTCAATGTAGTTGGCCGGGTCGATGCGATAGGCTTCGGCAAACGACTTGGGCGTGTATTTCTTGCCGTCGACGGTGAATTCTTCGGGAGCTTCGCCGAGGTAGGCATCCAGAACACCTTGCAACGCCTTGGGGCCTGCGGGAGAGAGCTTCTTGTTACCGTTTTTGATGATAGCACGAGCGACACCGTCGATGACTGCATTCATCTCGCTATGCATGTGGCGTTCTTCGCCGATCACCTTGCCAGTGTAGGCCTCTTCGGGCATCATGCCGTATTTGTCAATCATGTACAGTACATCGCACACCTCTCCGCCTTGACCGAGGGTGTTGTTGCCATGCATATTGATGAATTTCGCCACTTTCTCCGTCCATGCGTTGCGGACGATGAACATCTCCGAGAGGTTGAATTCCTTGCCGTACATACGAAGGATCTCTGCTTCCACAAAGCCGATACCGGCGAAGCACCAGCATGTGCCTGAACTACCTTGGTTATCGACTGCGGTATGCGGCACGTTCACCGTCTCAGTGATTTGATACACTGGTTTTTTCTCTTCCTTATTATCGGCTTCCTGAGCAAAAGCCAAGGAACTTGCGCCCACCAACAGGGCAACGGCTGCTAATCTCTTAAAGTTATTCATACGATCTGTTGATTTATTTCTTCAATAATTTACTCGTTTCCAGTCCCTGTTCGCTCACTACTTCAATGAAATAGAAGCCTGAAGGCTGTGAAGCGAGATCAATAACAACGCGGTTTTGATCAACTACCCTGTTCAGAACCTCTTGACCCATCATATTGAAGATACGAACTTGGCTGATGCCTTTGCTTTCAATAATGACTTTATCCTCTGCGGGATTTGGATAAATGGACAAGTTCTGGCTGTGTGAGTCTACTTCCATTGTTGACCAATCCACCTGAACCATGTTGGAAGGATTTGATTCAAGGAAGGCTGTCTTACCAGTCACAACATAATGGTAATCATGAGAAGGAGTTGCCTCGTAGTCAATGTATTCCGTAATACAGGTTTCGCCGATAAGCTGACCATCGCGATAGATGTTGTATGCCTCGGCTAAGGAAGCATTTTCCCAATGCAAGATGACGTGTTCATCGGGGATGGTATAGGAAAGATATCGTGGGACGATGGTCTTGTTGACCTGGATGCTGTGCAGTGCCGGATCAGCCTGCGTCGAAGCGTAAATTGACTGGCTGTCGTCGTCACGGTAATAAGCTGAAACGGCGTATTCAAAACGATTATTGGCTTGACTATTAATATTGTCGTTGCAATATGTATCAGCAACGAGTTTGATACGTTTGAACTCCTGACCTTTAACACGACGGAACAGGTAGTAGCAGGTAGGTTCTACACCCTCTGGGGCGTCCCACATCAACTTGACCTTAGTAGGTGTAACCATTTCATAATGCAAGTTGGTCGGGTAGGCATAGTCCGATTCAGGTGCGATATCAATGGTATTGGAAGCAACCGTCTCGCCATGATTCGTAAAGGCAGTAACATAATAGTTATGGTATGCATCCATAGCCTGGTTGTCTGTATAGCTTCTGTCTGTGGTAACTGCATAAAGCACGTTGTCACGATAAATGTGGTAGTTGATTACATCAAGACCTACAGGAGCCTCCCAGCCCAATGAGGCACGATTGTCGGCTACCTGAACCGACAAAGCAGTAGGGCCATCGCTTTCCTCGTCTTGGTTATCACAAGTGTTGTTGGCGATGTAGAACAAGCCTTTACCAAGATCGGTGGAAGCACCATCGAAATCGACTTTGGTAACTCCAGCCGAGTTTTTAATCTGGAACTTGATGTTATCAATATCTTCCGTTGGCTTATTCCATACGATGTCAACATGGCCCAACGGCAACGAGACAGTTTGTGCGGCACTGGCTGATGTTAGTGTGATTTCCGTTAACTGATTTCCGGCCGCATTGATAAAACTGAGACTCCCTTCGTGCCATCCTTGATCATCGGATGAGTTCATCTCGACGGTCCAAGTGCAAGTGGGACCTAAAAGAACGCCCTCCTCAAGTGTTATAAGGCTTTTGGCATTATGGACTACAGCATACACGCCATAGTTCACCACGGCTGGCATGTATTGGTCGGTATAGCTCATGGTAATGCCGGGGGCGACGTTGTCCTCAGTGTAAATAATCTCTCCGTTGCGTGTTACGACAATTTGGTCAATCACCGTAAGGTCACTGGAATGGATGTTCTTAATAGGGTTGGTCCATTGGATGGTGGCGGAATAGTCGAAATCGCCACTAGGAGTCACCAAAAGGTTTTCCGGCTGCAGAGGCATGTAATCATAAACATCGCTCGGAACATAGTTGAAGATGGCTTGAGCCCAACCAGCAAAGTCGATTTCGTCAATCACAAACCAGCCATCGCTGCTGCCACCCCAACCCCAGTTAAAATGGAATAGGTCTTCGTCGTTGTAGCCGTCGCACACAAAGGCATGGCCGCCGTCATCACTGTAACCTGAATAGTACACTGGCCAACCCAGGTCAAACTGATCCCTAAGCATGCTCTGCCAACTAGCCAGGGAATATTCGTCGCGTCCCAGGATTGTTGCGCTGTTTGAATAGGAGAAATATTGCTTTATGGCATCGGGCACGTCCCATGAATAGGCACCGCTACCCGTAGGCGAAAACATCATATCAACAGCCACGGCGCAGTGATACATCAGTAGAGCCACGGCTTCAATCTGCTTTTGAGAGGCGCCAGTAAGACGGTTGGGCATGTTTTCCCATTCATAAATGGTGTTGCCGAAGTTAGCCGACTGATTGCCATAGCCATAGCAGTAGTAGGAATGGCTTCCTGTACCTTGCTGGGGGTGATCCCAGAATTTCATCACTTGGCTCATGGCAGTGGCCACACAACCCGCGTAGCAACGGTCGCCAGGACCGCCACTTGCAGCAGGAGAATATAAATTATATGGTGAGTTCTGGTTCCATGTGGTGCTGCATAGGAAGTCCACTCCGCGACCTCTATTGCGTGAAAGCAGCTTACCGCTTGTCAGCACGCTCTGCCATTCTTCGGCAGTATTGTCGAAAAGGACTGCGTTGTGGCTGGCACGTGCCTCGGCAATTTTACCAAGATAAAACATGGCTTCAGGCGAAGGATTCTCAACTTCGAAAGGACCTTGGTCGGAATATCCGACAATAGGACGGAAACGGTCGTCAGCAGAAACGATGACGAAGCCCGATTCGCCAAAATTATACACATAATAAGATTCCGTTGCCATAACAAGTTGCATCTCCTCAATATTAGGAGTCGCTTTCATAGCAGTTTGAGCAAAGTTCTTTCCCGCCTTGCGTGCAGTGGATTCATCCACTGATGAAGCATGCAAAAAATTGAAACTCAGTAGGATAAGTAGTAAAGTAACGAACTTTAGTTTCATAAAACAAGTATTTATTAATATTATTAAGGTGTCAAAAGTACAAAAAATATTTTTCCCAATGGGAAAAAACAAAAAAATTGTAACTTGCGCTCGCAGAAAGCTAAAATTGAAAAAATGGGAAAATATCAACTGATGAACGTGGCCGACGGCCACATTTTCGAAGATAAGGGATGGATTCTCGACGACCCCGAAGGCAAGACCCCAAGCCTCGTGAGAGCCATTTACGAACAAAAGCAACTTCATTTGAGCGACGACCGCTTAGGGCTATACAAATTCGCCGACTGGATGCCCATCAAGCGAACCCTTGAGAACCCCTCGTGCCCTATTACTTACAAGAGTGATAAACTAGCCGAACGCCTTGGCTTGAACAACCTTTATATTACTTTTAGCGGCTGGTGGCCAGCCAAAGGCGCCAACATGACCACCTGCTCGTTCAAGGAGACCGAGGCCTATTCAGTATGTGCCAGATTGGGCAAGGAGGAGCGGAATCAGGTGTTGGTGGTGGCCTCTGCAGGAAATACTGCAAGAGCCTTCGCCAAGGTGTGTTCAGACAATGGCATCAAGTTGCTGCTATGCGTACCACAAGACAACATCAAGGCTTTGTGGTTCGACAAGTCGCTGAATCCTTGCGTGAAGTTGATCACCACAGCATCGGGCAGCGACTACTTCGATGCCATCCAGCTCTCCAACTATGTTTGCGAGCTGCCAGGATTCCTGGCCGAGGGCGGTGCCAAGAACATCGCCCGTCGTGATGGCATGAGCACCACCATGATGTCGGCCGTCACAACCATCGGTCGCATCCCCGACTTCTACTTCCAAGCCGTAGGTAGCGGCACTGGCGCCATTGCCGCCTGGGAAGCCAACCTACGTTTCATTGAAGACGGTCGCTTCGGGAGCAATAAAGCACGACTATTTGTCTCACAAAACAAGCCCTTCTTGCCCATGTACGAAGCTTGGCGACAGGATTCACGCGCCCTGCTGCCCTACGATCCCGATCAAGCCCGCAAAGACGCCGCCGAGATCTGCGCCCCCGTGCTCTCCAACCGCAAGCCGCCTTACGGCTTAGCCGGAGGCCTGTATGACGCCTTGAAAGACACCAACGGTGACATCCTCGCCGTCAGCAACGAAGAAGCCAATGCCGCCAAGGCTCTCTTTGAAGAGACCGAAGGCATCGATATTTACCATGCTGCAGCCGTGGCATTGGCCTCACTCATCCAAGCCATCCATATTAATAAGGTGAAATCCGACGATATTATCATGCTCAACATCACCGGTGGAGGCGAAAAACACTTCAAAGAGTCCCATGAAATCCATTATTTGGAACCCAGCCACATTTTCCCGATTGGCTTTACCAAAGCGGATGTCAGCATAGTTTTGGAAGACCTGTTGAAAAAATAATTCGTAAAAAATCAAAGTTTTAGTTGCACAATCAAAAAAATGTGTAATTTTGCAGTCCGAAAATTTAGAGACATGTACGCAATTGTAGAAATAGCAGGACAGCAGTTCAAAGTCACGAACGGTCAAGAGATCTTCGTCAACAGACTGCAAGGTGAAGAAGGAAGCAAGGTTTCTTTCGACAAAGTTTTATTGATTGACAACGAAGGCGCAACCAAGGTTGGAACTCCTACCGTAGCCGGTGCCAACGTCGAGGCGACGATTAAAGAGCACTGCAAGGGCAACAAGGTCATCGTTTTCAAGAAGAAGAGAAGAAAAGGTTACCAGACCTCCAACGGCCATCGCCAGTACTTGAGCAAGGTCGTCATCGACAGCATCACTGAGTAATAATCCGAAAAACAGAATAAGATATGGCACACAAGAAAGGCGTCGGTAGTTCCGAGAATGGTCGTGAGTCCGCTAGTAAGCGACTCGGAGTTAAGATTTTCGGTGGACAAGCTGCTATTGCTGGCAACATCATCGTCCGTCAGCGCGGCACCAAGCACAACCCTGGCAAGAACGTAGGTATGGGCAAAGACCACACCCTCTATGCCAAATGTGACGGCATCGTGGAGTTCGTGAAGAAGAAAGACAACAAGTCATTCGTCTCCATCGTCCCCGTCGAAGGTACAATCGCCGAATAAAAATCACTCATCACATACATTTTTTACCGACCATCATTACGGTGGTCGGTTTTTTTCGTTTATCTTTGCGAGCAAATCCAAATAGCGTCAAGCAATGTTAGTATTATCCTACATCAGAGACCACAAAGAAGAAGTGATCGAACGTCTGTCCATCAAGAACTTCAACAACGTCGCGTTGATCGACGAGATCCTGAAGCTGGACGACGAACGCCGCGCTACTCAGAAGCAGTGCGACGAAACCCTGGCAGCGCTCAACAACAACGCACGCGTCATCGGCGACCTCTATAAACAAGGCAAAGCCGCCGAAGCCAATGAACTGAAAGCCAAAAACAACGAGATGAAGGAACTCGGAAAGACCCTCGCCGACAGGCTTGAGGCCATCAAACAAGAGATCCAGACCAAGCTCGTGGAAATCCCCAATACGCCTCGTATCGACGTACCCCGTGGCACCTCCGCTGCCGACAACGTCAACGTGCATCAGGAAGGCGACATGCCCCAGCTCTACGAAGGCGCCAAGCCTCACTGGGAACTGCTCAACCAATATGGCCTGGCCGACTTCGACCTCGGCAACAAGGTCACCGGTGCCGGTTTCCCCTTCTATAAAGGCAAAGGTGCCAAGCTACAACGTGCCCTCATCAACTTCTTCCTCGATGAAGCCTCGGCTGCTGGCTACAACGAGACCCAACCACCCGTCGTGGTGAACGAGGCCTCAGCCTACGCCACTGGACAGCTCCCCGACAAGGAAGCCCAGATGTATGCCGTGCCGTTGGATGGCTTCTACCTCATCCCCACCGCCGAAGTACCGCTGACCAACATGTTCCGCGACACCATCGTCAAGGAAGAACAGCTGCCCATCAAGACCGTGGGTTACTCCAATTGCTTCCGCCGTGAAGCCGGTTCATACGGCAAGAACGTCCGTGGTCTGAACCGTCTGCACCAGTTCGACAAGGTGGAAATCGTGGAAATCGCCAATCCAGTGGGTTCCTACGACCGTCTCGAGGCCATGAAGAACCATGTGGCCGGACTGCTCCGCAAACTGGAACTTCCCTTCCGCATCCTGCACCTCTGCGGTGGCGACATGAGCTTCACCTCCGCCACTACCTACGACTTTGAGGTGTGGTCAGCTGCCCAACAGCTCTGGCTTGAAGTAAGCTCAGTCTCCAACTTCGAAACCTTCCAAGCCAACCGCTTGAAGCTCCGTTATAAGGACAAGAACGGTAACATCCAACTCGTGCACACCCTCAACGGCAGCGCCCTGGCATTGCCCCGCATCGTGGCTGCACTGCTCGAAGACCATCAGACACCCGAGGGCATCTACATCCCGAAAGCCCTCCAAAAATATACCGGCTTTGACATCATTTCGTAACATCATAGCCATCGCTTTCCTGCTTTTGGCATGCATCGCATGCCAAAGCAGGAAAGAACCTATCGCACAACTTCAGGAACAGCTGAAACAAGATAGCATTGCACTCGACCGAATGCAAGACAACTATCAGGACCGCTTGCAAGCTGATTTCCTTTGGTGCGACTCCATGTTGCAGTATGCCCAAAAAGACGATGTCAACGAATACTTCGACATCCTCAACCTCGCCCAAGCCTACCTCCGCCAATTCAACGAGATGCTGCCTGTCATGCGGCATGACCACGCCTTCATCCGCCAACAGCTCAGTGACCTGCAGTACGACCTCGACAACAAACACATCAACGACTCACTCTTCAGCATCTATCTGAGCGATGAAGCCGCCTCGGCCGACACGCTCCACAATCGCGTGCTTTATTTCCAAGACAGGCTCTCTTCCCAAGACCAAGCCCTGCAGTCGTTGAAAAAAAGCATCTGTAAAGCCGAATCGAAATGAGGAAAGCCATCTTTCTTTTCATTCTTTTCCTCACCCTATCGGCAACCGCCCAGGAAAACTACATGGAAAAGGCCAACTACTATTATTCCAAGCTCAACTACGAGCAGGCCTTTGAATACTATTTCCTCGAGCTCGAAGCCAGACCCAACCAATACAACATCATCAAAAGCCGACTCCAAAACCTACTGCTTTATGATGTCAACAAAAGCATCGCCGACGAGTTGCGCATCGCCCTGCTGAAAAAGACCCAGGAGAAACCCGAAAATGAACAGTTCGCCATGTTGCTGATGTGGTTTGCACTCCAGCAGGAAGACTACGACATCGCCCTTGAGCAATGCAAAAGCCTCGATCGACGCCTCGACAACCAGGACGCTCAACTCATTACCTTAGCCCATATATGCTTTGACAACGCCCAGTACGAGCTGGCCAAAGACGCTTATGAGTATCTGATCACCAAAGGCAAGATCAATCCGTTTTATGGCGATGCCATGGTGGGTGCCGTCAAGACCGAGAGCCAACTCTGTAAGATCAATCACATTGAGGACAAAGCCACTTACGAACGCTTGAGCCGTCGCATTGAAGATGCCTATAGTGAAATCGGATCAAAGGAATACCCAAACCTCGTGGAAATTCAGGCCGACATCATGGCTTACCACCTCGACCAAGCGCCACAGGCCATCGAACTCCTGCAAAAGGTTATCGGGCAAACCAGCAACAAAATCCAACAGAACCAACTAAAACTGAAACTGGCCGACATCTACCTTTACACTGACGAAGTGTGGGAGGCTACCCTTCTCTATAGCCAAGTCGACAAAAGCATGAAAAATGAGCCTATAGGCCATGAGGCACGCTTCCGTAACGCCCAACTCCGCTACTTCATCGGAGAGTTCGAGTGGGCAGAAACGCAGCTCAATGTGCTGAAAGCCGCCACCTCAAAGCTCATTGCCAACGATGCCATGACCCTATCGCTCATCATCAGCGACAACCTCGAATACGACACTTCCGGCATGGAACTCAAGCGCCTTGCCAGAGCCGACTACAGGATCTACCAACACAGGGACGAGGAAGCACTGCCTATCCTTGAAGCCATCTGTCTCGACGGCAACGAGATTAGCAAGCCTCATGCCCTTTACCGCCTAGCTGAACTCAAGACCAAACAACAAGACTATGTTACTGCCGATACTCTCTTCTTGCAAATTGTCAAGGAATTTCCCGACAGTTACATGGCCGATGACGCCCTGATGCAAGCCGCCCTGCTTGAACACCAACAGCTTAAGAGCCGTGAAGCCGCTAAACAGCATTACGAACAGCTAATCGACCAATATCCAACCAGCCTTTACACCGCTCAAGCCAAAAAGAATTACAGGAAACTATGAACGAAGTCAGACCGAAAAAAGCCTTGGGTCAGCATTTCCTGACCGACCAAAACATCGCCCGCAAGATTGTGGATCAACTCTCGCCCGACTTAGAGACGGTGATAGAGGTAGGCGCAGGCACCGGTGTCTTGACACAATTCATGGTCAACGACATCCTGGAAAAGTTCTACGTCATCGAGATCGACAAGGAGTCCATCGAATACCTGAAAAACCATTTTCCCATGCTTGGCGACCGCCTCATTGACGGCGATTTCCTGAAAGCCGACCTTAGCCAGTACGGACAACGTAACATGGCCATCATCGGCAATTTCCCTTATAACATTAGCAGTCAAATCTTTTTCCAAGTACTGAAATACAAGGAACAAGTCATTGAGGTAGTGGGTATGGTGCAGAAAGAGATGGCTGAGCGCATGGCTGCCAAGGAAGGCAGCAAAACCTACGGCATCTTGAGTGTGCTAATGCAGGCTTGGTATGATATCGATTACCTCTTCACCGTACACGAAAACGTCTTCAATCCGCCTCCAAAGGTCAAATCAGCCGTCATCAAGATGCGGCGCAACGCCGTCACCGACTTGGGTTGCGATGAGAAGCTGTTTGTCACCATCGTCAAGCAGGCCTTCAACCAACGCCGCAAGACCATGCGCAACTCATTGCGTCCCCTACTCGGCCCTGACATTATCGATAACGAGGTCTTCAATAAAAGACCTGAACAATTATCCGTAAAAGAGTTTATAGATTTGACCAACTTGATCAGTTCCTCCGCATCGCATGACGCACAGTGAGGAAAGCCGAAGTGCAACCCACCACGAAGATAGTGGTGAAAATCAGTATTACGTCCTTCAACTTCAGCATGACGGGATAGGCATCCACGATGTAGTTACCGCCACCGCCAAACTTCACAAAACCGAATCGCTGCTGTAGGAGCACCAACAGAATACCCAATAGCAACCCGATGACGCCGCCGGCCACTGAGATCAGCAGGCCTTCGTTCATAAAAATCTTTTGAATCAAATGATTGTCGGCGCCCATCGACTTCAATATTTCCGTATCCTTGCGCTTATCGATCATCAACATGGACAGTGACCCCACCACATTGAAAGTGGCCAATATCAGAATGAAAGTCAGGATGACGTAGACTGCCCATTTTTCGGAACGCATAATTTTATAAAGGGTTTCCTGCTGCTCCTGTTGATCTTTCACAGTAAAGCCATCGCCAAGCAAGGCTTTCACCTCTTTCTTGATCTGACCCACCTCTGCCTTAGGCTCCAAGAAAATCTCTACATTAGAGGCTTTGTCCTTGTATTCCAATAGATTTGAAAGCCATTCGTATGGTACCAACACAAGCTTTTCATCTATCTCCTGTTGGGTCACAAACACACTCTGCACCGTCAGGATATCGGCATTGAAGCCGCTTTCGAGGCTCATCTGCGAGGCGTTACCCCGTTTGGGCACATACACCCGCAACATGGCATAGGGGTTATACGCATTAATACCTAAACGCCACGCCACTCCCGTTCCTGGAATGGCAAAGTTATGTCCATCTTCTGAAAGCAACATTCCCGTTTCGCCAGGAACCACTTCATGTAACCGCTCTATCTCCTGATATTCAATGCCCACGCCCTTCACTTGACCAATATGCTGCTTATCGTCAACACGGAACAAGGCATCCTCGGTGAGTGTCGGGACCACATGGGTCACCCCTGGCATCTCTTTGATCTTTCCCAAAGGAAACGCAGTCAAATCCAAGGTTTTGCCTTTGACGGGAGCCACTTGAATGTCAGGCGTAAGACGGTTGTTCATAGACGATATCACCTGCTCGAGTCCGTTGAATGCCGACAAAACCACGATCAGCGCAAATGAGCCCACTCCAATACCGATAATGGAAATCCACGTGATGATATTAATGAGGTTCTGGCTTTTTTTGCCTACCAGGTAACGGTTTGCTATGAACAGCGGTAGTCTCACTTTCCGGAATGTAAAAGGTTGTCGATATTCTCAATATAATCCAGCGAGTCATCTTCGAAGAAGCGTAGTTCAGGGATGACGCGCATTTGGTGACGGATACGGTTGCCGAGCAAGCCACGGATGGCGCGAGCGTTGGCACCGACCTCCTCAACCACCTTTTTCTTGTCGTCAACGCCAAAAATGCTCAGGTACACATTGGCGTAACCCAAATCCGAAGTCACCTTCACATGGGTCACCGTGATCATCAGTGAAGGCACCGCAGGCTTCAAGTCTTTCTGAAAGATATCGCCCAATTCTTTCAATATCAATTTATTTACCTTATCGAGACGTTTATTGTCCATCGTTTTTAAAATTTTCTACTAAAGATTTGCAAATATAAAAAGATTATGCTAATTTTGCATACAGTATACGAACTTAACCAATTAAATTATAAACACATGAAAAAATTCAAATTCTTTCCGATTGTTTTAGGCATGTTGATCGTTGCCTTCATGGCATCATGCACCAAGGATGGTGTATACAACCCTAAAAAGAAAATCAATATGGTTTACAAAGCCTCATCAGAGGACTATAATGGAACTCATTATGAAGCACAAAGGTATTTGGCTGAAAAATGGACTTGGGACAACAAGACCTTGAGCAGCATTCAATACTTTAACGATGGCAGTTACACCGAAAACTTCACATACGACGGGAATCGCCTCACCCGTATTGACGTTTACGAAAACTCAGAATACATTACTTTCGATTATGATGGCAAATATCTGAAGACTGCCAATATCAACCACGGTGGAAAACCTGAAGGATCAGTCTCCTTTGTTTACAACAACAAGAAATTGTCGGAGTTGAGAGTAACTTATTATGACACCAAATCCAATCATGAGTCACGTCTCTTTGCCTCTGTGTTGCCTTTCACCTCAGAAGTCAACGAAATGTTGGTTGAATTCACAGAAAAGGCCGTCGCTACCAAAGGCGTGGAATTTGTCACCTACAAGTGCACCTGGACTGGCGATAACATTTCCCAAGTTATGGCTTCTTGGGATGATGGTGACGTACTGAACATCAACATCTCCTACGATGACAAGATTAACCCGCTTAAAGGTTTCCTCGGCTATGGTATGGAGGGTGATGTCGTTACGAGCTTCTACTCAAAAAACAACCCGACACAGGTCATGAGAACATGGGTTGGCGAAAATCCTTATATTTACACCTACAATTACCAGTATGATGGCGACAACTATCCAACCATGGTAATGAGATCAAGACGTGAAGAGGATTATTCATATTCATACTCTACCTATTACGAGTATCAATAATTTTCATTCATACGCGTAACATAAAAATAGGGCTGCTTTTCTGACCTGAACCCCGAAAGTTGGACAAAAAACTTTCGGGGTTTTTTATGTCAAGAAAGAGGAAAAAACACACGTATGAGGATCGGCTGAAGTACATGAAGATGCTGGAGCGAGGCTACAGTATCAACTACATTCACAAGC
>JAFXLL010000004.1 GCA_017531225.1 Bacteroidales bacterium | reverse complement strand
GTTGATGATGTTTGAGCCGAGTACATTGGTAATGGCCAAATCGGTTGAATGAGTTGAAACAGAGGTCATGTTAACGATGAACTCTGGCATGGATGTGCCGAACGCCACCACTGTAAGGCCAATCATAAGATCTGACACGCCCAACCGCTTTGCCAGGTCGGAAGCTCCGTCCACCAGCCAGTCCGCTCCTTTGACCAAAATCGCCAGTCCCCCAGCAAAGCAAATAACCAAAAACCATATTGTTGATAACAAATGTGTGAACATAATCAAGTTGTACTAAGGTTTTGCAACATTTGGTTTGACAGCAGACTGAGGCGCAATTCCAAAAGCCTCGAGAGCGCACTCAAGCTCTGCCTGATTGTCACTGAGAAGCATGAGCCGGTCGCCCACATGAAGATGCAAGGCAGGCACGCCGAAACGGCTGCCCGCCTTGCCTGCCAAGATGCTGGCAAAGAATAGGATGGACAGAATCAGTAAAACGAATTCTATTTGCATGAGTCCTTATCCCTCTGGTTTCAATTCTTTCAAAACATCAAGAAACGCAGCCGCATCAGCACCTGTGTAAACAGTGATGTCGGAATTCGGCTTGAAATTGTAATCTGAGTAACGAAAGATTTGGGCCGCTGCAAATTGTTGGTCTTTAGTGTAAAGCACGAACAATTCGATAGGGCTAAGTGTCTTGCAATGCAGATTTTTCAAATCATTGAATTGATGTTTTTCAAGACACACTTTCAAGTCGTCGTAGTCATCGGCGATGAAGTAATGCATTTTTTTGCTTACCGCCATTTGTGTGGGCATATAGTGCCAGCGGCGGAAAAAGCCTTTGCGTTCCAATTCAGGGAGTTCGTGGTTTTTGAGGTTCTTATTATTTGTTGTTTCCATTTTATCGTTGTTGAATTGTTGATTGTTTAATTGTTTAATTGTTGGGATGTGCATACAATCATCCCGTTAGGCGCGAAATGCACCTAAAAAGGGGAAAACGAAAAAACAGGAAACGGTCTAAATCAGGATGCGTCTCAACCGGAGCACATGGTATTCCTTCGGGAACGCAACTAACTGGGTGACAGAATGATGAATAAACCTTGAAACAGCAGGCTTGTGCGTCGAAAGCAACACCTGCCTGATGCTGACATTACTGACTGTTCGGGTTCGGTTGGGCAAGACTCGTGCACTGAAACCAGGCGAGCAAACCGTGCTTTCCTGTTGCACGGCATGACGGGTCTCGGCGGCAGCATTGTAAAGATTCATCAAGTTGGCCTCCATAGAGTCAACAAAGATGATGTTTTCCGTCTTTGAGAATTCCTTTCCCGTTGAAACTAATTGGTTTACACAACCATTCAAACTCATAAGAAAGAAGAACAATATGGTGGCTAAAAAGCGCATGGATGAATCCTTTTCTGGGATGCAAAAATAGGAATAATTCTAATTTGTGTCAATCAAAAAACAGCAAGCCATCACCTCCCATGTCTTGAATTACCATTGGAAACATTCAGAATCACCACAGCTGCGAGGATCAGTAGCACGCCAACTCCCGACATAAGCGTCAAAGGCTCCGAGAAAACGAAGATGCCGATCAGCGTGGCCACCATCGGCTCCACCGTGGCGAGAATCCCGGCCTTACTGGCTTCAACACTGCGCAAGCCGAGCGTATAAGCAAGGAAAGGAATTACTGCCGTCACCAAGGCCGTCAACAAACTGAAGCCCAATAGACCAGGGATGGATGGTGCAACAGAGATTTTTGCCATCAAATCCGCAGGATGGCTTATCAGGATTGAACCGATGGCCGCAATGATAAACGTCCAAGTGGTGACGGTGTAGGGCGTGTAACGTCGCAAGGCAACAGTGCCGAGAATGCTGTACAATCCGTATCCGATGCCAGAACCGAGACCAACAAGGAGACCCATAATAGTCAAACCTCCACCAGAGATACCGGAAACCAGCACACACCCGCCAAATGCGAGGACAAGGGCAATGATTTTTTTAGCCGTCAGCTTTTCATGGAAAAACAATAACGACATCAGCATGATCCAAATGGGCGAGGTATAAAGCAGTATGGCCGCCGTGGAGAGCGTCATCATCGAGATGGCGGTGAAATAACACACCGTGAAGAAAAGAATGCTACCGAGACCGAGGCCTAGAAAAAGAGGAACGTCGCGTAGTGAAATCCTAAAACCCTTGGGGTCTTTGGCAAGCTGAACCACACAAAACACCAGTGCTGCCAATACGACCCTTATGCAAACAATCTGGATGGGGTTGAAGCCGTATGTGCCCAGCTTGCGGACAAAAATGCCCATGCTGCCCCAAAAGATTCCTGCCAAAATGATGAAAGTCGGACCCCAAGCCGACACATTATGTTTACTTGTTTTCATACCGCAAAATTACGGAATAATCCCGAAGATGACGCCGTCGCAATAGATGCCGTAGTCGCCAAACATCTTTTTCACCGTAATCTCGCCTGCACCTGCGCATTGGTCGGCGATATATTGAACGAAGTCGGGATTGCTTGCCATGGTGGGTTTTATAGAAGTCGTTGATAAATATTCCTATCAATATCCTTAAATACATTGAAAACCACTTGTTTGATGCTGCAATCGGAATGTTCGGTCAAGTAATCATTGACAGTTCGCACGGAGATTTCAGCGGCCAATTGGTTCGGGAAACGGAACTCACCCGTTGAAATGCAGCAGAAAGCGACGCTTTCAAGACGGTTTTCATCGGCACAAGCCATGATGCTGTGGTAACATGAGGCTAATTGCTCCTTTTGGAACTCCGTAGGGATGCCGTTGGGGATGATAGGCCCGATTGTGTGGATGACATATTTGCACGGCAAGTTGTAGGCTTTCGTGATTTTAGCCTGACCTGTCGGTTCCTCATGGCCTTGTTGGAGCATCATTTGATAACATTCCTCGCGCAATTGCACACCTGCTGCGGAATGGATGGCATTGTCGATGCACTTGTGCAAAGGATGGAAGCAGCCCAACATCTGACTGTTGGCCGCATTGACGATGGCGTCTACCTTTAATCGGGCGATGTCGCCTTGCCACAAGGAAATTGAAAATTGAGAATTGAAAATTGAAAATTGCCGGACGGCATCCAATTCCACAATGCCTTTTTCCTGCAATTGTTCCTGCAATTCTTCGTCCTGAAAACGCAGAAACTCATCGCTGATAGGTTTTGGCCAACGCACATTGCGCAAGGCACGAAACAGGTCACGCTTGCCTTGTAAATCCGATGGAATCTCCATTTCGGAATATTGCGGGTCTTCTTTCAGAAGATATTCTATCAAATAGTCCAAACGATTCATCATCAACAATTAAACGATTAAACAATCAACACTTCAACAATTCCTCTAATACTTCTCCAATATCCCCATCAATCACAATCGACCTGTCTTTGATTTGTTCCACGGTGAACGCCTCGCCAAGGTTGATGGTGGCGTAGGTCGCCTCGGGGTTTTTGTAGGTCATCTGCATGAACGGCAGTTTGATGATGGTCGGGGTGTTGCTCCCGATGCCGAGGTCCCAATACAGGATTTTGCCGTGTTGGTGGCCGTTCACGAAATCGAGGTAACGCTGCGCAGCCTGGTGCCAGCCTTCGTCCTCCACAAAGGTCTCGTCGGAACGGAGGTTGACCTTCATGGGACCGCCACAGACGGGACAATGGGGAAGCAATTCGGTCGGAATTTTCATATTATTTTGCGCCGCAATCATTTCCCTAATGATTTCCTCATTGTCGTAGGTCTTTTGGTGACAAGGTTTTGCGCATTGGAACAGCCCGTAGTCGCCTTGGGTATAGAACAGCCTTTGTTTGTCGAAGCCCGCCTTTTGGAATTGGTGATCGACATTGGTGGTGATGACGAAATAGTCCTTGTCCTGCACGAGTTTCAAGAGGTTGTCGTAAACGGGTTTCGGGGCAGGCACATAGCGGTTGTAGTAGATATGTCGGCTCCAATAGGCCCAATGTTCTTCCTCTGTCGGGAACTGATGGAACCCCGCTGTGTACATATCGGTGAAGCCATGTTTCTCGATAAAATCGGAAAAATACTTTTGGAAGCGTTCGTCATTATAGTTGAAGCCTGCCGAGGTGGAGAGGCCTGCGCCTGCACCGATGACGATGGTGTCGGCTTCGAGTAAGGCTTTATGTAGTTTTTCTGTTTCCATAGAATCAAAATACACTGCAAAAATACACAAGAATTCTATATTTCAGTCACCTACCTTTTGTCCATAGACGCACCTTTTTTAAGTATTGCTGAAAAACAACAAGTTTGGGAACGGACGAAGAGCATTTGACTTTTTTGGCGTTTACCAAGAAAAACCACTACATTTGCAGTCTCTAAAACGACTCCTTATAGTAAATAAGGTATGAAGCGGATTCCTGTCATAAAATTCCAGCGCGACAAGTACGGCGACGAGCTTTTGGTCGACGTGGTGACGCTTGACGCCATCCGCAAAAGCAGGGGTTTCCAAGAGGTTCTGAGGCAGTCGTTCTATGGCGTGATGCTCACCACGGGCGGCTTTGGCGAGGTGGAAGTCGATGGCGTTTCGTGCAGCGCAAGCAAAGGCTTGGTGGCTTTTGCACGTCCCGGCGACGTTTGCACCGTGAAGGAAGACAACGGCCTGACAGCCTTGGAACTTATCTTCGAACGCGACTTCCTGCTATCGTTCTTCAACGACCCGCACTTCATCGACAGCCTGCCTTATTTCACCCATCGCCGGCCTTCGCCGTATCTGATGCTCGACGAGGCCATGTACAACAAGATCGTCGGGCTGTTTGTCGAAATCCAGATTGAGATTGCCCACGACCGCAGCGTCCATTTGCTCCGTGCCTTGCTTTATGAGGTCTTGGCGCTGCTTCAGAGGGCTGTCCCGGTGGAGAGCGATGTGCCAATCAGCGTCGAGTCGCGTGTGGTTCGCTTTCAGGAGTTGGTCAACGAGTATTTCGCCACCGAGACGGGCGTGAACTTCTACGCCGAAAAGCTGTGCGTTTCGCCCAACTACCTGAACCGCATCGTGCAGCGCACCTTGGGCCAGTCAACCAAGGCCTACATCCAGTCGCGCCGCATCGATGAGGCCAAACACCTGCTGCGTTACACCGCCATGCCCATTGGCCTCATCTCCGACCGCCTGCATTTCGACACGCCGTCGTATTTCGTCCGCACCTTCACCAAAGAGACGGGACAAACGCCTTTGCAGTTCCGAAACTGTCCCGAAAAGTGACATTTCCCGATTGTTAATTCCTTCCCCGGTCGCCAAAACCGCCGTATTTTTGCATCGTCAAACTTCAAATAACAGATTGAACGATGAAAAGAACATTAATCCTTGCCGTGACGGTATGCCTGCTGGCTTCCTGCGGCGAAAACAAGAACGAAAAAACACAAGCCAACAACAACGAAAAACAAGAAGCGATGAACACGATCAGCAACAAAGAGAAGGCTGTGGCCCTTCTGAAAGCCATCGAGACCGGCGCAAGCGAACCTATTGGCTACGTGAACGCCGAAAACTACAAACAGCACAACCTCACCATCGCCGATGGCCTTGACGGCTTCGGCGCTGCCCTTGCAGGCTTGGTCAACTATCCCGAAAAGGCCAAAGTGAACACCGTGCGCGCCTTCGAGGATGGCGACTATGTGGTGTGCCAAACCGACTATAACTTCTTCGGCCCCAAGGCGGGCTTCGACATCTTCCGCTTCGAGGACGGCAAAATCGTCGAGCACTGGGACAACCTGATGCCCTACAACGGTCAGCCCAACCCCAGCGGCCACACGCCTTTCGACGGCACCACCGAGATGAAAGACCTCGACAAGACTGAGGCTAACAAGACCCTCGTGCGCAACTTCGTGCAAGACGTGCTGATGGGTCAGCACCCCGAGAACCTCACCAACTACTTCGACGGCAACAACTACATCCAGCACAACGTCTCCATCGCCGACGGCCTCGACGGTCTCGGTGCCGCCCTTGCAGCCATGGCGGAGCAAGGCATCAAGATGGAGTACTTCAAAATCCACAAGATACTGGGTTGCGGCAACTTTGTGCTGGCTGTCAGCGAGGGTGCTTTCGCCAACCAACCCACTTCGTACTACGACCTCTTCCGCGTGGAGAATGGCAAGATAGCCGAACACTGGGACGTGATGGAGACCATCGCCCCCGAAAGCGAGTGGAAGCACCAGAACGGCAAGTTCAATTTCTAAGCGACAATTCCCGCTAACTGAAAAAACAATCCCCGTCGGGCAAGGCCTGGCGGGGATAATTTGTTACTCATCAGATGAGTTTTTTAAATATGGCCACCGCCACCTTGTCGTGATGATGGTGGGGCACAGCCGCATGAACCAATATGGCGCGATCTATGCGGCTGCGTTTTCTGGCGAGCCATGGAACGACGACTGGACGGTGGAAGACGCTACCATCCATGTTCGCGAATTACTTGAATGCCAACAGCATTACGGCTTAGAATGTGTCGTCAATGGAGAAGTGGCTGGCTTTATTTTGGGCACTTCCATGCTGTTCCATTATGGCCGCACCTTCGAGATCAACGACCTCGCCGTGGCACCCCAATACCAACGCAAAGGCATCGCCAGTCAATTGCTGGAGCAATGCCTCGCCGACCTCAAGGCACAAGGCATCGTAGGTTTCCATTTGATTACCGCCCGCGAGGGCGTATTGCCTGCATTCTATGAAAGATTCGGCTTCAAAAAAAGAAGAGCGCGTGATGCTGATGGGGAAGGAGTAAGCCTGTTTTTTTACTCTAAACAATTGTTTATGATAAGATGAAAAATCCGTATTTTTGCCGATAGAAAACCAAGTAATTTTGGTAAGTAGATGAGCAGAATTAGTTTAGGCAGGACAATCTGGCCGTCAGCAGTCAGCCATCTGCAGTCAGCCATGGTGCTACCGAGCTGATAGCAGACGGCTGATAGCTAACAGCTAAGAAGCCATGAGGTTACAACCAAGCTGACAATTCAATGATAAAAATGTTCAATCGGATAAATAAATAGCTAATAACTAAAACTTTACAAAAATGAAGAAATCACTGTTTTTACTCATCGCTGCCATGCTTGCCATGCCTGCGATGTTCGCTCAACCCAAGAATGTGGCGCGCGAATGCGTGCTTTTCGAACTGATGACGGGAGTGCACTGTGGCAACTGCCCAGCCGCCGACGAAGGCATCGAAGAGATGCTGGCCGATGGCCTTCTTATCGCACCAGTATGCTATCAGGCTCCTTCCTATTCCGTGCCTGAATTGACTAATGATGAGGCGGCCGCACGTGTCGCTTATTACGATGCCATGGGCTATCCCACGCTGTTCATGGACGGTTCTATTAGCCTTCCTGGCGGTTCATCTGGAATGAATTATATGTATTATCAACCGTACTATGAGCAGGAAATAGCCAAGACGAGTCCGTTTACCATTGCTATGGACTTGGAGTCGGTCGGCGGCGTTCTTTATAAGGTGAACTGTCATGTGGAGCAAGTGGGCGACTGCACCGGCTCCGATGTGCGTGTGTTCATCGTTCTCACACAGAGCCACATCCCATATTCATGGGGAGGAGGTGAATATGTGAACTGGAATGTGCGCGACATGATTCCGACCGAGCAAGGCACGCCTTTCGTCGGTTCCTCCATGGACTTCAGTGAGACTTTCGAGATTCCCTATCCTTTGGAAGACTGCCAACTGGTTGCCTGGGTGCAGGATTACACTGGCAACAAGGAAGTTTATCAAGCCGTGATGATGGATGTTGATGTGACTCCCGTTTATGCCGAGACCCTCACTTTCGACGTGGATACGCTTTATGTGTCGCATTCAGCATCACTGACCGTATTCAACAACACGGAAACCGATGTTGTCACGTTGAAAAAAATCGGAATCGACGAAGCATATAGCGGTCTCTATTCTTTTGATTACAACGGACAACTTTTTGATCTTGATGAAGAAGTGAACATCGACATTCCAATGGGAGGCAGCATCCAACTTGAGGTGATTGACAACGCGGTCGGCAAGGAAATGACGGAATATGAATACCCTGTTTTGCATTTTGAGAATACCCTTGAAACGGTTTCGTTGGTTACAGCAATAGACCTCACCCAATCTGTTGGAGAGCAAGGAATAACCAATGCTCAAGTTTTCCCCAACCCCTCCAATGGCCAGTTCAACCTCAATCTTGGCGAAGGCCAGTGGGACGTGGAGGTCTATGACATCACGGGCCGCAAGGTTTACGAGAACCATCAGGAAGGCCATTCTGCCATCGACCTCGGCCAATGCCCGAAGGGAATGTATTTCCTGAATGCCAAAAACGAGAGTGAGGAAATCATAACTAAGATAATGGTGAAATAAGTGTCAGGCTCAGGGATAGTGTTGAAGAGACTTTCCCTTTGCCATTAAAACCATGACCATGACCGCTTCCTGAAATGCTGATGTTTCAGCACTTGATGGAAGGGGTCATGGTCATTTTTACAAGTGGAAGTGC
>JAFXLL010000007.1 GCA_017531225.1 Bacteroidales bacterium | reverse complement strand
TGAGAGGATACTTGCCTTGGTCTTTCCCATCCCGAAGAGCCGCTTGGCCGAAAGAGACAAGTGGCGGCTGTGACGCCGGGGCGCACCTCTTCCCATTCCGAACAGAGAAGTTAAGCCCGGCAGTGCCGATGATACTGCGGTGAAACGTGGGAAAGTAGGTCGCCGCCCACCCATAACGAAAAAGCCTGAGAAACTCTCAGGCTTTTTCTGTTTTAGATAAGAGATAAAAGATAAGAGTTAATAGTTTCTCAAACCACTTAACTTTTATCTTTTATCTCTTATCTTTTATCTTCAAAAAACTCTTCCTTGAAATTGACAAAATATAATCGCTCCTGCGCTCGCGTCACCGCTGTGTACAACCACCGCAAGTCCTCCTTCTCTACATCATCCTTTAAATTCAACGAAGAGTCTACAAACACATTCTTCCATTGACCACCCTGTGTCTTGTGACACGTCAAGGCGTATGCAAACTTCACTTGTAATGCGTTGAACCATGGATTCTTCTTCATAGCCTTGTATCGCTCCCTGCGATTCGGAATATCCATGTAATCGGCCTCAATAGCTTGTAGCAAACGCATATTCTCTTCCTCTGACAGGGAAGCACTATTGCTGTTCAACGTGTCTAAAATGATCTTTACATCCAAATTTTGGGCGTCAGGATAGTCGGGGAAACTCAATTCCACATCTGCAAAACGGAAGCCATACATCTCCTCATAATGCGTGATCTTTTGAATCTCCGCCATGTCGCCGTTGGCAATGAAACTGATTTGCTGGTGACCGTCAGCCCAATAGTAATTGTTCTTCACAATCATCAGCTTGTCGCCTGTAGCGATCTCTCCTTCAATGTTCAAAATTCGGCTTCTTATGGCTTGGTTGAATAGATTAGCCCTTTTATTCGACTTGCACACAATGACGGAATCGTTGCTGTGTTCGGCATCAAATGCCTTATAAAGCATCTCTTCAAAGATTTCTGGGTCGATTCGTTCGGTATCATCAAAATGAAGATCAAATAAGGGTAGGGGATACTCCATCTTATCTTCAATCAGCAACTCCCTGAGATGCGTGGCATTGCTCAAAATGCCTGATTGCAAGGCCTGTCGCTTCACCTCGGTAAGTTCATACGTAGCGATGGTCAATGGAAATTGGCTCTCAAGATAATTGATGTCAAGGGCCGGACTCTCGTCGTTTCCTACAGGAGGTAGCTGGGCAGTATCGCCAATCAGCAGCAAACGGCAACGTTCACCGCTGAAAACGTATGCCAATAAATCGTCAAGCAGACTTTTGGCGCCAAAATCCCTGTCTTCGCCAATCATGGAGGCTTCGTCGACAATGAAAAGGGTGTCCTTATGCTTGTTTTGAGCCCTAGCCATCCTCAGGCTACCATCGGGAAAGGCCTGAACTTGAAAGATCTTCTTATGAATGGTTGAAGCGTACTTTCTTGTATAACCGCCAAGCACTTTTGCAGCACGTCCAGTTGGTGCCATCAGCACATAGTCCATGCCGATTTCAGGCAAAGTCTTCACCAATGTGGTTACCAACGTAGTCTTACCAGTGCCGGCATAACCTCGCAAGATATATGTAGGATTGGGTTTTAGGGATAATAAAAACGCTGCCAGATGCCGTAGCACCGTTGCCTGCCCCTCGGTTGGTGTCAGTCCGAACGAGTTCAGCAGCAGTTCGTATAACTCATCCCTACGCATAACTTAGAATGGATATCCGATGTTAAATACCAGATGCACATCCTTAAGCTTATACGATTTCAAAGCCCTCCAATGGTTTCCATCATGATCCGTATAAGGATTCCTAACAGGAACGGCCATATCGAGGCGCAGGATGACCATCTTGAAGTCCAAACGCACACCCAGACCGGCATCAACGGCGAGTTGATTATAGAAAGTGTTAAAGTGGAACTCACCGTTTGGCAGTAGTCTGTTGGCGTGATAATTCCATACGTTACCTGCATCCATAAATACGGCACCGTTGATCATGCTATATATGGGGAAACGGAATTCGGCATTGCACTCCAACTGAATATCTCCGATGCGTTCGATGTTCGTATCATCGTTGGGAACATAAGCGCCAGGGCCAAGCTTTCTGTAGTCCCAGCCGCGCATTCCCATGGAACCACCAGAATAAAAACTACGTTCAAACGGCATGTCGTATGAATTGCCGTATGGGACGCCTACTCCAATCAATTCTCTGAAAACCAACCAGGTCTTTTCGCCGAACTTGAGGTATTGCCTGAAATCCAAGTCAGTGCGGACAAACTGTGCATATCGGATGCCAAGAATGTCATAATGACCGTCATCCTCAGTGATGAGTTTTGTGTTGTTAAACAGCGATAGCAAACCACCGCTGGATTCCAAATTAAGCCTTAAGTAGATGTAATTACTCGATTTATTGATGTTTTGTGTGTTATAGATCATGGAGTATCGTCCACCTACAATGAAATGGCTGGTGTATTGATCCTTGATGCGCTGGTTTTGCTCCTGGTCCAGTATTTCCTGAAATTCGGGGATAGGATTGACCTTGACGTAATTGACGTAAATCGGAGTAATGATGAATTGCAACCGTGGATTTGACTTCCAATCGTAACCAAACGTGATCATAGTAATATACCTCGAGTAGGCATACCGTTCTTGTACGCTACCTCCGATAGAAAGCGTTGTCCTGGGCTGATAGTCAAGGGCGAAGGTCTTTAACGGGATGGGACTCAAAAACTTAGGGAAATAAATTGTGGAGTTAAGGATTAACTCCTTAGTGTTAAAGATCTTCCCTCGTTCGTCCACCTCGCCAACATCCATGACCTCCTGAGCTTCAAGACCTCCCTTCAAACTCACTGTCAACTGCTCTGCTCCCTTAAAGATATTTCGGTTGCTATAGATGATGCTTCCGCTGATGCCCAAGTCGCCTCCGGAGTTAGTGCCTTCAGTTTGGAACTTGATGGAGTGCGTGTTGGCCCGTCGCAGCATGATATTGCAATTGAGCAGGTTAGCTGTGTCGCAAGGAACACTGTCGAATTCTATGCTTGAGTTGGCAAAAGCCTTGAGACTCGACAGACCACTATAGGTCAACGATACCTGTCGCTGCCTGAATGGTCTACCTTGCTGAATCTGAATGACTTGTGAGAATGTATTGGGGCGAATTTTAGGTTTTTCGTGGTAATAGACATGAACCGTGTTGGGCAAATTTCTGAATCCAGTGGAGAAGGTAGCCGTTGCTGAATCCGTGGGTTGTTTGTTGGCCAACGAAGGCATATAGTTGGGGTAAATATTGATCTTGTTGACCAGATATTGCTTGTGCGGATGGTATTGACCGGTTTTGCGATCCAGGACATTGTCAATCTTCATGGTGACCTTCAGAGTGTGGTCGTTGAAGCTACTGTCAACCTCAAAACTGATGTAGTCGCGGGTGAAGTAGTAATAGCCCATGTTGCGTAGGAAATCTGTGACGTAAACTCGCTGTTCATCCAATGTATAGGCGTTGTAGGTGTCACCAACCCTGGCGGGAAGCCTGTCGCGATCTTTCAACCGCTTGACGATTCCCATGATTACAGTGTCTTCGATGTTGTAATCCACCTCGCTGATATGGTAAGGCGTTGTGGGTTGAATAACATAAGTAGCCTTGGCCTTATAACCGTCAAACGTGACGCTGTTGGTAACCTTTGAGTGGAAATAACCTCGGTTGTCAAGATAGTCCTCAATCTGTCGGGCTGAGTTGTAGGCAGTTTCAGCATCATAGTATTCCGGTTTCCTTGAGAGGTGTTCGTTTACCCAATGCCAAAAGCCCTTTTCATATTCTTCAGTCACATAGTATAGCCATGTGCTGATTTTGTTGGGAAACCCTACTCTGTGTGTGCCTTGAATGATATAATTGGAGACTTCAGATTTGGTGAATTCCACCGGTTCGGTACCTTTGGTCTCTTCGATGATGACGGTATTCTTATGCAAAAAATGTTGTCCTTCAGGCACAAACTGACTGATCGAACACGATGCCAAAAAGGTAAGTGTAAAGCAGACGAGGATGATATGTAAGAGTTTTCTCATACGACTTCTGCAACAATGAAATTGGATCCTCCGACGAAGACGATGTCGTCGAAACTAGCGTCATTCAACGCTGACAGGTATGCGTCTCTCACTGAGTTGTAAACCTTTCCCCTCAGTCCAAGATCAAAGGCTTTTTCAGCAAGGATCTTGGCGTCAAGACCTCTTGGGATATCGGCTTTGCAAAAATAGTACTCGCAGCTGTGGGGGAGTAATTGGAGCACATGGTCGATGTCTTTGTCGTTGACCATGCCGATGACGAAATGTAGCTTATTGTAAGTCATTTCAGCCAGTTGGCAAACGACTTCACGGATGCCGTCTACATTGTGACCGGTGTCGGCAATGGTCAACGGATCTTGACCGAGAATTTGCCAACGGCCCATGAGATGGGTATTTCTGATTACATTGGCGATGCCGCTACGGATGTCGTCGTCGCTGAGGTTGAACTTTCCGCGGAGCAAATCAGCAACGCAAATCACAGTGGCCAGGTTTTTCTTTTGGTAATTGCCCATCAGAGGAATCTCACAAGCTTCCAGATACAGCTCGTTGTTCTTCCAAATATCGTATTCCTGCAGCGTCTGCGATTCAATGTGAATCTTGTCACAATCGAAGATCTGATCAGCGAAATAAATGGGGCTATGGCATTCGTTAGCCTTGTTTTCAAACACTTGATGGGTCTCGGCTTGGGTCTCACCAATGACAACTGGGATGCCTTCCTTGATGATGCCGGCCTTTTCGCCAGCAATCTTCTCTAAAGTGTTGCCCAAAAACTGAACGTGGTCAAGTCCGATGTTGGTAATGACGCTCAGTTCGGGAGTGATGATGTTGGTGGAGTCGAGTCGTCCGCCCATGCCTACTTCAATAATGGCGATGTCAACCTTTTCGTTCGAGAAATAATCGAACGCCATGCCTACTGTCATCTCGAAGAAAGAGAGTTCCATCTTCTCGAATTCAGCCTTGTTTTTCTCGATGAACTCAACGACGTGCTCTTCTGAGATCATCTCACCATTGATGCGGATGCGTTCCCTAAAGTCACGCAGGTGTGGCGAAGTGTAAAGGCCTGTCTTGTATCCCGCCTCCTGAAAGATAGAGGCAAGCATGTGCGAGGTTGATCCCTTGCCGTTGGTGCCTGCTACATGTATTGACTTGAAGTTATGATGAGGGTTGCCCAAGTATCCAAGAAGGGCTATGGTATTGTCTAAACCGGGCTTATAGGCATTGGCTCCGATGCTTTGGTACACCGGAAGCTTGTTGAACATCCAATCGAGTGTTTCCTGGTAGTTCATGGTGTTTGTTACTTATTGGTTTTGAACGAAAGTATAAGTAATCGTTCCTTTTTGTTCTTCGGGTGCGGTGGGGTCGGCGACGAACTTCGACCGACGGGCGGCTTCCAACGCCATGTTGCGCATCTCCGTATTGGTGATGTCGGTACCCTTCGCGATGTTGGCCCTGATGACATTGCCATTTTGATCCACAAAGATCTCTACGACGATGTGACCTTCTTCTGGGAAGTCCTTCGACGGGCGCTGGAGACTCTTGGCACCACGGCCTCCCAAGTCATAGCCTGCGCCGTTGCCTTGCCCTCCGTGTCCCTCGTATTTCTTTACGCCGGCCAATCCGTTAGGATTCCCTTGATCACCAGGCTGACCGGTGATGCCTTCTGAACCGCCTTCCTGAGATTTGTCGCTGCCTTTGAACAAGGCTTTGGGGTTCACAACGGGCTTCGGTGTCTCTTCTGGCTCCTTGGGCGTTTCTTTTGGCTTGGTTGTAGTTTCTTCTTTTTGTTCTTTTTTCTTCTCGGTTTTGAGGGAAGGAGCCTCTTCGGTATCCTGAGTCACAATGTCATCCTTGCTCTTGATGTTTTTATCCTCATGGGGTTTGGGTGGCGTCGACTGCTGTGGGATGGCTGATTTCTCAGGCTGCACTTCACCCATGCCTTGGTTGTACATACCCAAATCGACCTCTACGCCTTCCTCTCCAGGAAGTGGCAACGGCGTGCGGAACGCCATCAGAAAGAGAGCGAGCACAATCAAGGCGTGAACCAAGATGGTTCCGACTGCTGCGATGGTTCTATCTTTCTTTTCGTTGCTCATTTTTTCGGTGATGTGGCCAAAATGACCTTGTGATTCTGTTGAGTGGTATTGTTGACCTCGTTGACGGCGTCAATCACATTGACGACGTACTGAACGGGAACTGATTTGTCAGAACGAAGCACGATGGTGGCATCGGTTTGCCCTTCAATCTTTGCACTAATGCTGCTGGCGAGTTCTTCGTCAGTGACAGGAGTCTCGTCAACATAATACTGGAAAAGGTCGTTGATGTAAACCGTGACAGTTTGCTTGGCCATGGTTTTGCTGTTGCTCGATGGCAAAAGCAACTTGATGGCGTTGGGTGCCACCAAAGTGGATGTCAGCATAAAGAAGATCAATAGCAGAAACACCAAGTCCGACATGGACGAGGAGTTGAAGCTGACACCAATCTTATTTCTTGTTTTGATTGCCATAGCGCTAAGGTTTTATGCGGGCTCGTTGAGGACGTCCATAAACTCGGTGGTCTTTGATTCAAGCAGGTTGACCACGTTTTGGATCTTAGCTACGATGATGGTGTAAAACACGTAGGCAAGGATGCCGACGATCAAACCACCCACTGTGGTGACCATGGCTTCGTAGATGCCCGAAGAGAGCAGTTCAATGTCGATATTGTTACCAGCCATCGACATGTTATAGAAAGCACGGATCATGCCAGTCACAGTGCCAAGAAAACCGATCATCGGGGCGGCGCTGGCAATCATGGAGAGCAAGGTGACACCTTTTTCCAACTTGGCGACCTCAAGGTTACCTACGTTCTCAATAGCGGTGTTGATGTCGTTCAGCGGACGACCAAGTCTCGATAGACCCTTTTCAATCATCCTTGCGATAGGAGTATCACTTCCGCTGCACAATGCCTTTGCACTATCAATCTTGCCGTCTTTTATGTATTCGCGGATACGTTCCATGAAACTTTTGTCGATTTTGGTAGCGCGTTTCACCACGATGAAACGTTCAATGAAGATATAAACGGCAATGATGGAAAGGATGGCCAAAACGACCATAATCCAGCCGCCTTTCATGGCGAGATCCAAGATGGAGAGTTTGATTTCTGTTGCTTGTTCCATATAATTTAATAGTTACTAATTTCAAATTTCAAGATTTGAAAAACAAAGATACAACAATAACCAAAATTGTACCAAATTATTGCTGGTTTTTTGGTTGTGGATGCCAAATTTTTCCACTGCAGCTGTCAGTCGGAGCCCCTGTCACGGAACAAAGTACATTGGTTTGTCCTTCCAAGCGAAGCAGACCCAATAGGGCAAAGATGAGTGCTTCCTTATAATCAACGGTTTCATGGTCAGGCACTACAACCTGATGTTTGGTGTGTTTTTGGATGCGTTCAATGAGGTATTTGTTGCGCGCACCACCACCGGTGATCAACATTTTGCCTTGCGTAAGCATAGCGGTAGATTGTCCTATTTGTAATGCGATATGCTCTACGAAGGTAGCCAAGGCATCACTGGTGTTATAAGCCTCAAGGACTTGTTTCTGATAGGTCTCGAAGAATTCCCTACCCAGCGATTTTGGAGGTGCTTGTTGGAAGAATGGGTTGTCGTTAAGCTGCTGCATTAACAGTTCGTTTACCCTGCCTTGTCGTGCCATGAGTCCGTCTTTGTCGTAAGCAAGTCCTTCGCGTTGGGCGAGCCAGTTGAGGGCTTGGTTGGCGATGCAGATGTCGTATGCAATGCGCTGCCCATTTACTTCGTAAGATAAGTTGGCAATGCCGCCAATATTGAGGCAGATGTCGTAATCGCTGAAAAGCAGCTTGTCGCCAATAGGAACCAAAGGTGCGCCTTGACCGCCTTTGCTCACGTCTTCAGTGCGGAAGTCATTGACGGTGAGGATGCCGCAATGGTCGGCTAAAGCCTGTCCGTCACCGATCTGAAGGGTGTATCGCAATTCTGGTTTGTGGAAGATGGTGTGCCCATGCGATGCCACAAAATCCGGATTCACCTGGCATTGTTTGACGAATTCCGATACCCTTTGACCGAGATAGGCCCCGTATTCTTTGTCAAGCGTGACTAAATCTTCTGGCTTTGAGAGAAAAGCGTTGGCCAGTCGTTGCTGCCATTCCTCGGGATAGGGCAGGGTAGTGGCATTAATAATGCTATAGGAGTAATGGCCTTCGCTATAGGTAAAACGCACCAAGGCGAGGTCGATGCCGTCGAGCGAGCTGCCCGACATGAGCCCTATGGCAAGTGACTCTTTCATTGGATCAAGGGCAGGGCCTTCTCAAGCTGTATGCCTCTTGAGCCTTTGACGAGGATGGTGTGATGCTCGACGGGATGCTTTTCAAGGTATGCTGCAAGATCGTCGACGTTGGCGAAAGTGATGAAGTCGGGGTTGTCATTGTAACGGCTGAAGCACGGACCGACCAAGAAAGCTTTCTTGAATCCAGAATCCTTGAGCAATTGAAGTATGGCTTTGTGCTCCTGTTCAGAGGCATCGCCCAACTCGCGCATGTCACCTAAGATCAGCAAGGCATTGTCGCCGCTGATGCTCCTGAAGTTCTTGACAGAAGCGGTCATGCTGGTGGGGTTGGCGTTGTAGGCATCCATGATGATGCGGTTCTTGCCTTCGATGACCTGCGAGCGGCTGTTGGTTGGTTGATAGTTCTCCAACGCTTCCTTGATGGCGGTTTCATCCACACCAAAATATTGGCCTACTGCAATGGCGGCGGCTACGTTTTCGAAATTGTAGCTGCCAACCAAATGAGTCTGAATGGTGAGACCGTTCCAAACCACCGAGAGGTAGGGATCGCAACTCTTTGGCTTCACGATGCAATCTGCGTTTTCGCTGCCATAGGTGGTGTGATCCAGTGATTTTGCCAAATCGGTTAGCAAGGCATTGCCGCCGTTGACGAAAGCAGTCTTATGGTTGGCTTTGAGGTTGTCATACAATTCGTTTTTCGTTTTGATGACGCCTTCGAAGCTGCCGAAGCCTTCCAAATGGGCCTTGCCGATGTTGGTGATGATGCCGTAATCTGGGCAGGCGAGGTTGGCTAATGTCTTGATCTCTCCGGGATGGTTGGCTCCCATCTCAACAACGGCGAACTCGGTTTCGGGCGTTATGCGAAGCAAGGTGAGCGGCACCCCGATATGGTTGTTGAAGTTACCTTGGGTGTAGATGGTCTTGTATTTTTTGCTCAACACTGCCGACACCAGTTCCTTGGTAGTAGTCTTTCCGTTGGTTCCGGTGATGGCCAGCACCTTCAACTGTTTCATCTGAAGGCGATGGTATTGGGCCAAGGATTGGAGCGCTTCCAAGCTATCGTTCACTTTGAGGATGCGAGGGTGGTCGGGCAGTGACTGGCGGTCGGCTACCACGAGACTGGCAACGCCTTTTTCGGCTACTTCAAGGGCGAAGTCATTGCCGTCAAAACGCTCTCCCTTAAGAGCAAAAAAGACCGCAGCAGGCTCAATGAGCCTGCTGTCGGTACTTATTTTATAGGATTTACTGAAATAATCGTAGATGTTCATGGTTTATTTGGAGAAAGAACTTCCCACTTTGTTCATGGCGCAACGGAAACCGATGGAAGCCGAAGATTGGTTTTGGTTGAGGTAGCGCCTGTTGCCCGGGCTCAGGTAATAGGGACCGTCAGCCCAAGAGCCGCCTTTGTAGACGCGTGACTCGTCGCTGATCAACGTGGTACCAGGGGTTTCGTTGGTGGCGTAATCATACATATCTTTGGTGAATGTCTTCTGGTCTTCTTGAGTCTCGGTCCAGTTGTTTCTGATGTTCGACATGTAGTCACCGTCAGCATAGTTGGAATTGAAATAGGTGCGGTAGTTCTGGCGTCTGGCAGCTTCCTCTTGTGAGATAGGCTCTTTTTGGATGCGTCCGAGTGAGTCTTTCTGGGCGATGAAACCGTCTTCGTCAAGCTTGTTTTGCATGAAGACGTTGCCACGGAATGGGCTGTAGTCAGCCACGTCTTCGAAGCTTAACGGACGATACACATCAGCTACCCATTCTGAAACGTTGCCAGCCATGTTATACAGGCCAAGGTCGTTGGGCCAGTAGGAACCAACCGGTGCGGGCAGAGCAGCGCCGTCGTTGAGGTTGCCAGCCACACCCATATAGTTACCAGGACCGAGCTTGAAGTTGGCCATGAAGCTGCCGCGATATTTCTTGTCGTCGGTGCGCAAGCCGTCGCCGTTCCAAGGATAAACCTTACGCTGAGCGACAATCTCGTTGTTGGTGTTGCCGATCAAGCCGACAGCGGCATATTCCCATTCTGCTTCCGTAGGCAGACGATAGGAAGGCAGCAAGAGACCATCTGACATATTGACGTTGCGGATGCCTTCGCCGTTCTGCTTGCCGAGATCCTTCTTGCCGTTCTTAACGTTACCGATATATTGTCCAGCAAGATAAGCGTCAGTGTTGAAGTTCTCTTCATCCTTTTGGTTGGGATCCCAATCGAGGACACCAGCCTTGATGAGTATCAACTCGTTTACACGGTCAGTACGCCAAGTGCAATAGTCGTTAGCTTGTACCCAGCTAACACCTACCACAGGATAGTCATTATAGGAAGGGTGTCTGAAATACACCTCGATCATTGGCTCGTTGTAGGTCAGTCTACCACGCCACACCAAAGTATCGGGCATAGCGTTGCGAACCACCATGGGGTAGTTCTCGCCGTAAACACGGTTCAGCCAGTACACATACTCGCGGTAATCCAAATTGCTAACCTCTGTGCGGTCTATGTAGAATGACGGCACAGTGACCTTGCGTGGCAAATTGTCCCAACTGTATGTGAGGTTGTCGGTGGTGCCGCCCATAACGAAGGTGCCGCCTTCAATGGCTACAAGGCCTGGACCGACCTGTTGTTCGTTGATAGTAGTCACCTCAAAACCGCCATTCTTGGGGTCGTTATAAGCCCAACCTGTGGTTCTGGAGGTCTTTTTGGCACATGAGGTTAAGAGAATGCCTGCCAAAAGGCAGATAGTCAAAGCTTTCAATCCTGATCTGATCATCATTAAAAACAAATTTTGTGCTATAAAAACTATCTTATATCGCTTTTATTGTGCGCAAAATTACATTTTTTTTTCGTTTTGTAAGAAAAGCATGCCTAAAAATAATAAAAAAGTAGTAATTTCGTTTCCTCTTAATATGACTTATTATATATGATTAAAAGAATATCTTTCCTTATATTATTGTTCACATGCCATTGTCTTTGGGCCCAGACAAACGAAGGGTCAAGATATGCCACCAAATCAGTGCTTTCGAGCGGGAGATGGTTTAAGGTGGGTATTTCTGAGACGGGCATTTATAAGCTTACGTATTCGGATTTGTCGTCCCTCGGCATGGATGTCGATAATATCGATCCCCGCCATATTCGTGTTTATCATAACGGAGGCGGTGTCCTGAACGAAATCAACGCTCCCACACGAATCGATGACCTGAATGAACTGCCGATTGTTGTCGCTGGAGAGTCGGATGGAAAATTTGATAACGGCGACTATGTGCTGTTTTATGCCCGCGGTCCAGTGACGTGGAGCTACAATCCACGCGAGAGAGCCTCGTTACATCGCCCCAATGCCTATGATGACTTTTCCTATGCTTTCATTACTGCCAGCTTAGGTACTGGAAAAAGGTTGGCGACAGATACGCAACCATCCTCTGCTGAGACTTCGGTAGTGAATGAATTTCTTGATTATCAGGTTTATGAAATCGATAAGTACAATATCATCCATGGAGGAAGAACCTACTATAGCGACATCATTGATGGTAATGGCTCGATAACGCAGACCTTCACCTTCAAAAACGCCAAAACCAATCGGCCATGTAAGATTAGTTTGGCTACGGCCGGCCGGAATGTGAGACCGGCGAGCTTCCAGCTTTTTATGAATGGCCAGATGCTCCAATCTTATTCTATCCCTACCACCACCTTGGCATCTGACAAGACGTTCGCTCACGAGGTGTTTGGCAATGCTACTGGTTCTATGACGGGCGATGATGTCAAAGTGACGCTTAACCATGTGGGCGTGGCGGGAACCACATCCATTGGCTATGTTGATTACATCGAAGTCAACGCATGGAGGTCGCTCTCATTCACGGGTGCTGAAATGCTGTTTCGCAACCCAGAGGCGTCCGATGAAACAAAGGTCTATTCCTATAGGCTCTCCGGAGCGTCAAGCTCGGTACAGGTGTGGAATGTGACCGACTCCATTTGCCCTAAGCGGGTCAATGGACAGCTCTCGGGATTGGTGTTTAGCTTTAAGGTGTATGGAAATGAGAAAAACGAATTCATTGCCTTTGACGGTTCGTCGTTCCACACTCCTACCTTGTTGGGCGCTGTTGCCAATCAGAATCTGCATGGCGATAGGAACTATGATTATTTGATGGTGGTATATCCCGACTTTGTTGCGCAGGCCTCCAGGCTGAAAGACATCCACGCGGAATATGATCCTGATTTGCGAATCAAAATAGTGACTCCGGAACTGATATACAACGAGTTTGCATGCGGTGCCACTGATGTCACTGCCATCCGCGATTATTGCAAGATGCTTTATTCCGACAGCCGTCCGTTGCGTTACCTGTTGCTGTTTGGCGATGCTTCTTATGATTTCAAGAATAGGAATGGGGTTGTTACCTTCGTGCCTTCCTACGAGGCTCGACAAGCTGCTGACATTCATAGCAGTATCGTCACTGATGATTATTTCTGCTTTATGGGCGATGGCGAAGGCGCTTTGTCGGGCTCCAGACCGGATATCGGCGCTGGCCGCTTCCCGGTGTCGACGGTTGAACAGGCCACCCAGATGGTTGACAAGGTGGAACGTTATCTTGAAGCCAACGAAAACACTATGCAACCTTGGCGAAACGTCATTACATTTGTATGCGATGATGCCCAAGGCGATGAGTTCATTGATCATTCCGAAGGATATGCCGCCCAAATCAAGGAAACAGGAGGAGACCGTTTGGTAGTTGACAAAATCTATTTGGATGCCTATCGACAGGAAAACACGCCTAATGGGCAACTGGCACCAGATGTCAACAAGGCGATAAACGACAGGATGGAAAAAGGTACGTTGGTGCTTAACTATGTTGGGCATGGTGGCGAGGTGCAGTTGGCTGATGAGCGTATTATTCAACGCGCCGATGTGAATTCATGGCGCAACGGTCCCATGTACCCATTGATGATCACGGGCACTTGCGAGTTCAGCCGTTATGACGACTATGAAAGAACTTCATTGGGCGAATACGCTTTTTTGAACCAATATGGTGGAATGATAGCCATGTTCACCACCTCAAGGGTAACCTATGGCTCCAATAACCAGCATTTTATCAGTGCTATTTACGACCATCTGTTTGAAATTGAAAATGGTGAGCGTCGTCGTCTTGGCGATGTGTTCAGGATGGCCAAGACCAAAGGCTCGGAATACGAGAGGAACTATGCGTTCTTCGGAGATCCCGCACTACGGCTGCCCATGCCGAAATGGACTGTGGAGACCACGAACATCAGCGATACCATCAAGGCATTGCAGCCCTCCACCATCGAGGGTGTGGTCAAAAACATGGAAGGTATGGTGGATGAGTCATTCAATGGCATCGTGTATGTGCGTGTTTATGACAAGGAAACGAACTATACCACTTTTGGCGACGAAGAAACAACCCCAAGATCGTTCAACTTACGCCAAAGCGTTTTGTACAACGGAAAGGCCGAAGTGGTGAATGGGCATTTCTCTGTCGACTTCATCGTTCCTCGTGATATTGCCTATCCTTTTGGCAAGGGTATGGTGAGCTATTATGCCACCGATTATGAGAAAGATGCTTCGGGATTGTTTGAAGACTTCATTATCGGTGGTTTCTACGACGATGCCGAGATGGATGAAACCCCACCGCAGGTTGAGTTGTTTATCGATGACGAGAGATTCGTTAGCGGTGGAGTCACTGGCGATAGCCCCACGCTGATCGCCTATGTGGATGACGATAGCGGCATTAACACCACTGGTGCTGGCATCGGTCATGATATTGTGGCTACGCTGTACGGGCCTTCAAACGAATCGTACAACCTAAACGACTATTTTGTCGCTGATATCGGCAGTCAGGGTAAGGGTATGATTCAATACAGGATGCAAGGCCTGGCGGAAGGAGAATACACGCTTACTTTGAAGGTATGGGATATTTACAACAATTCGACGTTGGCGAGCATTGATTTCAAGGTGGCCAGTAGTGACCTCATGGTACTCGAAGATCCCATCTGCTTCCCCAATCCTATCAGCAACGAGGCCTATTTCAGCTTCGGCCATAATCAGATCGGTAACAATATGGATATCCAAATCAATATCTTCGATATCATGGGACGCCATGTAGCCATTCTCGAAGATCATGTTGCCGGTACTTCGGCGCGTACCAACCCTCTCTATTGGAATGGTCGTGCCAATAACGGGCAGCTGCTTCCTTCTGGTATCTATGTGTATTGCATCAGTGCTACCAACGATCAAGGAGAAAAGGCTTCCGTCACTTCGAAATTTGTCATTATCAGATAAGCATTACTATGAATTATAAAAAAACGATATATTTATTGCTATGGATGGCACTGGCTTGTGCGTCACCGTTGCGGGCCCAATGGCTGTCGCACGAGTCTGTCCTGAGCAAAAACACTTGGGTTAAGATAGGCGTCACCGAAGACGGTGTCTATGCTGTCGACAACGCCATGCTGCAAGCCGCAGGGCTGGAGACTAGTAATCTCAACCCCGATAGGATCCGCATGTTTGGCAATGTTACAGGCGTACTACCTGAAGCCAATGCCAGTGAACGCTACGATGACCTTACAGAAATTCCCATCCAGGTGACTTCGGCGGTTGACGGATCGCTTCAAGTGCTGTTTTATGGTAAAGGCCCTACCAAAATGGTGATGGATTTCCATGAGGGCTTTAGCTACGAGCCCAACCCATATACTGACACAACCTTCTATTTTTTGTGTCTTGATAGTGATGTTTCGGGACAGCGTATTCAGGATAACCAACCGGTGTCGACTACCTCGTCAAGTCCTGTTATCAATACTTACCCCGATTACCTGTATCATGAAAGTGATGAATTGTCGCCATACGCATCAGGTAGGACGTGGTATGGAGACCTTTTCACCGGTCAGGATGGGTTTAAGGAATTTGTTTTTGATGTACCGGATCTCGATAATTCAAAGTCCTGCCGGATCGAATCAAAGGTTCTTGGTCGTTGCAATGCGGCTTTTCCATACAATCTGTTGGTCAATGACATCCTAATTGTCAATCAATATTCCATTGCAAAGTACGGCGACTATGATTTTGGTAAGGAACATAGGGTCGCTAGGAATGTCTTTGTCAATAGCGGCCCGGTCGTTATCCGCTATGAAATCCCTCAGACTACATCCAATCCGATGCTGTTTAACGACTATATAGTGTTGAACTTTTGGCGTATGTTGCGTTTTCACGGTGGAGAGATGGCTTTCAGAATAGTCCCTTCACAAGTGACTGAACCATCTACCAAGGTGCAACTCACTGGTGTTGGCACGCAAACGGTATGTTGGGATGTCACCAATCCATTATGCCCTTCCCGTCAGCCCATGGATTATAATTCGGGTGATGCGTCATTTGGCATTGATGTGGCCATAGAGCGGTATTTCCATTTGTTTGAGCCTGCAGGAGTGAAGCAGGTTGCCTCGCTATACCGCATCCCTAACCAAAACCTTCACGCTATCACTGATGCGAATATGCTGATTATCACTCCACGTGTCTTTTGGGACCAATCGGAGGCTTTGGCAACGTTCCACCGTGTGAACGACGGCATGAATTGTTTGGTGGTAGATGTCCAAGAGATTTATAACGAGTTTGCCACAGGAGCGATGGATCCTACGGCTGTCCGTGATTTTATTCGGATGGTGTATCTTCGCAGCCAAGGCAACTTGAAATATGTGCTGTTCATGGGTAAAGGCTCCCACGACTACAGGGACATCAAAGGGATGCACAGGAATTTTGTTCCTACCTATGAAATCGCCAGTTATCCGTTTGATGAGGTGAGTTCAATGTGCTCTGACGATTATTTCGCCTTGATGGATCAGGAAGAAGGACAGAATTGTGATGGTATGGTGGACATTGGCTTAGGGCGCATCCCCATTACCACTCCTGAACAGGGTGATGCCGTGGTGGCTAAGATAAAGCATTACGCTGACCTTTCTGCAACGCATGGTATCTGGAAGAACAACCATCTCTTGATGGCTGACAATGATACAAGAACGTATGCTACCCATACCGATACGTTTGACTATATGCTGGATACCTCTAACTGTGTTGCCATGACTAAAAAGCTGTATATTGACTCCTATCCAATCATTAATACAGCTGTGGGTAAGCGCATTCCCGAGGCGAATGCCCAACTCATGGATTATTTTACCAAGGGCGTAAGCGTGTTAAGTTATACCGGACATGGCGGCGTGAAGAGTCTGAGCGACGAATGGGTGTTGGGTATTTCTGACATTCTTGCTCTTGACAACTATGACCACCTGCCTTTTATTCATACCGCTACCTGTGAGTTTAGCAAGTTCGACAATCCTAATGTGGTGTCGGGCGGCGAGTTGCTATTGCTCAATGCGCATGGCGGCGCTATCGCTTTGCTGACTACCATGCGGCCGACCTTGGCTCCCAAGAACTTTGAGTTGTCAAAGTCATTCCACGATCACTTGTATGACAAATTGGATCAACAGACGATGCGTTTCGGCGATATTTACCGACTTGTGAAATCCGATTCTCGGTACTACAAGAAAGACAATATGGTGTATGTGTTGTTTGGCGATCCAGCCTTGCGTTTTTCCTATCCGTCTCAAGGAATTATGACGACTCAGGCTGAAGTCAACGCTGGTTTGGGCACCATCGAAGGTTTTGTCACTAGCATAGGAACGACGATTGACACTGAGTTTAATGGTGTGATCGAAGTGAAGGTTTATGATGTCAAGTCGAATTACACTACTTTAGGCAATTTTGGAACCCAGTATAATTATTCCTTCTATAATGATGTGATTTTTGAGGGTAAAGCCAGCGTCGTTAAAGGCCATTTTAAGATACAGTTCCCTGTCCCAGCCGATGTCAACCAGGGATCAGGTGCCGGCCGTGTGAGCTATTATGCCTACGACTCCATCAGAAAGGTGGATGCCAACGGAGTGCTGGGCGGTTTGATTGTCAACAAGCCATTGGATGTAGTCGATAACAAGGGGCCCGAGATCAAGCTGTATTGGAATACTCCTGATTTCGAGAATGGTGATGTTGTGCGTCGAAGCGGCGTGTTTTATGCCGACTTATATGATGAGCATGGCATTTATCATTACGATGTGAGTTTTGGCCGTGACATCATTCTCAGAAGCAATGTGGATGGCTATGAAAACCAAATCCTTAATGACTGGTATGAGCCAGCTGTTGACGATTATCAACGGGGACGTATCGCTATTCCGATGTCGAATTTGGAGAATGGTACTTATGAGTTTTCACTGAAAGCGTGGGATACTCAGAATAACTCTTCGGAAGTGGAGATGACGTTTACGGTGCGTCAAGGGGCCATCATTGCCCAAGTGCGTAATTTCCCGAATCCATTTGATAGTGAGACTTGGTTCGTTTTCGACCATGGCGACATGACTGACCGTCTTTCCGTCAACATTGACGTGTATGACGTGTTTGGCCGTCAGGTGACTTCCATACAAAAAGAGACCAATGCCGAAAGTGGCGTGGTGAACCCGATTCGTTGGGACGGAAGTTGCTTGTCTCCAGGACTTTATGTCTATAGAATCACGGTAACTGACTCCAAAGGCAAGAGCAGTTCCATGTGCCAAAGAATGGTGAAACAATAAAAATACACGAGTTACATACTAATTCAAGCAGTTTATCGTTATTTTTGCATGTTATTATCTGAAAATAATTTTGTTTGTATGAAGATTAAAGTTTTTCTTTTGATGGCCGTTATGGTCGTTATGGGAGTTAAATCCTTTGCCCAGGGGACTACGGTGGCACGAGAGCCCAATGTCATTACCACGGCAGTTCCTTTTGTATCTATCGCTCCTGATGCCCGTGGCGGTTCTATGGGCGATTGCGGCGTGGCTACGGATCCTGATGTTTACAGTATGCATTTCAATCCAGCTAAGTATACCTTTATGGAGCCGCGCATGAGTGTCGGTTTGGGTTACAGCCCATGGTTGCACAACTTGGTACCCGATATGGGTTTGGCTTATCTCGCATTTGCCACCAAGTTGAATTCCACTTCGGCTTTGGCAGCTACATTGCGTTATTTTAACGTAGGTGAGATCACTTTTAGAGATCAAACTGGTCACGAAATCGGCACCTACAAGCCTAATGAATGGGCTATCGATGTAGCTTATTCCAGAATGTTGACTGATTACCTCTCCGGTGCAGTGGCAGGTCGTTTCATCTATTCCAACCTGACCCAAAACGCTGAAGGTACCAATGCTGGTTGGTCAGTGGCTGCTGACGTCGCCATTTACTACAAGCGTCCCGTGGAATGGTTCCGTGATATGGATGCCGACTTCACTTGGGGTGTGAATATCAGCAACATCGGTTCAAAGGTGAGCTATCGTCAGGATATTGTTTCCAGAGATTTCATCCCGACCACCTTGCGTTTAGGCGCTGGCCTCAGAATGGATCTTGATGAATACAACTCATTGGCTTTTACGGTGGATGTTACCAAGCTTTTGGTGCCTACACCTCCCATCAAGGATCCTAACACAGGCGAAATTGTGTACGGCAAGGATGACAACGTCTCTGTAATGGCTGGTATCATCCAATCTTTCTACGATGCTCCAGGCTATGACAGAAACGGCAACGGCAGCGGTCCATTTATGGAAGAGTTGAGCGAATATAACTTCGGCATTGGCGTGGAATATTGGTACAACCACGTTTTCTCTGTCCGTGGCGGTTATTTCAATGAATCAGCCATGAAGGGTAATCGTAAGTATTTTACCTTGGGCGCTGCTTTGAAATTTAATGTTTTTGGTCTGGATGTCTCTTATTTGATTCCTATTGGAAACACCATTGGTGTAAGTCCTTTGGAGAACACCTTGAGATTCAATCTGTCTTATGACATTATTTCGAAGTAAGAGTTTAAGAGCAATAAAAAAAGGCGGCCAATCGGCCGCCTTTTTTGTTGTCGTCATCTGATCTTATTTGATCAGGTTGATGTGCTTGGTGCACACGCCCTTGTCGGTGACGATTCTCACCAGGTAGGTACCTGCTGGGAATGGAGTCATGTCAACGTTTACTTGGTCGGCATCGACGTCGGTGTCATACACGAACTGTCCGATGGCGTTGACCACGGTGACGTGGGTCATGCCAGCAACTTCGATGTTAATCTTTCCTGATGTTGGGTTGGGGTAGATCTTGGTGTTGTTGGCAATCTCGTTTACGTCGTATGAGTTCTTAACCACAATGTTCATGGTGCCATTGTCGATGTAGCAACCATCCACAGGAATGGCTGTAAGCACAGCATTGCCTTTGTAGGACTCGCTCCATCTGATTTCAACGCTCTTGCCATCGTTAGCAGGAACCAAGGTGCCAGCGTCTTCTGGTTCCAAAGTGAAGTCAACCATTACGTCGCTGGTGACATTGTAGGAGGTGGAGGAGACGAGGTAAACATCAAGTTCGGCAACACCTTCGATTTCAGGAGCGGCTTCACCAGGAATCACGTTGACGGTGAAGGTGAATTCACCTTCTTCGAATGTCACGTGGCAAAGCTGGTTCCGGATACTGCGGATGTTGATAATGTTCTCACCTGGTTCCATAGTGCCAAGGTTGAGTGAGTTGGCACCGGAGTAGAATTCATCGTAATTGACACCGTTGATGTTGATGACGAATACGGGTTCAGAAGGGATGTAAATGATTCCGCCTGATAAGGTGAAGTTCATCACAGCCTCTTCGGTTTGGCAGATTTCGATGGATTCTGCGGCAAGGGTCATCTGTGGCAATGGCTCAAACGAGATGGTGTAATCATAGCTTGTTGGACCGCAAGCTTCATTCTCCGCCAAGGCGATAATAGGAGCATAACCATTGGCAAGGTCTTGAGGACCTGGAGTGTAGGAGGTCTCTAATGCGGAGGCATTTTCAAATGTGCCATCGCCTTCGGTAACCCAAGTGAATGTAGTGTAATCACCACTGATTTCTACAGCAATCTCTTTCGGGCTGTTGTCAGCGCAATAGTAGTAATCGATCAAGGCGTTGTTAATATAGAGAGGGCTTTCGAAGCTCAGCGTCATGTCGTCTGAGAGGGTCTCAGAGTCCTTATGGGCGGTGATGGTGAGCACGACGCTGCCGTTGTCGATGTCTTGTGTGCCAGGAGTATAAACAGGAGTTGGACTGGTGACATCATCGAAAGTGCCGTCACCGGCAGTAGTCCATTCCAGAGAGGTTTGGTTTGCCGCATAGCCGTTGATTTGGGCTGGCATATCAACACAAGTGGTCATGTCAAGACCTGCGTTGACGGAGAGGCTCACATCCCGTGGCAGGATGACAAAGTCGATCCAGCAGCAGTCGCCGCCGCTTGCCACACTGGTGTCTTTTGTGTATTTCCAGACAAAGGTGTGAGTGCCAGGGTTTACAGCGTATTGTGCTATAGTCCATGCCACAGTGCCTGACCAGGTTCCTTGTTCTTGGCCGTCAATGAAGAAATGCATTTTATCATAGCCTGATTCTGATGACACCTTATAATAGAAGGCGATGGAGTCGGGCTCGCCAACTTCAAAGTTCAGCGTCAATACAGTTTCCTGATTGTCGCCGATGTGTCCTGATTTCACACAGTATTGGCCTTCGTATGGATCATCGGTTACAAACGTCCAAGGATAGGGCAGGTCGTTGGTCCAAAGAGTGGTGTTGAACTCGCCAGCTTCGAAGTCTTCGACGTTGAGGCCGATCTTTGACATGAAGTCTTTCGAAGCCGTGTAAACGCCTGAAACCACATTCAAGGTGTATTCTGCTGCGAAACCCGAAGGAGCGCCACCTACATAGACTTCATATTCTACAGCCATGGTTCCGTTGGCGCCGATACTATTGGTAGTGATCACAGGATCGCTGATGATTTGCATGAAGACGTTGTTCATCACCAACTCAATGTTAGTCTCTCTTGAGGCAGCGTTACCTTTGTTCATGACGGGGAATCTCAGTCTGACTCGCTCGCCTGGATCGAGGCGGCCGTTGCCATCGCCTTCAAGCTCAGTGATGGTGACGTCGCCAATTTGGAAGACAGGAGCATAAGCTTTCATGGTGATATAACTCTCGTATGTGTCATCACCACTGGAGATGGTGATCAAGAACTCGATGGGGGTGTTGTTGGGCACTTCGTCGGAGATGGTGAAAGCAAAGGCCTCTGACAGGTCGAGGGTATTGTTTGAGTTGATGGTAGTGAATTCAGCGGTGCCGTTGGTGATGCTCACATACTCTGATTCGGAGGTAAGCGTCATGGAGCCGGCAGGAGCTGTTGAGTTGCCAACGTTCTTAAGCTGGATGTTGAATCCAGCATTCTCACCGAAGTTGAGTTGTGTAGCTTCGTCGCTGAGTTCATATTCGTTGACGATGATGTACGGTCCGTCAGCAGGAATCACATCGATATCGGCCTCGTAACGGAGGTAGTTTTGACCTGTCACAGTGAGATGGAGTACTGTTGGAGGAACCTGAGGAGCGATGTCGATAGTTTGGACGGATCCTGTACCTGTTGCAACGGCCACGATCTCCAAGTTCGCGCCTTCGCCTTTGGTCAGTGCGATGGTAGTGCCTTCGGGGGCTGTAATTTGGAATTGGACGAGACCAGCCAGTTGAACACTCTGGTGATTCACGGCCATGGTCTGAGGCACTTGTGTGTAGATTCTCAAGAAGGCATCGCAGTGTGCGGTGAACATGGTGTAGGTGATATCCTTAGAGTCGGCGTTGTAAGGCCATGAACTCTGGGCCAGGAAGTATTTACCAGCTACGTTACCGAAGGCGGGCATCCAGTTGCCAGTGTTTGCAGCAAATGGGCCATAGGTGGGCAGGAAGTCGCCATCGAAGAGGTCGTACACACCCCATACAAAGGCATCGTTCACAAATGAGTAGGAGACTTCAGTGGGGCTGAGCACGCCAACAGCGCCAGCGTTCTGTCCGTTGAAGGTACGGCGCAGCCATTTCTCGGTGAAGCAGTTGCCGTTTGAGCCAGTGTAGTTGAACATACCAGTCTGGCAGTTAATGGACATCACGAAAGGCAGTTTGCCGACGTTGTTCAGTTGATCGATATGATGGTTACGGACAGCAGGTTCGCCCCAGCCTTCGTCAAGACCGTGGTCGCGGTGCTGTACCCAGAAGGTACCGTTGTTCACAGCCTGCACTACTTGATCAGGGGTGCCGCCGGTCCAACCGCCCATGTCTTGAGGATTTGATGGAATGTAGTTTTGACCGTTAGGACCGAAGTAGTTGACCACGGTGGCTGTGTTTTGTGCTGATGACCACACGCTGCCTGGTGTGCTACCTTGATAGAGGCAGTTGATACGTTGTGGGTTGTAGCCATGGTTACGCATATAGCCGCCGAACACCTCGGAGCAGAGCTGGAACCAACGCTCGGTTTGCCATCCTAAGGCAGTGATAGGAGCGTTATAGAAAGAGGCGTCGGTGTTAGGAGCGGTTTCATACTCAATCTGTTTGCTGACAAAAATTGGAAGCTCGGTCTCGTTTTGTGCTACCAGACGGGTGAATACCATGTCGGGCAGGTTGTCGTTACCTACTGCGTCAGCATAGAAGTTGTCGGTGATGCAGCTACCACTGTAGGGGTGGCTGGTGGTCTCGGCAGGAATACCCAGAGCCATGTTGGTGTTATGGTCGCCAAACAGACATACGGCCACTGGGGCGATTTGCCAAGTGGAGTATGCGTTGTGGAACCAGGTCTTCAGTTGTGACGTGGTGGTTGCCGGAATCTCGTCCAAGCGGTAGACTTCAGTGATGATGCCTTGCTTGGTGCGGAATTCCTTCAGCTGTTGTGCGTATGGTTCCCATGCATCATTGTTCGGGATGATGATGAGGTACTCGGCACCATCGCGGTTGTTTCTGATCCAGTCCTGCATACGAGCCTCATAGTCGATCACTGGCAGCTGGTCATAGTTCATCAGCTCAGCGGCGAGAATGGGATCCCAGTAGGGGGAACGCAGACGGTCATCGCCGATGTGGCCGTTGCCACCGCTATACTCGACGGAGAGCTCGATATCGGTATACACCACCAACTCCTTGGTGACAGGGTTGTACTGGAAAGGAGTGATGGATACGTTGATGGCGTCCACACCACGGATATACGACTCGTTCACGGAGAAGGGATTTTCAGGATAGAAGGCGTTTTTAGCGTAGACCTTCATGTCCTTCTCATAATTCATCTCAGGTTCCTCGTCTTCAGCCTGGAGGCGAAGGGCAGGAGCAATATTCACGTTCTGGAATGTCTGCTTCTCAGCGCGAACCACGTTGATTTGAGCCTTGGCACCTTGTGGGATGGCGATCAATCGGCTTTCCACAGGGAGGTTCGGGAGACCAGCATCGTTGGGGATGCAGATGGCGTTGATGCTGATTTCTGACATCTCCTCGCCACGATAGTTGATCTGGCTCAAGGAGAACTGTCCCAGCTCATAGTTGACGCGTGCACCGTTCCTGGTGGATTGAGTCAGGGTGAAACCCTGAGTTCCTCTCACGGGGAAGGTGTACGTCTGTGCCACAGCCATGTTGGCGGTCAATACCAAAAAAGCGATGGCGAGCAGTTGAAGTAATGTTTTTTTCATTTGTTTGTTTTGTTGAGTTATTAAGTATTGAAAATGATGATCATCGTGTGAGGTAACAAGCGTCCTTCAGACTCTTCTTCAGCGGGAAGATAAAGGTGATGGTTGCTGCGGCTTCGGCATCCTGACGCTTGTTATTGAACTCGTTTTCGAGTTGTTTTTCTGAGAAAGTGTTCAGGAAATTCCAGTTGGCAAAAGCTTCCGTCTTGATTAGGAAATAATAATAAGCCGTATTGATGCGGAATTGGACGCCGGCTCCAATAGTGGCCCCTACGTTGAAATTGACATGGTTATTGGGAGCAATCTGGCCCGTCGTGTCGATTACAGTCTGACCGGATGAACTCTGTATGTAATCTTTAACGTTTTGGGTGAGTTTTCCGTTAATGATGTAGGAGAAACGAGGCGCGATGTAGAGATACGGCCTGATGGGATCCTTGACATTTAAGAAATAATAGGTCAAAGGCAAGGTCGCGGAAACGGTTTGGTAATTAGCCGTGATGTCGTATGTACGTTTGGAATACTGAACCCCATTATTCCAACTGTGAGCGAAATGCTCGTTGATGTACTGCATGCTGATGTTATGCTGGGTATAAAGGACATTGACGCCTACCGACAAATGTTTGCTTAGGATGGCTTCAAAATAAAGTCCACCTGTGTAGGCCAGCTGCAGTTTTGAGGTGTAATCCTTCAGATACCATTTCTCGGCTTCAGTCACATTGAAATGATGCCATTGGGTGATGCTTGGACCAGCGATGATTCCAATATTGAACATGGCCTCGTCCGATTGCTTCTTGGGCCCCGACAAAGGTTTCTTGAATTGTGCCGTCGCTTCAACGCCGAGTTGAATCAAAACAAGGATCAATATGTAACGAAAAACCTTTCTCATCTCAGTCGTTGTTGGTTTGGTTTGGATCCCAATACGTGAATGGCATAAAGTCCTTATAGTAAACTTCAATATCGCCGATATTTAAGCCACTAAAACCAGGAGTAAATCCGCTTCCTTCCAGGTTGCTGAAGCCACAAATCTTGACCCCAATATAAAAGTCTTCAATACCATTATCGGTGATCTTTCCTGAAAGGATGACAGCCTGTTTGGGCCCTGGGTCAGGGAAGGTGCTGCCATAAATGACTTTGTCGGTTTTGATATCCTGATAATAATAGGCAGTGAAGTAAGGCTTTTCTCCCATGATGAAAACGGAGTCAAGGCATGTAGCCGTCTCGATGAAATGGTTTTCGGGACCTTCTTCAAGTTTGGGACTTCTGAAATACAAGGAGGAAACGCCTTTATGCTGGTCGTTAATGAGGAATTGATAAGTGTAGAAAATGACGGTAGGAGCAGGGAAAGTACTCGTCGAGTCCGATTTGATGAATGTCTTCAATGACAAATGGCTACTACAGAATCCCAAGGTATCCTGGTGCCCGTTGGTGGTGTCGACAGCATAGAGCTTTGGCGGGTTGTCGCCGAAGTGTAACTGATCCAGATCATACATTGCTTCGATCAGGTCGTAATGATCTTTAAAGATGGTGGCGATGTCAGGAATCACCTGAACCGAATAGTCCAATGGCTCAACATTGTCTTTTTGGCACGAAATGGCCGCAAAGATCAAAAACGAAAGAGAAGCTATTTTGAGTATTCGGGAGATCATGGTGATTAGTTGATGATGACGACTTTTTTGGTAATGCTACGTTTGCCGTCAGTGATGACGAAGAAATAAACGCCGTTGTTTAAGCGCTTCATGGAGTAGTTGTAGGTTTCTCCGGCTTGCTTTGTGGTAATCTCGAAACTATCAGCCAGAACTCCAGTTGAGCCGAAGACCTTGATGCTGAGTTTGCCTTCCATATTTTCGAATCGCATCTGCATTTGTCCATTGTTGGGGTTCGGGAAGATGCTCACCGAAGCGGGATAATACTCTTGCTCTTGTACGCCATAGAAGGAAGGAATGAGATAGTAAGATGTTTCGATGCCGACAGATTCGCAAATATTCTTCACCTTGCAGTTGAGCCATACGGTATCGGTGGACCAATCCATCGCATACACTTCGCAAGTAAGGCCTTGGGGTCTGATGGGCCAAGTGTCCTTGGATATGCTCCATTCAACAGTGTAGGTGTCAGTGGTATGAGGATCGGTAACGGCATAGGTGTAGCGGTTGACGTTGAACTCAGTGGCGGTGATTGGATAATGGGGATAGGCAATGCCGTTGTCGGTACAAACAATCAATGGTATCGGGGTGTACTTCATATCCTCAATCCTCAGGATAAATGTACTATCGCAACCAAGAGTGGTAAGGCCGTTGTTAAACTCATAAACTCCGTTTTCGCTATACCAGTTAGTTTGTCCAAACCAGGTGAAAGGCACAGAATCACATTGGCTTGAGATCATGTCGCTACCTTGGTCGGAATAATTCACGGTGAGATGCAGTACGAACTCACGGTCGCAATCAAAACGGGTTGATGGATCGTTGCTGTCGTAATATATCGGAATGGAATAATGATAATCGCCTGATGTGGTATAGTTCCCAACGGTTACGCCTTCAACAATCCATTCATAGCTGTCGCAATCAGTGACGGTTTCCTGAACCACTGTGGGTGTCTTGAGTTGGTGAACCTCGAGGCTGTAGATGCCTTGGCAGTTGCCGTAGGGAAGGATATCCGTTTGAACGATCATCTCGCCTTCGTAGGTCTGGCCATTTGCGCTCCATGTGAATGGAGGAGGAGTGTCTCCATCATAACAGAGATAGTGCTTCTCCGTTGGAAGGATGGTGTATTCGTTGATGGTCAGGACGAATCTTACAAGGCTGTCGCAGCCGTACATGTCCTGCATGGTGAATATGGTGTCAACCGCTTGGTTGAAATACACTCCGTTGAATTGGTAAGGAAGATCAGCTTCGCATGTTGTCCAGGGGTGCTCGGTCACGCCATTGTCGGGGTATACCGTGAGGTCAAGCCACACGATGCTATCGCATCCGTGAACGGTCTCCAATGTGTGGGAATACCGTCCTGTGGTGTTGTATGACTGTCCGTGGAATGGGTAGCTGTCGCCATGGCAGATGGAAGCGTAGGTGACGGATCCTTCGGCGTAGGTGGGATAATAATGCAGATGCAGGGTGATGGCCTTGTAGCATCCTTGTGCGGTTGTTGTTTCGTACAGGTAATCACCCTCACCAGTGTAGTATTGGCCGTTCCATTGGTAAGGTTCATCGGGGCAGGTGTAAGCTGTTTCTTCAGAATACTCAGGATGGTTGACGGTGATGGTTACGGTACCTGACAAAGTGGTGTATCCGTCAGATGCCGTGCAGGTATAAGTGGTGGTGGTGGTGGGTGATGCCGTTGGGGTGGCGATGGTGGTGGAGTTGAGTCCAGTGGAAGGTGACCAGTTGTAAGTGAAGTTACCAGAGCCTCCGACTGCATGTGCGTTAAGGGTGGTTGAGCTGCCTTCGCAGATAGTGGATGGGTTGGCGTTAGGTGACAATGTCATGTTGCTGCCTTCAATGCTAATGGTCACATCATCGGTGTCAGAGCAGTTGCCTTGAGGATTGGTAACAGTCAGCGTGAATGTTTGCGATGCGGAAAGGCCGACGGTTTGGGTGTTTTGTGCATTGGGGTTGACCACGAGGTTGGCGGGTTCCCAATGGTAGTTGAAACTGCCGTTGCCTCCTGAGCCGCTGAGTTGTGCCGTGGCGCCGTAAATGATGGTTTGGTCGTTGCCGGCATTAGCCACAGGAACGGCATTAACGGTGACGGTCTGTGTCTTGGAGCTGGTGCAAGTGCCATGGCCGACGCCCACGGTGAGGGTAACGGTCTTATTGCCTGCCTCGGTATAGGTGTGGGTGGGGTCCTGTTGGGTTGAAGTTTGACCATCGCCGAAGTCCCACAAATAGCTCGTGATGTTTTGCCCAGAAGGGTTAGTGGTGGAGGTGCTGGTGAATTGTGTGGGCTCACCTTTACACACTGAAGTGGCTGTGAAGTTGGCCGTGGGTTTAGCATAAACTGCTACTTCAGTGCTGGCGTTGTTGGATTGGTTGCCAAGTGTAATGGTGCAAGTGTACGATCCAGTGTGCGATAAGTTGCAATTGTTAATGGTGGGGTTCTGTTGGTTGGAGGTGTAACCGTTCGGTCCAGACCAGGAGTATGAAGCTCCGGCTTGTCCGTTAGCTGTCAGGTGGATGGGGTCACCCACGCAGAAAGGACCGTCGTTATCTACCAATGGGGGCAGGATGCCGCAGTCGGTTTCACCAGGACCGCTGTTGGCCTTTTTCTGGAAGGTAATGTTGGTAGCGGTAGATTGATTGTACTTGGTGATTACCATGATGTAATACTGTCCTACCTGAGCAGAGGAAGGGATGTCGCATTCTTCATTGGCTGAGCCGGATGATCCACAGTCGATATATTTTGATTGGGTTAATTGGCTGGGGCATGGTGTGACTGGGTCATTAAAAGGTCCCCAGCAGCAATAGTCAATATCAACGTTGGCGGAGTTTGTCATTCTAATAGTGAAGGCTCCAGCTACACCAATTTTCATGTGAAACCAGAAAGGAGGCCTGTCGATGTAGGGTGCCAAACAACCATAATGGGGACCATTTTCGCATGAACCGCCAGGATTGGCCTCGACGTGGAATGTTACAACATCAGTGGTGCAGAAAGGATCTGAGGTAGCGCAAGTCTGGTTGCCATCGCGATAATTTGGGCTTTCCATTAACATAAGTCTGAAAAGCAGCACAAAAAGATCCTCGGGCAATGAATCTTTCCAAGAGGAAAACATTGTTCCCCTAGTTTCTTTGACAGCACTATCATAAGTGCTGAATTCGTTTTGGATTTCTGATAAGGTTTTATCAAAATAGTTTTGAAATTGGCTGTCTGACCAATGCTCAGCGGAATACAGCAGTACGGAGTTGTCTTCCTCATCAATCGTATAATCGAAATTGGAATCGTTGACGATATAAGCCAACATGCAATAACGATAATCAGGATTGACAATTTTCTCAAGCTCAAGTTTAATGGAGTGGTTTTTGACTTCCTGTCCGTATTGGGTGTTCGGGATGGCCAGTAAAATCAGGACAATCACCAATGTATTTATAAAATGACGTTTCATAGTTGTTCCAATTAAAATTACAAACGCCAAATATACATCTTTTATTGGAATTTTTAGGCTTTTTTTTAATTAGGTGAAAAAAAAGAGGTTGACTTTTACAGTCAACCTCAATTCTTAACTTTTATCTCTTAATTATTAACTTTACACGATTCCCGTGAATCCCATGAAGGCCAAGGCCAGGATTCCAGCGGTGATCAAGGCGATAGGGGTGCCTTTCATACCCTTGGGAGGCTCCATCAGGTCGATGTGCTCACGGATGCCGGCGAAGATGACCAAGGCCATGGCGAAGCCGAGAGCGATACCCACAGCGTAAACGACGGACTCGCCGAGGCTCAGCATGTGGGCCACGCCGCCATAGTTGAACTCCTTGGTGACCACAGTCAACGAAACACCCAACACGGCGCAGTTGGTAGTGATCAAAGGCAGGAACACGCCGAGGGCGGTGTAGAGCGATGGACTGATTTTCTTCAGGATGATCTCCACCATCTGTACCAAAGCGGCGATGATGAGGATGAAGGCAATAGTCTGTAAGAAGGTCAGATTCAAGGGAATCAGGATGTATTGGTTCGTCAGCCAAGTCACGAGGGTGGCCAAAGTCAGCACGAAGATGACGGCGGCGCCCATACCCAAAGCAGTCGAGGTCTTCTTAGAAGTGCCCAAGAAGGGGCAAATGCCAAGGAATTGGCTGAAGATCACATTGTTGACCAAGATGGTCGATAAGATAATGATGAGGTATTTCATGGCTTAGTGACTTTCTTTTTTGAGTTTGTTGACAATAGCAATGACGAAACCGAGGCAGATGAAAGCGCCTGGAGGCAGGATGAACACCAGGATGTTGGCCGTCTCAGGCAGGATGCCCATTCCGAAGATGGAGCCGCTGCCCAGGAACTCGCGGATGCAACCCAACACGGTGAGGGCCAAGGTGAAGCCCAATCCCATGCCAGCACCGTCGAGGATGGACGGGAACACGGGGTTCTTGGAGGCGAAAGCCTCAGCGCGACCCAACACGATGCAGTTCACCACGATGAGGGGGATGAACAGACCGAGGGTCTCATAGATATCAGGCACATAGGCCTGCATCACCAACTGAACGATAGTCACGAACGAGGCGATGACGACGATGAAGCAAGGGATACGCACCTTGTCGGGGATGAAGCCCTTCAAGAGGGAGATCACCAGGTTCGACATGATGAGCACAAAGGTGGTGGCTAAGCCCATCGACATACCGTTGATGGCGCTGGTTGTCGTTGCCAAGGTCGGGCAGCAGCCCAAAAGGAGCACCAGGATGGGGTTCTCTTTGATGAGACCCTTGGTGAAGGTTTGCAAGTTGTTACTCATTGTCATTTCCTCCTTTCATGAATTCGCTTTTATGTGCCTCGAAGCTGTCGCAGGCGAGCTTCACGGCACCAGTGAAGGCGCGTGAGCTGATGGTGGCTGCCGTGATGGCATCCACGTCGCCGCCGTCCTTCTTGACTTTTAGGTTGAATGATGCGGGGTTCTTGCCGTTGAACTGATCCTTGAACTTAGGCTGAACCATGTTGGCACCCAAGCCAGGGGTCTCGCTTTGTGATAGTACCGAAACGGCGTTAATGGTGCCGTCGGCCAAGATGCCGACCATCAGTTCGATGCGGCCGTTGAAGCCCGTGTTCGAGTAGGTCTTGACGGCAGCGCCGAGAAGGTTGCCCTCAGCGTCGTAAGCCAAGTTGCAAGGCAATTCGCCTACAACAGCTTCCTCGATACGCTCGATGGGAGTGCCGGTGTTGAGCACCGCCTCAATGGCGGCTTGGTTCTTCTTCAGATCCACCTCAGCGATGGCGTCTTTGGTCATGCCATAGACGAGGCCGAGCAGTCCGCCTGATACCGCCGTAATGACGAACAGGGCGACCAGCATGTTTTTAAGTGAGGATTCTTTCTTTGCCATGGCGATCATTGTTTAGAAGGTTTGACAACACCGAAAACTTGAGGCTTGAAGGCCTTGTTGATGAGCGGCGTGAAGGCGTTCATGATCAGGATGGCGAACGAAACGCCTTCGGGGTAAGCACCCCAGAGACGGATCACCACGGTGATCAAGCCGACGCCAAAGCCGAAGAGTATCTTGCCCTTGACGGTCATTGGGGTGGTCACCATGTCGGTAGCCATGAAGAAGGCGCCGAGGATCAGACCGCCGTATACCAAGTGGTACCAAGGAGCGATAAACGTCTCGTGGTCGATCAGGTGGCAGATGCCAGTGAACACAAACACGGTGAGCAATATGGTCAGCGGAGTCTGCCAATCGATGACTTTGCGGATGAGGAGATAGATGGCTCCGATGAGGAGGGCAATGGCGCAGACCTCGCCGAAAGCGCCGCCGCGGTTGCCAAGCACCATGTCAAGGAATTGCATGTCGCCCATCTCAGCTAGGGTGCCAGCCCCCGACTCCTTCAGGATGCCGAGAGGTGTGGGACCTGTGATGGCGTCAGCGAAGAAGCCTTTTTCGAAGATGGGATTGGCCTGAGGCCAGGTGGTCATGGCGGTCGGGAAGGACACGAGCATGAACACACGGCCTACCAAAGCCGGGTTAAAGGGGTTCTTACCCAAGCCGCCGTAAGGCATCTTGCCGATACCAATGGCGACGATGCTGCCCACAATAGCCATCCAGATAGGAAGGTTGGCAGGCACGTTGAAAGCCAGAAGCAGACCTGTCACGGCAGCCGAACCGTCGTTGATGGTCAAAGGTCCTTTGATGAGGAACTTCTGGATAATCCATTCGGTGAGCATGCAGGCGGCGACTGTCACGATGGTCAGTCTGAGGGCATACCAGCCGAAGTAATAAATAGCCACAAGCAAGGCGGGAACCAAGGCAAGGAAGACCCTGCACATGATCTTTTGGGTGTTCTCCGTCGAATGAACGTGCGGCGAGCCGGATATTGTGTAATTTGCCATTTTTTTAAATGTGATTTAAATTCTTACTTCTGTCTTCTTACTTCTGACTTCTAGCTCTGATAATCGCTCCGGTCTTGGCTTTGCCGTAACGGATGTAGTCGAGTAACGGGATGTTGGCGGGGCAGGTGAACTCGCACGAACCGCACTCGATGCAGTCCATGATGTGGTTCTTCTCGGTCTCGTCAAAGTCGTTGAGCTTGGCCACTTTGTGGAGCAGGAAGGGCTGCAGACCCATCGGGCAAGCCTTGGCGCAGCGGCCGCAGCGGATGCAGTTGGTCTGGTGGCGATCCTGAGCCTCGCGGCGGGTCATCAGCAGGATGCCCGAGGTACCTTTCATAGTGGGGAAGCTGGTCACGGAGACGGACTTACCCATCATCGGGCCACCGTTGATGACATCGGTGATGTCCTCTGGCAGACCGCCAGCAGCCTCAATGAGGAGGTCGGCAGGCACGCCGAAACGGCAACGGAAGTTCGAAGGCTTCTTCACGGACTTACCGGTGACGGTGACGATACGCTCAATCAAAGGTTTGTTCTTCTGGACAGCCTCATAGATGGCGAAAGTGGAAGCCACGTTGACCACCACGCAACCCGTCTCGATAGGCAGCTTGCCAGAAGGTACCTCACGGCCGGTGATGGCCTTGATGATCTGCTTCTCACCGCCTTGAGGATATTTGGTCTTCAGCGGCTGCACCTCGATGCCTTTAAAGAGGTCTTGATGCTCGCGGATGGTCTTGTCGAGCAGCTCGATGGCAGGCATCTTATTGGTCTCGATGCCGATGATGCCTTTGTCAGTGCCCACGCCCTTCATCACGATCTTCACGCCAACGAGGAACTCCATGGTCTTCTCGAGCAGCAGACGGTAGTCGCACGTGAGGTAAGGCTCGCACTCAGCGGCGTTGATGATGACGTATTCAGCTTTCTTGCCTTCGGGCACCATCATCTTGATGTGGGTGGGGAAGGTGGCGCCGCCCATGCCGACGATGCCGCATTCTTTTACCTTATCAATAATAGCTTTACCGTCGAGTTTGATGTCGGTGATGAGTTCATCGGAGGTGATGACACCTTCAACCCATTCGTCTTGTTCCTCACGGTCGATGAAGACGGCGGGTTTGTAGTAGCCAGTGTGGTCCATCACCACATCCACCTTGGCAACGGTGCCGGTGGCGGGGGAGTGGACGTTGGCGGAGACGAAGCCCTTAGCTGTGCCGATGAGTTGTCCGGTCAGCACGCGGTCGCCTTTGTTGACGATGCACTCAGCCGGTGCGCCAAGGCATTGTCCCAGCGGGACGATGATCTGCTTGGGCATCGGGAAGTCTTGTATGGGCTGGTCGGCCGAGAATTTGTTCTCCTCGGGATGGACGCCGCCCTTATGGAAGGTCTTTATTGGATTCATGCTGTAACGGTTTTTTCTTGTTCAACTTCAGTTGGAGCTTCCGCTTTGGGCGTTGGGAAGTTGATGGCGTGGATGGCGCCACGAGGGCATACCTTAGCGCACTTGCCACAGGCCTTGCACTTGGCGGGGTCAATGTAGGCGAGGTTGCCGCGCATCTCAATAGCCTCAAATGGACATTCCTTCAAGCACTTCTGGCAGCCGATGCAGCCCACGGAGCAGTTCTTGACGACCAAGGCACCTTTGTCGGTGTTGGAGCAGCAAACGTAGACGCGGCGGTCTTTCTTGCCTCTTGGACGGATCTCGATGATGTTGCGAGGGCAGGTACGGGCGCAAACGCCACAGCCGACGCACTTGTCGGGATCGACCACCGGCAGGCCGGTTTCTTTGTCGATGTGCAGGGCACCGAAGTTACATTTCTTCACGCAGTCGCCTAAGCCCATGCAGCCTTTGGAGCAGCCGCCCTTGCCGGCGTAAAGAGTGCTGGCGAAAGCGCAGATGTCAGCGCCTTCGTAATGCACCTTGGCAGGCGAGTTCTTGCAGCTTCCGTTGCAGCGCACCACGGCGATCTTAGGCTCGAAGGCGGCAGCGGTGAGTCCGAGCACAGCGGCTACCTTGCCCATGTCAGTGCCAGGGCAGGCCAATCCGTCGATGTTGCCTTTCTCAGCGGCTTGCTTCACGCAGGCCTCGGCCAAAGCACGGCATCCGGCAAAGCCGCAGCCGCCGCAGTTGGCGCCAGGCAGGCAGGCCTCAGCCTCGTCGATCAAAGGATTTTCCTCGACCTTGAACTTCTGGGCCACGAAATACAGGATCACCGACAACACGGCACCCAGTACTCCGAGTACGATCAATGAAATAAGTAGAATGTTACTCATTAGTGGAATATTTTTAGTTGTTTTTCAATTTTTAACTTGCAAAAATAATTATTTATTCGATTCGATAGTCAAACTTTTTTTTGAGCTGATCCCGACGCAAGTACAATATAAAATAATAAGGTATCAGCACGGCGATGCCGATGAGGGCAGCCAATCCTTCGCTCAAGCCTATGCCGAGGCAGATGAAGAGTGCCGCCAACAGCAGGATGATGGGGACGAGATAGGCTAAAATCGCGGCTTTATTACCTTGGCCGACAGCCATTACGACCTTCACTTTTTGGAAGAGCTGGAATGCCTGGCCTTCGGGCTTGGGGACGGTAAGCACCTTTTCGGCTTGGTCGCTCATGGTGCAAGCGCTTTTGGCATGGCAGGCGGCACAGGCACTCTGTGCGATGATCTTGATCTCAAGCGTGTCGCCATTGATCTTGGTGATGACTCCCTCGTGGGAAACGGTTTCTTCGCTCATGGCGTGAATTTTTGTTTGCAAAGTTACTTTTTTATTTAATTTTGCACATTATAATGGCAATGAATATGTGGATCCAACGAAAATATGAGGAACTGAAGGCTTGGTACCATAAGGACGACAACTTCCTCAGGAGGGTGCGTTTTCCCGGTACTAAGGTGCCTCTGCTTGACGTGCTCACTGACTTCATCAAGCTCTTCACCAAAGGCCGTACCATCGACCGTGCAGCGGGCGTGGCGTTCAACTTCTTTGTGGCCTTGTTCCCGCTCATTCTCTTTTTCTTCACGATGATTCCCTACATCCCGATCCCGCATCTTGATGAACGTTTGATGCAGGTGCTGCAGGACTTCATCCCGATGGGGACGTTCGATTATGTAACCGGTATTATCAATGGCATTATGAACCAGCCGCATGAAGGATTGCTATCTATCAGTATCATTCTGTGCTTAGTGTTCGGTTCCAGTGGCATTGTGGCTTTCTTCAATGGCTTCCGTAATGTTTATGCCGACTATATCTCCGACAAGGATATCGGTCTCAAAGGTTGGCTGATTCAGCGTATTTTCGCCATCCTCATGCTGTTGATCATCGGTGCCCTGCTGCTGATCTCCATCCTTCTCATCTCATTGGGAGGCACGGTGTTAAAGCAGCTTGCAGATAATGAGGTTATTGCTGCCGGCAAGTTTGTGTTCTTCCTCTTTAACCTGTTGCGTTGGGTTATCGCTGTCTTCGCCTTGTGCTTCGGTATCGCCATCCTGTATTATTTCGGCAATGTACGTTATAACGAGCACTACCGTGTGGAGCTGAAGCATCCTAATCGCAAGGGCAAGAAATACCGTGAATTTGTTATCTTTAGTCCTGGTGCCATACTGGCAACTATCTTGTTTGTGCTGGGTACCGTTGGTTTCAATATTTATATCTCCAATTTCTCCAGATACAATGTGCTTTATGGCTCCATCGGTACGCTGATCATCCTACTGCTTTGGATTTGGATTGTGTCCATCTTGATTCTTACGGGCAATGATTTGAATTCAGGTATTCGTCGGAATGCAGACAGATTGAGCGCTTCGGAGGATAACACCAGGAAGAAGCAGATTGTGATTGATTCCTTGAGCAAATCCATTCAAAGTGAAGAACGCGCCATTGCCGTTAGGAAAGAAAAGATAGAGCGTCTGCGCAATGAGATTAAGGATAAGGAGGTCATCGTGGACAACTTGATTGAAGAAAACAAGGACAGCGAGTTGATCATTTTAGCTTATCGTCAATTCATTCTGCAGGAGAAGCAGCAGGCGGATCGAGAGAATCTTGAAACCGATTCCATGAGGGAGAAGCTTACCAATGACGTAAAAGCATAATCATGGGTATCGTAGCGCGACAGAGCATCAAGGGAACGATAGCCACCTATATCGGGGTGGCCGTGGGCATTGTCACTACGTTTTTCATCCAGACCAAGGCGCTTCAGCCAGAGCAGATCGGCTTGATTGACGTGTTGCTGCAGTGTTCCATCCTGTTTTCGGGATTGGCGCAGTTGGGTACCAACTCGTCGGCCATGCGTTACTATCCGTTCTTCAAGGACGAGGAACATCGAGACCATGGCTTTTTCGGCTGGACGCTGTTGGTTCCTTTGATCGGGTTCACCTTCTTTTTGCTGGCTTTTTTCCTTTTCAAGGATTCCGTGGTAGGTTTCTTCTCCAAGGATTCGAGCATGTTTGGCGATTACGTCTACTTCTTGATTCCTTTAGCGTTTTTTATGCTTTATCTCTCTGTCTTTGAGGTAAATAGTAATCTTTTACTTCGTATTGTCCTGCCAAAGTTTGTCAGGGAAGTAGGATTGCGAGTTGGAACGTTGCTGATCTATCTCCTATATTTTTATAAGGTTATCAGTTTTGATGGTGTAATCGTTTCATTTTGTGTGATGTATGGTCTGGCCACATTGATCAATGTGGTATATCTGCTGTCGCTGAAGCGTGTCTCATTCAAGATTGACAGGAAGTATATTTCATCCCAGTTGAAACGGGATTTCATGTTTTACACCTTGTTTATGATCACTGCTGCGTTGGCTGGCAATGTCATCCCGATGCTGAGCAAGTTTTTTGTGGCTGGTTTGACTGGGTTCCATCTAGCGGGTGTGTTTGCCATCGCTACCAATATGGCGGCACTTGTAGAGATGCCGTATCGTTCGTTGGGAGCCATCTCGCAGCCGCATATCTCCGAGGCCATGTCGAAAAATGATGTGAAGACTGCTGACGGTTTGTGCAAGAATGTGGCTTTACATCAGTTTATAGTTGGTTCGTTTGTGCTCTTTTTGATATGGATTAACATCGATTTCATATTTGACTTGTTGCCCAACGGCGACATTTATCGATTAGGCAAATGGGCGGTGTTGTTCCTTTCGTTGGGTCGTTTGATCAATTCCACGTTAAGCGTGACGGGTACGGCGCTTGGTTATTCGAAATACTACTATTATTCGTTGATATTCACCATCCTATTAGCATGCGTGTCTATCGGCTTGAACCAATGGTTGGTGCCGAAATGGGATATTAATGGAGGTGCTTTGGCTTCGGTAGGAGCGTATTCGGTTTATTACGTATTGCTGATAGCATTTATCAGGTGGAAAATTGGCATCCAACCATTTTCTGGTAAAATGTTCCCTGTAGCCTTGACAGTGTTGGCACTTTTTGCCTTGAACTGGGGATGGACGGCGTTGCTGACGCCGTGGTTTGCCGGTCTGTTTGCCAAACCCATTTTTGGTTTATTGATTGACGCCGCTTTGAAGTCCTCGATCTTCGTGATCCTCGGCGTGACGATTATTTACAAACTAAGGGTCTCCCAGTCAGTGAATGATTTGATTGACAAGGCAAAGGGGTTAAGAAAAAATTTGTAACGAAAAAAGTCATAATAAAAAAAGGAAGAAAGAATCCCACCTATGTGAAAATATTATTTTATATTTGCAGCATAAAAATAAAAAGGTGTGAAAACGACAAGAAAGATTATACAGGCTTTGGCGTATATTGCTTATCAGCAGCCTAACCATGAAGTGAACAGTATGAAGGCGTATAAATTGTTGTGGTTGGCTGACAGATATCATCTACGTCAGACGGGTAGGACGATCACTGGCGACACGTTTTATGCATTGCCTCATGGAGTTGTTCCGTCGGATGCCAAAAATGTGGTGGAGCATCAGCCCACGCATATCCCCAATGATGTTGATTATTGTGACCGATATATCCAAAGAGTGGGTAAATATGGGTATAAGGCTGTGTCGGAGCCTGATTTGATGGTTTTTTCCGAGTCGGATCAAGAAGCTTTGGACAAGATTCTTCAGAATTATGGTGGCATGGACCAATATCAGTTGGAGTGTCTTTCTCACGAGTTTCCCGAGTGGCTCGCATATAAGGACCAGATAAAGGCTGACAATATGCCAAAGGCATACAAAATAGATTTGGAATATTTCTTTTGCGATGCGGAAAAGGATCAAAGTGGCTTATTTGTGGATGACCCAGAATTGTTGTCTTTGACCAAGCAAATGTTTCACGAGTTTACTGCTTGTTAAGAAATGGAGTTGTCTGTAATTCCTCGGCAGCTACTGGAGGAGTCTGTATGCGAGGGGAATATCTATTATTTTGAAAATGATTCTTCGTTTGGTGTTCCTGGGCATATGCACGTATGTGTGAAGCGTTCCGATCGTTTGCTGTTTTTCTCTACTTGTTCATCACGGATTCAAACGGCCATGTCGCTTTCCCAACGCTTTGGTTGGGATATTAATACTTTTCCGGTATATGCTGCCAATCAGGCCACCAACCGCTTTAAAGAATCTATGACTTATGTAAACTGTAATAGATGTTATGATATCTCTATTGCGGATTTTGTTGATTTAATGATGAAGGGAGAGGTTAGGCTCTTGGACGGTAGCTTTACAGAGGAAGATTTGAAACTGATTAGCAGAGGCGTGTTGAAGAGTACGCAGATCCCTCGTGAGGTAAAAGCGTTGTTTTTGTAGGGGGTGAGAGAAGGGATTACGAAAAAAGTCGTAACGAAAAAATGCGTAGTGGTTAAAAGATCCGCTCCATCAGTTGCCATTTCTCATCACTGCGAGCGTTAGCCGAACAGCCTTGGAATTGGGCTACGTAAGCCTCCCACTCGGCTTGTCGTGGAAGCTGAGCCAATCTAGCCATATCACGAGTAAAGTCGAAGTCGTCAATGGTATCCATGATCATGAATAAAGAACGGTCTTTGCGGTAGATCTGCATATCTATGATACCGACTTGACGTTGGCCTTGGATGATTTCAGGCCATACGTGGGCGTGTGCTTCAACATATTTTTGAATCATCACCTCGTCATCGACGAGGGTGAGGGTTTGGCAGTATCTTTTCATACTTTTCTTGATCTTACGCCATAAATGGCGACGATGATGAAACATAAAAGAGGCAGACTGTAGCTTACGTTGACGGCGGGGTGGCCGAGGATGGTATCACAGTCGATGATGAGGCCTTGCAAAGGAGGCATCAATGCGCCTCCTACGATAGCCATTACTAAGAAAGCGGCACCGAGGGAGGTGTCTTGTTGTGATACTTTTTCTAAGGCGGTGCCATAGATGGTGGGGAACATCAAACTCATGAAGAGGCTGATGCCTACAAGACACCAGAGACCAGCTTTGCCCACGATGAGGATGGCACCAAGGGAGCAAAGGGCAGCTCCGATTCCGAATATGGTGAGTAGGCGACGGCCGTCGGTGTATTTCATGAGCCAGGTGGAGAGGAAGCGGCCACTAAGGAAGAGACACATGGCCAGGATGTTGTAGTTTTGTGCCGTGGCTTTGTCAATTCCAAGATGATCGGCATAATGGATGATGAAAGTCCAAACCATGATTTGTGCGGCAACGTAAAAGACCTGGGCAATCACGCCTTCGCGATATACTCGGTTGTGGAACAATCTTCTTATTGAGTTTAAAGTTGAGTGTTTAGAGTTTAGAGTTGGTTCAGAGTTGTCAAGTTTAGAGTTGTTAGGTACTCTGACTAATGCTATTACCACAAACATGACGAGAACCACGATGCCAAGGATGACATACGGGTCGCGAATCACTGCCAAGTCATGCAAACGTATCTCCGCTTTCTCAGACTCACTTAGCATTGGGAAGAGAATGTTGCCTACGGCATCACGCTTGTCACTCAGTAGGTTGGGTAATATTACCATCGAAGCTACAGCCATACCAGCCAGGGAACCGATGGGGTTAAAGGCTTGTGAGAGGTTGAGCCTGCGTGTGGCGTTTTCCTTGGCACCGAGAGAGAGGATGAAAGGGTTTGCTGTGGTTTCAAGAAAGGCGAGACCGAAGGTTAGGATGTACAGACTAAAGCAGAAAAAGGTGAAACTTTGTCGCGCTGCGGCGGGGATGAAGAGCAATGCACCGATGGCGTAAAGACCCAGACCCAATAAGATGCCGCTTTTGTAACTATATCTCCGGATAAATAACGCTGCCGGGATGGCCATGGTGGCGTATCCGCCGTAGAAGGCGAATTGGATGAGCGAGGCTTTGGCGGCTGGCAGTTCCATCAAAGTCTGGAAGGCCGCTACCATTGGATTGGTGATGTCGTTGGCAAAGCCCCACAGCGCAAAGAGTGCGGTGATGAAGACAAAAGGGACTATGTATTTCTTTTCAACCAGTTTCATTTCGTGCAATTCTTGTTCGGTTAAAAGCCGGGACGACGAATGGTGAGTGATATGGCTTCGGGGTGTTTGTCCGAGAACTGTGCGGCATCGTCTACAACACATGCTAAATAGCCTCCGCCACCGGCACCGGGCATTTTATAGGCCAAAACCTGATGCTCGTATTTCTGAATGTAGCTGGGGACGCAACCTTGGATCATGGCGGGAAACAAGGCGGTTTGAGCGTTGAAGCTGTCGCGGTAGGCCTCGGAAAAAGCTTTAAGGTCCTTATTCATGATGGCTTCCCAGCAACGTTCGGCGGCATTGGCTAAAGTCTTCACCTTCGCTTCGGTGATATCTTTGCCTTCCATCACTGAGCAACCTGGCTTGCGCGGCTCCATTGGAATCATCACGAGATGGTTTTCGAGCCATTGAAGGATGGATTCGTCATGGCAGGTCTCAATCTTTTCCGGCCAGAAATGGTTGTTGTACCAATGTCGGCAAAGACCAGGGACGCAGATGCCGATAGCATCTTGTGCTCCGCTGATGATGCCGTCATCGCGTTCGGGGTGGTTCTCAAAGCAGAACACTAGTCGGGCCAAGGTCTCTGGATCCATGTTTGGCAACTGATATGGCCAGATTCGCTTGATGACGTTACGGGTTGAGGTGCTCAGTCCGCAGCGTTCGCGAATCTCGAAATTTGGTTCGAGTGAGATGGTGATAGCCCAACCTGGAGCAAAGCAACTTACATAAGGTTGGTCAATCCATGTGCCGGCGATGTCGAGGCGTGTCGGGATGCGGCTTTGGGTCTTTTTTAAATCGGTGGAAGAACGTGCCGTCAGACCTTCATGAGGGTCTCGTCTTAACACCACATATTCGATGCCTCTTTCTTCGCAAAAGCGGCGTTTTTCCTCTTTGTCACCGTCTTCGTTAACAAGAAGTATGTCAGGTTTCAGGAAATCGACAGTGGGGATAAAGTCCATGATTCCGCTTCCGGCGTTGATGTATGCGTCTTTCACATAGCGGATGCTTTTCACCATGAAGAGGCGCTCTTGTTCGGAATAGACGGTTTTGTGGTGCTTATAATCAAGGATGGTGGCATCGCTTCCAATGCCAACATACAAATCGCCGTACTGTGCAGCCTGACGGAAGAACTCCACGTGACCGCTGTGCAGCAGGTCATAGCAACCCGAAACGAAGACTTTCTTGTTTGTCATAACATTGATGCTATTAACAGCATTGCAAAGTTAGAAAAATAAGTTTTAATAAGAACGAAGCGCCAATCTAAGTTTTACCAACAAAGGGCGATGATCCGAGGCTTCGGGCTCATTGATTACAATGGATTCCAATGATTCAATGGAATGCGTCTTAAATGAGGCTACGTAATCAATGGATTCTTTCGGCTCATCGGCCGGGTAGGAGGGAGTGTTGTCTGAAAGAATGGTAAAATGCTTTGTCAACTCCTGAAGTAAGGCGGAACTAAGGGTGTCGTTCCAGTCTCCTGTCAAGATAAAAGGTTTTTGCCAGCGTTGAGCCTCTTCCACAATCAAGGGAACAGATGCCAGTCGAGCCTCTTCTTCGAGATCCAAGTGGGTACAGGCCAAAACATAATCCTTCATCTCAGCTACCAATAATACTCGAGGTTCTTCTCCTGGCAAAGGGATGCATTTGCTGTTCAAAGGCTGTTCGCGGGATAGAATGCCAACACCGTATTTACCTCCGTCGTAATCGATGGCGCTTCCAAAGGTGGGATAATAGGAGGCGCGACTTGCCAGCTCGCCTAACTGGTAACACTGTCCGCTACGACCGGTCATGCTGTCCAACTCCTGAAGAGCCACCACATCGGGTTGTTGTTGGATAATCACTGCAGCAGTCCGATCATAATCCACCACCAGGTCCATACCTGCGCAATGACGCACATTATAGCTCATCACTTGCAACTGAAATGATTGCTCTGGTTGGTTCTTGGATTGCTGTCTGCCGCATGACAGCATCAGAGCCATCAGTAGGAAAGCCAAAATGATTCGGTGATTCATATGAATGTAAGTTTTTTTTGCAAAGGTAACAAAACGTGACGAAAATGGATATGTTGAATTATTGGTATCGATATGAGCTTTTTTTATAGCTAATTCATATAAAAACTCTATTTTTGCAATGAGAATAACTATAAATGGATAATGAAAGCTTCTGCGAATAGGAATAGAAACATTGCTATCATTTTGGCTGGTGGTGTTGGCGCTCGGTTGGGTACTGCCACGCCTAAGCAGTTCTTCAAAGTGGCTGGCAAAATGATTATCGAACATACGATTGATGTTTTCGAACGTCACGAAGGTATTGATGAAATTGCAATAGTGGTTCATCCGAGTTATGTCAATACCGTGGAGGATCTTATTCTTCGTAACCATTGGTCAAAGGTGAAAAAAGTATTGAAGGGTGGAAACGAAAGATATCTATCATCGTTGTCCGCCATCCAAGCCTATGGCAATGAACCGGAAGCTAATCTATTATTCCATGATGCGGTACGCCCACTTGTTAGCAATAGGATTATTGATGACGTTATTGAGGCCTTGAATCGTTATGAAGCAGTTGATGTTGCAGTTGCTGCCACAGATACAATTATTGAGGTCGATAATAAAGGGGAAAGGATTACCAGTATTCCAGACCGCAGTTTACTTAGACGCGGCCAAACCCCCCAAGCCTTCCGTTTATCTACAATAAAAAAAGCATACGAATTGGCTTTGCAGGATTCATGCTTCAAAAGTACCGATGATTGTGGGATTGTGGTGAAATATCTTCCTGAAACGCCCATATTTGTGGTTGAGGGAGAGGAATCCAACATGAAGCTTACCTATAAAGAGGATGTGTATCTACTTGATAAGCTTTTCCAGCTTCGATCATTCAAGGCTCCCAAAAATGGCAATCTTGAGGTACTGAAAGGTAAAGTGATGGTGGTTTTTGGAGGCAATTCAGGTATTGGTGCCAAAGTGGTTTCTATGGCTAGTCAATTTGGAGCTAAGGTATTCTCGTTTTCAAGATCCACGACTAATACTGATATCTCTGACTACGGAAGTGTTAAAAAAGCTATTGACCAAGTAGTTCATCAAATGAATCGAATTGACTATGTTGTGAACAGCGCTGCAATTTTGTCGAAAGAGCCGTTGGCTACTATGGATACGGCATTAATTGATGAAATGATTTCTGCCAATTATAAAGGGATGATTAATGTTGCTTTGGTATCCTATCCTTATCTGCAGCAGTCCAAAGGACAATTATTGCTTTACACGTCCAGTTCATATACTAGAGGCCGCTCGTTTTATAGCATCTATTCCTCCACCAAAGCAGCAGTAGTCAATTTTATGCAAGCTATAGCACAAGAATGGGATCAAGATGGAATTCGTGTGAATGTCATTAACCCTGAAAGGACAAAGACACCTATGAGGGTCAAGAACTTTGGCATAGAGCCTGAAGATAGTTTGTTGAAAGCCGAGGAAGTGGCGGAAACTTCTCTTAAAACACTGGTTTCCAATGTTACAGGTCAGGTTATTGATGTAAAGATTTCAAAAGAATAGATAGTTAAAGAAAAAGAATGGTCAAGAATGTAAGTTACCTTATCAAAGATTGATGGTCGGAAACAACAATGGGATTGATAAAAAAAATAAAAGAGCATACAGGATTGTCAATGATTGATACTTTGTATAAAACATTGATGTTCCATGATTTTTTCATAGCGACTTTTCCCAGTATTCAAAAACGCAAAATAAAGAAAATCAGAAAGAAACAAGATGATTTGATTCGTGACTATAAGGGGAAAAGCAGACTAACGGTTGCTTTCTTCCTTCAAAGCAGTTCTATTTGGAAATACGATGAACTATATAGGCTTTTTGAAAAATCTGAGGAATTTGATCCCTTTGTAATCGTATCTCCATACAATGTTCATCTTAGTTACGATAGACAAGAGTGTTTCAAGGTAATGCGTGAAACGTTGTCTTTTGCGCAGGCCCAAGGTTATAACACCCTTTGTGCTTATGATTTTGATGCTAATAAATGGTTGGATGTGAAGAAAACAATTAATCCTGACATTGTCTTCTTTACCAAGCCTTATAAGGATACTCTTCCAAAGTATCATTTATATAATTTTAGGGATAAATTGACCTTATATGCCCCATACGGCATCTGTTGTATAGATATTTACAGGATAAACTACAATCTTCCTTTTAATAATTTGCTATGGAGATTTTTGGTGGAAACAGAATTCCAAAAAGGTTTTGCTGAACAGTATTCGTTGTGTAAAGGCGATAATGCCATAGTGGTTGGCGCTTTAGCTACAGAAAAACTGATTGATCCTAAATTCCGTCCTAAGGATGTATGGAAACCGCAGTCTCATCCTAAGAAAAGGGTTATTTGGGCTCCTCATCATACGGTAGATTATCTTTTCAATTTTTCCAACTTTTTGGTCTATTGCGATAAAATGTTGGACCTTGCAAAAAAATATGAGGATAAGGTGCAATTCGCATTCAAACCTCATCCTGTACTAAAGTTTAAGCTTATCAATATCTGGGGAAAGGAGAAAACCGAAGCTTATTACAAAAAATGGGAGGATATGGAAAATACCCAAATAGAGCAAGGATATTATATGGATCTTTTTCAAACCTCAGATGCAATGATTCATGATTGTGCCTCGTTTACTGCTGAGTATTTATATACCCAAAAACCAACACTATTCATGTTGCGTGATCCACAAGTGCTGACACATTGGAACCCGTTTGGAAGGAAATGCTTTGATGTTCACTATCATGCGGAAAATATAGATCAAATCGAAGCATTCATTAATAATGTGGTAATTCAAGGGGATGACCCGATGAGAGTTGATCGAGAAAAGTTCTATAATGACTACTTGTATCCTAAGGATGGAGTTATGCCATCACAAAAAATTATAAATACTCTCAAGGACGTTTTGCAAAAGTAATTACAGATGAACATCCTATACATCAACAGTTTTGATTGTTCTCCCGATTCAAGCGGGGGGGTGAATAGAATTGTTTTTGTTTTATCTCGATATTTACAAGAGAAACTTGAGTATCGTTGCTTTCTTGGCTTTTATGAGAATCAGCCTGCGGGTCGTTTGCTTGCTCCCTTTTATGATCGTATTCAATTGCATAAGGATTTTAGAGAGGAAGAATTCGAAGACTTTTTGATTCGAAATGACATAGATGTTATACAGGTTAATTTTCTGAAAAAAGAGAATATCTATACTATACCGCTTATATTTCGTATCGCACAAAAGCATCATATTAAGGTTTTATATTGTCTGCATGTTTGTCCTGGATTTGAAACCGTAGCATACGGCTCATGGTTACGTGTAAAATACAGCATTGTGTATGGTGATCATCCTTTGCGAGAATTAAGAAGATGGTTGATAACAGCAATACGCCCATTGGTGAAGCCTGTTGCAAATAGGATAATCAGAAATAAGTATTTGATGCCTTATTTAAATTGCGATAATGTGGTCTTGTTGTCTTCTAATTACCGCAAGCCTTATCTGGATATCATCGGGATGAAAGAGTCCGAGAAGTTTAAAGCTATAGGCAATGCATTGACATTTGACGATTTCGCTAGCTCGAATGATATAAAGAATAAGCGAAAAGAAGTATTGGTAGTTGCCCGTTTTGATGAATTTAGCAAACGAATCTCTCTTGCATTAAAGGTCTGGAAAAACATAGAAAAAGACCCGCGATTAAAAGACTGGAACTTAACATTAGTGGGCACTGGTGAGGCAGAGGGATTTTACAAATATCTTGTAAAAAAATGGAAATTGAATCGTGTCGTTTTCACGGGATTACAAAAACCTATTGAGTATTATCGAAGAGCATCCGTTTTTTTGATGACCTCGTCTGCAGAAGGCTGGCCTATGGTTTTAATGGAGGCCTCGCAAATGGGTGTACCAACGGTGGCTTTTGACTCCTTTGGAGCACTTCACGACATTGTTGAAGACGGGTATAACGGAAGGATTATTCAAAACAATGATTTGTGCGCATTTCAAGATGCTCTTGTAAGCATTATGATGAATGATACTCAACGCCAACAAATGGGTCGTAATGCTGTTGTAAAAAGCCACGAGTTTGAAATAAATAGTATTGTGGAGAAATGGCAGGAAGTGTATGGTTTTGTGCAGTAGACTAGATATTTTAATATAATAAGAGAAACTCTTTAATTTATGAACAAAGAAAACAGCTTCTATTTAATTGGTGATGACTATTCGTCAGAGCAGATACGGCAATGGTATGAAGAGGAAGAAGAAGCATATGCTCAGCTGCAAGGTATTCGACTCGACAAGTCCGAAGATTTTAAATATAAGAACATGGATGTTCTATACGGATATGGAAAAATTCCAAATAAAACATATCAGAATGTTCTAGGACTTGGATCCGCATGGGGTTATGAGTTTTTGCCATACATTGATCATATGGGAAGCATTACAATCATTGAGTCCTCAGAATCCATGATTTCTAAACAACTTGGATCTATTGTGCCAAAATATGTAAAAGCATCAATCCAGGGTAATATAGATTTGCCAGATAATAGTATTGATTTAATTACTTGTTTTAGCGTATTACACCATATCCCCAATGTTTCGTTTGTGTTATCTGAATTAATGCGTGTATTAAAACCAGGAGGATACATGTTAATTAGAGAACGGGTACATTCTATGGAATTGGGTACAAATAATCGCGTTGGCCTAACTAAAAATGAGAGAGGGATACCCGCTTTTTATATAAAACAAATTATTGAAAGGCACCAAGGCAGAGTGTTTTATTATTCGTATCATTATTTCATGCATTCCTATTTAGAAAGAAAGCTTCATGGTGCAAAATTTCTTAATAGTAAGTGCTTTTTACGTATTGATCATGTATTGTCTGAGCTGTTTTCCTGGAATATTCACTATTATGCAAAAAGTAAAATCCAGCGTATTGCACCACAGAGTTGTTATTATGTCATTAGAAAGCAAATATCATAAGAAAAATTTCAATGAAAGTCTCAGTTGTTACAGTGACATATAATGCCGAGAAAGCGTTGCCAAAAACAATGCTGAGCGTGCTGAATCAATCTTGTTATGATTTTGAATACTTGATAATTGACGGCAACTCAACTGACGATACAAATTCCATTATTCAGGAGTTCGAAAACCGTGTGCAGAAAGGGGAGTTTGGAATCAGTTCAGAACAGTATCGATGGATTTCTGAGCCAGACCAAGGCCTGTACGATGCTATGAACAAAGCTATAGGTCTTGCCAAAGGCGATTTTATTTGGTTTATCAATGCCGGTGACAAAATATTTTCATCGGAAACTCTCCAACAGGTGGTGGATGCCATTGAACAGAATCCCAATGTAGACGTAGTGTATGGCCAGACGGTGATTATTGGTCAAGATGACGAGGTGCTGGGAGAAAGACATCGCGTTGCTCCGGCAAATCTTACCAAGAAAAGCCTGCTGGACGGACTTGTGGTTTGCCACCAGTCGGTGATAGTGCGTCGTAGCATTGCTCCGCAATACGACCTTAGCTACAAACTGACCGCTGACTACGATTGGATGTGTCGAGTACTTGACGTTTCTCGTAAGAATGTATATATTGATGGATACTTGTCAAAGTTTCAAACAGCAGGACTGTCAACGAAACGCCGTAAACAAAGTTTGAAGGAAAGGTTTGTCATCATGAAGAGGCATTTCGGACTGCTTCCAACACTATGGTCGCATGTGTGCATCCTCATCAAATATCCTTTCGTCACACGTAAACGCGTTTATTGAGCCTTTCGCTTTGGCTTCAATGCCAACACAACTCCCAATAGCATGATGATAATGCAAATGGCTGAGGTTATGTTGCTGATTTTGCAGCCGAGCAGTCTGGCATGGGGAGTATAAGTGAACTCGATGTCGTGGCTGCCCGCCGGAACTATCATGGCTCGTAGCAAGTAGTCAGCTCTAAAATGCTTGGCGGGTTGTCCATCGATGGTAACGTCCCAACCGCCTTTCTCGTAAAACACCTCAGAGAAGACCACGAGTTGTTCACGGCTTGCATTGAACTTGTATTGCAATCTGTTGGGTTTGCACAGGGTGTTGACAATGGTGGCCGTGGAGTCAATATCAAAGGCTTCTTGAGTAATCCTATCGCTAAATTTCCTATCAACGATGGCGACGCGCTTTAGGTCAGTGGATTTAAGAGAAAGGATTTCTTCGTCGGCATTCTCAACCCATTGCACATGGTCGACAAACCAAGCGTTTCCATAACGATAAGGATTTTCAAGGGGGATGGTTTGACCGTCTCTTCCGGCAAGGATGAAGTACTTGGTATTGAGCATGCTGAGTACTTTTATCTGGTCAGGGTTAACGAATTCCATTATTCCTTGAGCGTTAACAATGGCTGCATATCCTTGCCTGATTTCGTTCTGAAGATAAAAATCAATGATGTCTTGGTAACGACGAAGCTTAACACCACTATAGCCTCCAATCGATTTGTGATAGTACGAGGTTTGGGCATCATTAAAGGTACTAGACGTGAAATTGGCTACGCGGAAGTTGATATCGGGATCCATGGAGATGATCTTGTTGGCTTGAGTGGCTTCGAGATTACTCTCTGTTTTTTTCTTCGACACGAAATCGCTGTTGTTGAGATAGCGTTTCGCAACAGGCCACATGTCAAACAGTGTGATGGCACAAAGTATCATCACTGGGATCCACGTCTTTTTGGTTTTGCCTTTCAGGTGAAGAGTAATGGCTACAAAGGCCAATATGATGAAGATCAACGAACGGATAGCGTCTTTCATGAGCATCGACTTGCGATAATCGTAAAGGATGTCCATGACATTGTTGATGCCGTTACGGTCAAATCCGGCTGAGGCGAGTTGGTTTTGGAATTGGGCATCGTTGGCTCCAACGAAAGAGAAAACAGTGGAACCAAGCAACATGATAAGCAAACATAAACCTCCGGTGATATAAAGACTGTAACGAAGATGTTTCCAGGCTTTTTTCTTGTCGTAATCCTCTGAGAAGATGTTTTTTAGGGCCAACATTCCCAGTATGGGCGTGGCCACTCCTGCAATGATAAGGGCCATGGATGGAGCCCTGAATTTGTTGTATAAGGGTAGATGGTGAAAAGCCCATTCGTTGAATGGCATAAAGTTCTTGCCCCATGCGAGCACTAACGAGATGATGAAAGTGGCGAGCAGTATCCATTTTTCAGGGCCTTTTACTACGAATAGGCCTAATATGAAAAGAAGGCATACTACGGCTCCCGCATAAACAGGGCCCGAGGTGAAAGGCTGATCACCCCAATAGGTGGGAAGATAGGTGGAACCGTATCCGACTTGTCGCAGCTGCTGGATAGTAGGGTCGCCCTTTTCAAGGACCGTGTGACCGCTGCCATACATGTTAGGAACGAGTAAGGTGAAGGATTCCATTTTACCATAACTCCATGCATAAGCGTAATCAATCTCCAAGCCGCTTTCGTTGGGTGTCGAGGAAACCGTATTGGTGTCACTATTGGGTTTGATGCTCAATTCGGAGCCACCTCTAATGGTGTCTTTGCTGAAGACATAGTTGGAATATAGATTGGCCATGTTAGGCCCCAAGGAGAGGATGGCTGCTAATAATAAAACACCACTGGCTTTCCAGAAAGGAATGAAAGACTCTTTTTCTTTGATGTACTTGACCAAATAATGGATGAAAAATCCAATAGCGAAACAAATCACCATAAGTGCTGCATAATAGGTGATTTGTAAGTGGTTTCTGGAAATCTCAATGCCCAAAAATAGCAGTGTGACTAGGAACCCGGCAAGATACTTTTTGCGATAGGAGAGGATAATGCCTCCTAAAAGGGGCGCAATAAAAGCCATGGCGTAACCTTTGGTTACGTGACCTGCCTCTATGATAATGAAGTTGTAGGAGCAAAAAGCATAAGCAATGGCACCAAGAAGCGATAACCATGCACTGCATCCAATACAAACCATAAAAATATAGAAACCAATCAAATAGCTGAACATCATGCCGGCGGTGAGATAGTCAAATCCTCCTCGAAACACCACCGATAACTCGTTGAATATATTGAAAGGAGGTTGCCCGAACAATGTTTCGGTAGGCATTCCGCTAAACATAGCGTTGGTCCAACCTGAGTATTCACCCGTTTCTTTGTGGAATTCTTGTACTTCATGGGAAGTTCCGGCGAAGTTAACCATATCACCTTGCGTAATTGTTTTGTTGTCAAAGCAAACGGGGCTGAAGTAAATCAAGGTGAAAAGATACATGACAGCGATGGCGCCAATATGGGGTAATGTTTTTTTGATCAAAGATTTCCAGTCGATATTTTTCATGATTGAAGTGATGTGGTTTCGTGTATTTAATAGATGGCGAAATTACGAAATTTTCAATTAGCATTGCGATTGAAGGGGTTTTTTGTAATTTTGCCTTTATTTGAATTGTAATGAAAGAGAAACTCTTTGGGGGTGTAAAATGAAAGTTGCTATTGTCGGACCGGCTTACCCTTATCGTGGCGGGATCGCTGCCTTCAGCGAACGCCTGGCACGTCAGTTTCAAGCGGAAGGCCATACGGTGGACGTCTATACCTTTACCCTTCAATACCCGAACTTTCTCTTTCCAGGGAAGACGCAATACGCTGAAGGAGAGGTCCCTGCCGATCTCAATATCCGCCGATGCCTGAATTCCATCAATCCGTTCAATTGGATGAAGGTGGGGCGACTCATTCGTGATCAACAATATGACCTTGTAGTCTTCGCCTACTGGATGTCGTTTTTCGCTCCTTGTTACGGGGTGATTGCTCGATATCTGAAAAGTACTAAGCGTATCGCTTTGGTACACAATATGATGCCTCACGAGAAGAGCATCCTTGACAGAGTGTTGCCTCCATTTTTCGTTAAGTCGATGGATGGCTTCGTCGCGCTGTCGCAATCGGTGCTGAGAGACGTGCAACGATTGGATAAACGCGACAACCCCAAGGCTTGCTCACCACACCCAATCTATGATCACTATGGCCCAAAAGAGCCTCGCGAAGTGGCTTTGGAACGACTTGGATTGTCTCCTGACTATCGATACATGCTGTTTTTCGGCTTGGTTCGGGCCTACAAAGGCTTGGATTGGCTGATTCAGGCTTTTGCTGACGACCGCCTGCGGAAATATCCCATCAAGCTGATCGTGGCAGGTGAGTTCTATGACGATAAGAGACGCTATCTCGATGAGATACAGGGGTATGGCTTGGGAAACAATGTCATCATTCACGACGAGTTCATCCCTGACGATCAAGTGAAAGACTATTTCAACGCTGCCGATATCGTTGTACAGCCATATAAATCAGCTACCCAAAGCGGTGTGACCCAAGTGGCGTACCATTTCGAGAAGCCTATGCTGGTGACCAATGTGGGAGGTCTGGACGAGATCGTCCCTGATGGTGAAGTCGGCTACGCGGTACTTCCCGAAGTGCATAGCATCACCGATGCGCTGTTGGACTTTTTCGAAAACAACAGAGCCGATGAATTCGCCCATAAAATCTCGGTTGAGAAAGAAAAGTATTCCTGGAAAACGTTGTCAAACGTCATAATGAACCTATAATGAAAAAGCTTATCTCCTTATTAACCAAAATATTTCCCCGTCAGTTCCTGATTCGTTGCAGCTATCTTTTCAGTTTCCTGATCAGGCCGTTTTATTGGGGGAACAAGGTGGAATGTCCTGTTTGCGGCAAACATTTCCGTAAGTTCTTGCCCTACGGTTACGGCGAAGCGGTAGATAATAGGATGTGCCCCAATTGCTTGTCGCTGGAGCGTCACCGCCTGCTATGGCTGTATCTCAAAGAGAAGACGGATTTCTTTACCGCCCCGTTGAAGGTATTGCATTTTGCCCCTGAACAGCCTTACCTGAAGCGTTTCCGTGCCCTGAAAAACCTCGATTACACCACCGCCGACTTGGATTCACCTATTGCAGACCTGCATCTTGACGTGACGGCCATCGACCAGCCCTCGGATACTTACGACGTGGTGATCTGTAACCATGTGTTGGAGCACGTGAGTGACGCTGGGAAAGCTTTCAAGGAGATTCAGCGTATTCTGAAACCTGGCGGCTGGGCCATCTTGCTGGTGCCTATCAATCCTGATGTGGATACCTTTGAAGATCCATCCGTTACCGATCCTAAGGAACGCCAACGCCTCTATGGCCAATACGACCATGTGCGCCAGTTCGGTCGCGACTATGCTGACGTGCTTCGTAAGGCAGGCTTTGAAGTGGTAGAGGATAGACTTTATTATGAAGTTTCAGAGGAACAACGGGAAAGAATGAGGTTGGCTCGTAGGGGAGAAGAGATTATCTATAGATGTGAGATAAAAGATATAAACTAAAGAAAGCCGCCTAATGGCGGCTTTCTCGTTATACCTTAAATAAGAAATAGAAACGGCTTCTATCTTTATTTTAGTATTCGTCAGAAACGGTCAGTTTCTTTCTGCCTTTTGCTCTTCTGCGAGCTAACACCTTACGGCCGTTGGCAGTTGACATTCTCTCTCTGAAACCGTGCTTGTTTCTGCGTTTTCTGTTCGATGGTTGGAAAGTGCGTTTCATTTTCGTATATGTATTAATTAATTTCTAATCCGTTCAATTCGGGCTGCAAAAATACAAAACTTTTTATTTCACGCAACTTTTTTTGAAAATTATTTTTCAGGAATATTCTTCAAAGTCTCAACCAGGAACTCCCAGAATGGGCCGACACTCTCAATGAGCAGGGCTTCGTCAGGTGAGTGGGGGTGCACCAAAGTCGGGCCGAACGACACCATATCCCAGTTCGGGTACTTTGAACCGAGGATGCCGCACTCGAGGCCGGCGTGGATGACCATCACCTTGGGCTCTTTACCGAATTTCTCCTTGTAGACGTTCTTCATAGTGTTGAGGATCGGGGAGTTGGGGTTCGGTTTCCAGCCTGGGTAGTCGCCAGTGGAGTAGGCTTCGGCGCCGTTGTCGGTGAGGTTCTTACGGATCTGGGCAGCCAGCTTGTCCTTGTCGGCGTCGACGAGGCTGCGGGTCAATGAAGCGCACACGATCTTGTCGCCGTCCATCTTGATGGTGGCAAGGTTCGATGAGGTCTCAGTGGTACCTTCGAAGTCCTTCGACATGGCGATGACGCCGTTGGGATACTTGGCAATAGCGCAGAAGATGTTGTCCTGAGTCTTGAGGTCGATGACCTGCTTAGGCATCTCGGCGGGTTCGCAGAGGATGGCCATTTCAGGCTCGATGCCTTCAAACTCTTCCTTCACGATGACTTCGTATTCCTTAGCGTAGGCCTCAAACTCGGCTTTCTTGGCTTCAGGAACGACCACGATAGCCATAGCCTCTCTTGGGATGGCGTTGCGGAGGCTGCCGCCGTCGATGCAGGCCATGCGGAGACCGTATTTGTCAGCGGCCATCAGCATCATGGTGTTGAGCACCTTATTAGCGTTGGCGCGACCGAGGTTGATGTCCATGCCGGAGTGACCGCCCTTGAGGCCCTTCACAAAGAGCTTGTAGGCTACCATGCCAGCGGGAACGTTTTCATATTTTGGTGTCCAAGTGCCGATGTTGTCGATACCGCCAGCGCAACCCACGTAGAGCTCGCCTTCAGTTTCAGAGTCCATGTTGAGCAGGATGTCACCGTTCAAGACGCCGGGTTTCAGCAGGTTGGCACCAGTCATGCCAGTCTCTTCGTCGATGGTGAAGAGGGCTTCAACGGGACCGTGAACTAGATCAGTAGCTTCGAGCACTGCCATGGCAGCGGCTGCACCAAGACCGTCGTCAGCGCCGAGGGTGGTGCCATTGGCCTTCACCCAGCCGTTTTCGATATGGGTCTCGATGGGGTCGTTCTCAAAGTCGTGCGGGTTTCCGTCGTTCTTCTGGGGCACCATGTCGAGGTGGGCCTGAAGGATGACGCCCTTGCGGTTTTCCATGCCAGGGGTGGCAGGCTTGCGGATGATGACGTTGCCACAGTCGTCGACCATGGTCTCCAGTCCGTGGTCTTCGCCCCACTGTTTCATGAAGGCAATGACCTTAGCTTCTTTCTTAGAAGGACGCGGAATCTGCGTCAAGCTGTGGAAGTTTTTCCAGATGCCACTGGGTTGTAATTCGTTGATTGTCATAGTTGTTATTATTTAGTTAAACGATTGTAAATCTGTAAGTTTCTTGTATACGCCATTCATGGCGATCAGCTCTTCGTGTTTGCCGCGCTCAATGATGTGGCCTTTCTGCATCACGACGATCTCGTCAGCATGCTGGATGGTGGAGAGACGGTGCGCGATGACGATGGAGGTACGCTGGCTCATCACCTTGGACAAGGCGTCTTGCACCAGACGTTCTGATTCTGTATCGAGCGATGAGGTGGCTTCGTCCAATATTAAAATAGGTGGGTTTTTGAGCACGGCGCGGGCGATGCTCAGACGTTGACGCTGACCACCAGAGAGGTTCATGCCACGGTCACCGATACGGGTGTCGTAGCCTTGTTCCAGTTCCATGATGAACTCGTGCGCGTTGGCAATTTTAGCCGCCTCGATGACCTTTTCTTTCGAGACGTTTTCCATACCGAAGGCGATGTTGTTGAACACCGTATCGTTGAAGAGGATGGTCTCCTGAGACACCACGCCCATCAAACCACGCAGGTCGCCGATCTTGTAGTCGCGTATGTCGTGCCCGTCAATGCAAACTGAGCCTTCACCGACTTCATAGAAACGTGGCAACAGGTCGGCCATAGTCGACTTGCCGCCACCGCTTTCACCGACGAGAGCGACGAACTTGCCCTTCGTAATCTTCAAGTCGATGCCTTTTAGCACCTCGTCCTTGCCATAGCTGAAATGCACGTCCTTGTATTCGATGCTATCCTTGAATTCCTTGATTTCAATAGCGTTTTCCTTTTCTGTAATTACTTCTTCGGCGTCCAAAATCTCAAATACTCTTTCCGCCGAGGCGATGCCTTTCTGCACATTGTAATAACCATTCGAAAACGACTTGGCGGGAGAAATGATTTGTGAAAAGACGACGATGTAACTGATAAAACTGCCTGCGTCAATACCGCCGTTGCCGCCAAGGATAAGTTTGCCACCGAACCAAAGCACAAGGATGACCACCGCAGAGGAGAGGAACTCACTCATTGGAGAGCTCATGTCGCGTTTGCGGTGGATGCCACGCAGTACCTTGGTGTAGTCAGCGTTTTGTTCTTCAAACTTGTCTTCCGAATAACGAATGGCATTGAAAGCCTTGATGATACGCAGTCCTGAGATAGTCTCTTCCACAGTCGAGATGATACCCGCCAGTTTGGTTTGACCTTCCTTCGACTCTTTCTTCAGCATCTTGCCAACCTTGCCGATGAGTAGTCCAGCTAAAGGCAAGACAATCAGCACGAAAAGGGTGAGTTTAGGGCTGAGCGTTACCATAAAGAGGAAGAAGAACAAGATGGTCAGCGGGTCTTTAATGAGCATCTCCAGATAGTTCAAAATCGAGACCTCGACTTCTTGCACGTCAGTGGTGATGCGGGCTAAGGTGTCGCCTTTCTGCCGACTGTGATAGAAGGAGAGGGGCAGGATGAGGATCTTGTTGTAGACGTCACGGCGCAGGTCGTGGACGGCACCCACACGCACGTTAGCCATGAAATAGCAGGCAAAGAAACGCCCGAGGTTGCGGAAGAAGAATGCCACCAGCAGCAACAGGCACATGAATATCAGCGCATGGTATTTGCCTCCGTCAGCGATGAGGCTGCTCATGAACCAATTGAGATAGCCCATCAGGTAGTCGGACGTGAAAGCAAACTCGGGCTTGGCCACGACCTCCACCGCGCCTTCCTTGAAGAGCAAGGTAAGGAACGGTCCCACCAAGGCAAAGGAGAACAGCGAGAAGAAGATAGTGATCAAGTTGAACACTAGGTTCAGGACGATGCTGCCCCAATACGGCTTGATGTAGTTGAGGACGCGTGAGAAAGTCTTTTGCTTGGCCATAGGCTTCGGTTTACTCTTATTCAAACGCGGTTTCCGATCAATAATTGTATCCAGTGTAGTTCTCCGGGGTGATGGCCATCAACTCCATCTTGATTTCCTTGCTCACGGGCAGGCCTTTGATGAACTCGTCGATGGTCTCCTTGTCGATATGCTTGTTGGTGCGGGTGAGTCCTTTCAACAGCTCGTAGGCACCTTCGATCTCTTCACGACGCAGGATCGTCTGGATGGCTTCAGCCACCACAGCGTAGTTCTGCTGCAGGTCTTGACGAATCTTGTCCTCGTTGAGCAACAGCTTGTCGAGGCCTTTCAGCAGCGACTTGACGGCAATCAGGGTATGAGCGATCGGCACGCCGATGTTACGGGTGACGGTGGAGTCGGTGAGATCACGTTGCAGGCGGCTGATAGGCAGCTTGGTGCTCAAGAAGGTAAGCACAGCGTTGGCCATGCCGAGGTTGCCCTCAGCGTTCTCAAAGTCGATCGGGTTGACTTTGTGGGGCATTGCCGACGAGCCGACTTCTCCAGCCTTGATCTTCTGCTTGAAGTACTCCATGGATACGTACATCCAGATGTCGCGCGACAGGTCGATCAAGATGGTATTGATGCGACGTAAGGCATCGAAATAGGCTGCCATGTAGTCGTAATGCTCGATCTGGGTGGTGGTCTTCTGGCGTTTCAGCTTGAGGCTCTTTTCCACGAAATTTTTGGCGAAGACCGGCCAGTCGATATCAGGATAAGCCACCTTATGGGCGTTCATGTTGCCTGTGGCACCGCCGAACTTGGCTGTAAACGGCACGCTGTTGAGCATCTTCAACTGGTCGTCGAGGCGCTCCACAAAGACGTAGATCTCCTTGCCGAGGTGGGTGGGGCTGGCGGGTTGACCATGGGTCTTGGCCAGCATAGGGATGTCTTTCCATTCCTTGGCCATGCCTTTCAGCTTGTCGATGACCTCTTCAATGGCTGGCTTCACCACCAGCTTGTGGGCTTCCATCATGGAGAGCGGCACAGCGGTGTTGTTGATGTCCTGTGAAGTCAAGCCGAAATGCAGGAACTCCTTCCATTTGGAGAGTCCCAACTCGTCGAATTGGCGTTTTAGGAAGTATTCCACCGCTTTCACATCGTGGTTGGTGGTCTTTTCGATCTCCTTGATTTCTTCAGCGTCTTCGGTCTGGAACTCCTCGTAGATGGCACGGAGGTCGTCATAATCGCCTTCGAAGTCCTCCAACTGGGGCAGCGGGATCTCGCACAGAGCGATGAAATATTCTACTTCGACCATCACGCGGTAACGGATTAGGGCGAATTCAGAGAAAAAGTCGTTTAGTTCTACGGTCTTAGATTGGTAACGGCCGTCAATAGGGGAAATGTTTTTCAGAGCAGACATAATGTTTTTTGAGATGGTCGCATCCCGCAGGGATGCTAGCTCTGTAGAAAATGATTGAAAAAATTAATCCTCATTTTCTACAGAGCTAGCATCCGCCAAAGGCGGATGCCTTTCATATTCGATTATTTTTCGATTAATTTATCATTCGAACCCAAGACGTTGACAATCTTATGGATGTAGAGCTTTTTCATGTTATCGCGAGCTGGTCCCAAATACTTTCTTGGGTCGAACTCAGCGGGCTTCTCGGCTAAGGTCTTGCGGATGGCGGCGGTCATGGCGAGACGGCTGTCAGAGTCAATGTTGATCTTGCAGACGGCGCTCTTGGCGGCTTTGCGGAGCTGCTCCTCGGGGATACCTACAGCGGCTTTCAGGCAGCCACCGTTGGCGTTGATGGTGTCGACCTCTTCTTGTGGCACTGATGAGGAACCATGAAGCACGATGGGGAAGCCGGGGAGTTTCTTCTCGATAGCTTCGAGTACGTCGAAGGCCAATGGAGGAGGAACCAGACGACCAGTCTGAGGATCCACGGTGCACTGTTCAGGGGTGAACTTATAGGCACCGTGTGAGGTGCCGATAGAGATGGCCAAGCTGTCCACACCAGTCTTGGTGACAAAGTCGATGACTTCTTCGGGCTTGGTGTAGTGGCTCTCTTCGGCGGCGACTTCGTCTTCCACGCCAGCCAACACGCCGAGTTCGCCTTCCACGGTCACGTCAAACTGATGGGCGTAGTCGACGACCTTTTTCGTGAGGGCCACGTTCTCGTCGTAAGGCAGGGCTGAACCGTCGATCATCACGGATGAGAAGCCCATGTCGATGCACGACTTGCAGAGCTCGAAGCTGTCGCCGTGGTCGAGATGGAGGACGATTTCAGGATGGGCGCAGCCCAGTTCCTTGGCATATTCCACTGCTCCCTCTGCCATGTAACGCAGCAGGGTCTGGTTGGCGTAGTTGCGAGCGCCTTTCGACACTTGCAGGATGACGGGTGACTTGGTCTCCACTGCTGCCATGATGATGGCTTGCAACTGTTCCATGTTATTGAAGTTGAATGCTGGGATGGCATAGCCGCCATCGACTGCCTTGGCAAACATCGCTCTGGTGTTCACGAGGCCTAATTCTTTGTAACTGATCATTTTATGTTTATTTTGTTGTTTAACTTTTATCTTTTATCTTTTATCTCTTAACTTTTATCTCACTGCGCAATAAAGCTGAATGCTTGCGTTGATGCAGATGAGGTTCCGCCGAGGTATATTCCGTGGAATTCCGTTGTCGGATTGGTCGGTGCTTCATTGCCATATTTTACGTAATAGGTGCTACCGCTTACCATGCCTGTTGCCGTGATGAGAGCAAGGGAACTATTGCAGTTGGCTTCGAAGCTAAACGTCACCATGTTGGTGCCCCCCGAACCACTGGCGCTTGATAAAGTGTAGTATTTCCCAGTTTGGAAGTTGTAACTGCTAGTGTAGAATTTGTAGCCTTGCGCTGGGTTGGTGATAGTGCCTCCTCCGCCACCGCCACCGGGCCAGCCGCCGCCTTGCGAACCGCCTGCACTGATTCCGATGCCGGTACCAGTAATTCTGATGTAGTTGTTGTTGTCGCAGTCAAAACCTTCCTCTGGGCTGCCTTTGGTGGAATAGGCGAAAATAACGCCGTTGCCGATGGTGATGGCACCTGCTTGTCCTGCGTTCGAGTCGACAGCGTCGTTGCCGTTGCTGAAGCAAACGGTCACACCGTCGTTGAAGATTATCTTGCCTGACGAATTGATGCAGTCATCGTAGCATTTGAAGTAGTGCTGTCCACCTTCGATATTGATTTGCGTCTTTGATTCCAGACCTTCACCGCCGGTGCCAGTAGTTAAAACTGTTGTGGTTCCGCTGTTGATGGTGAGCAGTCCTTGTGCCTTGATAGCTTTGGGATTGGCGTATTCGCCACCACCGCCACCGGGCCAGCCGCCACCGGAAGACACGGTGATGCGATTGCCAGTGGTTGTGACATCGAGAATCAAATCCTCGTTGTTACCGTTAGGAATGCCTAACTCGAGAGTGCCGTCTGCACTGATACCTTTGCCGCCTGAGCCCGTGCTTCTCAAGGTGAAGTTACCTCCTGAAATGACCATGTTGCCGTCACTCTTGATACACGACGAGGTGTAGGCATCCTTGGTGTTGCCGGAAACGGTGTAGGCCGCTCCGTCACCTTGCGTAAGAATATCGAATGTGCCACCGCTGATGGTCAGGTTGCCATCGGCACTGATGCTCTTTCCGCCATGGTTGGTGGTAGGCAAAGTGATATTGAACGTGCCGCCCGAGATGTTGATGTCGGTGTCGCCTTTGATGGCAGTGCAATACGATGGCACATTCTGGCCGCTAATGGTTTCCAAAACGGTGCTGCCTGATGAAACGATTGTGAAGTCACCGTCGGTAATGGTGATAGCTTGGTTCGACTTGATGCCTTTCGACACATCACCTGAGTGGTTCAGGATGAAGGTGCCGCCGTTGATGGTAAGCTCTTTGTCAGCCTTGATACACTTGGCGTCATTCCCAGTGATGTTGATGTCGATGGTGCCTCCGTTGACGATTAAGGTGCTATCGATAGAGATGGCGTTGATGCTATCGCTGCTACTGGTAATCGTGATGTTGCCGCCGTAAATATAGGCATCCAACTCGCTGGTCAGGGCATCGTCGCCGCATGACAGCACGTTGATATTGCCGCCTTGAACGAGAAGGCCTTCGGCGTGAATGCCATCGGTGACCGAGCTCGCAACGACGATAGTTCCTGAAGTCATGTTAAGCTGTCCTTTTACCTTTGCGGCGTGTTGGACGAGGCCTGTCACGGTAAGTGTGCCGTTGCCTTGAACGAGCAGGTCGTTGTTGCACATCAAAGCGGCTTTTTTGTCGCTTTCCGCGCCATCGCAAAGCTGATTCTCAGTGCCGTCGGCAAGCTTGAGGATGATGCCATCTTCGCAGGTCAAATCCATGGCTTTGCCAGTGGGATTGGTGAGACTAACTCCATTCAACAAGATAGTTGGAGTGGTGGTGCTTTCAATCTCGAAACGTCCAGGCTCAGCTGTTCCTGACAGGCAATAAACGATGTTCGACGTGCCGATGGAGGAGATGGTGACTTTCGCACCGCTTGTCGTAACAAAGACGCTTGACGGGAATGGATTCTGCACGGTAGCGGTACTTCCGTTGTAGTTGACCATCACGGTGTCGCCAAGTTGAGCCGGGTTCTGAAGGTCGAAAGTGATGCTGTCAAAAGCACTGATAGGGAAGGAGTAATTGTCGTTCGACAAGTTGATGTTGAGCGAAGTGGGGTTACTTCCCTGGAAGTTCATGCTATTGATTCCGTTCACATTGCTCTGAAACATAACCTGTCCAGCCGTATGCAGGTTGATGTAGTAATCCTGGGCTTGCAGGCCGAGGCAACTGATCAAAATGGTCAAAAGGAATGCGATCTTTTTCATAGCTTCATCAGTTTTAGGGTTTGACCATCGATGTTGAGCAGATACATTCCTTCGGAAAGGTCGCTGATGTCGAGCATCATGCCTTCGGAAGCCTCAAAAGCCTTGACCATCCGTCCGTCGAGCGTGTAGATGTGTCCTTGGCAGTTGCCTGAAAGGTTTTTGAGGATGACTTGGTTATGTGAAGGGTTGGGGAGGATCTGTAGCTTTGAAGCTGCGTTTTCCTCGGTGCCAACCATTTCGGAGCATACAATTTTACGAATATCGGAAAGCTGCAAAGTGACGTTGGAGCCGTTTGCATTTTCAATGACAAGTCTTTCGCCGTTTTCAAAATGGAGTTGACTCTCTTCGGTCAACTGATAAGTTTGTTCAGAACCATTGGTATTGGTGACGACAAGGGTGACGTTCTGCGCATTGGCTTGAAGCATGAAACCAGCCATAAAGCATAGCAACGTCAGGGCTTTAACGATCTTTTTTTTCATTCGTCAGTGGGTTTAGTTGAAACGGCAAATATACGTTTTTTTATTATAAATCTGTCAGAATTATCTTACTTTTGCAGTTTTCTTTTTAAGAATCCAAGTAATGACACTTTATCAATTCAATATCTTTCTCATGGTTATGACAGGCATCGCTGTGGTGGTGTTTGTGAGCCTTTTCTTCGTGGATGCAGGTTACGGCAAGTTCTATGATAAAAAGTGGGGTCCGGCCATCAATAATAAACTCGGCTGGGTGCTGATGGAAGCGCCTGTGTTTATCGCCATGCTGGTGTTGTGGCTGTGTTCGGATCGACGTGATGATTTGGTGCGAATGGCTTTTCTGTTCTTGTTTGAACTCCATTACATCCAGCGCTCCTTCGTGTTTCCTTTCCGCATGCGTGGAAATAGCGTGATGCCTCTGTCGATCATCTTGATGGGGGTGACATTCAACGTGCTGAACGCCTTGATGCAGGGCGGCTGGATCTTTTATCTATCGCCTGACGACTACTATGGTCCCGATTGGCTGACCACTCCGAAGTTCATCTCCGGTTTCTTGATTTTCCTGATTGGGATGTACATCAATATTCAGTCGGATGATATCATTCGCAATCTCCGCAAGGATGGCGACTCAGGCCATTATCTTCCGAAGGAAGGCATGTTCCGCTATGTCACCTCGGCCAATTACTTTGGCGAGTTGGTGGAATGGATCGGCTTTGCCATCCTCACCTGGTCATGGTCGGGAGCCGTGTTTGCCGTTTGGACCTTCGCCAACTTAGCGCCAAGGGCGTCGAGGATTTATGACCGATATAAGGTAGAGTTTGGTAATCAACTGGATACAAAAAAGACAAAACGGATGATCCCGTTTATTTGGTAAACTATGGAATCAAAGATATTCACTTCCTGTCAGATCGGACCTGTCACCCTGCGCAACAGGGTGATCCGCTCTGCGGCTTTTGAAAACATGGCCTATGGCAACAGGCCTTCTGAGGATTTGTTCAACTACCACACGGCGGTAGCCCGTGGCGGCGTGGGCATGACTACGGTGGCGTATGCCGCTGTGAGTCAGTCGGGACTGTCGTTCAACGGCCAGCTGTGGATGCGCGAGGAGATTGTGCCCGAGCTGAAACGGCTCACCGACGCCATCCATGCCGAGGGAGCCAAAGCCTCCATCCAGTTGGGTCATTGCGGCAACATGACGCATCGCGCCACTTGTGGCTGCAAGCCCGTAGGCGCTTCAGGCGGCTTTAACCTTTATTCTCCGACTTTCGTCCGTAAGCTCCGCAAGGATGAGATCTATGGCTTGGTGAAGGACTTTGGACATGCCGTTGAGCTGGCTCGTCAAGCGGGATTCGACTGCGTAGAGATCCATGCGGGACATGGCTACCTGATCAGCCAGTTCCTGTCACCTTACACAAACCGTCGCCATGATGAGTTTGGTGGCAGTCTTGAAAACCGTATGCGCTTCATGCGTTTGGTCATTGAAGAGGTGATGCGTGTGGCGGCTGACGACATGGGCGTGGTGGTCAAGGTGAACATGCACGACGGCTTCAAAGGCGGCATGCAGCAAGAGGAATGCATCAAGGTGGCGCAAGAATTGGAACGTCTCGGCGTACATGCCTTGGTGCTGACAGCGGGCTTCGTTAGTAAGGCTCCGATGGAGGTGATGCGTGGCGCCATGCCTTTGAAGACCTTACGCCATTACATGGACTTGAAAAAATTCTGGTGGCTCAAGTGGGGCTTGGCTTTCGTAGGCCGACTGATGATTCCCACCAGACCTTATAGCGAAGGTTACTTCTTGGAGGATGCCAAGGTGTTTCGGGCTAATTTGAAGTTACCGTTGATCTATGTGGGAGGCCTAATTTCGAAAGAAAAGATGGAAGAGGTGCTTGATGCTGGTTTCATGGGCTTGCAGGTGGCGCGCGCCTTGGTGCACGACACCGAGTTTGTAAACAAACTTCAGCGCGGCGAGATCACTCGCAGCGGCTGCAAGCACTCTAACTACTGCATCGGCCGCATGTACACCTTAGAGATGAAGTGTCACCACTGCGTGGAAAACCTGCCGGAGAAACTGCAAAAGGAAATTGACGAAGCGGAAAGGACATTGTGATATGAGAGCGTTGATCACGGGCGGAAGCTCAGGTATGGGACTGGAATTTGCACGCCAATTGGCGGCCAAAGGCCACGACTTGCTTTTGGTGAGTAACCAACAGGAAGAATTGGCCAAAACAGCAGCAGAACTCTCGCAATCCTATGGCGTCAATGTGATTGGCCGTTATCAGGATCTTGCCAAAGAAACGGCTGCCGAGGAACTGTTTGGCTATTGCCAGGCGGAAAACCTGCAGATCGACATCCTGATCAACAATGCTGGCATGTTCTTCTTCGAGGAGCTCTCCACCGAAAACGAGGCCAAGGCGCTCACGATGATGCGTTTGCACATGTTCACCCCGACGAGGCTCTGCGTCTTGTATGGCGAGGAGATGAAGAAACGTGGCAGCGGCTACATCCTCAATATGTCGTCGATGGCGGCCAAGCTGCCTTGCCCTGGTATTACCATTTATTCGGCCACCAAAGCCTATCTGAAGAGCTTCGGCAAGTCGTTGTATTTTGAGATGCGTCCCTATGGCGTAGGCGTGACCACGGTGTGTCCTGCGGCCATCGCCACACCGCTCTATAAGCTGAAGCCATCGCTGCTGAAATTGGGCGTCAATATTGGCTTGATCGGCACCCCGCACTGGTTGGTACGCCGTGCCTTGAGAAGGATGTTCCATCATCGTCGCGTCGTGAAGCCGGGTTTGATGAATTATTATTTGCCACCATTGATTGCCGTTTTGCCGAAAGGATTGGTGGCGCGCTTGTGGCAGAAGTTTAAGTGAACTTTGGCGGATTTCGAAAAATAATTCCTATCTTTGCCCGTTTTTTGAACAACTAAAAAGTATTTAATATGGATTTAACTAAAATTGTCACCATAGCAGGCCGTCCAGGACTGTATCAAATCAAGTCTCAAGCCATTGGCAGAATCATTGTTGAATCGTTGATCGACGGTAAATGCTCTCCAGCATTCGCCCACGACCGCATGAGCTCTCTCGAAGAGATTTCCATCTTTTCCGTCGACGAGGACAAACCGCTCAAGGAAGTCTTCAAATGCATCCATGACAAGATGGGTGACAAGGTGGATTTCGATTACAAGAAGGCTTCAAACGACGAGCTTCGCGCCAAGTTCCTTGAGGTGATGCCCGACTACGACCAAGACGCCGTGTATCCTTCCGATATGAAGAAGGTGTTTGCCTGGTATCAGATGCTGATGGACAAGAACCTGCTCGATTTCACTGAGGAGGAAAAGAACGAAGAAGCTAAACCTGAAGGCGAAGCATGATGAAACAAATCGCTGATTTCACCCTGGTTGGGAAGGAGTGCTACGGACATTCGGTGCTGTTGCGACTCCGTGATGAACAGCCGCTTCCGGAGGTTCTCCCTGGACAGTTTGTGCAGGTTCGTGTCGACGGATCGCCAAGCACCTATTTACGCCGCCCTATCTCCATCCACGATGTGGATCCGGCCAACAACGAAATCAGCCTTTTGGTTCAGATGGTTGGCGAGGGGACTCGTCATCTCGCCGCCACCGCGGTGGGCGATTGCATCAATCTGGTGCTACCTCTTGGGAATGGCTACACACTTCCCGAAAAGGATGAAACAGTGCTGCTCGTGGGAGGTGGCATCGGCATCGCACCACTTTATTACCTTGCCAAATGCATGGCTGCCAAGGGCGTGAAACCTGCATTTTTGCTGGGAGGCAAGAAAGCTTCCGACATCGTCAGACTGGATGTCTATCGTTCCACTGGCGAGACGTTTGTCACCACTGAGGACGGTTCCTTGGGCGAGAAAGGCATGGTCACGATGCATAGCGTATGGAAAGAACGGAAGTTCGATAAGATCTATGTGTGCGGTCCCAAACGGATGATGATGGCAGTGGCCGACATCGCTAAAGCCAACGACGTGTGGTGCGAGGTCTCCCTCGAACACATGATGGCTTGCGGTCTCGGCGCTTGTCTGTGCTGCGTTGAGGACACCGTCGAGGGTAACCTCTGCGTTTGCAAGGAAGGTCCGGTATTTAACACAAGGAGGTTGAAATGGTGAATATGACGATCGATTTGGGTCGCGGCTTGGTGCTGCGTAATCCCGTGATGACGGCCTCGGGTACCTTTGGCTACGGCGAGGAATACACCGATTTCGTTGACCTGGCCCAGTTGGGTGGCATCATCGTGAAAGGCACCACCCTCAATCCCCGCCAAGGCAATCCCTATCCGCGCATGGCTGAGACCCCTTCTGGAATGCTCAACTGCGTTGGACTGCAAAATAAAGGCGTTCAATACTTTATCGATACCATCTATCCACGCATCAAGGATTTCGATACTAACGTGATTCTGAATCTCTCAGGCTCTACCTTGGAAGACTATGTCCGTGGCGCTGAGTTGATTGATGCTTTGGACAAGATTCCTGCCATCGAGCTGAATGTGTCATGCCCCAATGTGAAACAAGGTGGTATGGCTTTCGGCGTGACCTGCGCAGGCATCTCGCAAGTGGTTTCGGAGGTGCGTAAAGTGTATCACAAACACCTGATGGTGAAGCTTTCACCCAATGTGACCAACATCGCTGAGATAGCCCTTGCGGCCGAAGTTGCTGGCGCTGATTCAGTCTCTTTGATTAATACCCTGATGGGCATGGCTATCGATGCGGAACGCCGCACGCCGAAACTCTCCATGGTGACTGGTGGACTGTCGGGCGCTTGTGTAAAGCCTGTGGCCTTACGAATGGTGTGGCAGGTGGCTAAGGCAGTGAAGATTCCTGTAGTGGGCTTGGGTGGCATCAGCAATGCCACCGATGCCGTGGAGTTCATGCTCGCCGGTGCTTCTGCCATCGAGATCGGCACGGCTAACTTCATTGATCCCGCCATTTCAGCAAAGGTCGCCGAAGGCATGAAGGATTACTGCGAACGGCATGGGTTTGAGAAAGTTGCTGATTTGACAGGAGCTCTTAATATCACTCCAGCACTTTTCTGATTCTTCTGCTTCAAATTGAACTCTTAGCGTCTTCCATTATTTTGCGATATTAACTTAATTGAACCACTTTTTTCTTTGTTCTTTTGGCTTGATCCAAAAGAACCAAAAGATCAAGGCCGACAGCATCGGACCCGCCGCACGGTCGGTCTAAAGTCCTGTGCGATCAGGTCGCGGAGTGCCTTCGTTGCCGAAGGCAAACGCTCCACTTCGTTACGCGCCGCCCATAGAAATGACCATCAATTACAGGCCCGATGGGAAACTGGTCTGCCTCAGCAAAAGAGTCTATAATCCGGAAGGCGTTGTAGCACCTGTTAAGATGCCAATGATGACGAAGCCCGAAACCGAGGATCCCTACAAGATTGAGGATGAAGGAGAGGAGCGGATGATCACCAGGGCTTCCGATGGCAAACGGATGACTTTGAAGGAGTTTTTTGAAGAGATAAAGAACAGTTCCCCGAAGCCGTTCAAATGAGAATGACGATCGCTAAGTTTCACATGATTTGAAGAAAACGCCGTAACCCCTTGCGGATGTCAAAAGTTTGTTATAATTTTGCACCATGAAAATACCAGTGGTACGTGCAGCTTTGCCTTAATTGCTGGTGGTTATAGCACTTCCACCATCTGCTGTTGTTTCATCGTAAGCCGTCAGAACCCAGTTTTTGTCGGCTATTTTTTTGCCCTTCTCCCGGAAATTCTTTCGAACGGTTACAATCTTGTTCCCAATTTGAAAGACGGCCTTGTCTATGTTTTCGAAAGCGGTTCTGCCCGACTCTATGATTTCTTTGATTTGGCACGCGGCGTCGTCCATGTTGACAAAACTCTTTTCAGCGCCTAAGTGTTTTAGAAGGATATGTTTTAATCCGCCGTTTTCGTTGCCCCAAACAAGATCGACATCGCCGAATTCTTCCCGATGAAAAACAGCTAACAAATCGCCATTTTCATGTGTGATTAAAAATTCAAAAGCTTCTTTGGCTTTTCCTTTAAACTGCCTGTAAATTGGGCCAAAGTCTCCAATTTCGACCTCGGCTTCCTGGTTGGTGGTTTTTGTTTCTTTCATTTCAAGTAGATCTATGTTTTGAAATCGATTAACTATTGTTGGAACGACAAAAACATAGTTCACTTGCATCTCGCTGCAAATTTAATAAATGTTCTAAAAAATATTCCAAAAAAGTATTGACAATTAATAAAGAAGTAGTATCTCCTCCGTTCTATACAAAATTAACCTCAGGGCTAATCTGAATCCCGAACTTCTCTTCCACTGATTTCTGAATTCTTTGTGAAAGACTTACGATGTCTTCGCCTTTGCCACCACCATAATGGACGAGGACGAGCGCCTGTTTCTCATACACGCCAACATAATCGTCGCGCCAGCCTTTCCATCCGGCTTGCTCAATAAGCCATCCCGCCGGGACTTTCACCATGCCTTCAGCATCGGGATAATGGGGGATATCAGGATATTGTTTTTGTAAAGCATCGAATTGTTCGGCGCTGATTACGGGATTCTTGAAGAAGCTGCCCGCGCTGCCAATCTGTTTCACATCGGGAAGTTTTGCCTCACGGATGGCACAGATGGCATCGTGAAGCTGTTGCAAGGTAGGCTCGGCGATGCCGTTTTGCTCAAGGTAAGCCTTGATGTTGCCGTATTCCAACTTCAATTCGGATTGCTTGTGCAGCAAAAAGTCCACCGAAGTGATGATGTATTGCCCTTTCAGCTCATGCTTGAAGACACTCTCGCGGTAGCCGAAATCACAAGCTTCGTTGGTGAAAATCCTTGTCTTGCCAGTGGCCAGATTCAAAGCGTGGCATTGAAAGAAGCTGTCCTTCAACTCCATGCCGTAAGCTCCGATGTTCTGCACGGGAGCGGCACCTACTTTGCCAGGGATATGGGCAAGATTCTCCACGCCGTAAAATCCTTTCGTGACCATCTGCTTTACGAACTCAGGCCAATCCTCGCCGGCTTGGGCTCGGACAACGACATCACCCTCATCTTCATGGACGATCTCAATCCCTTTGTTGTTCATCAGGATGACGATGCCGTCAAAGCAATCGTTGGTAAACAGGATGTTGTTACCGCCGCTGAGAATCAAATGCTTTTCCGCCTTAAACTCAGGCGTGTTGATGAGCTGTAGCAAGTCATCAACATTGTTGATCTCAACGAAATATTTCGCCGTGGCATTAAATCCAAAGCTGTTGTAGGGCTGTAGGTCGACATTCTTTTTCATAGTGCAAAAATAAAAAAATATTACTTTTGCAATATGAATCGCGTCATCGTATCGGTCATCAACGATCTGGTCACTGACCAGAGAGTCAATAAGTCGTGCCTCACACTTCAAAAGATGGGGTATGAGGTGTTGTTGGTGGGCCGTAAGCAACGTAAAAGTCCACCGATGGATGAGAGATCGTACCTGACGCACAGGATGAAACTCCTCTTCGAGAAAGGCCCGCTGTTTTATGCCGAATATAACACAAGGCTGTTCTTCTTCCTGCTTTTCCATAAAACCAATTTGTTGCTTTCCAATGATTTGGATACTGCACTGCCGAACTATTTCATCTCAAAGCTGAAAGGTGTCAAGATGATTTACGATAGCCACGAGTATTTCACTGAAACACCAGAATTGGTCGGTAGGCCGAAAGTGCAACGAGTGTGGAAACGCATTGAAGGTTTTGTGGTGCCACGGCTTAAGGAGATGATCACGGTGTGCGACAGCATTGCCGATTTGTTTCAGGAGAAATATGGTGTGAAGTGCCATGTGGTGCGCAATATTCCGCCAAAGGCGGCGCTGCCTCCCAAAGGCGACAAAAAGGCGCTGAACCTGCCTAATGACAAGCATTTATTAGTGCTTCAAGGCTCGGGAATCAATATCCAGCGAGGTGCCGAAGAGTTGGTGGAAGCCATGAAGTACCTCGACGATTGTTTCCTGATGATTATTGGTGGTGGCGATGTGTTGCCAGTGCTGAAACAGATGGTCATGGACCTGCACATCGAAGATCGTGTGCGCTTCCTGCCAAGGATGCCGTATGCAGAGATGATGAGCTATACTCAACTGGCGGAATTAGGCTTTGTGCTTGATAAAGACACCAATCTCAACTACCGTTTCTGCTTGCCCAACAAGCTCTTCGACTTTATTCAGGCAGCTGTGCCTATTGTGGCATCCAACCTGGTGGAGGTGGGAAAAATCATTAGAAAATACGATATCGGTCTGTTCATCCCCGACCACGATCCCAAGTCGATTGCGGCCACTATCCGCAAGGGCTTAGACGATGCCGAAAGCCGCCGGCGTTGGCAACAAGGCCTGGCTCAAGCCGCCGAAGAGCTCTGCTGGGAAAATGAACAACAAACGCTGATTGAAATCTATAAACATTATGAATGATACTGATTATCACCTACATGTAATCGCTTTTGATGTGCCTTATCCTGCCAACTACGGTGGGGTGATCGACGTGTTTTATAGGGTGAAAGCCCTGTCGGAAGCAGGCGTGAAGGTGCATCTGCATTGCTTTGAATATGGTAGGGGCGAGGCAGAGGTATTGGACCGTTGCCATGAGGTGAAATACTATAAGCGCGACACATCGTTTTGGAAACAGTTTAGCCGTGAGCCTTATGTGGTGGTTTCACGCAGCTCCGAGGCCTTGATGCAGGATTTGCTGAAGGACGATTACCCGATTCTTTGCGAAGGACTGCATACCACCTCAGTGTTGAACGATCCGCGTTTTGAGAATAGAAAAATCTATGTTCGTGCCCATAATGTGGAGCATGACTATTACCGCTTGCTCGCTGAGTCGGAGCCTACATTATGGAAACGTTGGTTTTACAGGATGGAAGCCAAGAAGCTGAAGCGTTATGAGCCGGTGCTGAAGAAGGCTGCTGGCATCTTCGCTATCACTCAGGCTGACACCGATTATTTCAATGAGCATTACGGTCATGCCGTGTTAGTGCCAGGATTCAGTGCGTTGAGTCGTGTCTGTTCTGAGACGGGTAGGGGCGACTACGTGCTGTATCACGGCAATCTCTCGGTGGTTGAGAACAAAAAAGCGGCGGAGTGGCTGGTTGAAAATGTGTTTGCTACCATGAACATCCCCTGCGTGGTGGCAGGCTTGAATCCTCCCGAGAGTCTACGGAAGCTTTGCAGACGTTATCCCCATGTGACGCTTAAAGCCAATCCGGGCGATGCCGAGATGATCGACCTGATCCGCAATGCTCAAGTGAATGTGATGGTGACCGATCAGCCTACGGGATTAAAATTGAAGCTGTTGAATGCTTTATATAACGGACGTTTTTGCCTCGTTAACGACGATATGGTCCGTGGAACTGCTTTGGATCGTCTCTGTGTGGTGGCTGAAACGCCTGAACAGTTCATCGCTGAAATTCAACGTTTGATGAAGGAGAATTTCACTGAGGATGACATCGACGAACGCGATGAAGCCATGAAAGAGCTTTACCAGAACGATGAGAATGCTCAGATTATCATTCAATACGTGAGCAAATGACCTGATGGTTCTCGCATTTGATGATGCGTCCAGGATACTTCTGAATGAGGCCGTAGTTGTGGGTGGCCATCAGCACAGCGGTGCCGAATTCGCTGATTCGCAGTAACATTTTTAAAACATCGAGGGCAGTCTCGGGATCGAGGTTGCCAGTGGGCTCGTCGGCAAGGATGATGTCAGGGTTGTTGAGTAGGGCACGGGCGATGGCTACGCCTTGACGCTCGCCGCCAGAGAGGTTGTAAGGCATGCTTTTACGCTTGTCCTTCAGTCCGACTTTATCCAGCACTAAGTCGATGCGATCGCTGATTTCACCTTTGTCGTACCACCCCGTGGCCTTGAGCACAAACTCAAGGTTGGCCTCCACGTTGCGGTCGTCCAGCAGTTGAAAATCCTGGAACACAATGCCTAACTTCCTCCTCAGGAAAGGGATCTCTTTGCGAGTGATCTCGGTCAAATCGAAACCGGCCACGTTGACAATGCCTTCGTCGACAGGTAACTCGGCGTAAAGGGTCTTGAGAAGCGACGATTTGCCGCTGCCGGTCTTGCCGATGAGATAAACGAACTCGCCTTTGCAGATGGTGAAAGTGACATCAGAAAGGACGATGTTGTCGCGCTGATAGATGGTGGCTCCTTTGAGTTCTATGATCGCATCCATGGTAGTCAAATTAGTTATGCATTGGTTTCAACAAATCGTTCACGGTCTTGACTGGGTTGAAGGTCTCGATGGGAACTTCAACAAAGAGGGTAATCCAGTCAGCCATAGCGCCGTTCCAGAGGCCAGGCAACTCAAGGGCTTTCAGCTCGCGGCCGTCTTTCGACTTGGAAGAGACGAAGCCCGTATTGGGGTCCACATAGTCAAGAAGGTTGAACGCCTCGCCCTTGTAGTTCCAGCAGCCGCACACCAAGTCAACGGGATTGAAGTGGGTTGAGCCTTTGAAGATGGCTTCTTGGTCATCTTTGCCGTGGTTGATCTGCGACGATTCAATGATCTGCAGCGACACCTCGTCGTTGTTGTTCTTGACCCAGAAAGGACCGCCGCCGGGTTCGCCTTCGTTCTTCACCATGCCGCAAATGCGCATTGGTCGGTTCAGACGATCGTACAGGAAGTCGATCTTCTCCATAGGCTCGTAAGCGTTGACGAAAGCTGGAATATCGATGTGGAGTTGTTCTTTGGCGAACTGCATGATCTCGGTCAGATCTTCATCACTCACGTCGCCTTCGTCAAGCATCTCTAGGTATTCGAAAGTCATCTGCTGGAGCCTTAAAAGCATGCCTGCCAAGGCTTTTTTATAGGTGAAGGTGGTCTCCATGCGTGTTTCGGGGACGATGTTGTCGATGTTCTTGATGAACACGATCTCTCTGGCAAGGTCGTTGAGATTCTCGATTAGCGCACCGTGGCCGCCAGGACGGAACAATAGCTTGCCGTCTTTCTCACGGAAGAGGTTGCCTTCAGCGTCAATGGCCACCGTGTCGGTAGACGGCTTCTGGCAGGAATAGCCGATGTCGTAACGGACGCCGTACTGCTTCTCATAACCGTCTTTCAGCTGGTCGACGGTGGCTTTGAACATGGCTTCGTGTTCGGGCGACACGGTGAAATGTAGCCTTGCGACACCGTCTTTGCTGGCGGCGTAACGGGCGGCTTCCACCAAATGCTCCTCCAAAGCGAGGCGGTTGAAATGCTCGTAGTGGTGGAACTTCAGCAAGGCTTTCGGTAGCTTTCCATAGCCCAAGCCTTTGTCAAGCAACAGCGCCTTCACCACATCCACTTTCCTGCCGTCTTTCAGCATGGCGTCTATGTTCATGCCGTAAAGTTTTTCGGCAGCTTGATTCAGGTCGTCATAAAAGGCGAAGCTATGGATGTGGGCAAAGAAAATCTCAGTGAACTTGGTGTCCTCGCCATTCTCGATGAAGGAGAAGAGGTCCTTGAACATGCGAGAGGCGGCACCAGAGGCAGGTACAAACTTAGTGAACTGGTAGTATTCGCGATCTTCCTCGAAAGCCTCGGTCATCTGTTTCACTTGATCGTCGGTCATTCGGATGATGCCGTCGCCGATGGTGGCTGGACGTACTAGTTTCACGTAAGCGGTGCCACGTTTCAGCTGGGCTACTTGCTGATTCACTTGCTCTTCGGTGACGTTGCGCTCTTTAAGTTGGAGGAGATCTTCTTTGTTCATGTCAAATGTTTTGTTTTGCTTGCAAAGGTATTGTTTTTTTCGTTCTTTTGCAATGATTTTATCAAATTCAAACAAGATGAAAAGTCCCCTGAAGACAGTGGCAGTTATCCTGTTAATGGTGGTCATCGCGGTTGGTTGTACCAAACCCGATGTTCCGAACAACGGAGGGAACGATAATGGTTACGTTGCCACGGTCGTCCCTCATAATGGAGGCGGCAACGATAGCATCGCACATGGTTTCGTTGATCTTGGCTTGCCGAGCGGTATCTTGTGGGCCACTTGCAATGTGGGTGCGAGCTGCCCTGAAGATTGTGGCGATTACTTTGCTTGGGGTGAGACTCAGCCAAAGGATATTTATGATTGGAAGAGCTATAAATACAGCGAATTCGATGGCGTAGACTATAGGTTGACAAAGTATTGCATCGATTCGTTTTGTGGTTTGAACGGGTTTGTTGACAGCCTAACTGTTTTGGAACCCATGGATGACGCAGTTCGGGCCAATTGGGGCGAGAACTGGCGATTGCCTTCCGAGGTAGAATGGAGGGAACTCTTACAGAATACGACGTTTGTCGTGACGGTTCAAAACAATGTTCAGGGTTGGCTTTTTACCAGTGAAAATGGCAACAGCCTCTTTCTGCCTACTACGGGTTTTGTTTTGTATGATGAACTCATTTGCACAACCCTAGGCATATACTGGTCAAGTTCTCTCCAAACAACTTCGCAAGTGAGTGCATGGAGTTTTCACTCCGATCTGGAGGAATGTCACGTGTGTGCCACTTACGAACGCAGTCGCGGGCACTGTGTCAGAGGTGTTCGAGTAGCAAAATAATTACAGCTGCGCCATATTCCTCTTGACAAACTCACTCAAATCCTTGCCTTTCAGCAGGTTCTTCGAAAGCAGTGCGAGGTCGTAAATCTGCCTGATGGTAGCTTCCTGTGCGGCTTCGTCTTTGTCCAAAAGGCCAGTGATGACTGGGCTGTTGGTGTTGAGCATCAGCGTGTAGCTGTCGGGCATGGAGCCATAGAACGACATCGGGCTGCCGCCCATCTGTTCCATCTCCTTCATGCGGCGCATCCACTCGTTTTGGGTGACCTCCACGGGAGCATCGGTCTCGCCTTCGTTGCTGAACTCCACATTGAAACGAACCTTGTCGATGACCTTCTCGAAGGCGGCCTTCAAGGTTTCTTTCTGCTTGTCATCGAGCTTCGAGGCAGTTTCCTTGTCGTCCTTCACGATGAGTTTGTCGATGGTGTTGGAGTCCACACGGGCAAACATCGCACGGCCTTCGCCATCCTTCTCGCTTTCCTTCTGCTCGTAGGCGCTGATGAAGTGCGGGTCGAGGATGCCGTCCATCATTAAAACGTTATAGCCCTTGGCCTTGGCGTTCTCGATGTTGGTATATTGGTCGTCCTTGTCGGTGGCGTACAGATAGACGAGGTTCTTGTCCTTGTCGGTCTGCTGCTCCTTGATGAGGTTCTTGTACTCCTCAATGGTGTGATATTTGTCATCCGTATCCTTGAAGAGGAAGAACTTCTCGGCGCGTTCGTAGAACTTCGGGTCGCTCATCATGCCGTATTCGATGAACACGCGGATGTCATCCCAGTTCTTCTCGTAGGCCTCGCGGTCTTTCTTGAAGAGCTCTTCCAATTTTTCGGCCACTTTCTTGGTGATGTAGGTCGAGATTTTCTTCACGCTCTGATCGCTTTGCAGGAACGAGCGGCTCACGTTCAGCGGGATGTCTGGTGAGTCAATCACGCCGTGCAGCAACGAGAGGAACTCGGGCAGGATGCCTTCCACCGAGTCGGTGACGAAGACCTCGTTGCAGTAGAGCTGGATCTTGTTGCGCTGGAACTCGTAGCGGTTCTTCACCTTCGGGAAATAGAGGATGCCCGTGAGGTCAAAGGGGTAGTCCACGTTGAGGTGGATGTGGAACAGCGGCTCACCGAAGTTCATCGGGTAGAGTGTGTGGTAAAAGTCGTTGTATTCCTCATCCTTGATGTCGGTCGGGGCTTTCTTCCACAGCGGAGCCACCTCGTTGATGATCCAAGGTTTTTCAACCTCTTTGGTCTTTGGTTTGCCGTCCTTGTCGGTCTCGCCCTCAATTTCCTCCTGCACCTTGCGTGTGCCGAACTGAATCGGGATGGGCAGGAACTTGCAGTATTTGTTAAGCAGCTCGCGGATGCGGCCTTCTTCGAGGAACTCAGTGGCATCGTCACCGATGTAAAGGATGACGTCAGTACCGCGGTCACCCTTCGGGATCTCGTTCATGGTGTACTCTGGGCTGCCGTCACATTCCCAGATGACGCCATTCTTGCCTTCGTCTTTGCAAGATTTCGAAATCAAAGCCACTTTTGAGGAGACCATGAAGGCGGAGTAGAAGCCCAAGCCAAAATGTCCGATGATGTTGGCAGCCTCGGCCTCGCTCTGGGTCTTAAACTTGGCGATGAACTCTTCCGCGCCTGAAAAAGCGATTTGGTTGATGTACTTATCGACTTCTTCAGCGCTCATGCCGATACCTCTATCACGCACGGTGAGGGTCTTTTTCTTCTTATCAACTTCCACTTTGATGGTGAGGTCGCCCAACTCGCCCTTGAACTCACCTGAGGCGGCCAAGGCTTTCAGCTTTTGCGTGGCATCCACGGCGTTACTGATGATTTCGCGCAGGAAGATTTCCTGATCCGAATACAAGAACTTTTTGATGACAGGGAAAATGTTTTCTGTCTTTACTCCAATGTTACCAGTTTGCATATCTCTTATGTTTTAAATTTCATTTTGACATGCGCCCATGGTCAAATAGTGTGCCATTGGAAAAACTGACATTTTGGCAAAGGTTTTCACTTTTTTATTATCTTTGCAATGATAATCAATTTAGAATTAGGTATGAAAAACGTGAAATTCTTATCAGTTGTAATGCTAATTGCAGCGACAATCCTTTTCGTGGGATGCACTCCGGAAGAGGTCAACAATGGTAGTAACAATGGAATTAATAATGGAAATCAAATTAATACAGCCATCCCTAAGGTAAGGACGTCTGAAGTGTATGATATTACTGCAAACCAAGCCTATTGTCGTGGTGAGATTACTTCCCAAGGCGAATCAGCCGTGATTGAGCGGGGCTTGTGCTGGAGTACGAATACTAAGCCAAAGGTGGACGATGACCATGTGCTTGACTCTTTAGGCTCGGATGTTTTCACGTGTGTGATGACGGATCTCTTGCCGGCAACGACTTATTATGTGCGTGCCTATGCCATCAACGATAATGGTGTCGGCTATGGAGGTCAGGTCAGTTTTACCACTCTTGAAGCTCCGGAACCATTTTCAGAAGCTAGTTTTATTGGCGTTTGGGGCGTCGAACAAATTGATTATTATAACACGGATTATTCTGGTGAACCTATTCCAGAAACCATGGTAACATATTATTATGTTCCTGGTGATCTTGATAATGGCATCGATATGATCTTTAGAGAAGACCTTACAGGAGAGTTGATTGATAGGAGTTTGGATTCACTTGGCTTCAAAACATTTATATATTCGTTTAATGAGCATGATTCGTTGCTTTATTTAACTACGCAAACGCCGAGTTACCAATCCTTCGAAATGAACATTTTGGAAATGACTGACGAAAACTTTGTCTATATAAATGAATACGCTGACAATTATATTGAAAAAGCATATTTGAAACGCCTTTCGTTTGTTCCTGAAAAGTCAAAATCGACGCATGCGATCATTTCTGGCGAGCCATCCAAGAACAGCCCTTTGCTAAGAATTCGTTGACTATGGAAAGGTTTTTTGACCATGTAACGTCTGCCGCTGAGCAAGGCACCCTGGTAAAGATGACGTTGAGCAAGCCCGCCAATAAGCATGACGAGTTGCGTAACATTTATGTGAAGCCAGTGTTGATCAAGGATAAGCGTTTATTCGCTTTCACCTATCGTTACGAGCGTCGTGATGAAGTGAAGAATTATGATGCTGAGCAGATGCTGGAGGTCTTGAAAGAGATGTTACCAACTCGATTCCTCAATGCCGTTCTATTTACTGTGAATGAGGACGTTACTTTGCTGGTTTCAACTAAAGGCAAGGCGACGATTCAGACCAAAAAGGTGCAGGAATGTCGGGAGCAGAATCTTGAACATGACAAACAAAAAGCCCGTTTGATCAACCCAGCTAACCCATGGTGGTACCAGTTGGGCTTGACCACACGTGAAGGCAAGATCACGGCTGATATGCAGCATAAGTTCAAGCAGATCTACAAATATGCCGAAATTGTGGAAAGTCTCGTCAAGCCGATGAAGTTCGACGGCACCGTTCATATCGCCGGCATGGGGGCGGGGAAGGGATATCTCACTTTTGCCCTGTATGAGCTGCTGACGCAAAAGATGCACTTGGATGTAGATATCAAAGGAGTTGAGATTAGACCTGATTTAGTGCTGAAGATCAATGAGATAATTAAGTCGCCGGGTTTGAAAGGCTTGGAGTTTGTGGAGAGCAGTATCGATGCTTTCCGTCCTGAGAAACTGGATGTGCTGATTGCCCTTCATGCATGCAACACAGCCACTGACGATGCCATTGCCAAGGGAATCAGGGCAGGGGCGAAGCTGATTGTTTGCGCTCCATGCTGCCACAAGCAGATCCGTCAGGAGATGGAACGCTCAGGTAAGTTGGATGCCATCACGCGTTACGGCATCTTCCTCGAGCGTCAGGCCGTGATGATTACCGACACCATCCGTGCCTTGATGATGGAATACTACGGCTACAAGACCCAGGTGATGGAATTCATCGAGATGGAACACACACCAAAGAATGTGCTTTTGGTGGGTCAGAAGACGAATAAAGAGCCAGATAAACTGATGATTAGCAAGCAAATAAGTGATTTGAAACAGCGTTATGGCATTCAGAATCATTACCTTGAAACGATCTTGTAAAATAATTCGTTGAGAAGTGTCTTTTATCAAAAGAATCTTCGTATCTTTGTGACCAAACAAAAAACTTAAAAAAACAAAAAAATATCATGCAAAACATCGATTGGGGAAATCTTCCATTTGGTTATTATCCAACGAATTACAACGTCCGCTGCTACTACAAAAACGGTAAGTGGGGCGAATTTGAAGTCAGTTCAGAAACCACCATTAACATCCACATGGCTGCTACCTGCCTGCACTATGGTCAGGAAGCATTCGAAGGCCTGAAGGCTTTCCGTGGTAAAGACGGCAAAGTGCGTATCTTCCGCATGGATGAAAACGCTAAGCGCTTGCAGTCATCAAGCCGTGGTATCATGATGGCCGAATTTCCTATTGAGAAGTTCGAAGAAGCCATTGTGAAGTGCGTGAAGCTGAACGCTGAGTTCATTCCTCCTTACGAGAGCGGCGCTTCATTGTACCTCCGTCCATTGCTCATCGGCATGGGCGCCCAGGTGGGTGTGAAACCTGCTAGCGAGTACCTGTTCCTCGTCTTCGCAACACCAGTCGGTCCTTACTTCAAGGGCGGCTTCATGGCTAACCCATACGTCATCACCCGTAAGTACGACCGTTCAGCTCCTCTGGGCACTGGTATTTACAAGGTCGGTGGCAACTACGCCGCTTCTATGCGCGCTCACGTTGAGGCTTGCCACGGTGGTCAATACGCCTGCGAGTTCTATCTCGACGCTAAGGAGAAGAAGTACATCGATGAGGCTGGCGCTGCCAACTTCTTCGGTATCAAGGATGGCACCTACATCACTCCGTTGTCATCATCCATCCTGCCTTCCATCACCAACAAGAGCCTCATCCAGATCGCTGAGAGCCTTGGCATGAAGGTGGAACGTCGTCCTATCGCTGAAGAAGAACTTGCTACCTTCGACGAGGCTGGCGCATGCGGTACTGCTGCTGTCATCAGCCCGATCTCACGTATCGACGATCCTGAGACTGGCAAGTCCTACACCTTTGGCGACGGCAAGCCAGGTCCTTGGAGCCAGAAGCTTTACAACAAGCTCCGTGGCATTCAATATGGCACCGAGCCCGATGAATTCGGCTGGATTACTATCGTAGAGGGTATCTGATAGATACTTTCTTAATTAGATTAAAAAATGCGCTACAAAGTGGCGCATTTTTTTTGTTTTTACTATTTTTGTACCGAGAAAAGAAATCATTAATAACTCAAACTCAATAAACTATGAAGAAATTTACTTTTGTCGTAATGGCTTTGCTGGCTTTGGCTTTCAACGTGAAAGCTCAGCAGTATGTATCGACGGAGCCTGCCAACAGGAACGTCATCCTTGAGGAGTTTACAGGTCGTAACTGCGGCTATTGCCCAGATGGACACCTCATCGCAAACCAGATTATGACCAACAACCCAGGTCGTGTTTGGGCTATCAACGTGCACTCGGGCAGTTATGCGCCGACCTCTTATCCTAACTTCAACACCAATGTTTCCGCAACCATTTTAAGCGGTTTTTCGGTTTCCGGTTTCCCGTCAGGTGTTGTAAACCGTTCAACAGCGACGGCTCAAGGTCGTGGTACATGGAATAATCTTGCAACCCAGCAATTGGGTCAAGCTGCCGAATGTAATGTGGCTGGCATCGCCAGAATCAATCCCGAGACTCGCGTTGCTACAATCACAGTGGAGGTCTATTATACAGGCAATAGCGGAAATGACGAGAACTATCTCACTGTGGCCATGCTTCAGGATAGCATCATGGGATCACAATCGGGTATGACAGGCAATCCCGCTCAGGTGGTCAATGGTACCTATTGCCACATGCACATCTTGCGTGACATGGTTACACCTACTTGGGGTGAATCCATCGCTCCAACTACACAGGGTACTTTGGTCACAAAGACTTATGAATATCAGATTCCTGAAAGCATCGGCAGCCCTAATGGAGTGGAAGTCATTCTTGACCATATCTTCTTCCTCGCATGGGTCTCAGAACGTTATCAGGGCACACCTACACGTCCAATCCTGAATGCTTGCGAACTTGAGAAGACCTTCATGTCCGACGAGCCTATCTATCCTGCGATGGGCGAAGTGACTCAGAGAATCAACGCATCATGCAGCCTTGAAAAGAATTTCGACTTCACACTTACCAACATTGGAACAGATCCTCTGACTTCTGTTAAGTTTAGCGCAGCGATCGCTGGCGCAACGCAAGAGTTTGAATGGACTGGCGAACTTCCTTCAGGAGATAACACCAAGATGGATTTCACTATGGAAATCCCATACGGCTCATTCAATGGAACACTTAATATCATCGAAGCCAATGGTCAGCCATTTGAATCATCAGTAGGTTTCGCAGCTGAGTCTCAGGAATGGGCAGTGGTTGAATGTGAAGGAGAAACGACTTCGCTCAAGGTGTATATCATTCAGGATCAGTGGGGTGAGCAAATCACTTGGGATATCATCAACTCGGCTGGCGATATTATCGCTAATGGAGGCCCTTACCAACACCTCATTGGCTCTGGCGCGACCCAGGTAAACGTGGAGAATGTGACTGATATTTCTGTGAACGAATGCTATCTGTTCAGAATCTATGACAGTAACAACAACGGTATCTGTTGCAACTATGGTAATGGCTATTACTACATCAAGGATGCCAACGGAAACAGGATTATCGAAGGTGATGGCGAATATGGTGCGATGGCTTCCCACCTCATCTCGATTATGGGCAACACGACCTCGGTTGAAGCTGTGTCACAAGAATCTCTGAAGGTGTATCCTAATCCTGCCAACGATTATCTGATCGTGGAGGGTGAGATGACTTCTGTTGAGGTTTACAATGCCATTGGTCAGCGCATGCTCGCCAAGGTGGTGAACGGAAACAACACCCGCATCAATCTCTCTGAGTTCAATAATGGAATTTACTTCCTCCGTGTGAATAACAACGGTGAAGTGACTACCCGTAAGTTCTCGGTGAATCGTTGATCACGAAAATGAATCATGAAAAAAGGCGACCTTCAAGGTCGCCTTTTTTGTTGGTTTACAGCAGAGCTGCCATCTGCTGTTGTAGCTTCTGGGCTTCTTCGGCCGCTCGATCAGCGAAATCGAATCCGTTGGAGGCGTAGATGATACCTCTTGACGAGTTGACAAGTAAGCCGCATTCCTTGTTTAAGCCGTATTTGGCCACGGTTTGAAGGTCGCCGCCCTGAGCGCCTACGCCGGGAACGAGGAAGAAATAGTCAGGCAGCATTTTGCGGATCTCGCCCAACTCCTCAGGATGGGTGGCGCCAACAACGAACATCATCTTTTCGGACGAAGCCCAAGTGGTGGCGGTTTGCAGCACCTGTTGGTGAAGCATACGCTCACCGACGTTCAGATACTGGAAGTCTTGCGAACCCTTATTGGATGTTAAGGCCAACAGAATCACCCATTTGTCCTCAAATCCCAGGAACGGTTCCACGGAATCCTTGCCCATGTATGGAGCCACGGTCAGGGCGTCAGCATTCAAGGTGTTGAAGAAGGCCTTGGCGTAGTTGGCCGAGGTGTTGCCGATGTCGCCACGCTTGGCGTCAGCGATGATGAAGATGTCAGGGTAGTTCACCTTGATGTATTGGATGGTACGTTCCAAGCTCTGCCATCCTTTGGCACCATACACCTCGTAGAAAGCGGTGTTGGGCTTGTAGGCCACGGCAAACTCAGCCGTTTTGGTGATGATCTGCTTGTTAAACTCGAAGACAGGGTCTTCCAATGCCAACAGGTCTTGAGGAATCTTGTTGATGTCAGTGTCCAAGCCAACGCAGAGGAAAGATTTCTTCTGGTGGATTTGATCGATGAGTTGCTGCTTGTTCATATTTATGATTCTATGTTTTCTTTCAGTCTTTCAGCGTTTTCCGCCATTTGCAGACGGTTGATGATTTCATTCAGGTCGCCATCCATGACGGCGGCGAGGTTATATACCGTCAGGCCTTCGACGCGATGGTCGGTGACGCGGCCTTGAGGGTAGTTGTAGGTGCGAATCTTTGCCGAGCGGTCGCCAGTCGAGACCATGGTCTTGCGCTTGGCGGAGATGTCGCTGATGTATTTCTGGTACTCCATGTCGTAGATGCGCGTGCGCAGTCTGGCCAAGGCACGTTCCCTGTTCTTGGGTTGGTCGCGGGTCTCGGTGCACTCGATGAGGATCTCCTGCATCTCTCCTGTGTTGGGGTTCTTCCACATATAACGCAGGCGCACGCCTGATTCCACCTTGTTTACGTTCTGTCCACCAGCACCTGAGGAGCGGAAGGTGTCCCATTTGATCTCGCCTTCGTTGATTTCCACGTCGAACTCTTCGGCTTCTGGCAAAACTGCTACAGAAGCAGCAGAAGTGTGGATACGGCCTTGGGTCTCGGTCTTGGGTACACGCTGCACGCGGTGCACGCCCGACTCAAACTTCAGGATGCCATAGCAGCCGTTGCCTGTCACGGTGAAGTCGATCTCTTTATAGCCGCCGCTGGCGCCTTCGCTCACACTGGTGACTTCGGTCTTCCAGCCTTTGGCTTCGCAGAACTTAGTGTACATGCGGAACAGGTCTCCCGCAAACAGACAGGCCTCGTCGCCGCCCGTGCCGGCACGGATTTCCATGATGGCGTTCTTGCTGTCCTGTGGGTCTTTGGGGATCATCATTACGCGGATGTCTTGCTCCAGCTGCTCAATACGCGTTTGTGCCGAATCCAACTCTTCCTGAGCCATCTTCCGCATGTCCTCGTCCTTCTCGGTAGCAAGGATTTCCTTGGCTTCCTCTACGTTGGCTTGCAAGGTCTTGTATTCCTTGAAGGCCATGACGATCGGCTCCAAGTCCTTGTAGTCCTTGTTGAGCTTCACGAATCGCTTCATGTCGGAAGCCACGGCAGGGTCGGCGAGCTGTTCGCCCATCTCTTCCCAGCGGTGACGTATGGTCTCGAGTTTTTCGGTGATGTCCATGGTTTAGTATTCAAAAGTGCCAAACTCGCTCTTAATGGTCAGTTGCTTCTTGTCAGAAGCCTCTACATGGCCAATGATCTGGCTGTCGATGTTGAATTCCTTGGCAATGGCAATCATCTCGTTGGCGGCCTTTTCGTTGGTATAGATTTCCAAACGGTGACCCATGTTGAAGACCTTGTACATCTCATGCCAGTCGGTGCCCGAAGCGGCCTGGATCATGCGGAACAAAGGAGGTAAGGCCAGCATGTTGTCCTTCACGATGTGCAGCTTATCAACGAAATGCAGCACTTTGGTCTGGGCACCGCCGCTGCAATGGATGATGCCGTGGATTTGCTTGCGGAAGTCCTTCAGAATCGGGATCATCAGCGGAGCGTATGTACGGGTAGGCGAGAGGATGAGCTTGCCAACATCCACGCCTGGAACCTCGGTGGGGTCGGTCAGTTTGTGTGGACCGGAATAGACCAAGTCCTCAGGGATGCTGTGGTCGAAACTCTCGTCGTATTTCTCTGCCAAATAATGGTTGAGCATGTCGTGACGTGCTGAAGTGAGGCCGTTGCTGCCCATGCCGCCGTTGTAGCTGTCCTCGTAGGTGGCTTGTCCGTAAGAAGCGAAGGCCACGATGACATCGCCTGGCTGGAGGTTGTTCTCGATTACCTCGTCGCGTTTGATACGGGTTGTTACGGTGCTGTCGACGATGACGGTGCGCACCAGGTCACCCACGTCAGCGGTCTCGCCGCCGGTGAGGTAGATGCCAATGCCGAGTTTGCGCAACTTCTCCAAGAAATGCTCCGTTCCGTTAATCAATGCTGAAATCACCTCGCCCGGAATGAGGCTTTTGTTGCGCCCGATGGTGGAGGAGAGCAGCATATTGTCGGTCGCTCCTACGCAAATGAGGTCGTCGGTGTTCATCACCACTGCGTCTTGTGCCACGCCTTCCCACACGCTCATGTCGCCTGTCTCTTTCCAATAGAGGTAGGCCAATGACGACTTCGTTCCCGCGCCGTCGGCGTGCATGATGTTGCAATACTCAGGATCACCACCAAGGATGTCGGGGATGATTTTGCAGAATGCATTGGGATACAGGCCTTTATCAAGGTTCTTGATGGCGTTGTGGATGTCTTCCTTTTCGGCGGATACGCCGCGCAAACTATAACGTTGGTTATTCATTATTTGAATATAAGTTTTCTTTCTTTAGTATCGAATTCAAAACTGCCCATCTGTTCGAGGGTCTTCTTGCCGATGACCCATTGCTCAACCATCTTTTGCATGACTTTCACCTTCACATCGGTGAGGCTCTTGTTGGCAATGCGGATCTCCTTCAGGGTGAGGATGGCGCCGTTGGCCACGGTTCCTGTGCCGAGGATCTTCTCTACGTCGCCTTCGAAGTTGTCGCGGCTGATGCGTCCGTCCTTCAATAGCCTCAAAGCCGTAGCCTCCGACATGCAGAAGTCGGCGTTTTGGCTGTAGGTGAAGCGTTCCTTGTAGCCATCAACATTGGCGTCGAAAGTGAAATAGCCTCTCTTGTCGGTGTCGAAAATGACGTAGTTAACCTCAGCGGGGTTGATGGCAATATTGACGGTGCCGCCCTCGCCAATGATGTCGCGTGGCACGTAGTCTTTCGACAGGATGCGGAACTCGGTGCGGCGGTTCATCTGGTGAGCGACTTCCTTAACCTCGTTGTTGGGCAGCTTGTTGATGAAGTCTTCTGTGAGCTGGGTGCCAGCCTTGAAGTTGTATCCCTTCACGGTGATGTCCTTTTGGAGGGTACGAGGCACACGCTCGCCGTAGCCCTTGGCGGTCAGACGCAATGGGTCGATGCCACGGATAATGAGGTAGTCGACCACGCTCTGGGCACGCTTCTGCGACAGGATGTCGTTGTGCTCGTCGGTGTCGCGGGCGTCGGTATGTGAAGCCAGCTCAATGGTGATGGTCGGGTTGACCTGCAGGGTCTCGATCAAGCCTTGCAGTGAGTCCTCAAACTGCGGTTTCAGATCCCATTTACCTAAGTCGTACAGGATATCTGGCAGCATGATGGGCTCTTCGGGGATGGGCTGTATGGTGAATTCTTTCACGAAGTCCTTGCTGAATTCCAGTCCAACGGTGGTCTCAGTGGCATTAAGCGTGAAGTAGTTCTCCTTGTCGATGGTGATTTCGTAAGTGGTGTTTTTGTTGACTTGCGACTCGCTGAAGTTGAAGTAGCCCTTGTCGTTGGTGCGGGTGCTCATCACGGAGCCGTCAGAGCCTACAAAACGCACGGTGGCATTGGAAACGAGTTGAAGGGTGTTCTCGTCCTTGACAGTACCTGAGAAGGTGAAATGGATTTGTGGCTCTTCGAAGTAATAGATATTGTCATCGCCTCTGGTGTTACCACGGTTGGAAGAGACGAAGCCTTTTTCCTGGGTGGGATGGAACATGATGGCGAAGTCGTCGCCAGTGGAGTTCATGGGGTATTTGAGGTTGACGGGTTTGCCCCAGTTGCCGGCTGTGTCGATGGTGGAGACGAAGACGTCGAGGCCGCCCATGCCGCCGTGGCCGTTGGAGGAGAAATACAGCGTAGTGTCATTGCGCAGGAAGGGGAACACCTCGTCGCCTGCGGTGTTGATGTTTTCGCCGAGGTTGAACGGTCTGCCAAAAGCCTCGCTGGAACTTTTACGTGTGGAGATCCAGAGGTCCTTGCCGCCAAATCCGCCTTTGCGTTCAGCTGAGAAATAGAGGATCAACTCATCATCTGAGAGGGTAGGGTGACCTACGATGTCGAGCGTGTCGACAGTGGCAATCTCAACGGGACGAGCTGTGGAGAAGGCACCTCCTGACTTAGAGGCGACCATGATCATGCAGCCGTTCTTTTTGTGTTCGCCAGCCTCGCAGCGGGTGAAGTAAAGCTTGGAATAGTTGGAGTTCATGAATCCGGCACCATCGCTGTCGTCGGAATTGATGTTCTCGTTCTCGTCGGCTAAGACGGGAGCACTCCATTCGCCCTTACGGTCTTGTTTTGAGGTCCAGAAGTCGGTGAAGTCCTGTCCGGTGATGCCTTCCTTTTCGCCTCCGGTGGCGCCATTGCGTGAGGAGGTGAAGAGGATTTCGTTGTAGTTGGAGTTGATCCAAAAGGCACCGAAGTCGGAATATTTCGAGTTGACTTTCTTAAGTTCGGTGAGCTCGTAGCGCGATGGATTCTCAGTCCAATTCTCGATGAGCTGTGTGGTCTCAAGTCCCAATGGGCCGCGAGGATCATCAGGCACCGCTTGGATGTAGCTCTCGTAGCAGGCTATGGCATCCTTGTACTTTTTGTTCATCTTATAGGTCTCGGCCAGGTTGAGATAAACCTCGGGATGGGTGTTGGGGAAATCGGTCTTAAGCACTCTGGCGTAATACGGTTCAGCGCGTTTGGTAAGACCGATGAGGCGGTAACATTCGCCCATCTGGTAGCTGATGCGGGCGCGTTCAGCCTTGTTACGCTTGCTCTTCTTATAGGCTTTCTTGTATAGGTCAGCGGCTTCGGTATATTGCTTCCGGTCAAAGGCTAAATCGGCGTTCTTGGCAGGGTTTCTCCTTTGCGCATACAAATCGGTATCGAGGCAGAGGCACAGAATTGAAAGCAGGATGATGATATATTTTTTCATGATCATGACGTGATTCGCATTAATTATGCAAAAATACGAAAAAAAAAGAATCCCGCCGTTTCCAGTGGGATTCTTTTTAGTGATCGATTAACCTTTATGGGTTATTTCTTCTTGCTGTTTTCTTCAGCCTCGGCAAGTTCCTTTTCCTGCTTGTCACCTTTCAAGAGGTTGTAAGCGACAGGTGATGACAGGAACACTGAGGAGAAGGTACCAGCCAGGATACCAACCAACAGAGCGAAGATGAATCCGCGGATGGTGTCGCCGCCGAAGATGAAGATGGCGAGCAACACGACGAAGGTTGATCCTGAGGTGTTGAACGAACGGGTCAATGTGCTATTGACGGCGTTGTTGATGTTCTCTCTCCAAGTGGCCTTCGGGTGGAGTGTGGTGTTCTCACGCACACGGTCGAAGATAACCACGGTAGCGTTGATGGAGTAACCGATGATGGTCAACACGGCGGCGATGAAGGCCTGGTCAACTTCCATGGTGAAAGGCAGGATGTTGAAGAACAGGGAGTACATGCCGAGCATGATGATGGTATCGTGGGTCAGAGCCGCCAGAGCGGAGAGACCGTACTGCCATCTGCGGAAACGGATGGCGATGTAGGCGAACATCAAGACGAGTGACACGATGATGGCCCAGATGGACTTACGTGTGACGTCGCTGGCGATGGTGGCGCCCACCTTTTGGGTGCTCAACACGCCGATGGTCTCGTCCTCTGATGAGAACTGCTCAGCGGTGATGCTCTGGCTGAACAAACCGTTCAAACCTTGGTAGAGGATACCCTGGATCTCAGTGTCCACATCAGGATTGTTGTCTTCGATCTTGTACTTGGTTGTGATCTTCACCTGACCGTTAGGACCGTAGGTCTTCACCTCAGGAGTCTCCCAACCTTCAACATCAAGGCTTGAAAGGGCTTCACGAACTTGGTCAACCTTCACGTCTTGGTCGAAACGAACGATGTAGTTACGACCACCCTTGAAGTCGATACCGAGGTTCAAACCCTTGAAAGCAAGTGAGCAGCCGCTGATGAGGATCATCACGAGAGCGATGATGTAAGCGGTCTTACGGAACTTGATGAAGTCGAACTTGGTGTCCTTCAGGAAGTTCTCAGTGAACTTGGTGGTGAAGGAGATTTCCTTTTCCTTATCGAGCATTCTCGTGAAGATGAGACGGCTGATGAAGATGGAGGTGAACAGTGAGGTGAGGATACCGATGCAGAGGGTGACGGCGAAGCTGTGGACAGGGCCGGTACCCAGGATGATCAGCACGATACCAGTGATCAAGGTGGTGACGTTACCGTCGATAATGGCGGAGTAAGCGTTCTTATAACCAGCGTCGATAGCGGGACGGAGACCCTTGCCGCCACGGAGCTCTTCCTTAATACGTTCAAAGATAATCACGTTGGAGTCCACTGCCATACCGAGAGTCAACACGATACCAGCGATGCCAGGCAGAGTCAGCACGGAGCCGAGGCAAGCCAGCACACCGAACAGGAAGAACACGTTGACGATCAAAGCGACATCGGATACCAGACCGGCTTTCTTATAGAAGAAGACCATGTAAACCAGCACCAGGATGAAGGCGAACACCATGGACCACATACCCTTTTGGACGGATTCCTTACCGAGTGAAGGACCAACCACTTGTTCTTCAAGGATACGTGCAGGTGCAGGCAACTTACCAGCCTTCAGGATGTTGGCCAAGTCTTGAGCCTCTTCGATGGTCATGCCACCGCCAGAGATGCTTGAACGGCCGTTCGGGATCTCGTCGTTGACGACAGGATAGCTGTAGACGTAGTTATCAAGCACGATAGCAACTTGCTTGCCGATGTTTTCGCCAGTGAGGCGCTTCCAAGCTTTGGCACCCTCAGAGTTCATCTGCAGGGAGACTTCCACTTGGTTGTTTTGGCCGTAGTCCTGACGGGCGTCGGTGATGACTTCACCGCCGAGGGCGCACTTGTTGTCACGTGACATCTTCAGGGCAACGAGTTCGAGGAACTCAGTCTCGCCACCGTAGTTTTTGGTCTTCACGCTCCAAGCCAGTTTCAAGGTGCGTGGGAAGATGCTGGCGGTCTCAGCCAACATGCGGTTGATGGTGGCGGTGTCCTTCACCTGAGCGATACCTACGCAAGCACCTTGAGCAGGGCCGTTCTGAGTGTAGGAGGGTTGCAGCAGGGCGTACAGTGGGTTCTCAGTACGGAACTTAGCCAGGGCTTCGTCTTCAGTGATGTTCTCATCGCTGCTTTCTTCAGCCAGTTGATCCAGCAGACCAGCTTCTTCTTCGGTCTCGGTTTCAGTTTCAGTAGCTTCTGCCACTTCTTCGCCTTCAACAGCAGGAGTGTTCTCGGCGACTTCTTCCTCAGCAGGAGTCTCTTCCAAAGCCTTGGCGGCCTTGCTCTTCTCAGCTAACTTGGCGTTGGCTTGGTCGAAGTACATGTAGATCTCGCTGAAGTTGTAGGTCTCCCAGAACTCGAGTTGTGCTGTTCCCTGGAGGAGTTTGCGGACACGCTGTGGATCCTTGATACCAGGAAGTTCGACCAAGATACGGCCGCTGCCTTCCAGCTTCTGGATGTTAGGCTGTGCGACACCGAAACGGTCGATACGTGTTCTCAAAATCTGATAGGAACGGTCGATGGCGCCATCGCTTTCCTCCTTCAAAACCTTCAGCACATCGCTGTTGCTGGAGTTGACGGTGATGCCCTTATCCTTGAACTCAAACAGGAAAATCGAGGCTAACTTAGCGTTCGGGTCAACTTCTTCATAGGCCTGTCCGAACAAGGTGACGAAGTCGCCTTCGCTCTTCTGATGGCGCTCGGTGGCGAGCTGCATGGCCTGCTGGAAGGTCGGGTCGTTGGCGTTGGCACCTGCCAAAGCGTTGACGATGTCCTTCACTGAGACTTCGAGGGTGACGTTCATACCGCCCTTCAAGTCCAAACCTAAGTTGATTTCTCTTTCTTTAGCTTCACGATAGGTGTATTTCTTCACTAACAGATTGTACACCGGTACGTTGCTCACAGAGTCTAAATAGTAGTTTTCCTTGGCTTCATCGCCTTGGGCGTACTTGACAGCTTTCTTCTCGACGACCTTGGTCACCACAGTGAAGGAAAGCTGGTACAAGAAGATCAGCCCGAAGATGATGGCTAGCGTCTTGATTGCTCCTTTGTTTTGCATTGTAAAAACGATTTAATTATTTGACTTTTAATATTTTAACTTCAATTTAGTCGGTTTTTGCCTAAAATCGAGCCTGCAAAATTACTGCTTTTTGTTCGATTTCACAAATTGTTTTTAATATTTTAGCCATTTGAAGATTTCCTTGTAGGTGGGTTTCTTGCCGTACATCAAAATGCCGGTACGGTAAATCTTGGCCGCCACCCAGGTCATCCCGACGAAAGTACCCGCCAGAATCACCGCAGAAACAATGACTTGCCAAATGGGGATGCCAAAGGGAATACGTACCATCATTACCACGGGAGAGGTGAAAGGAATCATCGACATCCACACGGCCAAACTGCTGTCAGGGTCGTTGACGATGTAAATCGCCGAGAGGATGGCGATGATCAGAGGTACGGTGACTGGTAATGTAAACTGCTGTGAATCAGTATTGTTGTCGACTAATGAGCCTATAGCAGCGAACATGGTGGCATAAAGCAGATAGCCCAAAAGGAAGAACACGATGAAGCTGAAGATGATGGTGCCAAAGTCGATGGAGTGGACGATGTTGAGCACATTCTGTACCGCTTCATTGTCCATGATGTTGGTGCTGCTGATCTCCTGCGCCATCACAGTGCCTTGGCTGATGGCTTCGGGATGGCTGATGCCTACAGCGGCTGAGAAACCGACATAAATGATACCTGTCAGGATAATCCACATCACGAACTGGGTCAAGGCCACAAGCGAAACGCCGATGATCTTGCCCATCATCAACTGGAATGGCTTCACGCTGCTGACGATGACCTCCACGATGCGGCTGCTCTTCTCTTCGGTGACGCCTTGCATTACCTGGCCTCCAAACAGCATGATGAACATGTAAATCAACACGGAAAGGACCATGCCGAGGATGAATTGTACCTCCGTAAACGTCTCTTTTTCACCGCCTTCCTCGTCCATTCGGATCACCGAAAGGTTGATGTTGGTCTTGATGCTTTCCAAAATGTCAGGATCCACGCCGGCAGCAAGTAGTTTCTGCACCTGGATCTCGTTTTTCATTACCTCCTTGATGTGGCTCTCTACGGTCATTGGCACTTGTTTCATGCTGTAAACCACGGCACTCGATGGGATGTTGAGCTGGGTCTCTGGAATGAAAAGTGCGATGTCGAAGAATCCCTGCTGCACCAGTCTCTTGGTGGAGTCGATGTCGATATCGTCAAGACGGATGAAGGTCTGGTTCTCGGTGTTGACGAACTGACGCTCAAACCAATGGCTTTGGTCGACAACGGCGATGGTACGCTTCTCGTTGTCGCCATGCAAGGCAAGCAGGATAGGGATGATGTATATGGCTGCGATGAGCAAGGGACCTAAGAAGGTCATGATGATGAAGCTACGTTTCTTCACACGGGTGAAGTATTCACGCCTGATGATAAGTCCGATCTTGTTCATGACTTGACGTTTTTAGCTTGGACTTCCTGAATGAAAATGTCGTTCATCGACGGCATGGGCGCGTCGGTGGAGAGGCGGTGATGTGCCTTGATCTCGGCCACTTTGCCTTCCAAGATTTTCTCACCTTTATTAATAAGGGAGATGCTGTCGCACATTTCCTCGACGGAATTCATGTTGTGTGTCGACAGCAGGATGGTGGCGCCATTGTTGCGCAGTTCAAGGATCGACTCCTTGAGCAGGTTGGCGTTGATGGGGTCGAAGCCAGAGAAAGGCTCGTCGAAGATGAGGATGTCGGGCTCATGGATGATGGTGGTGATGAACTGGATCTTCTGCTGCATGCCTTTGGAGAGCTCTTCCACGGTCTTGTTCCACCACTCGCCGATTTCAAATTTATCGAACCAAAGCTTCAGCCTTTTGGTGGCTTCAGCTTTGCTGATGCCTTTGAGTTGGGCCAGGTAGATGGCCTGCTCGCCGACTTTCATTTTCTTGTAAAGCCCTCGCTCTTCCGGCAGGTAGCCGATGCGTTCCACGTGCTGTGGCTTGAGCGGCTCTCCGTCGATGAGCACCTGCCCGGTGTCGGGTCCGGTAATCTGGTTAAGGATGCGGATGAGGGTGGTCTTTCCGGCACCGTTGGGACCTAAAAGCCCATAAATGCTCTGCTCGGGCACCTGGAGGCTGATGTTGTTGAGCGCCAGGTGCTCGGCATAGCGTTTTGTAACGTTGATGACTTCTATTTTCATGTTGTGAAGGAGTCGTGATTAGCTGAAATAGTCGCGTAGGCGCTTGAAGAACGAGCGGTCGTCTTCATTGGGAGCAGGCTTGAAGCTCTCTGAATTGACCAAGCCTTGCAGCACCTTTTCCTCGTCCTTGGTGACCTTCTTCGGAATCCACACATTGACGTAGACCAGCAGGTCGCCGTTGCCGTAGCCGTTCACCACGGGAAGTCCCTTGCCCCTGAGTCGCAGGATCTTGCCGCTCTGCGTGCCAGGAGCGATCTTCACCCTCACCTTGCCACTTACCGTAGGCACTTCGGCCTCGGTGCCGAGGATGGCCTGGGGTACGGAGATGAACAGGTTGTAAATCAGGTTGCTGCCGTCGCGTTCGAGTTCGGGATTGGCCTCTTCTTCGATGAGCACGTAGAGGTCGCCGTTGATGCCGTTGTGTGGGCCTGCGCCGCCTTTGCCACGTAAGGTGAGCTGCATGCCTTCGCCCACGCCGGCCGGGATGTCGATGTCGATCACTTCCTCACCTTTGACGATGCCATCGCCGTGGCAGTGGGTGCATTTGTTCTTGATGATCTTACCCGTGCCGCCGCAGTTGGGGCAGGTGGAAGCCGTCTGCATCTGTCCGAGAAACGAGTTGACCGTGCGGATCACCTGGCCGCGGCCCTTGCAGGTGGGGCAGGTGTCGGTGCGACCGTCTTCGGAACCTGAACCATGACAGTGGTCGCAGGTGACGTATTTGCTCACTTTGATCTTTTTCTTGGCGCCTTTCTCGATCTCTTGGAGGTTCATCTTGACCTTGACCCGGATGTTGCCGCCGCGCTCACGCATGCTGCCGCCTGAGCGGGATCCACCGCCGAAGCCGCCGCCGAAGAAACTGCCTAAGCCAAAGTCGGCGAACAGGTCGCCGAACTGGCTGAAGATGTCGTCCATGGACATGCCTTGGCCGCTGTAGCCGCCTGCGCCGCCCATGCCGGCAAAGCCGAACTGGTCGTAACGCTGCCGCTTCTCAGGGTTGCTCAGCACCTCGTAGGCCTCAGCTGCCTCCTTGAACTTCTCCTCGGCCTCTTTGTTGCCGGGGTTGCGGTCAGGGTGATATTGCAAGGCCAGCTTACGATACGCCTTTTTCAACTCCTCTGGAGTGGCGATCTTGCTGACACCTAACACTTCGTAATAATCTCTTTTTTCTGCCATACCTTTCAATTTTCAATTTTCAATTTCCCACTACCACTCTGGCGAAGCGGATCACCGTTCCGTTGAGCTTGTAACCCTTTTGAATCACGTCGATCACCTTGCCTTTCTTCGACTCGTCGGGGGCAGGAACCATAGTCAGGGCCTCATGTTCGTCGGTATTGAAGTCGCAGTCGATGGCTACGATCTCTTCCAAGCCTCTCTTTTGGAGAGTCGATTTGAACTTGTTGTAGATCAGCGTGACGCCTTGCAGGTCGGCTTCGTTGCCGTTCTTCTCCATGTTTTGGAGCGCGCGTTCAAAGTCGTCGAGCACAGGGAGCAGGTCTTTCATGACAGCGGCCGAAGCGGTAGCAGACAGCTCAAGTTTCTCCTTGGCGGTGCGCTTGCGGTAGTTGTCGAACTCCGAGTAGAGGCGGAGGTAAGTGTCGTTAAGCTCGGCGAATTTTGCCTTGGCTTCTTCCAAAGCCTTGGCATGGGCGCGTCTGCCTTTATGTCGCTTGTTTTCGGTCTCTTGTGGCTCTACTGATGGGTTCTCAACTTGCTGCTCAGTTTGTTTTTGGGTTTCATCTTCCTGAATTTCAATGTCTTTCTTTTCTTCCATGACGATATTTTTATTTATTAATTATTTTCAAATTAGGAGCGCCTCTGACATAGCAAAAGCTTTGCCAAAGGGAGGAAATTGACAAAATGGCAGGGATTTTACGGGCTTTTTTTAGTCGAAGCCCTTTCGGTGAACTGAAAAAGTATCCAAGCAGGCTTGGTTGTAATCAAACCACCAAAGAATGATTCGGGTGTGAGCCTCAGCTACAACGACATCAAAAGCGGGAAATACGTAAGAAAATTAAAAGTTTTCAAGCACTTGTGATGAAGAATCTACAAATAATTCGAAGCAGCGTCTGGAACGTGAATATTTGGTTAGCGAAAAGTTAGAGTTAGGTTAGAGTTACATTAGACTTAGAAATTATTTATTTTGTTGAAGTTGTTTTCTCTTTTCTGTTGTTGTTTTTGTTGTTTTGCTACAGTTGCTACAGTGCTACAGTAAAAAGTTGCTTCTCGCTACTACCCCTGTCTTTTCGCTAACCCCAAGATATCCCAAATTGTGAGTGCTTACTATTGTCGTTCCCGGAAAAAATTGTATTATTGCAAGGGGAAGGGTTGATGTTTCAACGTGGCAAAGATAAACAACATTCTCCATATTCCGCAATGTTTTCCTGAAAAATTTTTTCAAACACTTGCGAGGAGTGTTACAATTCGCATAGTTCCATGATGTCGAGCATGCGGAACGTTACGCCATCTATCTCCGCATGCCAACTTTGATGGAAATGACCGTAATACCAGTAGCGAAGCGGATGTTTCTTGGATTTTAGATAGGAATGAAGTTGATCCATGACATTCCTTTCGGCTTTCACGTCATCCATTAAATCCTCATCATGAATTGTCCAATTTTGAATACCCTGATGTGACACCAACTCACAAAACGATGGGGAAGTGTGTGTGATCACCGCGTCAATGGTGTACAACTCATTGATAGTTTCCAGCTTTAACCCATCATAAGTAGGACCTTCATCTATCCAATAGACATTTGGAATCAATGGCTCGTCAGGTTGCTGTAAGTGAAATTGTCTGAGCGTCATGCGCCACATCCGGTCGATGGATGTGGCGCCTCCAACGCAAAGAATGGTATGACCACAGGCTTTCACTACAGAATAATCAGGAAGCGTCATCCAACGCCGATGTTTGATGGGCTGTTGATTAAAGTAAGCGGGGTTGTCATGGTTGCCACGAACAAACGCGATCCAATTATTGGATTTTGAAAGTTGCTTGCTACATTTTATGTAAACATCCTTATAATATTCAGGCCGTTCAAACCCAAAGCCGCAGTCACCTGCTACGATAATCAATGTGTCCGTCATTCCATATTTCTTACAGCACCTGAATACAAACTCCGTAAAATCACCATGAATGTCGCCGCTTACAACAACGTGCTTTACTCCTGGAAACTCATATGCTATTAAAATCTTGCTTTTCATAGCTTATTTGTCGGTTGTTTCGCTTATAAGTAGCAAAAAGAGCAGAAATGTTTCATCGGAAAGCAAAAAAAACTGCTGAAAAGGTGAAATCTATTTTAAAGCGAACAAAGAAGCGCGAGAAGTTTTAACAAAAAAAGCCTCGTTTGAGGCTTCTTTTAAACTGGGTAGTGTCGATAAAGGCTTGCCCTCTCGGGATTCTGCCCGGATAGCCAATCCGTTTCCGATTGACGTGGCAAAGATAAACAACATTCTCCATATTCCGCAAGGTTTTCCTGAAAAATTTTTTCAAACACTTGCGATGAGTATTACAATCCTCGTAGTTCAATGATATCGAGCGCCGATGAGGTAGTTTTTCAGTCCGTCGTCCATCGCTTAATAGTGTTTTCTAAAATGCAAAGTTAACAATAAATGCCGAAACCCCTTGCGGATGTCGAAACTTTGTTGTAATTTTGCAAAACATAATATAGACTTAGTGGTTCTTTGGTGCAGCGGACCAAATTTAAAATATTCTACGTCATACGTTCTGAATATTTCCACTTAATCGCCAGCACTTTCATGCTGGCGATTTTATTTTATACTAAATGAAGTCAATACGAACGTTTTGTTCATAACCCTATTGTTTTTATATGCTTTCTTAGATATAATGATTTTAAAATTGTTTCCTTTAAGAATGATTTTATCTGGGTCTTTGGATTCTGCCAAATCTCCATATTTAACAAGAATAGGAATGAATTGTTCCAGACTAAAGCCAAGTGCTTTGATGTCATCGCCGTGTTTGTCAATAATGTGTGCCAATCCATAACCTTTGTGCTTAATTGGGTCGGTTATTTCACCCCAAATAATGTCAATGAAGCCAATGTCTTCGCGGTATAAAGCACGGATACAATCACCGTCTTTCATTTTACACAAATATTCGATTGCTTCTTTCGGCTTCCTTTCAAACTGTCTGTAAATCGGTCCAAAGTCTCCAATTTCGACTTTGGTTTCCTGGTTGATGGTTTTTTCTTTTTTCATTTCAAGTAAATCTATGTTAATAATAAAACATAGCTCACTTGCATCTCGCTGCAAAGATAAAATAAATACATTATCTTTGCAACCAGTCAGAAACACAATGAATCATGACGGATCGCCTCACTCCAGCGCAGCGCCATCTTGTGATGTCGCACATCCGCAGCCGCAACACCAAGCCCGAGCTGAAGGTGCGGCAATGGCTGTGGCGTCACGGCTACCGCTACCGCCTCAACGTGAAAGGCGTTCCGGGGAAGCCCGACATCGTGATGCGCCGCTACCATACGGCCATCTTCGTCAACGGATGCTTCTGGCATGGGCACGAGGGGTGCTGTAAGATACCGCAAACCAACACCGAGTTCTGGGTCAACAAAATCACCCGAAACCAGCATCGGGACCAACAGAACTACCAGCTCCTCAAGGACAACGGCTGGCAGGTGATCGTCATCTGGGAATGCCAACTCAAGACCGACCGTCTGGAACGCACCATGGGCGAGGTGGAACTCTTGCTCAACGAGAAGCTGCTGTCGCTCTATCAAACACGCAAACCCTTCATCTACCATCAAAACGAAGATGATAACAACCTGCCAATGGCGGCGGAAGAATTGAATAATAACTGACAAACAAAAATTATATGACCAACCATCGTGTTATCGGCATCGGAGAAACCGTTCTCGACATCCTCTTCAAGGATGACCAACCACTAAAAGCGGTTCCTGGAGGATCGACTTTCAATAGCATCGTCTCGCTCGGAAGGGCGGGGGTGAACTGCGTCATGGTGACCGAAGTGGGCGGCGACCACGTAGGCGATATGATCTGCCGTTTCTTAAACGAGAACGGCGTTTCATCGGAATATGTCTTCCGTCGCGAACACGTCAAATCACCCATCTCGCTGGCCTTCCTCGATGAGCATAACGATGCACAATACATGTTTTACAAGGATCCATCACCCGTCGCACTTGGCGGAAAGCTGCCTGAGTTTAGCAAGGATGACATGGTACTCTTTGGATCCTATTTCGCCATCAATCCCGCCATACGGCCCATAGTGGGCAGTTTGCTGCACGAGGCGCACGATAAAGGCGCTTGGCTCTATTACGACGTCAACTTCCGTAAAAACTATATTGCAGATATCCCCATTTTGAAGCCCAATATCGAGGAAAACATGAGCCTGGCCGATGTGGTGCGCGGTTCGATGGAGGATTTCGATTATCTGTACAGTTTGCACGAGGGTGACGCTATCTACGAAAAGGTGAATGGTTTTTGCAACACCTTGATTCTGACCGATGGCGCCCGCCCCTTAAGGGTCTATACACCCGAAGGTTGTGAGACCTATCCGGTGCAGCCAATAGAGACGGTTAGTACGGTAGGGGCAGGGGACAACTTCAACGCTGGCTATATCTACGCTAAACTTCAAGGCATGAATGACCAAGCCGCCCGTATTGCGATGGCGCAACGCTGGAGCCAGGATGTATGCCGTCAATTAGGAAATAACATCAGCGATGCATTGGTCGCCTCCCTTAAAAACGAAGTAATAAACCCATAGTTCAAGCCATGACACCAAAACTTGTTCTTTTTGATCTTGACGGCACTTTGCTCAATACCATTGCCGACCTCAGGGAAGCCGTCAACCATGCCTTGAAACTTCGAGGCCTACCGCAGCACTCGCTTGAAGTGATTACCCAAATGATCGGACACGGGGCCCGAAACCTCATCACACAGGCGCTGCCTGCCGAACTAAGTGACGATGATGCTTTGATAGATGCCGTGCTTGCTGATTTCACGGACTACTATTTTGCCCACATTGACATATACACTCAACCCTATCCTGGCATTCCTGAACTCCTCAAGGAGCTGCACCACCGGGGCATCCTCTTGGCTGTCGCCTCCAACAAGTTCCAAGCGGGAACGGAACACCTGATTAAGGAATTCTTTCCCGACATCCCCTTTGTGGCTGTCCTGGGCAACCGCCCCAATAAACCCTTAAAGCCAGATCCTGAAATTGTTGGAGAAGTGCTTCGCAAAGTGGGTGTCAATAAGGAAGAGGCCGTTATGGTCGGTGACTCGCCTACCGACATGAGGACTGCTGCCAACGGCGGCATCAAGGGCATCATCGTCGGCTGGGGTTATCGCGATACGAGAGATCAAACAAAACGGAAAATCGACCCTTCGGAAAGTTCAGGGCCCGAATTCTTTGTGGCTGAAACCATTGAAGAACTGCAAAGGCTGCTGTTCAACTAGATTCTCTCAATCTTCGCTCCCAAACTATTGAGTCGGAGGTCGATATACTGATAGCCGCGGTCGATCTGGTCGATGTTGTCGATGATGCTGACGCCTTGGGCTGACATGGCGGCGATGAGCAGGGCGACACCGGCGCGGATGTCGGGTGAACTCATGCGGATGCCACGCAGTGCGTGATGATGGTCCAAACCGATGACATTGGCTCTGTGGGGGTCGCAGAGGATGATCTGAGCGCCCATGTCGATGAGCTTATCCACAAAGAACAAACGGCTCTCAAACATCTTCTGGTGGATCAACACGGTGCCTTTAGCCTGGGTGGCCACCACCAAGATGATACTGATCAAGTCAGGGGTGAAGCCGGGCCAGGGAGCGTCGGCGATGGTGAGGATACTGCCGTCCATGAAGGTTTCCACCTCGTAATGGTCCTGGGCAGGGATATAGATGTCATCATTGCGATACTCCATCTTGATGCCGATGCGTCTGAACATCTCAGGGATGATGCCCAATTGCTCGATGCCGGCGTTCTTGATGGTGATCTCCGATCCCGTCATGGCTGCCATGCCGATGAAGGAACCGACCTCGATCATGTCGGCCAATAATCTATGTTTAGTGCCTTTCAGCTTGCTCACGCCGGTGATCTTCAGTAAGTTGGATCCGATGCCTTCAATCTGGGCGCCCATGCTGACCAGCATCCTGCAAAGTTGCACCAAATAGGGTTCGCAGGCGGCGTTGAAGATGGTGGTCTGGCCTTCAGCCATCACGGCAGCCATCACGATGTTGGCGGTACCAGTCACAGAGGCCTCGTCCAACAGCATGTAACAGCCGTGTAAACCGTTGGGAGCGGTGGCTTTCTGCACGATGCCGTCGTTGTTGAAGATGGCGCCGAGTTTCATCAAACCGATCACGTGGGTGTCCAAACGCCGACGTCCGATCTTGTCGCCGCCGGGCTTGGGCATGTAAGCCGTGCCGAAACGGGCGAGCAGGGGGCCGATCATCATCACGCTGCCACGCAGACGCGAGGCCTTCTGGATGAAGTCGGGGGTCTGGAAATAATCGAAGTTGATGTCTTTGGCCTGCAACGACACCACATCGGGGGTGTTGCGCACCACCTTGACGCCCATGCCTTTCAGCAAGTCGATCAAGTTGTTGATGTCGAGGATGTTGGGCAGGTTTTCGATGATGACTTCCTCGTCGGTGAGGAGGCTGGCGCAGATGATCTGCATGGCCTCGTTTTTAGCGCCTTGAGGGACAATCTCACCTTTGAGTTTGCACCCTCCTTCAATCCTGAATGATCCCATGGCTTATTGGAGTTTGCGTTTTTTATATGCGGGGTTGTTGGGGTTGTTCATGTCGGCCTTGAGGTTCGACTGTTTCTTCTTTTTCTTTTTGCTGCCTTGTTTTTGTGACAGCACGGGCTTGGTGAGGACGTCTGTGGTGCCGTTGAGTTTGGTCTCGTCAGGAAGCACCAGACGGCCGTTCGACATGGCTTTCAGGTCGTCGATGATCTGTTGGTCGTTGACCATGTTGCCACTCCATTCCATGAAATTACGCTTCATCTGGTTGGCGATGGAATAAGCCAAGGCTTGGCGCATGTCTTCGTCTTCGCGCTCAGAGGCGATTTCGATCATCTTGGCCATGTAATAGCCATAGTGACCGTATTTGATATCATGGTTTTGGTAACCGACACGTTGTGGCTTGCTGGCCTCGTTCATGGGCTGAGGAGCAGGGAAGGGGCTGTCCACGTCGAGCTGGTAGTCGGAGATGATGTAGAGATGGTCCCAAAGCTTGTGGATGTAGTCGTCAGACTGCTTCACCTGGGGGTTCATCTGTGCCATCACTTGGATGATGAACTGGGCGGCTTCAGTGCGTTTCTGCCGATCCTCGATCTCCATCAGGTGACGGATCATCTCTTGCATGTTGCGACCGTATTCCGAAATGATGATCTGGCCGCGTTCGGTGTTGTATAGCAATCCTTGTTTGTCCATATTAGATGATTTTTAATTTTGCAAATTTAAGCATTAATTGTTTGGTACCAGCACTATCGAAATGCACCGTGGCTTTTTTATTGGCACCTGCGCCGTCAATGGAGACGACGGTGCCTTCGCCGAATTTCTGGTGCATCACACGGAAGCCTTCTTGGATGAGGTCGGGGTTGGAGGCCTCAAAAGGTCCGCTCGGGGTGTTTGGAGTTGGAGTGTTGGTGGCGGCACTAACCTTAGTAAAGCCATGTTTCTCAGGATCGGTGATTGTTTTTCCAGCTTGAGGCTTGCTTCCGGTGGAGCCATAACCGCTTCCACTCGTTCCATATCCGCCTCCACTGGATCCAAAGCCGGGTCGGCGTCCCCATCCGCTGCGTTCTTCGTCGAATGATGAAGTGTCGTGGAAGGAGGCTTTCTTGGGTTTGTCAATGAGTTTCTCGTCGATTTCCTCGATGAATCTCGAAGGCTCGCTGAGCGTCAGGTTGCCATAGCGATAACGGGTCTCGGCACAACTCAGCGTGAGCTTGGTCATGGCACGGGTGACGGCCACGTAGAACAAGCGGCGTTCTTCTTCCAGCTCCTCGCGGGTGCTCAAACTCAAGATGCCAGGGAACAGGTTTTCTTCCATGCCCACCACGTAGACGTATGGGAACTCCAATCCTTTGGCGGAGTGGATGGTCATCAGGCTTACGCAATCCTCGGTGTTGTCATCCTTCTTCATCTCGCTGTCGGTGAGCAGGGCCACGTCCTCCATGAAACGCACCAGATCGACCTGGGCGGCTTCGCCCGTGGTTTCATCTACCTGCTGGTCGCTGAACTCCATGATGGCGTTGAGCAACTCCTCGATGTTCTCCACACGGCTGATGCTCTCGGGGGTGTCTTCTTCCTTCAAAAGCTTGATGATGCCGATGGTATTGGTGATATGTTTGGCCAGCTCAAAGGCGTTCATCTTGCCTTGCAGGCTCTGGAAACTCTTGATGAGCACCACGAAATCACGAACTCTATTGACCGTACCCATGTTGAAGTCCTGCGGGAACTGGTCGTTGGCGATGCATTGCCAGATGGAGGTGTTGTGCTCGTTGGCGAACACCATCATGCGTTCGACGGTCTTCTCGCCGATGCCACGTGCCGGGTAGTTAATGATGCGCAGTAGCGACTGCTCGTCCTCAGGGTTGATCACCATGCGGAAATAGGCCAGGAGGTCTTTGATTTCCTTACGGTCGTAGAACGAGAGGCCACCGTAGATCTTGTAGGGGATGTTCTGCTTGCGCAGGGCGGCTTCCATCGATCTCGACTGGGCGTTGGTGCGGTAAAGGATGGCGAAGTCCTTGTTGTTGAGCTGTCTCGACATCTTGTAGTGGAAGATGGAGTTGGCCACCAAGGTGCCTTCTTCCGAGTCGGTGGCAGCATGCAGCAGGGTGATGAGCTCGCCTTGCTCATTGTCGCTCCACACGCGCTTTTTGATCTGGTCTTTATTATGTGCGATGATGTTGTTCGACGCCTCTACGATGGTCTTGGTGGAGCGATAGTTCTGCTCCAGTCGAATCAGCTTATAATCGGGATAATCGTTCTTGAAATTGAGGATATTCTGGATGTTGGCGCCGCGGAAGCCATAGATGGACTGGGCATCGTCGCCCACCACGCAGATGTTCTCGAAGAGGGCGGCCAAACGGCGGACAATCAGGTATTGTGCGAAGTTGGTGTCCTGATACTCGTCGACCAGGATATATTTGAAGTGGTTCTGGTATTTGTAGAGGATGTTGGGGTTGTCGCGGAGCAACACGTTGGTGTAATAAAGGATATCGTCGAAATCCATGGCGTTGGCGCGATGCAGACGCTCGTTGTATACCTTGAAAATCTGGGCGATCAACGGCTTTTTGGCCTTGTTGTCAGTTTCCTGGATGTCGGGATCCTTGGCGTAGTCCTCCGGTGAATAAAGGCTCGACTTGGCGGCGGAGATGCGTGCCAGCACTGACTTGGCGGGATACACCTTGGGGTCGAGTTGCATCTCTTTCAGGATCAAGTTGATGAGCGCCTTGGAGTCGTCGGTGTCGTAGATGGTGAAGGTAGAGGTGAAGCCGATGTATTGCGCCTCAATGCGGAGGATACGGGCGAAGATGGAGTGGAAGGTGCCCATCCACACGTTGCGGGCGTCGTCGGCGTTGACGAGCTTCACGATACGGTCTTTCATCTCACGGGCGGCCTTGTTGGTGAAGGTCAGCGCCATGATCGAGAAGGGATCCACGCCTTCGGAGATCATGTAAGCGATGCGATAGGTGAGGGCACGGGTCTTGCCCGAGCCGGCACCGGCGATGACCATCACGGGACCGTTCACCGTGGTGACGGCTTCGCGTTGGGGTTCGTTAAGTTGGTCGAGTATATTGGACATTTTACGCTTTCAAATTAAGGTGCAAAGATACACAGAATTTGTTATTTTTGCAGACCCAAAACCGGTTATTTGAAAAATTATGAAGCAACTTTTCTTCACCCTTATTGCCATCTTTCTGGCATCTAACCTGATGGCCGTCAACGTATGGGACGGCAGTTCCGAACCCTGGACCAACGGCAGCGGCACCGAAAGCGATCCGTATCTGATTGAGACAGCCGCCAATTTAGCTTATCTCGCTGAAAAGGTCAACGAGGGCTATCAGGCCCAAGGCTCAGCAGTCTTCAGACATACCTACTTCCTGATGACCGACGATTTCGACCTGAATGACATCAACTGGACGCCAATCGGTAACGTCAACATGAATATGGAAGGCTATTATTTCGCAGGCATTTTCGACGCTTGGTATCACAATATTGATCATCTGAAGATCCAGTCGAGTGCCGATGTGTGCGGCTTGTTTGGAGGTCTTGGCGGCGAATGGGGCGGCATCATTGGAGAGAATGACTTCGGACAGATCAGGCACCTGTCGGTAACCAATGGCAACATCACTTCCACAGGTACCAGCGCTGGTGGTATCGTAGGCGGTATGGCTGACAATGCCATGCTGTTCCAGTGCAGTTTCTCAGGCACCATCACCGTGAGCAACAACGGATCTTTCTGTGGCGTAGGCGGTATTGTGGCACTTGCGGCTGAGAACAGTGTCGTTGAAGAGTGCTCGTTCTCAGGAAGCATCAACGCAACCAATAATGGTGGCGTCACTGCGGCAGCGGGCGCTGGCGGCATCGTCGGAATAGCGATGAATAAAGCCCAGATTAAAGAATGTTATAACACAGCTACCATTACGTCTAATGCTACTTTATTGAGCGTGGCGGCTGGCATACTTGGAGCCACCTTGCAGGAGAATGAAGTGAGCATTGAGAGTTGCTATAACGTGGGAACCCTTAATGCTTCCACCAAAGGCGGCATCTTCGGCATGGTCAGCCCTATCAACCCGACAAAAGACGAGTCCTCGCTTTCGGTTACCAACTGCTATTTCCTGAATACCTGCGGCGGCACCACGGCTTATGGCACCAGCATGACCTCTGCCGAGATGCAGACCGAGGAGTTCAAGAATACGGTCGATAACTACGCTCATGCCTACGTGATGGACGATGGCACCAATAACGGCTATCCCATCCATGGCCTTTCCGATTACAAGGTTTGGGAAGCAAGTGACATTACCGCTACTTCAGCGAAACTCTCTGCTGACATTCACCAAGGCAATGGTCACTTTGTGGAAGCCAAGTTCTCCTATTACGATATGGACGATGGAGCAATCAACGAGATGTATAATGTGATTATCGATGTTGAAGATCATGTTGAACTCCTCATTGAGAACCTTATCCCTGACACTTTGTATGGCTATATGCTGTCGTTAAAGTTCGATGATGGTATTCTTTGGGTTAGCTCACCACGTTATTTCACCACCGAGTCCAATGTGGCAGTGTCATCATTCGAGGCTCCAGCGGTTTTGGTTTATCCTAATCCTGCCACGGATTTTGTTCATATTCAAGGCGTTGAAGCTACCGAAATTCAAGTGTTCAACACGTTGGGTCAGCTGGTAAAGACTGTTCAAGGTTCCAATGAAGCGAATGTCAGTGAATTGCAGGCTGGAAACTATTTGCTGAAGATCACTTCAGCTAAGCCGGAAACGCTATACGTTCTACCATTATCCAAACATTCGCATTGATAGCGGGTGCGGCGTTTCGGACCTTTTTTGAATCTCATGCCATTACCCAGTTGGAAGACGGCTCCTTCGGGGATGTCGTCCACGGTTAATGGCTTGTCTCCAGAAGGATTGGAGTCATAGCGTTTCATTACCTTGGCGAGATTGGCATCGGCAGTGGAGCTGGCTTTGATATGCTGGAGATGCCGTTTCAAGGCGATGATGATGTCTTCAGGGAAGATCTCGGGCTTCAGATAGGGTAGGAGCAGCTGCGCGAAAGTCTGCTTCCACTCTTCGCCATGTGGCTCCAATCGGCGCCTGGGGTAATTCACATAGACCATGTAATGGGCGAACTCATGCACAAAAGTCACCAGCATCTGATAAGGGTTGAGGTCGCCGTTGAGGGTGATGCAGCAAATCCCATTGATGCCTCTTGGTGGACGGAAATCGCCTAACTTTGAGTTTCTTGGCTTCTTGAACTTCAGCTGGAAACGCGACTGCGCATAGGCCTCCGCCACCATGGGGACGGCAGCGGCTGGGAAGTAACGTTGCAGGATTTGAAGCTCTTCGTTTTTCATGTCGCAAAGATACCACTTTTCAAGAAAAAGAATTACTTTTGCACCCCTAAATCAAAACAAGAACATTATGGCAGTACCTCAAATACCCACTTTGCTGCTCACTGGCTACCTCGGCAGCGGCAAGACCACACTGGTAAACAAGATTCTTAACAACCGCAAGGGCATTAAGTTTGCCGTCATTGTCAACGACCTCGGCGAGGTCAATATCGATGCCGACCTGATTGAAAAAGGTGGTGTCGTCGGTCAGGGAGACGACAGCCTGATGGCCCTTCAAAACGGCTGCATTTGCTGCACGCTGAAGATGGACCTGGTGAAGCAACTGAGCGAAATCACCTCCATGCGTAAGTTCGACTACATCGTCATCGAGGCCAGCGGCATCTGCGAGCCGGAGCCGATCGCCCAGACACTCTGCACCTATCCCCGCATGGGTTATGAATATTATAAAGATGGCCTCGCACGCCTCGACTGCATCGTCACCGTGGTGGATGCCCTTCGCTTGCAGGATGAGTTCTCCTGCGGCGAGAACCTCGTGGGTAAAACCTTGAAGGAGGACGACCTCGAGAGCCTCGTGATCCAACAGATTGAGTTCTGCAATATCATCCTGCTGAACAAGGCCTCCGAAGTCTCCGACTCTGAACGCGGACGCATCAAGCAGATCATCCGTGCCTTGCAGCCTAAGGCCGAGATCATCGAGTGCGACTACTGCGACATCGATTTCGACAAGATTCTGAACACCCGTATGTTCGACTTCGACGAGGTGGCTACCTCCGCCACTTGGATCCGTGAGGTTGAAGGCCATAACGAGCCGGAAGACCATCATGACGATGATGATGACGACGACCACGATCACGAAGAAGGTCATCACCACCACCATCATCACCATGATCATGAAGAGGGTGAAGCCGAAGAATATGGCATTGGAACCTTTGTTTATTTCCGCCGTAAGCCCTTTAACCTCGCCCGTTTCGATGAGTTTGTAGCCCGTAAGATGCCGCGTAACGTGATCCGTGCCAAAGGCATCTGCTGGTTCAAGAACGAGGATGAGGTATGCTACATCTTCGAGCAAGCAGGTAAGCAGGTACAGCTCCGCAATGCTGGTGCTTGGTTTGCTACCATGCCAGAAAACGAGCTCCGTGAGATGATGGCACAAGATGCAGGCCTGCGTCGCGACTGGGATGAGACCTATGGCGACCGCATGCAGAAACTGGTCTTCATTGGCCAGCACATGGATCAAGAGGCAATCACCAAGGCTTTGGATGAGTGCCTTTCAGTATAAGTTATTGCTTAAAGATTTTTTTGATGGATACCCCCTGTGAGGTGGTTGTCCTTTCAATATAGATGCCAGCCTTCAGGTCGGAGGAGTTCACTTTTTTGCCTGTGAGGTCGTATACCTCCACATGCTTTAGGCCTTCTTCGTCATCAAATTCTTCAATTCCAGTGGTGTCATGTCCCACGGTCACCCATAAGGTGAGCATTCGTGTCACGCAGTCGCAACTCACGGTGAACATGATATCCATAAAACAGACGCTGCCCAGCTCGGTGTCGGGCTTGAGCGTTGCAGTGCAGGTGCAATGCACCACCTGGTCGGCAACGGTGGGGAAGGAGCTGTAGTTGAAGCCGTCTTCAGTGAAAGAAATGTCATTGAAATAATCGGTGTAAGGCGTCATGTAAATATGCAAGTCCTCATAACCTGTATTTTGAACGTCATACTCGATGGTGATCTGCTCTCCGGGCATCATGAATGCGTCAATTCGCTCGGGGGTGACTTCAAGGTTGTACTTTCCGACCATGTCCACCAAAATGTCATCAATGGTGAGGCAATAGGCGCCTTCGTGGGCGATGGCGTGAATGCCAAAATACTGGTAATCGACGGCAATCGTTTCGATGTATTCTGAAAAACGCTCATACTCTCCGCTGCTCACCGTCTTGGTGAATAACAAGGTGGTCATCTGGCTGGTCGAGGGACCGCTGCCTGCCCAAAACTCAATATCGTATGTTCCGTCTGAAATTCCCCAGAAATGGTAACGGTATTTGAGCTCGTCGCTCATGTACAACTCCATGAACATCCACGAGTCAGTGGCCTCGGTAAAGGCGTACCAGTTGCCTGAATGGGCAATGCGGTTGTGATCCTTCTCGAGGTAACCGCTCAACCATGAATTGTCATCGCAAGTCCATCCAACGGGAACGGTATAGTCGTGGTTTCCGTATTCAAAACCTTCGATGAAGACGCTATCGGCGAAAACAAAAGATGTACTTAGACAGATGAGTAGTGCGAGGAATAGTTTTTTCATTTTTATCAGTTTTAAAACGCAAAAATATCAAAATTTAAAATATTTACTAAATTTGCCATATAAATTGTTTATAAAATGGGACAAAGCAGTATCAACAGGTTGGCTGATTACATCATCAAGATTGCGGGTTTGGCGGCCATAATCGCCATTTGTTGCATTTTCAGTAATGTGCTGATTTACATTCTTAGCGCCGTGGTGGTTTCGCTGATTGGGCATCCGATTGTGCGAATCTTCAGAAAGATCCACATCAAGAAGTTGCATATTCCTGATTGGATATCGGCGTTGCTGACCATTCTCATCATCGTCGCCATGTTGGCGTTGATCATTGCTGTGATGATTCCTATGGTGATGAACATCATCAACGAAGCCTCGGTGGCAAGCGATTCGACTGTTTCGGGGACGAGCTGGATTGAAGGTATCAACCAGTGGCTGATCGGGATTTTCCCTGGCCTGGGTCCGGACTTCAATCTGATCACCTCGCTGTTGAAAGTCCTTTCTGACGCTTTGAGCTTCAGCGGTGTGACAGGCTTTGTGGGATCGGTGGCCAGTGTAGTCGTTGATATTGTCGTCGGCGTGTTCACCGTGTCGTTCATTTCATTCTTCTTTCTGAAGGATGAAACGCTTTTCGGAAGGATTATCTGCGCTTTGGTGCCCAATAAGATTGAGCAAATGGTGAGCAAGACGCTCGACGAGATCAGACAGCTGCTTTCACGTTATTTCGTTGGCTTGTTGCTGGAAATGTTGGGCGTTGCCTTGATCAACTTCCTGGGGATTTGGCTTATCGCGCGTCTTAATGTCAGCTATGCCCTTGGTATTGCCGTTATCGCGGGCATCTTGAATATCATTCCTTATATCGGTCCTCTTATCGGCGAGGTGATAGGCGCGCTGTTGGGCATGATTCTGAAGGCGGGTATTCCAGGCATCGGACTGGATGTGAATGTGTGGCTGTTCGGTCTCATTATCTTAGCCATCATGTTGGCGGTTCAGTTGATCGACAATTTCGTCTTCCAGCCTTTGATTTACTCTACGAGCATCAAGGCTCATCCGTTGGAGATCTTCATCGTCTTCTTGATGGCAGGCCATATCGGTGGCATCGTGGGCATGCTAGTAGCTATCCCAGCATACACCGTGATCCGTGTCATCGCTGTCCGCTTCTTCTATCGCTTCAAGATCATTCAACGGCTTGTTCCTGACCTCAGCGAGGAGGATAAGCTTATTGAGGGCGCTGAATGAGGTGCGAGGTGAACAGGATTTTGCACCGACAAACCTCGGTGTCTTGAAGTGTGTTTTGATCTGTCTTCACTAACCGCACGCAATAGGTCTGTTCGCCTGTTTGTTCCCTGTAAAAGCTAAGCTTGTCGCCTTGATGGGTCTCGGCTACGTAGGCGATGTCGAAACGTTTGATCCGATGCTCGCGGTACCACGAAATGTCCCATAAATCGATGACGTGCTCGATGTACTTGATGGAATTGACGTGTCCGTTGATGTCGATGTCGTGATAATACACGTCGATTGTGCGGACCAACTCGGCGTTATGATCCATCTTTACACGATCGCCTTTCTCGATGGGACAAGGTTTGTCGGTCTCAATCCATTGATTGATAGTGCCGTCGTTGATGGCGAAGATGTCGGCTGGCTGTCTTGTCTGAGTGTCGATCATGGCCCATACAGATCTGCCGTAGCCATAGACTTTACCGTTGCTTTCGGCGATTTGAAAGTTGCGCTGGGTAAAGAATCTCATGGCGCTTTCCACCCAGGTTTCGACGGTGAAGCGCTCATATTGAGAGGGCATCTCGGTCATTTCGATGGATAGTCTTGACAGTACCCAGGATCGATGGATGGTCATGAGGTATTTCATGCCGAAGCCACGGTCGGTAGAGTGGAAGTCGGCTGCATTAAGCAAGTCGTTGCCCAGATGTCCCAGACAAAGTCGTCCCGAGAAGTCGCAATGGAACGGCTCGGCAATGAATTCGTATTTTCCTATCTTTTCCACTATTAACTTTTATCTTTTATCTTTTATCTTTTTTGTAAACGCCACCGAATCCCCCCAAGCGTTATATAAAACCCGATGTCCAATAGCCGCCAGTCTCACATCCAGGCAGGTTTGGCATTGGTCGGGTTTGTCTTTGACGCAGGCCTTGTCAGGGTAGATGAGGTAGTTCTCTCGGAACTCGTTTGGCGTGAGGTTGGGCATGATGACATTGGCCCCGACAGCGATGGCTTTCTCGCGTCCCATCGGATCGACCGTTTGGTTAGCCGTGGCGGCCACCATGTTGATTTCTGGCATCATCAGGCGGAGTATGGCGATCATTTTTAAGGTCAGCTCCATGCGTTTCTCAGCTGTCGGAATCTGGTCTCTATACTGCCAAAGCGGCGTGTCAGGGTGGGGGATGAAAGGTCCCATGCCCACCATGGCTACGTCTTTCTGCTTGAAGAAGAGCAGGTCTCCGGCGAGGTCGTCGAGGGTCTGGAAGGGGAGTCCCACCATCACTCCGGTGCCAGTCTGGTAGCCGAGTTTCAGCAAGGTGTCAATGCAGTTCAATCGCGTTTTGAAGTCGTGTTTGGCATCATGCGGATGGATCTTATAATAGAGTTCTTCGTTGCTTGCTTCGATGCGTAGCAGGTAACGGTGCGCGCCGGCTTCGAACCACTCTTTGTAGACCTCTTCGCTCTGTTCGCCCAGCGACAGGGTGATGCCCAAACTCCCGTTATCAATCTTCTTAATCTCCTTGACCAGATGTGTGATCTTGTCGGTGAACTCCTTGTCGGAGCGTTCGCCGCTTTGCAAGGCCACGGAGCCATAGCCCAGTTCATGCGCCAACTTGGCACACTCAATTACTTCCTCGTCGCTGAGCTGGTACCGAGTAAAGTTTGGATTCTTGCTCCGTACACCGCAGTAGAGGCAGTATTTAGTGCAGATGTTGCTGTACTCGATGAGGCCGCGCAGATGGACGTAGTTGTCTAAATGCTCGAACTTCACCTGCAGGGCACGGTCGAAGAGCCTCTTCTTGTCGTCGCCTTCGGCAGCCAAAAGGAGCTTGATCTCTTCTTTGTTGAGGTCTTGCTTATGTAGGATTCCGTCGATGTTCATGTCGGGTCAGATTGAGGGAGCAAAGATAAGGCTTTTGATAAAATGCGTTGTTATATTCTCTTCGCAACTTTTTTATTAGAAAATATTTCATATCTATTTTTTATACATTTTTCTAACTTCGCAAGAACTTCTTTTAAAAAAAACTTTCTGAAATTCCGAAATTATTTGTATCTTTGCGCCCGAAAAATAAAAGCATTATAAAATTAGAAAAGAGTAGTGTATTAAAATAAATATCAGGGCTTTACGCTCTTGTTCTCACTCGGAAAATCTGGTAAATTTTTTGTTAGCGGGAGAATAAGCAGTCGGAATGGGCTTTCGCCACAAGGCGCGAATCCCTTTTCCCACTTATCGCTCCCGAGTTTTTTTTGTACCCGCTCCCACCAACGCGAACAACAAAAACAAATTAATATCTAACAAAAAACAAAACAGAATGAAAAAGAAATTTACTTTTCTAATTGCGGCGTTGATGCTGCTGACAATGATTAACCTGCCGGGGAAGGCGGTGGGACAAGCAAAAACAACCACGTATAAACTTACGCAAGTCACATCTGTTTCTGCAGGTAATAAATACGTATTCGTAAGAGACAGTCATGCATTAAGTAACACTATCGATTCGAAAGCATTACAAACTACTGATTCATATTCCACAACTAATTTGGAGGGAAACGAGGTTTTCGTATGGACTCTAGAAGCAGCTACTGGTGGTTTCTACTTAAAAAATGTAAGCCTTTCTTCTAACCAATACATAAATAATAGTAGTAAAACAGATATGGCATTTGGCGACAAAAGCGCTATCTGGAGTATTTCGTTTTCAAATGGCACGGCTTTAATATCTAATACAAGCAACTCAAATCGTTTCTTAGGTGATTCTGGAAAGGAAACACCCAATCATAAGTATAAAGCATATGCCACATCTAATATAGACGATTATCAGCATGATTTTACCGTTTATCTTCTCGAAGAAGAATCAGATGAGCCAACAATCACGGTTTTACCAACTTCTTTAACAGGTTTGTCATATAATCATGGCACTGGCCCAAGCACATCGAAAACATTTACAGTTAGTGGAACAAACTTAACAACAAATATAAGCATAACAGCTCCTACACATTACGAGGTCTGTACAACACAAAACGGAACATATAGTGGTTCTATTACTCTCACACAAGCAGCAGGAACAGTAAGCAACACTACGATTTATGCTCGTCTCAAAGCAGGGCAGAATGTTGGAAATTATAATTCTGAAAATGTAACTCTTGCTTCAACTGGTGCAACACAAAAAACAGTTTCACTTTCAGGAACAGTTTCTGGTTATACGGTTACATACAATTGCAACGGAGGCTCCGGCGGTCCTGCTAATGAAAATAATGTTCCGTCAGGAGACTTTATAATAAGTTCAACTGAACCTACAAAAACAAACTATACTTTTGGCGGCTGGAATGATGGAACTAAGACTTATGCCGCTAGCGCAACATATCCTCTTACAGGCAATGTTACATTAACTGCTCAATGGATCCCTGTTACTTATGCATACGCTATTGATGTAACTGGACCAGACTCTGGCGCAACAGCATCTGTTTCAGTTGGTGGTGTAACTTTAGATGAGAATGCAGAGATCGATTATAATGCAGAAGTAACAATTAATGTTAGTGTAAGTGCCGGGTATGGTTATTCCATTTCTGTTGTTGACTCGGAGGATAATAATGTAGATGTTGACGATGAAAACAAGTTTACTATGCCAGCAAGTGAAGTATATATATATATTACCACAGAGGTTAATCCATATTTACAAGCAAAACTTTCGGGTACTAAAATATCAGAAATGTCAAATAGTGGTTCTGGATATGGAACGCTTAAATCAATAACGTTTAATGGTTTGACTTGGCAAACAACAGGATACCAAACTTCTACACTAAAGAATATGATTCAGTTAAGAACCAATAACAATCCCTATATTCAACTTCCTATATTTAACGGTAAAATAAAAGAAATTTCATTTAAAGTAACTGGTGCTAGCAATAGTGATTCAAGTTATGAAGAGGGTTCTGCTACATCGACTCAATTAGTTTTTAAAACAGCAACAGACGGTTCAGCAATAGCAAGTAGTGAAAGTTCATCATTAAAACTGAAAACTATTGATTTATCAACAAGTTTTTATACTACTGGATATATTATGTCAACAGGAGGTGTTCGTGTATGGGAAATAACGGTTATTTATTTGCCATACGGTAATTTTACGCCTTGGAATCCTGAATCAACCTTACCATCTACCTTGTCAGACGGTGCCAATATTGCTATTTCATCTAATATGTCAACTGAAAATCTAACAATTCCAGCTAAAGCAGCTCTTGTGGTCAAATCGGGCGCTTCGTTAACACTCACTGGTACATTAACTAACAATGGCACCGCCGCAAACCTTGTTATCGAAGACGGTGCCCAGTTGTTCTTCCATGACAATGGGGCCAAAGATGCTGTTCAGGCCACAGTTAAAAAGAACATTTCCGCTGCTACTAATTGGGGAACTGAAAGCAATGGCTGGAACTTCATCGCTTCGCCGCTCAGCAGCAATACGACACCTGCTTCTGTGGCCAACATGATTACTGCTGATATTGAAGAAGCACACACCTACGACCTTTATAGATATGATGGGAGCAAACCAAAAGACTATTGGGAAAACTATCGTAACGAGGAACATACGGACGGCTTTAACCTTGTAAATGGCCAAGGTTATCTCTATGCTAACCAGAGTGATGTTACCTTGGAGTTCGCTGGTACAATCCAGCCAAGCGACGAAAAAGAAATCACAGGACTTAACTCAGGATACAATCTTGTTGGCAACCCATTCACATGTAACGCTCGCTTAAACGTAAGTTATTATAAGCTGAATGCTACAGGTGACGTCATCTTATCAGAATCAGTTGCCGGAAGTAATCCAATCGCTCCTTGTACTGGAGTGATCATTAGCGGCTCTTCAGTAACTTTCACTCCAACTACGGATGATGCAGTTTCGTCACCCGGTAAGGGTAATGTTGAAATGGTTCTGGCTCAGACTGTCGCTACACGTAATGGTGAGAATACAACAACCATCGACAACGCCATCGTAAGCTTCAACGAGGGCTCCGAGCTGCCTAAGTTCTACTTCGGCACACAGAACGCCAACATCTACATCCCGATGGACAACGAGGAATATGCTATCGTGAGCAGCAACGGACAAGGCGAGATGCCCGTCAACTTCAGGGCTTACGTGGCTGGTGAGTACACCATCACCGTCAACCCCGAAGAAGTGGAGATGGGTTACCTGCACCTTATTGATAATATCGCAGGTAAGGACGTCGACCTGCTCGCCAACCCGAGCTACACCTTCAATGCCCGCACCGATGACTACGAGAGCCGCTTCCGCCTGGTGTTCAGCACCACCATGGTCAACGCCGAGATGGGCGAGGACTTCGCCTTCATGAGCGACGGTCAGCTCGTCATCGCCAACGAGGGTGAGGCTACCCTCCAGGTGATCGACGTCACAGGCCGTGTGGTTGCCACTGAAAACATCAACGGCACCTGCAGCATGGCCATCAACGCCAAGGCTGGTGTCTATGTGCTTCGCCTGATCAACGGCACCGACGTGAAGACTCAGAAAATGGTTATTAGATAAGAGATAAAAGATAAAAGTTACATATTATGAAAAAGACCTTATTAACTATCGCAATCGTTCTCGGAATGACTCTCGGCGCAGTAGCGCAAAAGCAGGGTGGTGGTTTGTTTGGCATGGGTGACCAACGCATGGATAACCAGTACATGGATAACCGTGATGTTACCCCCAGCGCCCTCATCGAACTGCCTGGCCAACATGGCAGCGACCAGGATGCTCCTCTGGGCACTGGTGCACTGCTGCTCATCGGCTTCGGCGCAGCTTACGCTCTGAAGAAGAGACAGAAGCAGAAGTAAGAAGCATTGCGTAAAAGCAACCAAAGGACGGCTGACTCAGCCGTCCTTTTTTGTTTATTACGATGCTGAACTATCAGATAATCAAAGTTTTCAATAACGAATTAATAATTAATACAAAAAGGTATTGACAAATGCTCTTTTCTGTGGTATATTTGCATCGTAATTAAAAACAAAAAGCCATGTTTCTTAATGAAAAAGACCGCTATATCAATCCATATACAGATTTCGGCTTCAAGAAACTCTTCGGCACGGAATTGAACAAAGAACTACTCATCAGCTTTCTCAATGCCTTGCTCGTTGGCAAAGAAAATACCATTACTGATGTGAAATACCTCAACACTGAGCGGCTTGGCGACTTGATGGTGGATCGACACTCCGTGTTCGATGTGTACTGCGAGACTGCCGACGGAAGCAGGTTCGTCGTTGAAATGCAGAAAGCCGACCAGTTTTACTTTAAAGACCGAACCGTTTACTATGCTGCAACGGTCATCCGAGAACAGGCTCCCCGTGGCGACTGGGACTATCACCTGAAGGACGTTTACGTGATAAGCCTGCTCGACTTCACCTTCCCAAAAGGTGAGTATCCAGAGGATAGCTTCCGCCATGAGGTGGTGCTGATGGATAAGGAATTCAAGCAGGTGTTTTATGACAAACTCACTTTCATCTATCTGGAGATGCCGAAGTTTACCAAAACGGAAGATGAACTGGAAACCATGTTCGACAAATGGATGTTCGCCATCAAAAATCTTTGTTATTTACTCGATCGTCCTAAGACACTGCAAGAAAAGGTCTTTACCCAGCTGTTCGATGAGGCTGAAATCGCCAAATATACTCCCGCGGAACGATGGTCGTATGAGGACAGCATGAATGCCTGGCGCGACAACTACAATACTAATCGGACCGCATACGTGAGGGGCGAGATGTCAGGTACAGAAAAAACGAAACTCGAAATTGCACACAGAATGAAAGCCGAGGGTTTTAAAGTCTCTGAAATCGCTGAAATCACGGGCTTGACGGAAGACGAAATCCAAAAACTGTAAACTTCATCCGATCTCGAACGTTTTTTGACAAAATTTCCTATCTTTGCTTCGCAAAAATCGAAGCAAATGAATAAACCTAACACTGAAAAGGAATTTCATGCTGTGCTGGCTACCTGCCGCAAGCTCTATATCGATAAAATGAAGGACTACGGTCCGGCCTGGCGCATCCTGCGCTCTACCTCCATCACCGACCAGATCTTCATCAAGGTGAAACGCATCCGTACCCTCCAGACCGTGTCGGAACACCTCGTGGACGAAGGCATCGAACCAGAGTTCATTGGCATCGTTAACTACGCCGCTATGGGTATCATCCAACTTCAACTTGGCGTGGTGGATCAACCAGACCTAACCTCCGAAGAGGCTACCAAGCTCTACGACAAGGTGACCAACGAGGCCTACGAGCTGATGACCCGCAAAAACCACGACTACTCCGAGGCATGGCGCGACATGCGTGTGAGCTCCATCACCGACCTTATCATGGCCAAAGTGCTTCGCACCAAGTCCATCGAGGACAATGACGGCAAGACGCTCGTTAGCGAAGGCCTCGACGCCAACTACTACGACATGATCAACTACGCGGTGTTCGCACTCATCCTGCTCAACGAACAGAAAGAAAACGCTCATGAAGGCTAAGAAAACCATACTCCTCATCTGCCGCCTGCTGGTAGGTGCGGTATTCATCTTCAGCAGCTTCACTAAAGGGGTAGACCCTCTGGGCACGAAGTACAAGATGCTGGAGTATTTCGCCGCCTACCACATCCAATGGCTCGATCCTGCCGCCTTGGTGTTGGCTATGCTGATGATCCTGGCGGAGTTCCTCATTGGTATCTGCCTGATCACTAACATCTGTCCCAAGATCGCCGTCATCGGCTGTACGGCCTTCATGGCGCTTTTCACCACAGCGACGTTCTTCGACGCACTTTACGACATGGTGCCCGACTGCGGCTGCTTCGGCACTGCCGTCAAGCTAACCAACTGGCAGACCTTTTACAAAAACGTGGTGATCGACGTGCTGCTGCTACCCCTGCTCATCAACATCAAGTCGCTGAAATGCAAGCTGAAACCGGGAACACAGTTCTTGATTGGATTGGCTTACGCCCTTGCATTTATGGGCTTCGAGATCTATAACTACCGCCACCTGCCCGTGGTCGATTTCATGGACTGGAAGGTGGGCAAGCAGATGAATGCCCAACCTGAGCAAGAACAACAGATCTATCTGATCTTCAAAAATAAAGAGACGGGAAAGACTCAGGAATACCTCTCGCCCAATTATCCTTGGAACGACTCCGTGTGGATGAGTCAGTGGGAGTTTGTTGACCAACGTGTGGAGGGAGGTGTAAGCTATCTCGGCTTCTCAGCCCTCGACGAGGATGGTGAAGACGTCACCGAGATGATCCTGACCACCCCGAAACTCTTCATGTTCACCTCGAACGACCTGAGCGAAGTCACCGACAAGGGATGGGAGAAGGCCAAGACGATCACCGAGAAGGCCCGCCAAAACGGCTATGAGGTGATTTGGATGGTGGCTGAGATGCCTGAGGATATGAAGGCCTATCAGGAGAAGCATCCCTTTGTGGAAGAGGTGTATTACGGCGATGAATTGGAAATCAAGACTATCGTGAGGTTCAATCCTGGATTGATCTTGCTTGATGAGGGCTTGGTAGTCGATAAATGGAGTGCCATTGATTTTGACAAGGTATGGGAGCGTATGTAATCAGGAAGTTGCTGTATGGTTTGGCGGTGCTTTGGGGTGTCGCCACGTTGGTGTTTTTCCTCTTCAACATCCTTCCGGGCGACCCAGCTCAAATGATGCTCGGTCAGCGTGCTGATAAGGAATCGGTCGACGCCATCCGTGAGGAGTTGGGTCTCAACCAAAGCCTCGGCAAGCAATATGTGGACTACCTTAACGACCTGGTGCCATTGTCGTTTTACGACGTGTCGAAAGGGGAGGAGAAGCTCGCCAAAGTGGCTCCCTACGTCCGTGTCGCCACTATCGGATCAACGGCGGTGGTGCTGAAGGCGCCTTACCTCAGGATGTCATACCAAAGCAAGCGCAAGGTCTCTGACGTACTCGGCGACGCATTCCCCAATACGCTGCTGTTGGCCTTCGTGTCTATCACACTTGCCTTCATCATCGGATTAGCCATCGGCATCCTGACGGCCATCATCAACACGAATTTCCTGAATAAACTGACTTTGTTCATCACCACCATAGGCATGTCGTTGCCTTCGTTTTTCGCGGCCATCCTGATGGCGTGGATTTTCGGTTTTATCTTGGAAGATGTCACCGGGCTGAGCATGACGGGAAGCCTCTACACGGTGGATGAATACGGCCGGGGCGAATACCTCACCCTGTCCAACCTCATCCTGCCTGCCCTGACCTTGGGCATGCGTCCCTTGGCGGTGGTGGTGGAGCTGACGCGTACCTCGCTGCTCGAAGCCATGTCAATGGACTATGTAAGGACGGCTAAAGCCAAAGGCTTGCGTCCATGGCGAGTGATCTGTGTCCATGCCTTACGCAACGCCTTGAACCCGGTGGTGACGGCCATCTCGGGATGGTTTGCCTCGCTGCTTGCGGGCGCAGTGTTTATCGAATATGTGTTCGACTGGAAAGGCATTGGCGTGGTGGTGGTCGACGCCCTCGAGAAATACGACTTCCCGGTGATCATGGGAGCGGTGCTCTTGATCGCCGTGATGTTGATCATCGTGAACTTGATCGTCGATATCATTTACGGCATCATCGACCCGAGGGTCAGAATCAGTTGATGCGCCAGGCAATGCCGCAACCCACACGGAAATAATCCTTCAGATGCTGTAAGTCGAAATCAGCCTCAACATCGAGTTGCAGTCGCGGGATGGGATTGAAAGTGAATCCAATTTCAGTCATGTACTGATTTCCATCGGGGTGCAGATAATTGAACGTCTCTACGTAGGTGCCAAGATCGTCGGTGAGAGAGAAACCAAGATTCAAACCCAGAAATGTAGTCGGGGTGGCCGTTACGCCGTCCCATTCGGCACCTACATTGTAACATATCGCAAACCAGTCGTTGATGTCATTTTCGAAGATCAGATACAGGGCTGGCGCCAGATGGTCGGGGAGGAGATCGGCTGAACCGACATGCGGTGATTGCAACTGTGCCAATATGCCCACCGAAGGCAGGATGTCAGTGCCGTCGAAGCAATGGATCTTGGTGCCGAGAGTGAGTGGATTCATGCCAAAAGTCATGGCGTCATTCAGCTGAAAGTCGGCACCTACCCTGAGTTCCACGTTTTCGAAAATGCCGTATCTGACAATGGTGCTGGGCAGCGTAATGGTGCGGCCTCCGTCGCTTCGCTCATAACTGAAGCCGTTTTCCCAAGAAACTTTTTGGAAAGGCAGTACTTCGGTGCCCCAAACATTGCCCGGACGGTCGGTGGGGAAGGAGAATTCCTCTTCCTGTGCGTTGCACAATCCGGCCATCAACAGGAACGCAAAAAATAAAATGTGTTTTTTCATCAAGGGTTTTATTATAGGATGGACAAAAATATCAAAAAAACTTTTATCTTTGCCTTTTAATCCTATTATTAACTAAATAAGCTACCATGAAAAAACTTACCCTATTGCTTTTAGTGATTCTTTGTGCAATGACCATGAACGCTCAAGTGAATCAATCGCTAAGTGACACCATCACCGTGAATGAGGTGGAGGTCACTGCCAAATATGTCGCTCCCGTCTCCGTCTCCGGTATGACGATACCAGTACGCCAGGTGCCGCAGTCGGTGTCGATCGTCAATCCTGTTCGTATCAAAGAATTGAACATCAACACCTTAGACGAGGCCATGCATCAGGTCACCGGCGTTACCACCATTGCCAACGACTATATGCGTAGCCACTACCGGTCCAGAGGCTTTTACATGAGCATCATGACCGACGGACTACCTTCCTACAGCGCTTTGCAACTCTCACAGCAGTTCGACCTGGCCATTTTCGATCAGGTGGAGGTGCTCCGTGGCGTGTCGAGCATCCTTCAGGGTGTTCCAGATGGACAGTCTTTAGGTGGTGTCATCAACATGGTTCGTAAAAGCGCCAAAAAGGATTTCTTCTTTGATGCTTCCTTTAGCGTTGGCACTTGGAACAACTATCGCACCGAGCTCGACCTTAACATCCCGATCACCAAAGACGGTAAGCTCAGAAGCCGCTGGGTGGTTTTCATGAACACCCGTAACTTTTTCTACGAGCGTTCGGCGATGAACAAGGGAGGCGCGTATGGCGTGTTGGAATGGGACGCCACCAAGACCACTTTTGTCAGCTTGTCGTATGCCTATCAGAGAGCTCATGGTGACGTGTTGTACAATGGTCTGCCGGCACTGCGTGAGAATAGTAGCGATTCCCATCGCTATCATCTTGACGTGGATCGCAGCTTCAATCCCACACCCGATTGGGACTATACCAACTGGGAGACGCAGGAAGCCTTGCTTAAGGTGGGGCAGAAACTCTGTGACAATTGGGATTTGAACTTAAAAGCCAGCTATAAACTTCAGAGCCAGGAAAACAAATATGCGCTTGCCGGAACGGTCTCTTCGTCCGATACCACCTCCAACTATCTGCGCGGTTACCAAGACGAGAAACTGCCCCATTTCGTAGCAGCCCTCGACGTCAACGGCAAGTTCAGCATGCTTGGCCAGATCCAGCGTGTGGTGATTGGCGCCAACTATGAGAATTTCATCGATGACAAACGTGCGTTGAGTGCTTATACCGGTCCGATCAAATTCGGCAATCCTTTCATCGTTTCCGATTTTGAGATTCCATACGACTATCTCAATACTTCAAAGATGCGCGTGCGCCAGTACGGCCTTTATGCCCAATGGCATATGGCCTTGCTCCGCAACCTGAAACTCCATCTGGGAGGCCGTTTGGGCACCGTGACTGCCAGCATGTACAACTTCAACGATGAGACTTGGGTCGAAGCCATCTCCGAGAAATTCAGATTTACCCCCAACCTTGGCATCACTTTCGATCCCATTGAAGCCATGACCATTTATGCCAGCTATACCAGCATCTTTGTTCCGCAGACCGTAAAGGATGCCGACGGCAACTTCCTGAAACCCAGAAAGGGCTTCCAAGTGGAAGGTGGTCTCAAGACGGAGTTCTTCGACAGCCATCTGCAAGCCAATCTGGCAGGGTTCTTCATCAGGGACGACGGACGTCCTTACAAGGTTCCGGAGACTTACGATACGTATGTCAACGGCGGTAGGGTAGAAAACAAGGGCGTTGAACTTGACCTCGATGCCTATCCTGTCGATGGACTTGAAATCAGTGCTGGTTACACCTATTTGAAGACCAAGATCGTGAAATCTTCGGATGGCGACGAAGGCCTAGCCTTCAGCCCTGTCGAACCTGAACACTCGGCAAGACTGTCCGTCGTTTATCGCTTCCGTCACGGAGCCGTGAGTGGCCTCTCACTTGGCGTCAACTCCACGTTTGCCAGCACGACTTATGCTTCAGTGTATACCCCAGAACGTAAGCAGGATCCTTACTGCTTGCTCAATGCCTTTGTCTCATACGACATCAACAGTCACATCTCGCTTTACCTGACCGGTAACAACCTCACCGATTGCGTCTATTACTCTCGTGTGGGTGGCAATGGCGACTTCTGGGGTGACCCGCGCAACTTCATGTTCAGTGCCAGATTCCATTTCTAATCATGTGATGTCATGGCGAAACGTCAGCGCGACCGACTCTCCAAGACCGAACTGCGGAGTTGCTGGGAACTGATCAAACCGTGGTGGGTCTCCGAAGAACGATGGCAGGCTAGGGGACTGTTCCTCTTGGTCTTCCTGTTCGACATGGCTCTTGTCGGCATCGGCGCATGGCTTTCGTATTGGAACAAGAATTTTTTCAATGCCTTTGCTGCCTACGACAAGGGTCTGGTATGGAAGTTGATGTTCGAGGCCCTGCTGATCGCCCTCAGCGGCATCATTGCCGAAGTGTCGCGCACCTGGTTCTACCAGACCCTGCAGATCAAATGGCGCAAGTGGCTCACCGACGTCTACATGAAACAATGGCTCAACGGTGCTGCGTTTTACCGCGTCGAAAGCAACCATCAGATTGACAATGCCGACCAACGTATCGCCGAGGATATCCGCGACATGACGGAGTTGGCCCTGCATCTGAGCCTGGGCTTCTTCGCCAACCTCGTCAAGATCGTGACGTTTTCCATGATCATTTGGAGCATGTCAGGCACTGCAACCATCGCGTTGTTCGGCCTGCATATCAACATCCCGGGCTATATGCTTTGGGTCTCCATTATATACGCCCTGGTGTCGTCCATCGTCCTCGAAAAATGGGGCAAGAAAATCGTGGAAGTGGAGTACGAGCAGCAGCTGAGGGAATCAGACTTCAGGTTCCAACTGATGCGCATCCGCGAAAATAGCGCTGAAATTGCCATCAGCAAAGGCAGCGATACGGAGAAACAAATTTTGGAAAACAGGTTCCGCAAGATCGAGATCAATTGGGAAGCCTTCAAACGCTATACGCGGAGAATTACCGGATTTGAGAAAGGGTATACGGAATTTGGCATCCTGTTGGCTTACCTGATGATCATCCCACGCTATTTCGCCCATCAGATAGCCATTGGCTCCATCATGCAGCTTACCATGGCATTTACCAATGTGAGGGTGGGTTTTGCTTGGTTTGTGTTCCAGTATAAGCGTTTAACTTCTCTCCGCTCCATGGCCCGCCGTTTGAGTGAGTTGCATTTCTATCTCAATCTGGATGTAAGCCATAACATCACGTTCAGCAATAGCGATGATGGGACTTTGAGGGTGAAGGACTTGAAGATGTACCTGTCGGACGGCAAGGTGGTCAACCAAGTGGATGACTTGGTCATTGAACCAGGCTCGCGTTGGCTGATCAAGGGCGAGTCGGGTGCGGGCAAGACCACCTTCCTCAAGGTGCTTTCGGGCATCTGGCAATACGGCACAGGTGAAGTCTGTTTGCCGAAAGGCAGCATGATGTTCCTGCCCCAGGAGCCTTATCTGCCATTGGGTACACTGCGACTGTCGCTGTGTTATCCCGAGCCGCCTGAGAAATTCACCGATGAGCAGTGCCAACGGGCTATGACGCAGTGCGAGCTGCCGCAATATGCCGATCATCTCGACGATGACGACAACACCTGGTACCGCAAGCTCTCACCAGGCGAGAAACAACGTCTGGCCTTTGCCAGGATTCTGTTGGTCCGCCCTGATTATCTGTTTATGGACGAAGCTACCTCGGCGATGGATACCAAACTCGAACAGAGGCTGATCCAGACACTGATGATGGAACTGCCCGAGACGACCATCATCAGCGTGGCGCACCGTCAGAGCCTGGAACAATACCATGACAATTCATTGACAATATAAATATTTAAAATCTTTAAAATATGCGTAGCAAAATCGTAGCAGGAAACTGGAAAATGAACCTCACTTTCGATGAGGCTGACGAATTGGTGAATGACATGCTGGATCGTCTGGACGAAGAGCATGAAATGAAATGCGAGGTGATCGTATGCCCGCCATTCCCATACTTAGAGATGCTCACCGACATGGAGTATGAGGAACAGAAGTTCAACGTGGGTGCGCAAAACTGCAGTGCTTACGACAAGGGTGCTTATACCGGCGAGGTGTCAGCCAAGATGCTGAAGTCACTCGACGTGGATTACTGTATCATCGGTCACAGCGAGCGCCGTAAATACTTCGGCGAGACCAACGAGATCCTGGCAGAGAAGGTGAACCGCGTGATCGAGAACAACATGTCGCCCATTTACTGCGTGGGTGAGGTGCTCGAGGAACGTGAGGCTGGCCGTCATTTCGAGGTGGTGAAGGAACAACTGGAGAAAGGCCTGTTCCATCTGGACGGCGACGCCATCTACGACGCCATCATCGCCTACGAACCCGTTTGGGCCATCGGCACCGGCAAGACCGCTACACCCGAGCAGGCACAGGAGATGCATGCCTACATCCGCCAACTGGTGAAGGAACACTACGACCAAGCCGCTGCTGATGACATCCGCATCCTTTACGGCGGCAGTTGCAACGCCAAGAACGCCACGGAGCTGTTCTCACAACCCGACGTGGACGGTGGCTTGATCGGCGGCGCTTCGCTCAAGGCTGAAGACTTCGTTTCGATCTGCAAACAAGCTTCTAAGATAGGTGAGAAGTGAGAGGTGAAAGGTGAGAGATGAAAACGTTTGAATACACATTTACCCTGCCGACTTCCGACATTCAGCACGACATGCTGACCACCATGCTGGGCGACTTGGGCTTTGACTCGTTTATGGATGACGACATGACGCTGAAAGCCTATTGCACCGAGGATCAGCGTGATGACCAAGCCGTGGAGGAGCTGCTCAGGATGGAGGTCTTTCATGGTGTGAAGCTCCTCAATGTAGAAGCCATGCCGGAAAAGGACTGGAACGAGCTGTGGGAAGCCTCCTACCAGCCTGTGGTTGTCAATGAGCGCTGTCGTGTGAGAGCACCATTCCATGAGCCCGATCCGAGCTTCGAGTTCGACCTGGTGATCGAGCCTAAGATGTCATTTGGCACCGCCAACCATGAGACCACCGCACAGATCATCACCTTAATGCTGGAGACGGATTTCCAAGGCAAGGAGGTGCTCGACATGGGCAGTGGCACTGCGGTATTAGCCATTCTCGCCAAGAAGTTAGGTGCAGCTAAAACGGTGGCTATCGATAACGACGAGTGGGCCTACCGCAACGCCTTCACCAATGTGGCGCTGAACGGCATCAACGACATCGAGATCGTGCTGGGCGACGCCTCAGCCATCAAGGGAACCTTTGACGTGGTGCTGGCCAACATCAACCGCAACATCCTGCTGAGGGACATGCATTGCTATGTCGACGCTATGCGACCTCAGGCACATATCTTCTTCAGCGGCTTCTACGAGGAAGACCTCCAAAGCATCAAGGAAGAGGCTGCGCATCTTGGATTAAGCTATAAGCGCCATCTTGCCAAAAACCGCTGGGTGGCGGCTGAATTCGTAAAATAAAGGTTATGAAAAGGGTCGTAACGGTACTGCTGACGCTCTTGGTCTTGTCCATCAGTGGCTTCGCCCAGGTGACAAAGAACACAATCTTTGGCGATATCGCCTATTCCGGCTGTGTCGACACTACGGGCAAGTCAACGGTGATCACAGGGACAAAGCCTGAACTGGCGCATCTGGTGTTCAAGTACAAGAACCGTATTGCCGTCAGAGTGATGTCGCCACGTTTCACGATGACAGACAACAACCTCGCATCCAACAATGCGAAAGTCCGCATTTACCTTTACGACACTGTCCATCAAACCATCGACTCCATCTATCATAACGACCTCGGGTTCCGCTATAACAACGACAACCATCAGGTCATGTTCTACCGGAAAGACGGCGGCGTGGGGACGGGACCTTTTCACGATACCTATCATGAGTACGACATCTTCTTGGAAGCCATCTATTGGAATCGAAACGATGACGAGATGGAGTTTCGCCGCATTGGCGGTACCAGTGGCGCGAGCGAAGGTTATGTCGCCTCGGTGAACTATTTCCGTAAGTCAGACTACCTGAAGATGCAGGCACTCGACATGAAGCATCCCATGGAGAGCCTGAATAAGTTCATCAAGATCTATGGAGATGAGCATAACCAGTTTAACATCAATGATTTAACGAATTATCTCAAATACCCATATTCCCAAGTGCTGACGCTGGTGCTCAACCTGCAGTCTGAAGGCTATGTCGAATACGACAAGGAGACGAAAATGGTGGCGGTGCTCGACAGGTTTTTCGATGTGCTGGCTTCAAACCATGGCGAGTTCGACTTCGACGTGATCAAGTTCCAGACCAGGGTGGAAAACCGACAGCCTAACATTCGCCTGCTGCTTGATTCGAACGATATGCTGGTATATGGCATCAAGGATTACCAGACGCAATCGGATGTGCCGTCGATCACGCTGAGCGATTACAAACACGTGCTGATCCTGCCCGACAATGCCCGTATCGTGCTGAAAAAACACAGGAATTTCAATTTCTCAGGCTGCATCATGGCAGGCATGTATGAATTCTTCACCAAGGACTGCCTTTTCAACTACAGCAAGTTCTCCATCGAGATGACCAAGGTCGACTCGTTGCGCTTCTACGCCCGTTTCAGCAACAAGGTTTATCCCGTTTATGGCACCATCGAACGGCTTAAAGGCATCCTGACCATCGACGAAAGCGACAATAAGTCGAGCGTGAGGGAGACCCCGACGTTCCCGAAGTTCCAAAGCGAGGGCGAAGCATACAAGTTTTACCGAGACATCAACAGTGGCGTGTTCGACTTGGAGCTGCCTGCTGATTCGTTGCTTGTCGACTCTTTAGTGGGTAAGTTCTATTATTGCTTGGAGCCATTCTCCATGGAGAGCCTCGATAACCTCAATAGTACCGATATCGCATTTAAGGGTAGGCTGGTGTCGGGTGGCATCTTTCCAGACATCATCCAGCCTTTGGTGGTGATGGACGACCATTCGCTCGGCTTCAAGCACGTCATTGGCGATGGTGGCGACTCCAATTATCCGGTGTACGGCGGCAAAGGGCGTTTCCATCATGAGGTGTACCTCTCCGACGAAGGCTTTTACGGCGAGGGTAAGCTCGGCGTGGAGACCTCGGAATACCTCTCGCCACGCTTTGATTTCTATCTTGACTCCGTGGTGGCGTCCGTTCAGTCTTTCGCCATGCATGAAAGCAGCACCGGAACGCATTTCCCGAAAGCCTCCTGCGGACCACTCGACATGAAGTGGGACGTTACGCTGCCGCAACTCTTCGTCTATACCAAGGAAGAGCCTATCGTGATGTATGACAACACCATGTTTGAAGGCCATACGATGCTTACCCCTGAGGGCTTGCGTGGCGATGGTGTGATGACATTCGGCCTGACAAGGTTGGATTCAAAATATTTCGACTTCGACACACGCTCGTTTGTGGCCGATTCATCGGACTTCATCCTGTATGATGAGGATGGCACCACCAAGGCTTTCGTGGCGGAAAATTACCGCTCGCATGTGGATTTGAACGCCAAGAAGGCACGCTATGAATACTTAGATGAAACGAGTAACCTCGACTTCCCGCTGAACCGGTTCTATTGCTCGTTGAACGAGGCGGAATGGGATATGGCGTCAAACAGGGTGCATCTCTCCAGTCCTGCGGAGTCGCAGATCGAGTCGAAGTTTGTGTCGCTGCTGCCTGAGCACGACTCGCTGTCGTTCAACTCCACCAACGCCGACTACGACATGAACGACTACGTCATACATGCCCATGAGGTCACCAATCTGTTTGTGGCCGATGCCGAGATCATCCCGATGAATGGCAATGTCAAGATCATGCGTAACGCCGAAATCAGTCCGTTGGAGCATGCCGTTGTTGAGGCGGATACCGCTACCCGGATGCATCACTTCAAGGATGCGGCGGTGTCCATCTATAGCCGTAACAACTATATGGCACTGGGTATCAAGGATTACGTGGATGTTGACGGTGTGGCCACGCCGATATTCTTCGATGAGATCACTCCCGTCGATGGTATCACTGTAGCCCATACTGAATCTGTCGATTCCGTTGGGTTTAAGTTGAGTCCGTATTTCGGCTTCAAGGGAAAGATTACCTCCAAGGCATCGGAGCCGTATGACTTCTTTGAAGGCAGCTTCCGCTTAGAGCAGTCGTGCCTCGAGGATACCGTATGGTTCGTTTCCAAGGCCAATATCAATCCGCAGGCGGTGGAGATCCCTGTGGTGATGGACGACATCAAGAAAGTGCGTCAAGGCATCTTTAACGGCTTGTGCTACGAGTTCGGCAGTCAGGGAGGCTATCATGTCAACTTCCTGAAGCCAATGAATCCTGAAACGGTGACGGTGACGTCGCAGGATGGCGCTTTAACCTACGATACCGAAAGCCAGAGCTATGTGATTCAAGACACACTGAACCATCAGGAATTGCGACTGTCGGACCGTTGTGTGGTTTCCATGAAAGGCGCATCGAACATGGGCTTCGACGAAGGCTTGACCCATTTTGAGTGCACTGGCGATTTTGTGAATTATCCCAACGACAGCCTGACCATGGAGGTGATGAACGTCTTCAAGGCACCTCTGTTTGACGAGAAACTGCTGGAAGAGATTGCCGATATATATGCCCATATTGAAGGCGATCCGGTGGGTATGGTTGAATATCCCGAGGACGAGAAAGCGGAGATCTATACCAACACCATCGTGATTCCTTCGATGAAGATGGTTTGGAACCCCACACTGAGGGCGTTTATCTCAGAAGGTAAGATAGGCTTGGGCTGCCTTGGCAAGAACATCGTAAACCGCTACGTTGACGGGTATGTGATGTTTGACCGCCGCTTAGGTGTGATTACTTATTATTTTGTGGATGACATGTTTATGACTTATTTGAGCTATAACTGCGGCGACGGACAGCTGCAAGTGCATGCCACCTACGGATCGATCAACATGAAACTCTCCGACATGAAGGAGAAGAGCCGCGAGATCAAGGATAAGAATGCTTATTTTGAATACGTGGTGACGCCTTACGAGGCGATAACGGATTTCTTGAGCCGACTGAAGAGAGCGGGAATTAGGTGAGAGGTTAAAGGTGAGAGGTGGTTCCTATAGGGAATAAAAAAATTAAAAAATTATTCCTAAATCGAATTTTTTTGTATTTTTGTAGATTGGTAAAATGGATAAATAGTAATAATCAATCAAACAAAACATAATACAATGAAATTTATCTTATCAAGTTTAAAACTGTTGAAGAGCCTCCAGGCTATGAGTGGCGTGATCGGCTCCAACAACACGCTGCCGATTTTGGATGACTTCCTTTTCCAGCTGGGTGAAGATGGTCTGAAGATCACCGTGTCGGACCTCGAGACCACCATGACGGTGCGTATGCAGCCCGATATGGTTGAAGGTGCTGGCGAGGTGACCATCCCCGCTCGTATCCTGCTCGACATCATGAAGAACTTCCCCGATGTGCCCGTGACCGTGAGCGTGGCTGAGGACACTTTGGCAGTGGTGCTGAGAGCTGGCGATGGCCAATACAAGCTGTCAGGCCATAAGAGCGACGAGTTCCCACAGATCCCCGTGATGGAGGATACCTCCGTTTGGGAGATCCCTGCCGACGTGCTGGCTGCTGGTTTCGAGAAGACCGTGTTCGCCACTGGCAACGACGAGATCCGTCCTATCATGTCAGGCGTGCTGATGGAGATGAAGGAAAACTACATGACCTTCGTGGCCACCGATGCTCACAAGCTGGTGCGCTATCGCAGAACGGACATCCGTTCCGACGTGCAGGCTTCGTTCATCATGCCTAAGAAGCCCATCAACCAGTTGAAGAACATCCTTGGCTCCATGGGCGACGAACCGGTGAAGATCGAGTTCAACCGCACCAACGCCAGCTACGTGTTTGGCGACTATAAGTTGGTGTGCCGCCTCATCGAAGGCCATTATCCGAACTACGAGGCTGTCATCCCAGCCAACAACCCCAACCAGTTGACCATCGACCGTCAGCTGTTCCTGTCGGCTATCCGCCGTGTGGCCGTGTTCTCAAGCAAGGCTACCCATCAGGTGCGTTTCAAGATCTCAGGTCAGGAAATCATGCTGACTGCTGAAGACATCGACTTCTACAACGAAGCTAAGGAACGCCTGACTTGCAGCTATACAGGCGATGATATCGAGATTGGTTTCAACTCACGCTTCTTCCAGGAGATGCTCAACAACCTGGAAACCGCTGAGGTGCGTCTTGAGATGTCAGCTCCAAACCGCGCTGGTATTCTTGTCCCGGTCGACAATCAGAACGCAGGGGAGGACGTCCTCATGCTGCTGATGCCGGTGATGCTGAATTCCTAACCCACATCCATAAACGAAAAAAGCCCCGCCATTCGGCGGGGCTTTTTGTTAGTATCGGTCTGATGCTTATTTCACCTCAATAGTAGTGGATCCTGCAATGGTGATAGGCATGCTCATCCCTTGCTCATTGATGGTCATAGAGACGTTCGATCTTGTCGTGCTAGTGATGACCAAGCCTGTTTGCGGGTCGACGGTAGCTGTGCCAGTGTAGGTGCCTTTGACCTCCTTGGAGTCGACATTGCCAGTGAAGCTTAATTCGACTTTCTTTTTGGAGATGCTGGTAACGGTGTATTCCATGTCAACAACGATGTCAACATCGTTGACAGGCTGAGTTTTCTGGATATTCCATTTGCTTCCTTCAGTAACTTCTTGCTCGGGGAACTCAAGAATGATGTTGGCAAGTTGATTCATCTCAAGGTCGATGCTGTCGCTAATCAATTTTCCCATCGCATCATAAGCTAAAGTGGTGGACTTTTTGAGGGCCTTTTCAAGCTCCTTGGTTTGTCCGGCCAACATAGGGCTGGTCTTTTCAGGATGTTCGGAGTCATACTCGAGTTTCATGCCCATCTGTGACATGGACATCTTGATGGATTCGATCTGAGTTTCGATGTCGACTTGTTTGTCGGAAACCGCTTTTGTTGTGAAAGACTGTCTGAACTCCATGTTTTGCCCCATGCTCATAGATTGGCCTTGAACATTCATTAGGGTTGTCATTGTTGCTTTTGAATTGGCAGTGAAGGTTTGACCTTGCTTCGGTTGGAGTCTCAAGGTGATGGCTTTTTGAGCGTTGGCAGTCAAAGAACTCATTCCGATCAGGATGAGTAAGAGAATTGAGAGTTTGTTTTTCATAGTTGTATTATAGTTGTATTAAAATAGATAGAGACGGCTTGAGGGCCGTCTCTATTTGATTGTTTTAGAGTTTTGGACCTGCGGCCACCAGAGCCTTGCCGGCGTCGTTCGTGGTGAACTTCTCGAAGTTCTTGATGAAACGGCCAGAGAGGTCTTTGGCTTTCTCTTCCCATGCGTTCTTGTCAGCGTATGTGTCGCGAGGATCGAGGATGTTAGGATCCACACCCGGCAATGCGGTGGGCACTTCGAAGTTGAAATACGGGATCATCTTGGTCGGGGCCTTCTCGATAGAACCATCGAGGATGGCATCGATGATGCCACGGGTGTCGCGGATGCTGATGCGCTTGCCAGTGCCATTCCAACCGGTGTTCACCAAGTAAGCCTTGGCGCCGCTCTGTTCCATACGCTTCACCAGTTCCTCGGCATATTTGGTAGGATGCAGCTCAAGGAAGGCTTGGCCAAAGCAGGCACTGAAGGTAGGCGTAGGCTCGGTGATGCCGCGCTCGGTGCCGGCCAACTTGGCGGTGAAGCCGCTCAGGAAGTAGTACTTGCACTGTTCAGGAGTCAGGATGCTGACAGGAGGCAGCACGCCGAAAGCGTCGGCGCTGAGGAAGATGACGTTCTTTGCAGCCGGGCCTGATGACACTGGACGCACATTCTTGACGATCTTCTCGATGTGCTCGATGGGGTAGGAGACACGGGTGTTCTCGGTCACGCTCTTGTCCTTGAAGTCGATCTTGCCGTTGGCGTCAACGGTAACGTTCTCCAACAGGGCGTTGCGACGGATGGCGTTGTAGATATCGGGTTCGCTTTCCTTGTCGAGGTTAATGACCTTGGCATAGCAGCCGCCTTCGAAGTTGAAGACGCCTTCGTCGTCCCAGCCATGCTCGTCGTCACCGATCAGCAGACGCTTCGGGTCGGTTGACAAGGTGGTCTTACCTGTGCCAGAGAGGCCGAAGAAGATGGCGGTGTTCTCACCCTTCATATCGGTGTTGGCGGAGCAGTGCATGGCAGCAATGCCTTGCAGCGGCAGGTAGTAGTTCATCATGGAGAACATACCCTTCTTCATCTCACCACCGTACCAGGTGTTCAGGATCACTTGCTCGCGGCTTGTGACGTTGAAAGCCACGCAGGTGTCGCTGTTCAGGCCGAGTTCCTTGTAGTTGTCGACCTTGGCCTTTGAAGCGGTGTAAACGGTGAAGTTTGGCTTGAAGTTAGCCAGCTCTTCAGCCGTAGGCTTGATGAACATGTTCAGCACGAAATGAGCCTGCCAAGCCACTTCCATGATGAAACGGACGGCCATGCGGGTGTCCTTGTTGGCACCGCAGAAAGCATCGACCACATAGAGGTTCTTGCCGCTGAGTTGCTTCTTGGCAAGGTCTCTTACCTGAGCCCAAACCTCTTCGCTCATGGGGTGGTTGTCGTTCTTGTAGCCATCAGTGGTCCACCAAACGGTGTCCTTTGACTTGGCATCCATCACAATGTATTTGTCCTTAGGCGAACGGCCAGTGTAAATACCAGTCATCACGTTGACAGCGTCGAGCTCGGTCAACACGCCTTTGTCGTAGCCTGTCAGGGCGGGGTTCATCTCATCCTTGAACAACTGTTCGTAGGAAGGGTTATAATAAATGTCCTTTACATTGGTGATTCCGTAGGATTCCAATGCCTTTTTGATTGCATCAATGTTGTTAGCCATAATTGTTGGTTTAAATGAATGATGGGCAAAGTTAGTTAAATAAATCGTATCTTTGCTGCCCAATGCAAATTTTTATCCATTAAACCCATTAAAAAACATGAGAAAACATCTCTTCCCATTCGCACTTGTAGCCTTGATGCTCTCTTTATCTTTCGTGAGTCAAGCCCAACAAGGCGTTCAAAACTACGTTTCCGCTTCAGGTTACGTCATATTCAACGCCCCGTTCTACAACACTGGCACTGATGGCTATGCCTTTGATTTTGAAAATGATTATGTTGAAGGCCGTTTGATCGGTTGGAAAACCATCGATGCCGATGGCGACAGCTATAACTGGACGCTATCTCCTCTCGGCGAGGGCTATGGCCATAACGGATCCGACGGCGTTGTGTTGTCGTACTCTTACAGTAACTACTCGGGCGCCCTCAATCCGAACAACTATCTTGTTTCACCTAAACTGACGATTACTTCGAACAACCACTATGTGACGTTCTATGCTTGCGCTCTCGACGAGGCTTATCCGGCTGATCACTTTGGACTGGCTGTGTCGACAACAGGCACGTCAACATCTGATTTCACCATGCTTCAGGAATGGACGATGACGGCTAAACAGGGTGGCTGGCATGAATACACCGTTGATCTGAACAGCTATGTAGGTCAGGAGGTTTATATCGCCATCCGTCACTTCAACAGCCATGACAATTTCTGCCTCTGTGTCGATGATGTCTTCGTTGGACCTCAAACCAAGGATCCGTTAATTAGTTGCGGCATCTCCCTTGATGGCACCATGGTGGCTTCCAATGTCACAGGAACACAATACCTGCTTAATACCACAGGATTCGCAAACAACTCATCACATACGACTGCTGTTACCGCTACTTACCAATCAGGAGCTTCTTTGTCAAAGACAACAGATTGGATCTTCCGTTCAGCTGATAATTTCCAAGGTTCGCCTACTGGTCTTCATGCTGAAAGTGACGGTAATACGGTCAACCTCAGCTGGGAAATCCCGATGATGCCCTCGTCCTATACCGTGGATGAGCTGCTTTACGACTTTGAGGATGGCACGCTGTCGGATCTTACCGTGATTGATGCCGATGGCGACGGACTTAACTTTTACGCTTGCTCTTATGGCGGCTATGGAAGCGGTCCCTGTCTGCGCTCCAATTCGTTTCAAGGACAACTGTTGAATCCTGACAATTTCGCGGTGTTGCCGCAACTCATAGCTTCGGCAAATACGGTGCTTTCATTTGTAGCCCGTGACGCCGACCAACCTGGCATCGCCCCTGATCCGGAGCATTTCGGCGTGGCTGTTTCGACCAATGGCAACACCAATGCGTCTGATTTCACGATGGTCCAGGAATGGAACAGCACAGGCAGCTACACCGAGTATTCCGTTGACCTTTCAGCTTATGCCGGACAGCAAGTTTACGTGGCATTCCGCCATTTTAACACCAACGGCGAGACTTATTATCTCAATATTGATAATATCAGCATCACCAATATTGAGGCTAATGTAACCCGTCCCGCAAAAGGCGTGCTCCTGTATGCCAACAATGATTTGATTGCGACCTTGAATCATGGTGAGACCAGTTATGAGCACATGGTCAACCGTTATGAGTCAGAGTACTGCATTCGTGTGATCCAGGAAGGAAACAAGGACGACGGCACGTATTACGCTTTGGCCGCTCCACAATGCGCCACAGCCCAACTCGACTGCGTTGCTCCAACAAATCTCGATGCCGACTACGACAACCTGAAAGTCACCCTCACTTGGGAACGCAATATCTTCATCGATTTCGAAAATGATCCTCAGGGCTGGACTTACCTCGACGCTGACGGCGACGGCTCGGTGTTCGGCGTGTATGCGGCTGGCGGTATGGAACCTGACGGAAGTGTCAATACCACAGGAACAAACGCTTCGTTGACCTCGTTCTCATACCTCAACGATTATGGAGCGCTTACACCTGACAATTATGCTTTCATGCCTTTGACCAAGATTCTCCAAAATGCTAAAATAGAGTTCTGGGCTGCGGGCTTTGACCCGAATTATCCTGCTGAGACTTTCAGCTTTGTGGTGGCTTCTGAAGACGGCTCGAACATTGTCACACTAAACACTTGGACTACCTCGAACCCTTATGCGAAATACACGGTTGATCTGTCGGGTTACGCTGGCGAAAAGGTGTTCCTTGGTTTCCGCCATCATACCGCACAGGCCGCTTACGCCTTTTGTATTGACAACATCACGGTGACTAATGCCCTTTGGGCAGGCACGGCAAGTGAAACGGATCATTACAACGTCTATCGCTCGTTCAATGGCACGGATTATACCTATATCGGCGGGGCTGACGGCGATGCCACCAGCTATAACGACAACGACATTCAGAACGTCAACCAATATTATAAGGTGACAGCCGTGAACACCATTTCAGGAGGCGAGACCTGTGAATCAGCCTTTGCCATGTCGGTCGACGGCATTCACGATTACGTGTATATGCAGACTTTGGGTATCGATGAGACCAAACAGAGTGTTAGCGTTTATCCTAATCCGACCCATGGCCACCTCAGCATTGAGGGCGCAGGCATGAAACACATCACGGTGATGAATGCTTTGGGTCAGGTGGTGATGGAAGCTCCTGTTGAGACGGAAAAGGTCTCTTTGAATCTCGGACAATATGGTTCTGGAATGTATTTGATCCGTGTCGAAACAGAGCGTGAGACGTTGATCAAGAAGGTCTCGGTGGTAGAATGATATTCAGGCTTCTTGATGACGATTATGCATTCCCTTCAGCTGATTTGGCTGAACCAGACGGATTGTTGGCCATTGGCGGAGACCTTTCTCCAATGCGACTGCTGAATGCCTACGCCAATGGCATCTTTCCTTGGTACAATGAAGATGAGCCTATCCTTTGGTGGTCACTTGACCCAAGGCTTATCATCCGTCCGGGTGAGATGAAAGTCAGCAAATCGTTGCGCCATACGTTAAGAAGCAATAAATTCGAGGCACGCATCGACACGGCTTTCCGCTCGGTGATGCAACATTGTGCCGCAACGCCCCGTGAGGGTCAGGATGGCACTTGGATTACCAATGATATTCTGGAAGCTTATTGCCGTCTTCACGAGCTGGGTTTTGCCCATTCGTTTGAGACCTGGCAGGATGGTGAGTTGGTAGGAGGGTTGTATGGCATTGCCATCGGAAAGGCGTTTTTTGGCGAGTCGATGTTCCATACGGTCAGCGACGCATCCAAAGTGGCTTTTTGGCACTTGCATCAGTTCCTGTTGCGCCATGATTTCAAACTCATCGACTGTCAGCAGGAGACTCCTCATTTAAAGAGCCTGGGCGCATACGCCATTCCTCGTCACGACTTCCTTGAGGAGTTGGAGACGCTGGTGGTGGAGTCAAGCCTTGTGGGCGATTGGAAGATTTAGAAAACTTTCCTGTAAACGTGACATTCAGGGGATTCCTGCCGTTGGTCGAGATAATCCTGATGGTAATCTTCAGCAGGGTAGAAGGTCATGGCTTCGCGGATCTGTGTGGCTGGATTATAGCCCATTTTGATCAGTTCACCGAACACTTTGATAGCGATGTCCCGTTCCTCTGCATTTTGGAACCAGATGGCGGAGAGGTATTGTGTGCCGATGTCGATACCTTGTCCATCCGCTTGCTCAAAGTCGTGGATCTCGAAGAAATACTTTACCAAGGCTTCGTATGAAACCACTTCGGGGTCGTACTCTACACGGATGGTCTCCAGATGGCCAGTAAGGCCTGTTTTTACCTCTTTATAGCTTGGATTATCGAGTGATCCACCCATGAATCCGACTTGGGTAAAAAGAATGCCCCTGAGGCGTTTGAAATAGTATTCAACGCCCCAGAAGCATCCTGCAGAAAAATAAGCTGTAGCCACTTACTTAGCTCTTTCTTCTTCAATAGCAGCCTGTGCTGCGGCTAACGAGTACTGATTATCAATGACTTACGAAAGGACTGGTCAACATTCCGAATGCAAATCATACACGTTCTGCACGTTCTGCACGTTTCTGACTCGTATTCTTCTGCAAAAATTGTCACTTACGTAATTAATTCTGTCTTCATCTAATCCTATCTTAATCTTTAGAGTTACTTTTCTATTTGGTCAACAATCTGGTCTACATCTTGACTGACCATTTTCACTGTAGTTGCATCACATACTCAGTAAGGGAAATAATCCCCGAAAAGCACATTCTGCAAACTTTGTTTGCAAAGTTAATGATTTATTCTGACTTTACGTTCATTCTGCACGTTTTTCTTGCAGAACGTGTATGATTTTAATATATATTAAGGTGGAAACGACATTCTGCTACCAAATTTTTGTTTCGATTAAAAGAAAAATGGATGGAATTCAATGCCATAAGTTTAGGTTTAAGTTTAGATGTTCTTATATATATAATAAGGTATAGTAAACCCAAATCAAGAGATTGAAGGTTTAATCTTTAAGTTTAGAGGTGCATGTATATATACATGGGTAAACGTAAACCTAAACTTTGCAAAATGAAACGTCTTGATGTTTCCCAAAATTCGCATTTTTCTTTTTACTGAAGATGAACCAATTTATACTCTCCCCTTCTCATTCCACTTTCCTTTTAACTGAAAAATTAATCTCTTAATATCTGACGTTTCTGCTTTCGTGAGACGATGAAATTAGGTTGCAAAGGTAACTGTTGTTCCTTCATCTACCCAAGGTGATCCATTGGTATGGCTCAAAATCTCCACACCATACGGGTTGTATTTGGAGCC
>JAFXLL010000006.1 GCA_017531225.1 Bacteroidales bacterium | reverse complement strand
CGCTCAGAAGGTACATCCAATACTACAACAACGACAGAATCAAACTGAGGCTAAATGGAAAGAGCCCGGCGCAGTACCGAGCTCTTTTCTCTGGGGCCTGATTTAATGTTAAACCGTCCAACTTCTGGGGGTCACATCAAAATGAAGGCTGCCTTTCATATTCAGGTTAGACGATTGTTGTAGGGTTAGTATTCGTAGACATCCCAGCCAGATGGGATACCGTTGTTACCCGTGGTCCAACAGGATGCACCCTTGGCCTTGGTGAATATGCCAGGATTGTTCACTTCGTAGAGCCAGTCTGTGGTGCAGTCAGTGCCATTGATGGTGGTGGCTAAGCAGGTCACATTTTCGAGGGTACCGCATTGGTAAAACATAGAAGCATAGCACCTATCGACTAATTCCGTGGCGGGCAGATGGGGAGCAGCCGGTATCATGCCGCACCCCTCGAACATGTTAGAATAGCATCCAGGGGCCAATGTTAAGGCGGGCAACTCGACGGGGGTGTCCGACATTTGGGAGCACCCGGCAAACATGCCGGAATAGCAGTTTTCGCTCAGCGTCATGGCTGGCAGCAGCAGACCGCTTGCCTCGAAGCCACATGTGTTTCCAGCGAAAAGACCTGCGAAAGAAGCACCTTCCATTGTGGTGATCGTCGCAAAGTTTTCCTCGTCCACTAAACTCATGATGTTGCCATACAATGACATATTGATACCGCTGACAATCTTGGTACCGCTATAGTCTGTGCCGTTGCCGTAAAACTGCACCACGTCGAATTGTTCAAGGTGGATTTCGATGTCGCTTTCTATGGGTATCTTTTCGCCATTGTTTTTCGAGTACTTCATTCCCTGCAGCGGATTGATCACACTGATGTAGCCATTCGTAAAAGGTGCGGCCTCTATCGTCAGCGGGTCGTCGGCCTCCATAGCCGTCAACTCAAAACTGACAGCATTCTCGCCATGCAGAAAATCATTTTTATGGACAGGAGGAATGGTAATATCTATTTCATTGTAACCTACGGCATTAACGGTGACGGTCACTGAGTCTTCATTGGGAAGCAGGATGGCCCAGCGGCTGGTGGGAGTTTCGGGGTACAGTGAGATGTTGCCCGTGGTGTTGGTCGTGGTAATGGTGTTGTTTTCAAAGTCAATAGCCACCTGGTTGTTTATTCCCTGTATATAAAAGTTCGTTTCCTTGAGAATCCTGTTGGTGGTGAACTCCACCAAGGCGCATTGGTTCTCCAATGTGGTGGTGTAAGCGTTGCTGCTTTCGGAATAGTTAGGCGTTGAAGTGCCGTAGGAAATCACGGGATAGGGATTGAATTGTTGTTCGTAGATGTCAACGATGTATTGCTGCGTTTCACCAACATGGGTAACATCTCCTCCCAAGTAGTAGAAATGCAGCGGTTGGTCGCCGTCTTGCGAAAGACTGATGTTGCCGCTGAATTTGTTCGTGCTGGCGCTATATTCCAGCGTGCCAACATAGGCACTGTCGTAGCCGACATAGAGTTTGTCGCCATTACTGAAAGAGAAAACACCGGTTGAGGGGTTAACATTAGCTCTTGAGCCGTTGCCCACTTTCACGGTGAGGTGAACAAGGTTGCCTTCTGTGTTTTGGGGCGTGACGAGTTGTTCCTTCTTGCACTGGGCAAGGCCGAGGGTCAGCACCAAAGCTGCCACGAAAAATGCCAACTTTTTCATTGCTCGTCCTCCTTTTTCTTCAGTGCAACATAGCCGAGGCCCGCGCCAATCAGAATGGCGATGCCGCTACCCAAAGGAGCGGGGTCTTGGAAAGGTTGGATTTCAACGTTGAGATTCATTCCCATTTCTTCACCTCTGATTTGGAATAGGCCTTCTCCAACGAACTGGTCACTGAAGCCAAACAATCCTCCAGGTCTTTGGGCGGTTTCCTGTGCCATTGCATTGGCCGGCAGCATCATGGCCACCAGCCCGAGCGAAAGTACGATGGCTTTCAGATTCATTTTTTTAATTTTCATTTTGTTATTCTAGAGTTTTAAAGATTCGAGATTATTATTTTAAATCTATGATTTACAATAATTTAGCATTGTTTTTATACCTTTTAAGGGCGCAAAAATACAGAAAAAATTCTTTTCGAATGGAAGTTGTTTTCAAAAACGACCTAATAATAAGTTGCATCAAAAAACTGAATTTTCTTTCCCCTATCCTAGGGGGTGCAGAATGGCATTGAGAAGTATTCCAAAATACTGATGCCCATGTTGCTGGTAATTTTGGTCGTCCTTGCCATTCGCTCCATTACCTACGGTTCGTATGTGAAGAAAGATGACAACTTGACCAGTACCGCCTTCTCGGTGATGATATCCGATACTCTTGTGGCTGTTCTTGCCGGCTTGGTCATCTTCCCTGCCGCGTTCACGTTCGGCGTCAAACGCCATTGAAGATCGATGGATTCGCGTTTAACGATTTCCTCGATTTCATCACCGCCAACATTTTGCTGCCCGTGGGAGGCCTGTTGATTGTCATCTTCTTCATCATCCGTTATTTGGCTCCTTTGGCTGTGGCAGTCATCTTGATTGCCGGGTTGATAAAATAGCCTGAACATTATAAGAAGTTTTTCTTGACAATTCAGAAATTCGACGTATCTTTGACGAGTTTTTAGTCAATTGATACGTCGAATTTTTAATCATTGCCGAGATATGTATTTCAGTTCCAACATCAAATTCCTTAGGAAACACCGCAGTCGCACACAGGACGATGTGGCTTTTGCCCTCAACATGAAGCGCTCCACCCTGAGCGGCTATGAGAACGAGGTTGCCGAGCCCAACATCGAGGCTTTAATAGCCTTTTCGAAGTATTTCAACATCGCCATCGACACCTTGGTGAAGGTCGACCTCAGCACGCTAAGCGAAGGGCAAATCTCACAGTTGGAACGAGGCTTAGATCCTTATCTGAAAGGCAGCAACCTACGCGTACTGACCACCACCGTCAATGCTGACAACATAGAGAATATAGAACTTGTCACCGAGAAGGCCAAAGCCGGCTACACCACTGGCTTTGCCGACCCTGAGTACATCAAGGTTTTGCCCACTTTCTCCATGCCTTTCCTCTCGCGCGAACGTAAATACCGTACCTTCCAGATCAGTGGCGATTCCATGCTGCCTATCCCTGACGGTTCTTACATCACCGGCGAATATGTGCTCGACTGGACCTATATCCGCACCGGCCAACCTTACATCATCCTCACCAACGACGACGGCATCGTCTTTAAGATTGTGGAGAATAAAATAGAAGAAGAAGGCTTGCTCACCCTCAGCTCGCTCAACCCGATTTACAAGCCTTATAATCTGGCCGCTACCGACATCAAGGAAGTATGGCGCTTTGTGCACTACATCAGTTCCGAGATGCCCGAGCAGCAGGAAAACCGACTCCGCGAGGAACAACTCGTTAAGGCAGTACAAGATCTTCAGAAAAAAGTGGAAGAGATCCAATTGAAGCTTAGCTTGTGATCTTTGGATTAATAATTAAATAGGTATATGTATAATTATTAAACTATTTAATTTACAACAAATTAGATTTAAAGTTGTTATTTTTTTAATTAATCTAGTAAAAATACTTGACAAATGGGTTTTCATGTTGTATATTTGCTCACGATTAAACCCTATATCGTTTAACAAATTAATTAAAAAATCAACATTATGAAAAACTCTTTGTTTAAAGCCGCGACACTTTGTTTATCCGTCGCCGTCCTTGGCGCTTGCAGCAAGGACAAAACCACTGGATCTAATCTGAACGCAGGTAGTAGCAGTCCAGCCAAAAATCCCATCGAGCAGCTCAGAACCTTCAAAAGGCAGATCGAGTCAGTAAAAGCCCATCCCGAAGAGAGAACCGGCGAGACCATCACCTTATCAGAGGCTCTTTGGGATATCGAAAACACCTTCAACCTCAACTATTCCGACGCGGAGCAGTATTATGGTCAAATCAACAATCACGAATTTACCCTTGCCCTTCCTGTAGCTGAAAACCAAGAAGTGTTGGTTTACGACGCCGTCAACCTTTACTCCGAAGTTGTCTCACAGGCTCGTGCGGCGCTTGTTTCCGACACATTTGATGAGAAGGGGGTCGTTTCCCTTACCATCAAGGAAGTGGAAGATTACAATGGCAGCATGCGCATCACTTTCACTGGCAAGACAGGGGAGCGTAGCAATTACAACCCTCCCATCGCCCATGTCGATGGTCCCTTCGGTGTCGACGACAACTGGATGTTTGCCGCGCCATTAGGGAAATGCGATGATCCCGACATCCCCTCCGGCGCCGATGAACAGCTTCAAGAGCATCTCTTTGCAGAACTTATCGAGCCTTACACAGATGCTGGCTCTGGTTACAGAAACATCTACGTCAACCGATTGCATTTCACATTCGATGGCACCAATTATACCAATCTCTATTATGCCACCGGAACCGATGACATGTGCATCGACCACATCTATTTAAATGATTATTACTATGCGGAAAAGACAATCATTAGCCGCACCATTCCAGAACAATACCATTTGGAAGGCTATAGCCCCATCTCCATTGAAATTAAGGGCAACGTACTGACAGAGCCAAGTGCACTCACCCATAAAAACGAAATCGAATACGGCATACGTCTGCGTGTCAGCACCGACGAGTTCGGCGAAACCAAAGACCTGATGTCCGAATAAAAACCATCAAACAATGTGACACCTCCTCTAAAAACAACCGTTATGATGAAAAAACTCATTTTTGCACTCCTATTCAGCTTTATATATTTCATTATTCCAGCTCAGGATTGGGACATCCACTATTCAGGAGAATATCCTGAGGGACGCACCCATTTTCACGACGGATTCATTAACGAGGATGGTGTCACATTCCTTGCTGGTCAAGAAGGCCCCGACACGGACACGCCCGAAGCCCTCTTCATGCGCATTGAGCCAGACGGCAGCCATTCGGAATTCAAATACACAAAACCTGGATTCCATTCAAGAGCCACCTGCATCATTGAAATGCCAGACCACAAACTGTTTGCCGCAGGAAACCTTTACGGTGAGACTGATGATTTCCTCATCGTATTCATTCTCGACAAGCAATTGAACTTGCTTGAAGAAAAGCATTATGCGAAAGAAGTGGAAGGCGATTCTTTTGGGTTATGCAAAGCCACTCTCGACAGTCATCAGCACGTCATCATCTCGACCTATGTCATACAAGAAAACGCCTATCAAGGCTTCGACTACCGAGGCATGTTTTATAAGTTCGATCTTCATGGCGACATGATCAGCTGCCGCTACCTCTTTGAGGATTACCCCAATCCCGTGTACTTCCTTTTTGATTTCCGGTTACGACAAATGTGGTACAAGCCTGATAGCGAAACGCTACTCTGCCTTGCCCCCGGTTATGGGAACATGCTTTCCTTCATCACTTTTGATTCAGCATTCAATTACATCGAAGAACATGAGATTTGGCAGGATGATATTGACAAATCAGACCATACGCTATATAGGGATTGTTACACCGATTATTGGTATTCTGAAGAGGAGGCTCTGTTTTTCAGCAGCCGTGGTGATGCCGACCATAACAAGCTAAGGGTTTCACGAGTCAATACTCAGGGTGAGATTCTGGATTTCATCCGGCTCAACGAGCGAACCGACACCATCGATGATGCCGCTCATACACGATGCATGGCCGCTGCTAACGACAGCATCTTTTATTTCAGTTTCTATTACCACACCTGGAGCTATTACCCGGGAACTGCTTGCGTCTATATGCTGAACGACCATCAGGAAATCATTGGCAGATACGTGGATGACGAGCTCGATTGTTACCGTTCTCACCTCGTTCTTGCCTCTGCCGACGGGGGATGCATCACAGTTAATGACTCCTGCAATTACTATAGTTTCACGTCAAAAACACGACCCATCATCAAGAAGCTTAGAATCGAGGATTTTGAGACCATACCCCTATCTATCTCCCATGACGAGCGACCTCATTCGACCACAGGAGAAGCCTATCCCAATCCTTGCAACGAAATAATACACATACCCGTTCCAAACGATAGTCATCCCAACATCCGATGTCAAGTGTATGACCACTTTGGACATATCGTCATCGACCGATTAGTTCAGCACGGCAGCATGTTGAGACTCGACGTGTCAAGATTGAGAACCGGTGTCTACCATTACCGTATCTATACGGACAAAGGAACGCTCCTTACAGAGAAGTTTATTAAAAAGTAAAACGCTATTTATCCATTTTTACGACGGCTTGAGCCAGTCCATGCCATAAATAGCATAGGACTGGTTCCTAGCCGGAACACGCTCTCACTATATCCAAAATTTATTAACAACTATTTAATTATCAATTAATTATGAAATCAATTATTAAAAAAATATCACTTTCCAGCCTCCTTTTGGTTGGTCTCACCTTGAACATCAACGCCCAAGTTCAATACAACGGATGCAGCACTACTGGCACCTACTCTTCGGCTATCGGGAAAAGCAATTCAGCCTCAGGAAACAACTCCTTTGCTGGAGGATACAACACCCAAGCCTCGGGAAGCAATAGTTTCGCTTTCGGTTACAATAGCAAAGCTACGCAATCAACCAGTGCCGCCTTAGGCAACACCGCCACAGCCTCTGGAGTTGGGAGTATGGCCATTGGCAACTATGTCAAGGCGACGGCGCAAAACGCTTTTGTCTTTGGCTCTGGTACTACCGCCAGTTACCCGTTAACTAACACCACGGCCAACAGCATCGCCTTTGGCACCAACAGCAACAAACCGACGATGCTCATCACCAAATCGCTGAATAACAACTATACAGGAAAAGTGGCCATCGGTCAAGTCACAACACCCCAAGCAAAACTCCACATCAAATCAGACAACAACGAGGATGCCAGCGTCTTCCTTGAACCCTCCAACAAAACCGATTGGAAAGCCTCTATCAAGCTTTTCGACAACGACCACACCATCACCGTTGACAATACGGCCGCCATGGTATTCAACGCTGGAAACGGTCCTTTATCCTTCCGCGGAAACTCTTATTGTTTCGGCGCCAACGCGCTGACCATCTCCCCTAACGGGAAAATTGGTATCAATACGCTCAACAACACACCAGATTTCATGCTTGCCGTTGACGGTGGTATCATCTCAACCAAGGTACACATCAAAGAAGTAAAGCAATGGCCAGACCATGTGTTTTCCGACAACTACCAGTTATTGGAATTAGACGAATTGAAGAGTTATCTTGAAAACAACAAGCATCTCCCAGGTGTACCCTCCGAAAAAGAAGTGTTGGAAAACGGTTATGATATCCACGAAATGCAATACGTCATGCTGGAAAAAATTGAAGAAATGACTCGTTACATCTTGTTGCTGCAAGGTCAGATTGACTCTATCCGTTTCAATTACGACGCCAACGGAAATAGAATCTCCAGGAGCCTGACATTTAAAAGAATCATCAACCCTGAACAAGATCTGGAAACTATTTCAGAGGTTTCTTACAACCTATTTCCCAACCCAACCTACGACCAGTTCTCTATCGTTCTAAGTGAGCAAGCTGAAGGATCGTCCATCCATGCCACGCTCATCACCACAACGGGTGTAATCCTTGAGACGAAAGAAGTCCGTAACAATGCCGCCACTTTCGACCTATCCGGAAAACCCAACGGCATTTATTTTCTTGAGGTCGACAGCCCCGAAGGCCATCAAACATGGAAAGTAGTCAAACAATAACTTTGAGAAAGGAAACTGCCATGAAACGCACGTTTTTATCCATAATCATTGTTTTATCCTGCTTTGTAGTACAAGCAGGACAAAACCACACCCTGTTCAACACACTCAACAGTAACCAAGATCATCATTATATAGCCAATAGTTACATTGCCCTGATCACTGGGTTTCAGTCAGAACCCAGTGACGGGCACGAGGTCACACTTGAAATCGATAGCTATGGTGTCTTCCCTCCTGAGAGTGGCATCACTGGGGGATCCGACATCAACAACGGCAACGGCGTTGTTGGATCGTTAGGTGGAATTGTTGACGTCAGCCTTTTAGGCGGTGCTGTCTATTCCATTCCCATTGACCTTCCCTCTGGTTTGGGAGAAATGAAGCCCGATTTATGCATATTATATAACAATCAAAGTCATAATGGATTACTCGGTTGGGCATGGACGCTTAAAGGTATTTCATCCATCACCAGGACAGGATGCACCAGATACCATGACGGATACACTTATAGCGTCGACTACATCCATGACCGTTTTTGTCTCGACGGTCAACGTCTTATGAAGACCAGCGATGGCGATTATGGCGCCAGCGGCGTTTCATATCGTACCGAGCAAGACCAACTGACCAAAATCACCTCTTATCAAGAAGCTGGAATCGCAGGTACAGCCTTCTTTAAAGTCTGGACTGCTGACGGTAAAACCCTGTACTATGGCACTACAAGTGATTCAAGAGGGTTGATGAACAGCCAAAATTACATAACCACTTGGCTTTTGAAGAAGGTCGTGGACCGTGATGGGAATTACATAGAATATCATTACTGCAATGAACCGAACACCTATAGACTTTCAAGCATCACCTACTCTGGTAATGCCAATAATAGCATCTCGCCTGTTTTTACAGTCGAATTCCAATACAACGACCGTAGCGACATCGAGCTTGCATATTATGGAAATCGCCTTTTCCGCCAAGAAAAGATTCTAACCGGTATAATCATAAAGAACGGGGACAACCCCATGTATTCTTATCAGTTTACATATAAATCACCTGCCCCAACTAATGGTTATCCCTACCATCTTCTTTCTGAGGTTAGATTATCTGCTGGTGACAAACACCTCAACTCAACCAAGATTAAATGGGGGAGCAACAATTATCACATTGTATCAGGTGCCGATGTCAAGGTAAACGTCACCACAAACGGCATCAGCGACGCATTTATCAACGCTGTAAAATTCTGCGGTGATTTCAATGGCGACGGCTATTCCGACGTGGTTGTCACCCAACCCAACAGCGATGGCTCATACACCAACGCCTATATATTCGTCAACAGGGGCGTGAACGGCAATGCCACCTTCAGTCTCAACTCAGTCCTACCTTTAAGCGAGGATATCAGCTGGATCTACGTTGCCGACTTCAACGGAGATGGTTATGACGACATCCTGTTATCAAACAGAGACCGGCGTATCTTGGGCAATCCTGACATACTCTCGTCAACAATCTATTTAAGCCAATTCGGATCCACTGGAGTACTAACATTCAAAGCCTACCAGACACCTGCCTTCCAAATTCCACATAGCTTAATCGACACGCATCTGGTAGGTGACTACTTCGGCGAAGGAAAGTGTTCTATCCTAATCCAGGCAATAACTAACGACCAAACCTATAATTCAAAACTCTTGACCTATGATGCGTCCAGTGACAAATTCAAACTAAGAGCCTTCGTTGAGAGTCTTTCTGGTAATCGTTTCTATCCAGCCGATTACAATGGTGATGGTATTACCGAGATCCTATACCAAAAAGAGGATGGCTCCACAGGGATAGCACAAGTACGGACTACAAACAGCGGCTCATACTGCTTTGTCGATACCTATAGCGGCGCTCCTACAAATTGGAGCGATTGTTTCCCTGGCGATTACAATGGAGATGGACTCATCGATGCATTGTTCTACAACTCAAGCAATTCTAGTCCATGGACGATATACCTATCCAACCAACTGGGAATCAGCGGAGTGACATTTTCACTCCCAGATACTTTCCCTTATAGCTCTCCCGGTGACTACCTGTTTTCATTGGATCAGCCAAATCACACGAGCCAATTTATAAAAGTAGCTGACTTTGATGGAAATGGCTGTTCAGACCTTGGCTTATTCCATGACAATGTTTTCTATGTTTTTTACGGGCCTTTAAGAGCAAACGGTGACAGCGCTCCTTTTGCCAACAACCAACGCGTCAGTACGCAGCTCTTCAATCTATACGATAACATGGCTACTTGTCTTGGAAATTTCCTTGGGAAAGAAGGGATATCCTATCTAGGTAACAACACCATCTCATTCTTGCCACCCATGACTCGGCGCCATGAAGTTCAAAGAATAACCGATGGATTCGGACGCTTTACGGAATTCACATACGACTACCTGATGCCCAATCTCACCAACCCAAGCAATAACGATTTTTATCGACTTTACAGCCCTTCATCAAACCTCAGCCTTCATACCCATTGCGTCGGCATTCCCCTCAGAGCGCTTCGCAAGGTCACGAAATACAACATTAAAAACAAGCCTATCGAAACAAGATGCTTTTATGAGGGCGCCCTGATCAACACCCAAGGGAAGGGAGTTCTTGGATTCAGCAAAACACGTCAAGCAGACTATTGCAACAACCAATTGCAACAAAACACCATTCGACAATTCGATGTTATACTTGAAGACCAAACGCTTCACATGATGGCATCCATGGAATCCGTTTATGACGGCAGTGAACATTTAGTGGCAAAATCCACTTACACTAACACACTGTACCTACATCTCGGAAACACAAAAGTATTCTTCCCCATCTCAAAAATCACCAAAGACGAATACGATGTCGACCATCCTGGAAATCTCACCAAAAGAGAAATCCAAGAAGTTGCTGTAAACACCAATTGTTCATATATCCTGCAATACGACAACGTGATATGTGTTACCAACCAAATCAAAGGCATCACGGGAAATCCGGAAATCCATTCCGCAAGTCTTTGCGAATACCAACAAATCGTCCAAACGGACTATGAACCGAACGACCTTACGCATTGGCTCATTAACAAGCCATCAACAGTTACAGAGACCCTTCATCGAAATGGTAATTATGCTGACATCAGTCGCCAGCAGGTGTTTTCCTACTTCAGTAATAAGCCACACCGCATCCAATCCATCCTCAGTATTCCCAACGACGGAATCCATCCTGAAGATCGATTGACAACTATGACATCTTTCCAGTATGATGGCACTGGTAATATTATATCAAAGACCATCAGTACTCCTAACGACACTCTGGCTCCAAGAAACGTCTCTTATGAGTATAGCCTGACATACGGCAAACGCCTATTAACACGGCAAACCGACGCTTTGAATCAAGTTACTCGATATCAATACCACCCCGTCTATAGTTACTGTATATCAGAAACCGACTATAACAACTTGGAAACCAGGCATGAGCAAGACCCGTTTGGCATCACGAAAAAGACCTATCATCCTGACGGCACGGTATCATGTGAAGCCATGCGATGGGGAGACAACAAATACTATCGATGGGAGAAAAAAACGGGACGACCCACAAAAGTAACCTACTACGACATGACTGGCGAAATCGTCCAAGCGAGAAGTTACGACATGGACGGCGGACTATTATTAACGGATTACCAATACAATGCGCTGGGAAGAATCAATGAAAAGTCATACCCTCATAGAATCAATGAAACGCCATCTTCTATCCAATATGAATATGACAACCACAATCGGATAAACCGTATCACTCATGCTGACGGTGCCTATGAAACCATTCAATATAACGGATATATCCGAAGCACTTCCTTTAAGGTCCCCGGCTATCCTGAACGAACTGAATCCAAAACCTATAATATCATCGGTAAACTCATGCAAAGCACTGATGCGGATGGCAATAGCGTTATCTATGACTACGATGCAGCTGGTAGGACCCAATGGTTCCAAATAGAAGGGCGAAACGAAACCAAAATTGAAATGGTCTATGATGCATTGGGCAACCGAATTTCCCTTAGTGACCCCAACTACGGAATAACCACTTGCGAGTACAACGCTTTCAACGAATTGACTAAAAGCATTTCCCCTAAACATGACGAGACCACTTACTCCTACGACAAGCTCGGAAGAGCCATCAGGCGAGTGGAGACTGATGCCACAACAAATTCAGCCAGCACGACCGAATGGCATTACGGACAAGAGAAAGGCCAGTACGGATTGCTAATGGGCATTACTTATCCAAATCAAACCATTAATTACGAATACGATGAGTTGCTCAGACCAAGCAAAATGACTGAGAATCTATTTGGAACAAACTACCAAACCAACTATTATTACGATAACGCTTCAAGAATTGCCAGAATCATCCATCCATCCAATTTCGAAGTCAACTATTGCTATACCTCTGATGGCTATTTGAGAAGCATTATGGACTCCCAATCAAGCGACTTATGGAAAATTAGTGAAACCAACGCCATGATGCAACCCACCCTAAGTATCACGGGGAATGGCTATATCACCCATTACGGCTATGACAGCAAGTCCAATCGCCTGACATCCATCCAAACAATTTATGATGGACAAACCATCCAGGATTACGAATACCAGTATGACAGGTATTCCAATATGACCTGCCGTAGTGATGTCAAAACCTCGTTTTCGGAAAGTTTCTCATACGATAATCTAAATCGCCTGACTGGAGTGACCGACAATAAGGGATCAAGTCATTTCGTTTATGATGAATTAGGTCGTATGACCGAGAAGTACAACGCCGATGGAATGGTCTTCTCTAATGCCGACTATTCCGGCAGTCGTCCACACGCCGTCAAATCCGTTCAAGCTCCGAATGGCATTTTTCCGCAACAGCGAATGGATCTTACCTTCAATGCTTTTGACAAAGTGGCTCACATTACCGAAGGTACCAACCATGTCTCATTTGAGTACGGCTACGGTCATCAACGCATCAAGACAGTGGAAAACATCAACGGAAAGACCCGGAACAAGACCTATGTTGGTAACTGCGAGTTTATCACTACACCAGATGGCGGTTCAACAATCAGGACCTTACTATCAGGACCCAACGGTGTGTTTGCTGTTGCGGAATCCGTCAACGGAACGACGACCTTGCACTATGTCCACAAGGACCATTTGGGAAGTTGGACAACCATCTCCGACAGTCAAGGAAACATCGAGCAAGAGACCCGTTTTGATGTATGGGGACAATGTGATGACCCCGACAATCTGATGTTCGACAGAGGATTCACAGGACACGAGCACATCAAAGGCATGGGGCTTATCAACATGAATGGAAGGCTTTACGATCCCATCACTTCCTCCATGCTCAGCCCTGACAACAACATACAGTCGCCCGAATTCACGCAAAACCTCAACCGATACGCGTATTGTTTTAACAATCCGCTAACCTACACTGATCCTGATGGAAACACAATTACAGAAAGCGTACTGAAGTTGTTTTATTATATTTATTTCACAGATGCCGGATACGAATTCCAAAAATACATCTCTCCAATCGCAATCCACATGGATCTACACTTGTCTGATAGTCAATTAGGTATTGGCTTCGACTGTTCCTTTGGCGTGCCAAAATGTTTTCCCGTATCTGCACGTTTTCATGGCGGAATCACCTATTATGGACAATACTTTGATAACAGCTATAGCGGCATGGAATATAGAACCGGTATGGAGTGGTGTTTCTTGGGATTCCTCGGTATTTCAGGAACATCTTTCTATCAAGGTGAAACAAAGCAAACCACCAACGCCATTATCCTCGGGACTCCTTCTTGGAGTATCACTTATGAAAACGACTACATGTTCCACCTTGGCGACCACTTGCTAATGGGTTTTGCCGCCGATGGAGGCGATCGGTATCGCACGGCAGCCGCCAGAATAAGGGTCGGGCTATTCGAAGTCGGAGTCAATCTATTCACTGGAAATCCTGGCGTTAACCACAAGTATCGACGCACCATCTTCGACCCCACGGTAGACAGTCCTTACTATGACGAAAGTGCTGGAGGTAGAGAGACCTATACCATTGGAGCCAACGGTGAGGATCCCAATCAGTACAGAGCAGGAGTCTTCTATGTCGGATATGGGCCTTTAGCTGTAGGAGCCAACAACGAGCAAATCAGGAACGTCTTCCAGAACCAGTTTGCCCACGACTTCCTATGCAAAGGTGACTCACCTTACTTTAAAGTGCTTGACAGACAGGGACAATCCTATTTCCACTTTGGATCTAGAACCGGAAATACGCTCTGGTAATGAGACTGCGCCTATATCGGGCAGCCTTCGATGGACAAGGCTGTTGCTGAAACAACCTTCACCTCGATGATCTGCCCGATATAGCTCTCATCGCGCGATGGTATACGAATCACAATCTTGCCTTCGGTATGACCGGTGAGGTAACCGCTCTTGCGGTCATAATCCTCTACCAACATCTTCACTGTAGTGCCTACCAGAGCCTGATTGTAGACCAACGAATGCTTCATCAACTCCTCGGTAAGGCGATGGTAACGCTGACGTTTCACCTCCTTGGGTACGTCATCCTCCCACTTGGAAGCCACAGCTCCTTCACGTACGCTGTATTGAGCAATGAAAGCCATGTTGTACTTGAACTCCTCCATAGCCTTGCGGGTGTTCTCAAACTCCTCCTCGCTTTCATGGGTAAAGCCCACAATGATGTCCGTAAAGATAGTTGCCGTGGGCAGCACACGACGAATGGTTTGGATGATATGGCGGTAACGCTCCAGATCGTGGTGGCGGTTCATGCGCTGAAGCATCACGTCGTCACCTGATTGGATCGGGATATGGATTTGTTTGGCCAAGCAGTCGTATTGCGCCATCACCTCGATGATCTCATCTTCCATGTCGCGGGGATGTGGTGCGGTGTAATACACCCAGAACTCCTTGCCAGAAGCCTTTCCGTACTCACCAATGCGGTGCAGCAATTCAGCGAAATTGATCTCCTCCCCTTTCTTGTCCAAGCCATATGAATTGACATTCTGTCCCAGCAGCGTGATGCTCTTGTAGTCTTTCTCCACCAATTCCTTCACTTCGTTCAGAATATCCTCCGAAGGCCTCGACACCTCTCTTCCTCGTGTGTATGGCACAGCACAATAGGTGCAGAAGTTGTTGCAACCGTTCTGAATCGGGATATAAGCCTCAAAGCTAGAAGCACGCATGGGACAAATCTCCCAGAAAGGATCCATATTGGCCGATGGATTCACATCTTTCAATGCTGCCGGCGTGACGATACCGTACTGACGAATCATCTCAGGCAACTGAGGCAGTTCGTTCATGGTGAACACCAAATCGAACAGCTTGAGGAAACGCACTCTATCGGCAGGCAGGATACATCCCGACACGAAAGTAATGACACTCTTGCGGTTCTTCATGGCATTCCACTTCTCGATGCGGCCATATACCTTGTCGATGCCTTTCTGTCGCACCGAACAGGCGATGATGCCCATGATATCGGCTTCCTCTTCTTTGTCAGTTGGAGTGTAGCCCATCTTCTGCAACACTGTGCGCACGCGTTCCGTGTCGCTAAGGTTCATCTGGCATCCGAAAGGCAAGAGATAGTATTTCATTGATCTTGAGAAAAGTAGGTTCAACAATAAATCAAGTTGACAATATCGCGAAGGATTTCATTGCTTTCGTCAAAAGCAGGAATCTGCTTGGTACTACACCCCTTCAGCATGTTTTCAGCTTGGTCGACGATATCTGTGTCAAGGCAATCCGAAGCAATCTGCACTTCAGTGATGAGTGCTTTAGCCTCGTCAACATGAAGGGCAATGTCGACGTTACCCCAAGGGAACTGGGCCTTTTTCGTGGTTTTGAATTGTCTCCATCGGCCGAAAAGGAAGTCATACGAAGCAATATGCTCTCGGATAGCCTGTACCTCTTTAGTATTAGCCAAGGTGTCAAAATCAAGCGTGATGGCTTTACCATCGTAGACCTTTTCAAACGATGCGACAAGCGGTTGTTTGATATTCTCCGAAGTCAATTCAGGTACAAGTTCGCTGAGGTTGACCACACGACTGGCCACGCTCTTCACGCCGTGTTTCTGCAGTTTAGCTTTGTCGACGGTAAGATAACGCATCATCATAGCGCCATCAGTCTTAATAAGGATGGTACCATGATGAAGGTCGTTTCGCTGACCTTTGGCAAAGGCATTGCCACTGAATTTACGCCCTTCACAGGTAAGGTCGTTACGACCAGAAATCTCGGTTTGCAGGCCATAGCTACGCAAAGCCTCCTGAATGACGGAGAGTTGCTTCCTAACGTCATACAGCTTTTTGTCGGCAACAAACGAGAAGTTGATGTTACCCAAGTCGTGATAGACAGCACCACCACCTGTACCGCGACGCATCAGATGACCGCCCTCGTCCAGCAACAGCTGTACATTACACTCCGAATAAGGATTCTGGTTGTAGCCGATAACGACCGTCTGCTGGTTCTTCCACAGATACATGGTAACTACGCCTTCCTCTTGATGCTCGGTGAGATACTGTTCCACAGCCCTATTGAGGAAAGGATCGTATTGGTTGCTGACGATGACTTGTAGTTTTTTCATGCTGCAAAGATATAAAAAAAGCCCGCTGTTGGCGGGCTTTGTAGTCTCTCCGGGATTTGAACCCGAGTTACCAGGATGAAAACCTGACGTCCTGACCAGACTAGACGAAGAGACCACGGTCTAACTTGCCTTAGAGGTTTCGTTTTGACGCTGCAAAATTAGATATTTTTTTCATACCTACAACAAAACACGTCAAAAAAATTTTATTCAAAAGTCAAAGAAACTTGTATCTGCTTGTTTTTCACCTCTTTAAATGGTGCATTATATAAACTGCTCATCGAGACCTCGTCGGTTTTCAGGACGTTAAACAAGCCAAAACTCATCTTAATCTCGATGCCCATCTTGAACCATTGGTTGTAAATGTCGAAGCCTGCGCCAAGATCCAATGCAAGGTCTCCCCTATTGGTTTGCAACAAAGCAGGCTCATCGTTATTCATCTGGTGCTTCTTGCGGCTCAGGTAAAAACGTGGATTGACACCAGCAATAAGGTACGCCGCGATATTATTATACCTCTTGGAACGGTACTTGACCTGAATCGGGAACTCGACAAAATTGGAATTTATATCCTCTGACTCAACGGTTTTAATGTCCTTATCGTTATCGTCAAGGTAATAGCGGTAAACGATGTTACGGTGAGGACCGATGGACAGGGTGGGTATTAAACGCAGGTTGAAGTAATCGCCAAGCCTTTTATCACCAATGACACCAACAGAAAAACCCATATTGCGCCAGTTACTGAGAGGCTCAATGCCAACGATCCGATAGGTGTGATCCAAAGGATTGCTGGGACGATAGTTCTGCGGGAGTTGGGTCGCTGGACGGTCAATGCTCTGATAGTTATCCTGAAGGGTCACATTGTAGGTCATATAGTTCACGCCCAACAGAAAGCCGAAGTGGTACGGCGCATTGTCATAATTCTGCAAGTAGATTATCTTTCTGGTTTGGGCCTGCATGTTTGAAACGCCAACCAGCGAAAGGATAAGTATAAGTACTATGGTGAGAACTTTTTTCACGATTCAGATTTTAGTCGGTATAACGTGGGAATATAATTGTTTATTGTGGATTAGCAGGCTTTTTTTGGACGGCCCCATGATATAAGGTAGCAATCCCGCCACAAAACCTCTCTTCTTTGACCTCATCTACGCCAAGCCGATTCAGCAGTTGGACGAAATCGCCACTTTCAGGGAACGCTTCGATGGATGAAGGCAGATAAGAATAGGCTTCTGAATGCTTTGAAAACGCCCGTCCCACCTTAGGCAAGATGTGTTTGGAATAGCATCGGTAAGGTCCTTTGACGATTCCATTTTTGGGATGAGAAAACTCTAATATAGCCATTAAGCCGTTGTTTTTCGACACCCTGATCATTTCTTGAATTCCTGCTTCAAGATGCTCAAAATTGCGCACGCCAAAGGCCACGGTGACGGCAGCAAAGTGGTTATCTTCGAATGGAAGCGCCTTGGCATCGGCCGTCATCAGCTTAATGCGCTGTTCCAATTGTTCTTGCTTGACCTTTTGTCTCCCGATTTCAAGCATCTTTTCCGAAAGATCCACGCCGACAATGCTTGCCACAGGAATGTCCTTGGCCATGCGGATGGCGAGGTCGGCCGTGCCGGTAGCCACGTCGAGGATGGCCGTGGGCTGGTGCGAAGCGACAATCCGTGAGGTCTTGCGTCTCCAAATCTTGTCGATCTGAAACGAAAGCAAATGGTTTAGGAAATCGTAATGTGACGAGATGTCGTCAAACATCTCGGTAACGACCTTTTGATCACTCATGACGGATACGTTTGACCTCTTGGCGTAGTCTTTCCTTGTCGATTGACACCACTCCTACTTCCTCACAAACCAGTCCACCAGCGAGGTTAGCGACAGCGGCGATGGTCTCCGCATCTTCCTTCAGAGCCAGACATAATGCTGCTACGCTAAGCACCGTGTCACCCGCTCCTGAAACGTCAACGATGTTTCTGGGATGGGCAGGGATATGGTGGGAGGATCCGTCATGTAATATCATCACACCTTGTTCAGAGAGGGTGACCATCAGGTATTGGCAGTTTAGCCGATGTTGCAGCACGACGGCAGACTGACGAAGTTCGTCGATGGTCTCGGCGTGAACGCCGAGACCATCGCGAAGCTCTTTGCCATTGGGCTTGAAGAGCGTCACGCCTTGATAGGCGAAGAAGTTCTTCTTTTTGGGATCGACCGCAACGGGAATGTTTTTCTGCCGTGCCAAACCAACAATCGCCTGAATCATCTTTTCCGTAAGGACTCCCTTGTTGTAATCCTGCAGGATGATGACATCGAAAGGTTCGCTGTCAAGCCTTTTTGCAATGACTTCCCAGAGTGCTTGATGCTCATCATCAGTCAGATCAAAAATATCTTCCTCATCGATGCGCAGCACCTGCTTATCGCCATTGAACACACGGTGTTTGACCGTCGTGCGCCGTTGTCTGCTCTTAACCAAGCAACCAACATCCACGCCGTGTTCCAACAAAAGTTGGCACAGCTTTTCGCCATACGGATCGTCACCAATCACTGAGCACACGTAAGGGACCGCTCCTAATGACTTCAGATTGAGCACCACGTTGGCCGCTCCACCCAAGCGATCGAAGCTTGACTTCACGTTGACAATGGGCACGGGAGCCTCAGGCGACATCCGCTCGACCACACCTTTCGTGTAGGCATCGATCATCACGTCGCCCACTACAAGGGCTCTCAATCCGTTGAAACGGTCTAGCAAATCCATTAATGAAGTTTCGTCAAAGCTTCCTTGATTCTTCTTGCAGCCTCGATGAGCTTATCCAAAGAGGTGGCATAGGAAAGGCGGATGCAGTCGTCGTTGCCGAATGAATTACCAGCCACGCAAGCCACATGGGCATTGTAGAGCAGCCACATGCAGAGGTCGTCACTACCTTTGATGACCGTCTGACCGTCAGTCTTGCCATAGTATGAATTCACTTCTGGGAACACGTAGAAAGCGCCCGCGGGAGTATTGCACTTCACGCCAGGGATCTCGTTCATCAGCTTCACAAGGGTATCGCGGCGCTCACGGAAAGCCTTCAGCATGTCCTGAATCTCCTTCGAGTTCTCGGGGCAGAGATCCATAGCCTTAGCGGCAGCAGCCTGAGCAATAGTGCAGATACCAGAGGTGATCTGACCCTGAATCTTGTTGGTAGCCTTCACAATAGCCTGAGGAGCAGCGATGTAACCGATACGCCAGCCTGTCATGGCATAACCTTTGGCCACGCCGTTGACGATGACGAGACGGTCCTTCAAGAACTCAAACTGACCCATGCTCTCGTGCTTGTGTTCATATTGGATGAACTCGTAGATCTCATCGGAAATGATGATGATGTTGGGGTATTTTCTCAGCACCTCTGCGATGGCGGTAAGTTCAGCCTTGGTGAACACTGATCCGCTGGGGTTGCAAGGAGTGTTGATGAGGAAAGCCTTGGTCTTGGGAGTGATGGCCTTTTCAAGCTGCTCGGCAGTGATCTTGAAGTCGTGAGCCATGTCGCTCTTGACGATGACGGGCACGCCACCGCTCAACTTCACCATTTCGGGATAAGAAACCCAGAACGGAGCGGGGATGATGACCTCGTCGCCGTCGTTCAAAATGGCCAGAAGCACATTGTTGATAGCCTGCTTGGCGCCGTTGGAAACGAGGATGTCAGTATCCTTGTAATCCAGACCGTTGTCGCGTTTCAGCTTGTTGGCAATAGCCTTGCGCAAGGCAGGTGTGCCAGGTACGGGCGGATAGTGTGTGTCGTTGCCGGTGATGGCGTCAATACCAGCTTGCTTAGCCGATTCTGGAGTGTTAAAATCGGGTTCGCCAATGCTCAGGCTGATAACGTCAACGCCCTGTGCTTTCAGCTCGCGGCTCTTGTTGGTCATAGCCAAAGTGGCTGACTCAGCCATGTTCAGTACTCTGTTGGAAAGGATGATTTCGCTCATGATTTATTTTTTAAAAATTTATAGATTCCTATTATTTAAGTCTGCAAAAATACGAAATTCTCGCTTCTTTCTTCCTACTTCTTGATTCTTTTCTTATTTTTGCGCAAAATCTAATCAAGATGGGCTACTTTTTCAACAGAAAACTAAAGCTTAAGGAGTTTGAAATGCGGATGAAAGCCAAGGCAGAGATGCGTATCGCGACCGCTAAGATGGTTACCCCGCTCAAGATCCAGGCCTACGAACGGTTCCTACTTTTTCTGGAACGCTCGCAGTTGCCCGTGCTGGTCAAAAGAGTCTACGCTCCTGGAATGGCGAAGGAAATGTTCCACATCTCCCTACTTCATAGCATCGAGGAAGAGTTTGAGCACAACCTGGCTCAACAGCTCTATGTCGGCAACGACACGTGGATGGCGGTGCAGCGCGCCAAGGAGGAACTGGTGAATCAAATCAACACCACTTTCGACAAAACCGAAGATGGCACAGATGTTGCACTGATCGCCCAAGCTTTGGTGGCCTTGCCCAATCCATTTATCGAGCAGGCCATCCTCATGTTGAAAAAGGAGTTTAACGAGATATAAACCATTTGTAATGAAGTTTTTAGCATCACAAATTGCAGCCTTACTCAATGGCATAGTGGAAGGCAATCCCAACGAGGAAGTGTGGAATGTCGCCAAAATTGAGGAAGGTGCACCCGGCATGTTGAGCTTTTTAGCCAACCCGAAATACATCCCTTACATTTACGAGACCAGGTCATCCATCGTCATTGTCAACAAGGACTTCGTGGCTGACAAACCCATCACCGCTACCTTGATCCGTGTGGACGACGCCTATGCTTCGTTCGCCAAGTTGCTTGCGTTCTACGACCAGATGTCGCAGGATAAGAAAGGAGTCTCTTCATTGGCATTCGTCTCATCGAGCGCCAAATGCGGCGAGAACCTCTATCTCGGTGAGTTCGCCTTCATTGGCGAGAATGTCACTATCGGCAACAACGTGAAGGTCTATCCCCAAGTCTATATCGGCGACGGATCAGTCATCGGCGACAATACGACCTTGTATCCAGGTGTGCGTTTGTACCGCAATACGGTGGTCGGCAAACGTTGCATCATCCATGCCGGTGCAGTGATCGGTGCCGACGGGTTTGGCTTCGCTCCGCAAGAGGATGGCCATTACGAGAAGATCCCACAAGTGGGCAACGTGATGATCGATGACGATGTGGAGATCGGTGCCAACACCACCATCGACCGTTCCACAATGGGTTCCACACATGTCCACAAAGGCGTCAAACTCGACAACCTTGTCCATCTGGCCCATAATGTCGAAGTAGGCGAAAACTCGGCGCTGGCTGCTCAGGTTGGCGTCAGCGGATCGACCCACCTTGGCAAAAACTGCGTGGTTGGCGGACAGACCGGCTTTGTCGGCCATCTGCATATCGCTGACGGGTCGAAGTTCGGCGGACAATGCGGCGTCATGGGCAGCATCAAGGAGCAAAACCAAGAGTTTATGGGCACTCCGATACAGCCTTTGAAACAGTATCTGGTCTCCAACGCAAGGTTCCGTCACATCGACGAGATGGCGCGCAAAATCGACGCTTTAGAGAAAGAACTGGCACAACTCAAGTCCTCTCTCTAAGCGATTTTTTTGGTTCGTAAGGATATTTTTTCTAATTTTGCACGTTTTTTCTTGAGATGCCTTAACTCAAGCAAGATTTTTATGGAAGAAAAGCAATGTACTATACAACGAAAAGTTAGTGTTACCGGAGCAGGGTTACACACGCGCCAATGCGGCACCCTGACTTTCAATCCGGCTCCTGTCAACACTGGCATTCGTTTCCGTCGCATCGACCTGGAGAATCGGCCTATCATTGAGGCTGATGTCGATAACGTCATCGACACGGCCAGAGGCACTACCCTGGGAAAAGGCGGCGTAAAACTATATACAGTTGAACACGTGCTTGCCTCCTTGCGGGGCATGGGCGTCGACAACGTCCTGATCGACATCGATGTGGAAGAAATGCCCATCATGGATGGCAGCGGAAAGGAATTCGTAAAAGCCATCAAGGAAGCCGGTATCGTAGAGCAGAATGCGCCTCGCAACTATTACGTGATCAAAGAGCCCATCACCTACCGTAATGAAGTGTTGGGCATCGAGCTATCCGTTGAGCCCTGCGACACCTTCCAAGTCGACGTCACCGTGAAATACAACACCCGTGTGCTGGACAAACAAAGTGCCTCCTTGCACGACCTGAAGGATTTCGAGAGCGAGATCGCGCCTTGCCGCACCTTTGTGTTCCTCCACGAGCTGGAGACCCTCCTCAGCCGTAACCTCATCAAGGGCGGCGACTTGACCAACGCCATCGTGTTTGTCAACAAAAACGTCTCTCCCGAAGAGCTGGACCACATCGCCCAATTCTTCAAAAAGCCGAAAGTCGAAGTCAGAGAAGGCGGCACCTTGAACAATGTTGACCTGTATTTCGAAAACGAACCCGCCCGTCATAAGCTGCTGGACGTCATCGGCGACTTGACCTTAATCGGCAAGCCTATCAAAGGACATGTAAAAGCCTATAAGCCAGGCCATTTTTCCAATACTGCTTTCGCAAGAGCCATCAAACAAGCTATGCTTCAGCAGGAATAAACAGAGATTGTCATGAACCAACCTTTAGCTTACATCCACCCCAATGCACGCATCGCCGAAGATGTCAAAATCGAACCGTTCGCATGGATTGGAGAGGATGTTGAAATCGGCTCCGGCACTTGGATCGGGCCCAATGCCACCATTATGGACGGCGCCCGCATCGGCAAGAACTGCAAGATCTTCCCAGGAGCGGTGATCTCTGCCGTGCCGCAAGATTTGAAGTATAAAGGTGAAACGACTTATTGCTATATTGGCGACGGCACCACGGTTCGCGAATCGGCAACAGTCAACAAAGGCACATTGGCTTCAGGAAAGACCGTGGTTGGCAAGGATTGCCTGCTGATGGCCTTCACCCATGTGGCTCACGACTGCTTTCTCGGTGACCATGTCATCATGTCGAATGTAGCATCGCTGGCAGGACATATCGTGGTTGAAGACTGGGCTATTCTAGGCGGTTTGGCTGCAGTGAGCCAGTTCTGCCGCATCGGCGCCCATGTGATGATCTCAGGCGGCGCCATGATCAACAAGGACATCCCTCCGTTTGTCAAGACTGGCACCGGCTACCCTGTCTCCTACGCAGGAGTGAATTTTGTAGGATTGTCACGTAGAGGCTTTACCAAGGAACGCATCAATGCCATCCAAGACATTTATCGCGTGATCTACAGCGGCGGCATGAACGTCACTCAAGCTGTTCAATACATTAAGGCCAATCTGCCTGAATCAGAAGACCGCGAACTGATTATTGATTTCATTGAGAACTCCAAGATCGGAATCATGAAGAATACAGTTGGTGAATAAAGTCGCCAACACTTTCTTTACTATATCGTTCCACGATCTGTTTTCTTAATTCCTCAGCAACGTAATTATTATAGGTGTGGCAGCATTGTTCCATGGCCACTGCTAAAGCATTTGCGTCTCCAGCAGGAACCAAAATGCCGTTGCTTTCATTGACCATCTCCGAGATGCCGCCCACATTGGTGGCTACCACAGGCATTCCACAGGACATGGCTTCCAAAATCACCACAGGCATGTTCTCATAATGGCTTGAAAGCACCAAGAAATCACCTTGGGCAAGTTCGTCGACCAAAGCCTGGCCTTGTAACAAGCCAGTGAATTGTACTCGGTCAGTCAGCGCCATAGAGACGGCCCGCTGTTTCATAGCCTCCCAATCCATTCCCTCGCCTATCAAAACAGCTTGATAGGGAACTCCCTTCTCTTTCAACAGCTTCAACGATTCCAAAAGTCCACTGATGTTTTTCGACTTATCTTCAAAACAGCTGATATGGATGATTTTCGGGATCTCATTATGGTGCGGACAAGGCTTGAAAAGATTGGTGTCGACCACATTGGGGAGCACTACGTAACGCGGGTTGTGTAACTGATGCGCCTGCATGGCTTTGGCGAGGTTCTCAGTCACCGTAGTGACCAACTTTGCATTTCTAACGACCCTGCGAGTTACCATCTTACGTAAAGCGCCACTGAAATCGTTGCCAGGCAGGTAGCGCGACCAATGCTCGGTGATCAGGTAAGGTGTGCCATGCAGCTTTTTCTGCAAATAGGCCACAAGGCCCATCCGCGTCAGCACGTGAACATGAATTAGATCAGGCTTCCCCGTAAGCTTCAAGCCCTTCCGACATGCTTGGAAATAACGCCAAACCGAACTGATTTTACCCTGTTTCTTGTAATAAATTCGGATGGTATCGACACCGTTTTCGTTGGCGCGTTCAACATCGTATTTGCTTTGAGCGTTCTCGTCGGGGTGGACGTAAACCACTGTAACATCATTATAGAGTGCAGCGGCTTCGGCATGACGTTGCACAAACAACCCGAACATCGGGTCGTATTTGTGAGGATACCATCGTGCCAGGAAAACAACCTTCATCGCATGTCAATAACGTCAACTTCGGGATAGGCTTTCTCGTCGAAAGTGAAGAAATCGTCTTTGAGGTCTTGCTCAAACTTGAGCTCCTTAATTTCAATAATCATCTTGCTGCCATCGCTAGCCACATAATCTATACCTTTCAACGTGTTTTTCTTAGGGTCGATGGTCAGAAACAGTAGCTTGAACTGACCTTCGGGATTGGCCAGGACGATGGTGGAGCTATTGATGAATGTAGCCGTATAGTACTTATCGAGTGAGGTGAGCATCTTCAAGGGAGTGTTGTCATCACCAAACGAGGTGCTGCTGATCACCACCTCTTCCTCCTCAATCAGGTAAGTCCAGATGGTGGAGCCATCACAAACGGTTTGCTGTTCCTTCTGTAAGATTTTATATGACTCGCCTTGAAGGTATGCTGTGCCTTCCTGAACCTCGGTTTTGGTTATGGAATCCATCACGTAATGGTAATCGAAGATGATTTCGGCATTTTTCTTATCGCGAAACGACTTGGTGATTTTTTTGACCACGCCACTGGCATCGCCTTGTGCGAAAGCCATGCTAGCCGAAAACACGAAAAGAATTATTGCGGTGATAGTGAGTTGCTTTTTCATATACCTTGATCTTTTAACTCGATATCCTTCAAAATCTGTTCCAAAGCGAATTCGTTGGCCACTTTTACTTCACGAGATTTACTTCCGGAGAAGGATCCGACGATGCCAGCGGCCTCCAGTTGGTCGATGATACGGCCTGCACGGTTGTAGCCAAGCTTGAGTTTACGTTGGATCATAGAAGTGGAACCCTGCTGGGTCTGCACCACAATACGTGCGGCTTCTTCAAACAAAGGATCACGTTCGTCGCCGTCCTCAAAGTCAGCGCCTTCACCACTCTCTTCGTCGGGCACTTCGGGCAGACGGAACGGTTCAACAAAGCCGCGTTGCTCGCCGATGAAGCTGGTGATCTCCTCCACTTCTGGTGTATCGATAAAAGCACATTGCAGACGCACCAAGTCGTTGCCAGTAGAGAGCAACATGTCACCACGACCGATGAGCTGGTTGGCACCGCTTTGGTCGAGAATGGTCTTAGAGTCGACCTGTGAGATGACACGGAAAGCGATACGGGCTGGGAAGTTTGCCTTGATGGAACCTGTGATGATGTTCACGGAAGGGCGTTGCGTTGCGATGATCAAGTGGATACCAATGGCACGGGCCAACTGAGCCAGACGGGCAATAGGCGCTTCCACTTCACGACCCGCCGTCATGATAAGGTCGGCAAACTCGTCGACGACCAGCACGATGTATGGCAGGTAACGGTGTCCCTCGGTGGGAAGCAACCTACGGCTCTTGAACTTCTCGTTGTATTCCACGATATTGCGGCACTGGGCGGCTTTCAGCAGATCGTAGCGCTGATCCATCTCGATGCAAAGCGAGTTGAGGGTACGCACTACCTGCTTCACGTCAGTGATGATGGCATCTTCTGAATCCGGCAACTTGGCGAGGTAATGGCGTTCGATGCGGTTGTAAAGGGTAAGCTCCACCTTTTTAGGATCGACCATCACAAACTTCAAGTCCGCAGGATGCTTGCTGTAGAGCAGCGAGGCGATGATGGCGTTCAAGCCGACTGACTTACCTTGTCCAGTGGCACCGGCCATCAGGATGTGCGGCATCTTGGCCAGGTCAAACACGTAGGTCTCGTTGGAGATGGTCTTGCCGATCGCACAAGGCAGGGCGTATTTGTTGTTCTGGAACTTCTCGGAAGCAAGCACGCTCTTCATGGAGACGGTCTCAGGCTTCTTGTTAGGCACTTCGATACCGATGGTTCCCTTGCCAGGGATAGGGGCGATAATGCGGATGCCCAGGGCGGCCAGACTCAAGGCGATATCATCCTCCAGATTCTTGATCTTGGAAATACGTACACCGGCTGCAGGAACAATCTCATACAACGTCACAGTGGGACCAATGGTGGCTTTAATCTTGTCAATCTGGATACCATAGTTACCCAAGGTTTCAACGATTTTGGTCTTGTTGGCTTCCAACTCCTCGTTGCTCACCTCAGCACGTTTGTCGCCATATTCATTCAGCAAATCGAGTGTGGGGAACTGATAGTCGCTCAGCTCATAATGTGGATCGAAAGGCGTGTCAACAGTATGATGCTCCATTCCCTCCTCAACCGTCTTCTCCTTAGGCGTGTCCTCAATGACAAGTTCTATCTCATCAGCAGGATTGACGATTTCCAAAGGCATGTCGTTGGCAGGAGTCTCTTTTGGTTCCTCTTTAACATCTTCTTTAACGTCCTCTTTAACAGTGTTTTCCGCAGGCCTGTGGATCACCGTGATTGGAGGCAAATCGTCATCCTCAAAATCTTCAAATTCATCAAGTTCTTCCTCTTGATTGTCTTCAGGATTCTCGCAGAGGTTCTCAGCATCCTGATTCTCAGGATTTTCAATAGACTCTATATCATTTTCATTGACTTGCTGTTGCAGTTTCAAGGCCTTCCGCTCAGCCCTGCGTTCACGCCACTCCCTGATGGCATCCATATTGAGGTTAAACTCAAAGAGGAGATACAGCAGGAAGACAAAGACAATGGTAAGCACAACGCCTGACTTGCCCATAAATCCATAGATACTGGCGTTGAGGAACTTACCCACAGCGCCGCCGAAGATCTCACAAACCATGTTAGGTGCCACAAAGTTGATGAAACCGAAAAGCAGCGGCACCCATGCCAATGACATGATGCCGAGTTTCCAAAGGTTCCACATCCTGATCTTGGTGCCAATCGTGTAATACAACCCAATGGTTGTCAGCAGATAAACAAAATACAAGGACCCGATTCCGAATGACTCCTTGATGAGAACTTGAGCCAGAAAAGCACCCAGCGATCCAGTGATGCTATCGAATTGGATGGCTTTACCAAAGAGCGTGGTTCCCGTTTCGTGATAGGAGCCGCTGAAATAACTTACGAAAAACGAAAGTATCGAGATGGCAAGGAACAGGGCAAGGCACAAGACCAGAAAACCCGCGACATACTTGATGCGTGGGTCAGGGGTGCGAGGCTGTCTCTCCTTCTTTTCTTTCTTCTCTTTCTTAGGCTTCTCAGCTTTTTTAGGTTTCTCCTTGGGCTCGTCAACCTTTTTCTTGGGTTGGGGATCCACTTCGTCAAGAATGGCTGGAGTCTCAACTTCTAAAGGAGGTTGAGGTTTGGGCTTGAAGGTATTTTCTTTTCTCTTATTCTCTGCCATAGTCTATGCTTATTTCGGGATTCTAAACATACGTCTCCAGCGGATGCCGCCGTTCACTTTATCGACCGACAGCCACACGAAGACAGCCTTGCCAACAATATGATTTTCAGGCACAAAGCCCCAGTAGCGCGAGTCAGCCGAGTTATGGCGGTTGTCGCCCATCATCCAATAGTAATCCATCGCAAAGGTGTAGCTATCAGCGGGTTGACCGTCAATGTAAATCTGGTCGCCTTTCACTTGCAGGTCGTGCAACTCGTAGGCATGGATGATGCGTTCGTAAAGCGGCAGGTTTTCAAGGGTAAGCTGTATGGTCTCGCCTTTCTTGGGCAACACGATGGGACCGTAGTTATCGACATTCCACGGATAGAGGTCGGGGCGGTGCGGGAAGATCTCGTAGTTGATGCCTTCACCGGCAGGAGTGATGTTGCGTTCCGCCGAGGTGATAAACGAGAGCTGGCGCAGTTCCTCAGCCACTTTCTCGCTGATGTTCAGGATGGCCTCGTTGGGATTTGAGCCACGGTAAGCCTCGGTGATATTGTATTTGTCAAGGATGCGCTTGTTGATGCCGTTGCCAGTGGTGGTGACGGTGTAGTTGAACTGCATGTTCTCGGGTTGGAAGCCTTGCTCGCCGTTGATATACACCACGCCATCGATGATCTGAAGTTTATCGCCAGGCATGCCGATGAGGCGTTTCACATAGTTCTCACGCTTATCAACCGGATGGGCAATGACTTTGCCGAAGGTCTCATGATCGTTCCACACCCTTTCGCGACCATACTCACGGATAAGGTCATAGTAGCTCACGCTGCTCTGGAACTTATCGCACACGGTGTCACCGGCAGGATAGTTGAACACGATGGGATCGTTACGCTTGATGGTGGAGGTGCCGGGATAGCGATGATACGGCAACTTGATCCACTCCACATACGACTTCTTGGTGGTGCTGAAAGGCAGGGTATTGTGCACAAACGGGAATGAGAGCGGCGTATTGGGACGCTTGGGACCGTAGTGTATCTTGCTGACGATGAGGTAGTCACCAACGCAGAGCGACTTCTCCATGCTGGAGGTTGGGATGGTGAAAGCCTCAAACACGTAAGTGCGGATGATCAAGGCCGCCACCACTGCAAACACAATGGCATCGAACCACTCGCGGGCAGCCGATTTCTTAGGTCTTGTGGTCTTGTCAGGATCCTGATACTTGTCGTCCTTCACGATAAACGGGAAGAAAATGAACGGCAGGATGGCCGCCATAAACTCCTCCCACACCTTGAATCGTCCGAAGCATTTGCCAAGCTCAACGAGCATCAACAGGAGCATGAAGATGTTGACATATGGGAAGACGATGAAGAACCACCACCAGAATTTCTTGTGTTTACGGATGATTTTAAGCATCACGTAAATGTTGAAATAAGGGATGATGGAATAGTAGCCCTTTTGACCAGCGGCCTCAAACTGCTTCCAGCAGAAGGCGAATGGCACGGTGAACAGGGCAGGAATGAGGATGATGAAAAGTATCAGTGACATGGTTGATTAATACGATTTCACTAAGAACGCACACCGCTCTTATTTATTATTTTGCAAAGGTAACAAAAATCGCCGTCAAAAGAAAGATTTTGGCGGAGAGAAGTTTTCAACAAAAAAGGCTTTCCCTTAAAACCAAAAAAGCCACCTCCAGAAAAGAAGATGGCTTTAAGGGATGAAAAAGCTGATCGCTGGGTGGGTTGAATGCTCCCTGTCAGACATGCATCAACTTTTTTCGTTCCTTGCAACCCTTTATTGAGTTATTTCGATAATTCAATATTCTTTGTGAGCTTCAGTCAAAATTCCATCAGTAAAATACAAGTATGATCCTTTAGGATAAATCCATTGTTCTGTTACAATGCCATCAACAACTGTTTTATTGACGTTGTCAGGTGTATCCCAAGCTTCATGACACATCTCTTTTGTCATTCCAATAGCTACTTGTTGAAGGCTAATCAAGTTTGCATTTTCTTCTCCATATTTTTCAGTAAGCATCTTTTTTCTTGCTTCAAATTCCGACTCTTTTACAAAACACGAAAAGAATGTAATGTCCAATTCTCCTTTTGTTTTAAACATGTTTTTTAGCCTAACTAAAATCTCGTTCCCTTTTTTGTTATAGAACACCGCGTATAATTGTACTGTAACATCATCATCAACTATTTGGAAGTCAGAACAAGTCCATTTGTCTCCTACATTTAGTGAAACAATATCATTTGTTCGTGAATCGATTGCACTATGTGTTAGCTTAGGAGTAAGGAATTGGCTTCCACCACCTATTGCTTTCCCGGTATATACAAAAACGCTATCCACATACAACGATCTTAGCTTCTCATAAAACCCCAACAAAATGGCTTCTTCTCTCTTGTATGAAGGAATAATCCATTCAGTCCTATCTCCATCATCATCCTGTAATTCATAGACTCTGTCCATCGTATTAAACATATTATCTTGAAAACTAACATCAACTATTGTAAAGTATTTCCCTCTTAAATCGGCATACTCATCATTGCTTGCCATTTTAGTCTTTGATTGTTCTGGCTTCGGTAGTATCATTATTCTTTGTCCAATGAATTGATTATACAGGTTACCCAATACACCTATACCTTTTTCTTTCGAATCAAACTTTTCTTTAGCAGCATTGAACGGCTCATATATTATGCCGAATTTATCAAAGCCAAAGTTATTCAGGCTATCGTAAACTAACATTTTTTCCGGATAAGGATTTTCGTTTTGTTTATTCCTTACTGTTATCTGAGCTTCAACTATATTATGGAATAGAAAAGCAATCATTACGAATAATACATTCATTAATTTCATTGAATAATCCCTTTTTCGTGTCGGGCGCAACTCTTTTGCCTATAGTTTCCCATATTCGGCGTATTACAAAAGAAGGCTAGGAAACTTATTGCACCCATTTCTGATAAGCAGGCTCTGGAAAACCTCGTAGATCAAAATAGACACCGTTTACCTAGCCTGTACGTATTATCAGAAACGCTGAGAATACAATAAAGGCTGGCCAACTACTGTCCCGTATCCGATCTACTTAATGTTCCAGATTTCGCTTATCAAGATACAAGCACTAATTGCCTTCAACTGTTCGGATTTCTCCCCGAACAATCAAGGGCAAATATACAAAAATTATCAAAACTATTAGGTTTTAGAAGTTTTTATGTCTTTTTATATTCCAAAAAGAAAAACAATGTTATCTTTGCAGCGGAAATGTCAGTGGTACGTGCAGCTTCGCCTTAATTGCTGGTGGTTATAGCACTTCCGCCATCTACTGCTTTCTCATCATAAGCCGTCAGAACCCTGTTCTTGTCGGCTATTATTTTATCCTAACAGATCATTCATTGTGAAGCATCCTGTCTTACCTACTAAAAACAAAGCGGCAGCCAAAGCGCCTTGGGCCAAACCTTCGCGGCTAAAGGCCTCATGGGTAAGGGTGATACGGTCAGCGGAAGATTGGGCGGTGATGCTGTGGATGCCGAAGACTTCACCTTCTCTGGTGACTTCGATAGGAAGGACGCTGTCAGAACAGGGTTCTTCGATGCTCCAGCGCTGGTAATGGCTGTTTTCTGCAATGATGTCGTTGGCGAGTTTGGCCGCAGTGCCACTGGGCTTGTCAAGCTTATGGATATGATGTGTTTCAGCCACCTTCAGTGAATAGCCATATTGCTCAGCAAAACGGGCCAACTGTTTGTTCATCATAAACACCATGTTCATCCCAATGCTAAAATTGGGGGCGTAAAACAAGCTTTGACCCTCGCTTAAGCAGCGTTTTTTGACTTCGTCAAGTCGGTCGTACCAAGCGGTGGTGCCCACCACAATGGGTAAGTGCAGGTCAAAACAGCGGTTGATATTGGCGAATGCCTGATCAGGCTGGCTGAACTCGATAGCTACATCGGCCTTTTTCAGGAACTCAAGGCGTTCGTTCCATTCCTGCTCGTTGTCGATGGTAACAACAATCTCATGACCAAGGGCGAGGGCGTTTTTCTCCACCTCATGACCCATTTTTCCATATCCTAAAAGTGCTATTTTCATATCAGAATTTGAATGAGAGGGTAAGTCCCGTTTGCCTACTTCCTGCGAAAGCGAGATTCGGAGCCGAGGGAAGCGAAAAAGCAGGATCGACCGCAAGACTGAGGTCGTCACTGATATCGTAGGAGTACAAATGACCGTCGACGGTAGCGTCAACGACGTTAAGCCCATACCAAGCTACAAGGATAATGCAAAACAGCTCAAAATCGTGGCGGTACGATTCCTTGTAGGTCTGCAATTGGCCTTCCTGGTAAATACTGGCAAGATACAGTTCTTTCTCAGTCGGTGTCACGCCTTCGTCAAGATCGCCCGTCTTGATTTTGTAGGCGTTGAGATAAGTCCTGTAATCCCTGTAATTGGTGTATGCCAAATAGCCAAAGCCGCCAAAACCAGCATAGACGATGGGTACCTTCCACCATTTGCCGTTGTAAATCTGCCCCAATCCTGGCAGACAGGCAGACATGATGGTAGCTTTTTGAGGGCTATGTTCCTTTTTTTTCACGCCTTGGGCATGCGCCGTTGAAGAAAACAACAGAGCAAATCCCAAAATCAGGATAAGGTGTGAACAGGAACGTGCCATTATTGCTTGTTGAAGAGTGCGATGATACGGTCGAATTCCTCTTGGTTCTTGAAATCGATGACCACACTACCCTGTCCCTTGAGGTTGCGTTTGACCTTCACCTTGGTGTTAAGTGCCTGTGAAAGGGTCTTGATTTGAGCCTTAAAGTGGTCAGGGAGGTAGTTCGTTTGCTTGCGCTGCTCTTTGTTTTCCTCAGCGTTAGACTTGGCTTTATTGGCAAGTTCCTCGGTTTGGCGGACGTTGAGGTCATCTTCGACGATCTGCTGGAGGAGCTTCAGTTGGGCTTCCTTGTCCTCGATGTTGATGAGGGCACGGGCATGAGCCATGCTGATATGACCGTCGCGGAGGGCGATCTGGATCTCGGCCGGCAGCTTCAACAGACGAAGGAAGTTGGCAATAGCAGAGCGGCTCTTGCCGAGCTTTTCGCTCAGCTGTTCCTGAGTGAGGTTGCACTCGTCGATGAGGCGCTGGTAAGAGATGGCCACCTCGATGGCGTTGAGGTTCTCACGGTGGATGTTCTCGATCAAAGCAAGTTCCAGCATCTGCTCGTCGTTGGCGATACGGATGAAAGCCGGAATCTTGGCCAGACCAGCGAGCTTGGATGCTCTGAGACGGCGTTCGCCTGAGATCAGCTGATAGCGGTTGTAGCCTAGTTTGCGCACGGTGACAGGCTGGATGATGCCCTGTTCCTTGATGGATTGGGCGAGTTCAACCAAAGCCACTTCGTCAAATTCAGTACGGGGCTGGAAGGGGTTGGCCTCAATGAGGTTGATGTCGATTTCAGCCACGGCACCAGCCACGTAATCGCCACTGATGTCACGGCTGGTGATGTCGGTCTCAGGACTTTGAAGGATGGCGTCCAATCCGCGACCCAGTCCTCTTTTTTTATTTTCAGGCATTGTCAATTCTAATTAATTTGATTCTTTTCCAAAATTTCTCTCGCCAGGTTCAGGTAGTTGATAGCACCGATGGAGCCTGCGTCGTGCATGATGATGGTCTTGCCAAAGCTGGGTGCTTCGCCAAGTCGAGTGTTGCGGTTGATGATAGTGTCGAACACCATGTCCTGGAAATGCATCTTGACTTCTTCCACCACCTGTTTAGAGAGGCGCAGACGGGTGTCGAACATCGTGAGCAGGATGCCTTCAATATCCAGGTTAGGATTCAGGCGGGTCTGCACAATCTTGATGGTATTCAAGAGTTTGCCCAAGCCTTCGAGAGCAAAGTACTCGCACTGCACGGGGATGATGACAGAATCAGAAGCGGTGAGAGCGTTGACGGTGACCAGTCCCAATGACGGTGAGCAGTCGATGATGATGAATTCATATTCGCCCTTGATCTTGTCGAGGGTCTTTTTCATCATGTGTTCCCTGTCGGGCAGGTTGATCATTTCGATCTCAGCGCCAACAAGGTCGATATGGGCGGGCAGCAGGAAGAGGTTGGGGGTCTCGGTTTCCACGATGACCTCGTGTGGGTTGGTGCCGTCGATGATGCACTCGTACACACTGGTGCCGATCTCTTTGGGGTTGAAGCCCACGCCTGAAGTAGCGTTGGCCTGCGGGTCGGCGTCGATGAGCAACGTCTTATGGTCGAGGACGGCAAGGCTGGCAGCCAGATTGATGGCTGTGGTGGTCTTCCCTACTCCGCCTTTTTGGTTTGCGATAGCTATGATTTTTCCCATGGATTATTGTCTGATTTTACCGTTGGCAAAAGTACGTTTTTTGACCGTTTTTGTTGTTTTCGAGAAATGAAAGTTATCAACAACGAAAACTATTGTTGATAAAAAAAGGGGCCGCATCTTTCGATGCAGCCCCTGATGTCTTTCTCAGAACGAGATCAGTTGTTCTTGTCCAAATCGTCGAACCACTTGTCGAGGCCATCCTCGTTGTTGGTAGCGGGTTCCTCGTTGTAGTCCTCCGGATAAACACCGGTCTCAATGAAATTGATGGCATCACCCAAAGCCTTTGAAACCTTCTCAAAATCTTCCTTGTAGAGGAAAATCTTGTGCTTTTCAAAGAAGAAGCGATTTTGTTCATTATCGAAACGGCGCTTGCTTTCTGTTATGGTGAGGTATTTCTCATCGTTCTTGGTGGTTTTCACATCGAAGAAATAGGTTCTTTTCCCTGCTCTGACTGCTTTCGAGAACAAATCTTCCTTCTCATTCATCATTTCATTTTCTTCCATCATATCTTTTCTTTTTATAAGTTTGAAAAATCGCACAAAGGTAAAACAATTTCTACTATCTTTGCAAAAAAGAAAAAAAATTTTAAATTCATGGAATTGAACTTAAAACGACCCGTAGCCTTTTTCGATTTGGAGACTACAGGACTCAATACCACACACGACCGAATCGTTGAAATCAGCATTTTACGAGTGAACGTCGACGGCACTGAAGAGCAACGCACATGGCTGCTCAACCCCGAGATGCACATCTCTGAGGAAGCCTCTTCGGTACACGGTTACACCGACCTCATGGTAGCCAACCAGCCGACTTTCCGTGAAAAGGCCAAAGAGATCGCCCAATTCATCGGCAATGCCGACTTGGCGGGCTATAACATCTTGAAGTTCGACCTCCCGATGCTCATGGAGGAGTTTCTCCGCGTTGACTGTGAATTTGACCTGAAAGATCGCAATTTCATTGATGTGATGAACATCTTCATGAAGATGGAACCTCGTACGTTGAAAGGCGCCTACCGTTTCTTCTGCCACGAGGAACTCGAAGGAGCACACGGCGCTGGAGCCGACACCAAAGCCACCTACGAGGTGCTGAAGGCCATGCTCGACAAATACCAAGGCGTTGATTATGAGGACTCCAAAGGTATGAAATCGCAAGGACCCGTCAACGACATGAAGGAGCTGTCGCAATTCTCAGCACATCATCAGAACGCCGACCTTTCGGGGCAGATCATCTATGACGCTGAGGGCCAAGAGGTGTTTCAATTTGGCAAGCACAAAGGCAAGCGGGTGGAAGACGTGTTCCGCATGGAGCCGTCATACTATTCCTGGATGATGAACAGCGACTTCCCGCTTTACACAAAGAAACTCATCACCGCCATCAAGCTCAGAATGGGTGGCAAAACCGCACGTTATTAACATGAAAATCATCTGCATAGGAAGAAACTACCTGGCGCATATCGCCGAGTTGGACCGGGAACTGCCCGCCGAGCCGCTCTTCTTCATGAAGCCAGCTTCGGCACTGCTGCTGCCGCACAACCCCTTCTTTTATCCTGACTTTTCGCATGAAATCCATTATGAGACGGAGCTGGTTATTAGAATTTGTAAGCCAGGACGTTCCATCGAAGAAAAGTTTGCCCATAAGTATTACGACGCCATCACCGTGGGCATCGACTTCACCGCCCGAGACCTGCAACGGCGTTGCATTGAAAAGGGACAGCCTTGGGAGATTGCCAAAGCCTTCGACAGCTCAGCACCCATCGGAGAATTCAAGCCAATCAGCACGTTGAAAGACCCTCAAAACATCAGCTTCGGCATGAAACTGAACGGCGAATGGGCCCAGCAGGGACATAGCACCGACATGATTTTCAACTTCGACCGGATCGTGTCATACGTATCGCGTTTCGTGACATTGAAAGAAGGCGATTATATCTTTACAGGTACGCCACAGGGGGTCGGAGAGGTTCACGTTGGCGACAAGCTTGAACTGTTTTTGGAAGACGAACTTGTATTTTGGTTTAAAGTGAAATAAATATATACTATGAAAAAACTGTTTTTAATTGCTCTATGCTTCATTGGATTACAAGTAGCTGCGCAGCCGCTGTGGATGCGCTATAATGTGATTTCACCTCAGGGTGACAAGATTGCCTTCTGCTACAAAGGCGACGTGTACGTGGTCCCTACCGGAGGTGGCAAAGCCCTTCAGCTGACCACTTCGTCATCGCACGAAACCCAGCCTATCTGGTCACCCGATGGCAAGACCATCGCCTTCGCTTCTGACCGCAACGGCAACTATGACATCTACAGTGTCTCAGTCGAAGGCGGCGTGGCCCAGCGCATCACCACCAACTCAGCATACGAAACGCCGTTGGCCTTCTCACCCGATGGCAAGGAGATCTACTTCTCGGCACAGATCCAGAAACCAGCTGAAAACATACAATTTCCTGCAGGCTGGATTACTGAACTATACAAGATAAGCGTTAAAGGCGGTCGCCCCGAGCAAGTGGTGGCAGTGCCTGTGTGCAGCCTCTCGTTCGACAAAGACGGCAAATCGTTCCTTTACTATGATCGCAAAGGCAGCGAAAACATCTGGCGCAAGCATCATGTCTCCTCAGTAGCCCGCGACGTGGTGTATTACGACGCCAAGAAAGGCACTCACACCATCCTGACCACCAACGTTGGCGAAGACCGTGATCCACGATACTTGCCTGGCAATCAGGAAGTGGTGTTCCTGAGTGAGCGTAACGGCGGTAGCTTCAACGTGTACAAAGCCCCCATCGACAACCTTGAGAAAGTCGAGGCTGTGACACGCTACAAGACCCACCCCGTGCGTTTCCTGAGCGTTGCCAACAACGGCGTGATTTGCTATGGCTACATGGGTGAGATTTATGCTCATCATGTAGGTGAAAAGCCCAAGAAAGTACATGTGGAAATTGTCAACGACCAACCTACGGAGCAAATCGAAAAGAAGGACTTCAAGGGTGTGGGCGACTTCGGCCTGAGTCGGGATGGCAAGCTGGTGACCTTCACTTCTCGTGGCGAAGTGTTTGTGACTGGTACAGACGAATATGCCACCACCAAGCAGATCACCCATACGCCGCAACCCGAACGCAGCCCCTCATTCTCAAAAGACGGACGCACTATGGTCTATGCATCTGAGCGCGACGGGTACTGGAACCTCTACCAAGCCACCATTGTGCGCAAAGAAGACTTCAACTTCGCCTACGCCACATTGATTGATGAGAAGCCGCTGTTCCCGAACGACGGCATCGAGCGCAGTAATCCTGACTATTCGCCTGACGGCAAGGAAATTGCTTTCATCGAAAACCGTAACATTCTGAAAGTCTACAATATAGATTCAAAAGAAGTGCGCCAGATTACTGATGGCACACAGCATTATGGCAGCATAGGTTACGAATGGTCGCCCGATGGCAAATGGTTCGCCGTGACGCTGATTACCCACATGAGAGATCCTTATTCCGATGTCGCTATCGTATCGGCCAACGGAGATCAAATAATGTATAACATCACCGAAAGTGCCTACTTCGACGATGACCCGCAGTGGGTGTTGGATGGTAATGCAATCATTTACAATTCAGATAGATATGGCATGCGTTCCCATGCCTCGTGGGGCAGCCAAAGGGATGCTTTCATCGCTTTCTTAAACCAAGATGCCTACGACAAGTTCCGCTTGAGCAAGGAAGAATATGCCTTGCTGAAGGAAACCGAAAAAGGCAAAAAGGATGACAAGAAGGATGAGGCGAAAAAGGACGAAAAGAACGACAAGAAAAAAGACGACAAGAAAGACGAAAAACCTGCTGAAACCAAGACGATTGAAGTCGACCTAAATCACCTGCAGGACCGCATCATTCGCCTGACTCCGATGTCATCGAACCTGAGTGGCATGGCAATGTCGAAAGACGGCGACAAGCTCTATTTCATGACCTCGTTCGAAAAAGGCTATGACCTCTGGGAACTCGACGTGCGTGAGAAGTCGATGAAGATCTTGAAGAAGATGGGACAAGGCGGTGCACAGCTGAGGATGCAGGGCGACAACATTTTCCTGCTTTCGGGTGGCAACCTGCAAAAGGTCGATAAAAGCGGCAAGTCCACTTCCATCAAGTACGACGCTTCCATGGAACTCGACCATGCTGCCGAGCGTGAATACATGTTCAACCATGTGTTCTTGCAGACAGAGAAACGCTTCTTCATGAAAGACCATCATGGCGTTGACCTCGAAATGATGAAAGATGCCTACAGGCCTTTCCTCTCGCATATCAACAACAACTATGACTTCTCCGAGATGCTGAGCGAGATTCTCGGCGAGCTCAACGTGTCGCACACCGGCTCAGGCTACCGCAGCTCAAGTCGTGGAGGCGATGCCACCGCTGAGTTTGGCGTTTTGCTCGACCTCAACTATAAAGGCGACGGACTGAAGATCGCCGAAGTGGTGGAAGGCGGACCTTTCGACAAAGGGAAGTCAAAAGTCAAGGCTGGCTGTGTCATCGAGAAGATCGACGGCGTAGAAATCAAGAAAGGCATGGACTATTATCCCCTGCTCAACAACAAGGCCGGCAAGACCGTGCTGGTAACAGTTTCAGAAGGCAAGAACTCGTGGGACGAAACTGTGAAGCCCATCAGCCACAGCGCCATGAACGAATTGCTTTACAACCGCTGGATAAAGCATAATGAAGCCACGGTTGCCAAGCTTTCCAAAGGCAAGTTAGGCTACGTCCACATCCGCAGTATGGGCGATGCCAGCTACCGCGACGTCTATTCACAGATTTTAGGCAAATACAACCTTTGCGACGGTGTGGTGATCGACACCCGTTTCAACGGCGGCGGCCGTCTGCACGAAGACATCGAGATCCTGTTCAGCGGCGAGAAATATCTTGAGCAGGTGATCAACGACAGCGTGGCCTGCGTGATGCCGTCACGGCGCTACAACAAGCCATCGGTAATGATCATCGGCGAGGCCAACTATAGCAACGCCCATGGCACGCCTTGGGTTTACAAGCACAAGAAGATGGGCACCTTGATTGGCATGCCGGTGCCCGGCACCATGTCAAGCGTGACCTGGGAGACGCTGCAAGACCCATCGTTGTATTTCGGTCTGCCCGTGGTAGGCTACCGCACCGAGCAAGGCAACTGGTTGGAAAACACCCAACTGGAACCCGACGTGAAAGTTCGCAACACTCCTGAAAAGATGGCTTCCGGCGTTGACGAGCAACTCGAGACCGCAGTGAAAGAACTTCAAAAGGAAGTGAAAGCGTTCAAGTACTGGGGAAAATGAGAAGGATCGCTTTTAAGACCTTAGGTTGCAGGGTAAACCTGTTTGAGACCGATGCCTTGGCGTCGCGTTTCAAGGCAGGCGGCTACGAAGTGGTGGACTCGGGAGAGGCCGACATCTTCGTGGTGAACACCTGTACCGTCACTAATACAAGCGACCAGAAATGCCGTCAGGCTATTCACCAAATCCGCAGGAAGAATCCCAACGCCTTGATGGTCGTCACCGGCTGCATGGTGAACCACCGTAAGGAGGAATTGATCCAGGAAGGCATCGCCGACTATGCCATCGACAATGAACGCAAATCCGCCATCTTCGACATCGTTGACGAGCACTTCAAGAAAGGCTCCAGCGACCCCGAAGGCTATGACCGCGACCTGTTCAGCTACCAACCCGCCTTCGACACCTTCCACACCCGCAGCCTCATCAAGATCCACGACGGATGCAACAATTTCTGCTCCTACTGCATCATCCCCATGGTCAGGGGAAGATCCACCAGCAGGCCAGCCGAGGACATCTTCCGTAACATCCGCGAGGTGATCGACCACGGCTTCAAGGAGATTGTCCTGACTGGCGTCAACATGGGACGATACCGTGACGGTGAGACCAACTTCGAGACTTTGGTGGAACACATTATTAATATGGATGGCGATTTCCGCGTGCGGGTCTCCTCCATCGAACCCGACCAGTTCAGCGACCGTTTCCTGCAGCTTTTCCAACATGAGAAGTTGGCTCCTCACATGCACATCTGCCTCCAAAGCGGATCCGAAGACACCTTAAAACGGATGCACCGTTTCTATACGGCGGCTCAGTTCAAAGAGATGTGCCAACGCATCAAAGATTTCCGTCCCGACTTCAACCTCACTACCGACATCATTGTGGGATTTCCTGGAGAGACGGAACAAACCTTCAAGGAGAGTTGCGACTTCGCTCGCGAGATTGGATTCAGCCACATCCACACCTTTAAATATTCGAAACGCACCGGCACTAAAGCCGCCGCAATGCCCGACCAGGTGCCCGAAAGCGAGAAGAGCCGACGCAGCGAGGTGATGAGAACGATTTCTTTGGAAAACAAGCTCAAATACTTCAATCAAATGAAAGGTCGCACCCAACGATTGCTGATTGAGAGGATCGACTCCAAGGGGATGGCCAGAGGTTACGGGGAAAATTACATTCCCATCCAACTTACTGGTGAAAACCTTGAAAGGAATAGCTTTATTGAAGTGAATCTCAACGAGATATTGAACCAAAACAATGAAGAAAAAATGACTTTTGAAGCATCAATTCCAAAAAAATATTCTCAAAATAATTGTGCGTATCAATAAAAGTTGTATTTTTGCAGCCCGAAAATAAAAAGAAGAAACAAAAAAGAGATATTAGAAAATGGCAAATCACAAATCTTCACTCAAGAGAATTCGTCAAACCGAAAAGAGACGTCTGCACAACCGTTACTATGCTAAATCCATGCGTAACGAAGTCAGAAAATTCAGAACCCTTACCGACAAGTCAGAAGCTGAGAACCAGCTGCCGAAGATGTACTCCATCATCGACAAGGTTGCCAAGCGCGGTATCATCCACAAGAACAAGGCCGGTAATCTGAAATCAAAGCTCTCAAGATACACTGCCAAGTTGGCTTAAATAAGAGTTTTTTCATCATAATGTTAACCTCCTCTATCTTTTAGGGGAGGTTTTTTTGGTTAGTAGAAAAATTTCTATTAAATTTGCGACCATATTAAAACATGATTATAGACAATGATTAATACGGATCGCAAAAGCATAAAGACATGGGCTGCCGATGACCGTCCCCGAGAGAAGATGATCAGCAAAGGCAAGGGCACCTTAAGCAACGCCGAGCTCATCGCCATCCTGATTGGATCGGGTAATGGCGAGCTTTCAGCCGTGGAATTGGCAAGAGAAGTGCTGAACGCCGTGGGTGACAACCTCTACGACCTCTCCAAACTCAGCATCGACGAGTTGCAGCAGCACAAAGGCATCGGCGAAGCCAAAGCCGTAAGCATCGCAGCCGCCCTTGAGCTGGGCCGACGGTGGAGCGTCACCTCGCCCGAACAACGCAAATCCATCAGCAACAGCCAAGAAGCCTACGAGAGTTTCCTCGCCCTCATCGACGACCCAACTAAGGAGCATTTCATGGTGGCCTACCTTAACCGTGGCAACAAAGTAATTAAGGTGGAACGCATCAGCACTGGAGGCCTCTCCGGGACCTCGGCCGATCCCAAGGTTATCTTCAAGAACGCACTACTGAAAGAAGCCACAGCCCTCATGGTTTGCCATAATCATCCTTCCGGAGTACCTCGTCCCAGCGCTGAAGACAAGAACTTGACCCAAAATCTAATCGCCGCCGGGAAAATTTTCGACATCAACGTACTTGATCATCTCATTATCGGAGAAAATTCGTATTTTAGCTTCGCCGAACATGGCTTGATGTTTTAAAAAATGAAGATAGTTACCATCATCGGGGCACGCCCACAGATCATCAAGGCAGCAGCATTGAGTCGCGCCATTAAGGATCATTATGCCGACCGCATCCAAGAGGTCATCGTACATACCGGTCAGCATTACGACGATAACATGTCGCAGGTGTTTTTTGACGAATTGGGCATCCCCCACCCCGACTATAACCTTCATGTGGGTTCCGCCTCGCATGGCGTTCAAACTGCCAAAATGATCGAAGGCATCGAGCAGATCCTCATGGATGAGAAGCCCGACTGCATGGTGCTTTACGGCGACACCAACTCCACCCTTGCCGGTGCCGTGGCCGCCTCCAAAATCCACGTGCCCGTCGTCCACATCGAAGCAGGCCTACGTTCGTTCAACAAAAGCATGCCCGAGGAAATCAACCGCATCGTGTGCGACCACTGCTCCGCCCTACTCTTCACTCCTACACGCGCTGGATTCGAGAATCTCGCCCGTGAAGGCTTCAGCATCGACAACGTCGGACCATACGACATCGATAATCCCAAAGTCTATCACTGTGGCGACATCATGTATGACAACAGCCTTCATTTTTCAAGCATCGCCGACCAAAAAGTTTCACTGCTGAAACAGTTAGGATTAGAAGGAAAGCCATACGTGCTGGCCACGCTGCACCGAGATAGCAACACCGATTCACCCGAGCGGCTCAACGCCATTTTGGATGCCTTCAAAGAGCTCTCGAAAGAAATCACTGTAGTGCTGCCCATGCACCCAAGGACACGCAAAAAGGCGACTGGTTTCCATGCCGACAACATCATCGTCACGGAGCCAGTATCCTTCCTCGAAATGATTCAGATGGAAAAGCATGCCCAATTGGTGCTCACCGACTCAGGCGGAGTACAAAAAGAGTCCTATTTCTTCAAGAAGCCCTGTGTGATTTTGCGTCCAGAGACCGAATGGGTGGAAATCGTGGAAACCGGCGCCGCCACTTTGGCCGATGCCGACAAAGAAAAGATTCTTGAAGCCAGCCATCACTATCTGCAACAGCCGCCCATCAACTTCCCGGAAGTGTTCGGCGACGGCCATGCGGCCGAATTCATGCTGGAAAAGATGCTCACTTCCCTGTGAGGTCGTGGTATTTGCGTCGTGCCGAGGCGTAAGTGATCCGTCTATCGGTGATGGCATTCTGCGCTTGGAGCAACAAGGTATTGGCTTCCAGCACGTCAGTAATGGTATTCATACCGGCACGATAATTTAAATTGGCAAGTCTACTGTTTTCTTGGGCCATAGCAAGGGCAGCATAGTCAGACTGTAGCAAGGATTCTGCTTCAATCATCTGGTTATACGCCTGCTTTTCCTGCAAATCCATCATCCCGTTCAAGTCTTCTTGCATCAACTCAGCTTCACGGATTTTCAGATCATGCTCCTTGATCTTATGTGAGGTCTCCCACCATTGGGTCAACGGTACCGAGGCCGAGGCAAACATAATCGCGTTGAACTTAGTCTTACCAGTGAGGTTTCCATAGGATGCTAACGATCCAATGCCCACCTGAGGTAGCGCTTCGCCAATGGTCAGCTTCTTGTAAAACGTCTCCGCTTCGATTTGCAGCTGCAACAACCGGCGTTCAGGGCGGGAGAAAACTTTGTTTGAGTTAACAGGTAACCCTACCTGATCCAAATTATTCTCCAACACGAGTCCTTCTTCAGGATACTCAATGCCAATCTGATGACAGAGCAATATGGAAGCTAACACGATGCCGTTGTTCAACTGGAGCTGAAGCGCTTGAAATTCATTGCGTTTCAATGCCACCCGGAGCTTGTCGCTATTGGTGATCAAACCTGCTTTCAAAGCCGTCTCGACGGTATGGTCAAGCGAGTCGATAAGGGCCAATGCAGAGTTTAAGGTCTGCACCTTCTCTTGCAGTCCTAACACCAGATAATAAGAGGTCTCAATCTCTTCCATCAGGTCGCGCTCACTCACCTCCGACTTCAGTTGTGCCGCTTCGATGCCAAGACTGGCCAATCTGTTGCCATTGGCGATACGGCCGCCGGCATACACCGGCATAACAGCCACCGCATTCCCGCCAAGACCTTGTTTCATCATGGAGACCTTCGTTGGAATATCAAAACCAGCGTCAAGCAAAGCTTGGATGGTCGTGGCGACAAACGCTCCAAAACTGGTTTCCTGATTGATGTCATCCACACTGTATTCAATAATTGGGTTGACGGCGTAGTAGGACATGAATCCTAACGATACTTGGGGGAAATATTTGGTAAACACCTGGGCTTTCACCTCTCTCGCCTTCTGAATCTCCAACTCATTGGTCTTGAGTTTGGCATTATTGGCCTTAGCCAATGCAAAACACGAGTCGAGTGTGAGCGCTACGCTTTGCGCTTTAAGGCCTAAAGCCATGAACACCACTGCAACAGCCAAAAATATCCTTTTCATCATCAATCGTTTTTTTCGTTTTTATTATTGCGTTCCTCATTGCGGGCATCACGATCTTCCAGCCGCTGGATAAACCGTTTGTTAATCTTATTGCGTCGTTTCAGGTCACGTTCGCCTGCATCGAAAGCCAAGCAGTAAGCCACCGGCAACACGGTCACTACCAAGGGGAAGGTGATGATGGTACCGAAGCAGATTACCACGCCCATCGGCTCCCAAAGCAGTGTCTTAGCGGCAATCATTGGGATGACGCCCAAAGCGGTGGTAGCCGAGGTGAGGAAGATAGGCCTCATACGGCGTAATCCTGCCTCGTAAGCGGCTTCGTGCACCGAGATCTTCTCCTTCTCGCGCAACTCGGCCACATAGTCATACATGATGATGGCATTGCGAACAATGATACCGATCAGCGAGATCAAGCCCAGCATGGCAGTCAGGGAAATATCAAGCCCAAAGAGCCATAGGCCAAATGTCGCTCCGAAGACACAAAGCACCGAAAGTGAGAGCGAGAGGATTGAGATGCCTATCATCTTGTAGTGAACAATTAGCACGATGAACATCACTATAATGGCTGCAATGATAGCCATAACAAGCGATGGCATGGTATCTCTGGTAAGCGCCATGGAACCACCCTCTTCGATCTCCACATTCTCAGGAAGGTCAAACGTCTCGATATATTCGCCGATTTTCTTGAACTCCGCCAATTGCGCCTTGCCTGGAGCAACATCAGCCATCACCGTGATGCATCGGCGGCCATTGCGGTGGGTAAGATTGTCGTGCGCGAATGAGGGACGCAGTGTAGCCACCTGACGCAGCGGCACCCATACTCCTGACCCCAAAGCAGGAACCAACAAATCACCCAAGGCCTCGTAGTCGATGTCGTGAACACCTTCCGTATAGATCTTGGTAGGCAGGTTGTAGCCTTCCTCCCACATCGAAACCAGATTGTTGCCTGACAAAGCGCCTGCCAGATACACCGATAGCACCGCCTGAGTCACCCCCAGTCGGTTAGCTTCGTCGATATCCAAGTCAACTTCCACAATCTCCTCGATGCCATCGTAGTCGGAATGGACATAAAACAGATTGGGATCCTGATGCATGAAAGACAGCAGCGAATCTGCAAAGGGACTGATCGTCTTGTAGTCGTCGCCCGAGATGTAATACTCCACCGGCGCATTCACTATCTGATAGTCCATCTGCTTGAAACGAATCTGAGCTATTGGGAAAGCATTCTCATATTTCAAGGAATACTCATTGATCATTTCCTTGGTAGCCTTTTCCGACACCGTGTTCACGATAAACTGGGCATAAGCACTGGTGGGAACGGCTTCAGGAGCATAGGTGATATGGAATCGCGGTGAAGCCATGCCAAGGAAGGCGGTTATTGACTTCACGCGAGAATCAGCCTTCAAAATCTTAGTCAGCGAATCGGCTACCGCAGCAGTCTCCTCGATAGAGCTGCCTGTAGCCAGGTGTATCTCTACCGCAAAGCTGTCGCGCTCGGCTTTGGGGAGCATCTGAATGTCTACCTTTGTGCCAAGATAAACGCCAAACACAACGGTAGCCAAAGCTACGGCAATCGTACCCCACTTATGACGGAAACACAAGTCAAGAAGTCGCTTATAGGACTTCTGCATTGCATTGAAGAACTTGGTCTGGATCTTCTCAATCACCGACATCTTCTTGTGGCTGGTGCGTTTGATGATCTTTGCCGACAGGAAAGGAATCACCCAAATGGCATAGAGGAAACTGCACGAGAGCGCAATGAAGATCACCCATGGGAAGAGTGTCACGAAATCACCCATAACAGTGCCATGCAACAGCGAAAGCATGGGGAAAAACATGAACGACACCGAGCATGTGGCAATAAGCATGGATGTCATCAGGCTGCGTGTAGAGACAGAAGCGCAATACCATCGCGAATGGCCTGTAGCCAACATATCGGAATAGCCGTCAATCACCACTACCGAGTCGTCAACAATCATACCGAGAACGACGATCAAGGCGGCTAATGTCACTGTATTCAACTCCACACCCATCAGATACATAATCGCCCATGTTGCCGCAATGCACACGGGCACTGAAGTCGAAGATACCAAAGCCGTACGCAGCGGGAACAAAAACAGCATCACCAAAATGACAATGATGATGGCCTCGATCAAGTCTTTCAAGAAAGAACGTACCGACTTATTGACCACGTCAGGCTGGTCGGTGATGCGATGCACATTGATGTCGGGAGGAGCGGTAGCCAAGAAAGCGTCGATCACCTTGTTGACTTGTTCGCCAAACTCCACAATGTTGTTGCCAGAACGCATCTCCATGGAGAACATCAGGCAGCTGTTGTTATTAGCGTTAGCATCGGAATATTGTATGTATTGTGAAGTCTCCTGATAACGGCGCTCAAGGCGAGCCACGTCACGTAGCTTGATCACCTGACCCGTGACGGGATCAGCGAAAACAATCAATTCCGCAATTTCATAAAGGTCTTTATAGGGCACATTCACGTGAATGACCGCGTTGCCATCGGCGTTATCAGCCTTACCAGTGACGGTGCGCAAGCTGTGTGCTGCCAGTTCAGCCGTGATCATGGAAGGCGTCACGGCGTATTGCGTCATCCGGGTAGGATCCATATAAATGGCGATTTCCTCTTTCTCCTCCCCAATGATCTTGATATTACCCATGGTTTTGATGGTGCGAAGGCGGTCAGCCAACTGGTCGGCAAACTCACGCAATTCCCGTGATGGGCGCTGGTCGCTCTCGATAGCCAACAGCAGTGAAGAAGCGTTTCCAAAGTCATCGATGACCGCAGTGGCCAACACCCCCTGAGGCAGGTTAGTTTGACGGAACAACACCAATCCCTGACGGATGCGCGACCATGTCATCGGGGCGTCCTTAGCCGTAGGCACCAACGACACGAAGACCACCATCATACCATCTTTGGAATAAGAATAGGTCTTTTTCTTGTCCACATCAGTGAACGTGAACAGATACTGTTCAGTGGGCTTGGCAACACGCTGCTCGATTTCCTCGGCAGTGGCACCTGGATAAACCACCGCTACCACGCCTTGCCTGATGGTTACATCAGGGAACTCATTCTTTTTGAGCCTGGGCAGTGCAATGAAGCCAAATACGACGATGACCATCATGAAGAAGAACACCAGATTGTTGTTCCTCATCGCCGATTCTACGATATTTCTTTTCGTGGCCATAACACTCAGTGGTTAGAATGAGACTTCGGCACCGTTATACAACTTCTGGTAACCAGCCGTGACAATGGTGTCGCCATGGTTCAGCCCCTCACTCACCAACACACCATTTTTGATAAACTCGGTTACCTTGATGGATTGACGGTGTGCTTTGCCATTGCGGATCACCCAAACGGCAATGCCATCGGGCATGGTACGCACGCACGATGAAGGCACCACGATGCCTGTATGCCCATTGCCGTGTAAAGACAGACGAATCTTCGTCACCATACCGGGGAGCACTTCTTTCTCTTTGGGCGAAATACTCGCTTTCATGGTGTAGGAATGACCCAGCGGATTGGAAAGGATAGCTTTATCGCAAATAACGACAGGCTTCTCGGCATCGTTCAAAGCGGGGATGGTAGCGATGGCTGGATCTCCTATATTAATCAATCCTATCTCCTTTTCGGGTACAGAGAACTCCACCACCAGTTTATTCATATCAACCAAATTGCAGAATGGGACGGCGGGTCCGATCTGTTCGCCGATGACATGGTCGCCCATGCTGATGTAGCCATCCTGTGGCGCATAGAGCGAACATTCCTCAAGGTGTTTCCTTGCGCTCAATTCCGTTTGGCGCGCCTTCTCAAGGTCTGTCTCCATCTGAACCCAACGCACTTCGCTGATGCCACCCTCTTCGTACACCATTTTCATACGACGGTAGCCATCTTCGGCTTGGTTAAGCGTAGCCAAAGCCACATCATAAAGGCTTCTGGCAGTAGCATCGTCGACCTTGGCGATCAGCGTGCCTTTCTTCACCTGTTGGCCGTTATGGACGAAGACGCCGGACACTGTGCCTCCAAAGGGGAACGATAGAGAGATCTTCATCTCGCTTTGAACGGTACCGACATAGTTACGATAGTTGTTGCCGTCGGCGTTGTCAACTACTTCGATTTCTACAGGAATAACGCGGGTGATAGGCTGTTGTTTCTTTTTGTTGTCACAACCTACCCAAAATACTGTTGCCAGCATCAGGATGACGAGATAGTGTGTTTTACTCATGTTATTTGCTTCAGTGTTTAGTTTAAAGATGCAAAAATACGAATATGTCTTCACATAGTAAAAAAAAGTGACAAAAGGTGACTTCTAATATATTTTGTATCTTTGCAATCAATATTAAGCCTCATTTAAAACATGAAAAAGCTTCTGATACTTACTACGTTATGTCTTTTTGGTATCCTCTCAGCAATGGGACAATCCAAAACCACCTATCCTTTCGTTGAGCGTGACTCAACATTATATTTAGATGTTCACCGGCCTGCTGTGGCACGAGCCGACAAAGCCGCTGTGATTTCTGTGTTCGGTGGCGGCTTCATCCTAGGAGCACGCGACAACGACTATCAATCGAGGCTGGCTGACTCGCTGACCGAACGTGGTTTCACCGTGATCAACATCGATTATCGTTTGGGGTTGAAAGATAGCGTAAGGGTAGCCAACCATACTCGTCTGACAGATTTGGATAAACTATTCCAATACTGTATCGACATCGCTACCGAAGACTGTGCGGCAGCGGTCAAGTGGGTTGTTGAACATGCTAATGAAATCGACATTGACCCCGCAAAGATTGCTCTGACCGGTAGTTCAGCAGGCGCCATCACTGTGCTTCAGCTTGATTTCTGCAGAGCTAACGGATGGCCTCAAGCATCGGCATTGCCCGAAGGTTGGAAACCTGCCGCGGTGATTCCATACGCCGGTGGTGTGATGTGCAAGACGGCAGACCTGAAATATGAGACCGATCCCGCCCCTACCCTGCTAATGCATGGCACGAAGGACAAAATCGTTGCCTACAATGAATTAGGGATTCCTTTCCATCCCAAACTTTTCGGTTCAAAAGCCATCGACAGAAAGATGAAAAGTTTGGACATCCCTCACTGGTTCATTCGTTTCGAGGGTATCGGACACGAAGTGGCATCATGGTTCCCTGGTTCTGTCGACCTTTTCTGCGCCTTTGTCAACCAGTGCCTTTCAGGACGAGTGAGCAACCTCGATGCCACCATGACCGATGAGGTTTTACAGCCTACTGAATGGACTAACATGACCGTATTTCAGCTCTACAAAAAATAATTTTCACGCAACTGCTTGTTTATTAGAGAAAAAGATTTATCTTTGCACTCGCTTTTCGAAGCAAGTAATAAAACTATTAAATCATTAATTATCAGTAATTTAACTATGAATCAGTACGAAACCGTTTTCATTTTAACTCCCGTTTTGTCTGACGATCAGATGAAGGAAGCGGTAAAGAAGTATGAAGATTATCTGGCCAAAGCTGGCGCAGAGATCGTTCATGAAGAGCACTGGGGCATGCGCAAACTTGCATACCCAATCCAAAAGAAATCCACTGGCTTCTATCAGTTGATAGAGTACAAGGCCGAGGGAGACGTTATTGCCAATGTCGAGACCGAGCTGAAGCGTGACGAGCGCGTGCTCCGTTTCTTGACCGTGAAGCTTGACAAGCACGCTGTTGCCTACAACGAGAAGAAACGCAAGAAAGCTCAGGAACAAGCTGAAGCTCAAGCCTAATGTTTAACATTTAAAAATTCAGAGAAATGGCACAACAAAACAATAACGACATCAAATATTTGACTCCTATCGCAGTCGATACCAAGAGAAAGAAATACTGCCGCTTCAAGAAGAACCGCATCAAGTACATCGACTACAAAGATGCCGACTTCTTGCTGAAGTTTGTGAACGAGCAAGGTAAGATTTTGCCTCGCCGCATCACCGGTACCTCAACCAAGTATCAAAAGAAAGTTGCACAGGCTATCAAGAGAGCTCGGCACCTTGCCCTCATGCCGTTTGTTGCTGACATGTTGAAATAATAGGAGGATTTGAAATGGAAATTATTCTGAAACAAGACATCGCCAACTTAGGCTACAAGAACGAAATCGTCACAGTGAAAGACGGTTATGCACGCAACTATTTGATTCCTAACAAGATGGCTATCTTGGCAACGGAAAGAAACCGCAAGATGTTGGCTGAAGAGATCCGTCAGCAGGCCCATAAGGAAGAGAAGATCAAGAACGAGGCTATGGACAAAGCCAAGGCTCTCGAAGGCTTGAAGCTCACCATCGGCGCCAAGGCTGCTGCCACTGGCAAGATCTTCGGTTCCGTCAACTCCATCCAGATTGCCAACGCCATCAAGGAAGCCTGCAACATCGAAGTTGACCGCAAGCAGATTGTGATGAACGAAGAGGCTGTGAAGGAACTCGGCAACTACAAAGCCAAGATCAAACTCCACAAGGATGTCCAAGCCGAAGTCGAATTTGAAGTGGTCGCTGAATAAAAGCACCGTCAAACTGATACAATCGCTGAAGCAGCAGAAATTCCGCAAGGAACACGGACTCTTCGTAGTAGAAGGCCGTAAAATGGTGGAAGAGTTGCTTCAATCCAACATGAAAACGCTCTGTTTATATGCAACAGAGCGTTTTCTGCGTGATTATGAGATCAATGATGATCGATTGGAGATCGCTACTGACATCCAAATGGAGCAGATGAGCGGTCAGGATACACCTCCAGGCATTCTCGCCGTTGTAGAGGTTCCACAGCCAAGAGCCATTAAGGAAGAAGGCATGATTTTGGCTTTAGACGGCATTGCCAATCCTGGTAACATGGGAACCATCATCCGGACGGCAGAGTGGTTTGGAATGAACCAAATTGTTTGCAGCGAGGATTGCGTTGAGCTTTGGAACCCTAAGGTGATTCAGGCCACGATGGGTTCCATTTTCAGGATGAATGTAACCAGTGTGAATTTAGCATCCTATCTTGATGAGGCGAAGAAGTCAGGCAAAGCCGTTTATGGAGCGTTGTTGGACGGAGAAAACATCTTCAGTAAGGAGCGTTGGGATGACGGTGTCATTGTCATCGGCAGCGAGTCACATGGCATCAGGAGCGAGGTTTTACATTATATCACGCATCCTATTACGATTCCACGTGCAGAGGGCAGTGTTACTGAATCGCTGAACGCCTCGATGGCTGCAGGAATCATTATGGCAGAAATAAGAAATAGATAAAAGATAAAAGATAAAAGATAAGAGATAAAAGATAAAAGTTAAGTGGTTTGACAAACTATTAACTCTTATCTTTTATCTCTTATCTAAAACAGAAAAAGCCTGAGAGTTTCTCAGGCTTTTTCGTTATGGGTGGGCGGCGACCTACTTTCCCACGTTTTACCGCAGTATCATCGGCACTGCCGGGCTTAACTTCTCTGTTCGGAATGGGAAGAGGTGCGCCCCGGCGTCACAGCCGCCACTTGTCTCTTT